>NZ_SCFF01000001.1:0-1437177 GCF_022496745.1 Pseudomonas sp. TMW22080 | reverse complement strand
GCGCCGGTCAAAGTGATCACCGTACGCGCCACCGGTTTCGACCCGGTTGCTGCGCAAGGTGGTTCGGCAGCGGTTGAAGCGGTTGCAGCGGTTCACGATGCAGGCACTTCGTCGTTTGTTGGCGAAGAGCTGGCCAAGTCGGACCGTCCTGAGCTGACCGCAGCCAAGGTTGTGGTTTCTGGCGGCCGTGGCATGCAGAACGGTGACAACTTCAAGCTGCTGTACACCCTGGCTGACAAGTTGGGCGCTGCTGTTGGCGCATCCCGCGCCGCTGTGGACGCAGGCTTCGTACCCAACGACATGCAGGTTGGCCAGACCGGTAAAATCGTTGCGCCACAGCTGTACATTGCGGTCGGTATTTCCGGCGCGATCCAGCATCTGGCCGGGATGAAAGATTCCAAGGTGATCGTTGCGATCAACAAGGACGAAGAAGCACCGATCTTCCAGGTGGCCGATTACGGCCTGGTAGCGGACTTGTTCGAAGCTGTGCCTGAGCTGGAGAAACTGGTTTAATCCAGTTGCTTCACTTATAAAGGGCCCGGTTACCGGGGCGTGGGGAAGGGTAGGGCACTCAGTGTCCTGCCTGTTTTCACAGCCCGGGTAACCGGGCTTTTTAATGCCTGTCAATTGTGTGGAGGGAGTGTAGGGTATGGATATGCGTCAGATCAGCAGGCTGCTGGCAGGGTTGGTGTTTTTGCCATTGCTGTCCGAGGCGGCGGGCAAATGCGAACGCCTGATCGTCACCGGCAGCCCCGATGCCCCGCCTTACCTGTGGCGTGATCCGGCCGACCCTGCCCATTTGATCGGCGCCAGTGCCGACCTGATCCAGCAGGCTGGCCACGAGCTGGGGATCAAGGTTGAAGTGCTCTATGGCGGCAAGCGTGCCCAGGCCCATGACGAGGTTCGTACCGGACGCATGGACTTGCTGCTCGATGCTCCGCTGACCGTGGCCGGGCTTTCTTCCTTCGATTACATCCACCCGCCGCTGGTGCGCAACGATTATCTGGTGTGGACGCGCAAAGATTCTCCCCTGATCTACGAAACGCCCGCAGACTTGCATGGGCACAAGGGCGCGGTCTCGGAAAAGGCCCGTTTAAGCGAAACCTTCAATGAGTTTGCCCGTCATCAACTGACCCTGGAGCCCCAGCCCGGGTTGACCCAGGCTTTTCAGAAGCTGCTGCTGGGGCAGGCCGAGTATGTACTGGCCGGTCGTTATGCCGGTATGGTCACTGCGCAAACCCTGGGCATCGCCGATGATTTGCTGGCACATCCGCAACCTGTCGATCAGCCAGGGCTGTTTTTGGCTGTTTCCCATGACTCAGCCTGTAATGAGCCGTGGTTGCGCGGACAGCTCGCCAAAAAGATGACAGAATTGCCCGCCTCCGGCCTGACCGAGGCGGTAGTGCAACGCAATCTGGAGCGGTGGAAAACCCAGCTGCAACAACCGCTCAGCGCCCCAAAACAGTAGGAATCCCTAGTGACAATTCGACCTCTTTTCGCTGCCCTGGCCGTTGTGGCTCTGGCGGGGTGTGCAGCCGATCCTGCGCCGAATGAACAATTGCGTTTGACCGAGCAGGCCCTGGAGCAAGCCAAGGCGGTGGGTGCAAAAGCCGATGACCTGGCCGAGCTTAAACAAGCCGAAGACAAGTTGGCCCAAGCGCTGGCCGATATGGCAGATGAATCTTACAAGGACGCGCGCATGCAGGCCGAACAGGCGGAGCTTGACGCCCGCTTGGCTGAAGCTCGTGTGCTGACGCAAAAAAGCCAGGAACAATTGAACGTGCTCAATACCCGTATCGCGCGCTTGCGCAAACAACTGGCGGAGGCGCAATGAGCCTCAAGTCCGCAGCTTACATGGGGGCGCTGGCTATCGGCCTGAGCGGTTGCACCGGCCATCACAACAGCCAGCAGGCCTTGCAGCAGGCCGGTACGGACTTCCAGGCCGTCAAGGAAGATACCAATGTATTGCGCATCGCTCCCAAGGACGTGATCCGCTCCGGTGAGTCCCTGGCGCGTGCTGACCGGTTGTCCAGCTATTGGGGCAGCGGTGATGACGTTGCGCATTACGCCTACTTGAGCCAGCGTTACAGCGAAATCGCCCGTGAGCACACCCAGCAGGTGCTGAATGAAGAGCGCGCGGCCAAGCTCGAGCTGGAGCGTCAGCGACTGCAACTGGCCTTGCGGGAGGCCAAGCTGTTAAGCGTTCAGCAGCAGGGCCAATGGCTGGAAGAGCAAATCGTCAGCCTGGCCACGACCCAGACCGATCGTGGCCTGGTCATGACCCTGGGTGACGTGTTGTTTGATACAGGCGAAGCCGATTTGAAAAATTCGGCCAACCGCACGGTTCTCAAACTGGTGCAGTTTCTGCAACTCAACCCCAAGCGCATTGTGCGGATTGAGGGTTACACCGACAGCACGGGCGGCACGGAGGATAACCTCAAGCTGTCCATGGCCCGTGCCCAGGCAGTGGCGGATGTGCTGATCGACCTGGGTATCGACGAGAAACGCATCCAGGTGGAAGGTTATGGCGACCAGTACCCGGTGGATGTGAACGCCAGTGAGCGCGGCCGGGCCCAGAACCGTCGTGTTGAAATCGTCTTCTCGGACGAAAAAGGCCAGTTGGGCGCCGCTCGCTAAAACCGGGATTTGCCTGGACTGTGGGAGCGGGCTTGCTCGCGATTGGAGCGGCTCGGTGTGCCAGGCGTACCGCGGTGCTGCCATCGCGGGCAAATCTCGCTCCCACAGCTGCATTGTCCGCACCCATACAGTTACCCCCGCACTCGCGCTGTACGGCTTAGATAAGTGACAACTGTGCCCGTACACTTCTAAACTGTTCCGGTATTGTTCCCCATAAAAACAAAGCCTGAACATCGAGTGCAGCGCCATGACCAACCTTTTGCTTTACCAACGTATCGCTCAGCAGCTGGCTGAAGATATCCGGCGTGGCGTTTATCAGCCGGGCGAGCGTGTGCCTTCGGTGCGCAAGATGAGCTCGCAGCTCAACGTCAGTCATGCCACGGTGTTGCAGGCCTACGCCAATCTTGAAGACCAGGGGTTGATCCGGGCACGGCCGCAGTCCGGATATTATGTGCACCAGACCCCGGCACTTACCGCACCCACTCCGGACATCGCCCGTGTCGAGCGTCCGGGGCTGGTCACCCGCAGCAGCATTATCCAGCAAGTCCTGGTCGAGTCCCGCCGCGAAGGTGTGTTCCCGCTGGGAGCGGCTGTGCCCAGTGTCGATTACCTGCCTGTACGCGCTTTGCACCAGCAACTGGCCAAGGTCACCCGCTTTCACAGCCCGCGGGCGTTCAGCTATATGTTCAGCCCCGGCTTCGAACCCCTGCGCCGCCAGGTGGCAATACGCATGCGCGATGCTGGCGTGGTGGTCGATCCGTCTGAAGTGATCATCACCCACGGCTGTGTCGATGCCCTGCAAATGTCATTACGGGTGCTGACCCGCCCCGGAGACCTGATCGCGGCGGAGTCGCCAACGTACTACGGCTTGTTGCAACTGGCTGACCTGCTGGGTTTGAAAGTCATTGAAATCCCCAGTGATCCGGCCACCGGCATGAGCCTTGAAGCCCTGCAACTGGCCGCCAACCAATGGTCGATCAAGGCATTGGTGCTGACCACGCGCCTGAGCAACCCCCTGGGTGGGACCATGCCTGAAGAGCGGCAAAAGCAGCTGCTACGCCTGGCCTCGGACTTTGATATCCAGATTGTGGAAGATGATATCTATGGCGAACTGATGTTCGAGGTCGGGCGCACCAAGGCCTTGAAGGCCTTTGATCGCCTGGATCGGGTGATCTACTGTTCGAGCTTTTCCAAAACCCTGTCACCCGGTGTGCGAATCGGCTGGATGATTGCGGGCAAGTTTCAGCAGGAAATCCAGCGCCTGCAAACCTTTACCACCCATTCGGCCTGCAGCGTGACCCAAATGGGGGTGGCGGCTTACCTTGAAAATGGCGGTTACGACCGCCATTTACGCTATATCCGCCAGGAATACAGAAAAAACCTCAGTGCTTTTCAGCTGGCAGTGCAACAGCATTTCCCGGAAGGGACGCAGATGTCCCGCCCCAGCGGTGGTTTTATCCTGTGGGTCAGTTTGCCGGGCCGGGTCAATACCCAGGAGCTGCATGTGCGGGCGCTGCAACAAGGCATCAGTATTGCGCCGGGGCTGATTTTCAGTAACACCGAGCAGTTCAATCATTGCATCCGGTTAAACTGCGGCACGCCCTGGAATCGGGAAGCCGAGCGGGCCCTGATGACGCTTGGCATGCTTGCCAACCAGCTCTGCCAGGAAACTGCAGGTCTATATGGTGGCTCGGCAATAGCCGGTATGGCATTTTGACTATAATTACCTTGTTCCCCTGTGCGTAAAGCGCGAGCATACGCACCTGAACCGTTAAAGCTGTGGGAGTTATGAAAGCGACATATTGTGCGAGTCTTGTGTTGATGGGTGTTTTGAGTGCGCTCAATGCAGTCGTTGCAACAGCAGATCCGGTGCTCCCCGCATCCACTTCTGCGCAGACGCAATCTGTCCATTCATCGGCAAAACCTGCCGCCAGCGAGAAAAAAGCGCCGGTCAAAAAGCGTAAGCCAATCGCCACAAAATCCCGGTCGGCCCATGAAATCGCCAAAAAGCCCTTGCCTGCTGCCAAGCTCGACCTGCGCCTGCCGCCCGAGATGGTCAAGCAACTGCGGCCCTTGGGCACGGTAGCCATGCCTGCGCACAAACCGTTACTGCCCAACATGTTTGGCGAAAAGTCTGTCGAAGAAAGCCCTTTTCAGCTCAATGGGCGTTTGCTCAGTAATGAAATGGACCTGCAATTGCGCAATGAATATCGACACAATGAAATCGAAGGTGCGGCACTGGATTTCGAGTTCAAACAATAAGTGTCGAGCGCTGTAAAACAGCCTTCTAAACTGACTGATCAGTCACCGTCATTTATCGGCACATTCTGCTGAACGGTCAATTTCAAACACCTGTTCCAGCGAGTACTATCCCTTGTCATCAACACACTTTGCCCCGAACGAGGAGCTGACGTCATGAATTGCCGTGAAGGCTGTGGCGCATGCTGCATAGCCCCTTCCATCAGTACACCGCTGCCCGGTATGCCCAATGGCAAGCCTGCCGGGGAACGCTGCCTGCATCTTTCTGTCGACTACTTGTGCGGTTTATTCGGCCAGCCGCAACGCCCTGCGGTGTGTGGTGATTTCAAGGCAGATATCGAGGTGTGCGGCAGCAATCGGGAAGAAGCCATCAACCTGATTGGCTGGTGGGAGCAGGTGACCGCTGCATAGTGTGTTCGTGTCCAGTGAACAAACCTTCAACAATAAGGAACAAGACAATGGGTTCGTTGCATAAAGTGGCATTGATCTGTGGCCTGAGCGCTCTGCTGGCGGGTGTGGCTCAGGCTGAAGACTGGAAGGTTGCCAAGGATCAGGACGGCATCAAGGTGTCGCTGAGTGAGGTGGCCGGCTCCCAGTACAAGGCGTACCAGGGCGTGACGACCATCAAGGCGCCACTGGCCAAAATCAGCAAGTTGCAGGAAGACGTGGCCAGCGCTTGCGCCTGGATCCATGAGTGCCAGTCGCAAAAGCTGCTCAAGCATGAGGGCGACCAGAGCTGGACTTACACCCAGTTCAAAACACCGTGGCCGGTTACCCCGAGAGATTCGGTGCTGCTGGTAACGTCTACCCAAGGCGCAGATGGCAGCCTGACCCGCACGCTCAAAGGCCTGCCGACCTATATCCCGGAAGAAAAGGGCTTTGTACGGGTTGCCCAGGTCAACGGCTTCTGGAAGCTGGTGCCCAAAGGTGACAACCTGACCGAAGTGACCTATCAGGTACACACCGAGCCGGGCGGCAGCGTGCCTTCCTGGTTGGCCAACAAGTTTGTGGTCGATGCGCCTTTCAATACCCTCAAAGGGCTGAAAGAGCGCGCTGAAAAGCCGTAACTCACAGCAGCGCAAGCCGGGTCCTGGACAGCGCATCTGTCCGGGTACCGGGCGCGGTTTTTTCCGACAAACGAAAAAACCTGTTGAAATTCATGGCTTGCCCCCTTGGCAGATCCCGCACCCTGGAGCTACTCTGCAACCAGACCAGCGAAGTAATCGACTGGCTCTGATCTTGTTTGCTACATGCTTATTTCTTCCCTTGTCACGGCCCGACTGTTGCCGAAGGGGAGCGCTGAATGTCTATCCATTGCGAGGAGGACGTTTCATGAGCACAGCCCATCAAGAAGACCTCAGCAGCTATGTGCTGCGCCGCATGAAAGAAGGCGGTTTTGATTTTTCACGTATCCATCCCATCGAGTTTTACGCGATCTTCCCGGACGAGGAGCGGGCGCGCAGAGCTGCACAAAAATTTTGTGGTGAGTCCCTGAATGCGCAGATCAATGTGCGAGATGACGGTGCATGGCATCTGGAGTTGAGTAAGGTGATGTATGCCACCTATGGGGGCATCGGCGATTTCGAGCAGGACTTTGAAGCAGTAGTCGTGCCGCTGGGAGGAATTATCGAAGGTTGGGGCGTGAAGCAGGAGGTGCGTGGCCTGCTCAATTGAAAGGTGTTTGATCGTTTCTCGGCTGGCCTCAGGGCCGGCCGTTCTGTTTTATAGCCAGCAACTTTAGCCCGCGAAGACGCGCAGGGACGCACGTCTTCGGCATATTGGCATGTCTAACCGATAACCTTTGTCAGGTTCGGCAAGATCAGCAGCAAGGTGGTAGCAAAGAGGATAAGACCGGCTTGACGTACTTTCGTATGTTTGAACATGGCTATCTGCCTTTTTTTGTTTTTCCTGAACGACAATGCCTGCGCCAAGAGATTAATGCCTCGAAAAGAAAGCGGCCCTGGCAACAGGGTTAACCTTAGAGCCCCCATAAGACATGGCTTAGAACCCTTTAACATCATCCAAGTGCAGTAAGTTTCTAAAACGCTATTAAGTCTTTTACCCCTGACCTGCCGACCCGTATCTAGACGCAACGGGCCCGTTTGGTGTCCATATTCTTAGCCCCCTACCGTTCGTCAGGGAGTGCAGTGCAGCCCTGTTTTGTCCTACAAAAGGCCCCCGTTTTCAGGGGTTGCAGGGCGATTACTACGTTCAGTACTTGCCATCAAATACCCTTTCAGGGCAGGCTCGGATCTGTTGTCATCATTACTTTCGCCTTTATCGTGCCAGGTACTTTTATGTCGCTACGCATCTGCATTCTGGAAACCGACATTCTGCGTCCAGAGTTTGTTGACCAATATCAGGGCTACGGGCAAATGTTTGTGCGCCTGTTCTCCACGCAGCCAATCGCGGCACAGTTCACTGTTTTCAATGTCATGCATGGCGAATATCCGTCTGATGACCAGACGTTCGATGCTTACCTGGTTACCGGCAGCAAGGCGGACTCATTTGGCACCGATCCGTGGATTCAAACCCTCAAAACCTACTTGTTGACCCGCTACGAGCGCGGTGACAAGTTGCTGGGCGTTTGCTTTGGTCATCAATTGCTGGCGCTGCTGCTGGGTGGCAAGAGCGAGCGCGCCACTCAAGGCTGGGGCGTGGGCACCCATCAGTACAAACTGGCTGCCAAGGCACCGTGGATGAACCCGGTGGTCGAGGACTTGACGCTGTTGATCAGCCATCAAGACCAGGTTACGGCCTTGCCGGAGAACGCCACGGTCATTGCTTCCAGCGATTTCTGCCCGTTTGCCGCCTACCACATCAATGATCAGGTGCTGTGCTTCCAGGGCCACCCCGAGTTTATCCACGACTATTCGCGGGCCTTGCTTGACCTGCGCCAGGAACATCTGGGCGAGCAGGTCTACAGCAGCGGTATCGCCAGCCTGGGCCAGGATCATCATGGCCGCACCGTTGCCGAGTGGATGATGCGTTTTGTGTCGCACAAGCCGCAGATCGCCTGATATCCGGCTCGATATAGGTGGGAGCGGGCTTGCTCGCGACTGGAACGATGCGGTTTGGCTGAACAATCGCGCTGTCTGAATCGCGAGCAAGCCCGCTCCCACAGGGTGAGAGGGTTAGAGCCAGCCAGACCGTTTGAAGCTGGTCCACAGGCCGGTGACGCCCACCGCAATAAACCCCAGCACACCGAAATAGCCGTAGTGCCAGGTCAATTCCGGCATGTTCTGGAAGTTCATCCCGTAAATCCCCGCCACGGCAGTGGGGAACGCCAGGATGGCCGCCCAGGCGGCGAACTTGCGCTGTACATTGCTCTGGCGTGAAGACTCCAGTAGCACAACGATCTCAATGGTCTGGGTAGCGGCATCGCGCAGGTTGGTGAGGTCTTCCATCTGCCGCGTGACGTGAATCTGCACATCACGAAAATACGGACGCATGTTCTTGTCGATAAAGGGGAAGGTCAGGCGCTGCAGTTCTTCGCTGATCTCCACCATGGGCGCCACATAGCGGCGCAGACGCAGTACATCTCGGCGCAGGCCATGCAGGTGGACGATGTCGGCCTCATTCAGGGCATTGCCCATGATGCTTTGTTCGAGCTGCTCGATTTCGGCATGGATGGCTTCGCTGACAGGCTGATAACTCTCGGTAACGAAGTCGAGCAGGGCATACAGCACAAAGTCTTCACCATGCTCCAGCAGCAGCGGCCGTGCTTCGCAACGCTGGCGCACGGATTTGTAAGAGGCTGAATGGCCATTGCGGCTGGTGATGATATAGCCGTTGCCGGCAAAGATATGGGTTTCGACAAACTCCAGTTTGCCTTCATGGCGAACCGGCGAATAGATCACGATAAACAGCGCATCGCCAAAGGTCTCGAGCTTGGGACGGCTGTGTTGCTCAAGGGCGTCTTCGATGGCCAGTTCATGCAGGTTGAACTGGCGTTGCAAGTTGGCCAGCTCTTGCGCGTCGGGTTGCTCCAGACCAATCCAGACGAAGTGACCAGGCTTTTTCGCCCACTCAATGCCTTCGTCCAGCGTGATATTGGTGACTTTCTTGCCTGCGTTATAAACCGCAGCAGCAACAACTCTCCCCATAGTTCTAATCGCTTCTTCTTCAAAGGGTTATGGCACGAAGATGCAGCTTAGCGTGCTATTGGCCACTTTGAGACGACAAAGGTTCAGTGGTTCGGGTTGGATACTGTCGAGTTGCCCTTGGACAGGGGGGGCAAGTGAATGTTTTTCTGGCTCAGCAGTTCCCGGTCCATGGCTTCAATGCATTCACGCATCTGCTCGTGGCACTGTTCCATCAACTGCGGGATGTCATTCAGGGTCAGGCCGGCTGTCGGGATGGCAGGCAGTGAACGGATCTGGATATCGGCACTGTGCCAGCGGTTGAGCTGCAGGTGCTGGCTATAAGTGCTAACGCACACCGGTACGATCGGCACCCCGGCAGTGATTGCCATCTGGAATGCGCCCTTCTTGAAAGGCAGCAGGGTTTTGCCGAAATTGCGCGTGCCTTCCGGGAATACCCAGATGGACGTGTCTTTCTCTTGCAGGGTGCGGGTAGTCGTCAGCATCGACTTGCGGGCTTTCTGGGCATTGCCCCGATCGATCAGCACATTGCCCGCCAACCAGAACAGCTGGCCGAACAGAGGCACCCACTTAAGGCTTTTTTTGCCGATGCACACAGTGCGGCGCGGTACCACGTTGCCGAATATAAACAGGTCGTAGTTGGACTGATGATTGGCAATCACCACACAGCTTTGCGGCTTGTCCATCAGCGGTCCGACCTCGGCCTTGAGTCTGTAGCCCAGGATCCAGCGGGACGGCCAGGCATACAGGCGCGCGCACAGGCGGCTGTTGTCCGGATTGAAGGGACGGCACATGCCCAGTATTACACCCAGTACGCCTGCAAGCATAAAATGCAGACACATCAACAACATACGCATCGAAAGTAGCATTTACAGGCTCGCCAAAACAAAAGTCGGCGCAGTGTACGGATGTGCACTGTCTTCAGCAATTACCCCGATACAAGTAGGAGATAGCTGAAGTTTTAGCATTTGTTTCAACGAGCTTTGTAAGAGGCGGGCCAGAGCAGTTTGAGAATGATTGCAGGGGGACGTCAGGCAGGCACAATCCCGACCGCAGGTTGCGGTCGGGACCGGTATTTCAGGGGGGGAGGGTCAGAGCGGGTGGTGCTGGTCTTCTTCAATTGCCTTGTCCAGCGTTTCCAGCAGCTCCTTGCGCACCTTGAGCTTGGTGTTCCTGTGGGCCCTCATATTGATCTTCTTCAACTGGCGGGCGGCTTCCAGGGCTGCGGCTTGCAGCTCATCAGGCTTGACCACCTTGTCGAGGAAGCCTGCGTCAACTGCGGTGAGCGGGGTGAACATCTCACCGTTGATAACCGAGCGGTGGAATGCCGATTTGCGCAGCCGGTCGCGGGCCAGCTCAATACCGGCATGGTGCATGGTCATGCCTATCTGCACTTCGTTCAGGCCGATGCTGAACGGGCCTTCCACGCCGATACGGTAATCCACCGACAACAGCAGAAATGCGCCCTTGGCCACCGCGTGGCCGGAACAGGCAATCACCACCGGGAACGGATGCGCCAACAGGCGACGAGCGAGGGTCGAGCCCTGTCTGACCAGCTCAATGGCTTGCTCGGGGCTGGCGGTCATCACCTTCAAGTCATAGCCGCCAGAGAGAATGCCTGGTTGCCCGGTAATGATGACTACAGCGCGATCCTGCTCGGCCTGGTCCAGGGCGGCATTAAACGCAGTGATCACATCCGGGGAGATGGCATTGACCTTGCCATTGCTCAAGGTCAGCGTGGCGATACCGTCTTCCAGGTGATAGGCAATCAAGTCACTCATGGCGCAAATCCTTGTTATGAAGTGGGGCAGACGTTACCCAGCCCCGTGGCCCAGGTAAAGGGCCATGACTGACCGGTGAGTCATGCAATTGGCCTGCACCTTCTATATAGAGGGCAGCGGAGCAGGGTTTTTGCCTGAACGGGCAAAGCTGCGGTGCCGGAATTTGGCAGAAACGCCCCCCCGTGGCATACCGCCAAAAGGACTATTTTCGTAAGCACATGAAAATTCTGAAAAAAACATTTGTCATATCGAAAGCTTTCGACTACATTAGCGCGCCTCGACAGACAGAACTTGTTTGAAGAGATACGGTGAAGTGTCCGAGTGGCTTAAGGAGCACGCCTGGAAAGTGTGTATACAAGAAATTGTATCGAGAGTTCGAATCTCTCCTTCACCGCCACATTAAGTAAACACAAACCCCTGATTTTCCTAGAGAAAGTCGGGGGTTTGTGGTTTCTGGCGTCTGGAAAATGGTGGTATTGGAATAATATGAGAATACGTAGGGCTTTTTCTGGCTGGGCCCCCCGTCCTTTGGGGTAGGTCCCTTCATCCCCGTGTGTACGGACCGGACATAAGGTTGACGGGTGTGCGGGGACATGGTGGACACTTTTCGGGGAGCCAACTTCGCCGGAAAACCATCATGCCCTGGGACACGAGAGATGCAATGAGCCTGAAAGAAGAGTTCGTTGCCTTAGCACGGCAACCCGGTAGCAATAAACGAGAACTG
The DNA here is from genome assembly GCF_022496745.1 of Pseudomonas sp. TMW22080. Classification (NCBI taxonomy): domain Bacteria; kingdom Pseudomonadati; phylum Pseudomonadota; class Gammaproteobacteria; order Pseudomonadales; family Pseudomonadaceae; genus Pseudomonas; species Pseudomonas sp. TMW22080. Next base: position 1,425,673 of record NZ_SCFF01000001.1, on the reverse strand, counting down.
TGTCGACGGTTTGGCATCAGCCCGCAAATGGCCTGCAAGTGGCTTAACGTTACGAGGCGCACGGTCAGTCGGGACTGCAAGAGAAGTCCCGCAAACCGGCTTCCAGCCCCAAGTTGACCTCTGCTGTTTTGGAGGCGCAAGTCTTAGCCCTCAGGTGTAAACACGGTAGCATTCACCATACTTTACTTAGTCCATTGGCTGGACTAGGCTAACCTCATCAACCAACCCTTGGGAGGTAGCCATATGCAGATCCACAACATCCATGCAGCGAAAACACACTTCTCGCAGCTTGTTGATGCGGCAGCGGGCGGGGAGACCATCATCATCGCCAAGGCAGGCGTGCCAGTGGCCAAGCTGGTTCCTATTACACCCCCCAAGCGCCGCGGGATGCTCGCGGGTGTGACATTCAACGCCGATGCTTCGGACGCTCTGGATGCTGAAATAGCAGATCTGTTTGAGGGAAAGGCATGAGGTTATTGCTCGACACGCATATCCTGATCTGGGCAGCTATTGGCGACGACAAACTGCCCAAGGCTGCCGCCCAGCTTATCGACGATGAGGCCAACACCCTTTATTTCAGCGCAGCCAGCATCTGGGAGCTGACCATCAAAGGCGCCGAGCGCACCGGCGTTATTCCTGCTGTACTACGCAAAGTGCTGATAGATGCAGGCTACCTCGAATTGCCGATCACTTCTGATCACGGGCTGACTGTAGGCAATCTGCCGAACCATCACCGCGATCCATTTGACCGCATCATGGTTGCCCAAGCGCTTGCAGAAGGTATCAGCCTGGTGACTCACGATAGTGCCATGCACGGATACCCTCACACGATCATCGTTTGACCTGTGCGTTATCGTATGACCAAGCCGCCCATCGAGGCGGTTTTTTACGGCTCGTAACAAATAGAACTGTAAACACACCTTGTGAGGCTGCCAGTGAGAGCGCACAGCGCTTCTCGTCAAAGTGTTGATAGAAGGTGGTCAAGCTTTGGCGCCACTCATAAAGGCAACAGGGCTCTCAGGTGAAGGCCATCGGATAGCAATTTTGACGGGCAGGGTAGTGGCATGCTTCATACCCTGGCGCGCACTGTCGTCCCCCCACCTCGTCTGCGGGCTAAGCAGGTCTTTTTTTCCGCAGTTCTGCGCCTGGTTGACAGCGGACAGGGCCGCGGGCTGGGCGGAGAGTTTTGGAAGACGAGAGCCCTGCGGATTCCTGCAAAGGTAGGACTTTTTGATGCAAAGGAGTCAATTCACATCAACGTGGCACTTGTTCATTTCGGATTCAAAAGCATATTAGCTTTGGTTTCTTCGTCGATGATATTGCGAAGCGCCTCGAATAGAGGGGCGGCATCTGTGTATTTTTTGCCATAGGCAAGATTGAATTCGTAATCGAAGTCCGGTGGGTTCTTGCCCTGGTTGTGCTGAAGCATTGTTTCCAACTTATCTAGCGCCTTGACGGCTACCGCCTCTGGTGACAAAGCATTTTCGTAGTCGTCCCAAAGTGCCAATATCTCGGCTTTTAATGATTCATCCAGAGTATTGGTCAAGAGAATGAGGTCGCTCCTCTCTTGCTCGCTCTTGTTGGGAAACGAATCTTTATTGACGGCGGGAATGTCACCGCTGATGGCCTCTCCCAAGTCGTGAATGACACACATCTTGAGCATTTTTAACCTGTCGAGACCGGTCAGATAATCTCCAAAGACGACGGCCATCAGGCATAAGCGCCAGCTGTGCTCTGCCGTGCTTTCGGTTCGCCCGGAAGAGGTGTGCGCGCTTCTAAGTACATCCTTGAGCTTTTCCGCCTCACGTAGAAATTGGAGGCGCCCTTTGATTTTTTCGATGTCCATGAACACCTCTGACTCTGTGGGCCGGACAGAATGTCCGCTCACCTGGTTCAGCCAGACTAGATCTCAAGATCATTAGCGTCTACGCATAAAATATGCAGGGTGCAGTCAGAGCGACTCAACCAGGCGTGTTGTTGCTCCGTCCGAAAGGGGGATTCGTGTCCAGCGACATAAGCTTTGGCTGATCGGAACAATGGACGAATGATTGTCGCCCGTTAGAAATTCCAGCGCTGGTGGTGCGAAGGCTTCCCGCCAACCCAGTCTATCCAGGTCAGCCTCCATGCTAATAATAGTTGGCGTAGCGAAGCGCCATAAAGAACTACCCAGCAGCTCGCTGACAGGAGTCGCGAATTGGGCTGCTCGCGAAGATGAACAAGCAAGCAAACGGTGCGTCAAATCACAAATGAGATGAACGGGGCGCGAGCTTTCACGAACCATTCGGCCCAGCGCTTGATCAGCGGCTGTAGTGAGGCGAGCAGCCAGCAACTTCTCAAGCTTTTCGTGTGCGAGGGAATCCAAATCCAGTACGCCACTTTCCCAGCGAGAGATAGTCGATTGGGTAACGCTAAACAACTCTGCGGCATGGGATTGTTTGACTTGGTGCAAGAGACGCCATCGCCGGAGCATGACTCCAGGTAAGGAAGGTTTTAGCAACATATCAGGCATATTGAGTTACAGAAAAAGTGGGAGTCTTGGCGAGTTTGATCTGTGCGAGCCCTGCATGCAAATTGCCTGGATAGTTGGAAGCTGGATCGACGTGCCAGCAGACAATGTCTTTTGCGGAGCTGCTCTAAATGACGGCCATATCATCTGCCATTTCCTATGTGATTCCGGGGCATAACAACAGTTCATGGATAGGCATAGGCTCATTAGCTACAGAGGTAAACAGCCGCAAGAAAGGATATGGCCTAAGCTGCCTGTCAATGCTGCTAGAAGGATATGAGAAACAACAAGCAACTACAGGGTTTATGCTTTTTCAAGACGTACAAACCAACATCTACAGATCAGCTGGTTTTGTTGCAGCAGAATCAAGAGGCTATAAAGGAGCTCACCCGAGCTTGCTGCTCAGAATAAATGAAAGGAATAATCAGGAAGCTGAGTATTTCTTAAAAAACCCGCCGAGCTATTTTTAATTGTTCATGAGCAAGGTGCTTACTGTTCTTGCCTTTTTTCGAGGGCTAAACGCAAAGAATACACATGCCCTATCAGGCAGCAGATCCACAAGTTGACACACAACCCCATGGGGCTGCCATGGGGCCGCTCGTTAGTCAGCAGATCCTCTGCAGTCGTTATAAGCCGGGGGCCGTGATTTGAAAAAACGGGTATGGACGGTTTCGAACCCCTCCTTAAACGCCACATTAAGTCAACACAGCCCCCTGATTTCCTACAGGATGTGCGGTTGATAAAGGCTTAGCCAGTTCTGAAGGTCACTGGCTAGGGTGATATTTATAGGGCGAGATCAAACAAATAGAAGCGGGTTGATTGCTTAAGCTTCCGGTTGCGTAAAGCTGTAACGGTTTGAGCGCTTATAGGTGCCGAAGTCATTAAACCTGACACCGGCGTCCGCTAAAACTTTATGGGCGAAGGGCGCGGTCATTTGGCGCAGGTAGAACGGGTCCTTGACCACAAAGTGATGAATGCAATGGGTGCTCCCGAAGTTGAAGCAAAACAACTGGAATGGCCACAGCCACCACCGGTTCATGACCTGGGTTTGCTGCAAGGGATTGCGTGGCATGACGTCGCCGAAATAGTGAATGTTAGAGCTGATAAAAAACAGGCAGAACTGACGGATGATATTGGGCGCGACGATAATCACCACTGCAGCATTGACCACCTGTATCAGCAGTGATGCGGCAGCAGAGAGCTCAACGGTGAGGCCCATCAGCGAGTTCACCCATGTGTAGAGGTGGTAACCCAGGAATATATACCAGCAGCCCCAGTACAGAAGCCCCATGGGCGCATTCAACCGAAGCACCTTGACGGTCAACCTGATTTTTTCTTGCCAGGTCGGTGCGAACAGGGCATTGACAATGCCAAAGACAAAACCGTCGATGAGTTTTAAAAAGCGCTTGGCCCCCCACTTGCTGCCGCTGGTGGTAATCCAGGCTTCAACATCGGTGTGGGTGCCGGATTCTTTGTGATGATGAAAGTGCAGTTCACGCCGTAACCAGGGGCTGGGCATGCCGGGGCGGGCTATCCAGCACAGCAGCATCATCAGGTTGTGCGCCACGGGGTGTTTTCTGAAATACAGGCGATGAATCAAGTCGTGTTCAAGTTCATGAATAAATGACGTCAACAACGCATTGATTACAATACAAAGCCAGCCGGGAATAAGCCCTTTTATATACAGTGTGCCCGTTATTATCATGCCAGTTACAGAAACAGCCATCACGCTGGCGCCTATGGCATTCTGGAAACCCAGTACGCGATAGCGTTTACGTAGCTCATTACTGTGCTGTGTGATTTTTTGAGTAACGTCGTTAATTAAATCCTGCTCGGTTTTTGGCAAAGTCGTACTGGGTGCTCGAGAGTCAGTGTTCATCACTTCATCCTTTGAAGACAATGGGTTGGGATCGCTTCACTAGAAAAGCACATTTATTTTATTGGGCAAGTTTTAATGTTTTTATGGCGGTTTGGTCGGACGAGCGGATATATATCGTTATATTGTCGGACAATAACTTTGTGGCGCGGGGTTAACTTTTGCGTCGGGTTAAATATCGGCCTGAAAACTAACGTTTGATATTATGTAACTGGCCTGAACCGAATTGTTGCGAATGCTCGGTCGTGTGGCGCCGGGATTGAAGGATTACTACCCGGTAGTGCCATTGAACGCTCCCATTCGAGCTCAAATGGATTTAGACGATGATAAGGCTGCTCCCCCTTTGGCGTGCTGTTGCTGAATGCGGGCTGCGCGCAGGCCCGGCAGTACACGCCACCTGCCGGTGCCCCCGGGCGCAGCGCTACCCGGTCACGGCCCAAGACTTGATTCAGGAAGGCGGACTGTTCAGGTCCAGTTCTCTGGAAATTGCTTGTTCCGCTTTCACGAATGCTGGGGTTTTGCCGGCATCGGCATAAATCTCTTCACCTTCTTCAATCCTGATGACCTCAGAGCCCTTCACATAGGGCATGGCCTGCTCTGCTTGCTCAAGCGCGCAATGAATCAGGCTTTGGGTAATGGTGGCTTCATCCAGCCCGTAGGCTTGGGCGAAAGCCTTGATTTTGACCAAATCACGCTTGTGTAGTGAAAGGTTGTATTCAACCCGCTCACTGGACTCCTGAGATCTGGACTCCCAGTTGTCGAGCATGGCCCTGAAGGCGTCCATATGGCTTCTCCTGTTTGGCGCAAAGTGTTGCTGGACAGTATGGCTCAGGGTTCGCTGAAGTGCCTTCAGTTGCCATCCGTCAGAAAAAACAGCTTTGATTTAAACCTTTGCCATCACGTGCCTTCAGATTCTGTGCAGGGAATAAACCTGCCTTTTTCTGGAGGACGTTATGAAACACCTGATTGGCCCCAAACGCTTTGTGGCAGGTTGTGCCCTGGTCTGCTCCCTGATCGTGGCGGCCACAGCAGTCGCAGCCAGTCCGGCAGACTTTGTTGATGAGGCTCATGCAGCAGGGATTGCGGAGATCGAGACCAGCCGTATGGCGATCAGTAAAACCTCTTCGACGGACATAGAAAGCTATGCCGTGGAAGCCATCAAGGACCATACCAATGCCAATCGGGATTTGAAGGATCTTGCCAGCCGACTGGGCCTGCAGGTGTCCAGCGACGAGCAGATACTCGACAAGGCGAAAAAGCTGATGCTGCAAGTGCAGGAGGGCGATTCGTTCGACGCGGCCTATGCGGCCAATCAGGTCAAGGCCCATGAACAGGCCATCGAGTTGTACAAGGAGCAGGCGCAAAATCCCGAGTCACCGGAGTTGCAGGCGTTTGCCGAAAAGTACCTGCCCAAGCTGGAAATGCATCTGCTGATGGCGCAAAAACTGGTGGATGCCCACCACAAGTCCTGATCCTTTAAGTGCAAAAACGCCCGGTGAGTGATCGACCGGGCGTTTTATGCAACGTGGCGTGGCTCAGACCGCGATTTCGTTGAACCCGCAGTACTCTTCCCAGCTCATGTCCAGGGCTTCGGCGACTTCCTGATGCACTTCAAGGCGCATGCTCTTGAGTTCTTCAGGGGAGCGGGCGATCAGTTCCAGGGCCAGTTCCCAGGCTTCCAGGCCGCGGCTTTCGGCTTCGTCCTCAAAGGCCCACAAAATCTGTTGCTGGCGGTCCTCGGCGCTCAGCTCTTTCATTTCTTCGATCAGTTCAGGGTGCGCCTTGATAAAAGTATCCAGGGCCAGTTCGTTACGGGATTCTTTAGGGATCATATGGCGTCTCGGATGGTCAGGGCATTTTTCGCATGCTAGCGAGTTCGCATTACGATGAAAAGTGCCATATAGCTGCTTAGCCCACCGGTTGCAGCTTGCTTTCGCGCTGCAGGCTGTAGCCCCATACCGCCAATGCCAGTGTCGCGACCACGGCGCCGACCACGACAATACCGTCCCAGCCATAGGCCGGGTAGGTCTGCGCACCTACCAGTGAACCCAGTGCGCCGCCAATGAAATAACAGGTGATGTAGCCAGCATTCAGGCGGTTGCGGGCTGCCGGGCGGACTTTGAACACCGCGTTCTGGTTGCTCACATGGACCAGTTGCACGGCAAAATCCAGGGCCAGCACACCGATCAGCAAAGCCACCAATGAATGCCCGGCAAATGCCATGGGCAGCCAGCAGGCCAGTAGCACCAGCAGGCCAGCGGTGGTGGCCTGTTGCCCCTTGCCGCGATCAGCCATGCGTCCGGCCCAGTTGGCCGCTACCGCACCGACGGCGCCGGCCAGGCCGAACAGACCGATCACCGCGTCCGAGTAGCTGTAGGGTGGTACCGCCAGCAAAAAGGCCAGGGGGGTCCAGAACAGGGCGAACAGCGAGAAGGTCAGCAGGCCCAGCAGGGCGCGCAGGCGCAGTACGGGTTCTTCGATAAACAGAGTGAACACCGACTTCAGCAGTTTTGGGTAGCTCAGCCCGGCGCTTTGATGGTGGTTGGGCAGGGCGCAATACAGCGAGATGGCACTGATCAGCATCAAGGCGGCAGCCACCAGGTAAATGGTGCGCCAGTCACCTGCCGATGACAGCGCGCCCGCTACGGTGCGGGCCAGCAAAATGCCCAGCAACAGGCCACTCATCAGTGTCCCAACGACCCTACCACGGCTTTGCGGGTCGGTCAGGCTGGCCGCCATGGGCACCAGCACCTGGGCCGATACCGAAAACAGTCCGGTCAGTGCCGTGCCGATCAACAGCCACGTCAACGAAGGGGCAAATGCGCTTAGCAGAAGGCCCAGGGCGCTGAGCACGGTCATGGTTACGATCAGTCGGCGTTGTTCGAACAGATCACCCAGCGGCACCAGCAGTAACAGGCCAGCGCCATAGCTGAGCTGGGCAGTGATAACCACGGTACCGGCGCTGCCCATGCTCAAGCCCAGTTGCTGGGCGATGGTGTGCAGCAGGGGTTGGGCGTAATAGTTGCTGGCAACAGCCAGGCCGGTGGCGGTGGCCATCAGCAGAATCAGGGCGGTGCTAAGAGGTTTTGTTGCAGCAGTAGACGTGGACATTGACTGTCTCGTTGGCATGGGGAATGCGACGAAGTATCAGAATGTCAGCGGAGAATGTCACTGAATATGTCGGCGGTTTTAAATTTTAAACCACACAGCCCCTGGCAATAATCACCAGGGGCTGTGCAGGCAACAGTGGCAGCCGATGTTAGTTGCGACGCCCCAGCAGCAGGCCAACGACCAGACCGAAACCGGCCGAGATGGCCACGGTCTGCCATGGATGGCCACCGATATAGCTTTCCGTGGCGTCGACCACAGGCTTGGTGCGCTCGCGCACGTTGGTCACTGAATCCAGTGCCTGCTTGAGCTTGAGGCTCACCTGGGCACGCAGGGTTTCGCCTTCTTCACCGACCAGGGACACGCTGTCCTTGAGCAGCTTTTCAGATTCGGCAATCAGGTCTTGCAGTTCGCTGAACGCTTGATCCTTGATTTGATCTTCAGCTTGTACGGCATTTTTTCGAGCCATTGCGGTACTCCTTGCAGGTTAAAGGGGTGATATGTAATGGAGTCAACCCAATGCTAAAAAGTTGCATCTGATTTGCGCCTGAGCTGACAGCGTAGTCAAAAACCAGACTGAGACACTTCTTTGTAGGGTGTAAGATGTCACCTAATTAACACCGCAGGAAATTCACATGAGCTTCAACCTCGCCAACAAGCCTCTCGCAGAGCGTGCAGCGCTTGAAGATGAAAAATCCCGTTTGTATGACCTTTGGCAGAGCAACCTTGGCAAGGCCAAAGGGGATGCGGCGCGTTTGTTTGGTGAACGCGCCAAGCGCAAGGGCAAATGGGCTGAATGGGTGCGCTCGGAACTGGACGTCATGTCACCGCCGGAATACGCCAACATGGTGCGCAGTGAGTTGAACCGCATGGTGGCTGCTGCCAAGTAAGGCATGCATCAAACTTTGGTAGGAGCGGGCTTGCTCGCGATTCAGCTGCCGCGGTTTATCTGCGTGACCGGGGCGATACTATCGCGAGCAAGCCCGCTCCCACAGTTGTCTAGAGCGTTTCGCAAACGCTAAACACCTGTACCGCACCGCCCACATTGATCTGCACTTCATCATCAAGCTGTTTGCCCTGCAAGGCGGCCCCCAGGGGTGAGCGCGGGGTGATGACGGTGACCGTCTGCCCGCTGTGGTCGAGCTTGAGCCCGGCGGCATCGGGGGCGAGGAACAGCCACTGTTCGCTGCCATTTTCGGCTTCCAGCCTGACCAGCGCTCCGATCTGAATGCCCTGCGCCGGGTTGTACGGCGCAAGGGTCATGGCCCGGCAGTTTTTCAACGCCTGGCGAATTTCCTCAACCCGGCGTGCCTGTCCTGTGGCCAGATATGACGCTTCCAGGCCGAGGGTGTCGTATTTGTTCTCGGCGATGTTTTCCGCATGGGTGGCCGCTTCATAGGCGGTTTGCGCCGCGCGCTGGAGGACATCGAGGTCGATTTCGAGTTTCTCCAGCATCAGCAGGTGCACAGCAGTCTTGTTCATGGTCGCAGCTTGATAGTGACGAACGTCGATTGTCGCACGAGTGCCGCGCAGATTAATCCGCCTCAAGACTTCTGTACGCAGCCAATTATGCGGACAATCCCCCCTTTTGAATGTTGGAGCCCGGTATGAAAGCCTCCTGGGATATTTTTTGCAGTGTGGTCGATAATTACGGCGACATCGGGGTGACCTGGCGTCTGGCCCGGCAGTTGGTGGCCGAGCATCAGCAGGGCGTACGGTTGTGGGTCGATGACTTGCGTGCGTTTGTGCCGTTGTGCCCCGAGGCGGATGTCGGCGCTGCGCAGCAATGGCAGCAGGGGGTTGAGGTTTGCCAGTGGCCGGCGCAGTGGCCGGCGACGGAGGTTGCCGACGTGGTGGTCGAGGCCTTTGCCTGCAAACTGCCTGAAGGCTATCTGCAGGCGATGAAGGCTCGCGAAAAACCGGCGTTGTGGATCAATCTCGAGTACTTGAGTGCCGAAGACTGGGTCAGCGGCTGCCACGGCCTGCCATCGATGCGGCCTGACGGTTTGAAACGGATGTTTTTCTTTCCGGGGTTTGATGCCGGTACTGGCGGGCTGTTGCGTGAGGCAGACTTGTTGCAGCGCCGCCACGCCTTTGAGCAGGACCCGCAGGCCAAGCAGGTATTTTTGCAGGGGCTGGGGGTTTGCCCGGCGCATAATGCGCGGCTGATTTCATTATTTGCCTATGAAAATAACGGCCTGGCCAGCTGGCTGGATGCAATGGCGGCGGGGGCCGGGCCGACCCACCTGCTGGTGCCACAAGGACGGATCATGGGTGATCTGCTGCAGTGGCTGGGTATTGAGCAGTTACCCCTGGGTGCGGTCGAACAGCGCGGGGCGTTGACCGTTCAGGCGTTGCCGTTCGTCAGGCAAGAGGATTACGACCACCTGTTATGGAGCTGTGATTTCAACGCAGTGCGCGGTGAAGACTCGTTTGTGCGGGCGCAATGGGCGGGGCGCCCGCTGCTGTGGCATATCTATGAGCAGGAAGAAGACGCGCACTGGGTCAAGCTCAACGCATTCCTCGACCTCTACGTCAAAGGCCTTTCACCACAGGCAGCCCGGGCGGTTACCGGGCTTTGGCATGCCTGGAATGCTGGCGCCGAGATGGGCGAAAGCTGGAATGGGGTGCTCCAATGCTGGCCTGAAATCGCTGCACACGCTGAACAGTGGTGTCTGGAACAGTCATTACAGGCTGATCTTGCGCAAGCGCTAGTACTGTTTTATAGAAATTGGATATGATACGCGACCTAGATTTTTGTAAATCTCAATCCAAATTCGGATATTCGTAATGAAAACTGGTAAAGAGCTTAAACCCGGTACAGTCATCAAGCTCGAAAACGACCCTTGGTTGGTTCAGAAAGCTGAATTCACCAAGTCCGGTCGTAACAGCGCGATCATGAAGACCAAGCTGAAAAACCTGCTGACTGGCTACAAGACCGAAATCGTATACAGCGCTGACGACAAGCTGGAAGACGTGATCCTGGATCGCAAAGAAGCGACCCTGTCCTTCATCAGCGGCGACACCTACACGTTCATGGACACCACTGACTACACCATGTACGAGCTGAACGCTGAAGACATCGAAGCCGTTCTGCCATTCGTTGAAGAAGGCATGACCGACGTTTGCGAAGCGATCTTCTTCGAAGACCGTCTGGTATCCGTAGAGCTGCCGACCACTATCGTGCGTCAGGTTGACTACACCGAAGGTTCCGCTCGCGGCGACACTTCGGGCAAGGTGATGAAGCCTGCCAAACTGAAAAACGGTACCGAGCTGAGCGTTGCTGATTTCGTTGAAATCGGTGACTGGATCGAAATCGATACCCGTGACGGTGGTTCCTACAAGGGCCGCGCCAAGGTTTAAACCTTGCGTTAACCGCACGATGAAAAAGCCCGGCCTTGATGCCGGGCTTTTTTTTGCTCGATGAAAAAGCCCCGGTTCTGCGCTTTGCCCGGCGCCGGGGACTGGTTAGCATGGGTGCTCACAACGAGGGGTGGTAATGCTGATCGATTTTGTAATGTATGCAGCCTTGGGTATCGCCATGGGGGCGCTGGGCGGGTTGTTCGGAATTGGAGGCGGTCTGATCGCGATCCCGGTACTGGGGTTGTGGTTCGGTCTGGACCAGCAATTGGCGCAAGGCACGGCCCTGGCCATGTCGGTGCCCAATGTGTTCTTGGCGTTGTACCGCTATCAGCAACGCAACAGGATCAATTTGCGTCAGGCATTGCCGCTGGTGCTGATGAGTTTTTGCTTCGCCTGGTTGGGCGCGATGCTCGCCGTTGGCGTGGATGCGCGGATCATTCGCTGGGGCTTTATCGTCTTTTTGCTGGCGATCACCCTCTATAACCTGATCAAAATGTACACCTCGCCAGCCCCGCCTGTGGCCGGTTCACGCTATGGCTGGCCGTGGTTCGGGGTGCTGGGTGCCGTGGCAGGCACGACCGGAGGGCTGTTTGGTGTCGGTGGCGCCGTGGTGGCGGCGCCCGTGCTGACCAGTGTGTTCGGCACCACTCAAGTTGTGGCCCAGGGCCTGTCACTGGCCCTGGCTGCGCCAAGTACGGCGGTGACTTTGCTGACGTATGCAGTGCATGACGAGGTCAACTGGGCCATGGGCGTACCGATGGCCATTGGTGGGCTGTTAAGCATCAGTTGGGGTGTCAGGCTGGCTCACGCTTTGCCGGAGCGCCTGTTGCGCGGCCTGTATTGTGCTTTCTTGCTGCTGTGCGCGGGGTTGCTGGCGCTCAAAGCTTGAAGCCTTCGACGATGTATTCGGCAAAGCACTCAATGATCGGTGACGACGCGCTGTTGGCTTTGCGTAACAGCACAATACTGGCTGAGGGAAGCTCCGGCAGGTTCTCGGCCGCGCCGATGATGCGCAGGTCGGGCGTCAGCAGGCTTTGTAGCTGAGCGGTGACGGCGAGCCCGGTGCTGACCACGGCGTTGATCGCCGCGAGGCTGGCACTGGTGTAGGCAACCCGGTATTCACGTTGTTGAATATCCAGGGCATTACAGGCCCAGGTCCGGCAAAAACAGTCGGTATTGAACATTGCCAGGGGCAGGGGTGTTTGTTCATGGGGCGAAAAGCCTTGGGCCACCATCCAGACAAAGCGTTCCTGGCGCAGGATCTGGCCCATTTCGGTACCGGGTTTGCGGGTTACGATCGTCAGGTCCAGATCATTACGCTGCAACAGCTGGGATGACGGCTCGCAATGTACCTCGACGTTGATCAGCGGGTAGTCCTGGGCAAAGCGCGACAATACGCCGGGCAAAAAACGCATCACGTAATCATCCGGCGAACCTATCTTCACCGTGCCCACCATCTGTGGTTGGCGCAGGGTGTTGAACACTTCGCTGTGCAGCTTGAGGATGCGCCGGGCATAACCGAGCAGCACCACGCCTTCCTGGGTCAGGCTGACAGTGCGCCCTTCGCGCTGGAACAGCGCACATTGCAGCACGTCTTCTTCCAGGCGCTTCATCTGCATGCTGACCGCCGACTGGGTGCGATTGACCGCTTCGGCGGCGCGGGTGAAGCCGCCGTGATCGGCGATGGCGGCAAAGGTGCGCAGCAGGTCGGTGTCGATGCTGGGAAATTCAGCCATTGATCAATCTCGCAGATGTATCGCATAAGAAACATTCGTTGGATTGATCTTATGCCCGCGCAGACACTTGAGCCATACCACAGGAGGGCTCAAGTGATGAAAGGTCAAACAGGCGTAGTGTGGATTGCCCGGATTTCGCGCTGGTATCAACTGTCGCGGGAGCGGGCGTGCTTGCGGCAGATCAGTGATGCGGCGCTCAAGGACCTTGGGTTGAGCAGGGCGGATATCGAGGCCGAAAGCCATCGGGCTTTTTGGGATGATCCGTTTAACAGGTGAGGGCGCGGTGTTTGCTGCCCCTCACCCCAGCCCTATCCCTGAGGGAGAGGGAGCTGATTGTCGGTGTTCTTGAAACCGCGTGCGGTCAGTCCCCTCTCCCTCCGGGAGAGGGTTAGGGTGCTCTTCAGCGCTTGACCTGCTTCAGCGTCTCGGCAATCAAAAACGCCAGCTCCAGTGACTGATCGGCATTCATCCGCGGGTCGCAGTGGGTGTGGTAGCGGTCCGACAGGCCGTCTTCGGTAATCGGATTGGCACCGCCGATGCATTCGGTCACGTTCTGGCCGGTCATTTCGATATGAATGCCACCTGCGTAACTGCCTTCGGCATCGTGAACCTGGAAGAACTGTTTCACTTCACCCAGTATTTGCGCGAAATCACGGGTCTTGTAGCCGCTGCTGGCCTTGATGGTGTTGGCGTGCATCGGGTCGCAACTCCACAGCACCTGCTTGCCTTCGCCTTCTACCGCGCGGATCAGCTGCGGCAGGTGATCGCCCACTTTGTCGGCACCCATGCGCACGATCAGGTTGAGGCGGCCCGGGTCGTTGTCCGGGTTGAGGATATCGATCAGGCGGATCAGGTCTTCGTTGTTCATGCTCGGGCCGACCTTGACCCCGATCGGGTTGTTGACCCCGCGCAGGAACTCGACATGGGCGCCGTCCAGCTGGCGTGTGCGGTCGCCGATCCAGAGCATGTGTGCCGAGCAATCGTAGTAATCGTTGGTCAGGCTGTCGCGGCGTACGAAGGCTTCTTCGTAATTCAGCAGCAACGCTTCGTGGGCAGTAAAGAAGCTGGTTTCGCGCAGTTGCGGCGAGCTGTCCATGCCGCAGGCACGCATAAAGGCGAGGGTTTCATCGATACGGTCGGCCAGCTGGCTGTATTTCTCTGCCAGGGCCGAGTTGGCGATGAAGTCCAGGTTCCACTTGTGCACCTGGTGCAGGTCGGCAAAGCCGCCCTGGGCAAAGGCGCGCAGCAGGTTCAGGGTGGCGGTGGACTGGTGATAGGACTGCAGCAGGCGTTCAGGGTCTGGCACGCGGCTTTTTTCATCAAAGCCGATGCCGTTGACGATATCGCCTCGATAGGCAGGCAAGGTCACGCCGTTGATGGTTTCGTCATTGGCCGAGCGCGGCTTGGCGAATTGCCCGGCCATGCGCCCGACCTTGACCACCGGGCACCCTGCCGCGAAGGTCATGACAATGGCCATTTGCAGCAGGACCTTGAACGTGTCGCGAATCTTGGCTGCCGAAAACTCCGCAAAACTCTCGGCACAATCACCGCCCTGAAGCAGAAACGCCCTGCCTTGAGTGACCTCGGCAAACTGTCGGCGCAGTTCCCGGGCTTCGCCGGCAAATACCAGTGGCGGGTAACTGGCCAGGCTTTGCTCGACGCGCAGCAGGTGCGCCGCGTCAGGGTAGTGGGGTTGTTGCTGGATCGGCAGGGCGCGCCAGCTGTCAGGGGTCCAGATTGGGCTCATCGCAGACTCTAGTATTTGTTGGAGATGGCCCATGTTAGCAGCAATTAGTGCGTGACCTGTTGCGCCGCAATGGCCGACAATCGCGCCTTTGCGCTCGATATCGAGTGGCTGTTTTTTCAGCGCCGCGGGTAGTACCGGGGCGCGGCAAGGAGAGGAAATGTCTGAGGAGCGCGTAGAGCGTCTGCTCGCCGAAGTTCATGATGACTTCGGCATGATTCGAGTGCTGGAAGTGGCTGACTACCGTTTCCTCGAATTCGGCGATGCGATCGAGCAAAGCTGCGTGTTCACTGCTGACCCCAGCTGGCTGGAATACGACTACACCCGCGCCATGCTGATTGGTGCGTTGTGCCATGACGCTCCGGAAAGCGCACTGTTTCTGGGGCTGGGTGCCGGAACTCTGACCCAGGCCTGTCTCAAGTTTTTGCCCCTGGAAGATGTCGAAGCCATCGAGCTGCGCCCGGATGTGCCGCGTCTGGCCATCGAATACCTGGGCCTGGATGATGATCCGCGTTTGTATATTCGTATCGGTGATGCCCTGGAGCTGCTGGACAGCGCCGAGCCCGCGGACCTGATTTTTGTCGATCTGTACAACGATCTTGGACCGGCAGCGGGTCACCTGGCCTGGACATTCCTTGAAAACTGTCAAAAGAAGCTGGCCCCCAATGGCTGGCTGATCATCAACCAGTGGGCCACCGACGATGGCAAGCCGCTGGGGGCTGCGTTGCTGCGCGGCCTGTATCACCGCCATTATTGGGAGCTGCCGGTCAAGGAGGGTAATGTCATCCTGATGGTGCCTGCTGACCTGGAACAGGCACTCGATATCGACGCGCTGACAGTCCGGACACAAGTCCTGGCTCCGCGTCTGGGTTATTCGCTGGAGTCCCTGATCAAGGCAATTCGCCCGGCGACTTGATGCCAAGCGGTGAAACGTTTTAGCGTTTCACCCAGAGTGGCCCGGCACGAAAAGCTTTTTCAAGGACGAAAAAAAACGTTAAAGCCCGGTCCACAGAGGGATACAGACGATTTTGTGGCAAAAAAACCCTTCTTTTTTTTGATAAATCCGGTATAGTGCGCGCCGGCCTTTAGCCGGGCCACGTTTAGGTGTCGCATTTCCCGAAGCACGCTTCGGCTGCTCGTCCGTTTCGCGGACAACCCTGAACGCTCCATTCATTTAAACGTTTTCGCAAATCCCCGCCGACAAAGCAGCCAGGGCGACTCTTGAGTCTTACACGGCATGCGCAGCTTTGGAGCATGGGTCTTTGCGGATGCACTTAGAGGCAGACCCATGACCCAGGAAACCGGCGGCTTCGCCGCTTTTAATCTTAATCCGAACATTCTTTCTGCTGTCATCGCGACTGGCTACGAAGAACCTTCGGCTATTCAGCAGCAATCGATCCCGATCATCATGGCCGGTCACGACATGATTGGTCAGGCGCAAACCGGTACGGGTAAAACCGCCGCGTTCGCCCTGCCGATCCTGCACCGCATCGATCCTGCTAAGCGCGAGCCGCAAGCCCTGATCCTGGCGCCAACCCGTGAGTTGGCGCTGCAAGTAGCAACCGCTTTCGAAACCTACGCCAAGCAAATGCCGGGCGTTACCGTTGTGGCCGTTTACGGCGGCGCCCCTATGGGTCCACAACTGAAAGCAATCCGTAATGGCGCACAGATCGTTGTCGCCACTCCGGGCCGTCTGTGCGACCACCTGCGTCGTGACGAAAAAGTGCTGTCGACCGTGAACCACCTGGTTCTGGACGAAGCTGACGAAATGTTGAAACTGGGTTTCATGGACGATCTTGAAGTTATCTTCAAGGCACTTCCGCCAACCCGTCAGACCGTATTGTTCTCGGCAACCTTGCCGCAGTCGATCCGTGCCATTGCCGAACGCCATCTGCGCGATCCGCAACACGTGAAGATCCAGACCAAGACTCAGACCGTTACCGCGATCGAACAGGCTCACCTGTTGGTTCATGCTGACCAGAAGACCTCGGCTGTATTGAGCCTGCTGGAAGTTGAAGATTTCGACGCCCTGATCATGTTCGTTCGCACCAAGCAAGCGACCCTGGATCTGGCCAGCGCCCTTGAAGCCAAAGGCTACAAAGCTGCTGCGCTGAACGGTGACATTGCCCAGAACCAGCGTGAGCGCGTTATCGACTCGCTCAAGGATGGCCGTCTGGACATCGTTGTGGCAACCGACGTAGCGGCACGTGGTCTTGATGTTCCACGTATCACTCACGTGTTCAACGTTGACATGCCTTACGATCCAGAGTCCTACGTTCACCGTATCGGCCGTACTGGCCGTGCCGGTCGCGAAGGTCGCGCACTGCTGCTGGTGACTCCTCGTGAGCGCCGCATGCTGCAAGTGATCGAGCGTGTAACCGGTCAGAAAGTTGCGGAAGTCCGTCTGCCGGATGCCCAGGCTGTTCTTGATGCCCGCATCAAGAAGTTGACCAACAGCCTGACGCCGCTGGTCGCTGACGCTGAATCGACTCACGGTGATCTGCTGGATCGCCTGATTGCCGATATCGGCTGCAGCCCGCGTGCCCTGGCCGCTGCTCTGCTGCGCAAGGCAACCAACGGTCAGGCCCTGACCCTGGCAGCCATCGAGCGTGAACGTCCACTGGTGCCTAACAGTGCACCGCGTGAGCGTTCCGAGCGTTCGGGTGACCGTCCTGATCGTGGTGATCGCGAGCGTCGTGCTCCGGTTCCATTGGCTGAAGGCCGTGCACGTTGCCGTACCGCGCTGGGTGCGCGTGACGGTATCGCTGCCAAGAACCTGCTGGGCGCTATCCTCAACGAGGGTGGCCTGGCTCGTGAAGCTATCGGTCGCATCCAGGTGCGTGACAGCTTCAGCCTGGTAGAACTGCCGGAAGCCGGTCTGGAAGGTTTGCTGGCCAAACTGAAAGACACCCGCGTTGCTGGCAAGCAGTTGAAACTGCGTCGCTACCGCGAAGATTAATCACTCTTGCAGTGATTGATCGCTAAAAAAATCCCCGCCTGGTGCGGGGATTTTTTTTGTCCGGGATTTGTATTTGCTGGCCTTTGTGGGAGCGGGGCGCTAGCCAAACCGGTAGATATCCATCCCCAACGCACCCAGTGTCCAGCCCTGGTGGGCAATGCTGAACTGGCCGCCCGCGGCACGGGCAAAATACAACGGCAGCAGGTGCTCGTCGCTGGGGTGGTTTTTAGCGGCGAAAGGCGCCTGTGTGCGGTAGGCATGCAGCGCCGTTTCGTCATCAGCCGCCAGTTTGTCGATCATCCAGTCACGAAACGCCTTGGCCCAGGGTTCAATGCTCTCAGGGCCTGCGTGCCAGTCCAGTTCGCGCAGGTTGTGGGTGATGCTGCCCGAGCCGATGACCAGAATCCCCTCGCTGCGCAAGACCGCCAGTGCATGGCCTACCCTGGTCTGGCCCGCCGGGCCCAACTGGCTGGGCAACGAGACCTGCACCACCGGGATATCCGCATCCGGGTACATCAAGGACAGTGGCACCCAGGCGCCATGGTCAAAAGGGCGTCTGGCGTCCAGTCGCGCCGGCAAGCCGTTGTCTGCCAGCAATTCCACAATGTTCGCGGCCAACTTCGGGTCGCCGGGCGCAGGGTATTGCACGGCAAACAGTGCTGGCGGGAAGCCGCCAAAGTCATGCCAGGTTTCCGGTGACGGGTGGCTGGCGACCCGCAGGTCGGGGCTTTCCCAGTGCGCAGACACCAGCACTATGGCCTTGGGGCGCGGCAGTTCGGCCGCCAGGCGTTTGAGCGCCGGGCCACTGGCGCCCGGTTCCAGTGCTAGCATGGGGGAGCCGTGGGAGATAAACAGGCTGGGGAGCATGAAAGAGGTCCTCGAAGTTGAGATGCGTCATCTTCATCCTGATCATTGATCTAAATCCAATATAAGTTTTAGTGCTTATCTATCGAATTTAAAGGTGAATCATGCAGCCCGAATTTTGGCACGACCGCTGGGATCGCAATCAGATTGGCTTTCACCTGTCGCAGGTCAACCCTTACCTTCAGCGCCTTTGGCCGGCACTGGGGGTGGAGGAGGGCGGTCGTGTGCTGGTGCCGCTATGCGGCAAAAGCCTGGATATGAGTTGGCTGGCGGCCAACGGTCATGAAGTGCTGGGCGTGGAGCTGACGCAGACGGCCGTGGAGCAGTTTTTCAGTGAACAACAGGTCAAGCCACAGGTTCGTCAGCAGGGCGCCTTCAAGGTGTACGAGGCGGGTCCTGTGAAGATCCTCTGCGGTGATGTGTTTGCCCTGACTGAGGCTGACGTGGCCTCCTGTGTGGGGTTGTATGACCGCGCTGCAACCATCGCATTCCCTCCCGAGATGCGTGCGGCCTATGCTCGGCACCTGAGCCGGATTCTGCCGCCAGGCTGTCGGGGGCTGTTGATTACCCTGGATTACGATCAGTCGCAAATGAACGGCCCGCCGTTCTCGGTGCCGGACGCCGAGGTACAAAGCCTGCTGTCGCATGCCTGGGCGCTGGAAGTGCTCGAGCAGCCGGATGTACTCGATCAGGAGTGGAAGTTCCTCAAGAGTGGCGTGACGCGACTGGTGGAGCGGGTGTATCGCCTGAGCAAAATCGCCTGAAGCAAAACCCGGGCACAAAAAAGGGCGACCTGGGTCGCCCTTTTTATGTTTGCCGTGGGGTTAGCCGCGGCGACGCAGTGCGTCGATACGTTCTTCCAGTGGCGGGTGGCTCATGAACATCCGCGCCAGGCCTTGTTTGAGGCCGCCGTTGATGCCGAAAGCCGCCATGGTGTCCGGCATGTGAACCGGCAGACCCTGCTCGGAGCGCAAGCGCTGCAGGGCGCTGATCATTGCCGAGGTGCCGGCGAGCTGCGCACCGGCTTCGTCAGCCCGGAATTCACGTTTACGCGAGAACCACATCACAATGGCGCTGGCGAGGAAACCCAGGACCAGTTCGGCGAAGATGGTCGCAACGTAGTAGGCAATGCCGCGGCCCTCGTCGTTCTTGAACACCACCTTGTCGACAAAGTTGCCGATGATCCGGGCAAAGAACATGACAAAGGTGTTCACCACGCCCTGCACCAGCGCCAGGGTGACCATGTCGCCGTTGGCAACGTGGCCGATTTCGTGGGCCAGTACCGCTTTTACTTCGTCGGGCGAAAAACGCTCCAGCAAGCCCTGGCTGACTGCGACCAGTGCATCGTTTTTATTCCAGCCCGTGGCAAAGGCGTTAGCCTCGTATGCCGGGAAAATCCCCACTTCAGGCATCTTGATCCCGGCTTCGCGGGACAGTTGTTCAACGGTTTGCATCAACCATTGTTCATGACGAGTACGAGGTTGTGTAATCACCTGGGTGCTGGTGCTCATCTTCGCCATCCATTTGGATATGAATAGCGAGAACAGAGACCCTGCAAAACCAAAGACCGCACAGAACACCAACAGCTGACTGAGGTTCAGATCAACCCCGTTGGCCGCCATGAACCCGTCAAAGCCGAACAGGCTCAGGGTGATGCTGGCAATCAGCACGACCGCCAGGTTAGTGGCCAAAAACAGCAGAATGCGCATCATGGTTGTATGAATCTCCTCGTCTTAAGGGTGTTGCCGTATGCGGGGTATATAAGGTGCTGCCACAGGCTATTCAACCAGGTGACTATTTCAAACTGTGTCCTGCAGCCTGATTTTAGTAGTTTGCTGGGAATTTCCTAATATGAAGGAGCGTTTTTTTTGGCCAAAAGTTCCACTGAGCGCCAGTAAATAAAGGGCTTTATGGTTTTCATGAGGCTATTGAAGGCGGGGGAGGTCCGTAAAGACGCAGAATGAAGAATGTTTCATCAGACACATGTTGTGCGACTTTTGATTGGTCGCACAACATATTCAGAAACTACTGACGATAAGTCTTCAGAAAGTTACCGATCCGGCCAATGGCCATGTCCAGCTCGTCGACACGAGGCAGGGTCACGACGCGGAAGTGATCCGGCCACGGCCAGTTGAAGGCGGTGCCTTGTACCACCAGCAGTTTTTCCGAGAGCAGGAGGTCCAGCACGAATTTCTCGTCGTTGAGGATCGGGCACACTTTCGGGTCGATACGCGGGAACGCATACAACGCCCCCATCGGTTTCACGCAACTGACACCGGGGATCGCGTTGAGCAGTTCCCAAGTGCGGTTCCGTTGCTCAAGGAGGCGTCCGTTGGGCAGTACCAGATCATTGATGCTCTGGTAGCCGCCCAATGCGGTTTGAATGGCGTGCTGGCTGGGCACGTTGGCGCACAGGCGCATGTTGGCCAGCATGTCGATGCCTTCGATATAGCCCTGAGCGTTTTGCTTGGGCCCGGAGATGGCAATCCAGCCCGAACGGAAACCCGCAACCCGGTACGACTTGGACAGGCCGTTGAAGGTCAGGCACAACACGTCAGGGGCCAGTGAAGCGGTGCAGATATGCACCGCGTCGTCGTAGAGGATCTTGTCGTAGATCTCGTCCGAGAACACCACCAGATTGTGCTGGCGGGCAATCTCGAGCATGCCCAGCAGGACTTCCTTGGAGTACACCGCACCCGTCGGGTTGTTCGGGTTGATGATGACCATGGCTTTGGTGTTTGGAGTGATCCTGGCTTTTATGTCCTCAAGATCAGGCCACCAGTTGGCTTGCTCGTCGCACAGGTAGTGCACCGGATGGCCGCCAGCCAGCGTCACGGCAGCGGTCCACAGCGGGTAGTCCGGTGCTGGTACGAGAACTTCGTCGCCATTGTTGAGCAGCGCCTGCAGCGACATCACGATCAGCTCGGACACGCCGTTGCCCAGGTAGATGTCTTCGATGCCGACACCTTCCACCTGCTTTTGCTGGTAGTACTGCATGACTGCCTTGCGGGCGCTGAACAGGCCTTTGGAGTCGCTGTAGCCCTGGGCTGTCGGCAGGTTGCGGATCACGTCCTGGAGGATTTCGTCCGGCGCTTCAAAACCAAAAGGTGCCGGGTTGCCGATGTTCAGCTTGAGGATGCGATGGCCTTCCTCCTCCAGTCGTTTGGCGTGCTTGAGCACCGGGCCGCGAATGTCATAACAGACGTTGGCGAGCTTGTTTGATTTGCTGACCTGCATGGCGATGTGATCCCGAAAATGAACGATCCAGGCGATGTGATGACCACTGCACTGGGAAATTCTGTGTTTGCACACAGTGGCTAACACCGCTTTGCTTCAAGAATCCGTTTGAATGCAGCTAGGGCGGGTGCCAGACTGGTGATTAACGAGGCGCAATCATACGTGCCACCCGATCCCTGGAAAAGCCACCGGTCGGGGTTTTTCAGTGACAGAGGCAGAACCATGGAAAAGTTGAACAAAACCCTGGACGAATGGAAGGCCATGCTCGACCCGGAGCAATACAACGTGTGCCGCCTCAAAGGCACCGAACGGCCGTTTTCGGGGAAATACAACGCCACCAAAACTGACGGTGTCTATCACTGTATCTGCTGCAACGCGCCGCTGTTTGACTCCCGCGCCAAGTTTGACTCTGGCTGCGGCTGGCCGAGCTTTTCCCGGCCCATTGGCGACAGTGCGATGGTCGAGATCCGTGACGTCAGCCACGGCATGGTGCGTACCGAAGTGGTCTGCGCCAAATGTGATGCGCATCTGGGCCATGTGTTCCCTGACGGTCCGCCCCCGACCGGGCTGCGCTACTGTATCAACTCGGTGTGCCTGGACCTGGTCCCTCGCGTCTGACTTTTTGAGGTGTTGCCATGAACGATAACCTGCTCGATATTGCCTGTACCACACTGGTCGGTGAGCAAAAGGCCCTTGGCGATTTCGGCGGCAAGGCGCTGCTGGTGGTCAATACGGCCAGCAAGTGCGGCTTTACCCCGCAGTACAAAGGGCTGGAGGCGTTGTGGCAGCAGTACAGGGATCAGGGGCTGGTGATTCTGGGCTTCCCCTGTAACCAGTTTGGCAAGCAGGAGCCGGGCGACGAAGCGGCCATTTCCGGGTTTTGCGAGCTGAATTTTGGCGTGAGCTTCCCGCTGTTCAAGAAGGTCGAGGTCAATGGCCCCCAGGCTCATCCGTTGTTTGTCCAGCTCAAGAGGCGTGCGCCGGGGCTGTTGGGCTCGCAGGGAATCAAATGGAACTTCACCAAATTCCTGGTCAGTGGCGATGGCAAAAGCGTAAAGCGCTATGCCCCGACCACCAAGCCTGAGGCGCTCAAGGCCGATATCGAAGCGTTACTGGGTTAAAATCGCTCTATCTGTAGCCGCTGACGAGTGGAATGAGGCTGCGATCGGCGGCGCAGCCGTCGCAAATCCTGCAAACCGTGTCTGTCTGGTGCACCCTGGTGCATCATTTTGCGACCGCTTCGCGCTCGATCGCGGCCTCGTTCTACTCGTCGGCGGCAACACGGTTGGTGTCTCTGTCTCGCCTTTGCGGCACCCATACCTCAATCAACGCCGCCAGCTCTTCGCGCCGAAACGGCTTGGCCAGATAATCGTTCATCCCCGCCGAACGGCAGCGCTCACGCTCTTCGGGCATGGCATTGGCGGTCAGGGCGACGATGGGCAACTTGGGCCAGCGCCCGCGATGGCGGATTTGCCGTGTGGCTTCGTAGCCATCCATGACTGGCATGTTGCAGTCCATCAACACCAGGTCAAAGGTCTTCTGCTCCAGCCGACTCAGCGCCTCGCCGCCGTGGCTCGCAACCACCACTTCACAGCCCAGCTTGCTCAACATACCCTTGGCCACCAGCTGGTTGACCGGATTGTCTTCGACCAGCAGGATTCGCGCGCGGTGGACCGCAGGAGTATTCACGGTTTGAGTGCCCTGTACCTCGCCGTCGTCCTTGAGCAGCAAATGTTGCAAGGTCTTGTACAGTGCCTGACGCGACAGGGGCCGGGCTTTTTGTTGCAGGGGTGCCAGCGCATTGACCTGGTCACCGGGCATAAAGTTGCCATACGCGGTCACCAGCAGGATCGGCGCACTGATGGCCGGGCGCAGGCCAAACAGGCACTCGGCACAG
The DNA here is from genome assembly GCF_022496745.1 of Pseudomonas sp. TMW22080. Taxonomy (NCBI): domain Bacteria; kingdom Pseudomonadati; phylum Pseudomonadota; class Gammaproteobacteria; order Pseudomonadales; family Pseudomonadaceae; genus Pseudomonas; species Pseudomonas sp. TMW22080. The sequence continues at coordinate 1,402,383 of NZ_SCFF01000001.1, read as the reverse complement.
TCGGTAATCAGTAACTGTGGATGGGTGTCGGTCAGTGAGTCGTCCTGGGAGTAGCGTGTGTAGTCCAGCCCCCACAGGGGCAAAAAACTGCCAAGCATTTCGCTCAGCCCGCTGCTCGCTGCACTCACCACAATAACCCGGCCGGACAACGGCTTTGGCTGGATGGCGGGGGTATGGCAGGGCAGGGGGAGTTCGGCGCAGAACTGGCTGCCAAAACCGACTTCCGAGCTGATGGTCAGGCGTCCGTGCATGACTGCGCACAGACTGTTGGTCAGGGTCAGACCAAGCCCGGTGCCACCATACTGGCGGGTGATGCCGGCCTCTGCCTGAGTGAAGGGGCTGAAAATTCTGGCCTGGGCCTCCTGGGCGATGCCGATGCCGGTGTCGCAAACCTCGATACGTACCTGATCGCCTTGCGCGCTGAGCCGTACATCCACCCGCCCGAATCGGGTGAATTTCAGCGCGTTGGACAACAAATTGCTGACGATCTGTCGGACCCGGGTCGGGTCCCCCATGACCAGTGCCGGAAACTGCGGATCGATCAGGCAGGTCAGTTCCACGCTGGGTGCGGCGTTCTGTGACAGCAGGTTGGCGGTATCTTCGATCAGCGTGCCCAGGTCGAAGGCAATATGTTCAAGCTCCAGTTGGCCCGCGTCGAATTTCGACAGGTCGAGAATGTCATTGAGCAGCTCGACCAGAACCTTGCCGGAGTCATGGGCAATCGACAATTGCTGGTGTTGCTCGGCATTCAGCGGGCTGTCCAGGCACAGCGCCAGCATCCCGAGCAAACCATTGAGCGGGGTGCGTATTTCATGGCTCATATTGGCCAGAAACGCTGAGCGTGCCTGGGCCATTTCCAGGGCAGTAGTGCGCGCAGCCTCAAGCTCTTCATTGGAGTGGCGCAGTTGCTCGTTGCTGGCCTCCAGTTCCTGGGTGCGCACAGAAACAATGGTTTCCAGCTGTGCCAGGTACTCGGTCAGGGTGTTTTCAGCGCGGCGCCGGTATTCCATTTCACGGGCCATGGCCTCGAACTGCTGATTGGCAGCGTTCACCAGTACGCCAATTTCATCGTTTTCGTGACCGCTGGGGCAGTGCACTTTCGACTGCCCCGGATCTGCGGGCTTGCCATCGCTGATCTCACGAATCACTCGCACCAGCGGCTTGGTCAGCATGACGTAAAACAGGCCCAGAAGAATAAAGGTGAGCACGATGCTGCGAATAAAACCGCTGAGCAGTGTGACTTCCGCCCGCTGCAAAAACCGCTTGCCGAAGGGGTAGGTATCCACCTCAAGGTGCAAGACGCCCATGCTTTGTTCGGGGAGGTGATTGAAGTACAGTCGCTGGTCAAATGAGCGGTTGGCACCAAACAGAGAGTCGCTCAGCGCCCGATAACGGCCGGTTTCAGGCAGATCCTGCACCGCCGAGAGCACCAGATAGTCGTTGTCGAGCAGTTGTGCGGCGGTGATCGCCGGTGAGCGCACCAGCCCTTGCAAAAGCTCTTGGGCAAGCTCCGAATCAAGGTTGTAGGCAATGCGTGATGCCGGGTTGTGACTGATCTCGAGCAGCGACTGGATTTCGCGATCGATGGCGGCGTTTTCACTGGCATAATCGATGCCGATTTGCAGCAGGCTAAGCAGGGTCCCCAATATCAGACCGACCAGCACAGTCAGTTTGGCTTGCTTGAAAGACAGGCGGTGGGTGAGTTTTATGTCCATTGGGGGTGTTGCACCTGTTTCCATTTCCTTGCGGCGTGCAAGAGTAGTCGATTCGTGGGTCAACCGGCAGGCATTACTGCGGTATTTGCGACCTGGCGATGTGAGTCGTAATGTGGTTTGAGCTGAATGTAGGTCATATCAATATGCCATCATTGTGTATCAGTCTGAGGAAATGTTGTGAATTCTAATCTGGATGCCTTTCTGCAACGGGCCGAAGCGGTCCTCGCACGTCTTGAACCCTTGCTGCCGGCTCAGCGTGAGCCGATCGAATGGCATCAATGCCTGGCGGCCCGTTGGCAGCGGGAGGGGCGTTCGGGTTACCTGATGCCATTGCAAGTCAGCCTTGATATGCGCCTTTCGGACCTGATCGGCGTCGATATTCAGCGGGATCAGCTGGGTCGCAATACCAAACAGTTCCTTGATGGTTTGCCGGCCAACCACGCTCTGCTTTGGGGCTCGCGCGGTACTGGCAAGTCTTCGATCATCCGTGCACTGCTTGCCGAGTATGGCAATGCGGGCCTGCGCCTGATCGAGATCGAGCGTGACCATCTGGCCGACCTGCCGCGGGTGGTCGAGCAATTGCAAGGTTTGCCCCAGCGCTTTGTGCTGTTTTGCGATGACTTGTCATTTGAGGCGGGTGAAAGCGATTACCGGGTGCTCAAAAGCGTGCTCGATGGTTCCCTTGAGCAAGCGCCGGATAACGTCCTGCTTTACGCCACGTCGAACCGCCGTCATCTGGTGCCCGAAAAGGAAAGCGATAACGAGAACTGGAAGAATGTCGACGGTGAGTTGCATCCCAATGAAGCTGTGGAAGACAAGATCGCCTTGTCTGATCGCTTCGGCCTGTGGCTGTCGTTTTATCCGTTCACCCAGGACCATTTCCTGAGCGTGGTTGAGCACTGGATCGATGTATTGGCCACCAAAGCCGGTTTGCAGTGGCAGCGCGACGAGGCACTGGATATTCTGGCGGTGCGCTGGGCAACCGGGCGTGGCAACCGCAACGGCCGTTGTGCCTATCAGTTCGCGCGTTATTGGGTGGGTTTGAAATTGTTGGAGCAAGTGAATGATTGATTTGAACGCCACAGGTGCAGGCCTGAACGGCTATGGCCTGTTGCAGGCTCAGTTGGAGTCGTTGTTGGCAGATGAGCGTGACTTTATTGCCAACGCTGCACAGTTCTCGGCGTTTTTGTATCACCAGCTCGATGATCTGAACTGGGCCGGGTTTTACCTCAATCGTAATGAGGAGCTGGTACTGGGCCCGTTTCAGGGGCAAATTGCCTGTGTTCGTATCCCGTTTGGGCGTGGCGTCTGCGGGGCTGCAGCGGCGAGCCGGCAAACGCAGCGAGTTGAAGACGTGCATGCATTTGCCGGGCACATCGCTTGCGACAGCGCCTCTAACAGTGAGTTGGTCGTGCCGTTGATCAAGGATGGTCGCCTGATCGGCGTGCTGGATCTGGACAGCCCGAGCATCGGGCGCTTCAGCGAGCAGGATCAGTTGGGCATTGAAGCGCTGGCGGCCATCTTTTTGCGCTTGAGCGAGTGCTGATCCGCATCAGTTTTTCAGCCCGGCCTTGAGCATCAGCGCATCGATATCGACCGTATCGATTTGTTGAGGGTCAAGAAACTGCCGGGCGTATTGCAGGTAAATCTGTTCGTGCATGAACAGCGCGAACAGTTGCGGATCAATATGGGCGTCATGGCACATGGCGGCCATGATGTTCAGCGCCTCACTCAAGGTTTTGCTGCGTTTATAGGGGCGATCCGACGCGGTCAATGCCTCGAAAATATCGGCAATTGCCATCATCCGTGCCTCCAGGCTCATTTCCTCGCGTTTCAGGCGTTTTGGATAACCGCTGCCATCCATTTTTTCGTGATGCCCCCCGGCGATTTCGGCAATGTTGCTCAGGTAGGCAGGTAGCGGCAGGCTGCTGAGCATCAGGATGGTTTGCACGATGTGGTTATTGATGATGTAGCGCTCTTCGCGGGTCAAGGTGCCGCGCCGGGTACTGAGGTTGTACAGCTCGCCACGGTTGAATTTGTAGGGTGGTACTTCGAGTTTAAAGCCCCAGGGGTTTTCGGGGTCAATCAGGTCGGCCTCGGGGCGAGTGAACAGGTGCTCGGGCTTGTCGGCCAGCAGCGACTCGGTCACCGGCAAGGCTTGCTCCTGGCGGGTGGACTGGCGTTTGTTTTCTTCCCAGGAAACGCCCAGGCGATCATCCAGCGTGCGGGTCCAGGTGCGGCGCGCAATGGCGTTCAAACGCTGCAGGTCTGCCTCCATCATGGCTTCCCCGCCCAGATTGCACTGGGCGACAAAAGCGAAGTCATCATCCAGCTCAAGCAGACAGGCATCTCGCAGGTGCGCCAGCTGTTGATCGTCGCCACCCAGGGCTCGTGCCTGCCAGTAATTGACCCAGGCATCGCGCTTGAGCACTTCAAAGCGGGTGCGGATTTCGTGAATGCGGTCGTACAGGGTTTCAAGCTTGGTGGCCTTGTCGACCACATATTCCGGTGTTGTGACCTTGCCGCAGTCGTGCAGCCAGGCGGCGATACGCAGCGCCTCCCATTGCTCATCCGTGGGAGCGTACTGCTCAAAGGGTGGCTGCCGGCTCGCAGCAGCCGCCTGTGCCAGCATCAATGTCAGGATTGGAACCCGTTGGCAATGGCTGGCGGTGTACGGGCTTTTGGCGTCGATAGCCCCCGCCAGCAATTGGATCAATGCATCCAGCAACTGTTTCTGCCGAGCCTGCAGGCGCTGGCTTTCAATAGCAACGGCAGCTGTACCGGACACCGCCTGGATAAAGGCAATCCGGTCGGCCCGCAAGTGGTCCTGATCGTCAGTCGAACCACTGTCGTTCAATACCAGCACAAGAATACCCACCGTTTCGCCCTGGCGGTTGTGCAGGCGAATGCCGATCAGGTGGACACTCTGGCTGCCCAGTTCATCCATCACAGACTGCAAGTCACCCGCCTGTTCAAGGGTGAGTGAGCGGGCGACACTGTCATGACCTTCGAAAAGCGCCCGTAACCACTCGGGGCTCTGGCTGTCGTCAGGGTTCAGCACGGGCGCGGGCTGGGTTGCCAGGTCCTGGGGCTGGCCGTTGATGATCAGGCCTTTTAACTCCAGTTGAGTACTGTCGTTTTTTGTCAGGTAGATCAGCCCGGCCTCTGCCTGAGCAATCTTGAGAGTCTCGAACAGTACGGACTGCAGCAAGGGTTCAAATCGGGTATGGGCCGAAAGGCTGGAGGTGATTTCAAAAAAGCTGGCGAGGGTTTCTTTCATGCGGCCCATGGATGCCTGCATCTGATCGATTTCGAGCACGGGCGATTGTCGTGTGAATGGATAGTTGAAATCGAACCGTCGAACCGCATCGGCTTCACGCACCAATTCGCGCAAGGGCCTCACCAGCAACCTGGAGGTCACCCACCCCATGGGCAGGCACAGCACCAGGGCGCCCAATGTCACCAGGGCCCCTTGCCAGCGCAACTGATAGGCATCGGCCAACAGCTCGTCTTGCGGGACCATCATTGCCAATTGCAAGCCATTGGCACTGCCATCGTCCACCTTGAACCGCGAAACGATCCATTGGCGCTGGCCGTCGTCCAGGCGCTGCTGAGCATCTGCCCCTTGATTGATCAGCAGTCCAAGGGCCGGATTCAGCTCCGAGACTTTGGGCAGTTTGGTGGGGTCCATGGCGTTCAATAATTTGTTGAAGTCCGGGTAAGCGATGGCCCGGCCATCATCGCCGAACAGAACAATCTGTGTACCAGGCGTTGTTTGATGGTCGGCCAGGGTGGCGGACAGTTGAGACAGCGTTACATCGGCACCCATCACCGTATTGGCAGTACTGCGTTTGGCGAGTGTAGTACCAACTTCGTGGGTGGTAAAAAACAGGTAGGGGCTGGTGGTGGTCTGATTTTTGTCGGCATCCTGCGCAATAAACCAGCTGCGCACGCGGGGGTCATAGAGCTCATTGGGGATGTTGCGCTGTTCGAGCTGTTTCAGATTTGCATCCAGATACAGTTTTTTTGAATTAACCGTGCCTTGCCGGGCTGCACGTGTTATCGACCATACTTCGAAGCTAGCTTGGGGTGGGGCTTTTAACTGGCGCCGGATCTCTTGATTGCGCAAAGGCCGGACCAGGAAAAAGTTGCCGTTGTCATCGCCCAGGTATAGAGCTGACAGTGTGTGGTTGTCTTCGAGTGCTTGTACAAAGGGCTGCAGCAGGCCTGTTCGAAGCTCGACCTGGTCGGTTGTGGCCGCAGAATCAAGAATTAGCAGGTTGAGCGCATGCCGTATGGGTTGATAGGCATCCAGCAGGTCATCCTGAACATCCTGTTCTATGTAGCTGAACAACTTTTGGCTGCTGTCGAGAATGATGCGGGTGGTTTGCTGGTAATTGAATACGCCCAGTACAACGCCCAGCAATAGCAACAAAAATGTAAACATCGCACTTATGTGAGCATGCAGCGGGTACTGGCGCCGATGGGAGAGCGCACTGTTGCGCATGGGCTGATTCTCCGCTGATGTAGGCGTGCTGGTATCTATCAGCATAGTAAAACCGCGCCAACCTGCCTTTGATTGGCGCTCAGGTGTGCTTCGTCAACGATTCAAGTTGCAGGGCCAGCGCCTGTCCCAGTGCACGCATGGAGACCTGCACTTGCTCGCGGGCCTGCACGAGGTTAGCGGGCGTGGCTTGCTCCAGTGCCTCGCAGTTGTTGATCAGGCTTTGGGCGCCCACAATGCGGGCAGCGCCTTTTATCCTGTGGGCAATTTCGACAAACGCCTGCAATTCGCCGTTGTCAGGTAACTCAAGCAGCGTCTTGAGATCCTGGCAGTTGCTGCGGAGCAGTTCTTCCAGCAAGAGTCTTGTTCGTTCCTTGTCGCCTCCTGTAAGCGGGCTGAGAGCGTCGGCGTTGAAGGCTTCCGGGCAGTGGAATAGCGGCTCAAGCATGGCCAGTCGTTGACTCAACAGGGTCAGGCTGATGGGTTTGAACAGGCAGTCGTCCATTCCTGCCTGCTTGCAGCGTTGCCGCTCTTCCGGTTGGGCATTTGCAGTAAACCCCAGCACGGTACATGGCCGTTGGCTGGAGGCCAGCTCATGCTTGCGTATGGCTCGAGTCAGTTCATAGCCATTCAGGACAGGCATGTTGCAGTCTGCAATGACCAGGTCGAATTTGCCTGTCTTCCAGGTTTTCAAACCTGCGGCGCCGTCGTGCTCGGTGGTAAACCTGTGCCCTAAAAATCCAAGTTGCTGGCACATCAGCAAGCGGTTGGCCGGGTGATCATCCACCACCAGTACGTTAAGCGGATGAGCGGCAGGGTTGATTGAGGGTTCTTGTGCGGGGGGGCACTGGGACGGCGTCAGGGTTGGCACTTCAAGTTTTATCTGAACCTGGGTACCTGCACTTTCCTGGCTGCTCAGTACCAGGGTGCCGCCCATCATTTCGCACAGGCTACGGCAGATGACAAGGCCAAGACCGGCACCATTGAGCGCCAGTTGCCCGCTGTTCTGTGCCTGGGCGAAGGGCTCAAACAGGCGTGCCTGATCACGCTCGCTGATGCCGATGCCAGTGTCTTTGACGCTCAAGTGCAGTTCAGTCCGCTCAGGGGTGCCGGCTGGCAGCAAGTTGATTTCAAGCGTCACCCGGCCTTGTTGGGTGAACTTGATCGCATTGCTGATCAGGTTGGTCAGGATTTGCTTGAGACGAAGCGGATCGATCAGTACGTCGGGTAGATCGTCTGTTGCATCGAAACGCAGGTCGAGCGTGAGGTTTTTTTGCCGCGCCAGGCCATCAAAAATCCGCATCACGGAGTGTGCCAGTTGGTGCAGATTGACGCGTTCCGGGGACAGGTTCAGGCGGCCGGACTCTATACGGGCAATATCAAGAATATCGCCTATCAGCTCCAGCAGGTCTTTGGCCGAGTTATAAGCAACTTCAATGGACGGGCGGTCGAGATGCCCATGGTCGGCGCGCTTGAGCGTCAGTTCAAGCAAACCGATCACTGCGTTCATCGGTGTACGGATTTCATGGCTCATGGTTGCCAGGAAGGTGCTTTTGGCCCGGTTGGCATCATCTGCCAGCTCCTTGGCCGTACGCAGCTCATCCAGTAGCTGATGACGTTCACTGATATCAATCCAGCCACCGATGATGCCCTGTACTTCGCCCAGGGAGTCCCGATAGGGAAGAATCCAGTGATAGATAGTGAGCGTTTTTTCGCCGATTCTCAGCGGGCGATCAGTCACCAGCGGAGTACCTTCACGCATGACACGCAGGTAGTCGGCCTGATAGTCACGGGCTTCACATTCGTTGCTCAGGAGGTCGCAGGTTTGCATCACGGTCTTGCCGATGACTTCTTCGCGCCTGGCTGAAAAGGCATTCAAGTAGCTGTCATTGCAGGTTTTCAGAACACCTTCGCGATCACGCACATAAATAGGATGAGGCGTACCGTTGACGAGCGCACGCATGAACTCGAACTGATCGCTGAGTGCACGTTCGGCCGATTTTCGTTGCCGGATCTGGCGCCGCATATAGGCATTCCAGATCAGGGACAGCAACAGTAAAAGGCTGGTGCCAATGATGAACTGGTAGAACAGGCGATGGTAATTGTGCCAGTAACTATCAGATGCCGGCACATAGCCCCGCCAGCGGCTGTTGATAATGCCCAGCTCATCAGGCGCGATACTCAACAACGCCTTGTTGAGGATTGAGGACAACTCGCTGGCATCCCGGGCAGTGGCGAGGGAAAACATGGCGGGTTGGGTGCCGATGGTGGCACTGATTTGTAACCGGTCCTGAAACAACCCCGAGGCCAGCAGGTAGTTGGCGATGACCAGCGTACTGACTGCACCTTGCACTTTCTCTTCGGCCAGCAGTTCTGTGGCGCGATAGATATCCCCGGTTTCTACCAGTGTTATCTGCGGGTATTGACTGCGCAGGTAATCGGTCAGGGGATTGCCTCGGGTCAAGGCCAGTTTTTTACCCGCAAGTTGTTCAAGGCTCGCAGGTTGCCCATCACCTTTTGCCGTAAGCAGGACAAAGGAGTTCACCAGATAGGGACGGGTGAAACTGAGGGCGCTTTCTCGTGAGGCTGAAGGATTGATGGCCGAGATAATGTCGGTTTCGTGCCGACTGATCATTCGGGTCATGGTGTCGAGGCTGTTCGCGCGTTGTATTTCGAAGCGCAGCCCCGTGCGCAGACGGATCATCTCCAGCAGGTCGGCAGTAATGCCTCGGAAATCCCCGCTGGCATCAAAAAATGTCAGGGGTGCCATGGTTTCGTTGACCACTACGTTGACCACAGGATGCTTGAGCAGCCAACGGGCTTCTCGCTGAGTAAGCTGCAGCTTCTGATCGGACAGTAGAATGTCACTGCCAGCGCTCCAGCGTTTGGCAATGCTTTCTTGTTCACTGTTGGGTACGGCCTTGAGTGTGGCGTTGATGATGCCTAGCAGGGGCGAGTTGTCCCGACGCACTGCAAAGCTGAATCCATGGGCTTCGTGTTTGCCAAAATTGGCCATCTTGATGTTTTTCAGGTACCCCTTGTTGATCATGTAATGGGTCGACACAGTGTCCCCCAGAAAAATATCCGCCTGATCGAAAGCCACGGCATTAATGGCATTTTGATAGGACGGATAAGACTGGATGATTGCCTGGGGATAAAGCGCCTTTACTTCCTCCTGGGGCAGATAGTGGTACACCATACTCAAGCGCAAACCGGCGAGGCCTTGGGAGAGTGAGCGTGTTTCTCCCTCTCGGGTCACCAGTACGGGTTGGTCGATGGCATAGGGAATGGAAAGTACAAGGTGCTGGTTCGCGGCCTCAAAGCCGTTGGAAGTACCCAGCAGGTCAATCTGGCCGTCCTCGAGTGCCTTGATGGCTGCTTCTCTGGAGGCAAAGCGCTGGATCCTGATCGACAGCTTGAGGGCTTTGCGCAGAAGGCCGGCGTAATCTGCGGTGAGGCCTTCGTAGTCCCGACCGCTATCGGTCATGTCGAACGGTGGATAGTCGGCAGCAGAGGTGCCGATCACGAGTTCGCGCTTATTTTGCAGCCAGTATCGTTGAGTGTTGTCCAGGGGGACTTCAATGTGGCCGGAACTCGAGCGGCTGAGCAACGTAAGGGTTTCACTGCGGACCGGGGCGGCCAGCACGGGCACGCACAGAACTAACCCCGCAAAAAGTGACAGGTACTTGATTAATCGTGCGGGCATCCTGTTTTTCATACAAGACCATTACGTTTTGCCAGCTCGATAAGTTCCACCAGCGAATGGGCTTTCAGTTTTTGCATGAGGCGCTTTTTGTAAGTGCTCACGGTTTTGTTGCTTAAAAACATGCCGGCTGCAATGTCCTTGTTTGTTTTGCCTTGTGCGAACAGCTTCAGAACCATAAGTTCCCTGTCGTTGACAAGTTTGAATAACTCGATTTCAGATGAGTTGTTGTGATCGTTTGTTTCAGAAGTCAATGCCTGGCTTGGAAAATAGTTGTAGCCAGAAAATACCGCTTTTATTGCACTGGTAAGCTCACTCAGCTCTTCTTGTTTGCACACATACCCGGCTGCACCGGATTGCATGCAGCGCATGGCGAAAAGTGTCGGTGACTGCGATGTGAGAACCAGCGTCTTGAGGGCTGGGCTTATTGAGCTGAAGCGTGACAGCACTTCCAGGCCATCGAGTTTGGGGATGCTGATATCAAGAATTACCAGATCAGGAGTGCACTCGCGGATCATCTGCATGGCGTCTACTCCATTGTCGGTTTCTCCGACTATTTCATAACCTTCATGTTCTAACAACATGCGAATTGCGAGCCGGATTACAGGATGGTCGTCGACAATAAATACGGTGTTCATATTGATTCCCCATAAGGTGCTGAATAGAAAGCGCGACCTTAGCTCAGATGTAAGAGCTGGGGCAGGAACCGGGGAGCCTACAAACGTAGTATGGGAATTATCCTACGCAAAATAAGGCGATGGCTCACTAAATACACAAGGGGAGAGGCGTATTTAAATGCGCGTTTAAAGATTTTTTGAGTTTAACGCCGGGCGCGCGAGTATATTTCTTTCTTGTGTATGGAAAAGTCTTACTTGCTACTTCATGTGGTAAACATAGTGTTTGATCAAGTGGAGCTGCGTGCCCTCCCTGTTTGGCAGGGGAGGGCAGCGGTTGTCAGGCGGGGGGTGGAGTGACCTGTCATTGCTCTGGCCATTTCAGTGGCATAACTGTCGGTCATGCCGGCAATAAAGTCGTTGATGCGCATAAACGATCGATGTAATGGCCACTGTGGGTCGGGAGCATTGTTGCCCAGCAAATCGAGGATCCGACGGTTTTGAACGATGGGGTACGACCGCCATGCTGCCCAAGTGCGGCGCCACAGAATGCATTGAGGAGGATTTCCAGGGACGTATAGGCACCCATTTCATGCAAGGTTTTGCATTTGTCCTGGAAGATTTTTTGCGTGCCATGTCTTTGTTGTCCAGCACGCAAGGTGGCCGTGCCGTGCATATGCTCGACCAGATCCCCTGGTGCCAGCAGTGCTTGCTGTTGTTCGACAAAAGCCCGGGCAGCGGCGTTGGTCAGATGTTCGATGGCCTTGCCGCGCAGTATTGCCCGTTTTCGCCGTCGTGAGTCGTTGGGGCCAAGCAGGCGAAAAGTTTCAGGCAAATCATCGCCCACCAGGTTCAGCAGCAGGGACTCGACACATGGAGAAGCTGCGTTTGCGTTTGGGAGCCTCTCTTGGTGATAAATGGACAAGGCTAGTTACATCATTGCAGTTTTGGACATTTTGAAGAGGCCATGATCTGCCGTTTAGGGTCTTCAGGTTTAGAGTATATATGTGTTTGGCGGGTTGATTTATGTAAAGTTTTCCTTAAGTAATAAGTGGTTTTTATGTGTGGCGAACTCCATTTGCTTCCTGTTGACGGGCTATAGGCGGCAAAATACCCAGTTCCTTTTGTGTGGTCAGGTTGGGCTGTTAGGAAAGGTGTTTATAAGTCGTGATTTTTCTCTACCTATTGTAGCTTGTCGAGTGAGTTGGGGTGTTTGTAATCTGCACTTTTACTCAGGGTTGATGCTAGCAGTAAGGGGTTGTTAAATTTTCTGTTGCTGATTGTCTGTCAGGTATAGCAGTGGAGAAGTTATTAACAGGTTGTGATTTTATCTATGTGTAGGGGATAGTGGCATTTTACAATCAATCATTTTGTGATAGGATTTGTCCGTTCTAGCGTTGATTGGTTTATGCAATCTATTAAATGGAAAAGGAAAAAATGGATAAAATTATAAGTGTTGTATTTGCGTCGTTGATTGCGGTTTCGTCGTTTGCAGCATCAGCAGAAACCTTTGAGCGAGTAGAACTTGATAAAGATAGAACCAGTGTTCAGTACGCTGGCCCTATTAAGTCAGTCACTAAATCGCTTGAAGGTTATAAGTGGCTTGGTCAATCAGATGACATGAATGGTGGCGTGGTTTTTGAGCCGTATGCAAACCCTGATTTCGGTAAAAATGACACTGAAACGGGGGGTGCAATCATGGTGACCGCTACATTCTATCTTTATGATAAGCCAGTTAAAGAGGCTCTGATGATTGCTCGTCAAAGCGAGATTCCGGGTTTTGTTGAGTTTTACGGGTACGAATCAAGAGAGCTACAATTGCACGTGAGAATGGCTGATGATAATGCATTCCAAGCTTTTTCAAGTGCAGACGAATATCGTAGGCCGGAAAAGTTGATGGCATATAAAAAGGTTGAACAATTTAATAAGAGTAACTATGAGAGCACGTTGAAGTCTGCACTTGATGATGGAACCTTTTTTTAGTAACGGCGTCTAGAGAAAAGGCTGCCTTGGCGGTCTTTTTTATTTTTATGGTTTGGGGTTTTTTTGAAGTAGGGGGCTTGGTCCAGGTTGGAGGGTTGAATTGATCAGCTTAAAGTGTGTTTTGAACCGTGGTATAAATCAACGGTCTTAGGTGTTTATCAATTACTGGGGAGCACGCATGGAAAGCATGAGTTGGGACAAGTTGCTGAATAATACCCGTCTTGGCGGTCGTCCTCCTAAATCTGAGCTAGGCCGTTCACCTTTCCACTCAGACCACGACAAGGTTATTTTCTCCGGAGCTTTCAGACGCCTTGCCAGAAAGACTCAGGTTCATCCTCTTGCCACTAATGACCACGTTCATAACCGTCTCACACATAGCTTGGAAGTGGCTTGTGTAGGCCGTACCCTGGGGGTGAGAGTAGGCCAGGAACTTCTGAATGAAAGACTTATTCCTGAGCAACATTCAGCTTCTGATATTGGTGATATTGTCCAGACTGCTTGTCTCGCTCATGACATTGGCAACCCTCCCTTTGGGCATACAGGTGAAGAAGCTATTCGTCACTGGTTCACCAATGATGTTGGGGCGAAGATAATAGAACAATTGCCTTTTAATGAAGCTACTGATTTACGTAGATTTGAAGGCAATGCACAAGGGTTTAGGGTTTTAACGACCTCGGAATATCATCCCTATGAAGGGGGGATGCGTCTTACTTATGCGTCGCTTGGCGCTTTCATTAAGTATCCTTGGCTTGCTGGTGATGCTGTTAATGGGCAAAGACCTATTCAGAACAAATATGGTATTTACTGTTCTGAATTGGGTTTGTTCAATGAAGTGGCGGACGCTACTGGCTTGTTAAAGCTGGGTGATGGTTGGCGGTGTCGCCATCCACTGGCTAACTTGATGGAGGTGTCTGATGATTTTTGCTACGCCATTCTTGATTTAGAAGATGGTGTAGAGATGGGTATCCTTGAGTGGGATAAGGTCTTTGAAATACTGTGCCTTGTCCTTGATGATCACCAGAAGAATCAGTTAGTCAAAGAAATTCAAGGCATGAAGGTTGGCCGTAGGCTCTCTATGATTCGTGGGAAAGTTATTTCAGCTTTTGTAGACGCTGGAGCGACTGCTTTCATGAATAACCATAATGAAATCATGACTGGCAAGGTTCTAGGTATTTTAGAACTTTGTGATAAGAATGTCCGTGAGTGTGTAGCTGCCGCCAAAGGTCTTGCTCGCGATGAAATCTTCCAGCATCCCAGGAAGGTTGAGTTAGAAATAGGGGCTTATAGCACTATATCTACGCTGCTAAACGTTAGCTGCTCTGCTGCTTTGGAATATGTCAGAAAGGGCGGTGTAGCTGATTCGAAGACGAGAAGGGTGGTAGAGCTTCTTGGGCTGGACTTGAATAATTTAGACGCCAGTGGGGGTGTTTCCAAGGAGTACGGTGCAATGATGCAGGTTCTGGATTACGTGAGTGGCATGACCGATAACTATGCCATGCACTTGGCTCGACAGTTTAATGGTATGGGCGGGGAGCGTTGAGCCTGCGTGTACATAATAGCCAGCTGTTTTATTATGTGATTGCAAATGTGCTTCTCATTGAAAAGGCCACCTAAGTGGCCTTTTGTATCACAATTCAGCTTTTAATTTGTCGAATTCATTTTTTATTTCACGAAGCATTAACTTGCGTCCCTCATTTGCTTTGGAGTTTCCAATAATGGCAGAGATGGAAAATCCAACGGCAGTAAGGGCTGTTCCTACTACATAGCCAAACCATCCTTTGGCAATGTATACGCTAAGGGCAGTCACTGCGAGTCCGGCGGCGACAACAATTTTGTTGCCGTTATAGGTTTTGAATTCCCCGTGCTCGTAATACGTTTGCGTAACTGCAAGTGAGGCCAGGCTAAAAAAGGTGCCTACGCCCGGCAATGCAAACATTATAAAGTCTTGAAAAGTAAAAGTTTCTCTTTCGCTAATATACCCGAGTGTGTAAATCTCTCCATTCGGGGTCACTTGATAGGCGACTGGTTCACCACTTTTAAAAGCCATTAGAATTTTTTTGCCAACAGGAGCATGTAAACTCTCGTCAATGAGGATCGCTGGCAGCAAGTCACCGTTCTGAAACTCAAGCAATGCCTCAAGCTTGACATGAGTTCCTATATTGTTACTAACTGAAACGTTGTTGCCTTGCTTAGTGGTTGTAACTGAGCCGCTTGTGTGGGAGGTGACTGTTTTGTCCCTTAAAATGACTGCTGCACAATCGAACGCGGGCCTTCTACTCATGGCTATTCCTTAGCTTGCTAGCAATAAAAAAACGACTAATTCAAAAAATTAAGCGGGAGGCTGGCATAATGCCATTATTTGATGAGGGCCAGGAACTTATCAAATTTCCAAAGCCTGATCAAGCGGCTGTAGAGGCTTCATTCTTTTATGCGTTCGTTAGAGGCTAACAGGATGGGTTTCGCTGCTGCGCCAGAGGCGTAGAGCAGGTGACTTATAGGCAGGCGATGGCTAGTGTCTTTGTTTTGCTGGTGATGCAAACAACCGTAAATCCCTAGTCAGTTCGAACGGGCTGTTCGAAGAGTGGTGTATTGGCTCTATAATTGTCCTGGCAAAAACTGAGGTTATTCCTAAGTGGTACAATTTCGTCTTCTTGTTCTTATATATTCTTATTTGTAACTAGTTGGCTGTTGACACTGTAATAAGGTCGTTTTTGGCTGCGGAGCCTAAATACAGTTCGCTCGGTAGCAGCCGAACCGGTGCTTCTTGTCACCCAGGGAGCGGCCGACGCAACTGACTTCGAGGGAGTGGGTGAGGCGGGTGTGGATATGGTCGTTGCTGTTGACCGGATGGACCTGTGTTTTGCGCCCCAGCAGCTTCTCGTTTCAGAACGGATGACGCAAGTGGAGGCATGATCAGGAGCGCCATCTGTGGCAGCGGGCTTGCTCACGATGCAGGCAGCGCGGTGTTTCAGTCAAACCGCGTCGATGCCATCGCGAGCAAGCCCGCTCCCACAGAAGGAGGGGGGAGGCTTTCTGTTCAGGGCTTGCGCGAGGCCTGGATCACCATCTTGATCAGTGGTATCAAGCCAGTGGTCAAGCTGATCCAGCGTGACGTGCCCCCGGTGTTTTTGCTTTTGGCGCCTCTGCCGGTCAGGAACCCGAGCAGGGTGACAATCCCCACACCCCACAAGGGTGCATGCTTGATCCCCAGGGTTTCCTGCCAGTTGCTGGTCATCCCGCGCATTTTTTGCAGGGGTTGCAGCAGTTGTTGCGACTCATGACGAATCTCCTGCCGGTGCATTTCCATGCGCAGGCGGATCAAGGTTTTGCGCAACTCCTGGCGTGAAGCATTTTTCGGCAATTCAGGCAGGCTCATGGCAACAAACGCTCGCGGTCTTTGGCCAGCTCTTCAAGCGTGGCATTGAAAGGAGAGGATTCATCGAATATCGCGGCGTTGAGGCGCAGCCCGCAGAACACCGCGGCCAGCGTATAAAACACACAAAGCCCGATAATGCCGGGGATGCGGTAGCTGTCCCAGAGCAGGATCATCACCAGCGCCGACAGTCCGATCAGCAGCAACAGCGCGAACACCAGTGCCAGCCCGGCAAACAACAACAGGCTGACGGTGCGTGCCTTCTGCTCTTGCAGTTCGATGCCCAGCAATTCGACATGGCTGTGCAACAGACCCAGGAATGCGGCACCCAAGCGCCGCGGTGAGGAACGGGGGGAACCGGATTCGTCTGTCATATCAGCGCCGGGTTGCCAGCAGGCCCAGAACAAAGCCGATACCGGCCGCGATGCCCACAGACTGCCAAGGGTTAGCCTGCACATAATCTTCGGTGGCCACCACAGCCGCCTGACTGCGGTCTTTCAACGATTCCTTGGTTTCTTCCAGGGTTGCGCGGGCCTTCAACAGGCTGTCCTTTATCTGGGCGCGCAGTTCTTCAGCCTGGTCACCGGCCAGGGACGCGGTATGTTCCAGCAACTTTTCGGCATCGAGTACCAGCGTCTGGAAATCGGCCATCAGGATTTCTTGAGCATTCTTTGCTGTTTTACGGGCCATGATTCACTCCATTAGTGGCTTGATAATCGTTCGAGTGTAGGCCTTCGGTGAAGGTTCACTCGTTTCCTTGGCATTGCTTACGCTGTTGGATGGGCAATGCCAGAGATGTCTTTTGTGTACAGAGGCAAAACCTTACCTTAAATCAGTCGTTTTCGCGGGGGATTGCAGCTTCCCGCGCGTCTTCGCTTTCAAAACAGCCTTCGAGCAGGTGATAGCGGTCATGGCGTACCTGGTCGACCCGGCGTTGCACGATTTTTTCTGACAGGCCCAGCAAAATCAAGGCATGGGAGGCGAGCATCAGGCTCGACTCGAGCAATTCCGGTACCACTTCAGTTGCCCCGGCGGCCTTCAGCTCGGTGAGCTGGCTGTCATCGCGGGTCCTGACCAGGATAGGCACTTCGAGGGTAATCAGCCGGGCTTCCTTGAGTACGCTCATGGCCACCTCGGTGTTGTCCACGGCAATCACCAGCAGTCGCGCACGATCCAGGCCTACAGCGCGCAGCAGATCACCCCGGCGGGCGTCGCCGTAGTGCACGCAGCTGTCCGCTTTAGCTGCTTCCTCAATGCGATCGGGGTCGTAGTCCAGCGCGACAAAGTCCTTGTGTTCGCTGCGCAGGAAACGGCCAATGGACTGGCCCACGCGGCCATAGCCGCACATCACCACGTGCCCGTGCAGTTCGGCGTTTTGGCTGGCGATTTCTTCCAGCTCCGCCTCTTCATAGGATTGCCGGTGCAGGCTGGCTGCGATAAGTGGCGCGGCGCGCAGCAGCAGGGGTGTCAGCAGCATCGAGCAGAACGTGGCGGCCAGCAGATAGGCAGCCATATCCGCCGGGATCAGCGAGTTGCTCTGCATCTGCGCCATCAGGGCAAAGCAGAACTCACCGCCCTGGGCCAGGGCCAGGCCACTGCGCCAGGCGGTTTCTCCGTCGCTGCCACGCAACTTGACCAGAATCGCGACCACGGCACCCTTGATCAGCATCAGGACCAGGGTCAGGCCTAAAATCAGGAAACCGTGGTGAATGAAAAGCTGCAGGTCGATCAGCATGCCGATGCTGACGAAAAACAGACCCAGCAGAATGTCCCGGAAAGGTCGGATATCGGCCTCAATCTGGTGTCGATAGTGGCTTTCACCCAGTAGCATGCCGGCCAGGAAGGCGCCGAGCGCAGGGGACAGGCCCAGCAGGTGGGTGAGCCAGGCGGTGAGCAGCACGATCACCAGCGCCAGCAACACAAACAGCTCTGCCGAGCGCGACGCGGCCACCTCGTGGAACAGGCGCGGCAGCAGGAAGCGACTGGCAAACAGCAACCCCAGAAACAGGATCACAGTCTTGCCCAAGGTAACCGGCAAGGCCCAATACCAGGCCTGGTCGCTGCTGCCGGCGAACACCGGCACCAGGGTCAGCAACAGTACCGCGACCACGTCCTGAAACAGCAGTACACCAATGGCATTCTGACCGTGACGGCTGAAGATTTCCCCCAGGCTAGTCAGCTCTTTACTTACGATCGCCGTGGATGACAGGGCGAGTCCGGCACCGAGCAGGAACGCGCCGTTAAGGCTCATGCCAAAGGCATACAGCAGGCCGCCCAGCGCCACTGCCGAACACAGCACTTGCAGGCTGCCCAGGCCAAATACCACCCGACGCAGCTTGAGCATCTTGGGCAGCGAGAACTCCAGCCCCAGGGAAAACAGCAAAAACACCACTCCAAGCTCTGCCAGGTCAGGCAGGTCGGGGCTGTCATTGATCCAGTCGAGGGCGGTGGGACCTACAAACAGGCCGACACACAGGTAACCCAGCACCGGCGGCAGCTTCAGGCGCCGGAACAGGGCAATGACCACCAGTGACGAGGCAAGGATGATTAACAGATTGGCAAACACGAAAGGCTTCCTTGGCAGGTCGGGAAAAAGGTCGCGAGCATCCGGCAAATACGAAGGTCTGTCGCTGATGTGGGTCAAGCGTAGTCGCAAGCAGGGGAATAGAGCGATTGTATTGGCAAATCAGGCATACGGCTGCGGGTATCTGCTACGGGTCGACGTCACCGGGCCAGGCTCTTAAGATAAACACTTTATTTCTAAGGTCGTTATTTATGCCTCCCGAATGCCAATTGTTCGGCACCCTGGGTTGTCACCTGTGTGAACTGGCCGAAGCGGTTTTAATGCCCTTGGTCGAGCATGGGTTGATGGTCGAGCTGGTCGATATTGCTGACAGCGACTCGTTGTTTGAAAGCTACGGCTTGCGTATTCCGGTATTGCGCCGGGTCGATACGGGCCAGGAGTTGGGCTGGCCGTTTGATACTGCGCAGGTGGTCAATTTTCTTGGATAAACCTGCATAATCACCGGCTGCATTTTCCGCTCGAGACCCTTTATGTCGTCCCAGCCTTTCATCGCCGCCGAGCATCAAGCCAGTACCTTGCACCTGCCGCCAGGCAGATGGTTGACGGTGCTCGACTGCCTGAGTGAACACTTCAGTGCCATCAGCCGCGAACAGTGGCTTGACCGTATCGCCCGTGGCCGGGTGCTGGATGCCGACGGTGCGCCTATCAGCCCGCAGCTGGCGTACCGGGAAGGCCTGCGCATTCATTACTTTCGCGAAGTGCCCAACGAAACGCACATTCCGGTGCAGGAAACCATCCTGTATGCCGATGAGCATCTGGTGGTGGCGGACAAGCCGCACTTCCTGCCGGTGACCCCGGGCGGTGAGTATGTCGAGCAAACACTGCTGCGGCGCTTGATCCGCACCCTGGGCAACCCCCATCTGGTGCCCCTGCACCGTATCGACCGGCACACGGCGGGCCTCGTGCTGTTTTCTGCCAATCCGGACACTCGTTCGGCGTATCAGTCGTTGTTTCCCACGCGCAAGATCGACAAACGCTATGAGGCCATTGCTCGCGCATTGCCTGAACTTGAGCTGCCGCTGGTGCATAAAAGCCGCCTGGTGGAGGGCGAGCCTTTTTTCCGCATGAAAGAAGGGCCGGGCGTCAGCAATACCGAGACCCTGGTCGACGTTTGTGAGAAAAACGGTGAGTTGTGGCGTTATGCGTTGTACCCCGTCACCGGGAAAAAGCATCAGTTGCGGGTGCATATGGCGGCGCTGGGGGCAGGGATATGCAATGACCCGTTCTACCCGGACGTGATCAGGGACGCTGTCGATGACTATGCCGAGCCGCTGAAACTGCTGGCCCAGAGTTTGCGCTTTGTTGATCCGCTCACGGGAGAAGCGCGCTTTTTCGAGAGCAGGATTCATCTGGACTGGTAAAACAAAACCCGCACTAGGCGGGTTTTGTTTTAAGACCAGAGAGCGGTATTACAGCTCTTTAACGGTACGAATCTGGTCTTTGTTGATGCGGGTTTCTTTACCGTCCAGTTGCTTGAACTGGTAGAAGCCTGAGTCGTCATCGTATTTTGGTGCGTCGACAGTCTGGATTTCGCGACCGTCGTTCAGGGTGATCACCGAAGGCGAGGAGCAGCCGGCAAGGGCGGCCATGCCAGCAGCGAGCATCAGGGCGGCGAGAGTCCGGTGAGTCATTGTGTATCTCCAACAAGTGAATGTGCTGTTAATGATTACTGTCCTTGAGACGTATACATCGTCTGCAAGTTCCATTGCTAGCCCCAGGCAGACACTGGCGCGGATTATTTCAGCCAGTCCGGGGTATTGAAATTGGCCAGCCGCGGGTCATTTTCGGCGCATTGCCAGGCCCGTGCATTGAGCTGGAGCATGATTTTGCGCGGGCTGCGTTCACCTGCCTGCCAGGCGGCCTCGAATACATCTTTCAGGGCTGTGGGGATCACGCATAACAGCGGTTCCCAGTGCTCCCCGTGGCGCACCATCAGCGGCTGATCGGGATGTTGAGCGGCAGCGCCCAGCAGGGCATCGAGCAACCCGCGGTCGATTTTCGGTACATCGCAGGGCAACACCAACAAGTGTGAGTGGCGGGCCACGGCCAGCCCGGCGCGGATCCCCGCCAATGGCCCGGCAAAGTCATCATTGCCATCACTGACCAGTTGATCGGCCAGGCGGGTGTACTGTTCGTGGTTGCGATTGCACGAAATGATCAGGTCATCGGTCAGCGGGCGGGTGACGCGCTGGGCATACGCGATCAGCGGCTGACCCTGCCATCTCACCAGCCCCTTGTCCTGACCGCCCATGCGCTGGCCACGGCCACCTGCCAGCAGCAAGATGGAGCATTGAAACCGGTTCATATGGAACTCCGCGCAACCAGGCAAAAGAAGCGCTGTGATATAACACCGGGCTGTTTCTCCTACAACTGGACCTCGTCTATGAAAGCCAAGGTTGATGCACCTTTCGTACCTTTGAATATCGCCGTTCTTACCGTCAGTGACACTCGAACTCTGGAAACGGACACTTCGGGTCAGGTTTTTGTCGATCGCCTGCGTGATGCCGGGCACAACCTGGCGGCACGGGTGTTGCTCAAGGATGACCTGTATAAAATCCGCGCCCAGGTCGCCACCTGGATCGCCGACGATGGGGTGCAGGTGGTGCTGATTACCGGCGGCACAGGTTTTACTGCACGGGACAGCACGCCAGAAGCCGTCAGTTGTCTGCTGGACAAGCAAGTAGATGGCTTTGGT
Source organism: Pseudomonas sp. TMW22080 (assembly GCF_022496745.1). Lineage (NCBI taxonomy): Bacteria > Pseudomonadati > Pseudomonadota > Gammaproteobacteria > Pseudomonadales > Pseudomonadaceae > Pseudomonas > Pseudomonas sp. TMW22080. Next base: position 1,381,212 of record NZ_SCFF01000001.1, on the reverse strand, counting down.
GAACTGTTCCGCCAGATCTCCGTGGCCGATATCGGCACTTCGACCGTGCAGTCCCGGGCTCTTGCCGGCTTGGCCAACGGTACGCTGGTGTGCTGCCTGCCGGGTTCGACCAACGCTGTACGCACCGGTTGGGACGGGATATTGGCCGAGCAACTGGATTCCCGTCATCGCCCCTGCAACTTCGTCGCCCACTTGAAGCAGGCACCGGCCTGTGAAACCCGTGGATAAGCCGGGCCGAACTGGCGCGCTGATGCCCGTCGAGGTGGCACTTGAGCGTTTGCTGGCACTGGCTGAGTCGGCGCCGATCCTTGACACCGAATCGGTTCCGGTGGGCGCAGGGGATGGCCGCGTACTGGCCCACGACTTGATTGCAAGCCTTGATCTTCCCCCTTGGCCCAACAGTGCAATGGACGGTTATGCGTTGAACCTGGGCGACTGGTCCGGGGAACCGCTAACCGTTAGCCAGCGAATTTTTGCCGGTACTGCCCCGGAGCCACTGGCGCCAGGCACCTGTGCACGCATTTTTACTGGTGCCCCGGTACCTGCGGGCGCGGACTGCGTCGAAATGCAGGAAAATGCCGTGGTGCAGGCCGACGGACGAGTGGTATTCACCCATGCCTTGCGTGCAGGTCAGAACATTCGTCCTAAAGGGCAGGAAACCACCATTGGTGAGGTAGTCCTTACTGCGGGGACGCGCTTGGGGCCGATCGAGCAGGGGCTGGCAGCATCCCTGGGCTGCGCCGAGCTGCGAGTCATGCGACGGGTCAAGGTGGCGGTGTTATCCACTGGCGATGAACTGATCGAGCCCGGGCAGCCGTTGGGCCCGGGGCAAATCTACAACAGCAACCGCATAGTGCTGTGCAGCTGGTTAGCGCGCATGGGCTGTGAAGTGGTCGATGGGGGGATTCTGCCTGATGACTTGCCCGCCACCCGCCAGCGGTTGGGTGAGTTGGGAACGGTTGACCTGATTTTATCCACCGGCGGAGTGTCGGTTGGTGAGGCAGACTTTTTGGGCATTGCGTTGCGCGAAGAGGGCGAGCTGGCGCTGTGGAAGTTGGCAATCAAGCCGGGCAAACCCCTGACCTGCGGGCATTTTCGCGGTGTGCCGGTGATCGGCCTGCCAGGTAACCCTGCCTCGACTCTGGTGACGTTCGCGTTGCTGGCACGGCCTTATCTGCTGCGCCTGCAAGGCGTGCAGGCTGTCGAACCGCTGAAGTTCCAGGTGCCTGCAGGATTTGTCTGGCCCAAGCCGGGCAATCGTCGCGAGTACCTGCGCGGGCGTTTGGAGCAAGGGCGTGCGGTGATTTACAAAAACCAGAGTTCAGGCGTGTTGCGCAGCGCGGCATGGGCTGAAGGGCTGGTGGAAGTCCTTGAGGATTGCACCCTGGCCGAAGGCGACCGGGTGGGGTTTATCCCGTTGAGTGAAGTGCTGGGCTAGCACTGTTGCGTCACCCGTGGGAGCGGGCTTGCTCGCGATTGCGGGTGATCGCCATCGCGAGCAAGCCCGCTCCCACAATGATCTCAGACAGGCGCGCGCCCATAGATATCAGTCAGGCGCACGATGTCGTCTTCGCCCACATACTCGCCGCTTTGCACTTCGATCATGACCAGTTCAGCCTCCCCGGTGTTGCCCAGCCGGTGTGGGCTGCCGGGTTTGATAAAGGTGGACTCGTTGGTTTCGAGGGTGAAGTCCAGGCCATCATTGTTCACTTCGGCCCTGCCACTGACCACGATCCAGTGTTCGCTGCGCCGTTGGTGCACCTGCAGGGACAGCGCGGCTCCGGGCTTGACCACGATGCGTTTGATCTTGAACCCCGGACCTTCCTCCAGCACGGTGTAGGTGCCCCACGGGCGGGTGACAGTGCGGTGCAGGCGATAGGCGTCGTGGCCCTGGAGTCTGAGTGTTCGGGCGATGTGCCTGACGTCCTGGCTGCGTCGGGCGTCGGCCACGAGCAGAGCATCCGGCGTATCGATAATGATCAGGTCGTTTAGCCCGACCCCGCCCACCAACCGTTTCGGCGAGTCGATGTAGCAGTTGTGTACATCGTGCAGTACGTTTTCGCCAGTACACTGGTTGCCATTGGCGTCGGCCGGGGTCAGCTCGCGCACCGCCTGCCATGAGCCTATGTCACTCCAGCCCAGCTGGCAGGGCACCACGGCAACTTTTTGCGAGCGCTCCATCACGGCGTAGTCTATGGAGATATCGGGCACCAGGGCGAAACTCTGGCTGTCCAGTTCGAGGTGGCGTTGTTGTTTGCCCTCAAACATCTGGCTGTGATCAAGGCAGTGGGTCACGGCATCCAGTACCAGAGGCGCATGGGCCCTGAATTCTTGCAGTACGCTGTCGGCGCGCATGCAGAACATGCCGCTGTTCCACAGATGCAGGCCGCCGTCGAGGTAGCCCTGGGCCGTTTTGGCGTCCGGTTTTTCAACAAACTGCGCCACTTCAAAGCCATCCTGGTTCAGCTTCTGGCCTTTTTCTATATAACCAAAGCCGATTTCGGCCCGGGTTGGCAGTATGCCAAAGGTCACCAGCCAGCCCTCGTCGGCCAGTTTGCGGGCGTTGTCGACGGCCCGGCCGAAGGCGGCAATATCGGTGATCAGATGGTCGGCGGGGAGCACCAGCAACTGCGTATCACCGCCGTAGCGCTGCGCAATCTGCAAGGCGGCTGCGGCAATCGCCGGGGCAGTATTGCGGCCAAATGGCTCGAGGATAAAGTCCAGTTCGATGTCGTCCATGCTCTGTGCGCGGTAATCATCAAGCGTGCGAAAAAACACCTCCCTGTTGGTTACGGTCAGCAACGGGCCAACGTCACGCAGGCCGGTTGCGCGGGCAAAGGTCTTTTGCAGCAGGCTCTGACCATCGGGCAGGCACATAAAGGGCTTGGGCATGGCCTCGCGCGACACTGGCCATAGCCGGGTGCCAGCGCCACCGGCGATGATGCAGGGAACCAGTGTGCTCATACAGAACGCCTCTAGAATCATTGGACAACTTACAGGGGTTGAAGTCTGACCGGTTCTGCGCTTTTGATCGAGCCGTGAAGGTTAAATCACGGGTGCATGGGCCTTTTCGGTCTGGCTGTTGTCCAAGCAATCAGACCGTTATGTCGAGGGATGGAATATGAGTGCAGGTAAGGCTTTTTTGATTTTGCACGGCAAGCAGGCGCTCAACGAAGACGTGCGCGCTGCCGTTGAGCAGCAGCGGGCGGCGGGGTGGGAACTGGCGGTGCGGCTGACCTGGGAGGCCGGGGATGCGCAGCGTCTGGTACGCGAGGCGCTGGAGGGCGGCTACACCCGGCTGATTGCCGGTGGCGGCGATGGCACTTTGCGTGATATTTGCGAGGCGATGGCACTGGCCGATACCGAGGCCAGCCTGGTGCTGTTGCCGTTGGGCACCGCCAATGACTTTGCCCGGGCGGCCGGTGTGTCCCTGGAGCCCGCTCAAGCCCTGGCCTTGCTCGATGTGCCAGCCTGTCCCATCGATCTGGGTGAAGTCGACGGCCAGTTGTTTTTGAACATGGCCACCGGTGGCTTTGGTAGCCAGGTCACCGCCAATACCTCCGAAGACCTGAAAAAGGTCCTGGGCGGCGCTGCCTATCTGTTTACCGGGCTGTCGCGCTTTACTGAGCTGCACGCGGCCTATGCCGAGCTACAGGGGCCGGACTTTCACTGGCAAGGCGAGTTGCTGGCGCTGGGCATCGGCAACGGTCGTCAGGCCGGGGGCGGGCAAGTCCTGTGCCCTGAGGCGCTGGTCGATGATGGCTTGCTGGATATCAGCATTTTGCCAGCACCCACGGAAATCGTCGGTACGCTCAAGAGCCTGATGACCGAAGGCTGGGGGCTGGATAACCTGTTTGTCCGCGCGCGTTTGCCCTGGGTCGAGATCAAGGCCGCCGAAGGGCTGGCGATCAACCTCGATGGTGAGCCGCTTGCGGGCGATGCGATGCGCTTTGCCGTGCGCAAGGGCGCTTTGAAGGTCCACTTGCCCCAGGGGTCGCCTTTGCTGGGCCAGTCAGAACTGCGGGTTAGTTGATAGCTAAACGATATCAAGGTCCTGGGAATCCGGCCGATAAGGTCAGGCATCAAGTACCTACCCCAGGAGTTACTCATGGCCGGCATTCTCGACACGGTAGACCAGCGCACTCAACTGGTCGGTGAAAACCGACTGGAACTTCTCATGTTTCGTCTGGCCGGCAGGCAGTTGTTCGCGATCAACGTGTTCAAGGTGCAAGAAGTCCTGCAATTGCCAAAACTGACCTTGATGCCGCACCGCCATCCCCATGTGTGCGGCGTGGTCAACCTGCGCGGTAAAACCCTGCCGGTGATCGACCTGTCCCAGGCCATCGGCATGCGTGCGCTGGTGCCGGGCCCGGGCAGCACCATTATCGTCACCGAGTACAACCGCTCGGTGCAGGCCTTCCTGGTGGGCGGGGTTGACCGTATCGTCAATATGAACTGGGAGGCCATCCTGCCTCCACCCGCCAGTGCCGGGCGCAGTCATTACCTGACGGCCATCAGTAAGGTCGAGGAGCAATTGGTCGAGATCATCGACGTGGAAAAAGTTCTTGCCGAAATCGTGCCGTACAACGCCAAAGTCTCGCGCGAGAAGCTTGCCGATCCGATCTTCGAGCAAGTGCGCGGGCGTGAAGTGCTGCTGGTCGACGATTCCAGTGTAGCGCTGGCGCAACTGCGTGAAACGCTTTCGCAACTGGGGGTCAAGATGCATATCGCCAGCGATGGTTTGAAGGCGCTGAACATGCTCAAGGGCTGGGCCGATACCGGGCAGGTAATGACCGACAAGTTGCTGATGATCTTCACCGATGCCGAAATGCCGGAAATGGACGGTTACCGGTTGACCACTGAAATCCGTAATGACCCGCGTTTGCGCGCGCTGTATGTGGTGTTGCATACCTCGTTGTCCGGCAGCTTTAACGAGTCGATGGTGAAAAAGGTCGGGTGCGACAATTTTCTGTCCAAATTCCAGCCGGACAAGCTGGTTGATGTCGTACGTCAGCGCCTGATACTGGACCAACAACCTGCTTGAAGTCCCGCACCTTTGCATCAGTGATCGGCTCGTATACTGTGGCTTTTTTAACCCCGCAGGGAGCTGAGTCATGCTGCGTCTAAGCGCGCTTTATCGTTTTCCACTTAAATCCGGCAAGGGTGAAAGCTTGCCTCTGGCCACGCTGGACAAGCTGGGGCTGGTGGGCGATCGACGCTGGATGTTGGTGGATGAAGCCAGTGGGCGGTTTCTGACCCAGCGTGCCGACCCCAAAATGAGTCAGCTGTCTGCGCTGTGGAATGTCGCCGGTGGCTTGACCTTGAATGCCGAAGGGTTCGAGGCACTGGAGGTCGCAGTGCCGGATGCCGACACCGACCTGCGTGGCGTGACGATATGGCGCGACACCTTGCGTGTACCGGATGCAGGGGATGCTGCTGCTGACTGGCTAAGCCGCTTTGTAGAAAAGCCGGTGCGGCTGGTGCATGTGCCACTACAAAGGGCGCGCACCACGGAGTCGGGCTACGGCCGGGATGATGACCAGGTTGCGTTCGCCGATGGTTATCCGCTTTTGCTGATTGGCCAGGCATCGCTGGATGATATTTCGCACAAGATCGGCCGGCCGATGGACATGCTGCGTTTTCGCCCCAACCTGGTGATCGAAGGCAGCGAAGCCTTTGCCGAAGACGGCTGGAAGCGTATCCGCATCGGCGATGTCGAGTTCCGCGTGGTCAAGTCCTGCTCGCGCTGCATCCTCACTACTGTTGATCCGCATACAGGGGTGCGTGATGAACAGCGCGAACCGCTGGCGACCCTGATGACCTACCGCAAGCAGGAAAACGGCACCATGTTCGGTCAGAACCTGGTTAACGAGGGTAATGGCGTTCTGGAAGTCGGCATGCCGGTAACAATCCTGGAGTAGCCAAGCCCTGTAGCAGCTGCCTCGTTCCTTCGGCAGCTGCTACAGGCTACCTGTCACTGATCATCAAAATAGCGCTCATGCCAGTCCACTACAGGCTGTGGCGCATTGAGCTTTTGCCCGTAGATCACCGAATAAGACAACACGTTCTGCACGTACTGGCGGGTTTCGTCGAACGGGATGCTCTCGATCCACACGTCGAAGCCCAGGTGGTTGGCACCCTTGAGCCACTGGCGCACACGACCCGGCCCGGCGTTGTAAGCCGCTGAAGCCAGCACCCGGTTGCCGTTGAACTGGCCATGCACCTGGCTCAGGTAAGCGGCACCCAGCTGGATGTTCTTGTCGGGGTTAAGCACTTGCTGCGGCGAGGCCAGCGGGATGCTGAATTTTCGTGCGGTCTCTTTGGCGGTGGCGGGCATCAACTGCATCAGGCCGCTGGCGCCAACGCCGGAGCGGGCGTCATCCATAAAGGCACTTTCCTGACGGGTGATGGCGAATACCCAGCTGGAGTGCAAGCCGCGGAGTTTGGCTTCGCGCACCAGAGTATCGCGGTGGGCCATCGGGAAGCGAATGTCCAGGTCATCCCAGTACTGGGCCTGGCTGATGGTGCGGATAGCCGGGAAATACCACTTGAGGTCGTAAGCCAGCTTGGCCTGGGCGACCATTTCGTCACGGCTGAACAGGCGACTGACGTAATACCACTCACGACGACCATCGACCACCTGGCCGCGGTCATGGAATTCAAGTGCGCGCTGCACGCCTGGCGTATTGCGCACTTTTTTGATCAGTTGCGGGCTGAGCACCAGCGGCCGGTTGTTGAGTTGATAAGGGGTTTGCGCCCGGTCAGCGGCCAGGAACCCGTAGAAATCACGTTCGTTCGCGACTTTTTTGAACAGAACCTGAGCTTGCGGGTTTTTGGGTTCGGCCAGTTCAAGGCTGCGGGCCTGCCAGTAGCGCCAGCGGCTGGTGGTTGCCAAGTCTTGTGGGAGTTTGCGGGTGAGCTGGTAGGCATCTTCCCAGCGGCCCAGACGCAGCAGCAGACGCAGGCGCCACTCGGTGACGGTATTGTCCCGCAGTTCGGGGTCGTACTGGGTCATGATGTCCAGGCCGCGGCTGTCGTAGCGGCGGGCGAACGTCAGGCCGATTTCCCGGGCGATGGCGACTTTTTCATCGCGGGAAAAATGCATGTTGGTGGCGTAGGTGTCGAGCAGGGACGCGGCTTTTTCCGGGTCCTGACGTGCCAGGCGGCGCAGGCCCAGGCCTACGGCGTCAGACATGGCCTCGCTGGCCGGGGCAAAACGTGACGGCTGGCTGAGCATGTCGGGTTTTTGCGCCACGTCAATCATCAGCCGGGCTTGTGGGCCAAGCGTATTGAGTCCGTTGGCGAGTTGCGTGGCCAGGGCGTAATTACGTGCTTCAGCGGCCAGTTTGACCCGCTGCCAGCGTTTTTGCTCGGTCAGCTGGCCTGCCGCGGCCCATTGGCTGAACAGGGCATCGCAGGCGGCCGGTTGCGCCTTGCCGACCATCCAGAGTTTTTCTGCGCTGGCATAACCCTCGGCCTTGCGGTTGTGTTGCAACTCATATTGGCCGTTGAGGCAGTCCAGCTCGGTGAAGTTGAGCTTGGGGTCGTAGTACTTTGCGAAAGTGGCCCAGTCGCCACGGTCTGCCAGCCAGCGCAGCCAGCGCAGTTTCATCCAGTTGGCTTGCGGCAGGTCGCCATGTGCGGCGAGAAACTGTTCGATTTCTGTGTTGCTTGCGGACTTCAGGCGTGCGGTCAACTCGTCATAGGCCAGATACGGCGTAAGCGGGTAGCTGCGCAAGGCTGCGGAATTTTGAAAGTAAGGGCCGGAATCGCCTTTGGCCAAGGCGCGCTTGGCCTGGTCGTAGAGCTGGCGTTGTTGGGTCAGGTCTGCGCCATGGGCGGCTTGCACGGCGCAGCTGGTGAGAAGCAGGCAGGATAAAAAGTTGAAGAGACGACTGCGCATGAGGCTTCCGTACTGATAAAAAACGTGACGAGCGCAGGCCGAACCTGCACTGATTATTTCGTAGCTTAGCCTTTTGCCAGCGACGCGTGAACGTCTTGGCGGCCAACCATAGCAACTTGGCACTAAATGAAGGCAAGACGGCACCGTACAAGAAATACCCGGCCGCCCGGGGGTTCAAATCAGGTAGAATGCGCGCCCAGTTTTTGGAGAAGCTCATGACCCTGCTCAAATTCAGCGATGTGTCCCTTGCTTTCGGCTCTATGCCGTTGTTGGACAAGGTGTCCTGGCAGATCGCCCGTGGAGAGCGGGTGTGCATCATCGGCCGCAACGGTACCGGCAAGTCCAGCATGATGAAGCTGGTTAAAGGTGATCAAAAACCCGATGACGGCTCTGTTTGGCGCGCGCCCGGCCTCAAGATTGGCGAATTGCCGCAAGAGTTGCCGGTTGCCGACGAGCGGACTGTATTCGACGTTGTGGCCGAAGGCCTGGACGGTGTTGGCGAGTTACTGGCCCAGTACCATCACTTGAGCCAGAACATCGTCACCGATGCTGACCTGGACAAGCTGATGCACGTCCAGCAAGACCTCGAAGCCCGTGATGGCTGGCGCTTGCAGCAATTGGTGGACAGCACCCTGAGCCGCCTGCAATTGCCTGCCGACAAAACCCTGGCCGAATTGTCCGGCGGCTGGCGTCGTCGCGTCCTGCTTGCACAGGCTCTGGTTTCCGAACCGGATCTGCTGCTGCTCGACGAACCGACCAACCACCTGGATATCGGCGCAATCGCGTGGCTGGAAGAGGCCCTCAAGGACTTCCAGGGCGCGGTTCTGTTTATTACTCATGACCGTTCATTCCTGCAGAACCTGGCCACCCGGATTCTGGAGCTGGACCGTGGCGGCCTGATCGACTGGAATGGCGACTACGCCAGTTTCCTGGTGCACAAGGAAGCCACCCTGGCCGCGGAAGAAACCGCCAATGCGCTGTTCGACAAGCGTCTGGCTCAGGAAGAAGTCTGGATCCGCCAGGGCATCAAGGCCCGCCGCACCCGTAACGAAGGCCGCGTGCGCGCCCTGAAAGAACTGCGCGTAGAGCGCAGCGAACGTCGCGAGCGTACCGGCAAGGCGAATATCCAGCTGGACACGGCAGACAAGTCCGGCAAGCAAGTGATGGTGCTGGAAAACGTCAGCTTTGCTCACCCGGGTGGTCCGTTCCTGCTCAAGGACTTCTCGATGGTGCTGCAGCGCGGCGACCGTATCGGTCTGCTGGGTGCCAACGGTACCGGTAAAACCACGCTGCTCAAGCTGATGCTGGGCGGCCTGGTGCCAACTGAAGGTACGGTTGAAGAGGGCACGCGTATCGACGTGGCTTACTTCGATCAGCTGCGCCATCAGCTGGATCTGGAAAAAACCGTGATCGACAACGTGGCCGAAGGCCGCGACTTTATCGATATCGACGGCCAGAGCCGTCACGTGCTCAGCTACCTGGGTGACTTCTTGTTCAGCCCTCAGCGTGCCCGCACGCCGGTCAAGGCGCTGTCGGGTGGTGAGCGTGCGCGTCTGTTGCTGGCCAAGCTGTTCAGCAAGCCGGCCAACCTGCTGGTGCTCGATGAGCCGACCAACGACCTCGACGTTGAAACCCTGGAGCTGCTTGAGGAGGTGCTGCTGACCTTCAAGGGCACTGTGCTGATGGTCAGTCACGACCGGGCATTCCTCGATAACGTGGTGACCAGCACCCTGGTTTTCCAGGGCGAAGGCAAGGTTCGCGAGTACGTGGGCGGTTATCAGGACTGGCTGCGTCAGGGCGGTTCACCGCGCCTGCTGGGCGTGACCGAGAGCAAGTCGGGCAAAGCCGACCTCAACTCGGCCGTGGTCGAGGCTGCACCGGCACCTGTGGCTGCTCAGCCGGCTCCTGCGGCGAAAAAGAAACTCAGCTACAAGCTGCAGCGTGAGCTGGAAGCCCTGCCGGCCGATATCGACGCCAAGGAACAGGCCATTGCTGCGGTTGAAGCAGAAATGGCTGACGCTGGTTTCTATCAACTGCCTGCGGCCAAAACCGCGGAAGTGATTGCCAAGCTTGAAACATTGCAAGCCGAGCTTGAGCAGCTGGTTGAGCGCTGGGCCGAGCTGGATGCCTGATTGACCCCGTGCTGAACTGAAAAAGCCCGGCCCTTTTATAAGGGGCCGGGCTTTTTTGTGGTTGCTGCAGATAAACTCAGTCAGGTTTTTTCAGGCTGACCGCCAGCACGTCGCACGGTGCGCCATGCAGTACGTCGTTGGCGGTCGAGCCCAGCAGCAGGGCGAGGCCGTGGCGGCCGTGGCTGCCAACCACGATCAGGTCGCAGTTTTGCGCTTTGGCCAGGGCATGGATTTCCTGGCGCGGCTGGCCGTAGTTCAGGTGGCAGTAGTCCTTGTGCAGCTGCGGGTATTTGGCGATCAGGCGTTCAAGGCGTTCCTTGGCCTGGTCGAACTGTTGCTGCTGCAATTGCGAGAGATCCATTGGCACATCGCCGCCGAACGCCATCGCCATCGGTTCGACGATATGGATCAGTGACAATTTGGCGCCGTTGGCCTTGGCGCTTTCACTGGCGCGGTTGATCACGGGGTCACATTCGTCGGTCAGGTCGACGGCGACCAGGATATGTTCGTAGGGCATGTGGGGTGCTCCTGTAGATGGCGATTAATTATGAGTATGGCCCTTTTCCAGAGCCTTGGTTCAAGTCTGGGTCATGCGTTTATCAAGCAGTGAGAGTACAGATATGACGGTATGGATAGTGGTGTCAATCCTGGCACTGGTTCTGAGTCCCCTGGCGTGGTTGCGCCCGTCCCGGGGGCAAAGTGGTCGGATGGACCTGCGCATGGAGGCGCGGCGCATGGGGTTGTCCATGCAGCTGGCGCCTCAGGAGTGGCCGCACTGGCTTGAGCCGCAACCGCCCGGTTCCTGCGCGCAGTACCACCGTCCGCGCCGCAGTACTAAACCTGATGTTTGGTGCTATTGGCAATCGGCACCGGGAAAATGGCTCAATCGCTGGCAGGAAGAATGCGAGGACGAGCGCCTGCTGGCGCAGTTTCGCAAGCTGCCAGCCAATGTCTACAAGGTTGAGGCCGATAAACAAATGATTGTGCTGGTCTGGGGCGAGAAGGGCGAGGCTCAGGTGCTCAAGGCCATTGACGAGGTGCTCAAGGCGCTGGCATGACCCTTGTGGGGGCGGGCTTGCCCGCGATGGAATCGGCGGGGTGTGGCAGACAAACCGCGGCGTCTGAATCCCGAGCAAGCCCGCTCCCACGCTTTTCACCTGCAAGGCGCCTTAATGGTTTCGGGCGCTCATAGCGCAGGTGTCTAAACTGACTGCCGGGTCGTTTTGTCATCATTGTTTTGGACAATTGACAATCGATCGCTTTTCCGTGAAGGTGTCGACACCCAAATCAAACGGGCGTATGAATTGAGTGTTTGTCGTGTCGGACGATGCTTGTTCAATCCCGATTATCGCGTTGGCGGGTGTGCCTGGCGGATTGGCAACAGCATTGACGCAAAGGTCAGTGACAGCCAGACGCTAGCTTCTGACGTGTACTGTTCAGCTTCCATATCCTGGAGATCAGTTGATGATTTACGAAGGTAAAGCCATCACGGTTACGGCTCTTGAAAGTGGCATCGTCGAACTCAAGTTCGACCTCAAGGGTGAGTCCGTCAACAAGTTCAACCGTCTAACCCTGAACGAATTGCGTCAGGCAGTAGATGCGATCAAGGCAGATGCTTCGGTCAAGGGTGTCATCGTTTCCAGCGGTAAAGACGTGTTTATCGTCGGCGCCGACATCACCGAATTCGTTGAAAACTTCAAATTGCCGGATGCCGAGCTGATTGCCGGCAACCTGGAAGCCAACAGAATCTTCAGCGATTTCGAAGACCTCAACGTACCGACCGTCGCTGCCATCAATGGCATCGCGTTGGGCGGCGGTCTGGAAATGTGCCTGGCAGCCGACTTCCGGGTCATGGCTGACAGCGCCAAGATCGGCCTGCCGGAAGTCAAGCTGGGTATCTACCCGGGCTTTGGCGGCACCGTGCGTCTGCCACGCCTGATCGGCGTTGATAACGCGGTTGAATGGATTGCCTCCGGCAAGGAAAACCGCGCAGAAGACGCTCTGAAAGTAGGTGCCGTTGATGCTGTGGTCACCGCTGACAAGCTGGGCGCAGCTGCCCTGGACCTGATCAAGCGCGCCATCAGTGGTGAGCTGGACTACAAGGCCAAGCGTCAGCCGAAGCTGGAAAAGCTCAAGCTCAACGCAATCGAACAAATGATGGCGTTCGAAACCGCCAAAGGTTTCGTGGCTGGCCAGGCCGGCCCGAACTACCCGGCCCCGGTTGAAGCGATCAAGACCATCCAGAAAGCCGCGAACTTCGGTCGTGACAAGGCGCTGGAAGTGGAAGCTGCAGGTTTTGCCAAACTGGCCAAGACCTCCGCTTCAAACTGTCTGATCGGCCTGTTCCTGAACGATCAGGAACTGAAGAAAAAAGCCAAGATCTACGACAAAATCGCCAAAGACGTGAAGCAGGCCGCCGTTCTGGGTGCAGGCATCATGGGTGGCGGTATTGCCTATCAGTCGGCCTCCAAAGGCACGCCGATCCTGATGAAGGACATCAACGAACACGGCATCGAGCAAGGGCTGGCTGAAGCCGCCAAGTTGCTGGTGGGTCGCGTTGATAAAGGTCGCATGACTCCGGCGAAAATGGCCGAAGTACTGAACGGTATTCGTCCTACTCTGTCCTACGGCGATTTCGGCAACGTCGACCTGGTGGTCGAAGCGGTAGTCGAGAACCCGAAGGTCAAGCAAGCGGTACTGGCGGAAGTGGAAAACCATGTTCGCGAAGACGCCATCCTGGCTTCCAACACTTCGACCATTTCCATCAGCCTGCTGGCCAAGGCCCTCAAGCGTCCGGAAAATTTCGTCGGCATGCACTTCTTCAACCCGGTGCACATGATGCCGCTGGTTGAAGTGATTCGTGGCGAGAAGTCCAGCGACCTGGCTGTTGCCACCACCGTTGCCTACGCCAAGAAAATGGGCAAGAACCCGATCGTGGTCAACGACTGCCCGGGCTTTTTGGTCAACCGCGTATTGTTCCCGTACTTCGGCGGTTTTGCCCGTCTGGTCAGTGCCGGTGTCGACTTTGTGCGCATCGACAAAGTAATGGAAAAATTCGGCTGGCCAATGGGCCCGGCGTACCTGATGGACGTGGTCGGCATCGACACCGGCCACCACGGTCGCGACGTGATGGCTGAAGGCTTCCCGGACCGCATGAAAGACGACCTCCGCTCGGCGATCGACGCTCTGTACGAGTCCAAGCGCCTGGGTCAGAAAAACGGCAAAGGCTTCTATGCCTACGAGGCTGACAAAAAGGGCAAGCAGAAGAAAGTCGTTGATTCCAGCGTACTTGAAGTGCTCAAGCCAATTGTTTACGAGCAGCGCGACGTGACCGACGAGGACATCATCAACTGGATGATGATTCCGTTGTGTCTGGAAACCGTACGCTGCCTGGAAGACGGCATCGTTGAAACCGCAGCCGAGGCCGATATGGGTCTGGTCTACGGTATTGGCTTCCCGCTGTTCCGTGGCGGCGCACTGCGCTACATCGATTCGATCGGTGTTGCAGAGTTCGTGGCCCTGGCCGATCAGTACGCTGAACTGGGCGCGCTGTACCACCCGACTGCGAAGCTGCGTGAGATGGCCAAGAACGGCCAGAGCTTCTTCGGTTAAGCGCCCCATTAGAGTGAGAGTGAAATTATGAGCTTGAATCCTAGAGACGTGGTGATTGTAGACTTCGGTCGCACCCCGATGGGCCGCTCCAAGGGTGGCATGCACCGCAACACCCGTGCTGAAGACATGTCTGCGCACTTGATCAGCAAAGTGCTGGAGCGCAACAACAAGGTTGACCCGAGCGAAGTGGAAGACGTGATCTGGGGCTGTGTGAACCAGACCCTGGAGCAGGGCTGGAACATCGCGCGCATGGCGTCGCTGATGACCCAGATCCCGCACACCAGCGCTGCACAGACCGTAAGCCGCCTGTGCGGCTCGTCCATGAGTGCCCTGCACACGGCTGCGCAAGCGATCATGACCGGCAACGGTGACGTTTTCGTGGTTGGCGGCGTCGAGCATATGGGCCACGTGAGCATGATGCACGGCGTTGACCCTAACCCGCACATGTCGCTGTACGCGGCGAAAGCCTCGGGCATGATGGGTTTGACCGCTGAAATGCTGGGCAAGATGCACGGCATCACCCGCGAACAGCAGGACGCATTTGCAGTGCGCTCGCACCAGTTGGCGCACAAGGCGACGATTGAAGGCAAGTTCAAAGACGAAATCATCCCGATGCAGGGATATGACGAAAACGGCTTCCTGAAGATTTTCGACTACGATGAAACTATTCGTCCAGATACCACCCTGGAAAGCCTGGCGGCGTTGAAACCTGCTTTCAACCCTAAAGGCGGTACAGTGACTGCGGGCACGTCGTCGCAGATCACCGATGGTGCTTCGTGCATGATCGTGATGTCGGCTCAGCGTGCAAAAGACCTGGGCCTGGAGCCTTTGGCCGTTATCCGCTCCATGGCCGTTGCCGGTGTGGATCCTGCGATCATGGGCTATGGTCCAGTACCGGCTACGCAAAAAGCGTTGAAGCGTGCGGGCTTGAATATGGCTGATATCGACTTCATCGAGCTTAACGAAGCTTTCGCTGCACAGGCCCTGCCAGTGCTGAAAGATTTGAAAGTGCTCGACAAGATGAATGAGAAGGTTAACCTGCACGGCGGTGCCATCGCTCTGGGTCACCCGTTTGGATGTTCGGGCGCTCGTATCTCTGGCACTTTGCTCAATGTAATGAAGCAAAATGGCGGCACCTTCGGGTTGTCCACCATGTGCATTGGTCTTGGCCAGGGCATTTCCACCGTCTTCGAACGCGTCTAAGCGTTGCGATGATGGAAGCCGGGGCCTTGTGCCCCGGTTTTTGTTTTTAAGCGTTTTTATTTTTTTATTTTGCAGAGGGGCCGCAACATGCCGCTACAACCCGGGCTCTATCAACATTACAAAGGCCCTCAATATCGGGTATTCAGTGTGGCTCGCCACTCCGAAACCGAAGAGGATGTAGTGTTCTACCAAGCCCTGTATGGCGATTACGGCTTTTGGGTGCGCCCGCTGAGCATGTTCCTGGAGTCAGTCATTGTCGAGGGCGAACAGGTCCCGCGCTTTGCCCTGATTCAGGCCGAACCCAGCGTTTTTTCCCGGCCATAAGGCATGGTCGCGCAGAACCCTGTGCTTGACCTCACCTTGTAGCCACTATATATAGCGGTGCCGCGTCAGGCGCGAACCGCCTTTCACTTCTAGAATTCAGGAATTTTCTGATCCATGGGCAAATCGCTGGTCATTGTGGAATCCCCGGCTAAGGCCAAGACCATCAACAAGTACTTGGGTAACGAGTACGTGGTGAAGTCGAGTATCGGCCATATCCGAGACCTGCCCACCAGCGGTTCGGCTAGCGCCAGCAAAGAACCTGCTGCCAAGCGTGGTAAGGCTGCGGCCGGCGAGGCGCCGGCCCTGTCGCCAAAAGAGAAAGCTCAAAAGCAGCTGATCTCGCGCATGGGCGTCGATCCGGAACATGGCTGGAAAGCCAAGTACGAGATCCTCCCGGGCAAGGAAAAGGTCATCGAAGAGCTGCGCCGGCTCGCCAAGGATGCTGACACCATCTATCTCGCAACCGACTTGGATCGCGAGGGGGAAGCCATTGCCTGGCACCTGCGCGAAGCCATCGGGGGTGATGACAGCCGCTACAAGCGCGTGGTGTTCAACGAAATCACCAAAAAGGCGATTCAGGAAGCTTTTTCCAAGCCGGGTGAACTGGATATCAACCGGGTCAACGCTCAGCAGGCACGCCGTTTTCTCGACCGTGTAGTGGGTTACATGGTTTCGCCGCTGCTGTGGGCCAAGGTTGCCCGTGGCCTGTCGGCAGGCCGTGTGCAATCGGTGGCGGTGAAGCTGGTGGTGGAGCGTGAGCGCGAAATTCGTGCGTTCAACCCCGAAGAATACTGGGAAATTCACGCCGACCTTGGCACCGCCAAGGGTGCCAAGGTGCGCTTCGACGTTGCCCGCGAAAAAGGCGAGGCGTTCAAGCCGCTGAACGAAACCCAGGCCATGGCTGCCCTGGAGAAGCTCAAGGCTTCCAGCTACAGCATCGTCAAGCGTGAAGACAAACCGACCAGCAGCAAGCCGTCGGCGCCGTTTATCACGTCCACCCTGCAGCAGGCAGCGAGCAATCGCCTGGGCTACGGGGTGAAGAAAACCATGATGATGGCCCAGCGCTTGTATGAAGCGGGCTACATCACGTACATGCGTACCGACTCCACCAACCTGTCGGCCGATGCGGTCGAAATGGCACGCACCTACATTGAAGGCGAGTTCGGCGCGGACTACCTGCCGCCGGCAGCCAACGTGTACAGCAGCAAGGAAGGCGCACAGGAGGCTCACGAAGCGATTCGTCCTTCCGACGTCAACATGCACCCGAGCAAGCTGACGGGCATGGAGCGCGACGCTGAGCGCCTTTACGAGCTGATCTGGCGCCAATTCGTGGCATGCCAGATGCTGCCGGCCAAATACCTGTCGACCACCGTCACTGTGGCGGCCGGTGATTTTGAGCTGCGTGCCAAAGGTCGCATCCTCAAATTCGACGGTTACACCCGTGTGATGCCGCAAATTGCCAAGCCGGGCGACGACGACGTGCTGCCGGACATGGCCCAGGGCGATAAGCTCAAGTTGATCGAGCTCGATCCGAGCCAGCACTTCACCAAGCCACCTGCGCGTTACTCCGAGGCCAGCCTGGTAAAAGAGATGGAAAAACGCGGTATCGGTCGTCCTTCGACCTATGCGGCGATTATCTCGACCATTCAGGATCGTGGTTACGTGGCGTTGCACAACCGCCGTTTCTACTCCGAAAAAATGGGCGATATCGTTACCGAGCGCCTGTCTGAAAGCTTCTCCGACCTGATGGACTACGGTTTTACCGCCGGCATGGAAGAGAACCTCGATGACGTTGCGCAAGGTGAGCGCGACTGGAAAAACGTCCTGGACGAGTTCTACGGCGACTTCAAGAAGAAGCTTGAAGTTGCTGCTGCGCCGGAAGGTGGCATGCGCGCCAACCAGCCAGTCATGACAGATATTCCGTGCAAGGAATGTGGTCGTCCGATGCAGATTCGTACGGCATCGACCGGCGTATTCCTGGGTTGCTCGGGCTACAGTCTGCCGCCGAAAGAACGCTGCAAGGCCACGGTCAACCTGGTGCCGGGCGATGAAATTGCCGCCGACGACGAAGGTGAATCCGAGTCGCTGGTACTGCTGGGCAAGCACCGTTGCCCGATTTGCAGCACGGCCATGGACGCTTACCTGCTGGACGAGAAGCACAAACTGCATATCTGCGGTAACAACCCGGATTGCGTTGGCTACGAGATCGAGGAAGGCAACTACCGGATCAAGGGCTACGAAGGGCCGAGCCTTGAATGCGACAAGTGCGGCAGCGAGATGCAGCTCAAAACCGGTCGTTTCGGCAAGTTCTTCGGCTGTACCAATGCCGAATGCAAAAACACCCGCAAACTGCTGAAAAGCGGTGAAGCGGCGCCGCCGAAAATGGATCCGGTGAAGATGCCGGAGCTCAAGTGCGAGAAGGTCAACGACACGTATATCCTGCGTGACGGCGCTTCGGGGTTGTTCCTGGCGGCCAGCCAGTTCCCCAAGAACCGCGAGACCCGAGCGCCGCTGGTGATTGAAATCATTCCGCACAAGGACGAGATCGATCCCAAGTACCATTTCCTGTGTGAAGCACCGAAGAAAGACCCGGATGGTCGCCCGGCGGTGATTCGCTACAGTCGCAAAACCAAAGAGCAGTACGTACAGACCGAAGTGGATGGCAAGCCGACTGGCTGGCGTGCGTTCTACGATGGCAAGAGCTGGAAGGTTGAAGACAAGCGTAAAGACAAAGACGCCTGACCCGAGCTGATAGCTGAATAAAAAACCGCGCAAGGGCTGCATGCCTTGCGCGGTTTTTTTTTGCCGGTTCCGGTCGTGGTTGTCGCCGCTGGAGCACTTTTTGTGGGAGCGGGCTTGCTCGCGATGGCACGTGACGCTAGGGAACGTGGGCCTTGCGCCAGCACGCCCTGATCCCTGAGACTGCACGACCTGCCTTTACCCATCCGCTGTGGAGCGCCCGCATGGCTCACGAACTCTATACCCGCACCAATCAGAAGATCTATTTCGCCGGTCTGGCCCTGGAGGCCATGAACAAGGCGAGCGAAGGTCGGGCCATGAATGCCCAGGCGCTGGTTCAGGCCGAGCGCGAGGCGGCGGTATTCCATTTATATGGTGCCTTGCTAGGCCTGTGTCATGAAATTGCAGGCTTTTATCGCCTGTCACAAGCCAGCGCACCACGGGTTGAGTTGTTGCTCACCCGGCAGGTGCTGGACGAGAAAGCCATCCCTGAACTGGCAGAGCTGGTCGAGCTGGCTTGCGCGCCGCAAACCTGGCTGGCGCAGCTGGTGGCCACCCATGCAGCGCTGTATCAGCCGCTGCAGGCGCCGAAAAAGGTCAAGGCAGATGTATTCCAGCCTTTGATCGATACGGTCAGCCTGGAGGACGAGGCGCCACATGAGCTAAGCCGCGAAACCATGGAAGAGTGGCGCCAGAATCTCAAGGCGCTGGCCATTCGGTTCCGTGATGGACTCAATGAGTGCTGAGGGTCATAAGCGAAACGGTACAGTCATTCATCAGTCTGTAGTACAAAGCGCACAGATCCTGGGAATTTCCCATAGGATGGCTGATATACTCCCACGCTTTCGTGGAGAACAAATTTATATGCCAACGTCCTTTCTAGAAATTGTCGAGTTGCCAGACGGCCGCATCGAGTTGCGCCGTGCTGAGGACGAAGGGTCTTTGGTCACGCTGAATTTTTCTGAAGATGCCAAGGCTTTTCTTCAGGGTCAGCACGTAGAGGTGGCCAAGGCCATGCTCAGCGTCGGCGTGCAAATGGCGGGTCGGCTGGCAGAAGGCGAGCTGGAAAAAGACGACGGGCCGCGCATTCTTCATTAATCGCCCCGCAACCCTGTGCCGCAGCCAGGCAAGTGCATTCTGCACTGGCCCTGTGGCAGCGTTGCTTGTTTAGCCCAGGCGAATATTCAGGCTTTGCCCGTGACCGGTGCGGGCTGCGCTGATCAACTGTTGGCGTGCAGCGCTGTTCAGCGGGTTGATCCAGCTGACAACGGTGTGGCTGCGGCCCAGGCGTAGCGCTTCGCAGGTGAGCTGCAACGCGCTTTTATTGCCGTTGGGCTGCAGCAGCAAAATTCGCTCGCGGTTCAGCCCTGCATCGCGCAGCCAGCTTTGGGTCAGGCTGGCCGGTGGTGCGATAAGGGTCAACCAGCGGGCGTTTTGCTGCTCGCTCAGTTCGCGCAGCATGGGGGCAAGCAGGTTCAGGCAGTTTCCGGCAGCACCGCGTAGCGACAGCTCACTGAAGACTTCAGGTTCGGCGCTCCAGGGTGATTCGAGCACGTCCTTGATCGCAGGGGCCATGGGCTGTGCCATGAACGCCTCGAACAGGGTCAGTTGTGCGGGCAGCGGTGTGTGGGGGAACTGCATGACGCCTCCTATTAGCGGCGAATAACGCCGACGCTCAGGCCTTCAATAACCAGTTCCTGCTCCTTGAGATTGACTTCAATAGGGGCAAAATCCGGATTTTCAGCGATAAGCCAGACTTTGCTGCCTTCACGCTTGAAGCGTTTTACGGTCACTTCGTCGTCGATGCGGGCTACCACGATCTGGCCGTTGCGCGCTTCGCGGCAGGTATGCACAGCCAGCAGGTCGCCATCGAAGATGCCGACGTCCTTCATGCTCATGCCCTGTACGCGCAGCAAGTAATCAGCTCGCGGATGGAAGAAGGTCGGGTTGATGTTGCAGGACTCTTCAACGTGTTCCTGCGCCAGGATCGGCGCACCGGCAGCAACCCGGCCGATGATGGGCAGGGTGGATTCGTCAGCCTTGGCTTCGAAGCCGGGAATGCGAATGCCTCGTGAAGCCCCAGGGGTCATCTCGATGGCACCCTTGCGGGCCAGGGCCTTGAGGTGCTCTTCGGCAGCGTTGGGTGACTTGAAGCCCAATTCCTGTGCGATCTCGGCACGGGTGGGCGGGTATCCGTTGTCATCCAGGCATCGCTTGATGAAAGCCAGGATCTCAGCTTGGCGTGGCGTCAGTTTTAACATGATGATCGCTCTGTCTTTTTATACAGTGACTGGGATTATATACAGTGAAGGCGTATTGGCAATCATCCATTTCCGGCAGTCCGCTGGACGGTCGTCGATAAGCGCTGTGGCCCGTACCTTATCAGTTGGGGCCGGGCTGGCCGAGGCTGTGGTTAAATGCGAAACCGACCGGTCGCAAAACGAATAGGTCATCTTGACTTTTGACTGGCTGAAACGTATGTTTCAAACAAGTGTTTAAATGTTTGTCAGGCGGAGTAGTCATGGCCCAGTCGGAAACCGTTGAACGTATCCTTGATGCTGCCGAGCAGCTGTTCGCGGAAAAAGGGTTTGCTGAAACTTCATTGCGGCTGATTACCAGCAAGGCCGGGGTCAATCTGGCGGCGGTCAATTACCATTTTGGTTCAAAGAAAGCGCTGATCCAGGCGGTGTTCTCACGCTTCCTGGGGCCTTTCTGCGCCAACCTGGACCGTGAGCTGGAGCGCCGTCAGGGCAAGCCGGAGAATCGCCCGACTCTTGAGGAGTTGCTGGAGATGCTGGTCGAGCAGGCGCTGGTGATTCAGCCACGCAGTGGCAACGACCTGTCGATCTTCATGCGTTTGCTGGGTCTGGCCTTCAGCCAGAGCCAGGGCCACTTGCGCCGCTATCTTGAAGACATGTACGGCAAGGTGTTCCGCCGCTATATGCTGCTGGTCAATGAAGCGGCTCCGCAGATCCCGCCCATCGAGCTGTTCTGGCGCGTGCATTTCATGCTCGGCGCGGCGGCCTTCAGCATGTCGGGGATCAAGGCGCTGCGTGCCATTGCCGAGACCGATTTTGGCGTTAACACCTCGATCGAGCAGGTGATGCGCCTGATGGTGCCGTTTCTCGCCGCCGGCATGCGTGCCCAGAGCGGCGTCAGCGATCCGGCCATGGCCAGTGCGCAGATGCGTCCTCGCAGTAAAACTGCACCGGTCAGCGTCAAGGTTTGACCCGCTGCGGGTGGGCGCGGCAGCTTTGATCCGCTAAGCTAGCTGTCATGCCCAGCCCTGTCTTGTTCCCGTCTGCCAATTCGCCGCCGCCTCTCTGGAGTGCGGTGCGCAGGCCCGTGCCTGCGTATCCGGACCGGTTAACAAGCGCTCTCTCTTTCTAAAGGATTTCCCATGAGTTCTGCCTTGCAAGGCTCCTTGATGGTGGACGTCGCCGGTACCTGGCTGACGGCTGAAGACCGGCAATTGCTGCGCCAGCCTGAAGTGGGCGGATTGATCATCTTTGCACGCAATATCGAGCACCCGCGCCAGGTGCGTGAGTTGAGTGCTTCTATTCGGGCCATACGACCGGACCTGCTGCTGGCGGTCGATCAGGAAGGTGGCCGCGTGCAGCGCCTGCGTCAGGGCTTTGTGCGCCTGCCTGCCATGCGCGCCATTGCCGACAACCCCAATGCCGAGTACCTGGCCGAGCAATGTGGCTGGATCATGGCCACTGAAGTGCTGGCGGTGGGGCTGGACTTGAGCTTTGCCCCGGTTCTGGACCTGGACTATCAGCGCAGTGCTGTGGTCGGCAGCCGCTCGTTCGAGGGTGACCCCGAGCGCGCCGCTGTATTGGCCGGGGCATTCATTCGCGGGATGAACGACGCGGGCATGGCTGCCACCGGCAAGCACTTTCCGGGGCACGGGTGGGCTGAAGCTGACTCTCATGTAGCCATCCCTACGGATGAGCGCAGCCTGGAGCAGATCCGTGCCCATGACCTGGTGCCGTTTGCCCGTTTGAGCAAGCAACTGGCGGCGGTCATGCCGGCCCATGTGATCTATCC
Source organism: Pseudomonas sp. TMW22080 (assembly GCF_022496745.1). Classification (NCBI taxonomy): domain Bacteria; kingdom Pseudomonadati; phylum Pseudomonadota; class Gammaproteobacteria; order Pseudomonadales; family Pseudomonadaceae; genus Pseudomonas; species Pseudomonas sp. TMW22080. Next base: position 1,359,249 of record NZ_SCFF01000001.1, on the reverse strand, counting down.
GCAAGTCGACAGCCAGCCCGCAGGTTTTTCCCGGCGCTGGCTGCAGGACATCCTGCGCGGTGAACTGCAATTTGATGGTGTTATTTTCAGTGACGACCTGTCGATGGCTGGTGCTCATGTGGTGGGTGATGCCGCCAGTCGTATCGAGGCTGCCTTGTCGGCCGGTTGCGACATGGGCCTGGTATGCAACGACCGCGCCGCGGCAGAGCTGGCACTCAGTGCTGCGCAGCGCTTGAAAGTTACGCCATCGCCACGGATTGCGCGCATGCGTGGCCAGGCCTGGGCCAGTACCGATTATCGCCAGAGCCCGCGCTGGCTGGTGGCGATGGGCGCACTCAAAGATGCTCAATTAATTGATTAAGGGATCTGCCTCAATGACGGTTTACGCAATTATCGGCGGTACGGGCCTTACCCAGCTGGAAGGGTTGACCATCAGCCGCGCGCTGGCGCTGGACACGCCCTACGGGCCGACCTCGGCAGATATCCAGATCGGTGAGTTTGGCGGCCGCGAAGTGTTGTTCCTGGCCCGTCACGGCCATCCGCACCGGGTGCCTCCGCATCAGGTCAACTACCGCGCCAACCTGTGGGCGCTGAAGCAGGCCGGGGCCGAAGCGATTCTCGCGGTAAATGCCGTGGGCGGGATTCATATGGCGATGGGCACCGGGCATTTTTGTGTGCCTCATCAGTTGATCGACTACACCAGTGGCCGCGAGCATACTTTTTTTGCCGGTGATCTGGAGCAGGTGACCCATATCGACTTCAGCTATCCCTACACCGAATCGTTGCGCGAGCAATTGATTGGCGCATTGGCGGCCGAGGGCTGCTCCTACAGCAGTCATGGTGTTTATGCCGCTACTCAGGGCCCGCGTCTTGAGACAGTGGCAGAAATCGCCCGTCTTGAACGTGACGGTTGCGACATCGTGGGCATGACCGGCATGCCGGAAGCGGCACTGGCCCGCGAGCTGGAACTGGATTACGCGTGCCTGGCGCTGGTGGTCAACCCGGCAGCGGGCAAGTCGACAGCGATTATCACCATGGCCGAAATCGAGCAGGCGCTGCATGAGGGTATGGGCAAGGTAAAAGCGACGTTGGCGCGGGTGCTGGCGGGCTAATCAAGTCCGTAGCAGCCGCCGAACGCAGCCTCGCGGAGCTCGGCAGCTGCTACAGAATCAAGCCGCAAGTTGCGTCAATTTTCAGCGCTTTTCAGTTTTAGGCGGCAACGGCGCAAACAATGCGTCGATGTCGTCATCCTGCAGTTTCCAGTCCCCTGCGACGCGTCCGTCCAGTACGCCTGCCGCCAAATCTGACTTTTCCTGCTGCAAATGCTGGATTTTTTCTTCCACAGTGCCGCGGGCAATCATTTTGTACACAAACACCGGTTTTTCCTGGCCTATACGATAGGCGCGGTCAGTGGCCTGGTTTTCTGCCGCCGGGTTCCACCAAGGGTCGTAGTGAATCACCGTGTCGGCCTCGGTAAGGTTCAGGCCTACACCACCCGCCTTGAGGCTAATCAGAAAAATCTGCAGCTTGCCGCTCTGGAAGTCCTTGACCGGTGTACGTCGGTCCCGGGTTTGCCCGGTGAGGATGGCGTAGGGCACCTTGCGCTTTTTCAGCTCGGCCTCGATCAGCCCCAGCATCGAAGTGAACTGCGAAAACAGCAGGATGCGTCGGCCTTCGGCAAACAGCTCTTCGAGCATCAGCATCAGGCTGTCGAGCTTGCCCGAGGTGCTGCCTTTTTTCGGCGGGGTGTCGCTGACCAAGCGCAGGTCGCAACATACCTGGCGCAGTTTGAGCAGCGCTTCGAGGATAATTATCTGGCTGCGTCCCACGCCCTTGCGGGTGATTTCGTCGCGAACCTTTTTGTCCATCGCCAGGCGCATGGCTTCGTATACGTCGCGTTGGGCTTCGTTGAGGTCCACCCAGTGGATGATTTCGGTCTTGGGCGGCAGTTCGGTAGCGACCTGCTCCTTGGTGCGGCGCAGCAAGAACGGTTTGATCCGCGCATTGAGATGCTGCAGGCGCTCGTTGCTGCCCTGGCGTTCAATGGGCACCCGGTAGTCGCGATTGAAAGTCTTGACGTCGCCCAGCCAGCCGGGCAGCAGGAAGTGGAACAGTGACCACAGCTCACCCAGGTGGTTCTCCAGCGGGGTACCACTCAGGCACAGGCGCTGGCGGGCAACCAGCTCGCAGGCGGCCTGGGTGGCCTTGCTGCCGGGGTTCTTGATGTACTGTGCTTCGTCCAGCACCAGCAGGTGCAGCGGCAGTTTTGCCAGATGCTCGATGTCCTTGGGCAGCAAGGCGTAGGTGGTCAGGATCACGTCGTAGTCGTTGAGGTGCGCGAAATATTTTTTGCGTGTGGCGCCATACAGCGCCAGTACCTTGAGCTGCGGCGTAAAGTGCGCCGCTTCGTCGAGCCAGTTGGGGATCAGGCTGGTGGGCATCACAATCATGGCCGGGCGATCAAGGCGGCCGGCATTTTTTTCGCACAAGATATGCGCCAGGGTCTGCAGGGTTTTGCCCAGGCCCATGTCATCGGCCAGCACGCCGCCCACTTCCAGCTGACGCAATGACTGCATCCAGCTCAGGCCTTCGAGCTGATAGGGGCGCAGGTTGGCATTGAGCCCTTCGGGGGCTTCGACGCTGAAATTCTTGATATCTCGCAGGCGCTGGGCGAAGCCGCGAATCTGCTCGCCACCTTCCCAGCGCAGGGGGAGTGCATCCAGGGCGTTGAGCCGCGGCGCGTCAGCACTTTTGATCCGCAGAGAAGTGGCGTCCGGCTCGCCCAGATAAAACTCGTCCAGAGTGGCCAGTACCGGTTTCAGCCGCCCGTACGGCAGCGCAACCTGCAGCGGACCATGGCCGCTGGCAGGGTTGGCCGGAATATTCACCAGGATCAGTTCGTCGTCCCTGCGCCGGGCGAGTTTTTCCGGGTTGAGGATGTCGCTGTGGGAGCGCATCAGGTTGAGCAGTATCGGCAGCAGGCTCAGGTGCTGGCCGTTGACGATAATCCCCAGCTCCAGGTCAAACCAGTCGCGCTCCGGGGCTTCGTCGACAGTGGCATACCAGTCTTCTACCGGGGTCAGGTCAAAGCCGAAACCTTCATCGATCTGCAACTCCCAGCCCTTTTCGGCCAGGCCTTGCAACTGGTTGAGGGTGAAATTCAGCCAGGCACTGTCATTGACCAGCTCAAACAGCTCGCCGGCGCTTTCCGGTAGTGCCTTGCTCTGGCGCGTGGCAATTTTAAAGCCCAGGCTGCGCAGTTGTTCGCGGTAAAGGTTTTCGACCTCGGGCTTGCGCTTGATGCGCAGGGTTTGCTGTTCCTGGCGCAGCAGGATGTCAGCGTTTTTTTGCCCGCTCACGTACTGGTCCAGGTAGTTGAACGACAGGGCGGCGCGGTGCTGGATATAGCGCTGCATTTTGCCGTTGCGCGGCTCGAAAGCGCTGAATTCGGCACTGGCCAGCCACAGTCGCGGTACTGGCTGGACGTCCTCGACCAGCTGTTCTGGCAGATTGTTGGGGCGACGTGAGTCGAGTACGGCCTGGAGTTTTTCCAGAAGCTCGGCATCCTGAGCAGCGGCGGGGTAGTTCAAGGTTTCTTCAATCTTCAGTAAGACGGCTGCGGTGTGCTTGCAATTAACCCGCACCGGGCAGGTACAGTGGGCGCTGACCAGCAGCAAGGTGCTTTTGGCCGACTCACGCAACTGAATGGTCTGTCGGTAGATGTTTTCGCCAGAGCCCTGACAGCTGGCAGTAATCAGCTTGTCGCCGATCTGGGCGATCCTGACCCGATTTTCCTTGGCGTAGCGGCGGCCACGCTCAAGGCTTTGTTCCTTGAAGCGACTGACCCAGCTTGGTGCCAGCGGCTGGGTCAGTCGGTCGGTGGGGTTCAGGGGCATGGGTTTTTCATTCAGGAAGACTTCGGCGTCAGGCGCTCGAACAGCGCTTCAATGGTATTGAAGCGTTCTTCCGGGCGTTCCATGGGTACCATGAATTTGAACAGGGTCGCGCCTTCGAATTTGTAGCGGTTGGGTTGGCCCTGGATCAATTTGATCAGCACCATCGGGTCAACCGGGGTGTCGGCGGCAAACTCGATGCGCCCGCCCTGCGGGCCGGCGTCGACTTTTTTGATGCCTAGTTGCTCGGCCTGCAATTTGAGCAGGGTGATGCGTACCAGGTTCTTGGTCGGCTCGGGGAGCAGGCCGAAGCGGTCGATCATCTCGACCTGCAAGTCCTTGAGGCCCTCTTCATCGGTTGCCGAGGCAATACGCTTGTAGAGGATCAGTCGCGCATGCACATCCGGCAGATACGACTCGGGAATCAGCGCAGGTACTCGCAGGTTGATTTCCGGGCCGCCGCCCAGCGGCTGGTCGAGGTTGGGTTGCTCGCCCTTGCGGATCGACTTGACCGCACGTTCGAGCATTTCCATGTACAGGGTAAAACCAACCGCCTGAATCTGGCCGCTTTGACCATCCCCCAGTAACTCGCCCGCGCCACGGATTTCAAGGTCGTTGGTGGCCAGGACAAAGCCGGCACCCAGGTCTTGGGTGTTGGCGATGGCTTCCAGGCGTTTTTGCGCGTCCCCGGTAATCTGCTGGCGCGGTGGCGTCAGCAGGTAGGCATAGGCCTGGTGGTGACTGCGTCCGACGCGGCCGCGCAACTGGTGCAACTGTGCCAGGCCGAACTTGTCGGCGCGCTCGATGATGATGGTGTTGGCGCTCGGCACGTCGATCCCGGTCTCGATGATGGTCGAGGCGATCAGGACGTTGAAGCGCTTGTGATAGAAGTCACTCATCACCTGTTCGAGTTCGCGTTCGCGCATTTGCCCGTGGCCGATGCCGATCCGTGCTTCAGGCACCAGCTCGGCCAGTTCGGCCGCACATTTCTCGATGGTTTTAACGTCGTTGTGCAGGTAGTAGACCTGCCCGCCGCGCAGCAACTCACGCAGCAACGCCTCTTTGACGGTGCTTTTGTTCTGTTCCATGACGAAGGTGCGCACCGACAGCCGGCGCGCCGGCGGCGTGGCGATGATCGACAGGTCGCGCATGCCTGACACGGCCATGTTCAGCGTACGCGGGATCGGCGTGGCGGTGAGGGTCAGGATGTCGACTTCACTGCGCAAGGCCTTGAGCTGTTCTTTCTGGCGCACGCCGAAGCGGTGTTCTTCGTCGATGATCACCAGGCCCAGGTTTTTGATTTTGACATCGTCCTGCAGCAGCTTATGGGTGCCGATGACGATATCGATCTTGCCTTCGGCCAGGTCGGCGACTGCCTGGTTGATCTCTTTGGCCGACTTGAAGCGGCTCATCACCTCGACCGTTACCGGCCAGTCGGCAAAACGGTCGCGGAAGCTGTTGTAGTGCTGCTGGGCGAGCAGGGTGGTGGGTACCAAAATGGCCACCTGACGGCCGCCATGCACCGCAATAAAGGCCGCGCGCATGGCCACTTCGGTCTTGCCGAAGCCCACGTCGCCACACACCAGACGATCCATGGGCTTGGGCGACAGCATGTCGGCGCGTACGGCTTCGATGGTGGTTTGCTGGTCCGGGGTTTCTTCAAACGGGAAGCCGGCACTGAACGTTGCGTAATCCGCTTTCGGATCGGCAAATGCATAACCTTCGCGGGCTGCACGACGAGCGTAGATGTCGAGCAGCTCGGCAGCCACGTCACGCACTTGTTCGGCGGCCTTGCGCTTGGCCTTTTGCCAGGTTTCCGAGCCCAGGCGGTGCAGCGGCGCCAGTTCATCATCGCTGCCGGTATAGCGGGCGATCAGGTGCAGGTTGGCCACCGGCACATAGAGCTTGGCGCCTTCGGCGTATTCCAGGGTCAGGAACTCGGCCACCTGATTGTCGACTTCAAGTGTGGCCAGGCCCTGATAGCGACCTACGCCGTGGTCGATATGCACAACGGGTGCGCCTTCGCGCAACTCGGTGAGGTTCTTGATCACCGCATCGTTGTTGGCATCGGCGCGTTTTTCCCGGCGCCGGCGCTGCATCACGCGCTGGCCGAACAACGGGCTTTCGGCGATCAGCGCCAGCGCTGGATCCTCCAGCAGCAGGCCTTCATCCAGCGGGGCGATAGTAATCGCCAGGCGGTGTTTGCTGGCGACGAAGTCCGGCCAGCTGTCGACTGTTTTGGGGCGCAGCTTCAAGCGTTCCAGCAGTTCGAGCAGTACTTCGCGGCGACCGGCCGATTCGGCGGTAAACAGCACGCGGCCATCAAACTGCTCAAGGAAACCGGACAAAGCCGCCAATGGCTGGTTGGCCTTGGCTTCGATGGCCAGGTTGGGCAGCGGTTGCGCCGGGAAGCGTTCACGGCTGCTGCCGGTGTCGATGTCATCCTGGCTGGCGACCACCCGCGGCCAGTTTTTCAGGCGGGCGAAGCAGTCTTCAACCGGCAGGAACAGCTCGGCAGGCGGTAACAGTGGTCGCGACGGATCGATACGGCGCTCTTCGTAGCGGTTGCGTACGTCAGACCAGAAATTCTCGGCGGCCTGCTCGATGCCTGGCAGCGAGAATACTTGCGTGTCAGCCGGCAAATAGTCGAACAGGGTCGAGGTTTCATCGAAAAACAGCGGCAGGTAGTACTCGATACCCGCGGGTGTAATGCCGCTGCTCAAGTCCTGAAAGATCGGGCAGCGACGGAAGTCGACATCAAAACGCTCGCGAAAGCGCGCCTTGAACCGGGTCACCGCGTCTTTTTGCAGCGGGAACTCACGTGCCGGCAGCAGGCGCACCGACTCAACCTTGTCGATCGAGCGCTGGGTCTCGGGGTCGAAGGTGCGCAGGGTCTCGATTTCGTCGTCGAACAGGTCGATCCGGTAAGGCAGTTTGCTGCCCATCGGGAACAGGTCGATCAACGCGCCGCGCACGGCGAACTCGCCATGTTCATACACCGTATCGACGCAGCGATAGCCACTGGCCTCAAGCCGGGTACGCATTTGCTCCACATCCAGCTTCTGGCCGATGTCCAGCACCAGGCTGCTGCCGAGCAGGAACTTGGTCGGGGCCAGGCGATGTAGGGCGGTGGTCACCGGCACTACCAAAACACCATGACTCAGTTCCGGCAGCCGGTACAGGCTGGCGATACGCTGGGAGATGATGTCCTGGTGCGGCGAGAACAGATCGTAAGGCAGGGTTTCCCAGTCGGGAAAATGCAGTACCGGCAAGTCAGGGGCAAAGAATCTCAGTTCCTGCTCAAGACGCTCGGCGCTTTGGCTGTCAGCGGTCAGGAGCAGGGTGAAGCGCCTGGCGGCGCTGGCAGCCTCGGCAATCGCGAGGCTCAGGGCGGCACCGGGCAGATTGCTCCAATGCTGTTTACCTGCCGTGGCAGGGAGTTTCGGTAGACGCAGGACGGGCACGGAAGGTTGAGCTCCAAGCGTTGCGACAAAGTTGGCGATTGTAACGGGCCAAGGGGCTGGCTGTCAGTTGCAGCCTTTAACAGCGGCGCAAATCAGCGCATAACACTGACATGGGGGTGCCAAAGGGGCTGTGCAAGGGCAGCAGACTGATGAAATGGCAGTTGTTATAAAATTTTTCGCCTATATTTGTTGATGCTTAATCGTTTCAGTAACGGCGTATGACAGGCGTGCATTGCCCCTGCATGGGCGCAGCGGCATAATGTAGCCCCTTTTTTCAGCCCCTACATGTGGAAGGTTCCCGTGACTCAGAAGCCCGACCAGTGTCTTGGTGAATGGATCGACCGTGAAGCACTCGCAGAAGCGATGATTCCGCTTATCGGTCAGCTTTACCGCAATAACAATGTGGTTAGCTCGATCTATGGCCGCAGCCTGATCAACCGTTCAGTCATTGCGATTCTCAAGGCTCACCGCTTTGCTCGCCATCGTCAGTCCGATGATATCGAATTGTCCGTGCACGAAACTTTCCCGTTGCTCAAGGCAATGAGCGAGCTCAAGCTCGGCGCTGCTTCGGTAGACCTGGGCAAGCTGGCCGTGAAGTTCAAGGCCGAAGGCAATGGCCGCACGGCTGAGCAGTTTGTGCGCGAAGAACTGGCCGATGTTGTGGGTCAGCAAAACGCTTCTGCACGTAAAGGTACTGACGTTGTGCTGTACGGCTTCGGTCGTATCGGCCGTCTGCTGGCACGCATCCTGATTGAAAAAACCGGTGGTGGCGACGGTCTGCGTCTGCGTGCCATCGTTGTGCGCAAAGGCGCCGACAACGATCTGGTCAAGCGTGCCAGCCTGCTGCGTCGTGACTCGGTGCATGGCCCGTTCGATGGCACCATCGTGGTCGATGAAGCCAACAACACCATCACCGCCAACGGCAACCTGATTCAGGTTATCTACGCGAAAAACCCTACCGAAGTGGACTACACCCAGTACGGTATCCAGAACGCCCTGCTGGTGGACAACACCGGTGTATGGCGTGATGCCGATGGCCTGGGCCAGCACTTGCAGTGCCCTGGTATCGATCGCGTGGTCCTGACCGCTCCGGGCAAGGGCAAGCTGAAGAACATTGTTCACGGCATCAACCACGGCGAAATCACCGCAGACGACAAGATCGTTTCGGCGGCATCCTGCACCACCAACGCCATCGTGCCGGTGCTCAAGGCTGTCAACGACAAGTTCGGCATCGTCAATGGTCACGTTGAAACGGTTCACTCGTACACCAACGACCAGAACCTGATCGACAACTTCCACAAGGGCGACCGCCGTGGTCGTAGCGCTGCGCTGAACATGGTGATCACCGAGACCGGTGCTGCTACCGCTGCTGCCAAGGCATTGCCTGAGCTGGCCGGCAAGCTGACCGGTAACGCGATCCGTGTGCCGACGCCGAACGTGTCGATGGCCATCCTCAACCTGAACCTTGAGAAGCCGGCTACCCGTGAAGAAATGAACGAGTACCTGCGTCACATGGCTCTGCACTCCGATCTGCACAAGCAAATCGACTTCGTCAGCTCCCAGGAAGTGGTGTCCACTGACTTCGTGGGTTCGCGTCACGCCGGTGTGGTGGATGCTGAAGCGACGATCTGCAATGACAACCGCGTTGTGCTGTACGTGTGGTACGACAACGAATTCGGTTACAGCTGCCAGGTAGTACGCGTGATGGAAGACATGGCCGGGGTCAACCCGCCAGCGTTCCCGCGCTAAGCAACCGCCGCAACTGAAAACGCCCCGACTTGTCGGGGCGTTTTTGTTTGTGCAGGAAACCTGTGGGAGCGGGCTTGCTCGCGATGGGATCGGCGCGGTTGTTCAGTCAGACCGCGTTGCTGGCATCGCGGGCAAGCCCGCTCCCACAGGGGTCAGGCATTACCCGCCACCGCCGATTGCGCCGTACGCAACTGATGCTGATTGCCACGGAACAACACCACGGTCGCAATCAGGCCCAGTATCGCCGCCCCGGTCAGCCACAGACCGGGGGCGGCCTTGTTGTCCAGGGCATGAATCAGGTAAGTGCAAGCCGCCGGAGTAAAGCCACCAAAAGTGGCGGTCGCCAGGCTGTAGGCCAGGGAGAAACCGGTGGTGCGCACTTCAACTGGCATGATTTCGGTCAGGGCAACCACCATCGCGCCGTTGTACGAGCCATACAGGAACGACAGCCACAGTTCGACAATCAGCAGATGACTGAAGCTCGGGTTGGCCACCAGCCAGGACAACGCCGGGTAGGCGGTCAGGATCGCCAGGATGGTCGCACCCAGCAGCAGCGGTTTACGCCCGATCTTGTCCGACAGCGAGCCCATGACCGGCAGCCAGAAAAAGTTCGACAGGCCAATGCACACTGTGACCAGCAAGGCATCGAAGTCCGACAGATGCAGCTCGGCCTTGCCGAAGGTCGGGGTATAGGCAGTGATCAGATAGAACGACACGGTAGTCATCACCACCAGGGCCATGCCACCCAGCACCAAGCCAAAGTTCTGACCGACTGAGCGAAGGATTTCACGCAGGGTAGGGTGATGTTTGCGGGCTTCGAACTCAGGAGTTTCTTCCATCGAGCGGCGGATCACAAAGATCACCGGCACGATCATGCAACCCAGCAGAAACGGAATCCGCCAGCCCCATTCACCCATTTCTTCAGGGCTTAGCCAATGGTTGAGACCAACCCCCAGCAACCCTGCGAACACCACGGCAGCCTGCTGGCTAGCCGACTGCCAGCTGACGAAGAAACCCTTGCGGCCCGGTGTGGCGATTTCTGCCAGGTACACCGACACCCCGCCCAGTTCCACGCCTGCCGAAAAACCTTGCAGCAAGCGCCCGAGCAACACCAGCAGGGGTGCGGCAACACCCAGGGTGGCGTAGCCCGGCACGCAGGCGATGAGTACGGTACCCATGGCCATCAGGGCCAGGGTAATGATCAGGCCCTTGCGACGGCCGTGGCGGTCAATATAGGCACCGAGAAAAATCGCACCCAGCGGGCGCGCGAGAAAACCGGCACCGAAGGTGGCCAGGGCGAGCATCAGTGAGGCAAAAGCGCTATCGGTTGGGAAGAAGGTTTTGGCAATGGCCGTGGCGTAAAAGCCAAAGACCATAAAGTCGAACATCTCTAGGAAGTTACCGCTGACAACGCGAAAAATCGCCTTGCCTTTGCCCGTACTGGAGGCCATCAGAAATCACCCGCTCTTATCTGTTTTTATGCGTTATCCGTGTTTTTACTCGTCCACACTGCCAGGCAATGACCTGCGCCATTGCGCAAAACAGTTTTGTAACCATATGTGTAACAAAGTGTGTAGGCAACATTTGTTGGCGCTACACGGCCGGGCTAGGGCCTTTGCGCAAGCAGGCTCAGGCGCAGTGGGTCGGGCAGACCTTCGGGTGCGAGCCAGATGCCCAGGTAGATTTTGGCCAGTTGATGATTCTGGCTGGTGAAAATGACCTGACCATTGCGCTCCAGCTTCAGCCCGCGTTGCGGGTTGTAGTCCAGGGCGTAGCGATCGCCGCGTTTGATATCGCCAAAACTGGTCTGAAGTTGTTTTAGCGGGGCGTCGAGGCGAGCCAGGGTGGCTGCCGGTTGCTGGCGCTTGAGGATGGTGGCCGAGGCCCGGGTGATATCGCTGTGCTCCAGATCGCGCAGATAGAACAGCTCAAGGCGCAGCTCGCGCTGTTCGTCAAAGGCCTGTTGCGGTTGGATGCCTGGCTGGGTGAAAAGGGCTGCGGCATAGATATCGGCCCAGAGGTAGGTCAGCACGATCTGGCCTTTTCGTTCCATGAGTTGCGTGCCATCGCGCCATTGGGCGGGAAAGTTGGCTTCTTTTAGCCGAGCGGACTCATCGGCCAGGCTGGTGGTGGAGTAAAGCAGCAACAATACGATCAACAACTGGCGCATGGTGGATGGCTCTGATCGATGGGTTGTTAGAGGTTATGCCAGTTTTGCTAAGTGTGCGGCAGCTGCTAGGCAGGCTCTCGCGCGCGATGAGATGTAGTGAACACAAAAATAGCCAACGACCAGACCAAGGGTTAATGTTCGCGGCGTTCAGGCTTCTATAGACTGTGCCCCACGTTTTGATCCTTCATGGCGCTGGCCGCGACATGATTTAGCCGTAGGTGCCCAAAGCGGTGCCACGGCCTGTTCTGAGGAGTACGCATGGCTGTCTACAACTACGACGTAGTGGTACTGGGTTCCGGCCCGGCAGGAGAAGGTGCGGCAATGAACGCCGCAAAAGCAGGGCGCAAGGTGGCAATGGTGGATAGCCGGCGTCAGGTTGGCGGCAACTGCACGCACTTGGGCACGATCCCGTCCAAAGCCTTGCGTCACTCGGTTCGCCAGATCATGCAGTTCAACACCAATCCGATGTTTCGGGCCATTGGTGAGCCGCGCTGGTTCTCGTTCCCGGACGTACTGAAAAGTGCCGAGAAGGTTATTTCCAAGCAAGTGGCTTCGCGCACCGGTTACTACGCACGTAATCGCGTCGACCTGTTCTTCGGCACCGGCAGCTTCACCGACGAGCAAACCATCGAAGTGGTGTGCACCAACGGCGTTGTCGAAACCCTGATGGCCAAGCAAATCATTATCGCCACCGGCTCGCGCCCGTATCGCCCGGCTGATATCGATTTCACTCACTCGCGTATCTACGATAGCGACACCATCCTCAGTCTGGGCCACACCCCGCGTAAGCTGATTGTTTACGGGGCAGGCGTGATCGGCTGCGAATACGCGTCGATCTTCAGTGGTCTGGGGGTGTTGATTGAGCTGGTGGATAACCGCGAGCAACTGTTGAGCTTCCTCGATTCCGAGATCTCGCAAGCGCTGAGCTACCACTTCAGCAACAACAACATCACCGTACGCCACAACGAAGAGTACGAGCGGGTAGAAGGCGTCGAAAACGGCGTGATCCTGCATCTCAAGTCCGGCAAGAAGATCAAGGCCGACGCCTTGCTCTGGTGCAATGGCCGTACCGGCAACACCGATCTGCTGGGTCTGGAAAACATCGGCATCAAGGCCAATGGCCGTGGCCAGATCACGGTTGATGAAAACTACCGCACCACCGTGCCGAACATTTTTGCCGCAGGTGATGTAATCGGCTGGCCAAGCCTGGCCAGTGCCGCCCACGACCAGGGGCGTTCGGCAGCGGGCAGCATCGTTGATAACGGCAGCTGGCGCTTCGTCAATGACGTGCCGACCGGCATCTACACCATTCCGGAGATCAGCTCGATCGGCAAGAACGAGCAGGAGCTGACCCAGGCCAAGGTGCCGTACGAAGTGGGCAAGGCGTTTTTCAAGAGCATGGCGCGTGCACAGATTGCCGGCGAGCCCCAGGGCATGCTGAAAATCCTGTTCCACCGTGAAACCCTTGAAGTGCTGGGCGTTCACTGCTTCGGTTATCAGGCATCAGAGATCGTGCACATCGGCCAGGCGATCATGAACCAGCCGGGCGAGCTCAATACCCTGAAGTACTTCGTCAACACCACGTTCAACTACCCGACCATGGCCGAAGCCTATCGGGTAGCCGCCTACGATGGCCTCAACCGGCTTTTTTGAGCGGCTCCGGCCGGTGGCCTGAGCCGGCCGGGGAGACCGATTTCAGCTATTCCCGAGGGTGGCAGTGGCCAAACCGGGAAAGTCTGTAATCAGGCTATCTACGCCGAAGTCGGCGAGCCTGCGCATCAGCGCAGGTTCGTTGACTGTCCATACCGACACATGCAAACCCTGACGCTGGGCCTTCTCCAGGCGTTCAGGCGTGCACAGTGTCCAGTTCAATGCCAGCATCTCGCAGCCATAACTCTGGGCGACCTTGATCGGGTCGAGCCAGGCGTATTCGGCCACCAGGCCGCGGGACAGGTCTGGCGTCAACTCCAGCGCAGCCTTGAGCACCTCACGCGAGCTTGACGTGACCGTGACCTTGTCCATCAGCCCGTGACGTACCGCCATTTCGCGGATTGCCAGCACGGTGGTTGCTGCGCGGGTGCGCGAGGCGCTCTTGACCTCCAGCTGCCAGTGCTCGAAGTCGCACTTTTCAAACAGCTCCTCAAGGCGCGGGATCGGGCACGGCTGCATCCAGCCCGGGCCACCCTTGCGCGCGTCATAGGTCACCAGGTCGGCAGCCGTGTGCTCGATAACCTTGCCGCGCCGGTCCGTGGTGCGCTTGAGGGTCGGGTCGTGGATGACCATCAGCTCACCGTCCTTCGACAGGTGCAGGTCGAGCTCACAGCGCCGTACGCCATGCTTGAGGCATTGCTCAAAGCTGGCAAGGGTGTTTTCCGGTGCTTCGCCTTTGGCGCCGCGATGGCCATAAATCAGGGTCACATTTGCTCCTTGTACAGAGTGATCACGGCCCGGTGCTTACTCGGGCGCGGATGTTTGTTGTTCGCGGGCCAGGCGGCGCGCCTGTGCCTGTTTTTGCAAAATGTAGCGCGCCAGCAACTGGCGCTGTGTATCGGTCAGGGATTCAAATTCGGTGTTGACGCGGTAACCGGCATTCTGTGCCTGGCAATCGATGACGCGGGCGCGTAACAACAAGCCCAGCGCCTGGGGCATCAATACCAGCTTGATTGCAAGATGGCTGTCAGGCAGGCAGGGGTGCGGGTGCTGAAATTCGATACCGCCCTCGGACAGCTGCACCGGCTGTAACTCACCGATCTGACCCAGCACCGTTTGCGCAACGATCTGGCTCAGCAGTTCGACACGTTTGTTCAGGGTTTTAAGGTAGCTGGAAAGGGTGCGGTCGCGTTCGCTGATCTGGCGCAGCAAGTGCTGGGACTCGAATTCGCTCAGGTGCAATTCGCTGAGCAAATTGAACAGCGGTGACTCATCCTGCAACACTTCACTGCTCGCGGCTTCGAGGGCCGACAGCGGGGTTATTTCCAGTGCGATCATATCCTCGATACGGTAGTATTCGCGGCGATCTGCTTCATCTAATGTCGACATGGCGAACCCATGATGGCGGCTGTGGTCTGAGTGTAAAGCTGCTTATCAGGCCCCGCCACAAGGACGTCTTCTTTTCCCTCGAACAAGCCCCGACATGTTCAGACCTCTCTCTTTATTTATCGGCACGCGTTATACCCGTGCAAAGCGTCGCAATCATTTTGTGTCGTTTATTTCCCTGACCTCGATGATCGGGCTCGCCCTTGGCGTGGTCGTGATGATTGTCGTGTTATCGGTGATGAACGGCTTCGATCATGAGATGCGCACCCGCGTGCTGGGCATGGTGCCCCACGCGACCATCGTCGGCGACCAGCCGATCAGTGACTGGCAAAGCCTGGCGGCCAAGGTCAAGCAGAACCCCAAGGTGGAGGCGGTTGCGCCGTTTACCCAGATGCAGGGCTTGCTGACCAATGATGGCAACGTGCAGAAAGTCCTGCTCAATGCCATTGACCCGGCGCAGGAACGCAATGTCTCGATCATTGACCGGTTTATGCAGCAGGGCCAGCTCGACTCGCTGACCCCGGGCAGCTTCGGCATCATCATTGGCGACAAGGCCGCGAAAAAGCTGGGTGTGAGCGTCGGCGACAAGCTGACCTTCGTTGCGCCGGAAGTCACGGTGACACCGGCCGGCATGTTCCCGCGCATGAAGCGTTTTACCGTGCAGGGCATTTTTCATGTCGGTGCCGGTGAGATCGACGGCTACCTGGGCATCACCAACCTGCAGGACCTGGCGCGTTTGCAGCGCTGGAAACCTGACCAGGTACAGGGCCTGCGGCTGAAGTTCGATGACCTGTTCGAAGCGCCGCGCACTGCCTGGGAAATCGCCCAGCAGCTGGGCGAGAGCCAGTATTACGCCCGTGACTGGACCCGTACCCACGGCAACCTGTACCAGGCCATCCGCATGGAAAAAGCCATGATTGGCCTGCTGTTGCTGCTGATTGTGGCCGTGGCCGCGTTCAACATCATTTCCACGCTGGTGATGGTGGTCAATGACAAGAAAGGCGACATCGCCATCCTGCGTACCCTGGGGGCGACGCCGGGCACCATCATGGCCACCTTTATGGTGCAGGGCACCGTTATCGGTGTGGTCGGGACGGCCATCGGCGCGGTGGTCGGGATGCTTGCTGCGCTCAATGTCAGCGCTGCGATCTCGGCCCTTGAAGGCCTGATCGGGCACAAGTTTCTCAATGCCGACGTGTATTTCATCGACTACCTGCCCTCGCAGTTGCAGGCACAGGACGTGTTGATGGTGTGCGGTGCGGCATTGGTTCTGAGTTTCCTCGCGACCTTGTACCCGGCCTGGCGTGCTGCGCGCACCCAGCCTGCGCAGGCGCTTCGTTATGAGTGAGTTGGGCATGAAAGAACAAGCAGTGTTGAGTTGCCGCGACCTGGGCAAGTCCTACGAGGAAGGCCCGGAATCCGTGGTGGTGCTGTCGGGGCTGCAGCTAGAGTTGCACCCTGGTGAGCGGGTGGCGATCGTCGGGACTTCGGGTTCGGGTAAAAGTACCTTGCTCAACCTGCTCGGCGGGCTTGATACCCCGACCAGTGGCAGTGTCTGGCTGGCGGGTGAAGAGCTATCGGCCCTGGGCGAAAAGGCCCGTGGCCTGTTGCGCAACCGCTCGCTGGGTTTCGTGTATCAATTTCACCACTTGTTGCCCGAGTTCACCGCCCTGGAAAACGTCTGCATGCCGCTGTTGATCGGCAAGACGGCGATCCCCGAGGCGCGTGAGCGGGCCACGGCGCTGCTGACCCGGGTGGGCCTGGGTCATCGCCTGGAGCACAAGCCGGCCGAACTGTCGGGCGGCGAGCGCCAGCGTGTGGCGATTGCCCGGGCGCTGGTCAACAAGCCGGGGCTGGTGATGCTCGATGAGCCCACCGGCAACCTCGACTCGCACACGGCCCAGGGCATTCAGGACCTGATGCTGGAACTCAGCACGTCAATGCGCACTGCGTTCCTGGTGGTAACCCACGACATGAACCTGGCCCGCCAGATGGATCGCGTGTTGCACCTTCAGGAAGGTCGCCTGACCACGATCTGACTGGCCAGCATCTGACGCCTGCAAGCGGGCGTCAGGTCTTCAATTTTTATACGGTGCCCGCGAATGTTCAGACCGTTATCGATTTTTATCGGCACGCGCTATACCCGCGCCAAGCGCCGCAATCGTTTTGTTTCGTTTATCTCCATGACCTCGATGATCGGCCTCGCCCTCGGCGTGCTGGCGATGATCGTGGTGTTGTCGGTGATGAACGGCTTCCAGCGTGAAATGAGTAACCGCATCCTCGGCATGGTGCCCCACGCGACCATCGTGGGCGTCAAGCCCATCGATGACTGGCGCCCGGTGGCTGACGCGGCGATGAAAAACCCCGAGGTCACGGCAGCCGTGCCGTTTACCGAGCTGGACGGCATGCTGTCCTATAAAGGCTCGATGCAGCCGATCCAGATCAGCGGCATCGATCCGGAGCAGGAAGGCAAGGTCTCGATCGTGACCCAGCACATCGTGCAGGGCAGCCTCCAGGACTTGAAAGCCGACGAATACGGTGTGGTGCTGGGCGATATTGTTGCGCGGCGCTTCCGTCTGGGCGTGGGTGACAAGATCACCCTGATCGTCCCCGAGGCCAGCACCGCGCCTGGTGGCATTACTCCGCGCCTGCAGCGGTTGAATGTGGTGGGTATCTTCAAGGTTGGTGCTGAACTGGATGGCACCATGGGCCTGATCCATATGGCCGATGCTGCAGCCATTCAACACTGGGAGCCGAACCAGGTGCAAAGCGTGCGCCTGGCGGTCAAGGATCTGTACGCGGCACCGCAGGTTTCACAGCAAGTGGCGGCCGGCCTGGGGGATGGTTACAAGGCTGACGACTGGACTCACACCCAGGGCAGTCTGTTCAGCGCCATGAAAATGGAAAAAACCATGATCGGTCTGTTGTTGCTGATGATCGTGGCCGTGGCAGCGTTCAATATCATCGCCACGCTGATCATGGTGGTGAACGACAAGGGCGCCGACATCGCGATCTTGCGCACCATCGGTGCGACACCGCGGCAGATCATGGCCATCTTTATGGTGCAGGGCACGGTGATCGGTATTGTCGGCACCTTGATCGGTGGCGTGCTGGGGGTGATTGCGGCGTTGAATGTCAGTGAACTGGTGGGCTGGATGGAGCGGGTGACCGGGCAGCATATCTTCAGTTCCGACGTGTATTTTGTCAGCAACCTGCCATCCGAGCTGCAGGGCGGCGATGTGGCGCTGATCTGCGGTGCGGGCTTTGTACTGAGCTTTCTGGCTACGCTGTATCCGGCGTATCGGGCAGCGAAGATTCAACCGGCCCATGCGTTGCGGTATTCCTGAAAGTTGAAGAGCAAAAGCCCCTCACCCTAACCCTCTCCCGGAGGGAGAGGGGACTAAAGGCAAAAGCAGTTCTGCGCAGCGCCACAAATCAGCTCCCTCTCCCTCCGGGAGAGGGCTGGGGTGAGGGCAGCTTTGCTGGCAGCTCCACGACAAACCGCGTTACCCCCTCTTTCGACTCACAGCAGATCTGCCCGCCATGGGCACGAATGATCGACTGGGTGATCGCCAGCCCCAGCCCCGCATGCTCACTGCTGCCTTCACGGCGTGCCGGATCTGCCCGGTAAAACCGGTCAAACAGGCGTGGCAGCAGTTCTGCAGGGATTCCCGTGCCCGTGTTCTCGATGCTGATGCGCGCAGTGCCCGGCAAAGCCTCAATCAGCACTTTGATCGCGCCACCCGCCGGCGTATAGCGCAAGGCGTTATCCAGCAGGTTGGAAAGGGCGCGGCGCAGCATGCTGCGGTCGCCTGCAAGAAGTGCATTGCCTTCGCGGGTCAGTTCAATGTGCGAGTCTTCGGCCAGCAGCGCATAAAACTCCAGTAATGCCTCCACTTCCTGACCCAGATCCAGGGCTTCGCGCCGAGGCGTAAGCAAGCCGTGATCGGCCTTGGCCAGATACAGCATGTCGTTGACCAGTTGCGCCATCCATTGCAGCTCTTCAAGGTTGCTATGCAGTGCCTCGCGGTATTCTTCAATGCCCCGGGGGCGGGTCAGGGTGACCTGGGTGTGGGTCAGCAGGTTGGACAATGGCGTACGCAGTTCATGTGCGATGTCGGCGGAGAATGCCGACAATCGCTGGAATGAATCGTCCAGTCGCGCAAGCATGGCGTTAAAAGCCGTGGCCAGCTCTGCCAGTTCAGCGGGCATTTGTTCCTGGGGCAGGCGGGCGTTAAGCGAGTCGGCCGAAACGCTGGCTGCGATCGCGCTCATGCGGCGCAGAGGGCGCAAGCCGCTGCGGGCTGCCCACGCACCGAGAATCGCCGTGGCCAGTGCCGACAGGCCTACAGTCATCCAGATCAACCTCTGCATGCGCTGCAGGAAGTGCTGGTGGTGGGTGATATCCAGCAACAGGGTCAGATGCGGCGCATCGGGGCTGTCGGTCTGCGGTACCAGAACACGGTAATCGGTGCCGTTTATTTGCAGGCTGCCCAAGCCCGGGCGGGTCTCAAGCGCCAGTGGCAGGCGCGATGAGCTGTCAAACCATAGATGCCCGTCCGGGCCGCGCACCCGTATCGCCAGGTCCGGCTGGTGGGCCAGATCCTGCATCAGGGCGGGCAGGCGCAGGGTGAAGTGTTCAAGGGTGTCAGCCCCTTGCAGTGTACTGCGTAGTACGGCGAGGCGACTTTCCATCAGTTGCTGGTCGAGCTCGACAAAATGCACCTCGCTGGCGCGCCCGAACAGCACCCCGGCAAACAGCGATACCACGGCGGTACAACCGGCAAACAGCAGCGCCAGGCGGCTGCTCAACGACAGGCGGCGCATCAACTGCTGCGCTCTTCAAGCACATAACCCATGCCGCGCACGGTGTGGATCAGCTTCTGCTCATGGTTGTCGTCGATTTTCAGGCGCAGGCGGCGAATCGCCACTTCGATGACGTTGGTGTCGCTGTCAAAGTTCATGTCCCATACCTGTGAAGCAATCAAGGACTTGGGCAGCACTTCTCCCTGACGGCGTAGCAGCAGCTCCAGCAGGGCGAATTCCTTGGCGGTAAGGTCGATGCGCTGGCCGTTGCGCTCAACACGGCGGCGGATCAGATCCAGGCGCAAGTCGGCCAGTTGCAGGCTGGTCTCCTGGGGAGTGTTGCTGCCGCGGCGCAACAGGCTGCGAACCCGTGCCAGCAGCTCGGAAAAGGCGAACGGCTTGACCAGATAATCATCGGCCCCCAGTTCCAGGCCGTGGACGCGGTCAGCGACCGCATCCCGTGCGGTCAAAAACAGCACCGGCATGCTCAGTCCGGCGCTACGCACCGCTTGCAGGATTTGCCAGCCATCACGGCCGGGCAGCATGACGTCGAGAATCAGCAGCGAGTAATCCCCGGTCAGGGCCAGGTGTTGCCCGGTAATACCGTCGGCCGCCAGTTCGGTGGTGAACCCGGCCTCGCTCAGGCCCTGGCGCAAGTACTGTCCGGTTTTGACCTGGTCTTCGACTATCAGCAGTTTCATGGTCGACTCATCATAAAAATTAACCTCAGCCTTATACCTTGGTGCAGGTTATGCAGGGTCAAGCTGACAAAGTTGTAATCTTGCAGTCAGTTGAATGCCAGTGCCGAGACTTTAAAGTAGCGCCAAGCCTGACATTTTTGTTTCTGGGAGTAAGTATGACCGCACGTATCCGTTTGTCGCTTGCTGGCTGTTTTTTGGCCTTGAGCCTGCCGGTAATGGCATCGCCTGCCGGGCATTTTGATTTTGGTCAGCCCGCACCTGCCGCCAGCGCCACGCGCACGGTTGAAATCGACATGACTGATATTGCCTTCACGCCAAAGTCGCTGGATGTGAAAGCCGGTGAAACGGTGCGTTTTGTCCTGGTCAACAAAGGGCAGTTATTGCACGAGTTCAACCTGGGCAATGCCGCGATGCACGCGGCACATCAGAAAGAAATGCTCGAAATGCAGCAAAGCGGCATGCTTACCCCGACCGGTATGGGGCATGACGGCATGGATCACTCGGCAATGGGCCACGGCGCCATGAATATGCCGGGCATGAAGCACGATGACCCCAACAGCGTGCTGGTCGAGCCGGGTAAAACCGCGGAGTTGACCTGGACCTTCACCCGCGCCGACAACCTGGAATTTGCCTGTAATGTGCCGGGTCACTATCAGGCTGGCATGGTCGGCAAGGTGAAAGTTGCGCCTTAAAACGTCCTGATTGTCGGTGAACGCTGAAAGCCTGGCTTAAACCCGATAGAATTACCGGGTTTTTCTAGCCAGGTTTTTGTCATGCATCCCGCCGCCGAACATTCCCCGCTGGGCAAGTCCAGTGAATACATCAGCACTTATACCCCGTCCTTGCTGTTCCCGATCCCGCGCGCGGCGAAATGGGCCGAGCTGAGGCTGAGCGCCGAAACGCTGCCTTATGTCGGCGTGGATTTCTGGACCTGCTTCGAGCTGTCCTGGTTGTTGCCATCGGGCAAACCGGTGGTGGCCATTGGCGAGTTTTGCTTTGCCGCCGATTCGCCGAATATCGTCGAGTCCAAGTCGTTCAAGCTGTATCTCAACTCGCTGAACCAGACGGTATTTGCCGATACCCCGAGCCTTGAGGCTACATTGCGTGCAGATTTGTCGGCCGCATCCGGCAAGCCTGTCAGCGTGCGCGTACGCAGTCTGGATGAAGTTCAGGCTGATGGCGTAGCCGTATTGCCGGGTGTGTGCATTGATGACCTGGATATCACGGTCAGTGATTACGCGCAGCCGCGTCCTGAATTGCTCAAGTGCGACGATTCCCAGGTGGTTGAAGAAAGCGTCTACAGCCACTTGCTCAAATCCAACTGCCCGGTCACCAGTCAGCCGGACTGGGGCACGGTGGTGGTCGAGTACCGTGGGGCGGCGCTGGATCACGCCAGTTTGCTGGCGTACCTGGTGAGCTTTCGCCAGCATTCGGACTTTCATGAGCAGTGTGTGGAGCGGATCTTTCTCGACCTGCAGCGTTTGCTCAAGCCCGAGAAGTTGACCGTGTATGCGCGCTATGTGCGCCGTGGTGGGCTGGATATCAACCCGTACCGCAGCACCGAAGCGGTCGAGTTCCAGAATGTGCGGTTGGTGCGTCAGTAATACGCTGTGACTCATGTGGGAGCGGGCTTGCTCGCGATAGGTCTATGCGGTTTGCCTGACAAACCGCGTCGCCTGAATCGCGAGCAAGCCCGCTCCCACAGAGTTTTGCTTAGCCGTTATTCAACGCCTTGGCCTGCTCAAGTACCGCCTCGACATGCCCCGGCACTTTCACGCCGCGCCATTGGTGACGCAACACGCCATCCTTGTCGATCAGGAAGGTGCTGCGGTCCACGCCGAGGTACTCCTTGCCGTACAGTTTTTTCAGCTTGATCACGTCAAACAGCTGGCACAGGGCTTCGTCCTTGTCGCTCAGCAACTCAAACGGAAAACCCTGCTTGGCCTTGAAGTTCTCATGGGACTTGAGGCTGTCGCGGGACACACCAAACACTTCGGTATTGGCCGCCTGGAACTCGGCGTAATGGTCGCGAAAACCCTGGCCCTCAGTGGTGCAGCCCGGCGTGCTGTCCTTGGGATAGAAGTAGATCACTACCTGCTTGCCCTTGAGCTGCGACAGGCTGACGGTTTTTTCACTCGTCGCCGGGATCTGGAAATCGTCTACGGGTTGGTCAATTGCAACAGCCATTGAGTCGGTTTCCTTACATCGGGTTCTGTGGGCGCCAAGGTTCGATCAGTGCGTCCAGGTTCAGCGCGTCGGCGAAGTCGAGGAACTGATCACGCAGCCAGCTGATTTGCACGCCGGCCGGCAAGGTCACGGTGAAGGTGGCGTTGAGCATGGTGCCGCCGGTTTGTGGCGCCTGGTAGGTATCGCACGTCAGGTTTTCCAGCTCGACGTTGTGGTCCATGAAGAACTGGCACAGCTCGTTGATGATGTCCGAGCGGTAGGCCGAGCTGACATAGGCCACGTACGGCAGCGCCTGCGGGCGGGTTTCAAGGGCCGCACTGCGTACTACATTGACGCTGAACGCGTGCTTTTTGGCCAGCGCAGGCAAGCCAGCTTCAAGGCGTGCCAGGGCGTCCCAGCTACCGGTAACTTCCAGGACCAGGGCACTGCATTCGCCGTGGCGAGTCAGGCGCGAGGTCACGACAGCGCAGCGATTTTCATGGCTGGCGCGGCACAGCACGTTAGTCAGCTCCATTGGGTTGGCGCCAAGGGCACTGATGACAAGGAATTGTTCGCGAACTGTGGGGGTGGACATTCAACCTTCCTAAAACGATGAGCGGTCAGTACGGTCGATGGCAGGCAAGTTGAGTATCAGGTAACACTTGAGCGTCAGAAGCCCGTCAATACTGCGTTCCAGGCGGTTTGCAGGCTCTGCAAAACGTGCTCGGTGGCGTTTGGGCGGGGCTTTTGGCGCTTGCTGAGGGCCTGTGAAACAGACTTGCGTACACATCAGTACCAATCAAAGGCTGAAGGGTAGCGAAAAGCAACGCGAAGGGGAATGCTCATCGGGCGCGCTGTTGCTTGTGCAAGGGTCATGGCGCCAGTACCATTACGGCTCTCTTTTTCCGGCAGGAGCGGTTGCATGATTGCGGGCAGTATGGTGGCACTGGTCACACCTATGGATGCACAAGGTCGTCTTGATTGGGACGCTCTTAGCAAACTGGTGGACTTTCACCTGCAAGAGGGCACCAACGCCATTGTTGCCGTTGGCACTACAGGTGAATCGGCAACTCTGGATGTGAACGAACACATTGAAGTGATTCGTCATGTCGTCAAGCAGGTTGCAGGGCGCATTCCGGTGATTGCCGGCACGGGCGCCAACTCGACGCGTGAAGCGATCGAACTCACCACCAATGCAAAGGCCGCTGGCGCCGATGCATGTCTGCTGGTGACACCGTATTACAACAAGCCGACCCAGGAAGGCCTGTACCAGCACTTCAAGGCGATCGCCGAAGCGGTCGATATCCCGCAGATCCTGTACAACGTTCCGGGCCGTACCGCCTGCGACATGCTGCCGGCTACCGTCATTCGTCTTTCCACCGTGCCGAACATCATCGGCATCAAGGAAGCCACCGGCGACCTGACGCGCGTACCGGCCATTCTGGCAGGGGTGAGCAGCGACTTCCTGGTGTACTCCGGCGACGACGCCACCGCAGTCGAGCTGATCCTGCTCGGCGGCAAGGGCAATATCTCGGTAACCGCCAACGTTGCTCCGCGTGACATGAGCGACCTGTGCGCTGCTGCGATGCGTGGCGATGCCGACACTGCCCGTGCGCTGCACGAAAAGCTGATGCCGCTCAATAAAACCCTGTTTATCGAATCCAACCCTATCCCCGTGAAATGGGCGCTGCATGAGATGGGCATGATGTCGGACGGTATCCGTCTGCCACTCACCTGGCTCAGCGAGCCTTGCCACGAACCACTGCGTCAGGCAATGCGCCAGTCCGGTGTCTTGGTTTAATTGAGGAAGCACTACGCATGAAGCGATTGGCCGGACTTTCCGCACTAGCCGTGATTATTTCCAGCACCAGCGGCTGCGGTTGGCTGTGGGGTCAAGAGGGTTACTTCCGCGACCGTGGCAGCGACTACCTGGAGGCGCGTCAAACCGCTCCAATGCAGTTGCCGCCAGGTGTCCAGACTGACAAGCGCCTTGTGCCGCTGTTGCCGATCCCCAGCAATGTGCCCGACGACAACGTCAAGGGCGAGTTTGAAGTACCGCGTCCACAGCCGTTGGCTGTAGCCGCCAGTGCCAGCGATTTCAGCCTGCAGAAAAGTGGCGACAGCCGCTGGGTCATGGCGCAGCGTTCGCCGTCAGAAGTCTGGCCGGTAGCGATGCAGTTCTTCCAGGACAATGGCTTCCGCATCGACGAACAGCGCCCGCAAACCGGCGAGTTCACCACGAGCTGGCAGCGTGCTGACGAGCTTTCCGCTCCGATCGCCCGCCATGTGGGCAGCAGCGGCCTGGCCTCCGACAGCGAAACCCGCCTGCGGGTACGCATCGAGCCGGGTGTGCAGCGCAATACCAGCGAAATCTACGTGGTCAGTGCCAACCGCCCGGCCGGTAGCAGTGCCAACGTCGACTTTGGCAACCGCTCGGTCAACACCGGTCTGGATGCAGCCCTGGTTGATGAAATGCTGATCAGCATGAGCCGCAACGCCGAGAAGGGCGGTTCGGTTTCGCTGCTGGCTGCCCGTGATTTCGACACCCCTGCGCGTGTGAGCCTGAACGAAGACGGCAGCGGCAACCCGGTGCTGACCCTGACCGAAGACCTCGACCGTGCCTGGTCCAGCGTAGGTCGTGCACTTGAACAGGGCGAATGGCGCGTTGAAGACATCAACCGCACGTTGGGCCTGTACTACATCAACCTCGCCGAAAAAGCCGAGAAGAAGGACGAGAAACCTGGTTTCTTCTCCGGTCTCTTTGGCAGCAAGCCGGACAAGGAAGAAGTTGAAGCCCGTGCCCAGCGCTATCAGGTTCGCCTGAGCAAGGTGGGTGAAAGCGTGCAAGTGACCGTCGAAGAAAACATCAACACCGTTGCCTCGCCAGAAGTGGCGCGCAAGGTGCTGGGCGTTATCCAAGACAACCTGGGCTGATTGTATGCGTTTTGCCGTTCTCGGCAGTGGTAGCCAAGGGAATGGCACGCTGATAGCCAGCGACAGCACCTATGTACTGGTCGATTGCGGTTTCTCGTTGCGAGAAACCGAGCGTCGTCTCGCCAGGCTGGGCATCAGCGCTCACCAGCTGAGCGCGATTCTGGTCACCCACGAACATGCCGACCATGTGCATGGCGTGGGTTTGCTGTCGCGGCGCTACAATTTGCCGGTGTACATGAGTCGTGGTACCCAGCGCGGGATGCGCAAGCCTCTGGAGGCCGCCGGTTACGTGGCGGGTGGCCAGACGCTGCAAATCGGAGCCTTGAATATCAGTGTGACCCTGGTCGCCCATGATGCCCAGGAGCCCACCCAGTATGTATTCAGTGACGGCAAGCGGCGGTTCGGCTTGCTGACCGACCTGGGTTCGTATTGTGCTGGCGTGCTGGACAGCTATCGCGACCTGGATGCGCTGATGATTGAAGCCAACCACTGTCGGGACCTGCTTGCCCGTGGTCACTACCCTGCGTTTCTCAAGCGCCGGGTAGGGGGCCAGGAAGGACATTTGAACAACCACCAGGCCGCAAGCCTGGTGGCCGAGTTGGGCTGGCAAGACCTTCAACACCTGGTACTGGCCCACCTCAGCAGCAAGAACAACCTGCCGCAGCTGGCCCGGCAATGTTTTGTCGACACCCTTGGGTGCGACCCGGACTGGCTGCAACTGGCCGATCAAGATTCAGGGCTCGACTGGCGCACAATCGCCTAGCCCACCTACTTAGCATGCGGAGCCCATCATGGAAAAACGTGAAGAACTCTATCGCGGTAAAGCGAAATCGGTTTACAAGACCGACGACGAAAACCGCTTGATCCTGCTGTTTCGCAACGACACTTCGGCGTTCGACGGCAAGCGTATCGAACAACTTGATCGCAAGGGCATGGTGAACAACAAGTTCAACGCCTTCATCATGCAGAAACTCGAAGAAGCCGGCGTGCCGACCCAATTCGACAAACTGCTGGGTGACAACGAGTGCCTGGTGAAGAAACTCGACATGATCCCGGTCGAGTGCGTTGTGCGTAACTACGCAGCGGGCAGCCTGGTCAAGCGTCTGGGTGTGGAAGAGGGCATGAAGCTCAACCCGTACACCTTCGAACTGTTCCTCAAGGACGACGCCAAGGGCGACCCGTTCATCAACGAATCCCACGTCGTGGCTTTCGGTTGGGGCACTGCCGAGCAACTGGTTCGCATGAAAGAACTGTCGCTCAAGGTCAACGACGTACTGAACAAGCTGTTCGATGACGCTGGCTTGCTGCTGGTCGACTTCAAACTTGAGTTCGGCGTATTCCACGACGGCTCCATCGTCCTGGGTGACGAATTCAGCCCGGACGGCTGCCGTCTGTGGGACAAGGCTACCGGCAAGAAAATGGACAAGGACCGCTTCCGTCAGGGTCTGGGCGACGTAATCGAAGCCTACGAAGAAGTTGCAAACCGCCTCGGCGTCCCGCTTTAAGCAGTAAAGGCGCGCAAGCAACTGATACAGCGCGGTTTTTTTGAAAAAAGGCTTTGCCATAATCAAAAACCGCGCTATTATTCGCGCCGTTGGAGAGATGCCAGAGTGGCCGAATGGGACGGATTCGAAATCCGTTGTACTGGCGACAGTACCTAGGGTTCGAATCCCTATCTCTCCGCCATTATTGAACAAGACGAAGCCCCTGAAATGGTTAAACATTTCAGGGGCTTTTTCGTGGGCGTCGATAAATGCGGTGCCCATTTCCCCTCAGGCAGACACCACCCGGTTGCGCCCGCTTTCCTTGGCACGGTAAAGGCGTTCGTCGGCCAGTTTTAGTACTTGCTGCGGTGTCATTGGCGCGCCGGCCTTGCTGGCAACACCTATGGAGATTGTCAGGTTGCCGACTTGCGGTATGCGAGCGTCTGCGATGCTTTGGCGTATGCGTTCGGCGATGGCTCTGGCCGTTTCTTGCGTGGTATCCGGTAGCAGCAGCGAAAATTCCTCCCCACCGCTGCGACATGCCAGGTCGTTTGCCCGTGAGTTCTGCTTGAGGATTTCGGCAACCTGCTTGAGTGCAACGTCGCCAGCGTCATGCCCGAATGTGTCATTGACCCGCTTGAAATGATCAATATCCAGCGCCAGTACCGTGTAGGGCTGCTGGGTCTGCTCCAGCACGCTCAGTAGTTCTTCCATGGCCCGGCGATTGGCCAGGCCGGTGAGAGGGTCACTTTGCGCCTCGTGGCTGAGGCGGCCAAGCTTTTGCTGCAGCAGTTGCACGCCCGCCAGCATGGCCTGGCGGATGGCCGAAGCATCGTGGTACCAGGCGTTGATACGTTGCAGCAACTCCGTAGTCTGCGGCGCGGACAGCTGTTGTGCCGCGGCAGACAGCAGGCGCAGGGGCCGGGCGATCAGCGTTGTGCCGACGAATACCAGTACCATCCCCAGAAGCCCGGCCGGAATCATGCCCATGATCATGTCGTGCATAAGCCGGCGCAAGGTCGCCTGACTATGCTCCCTGGGTTGTTGCACCACTACCGCCCAATTGGAGTCCGGGACCTGGCTGTAACCTGCCAGCATTTCGACGCCTTCGGAATTCCTTATTTCCATCGAACCGCGTTCGCCGCCCAGGGCGGCATCAACCGCAAGGTTTTCACCAAGCACTTCAGAGATACGCGCAGGATTGGGGTGGTAGAGCAGTCGACGATTGCTGTCGGCCACAAACGCAAAAGTGCCTTCGTGATGAAAGTGGCTGCTGATGACGGTGTGCAAGGCACTTTGATCAAGCAGGTAAATAGACCCGACCACGGCGCCGAGAAACACACCGGCCTTGCTGAAAACAGGTTCTGATACGAATACGATCAAGTTGCCCTGGCGGGATACATAGGTCGAGCTGACCAGTGCCCGGCGCTCTTGGAGTGCTTGCCTGATACCGCTGGCCGGAACGTTGGAGCCGACAATCTGCGCCTGCGGCGGATTCGAGGCCAGGACCTTGCCGTTGGCATCGAGGATTTCGACGGAGTTGAAATACTGATCCTGTGCCTCCAGCCTCAAGGCTTCTTCATGCAGCACCTGAGGATCGTCCCAGTGCTTGCCGAGTATTTTGGCGCTGTAGTTCAGGTTGTTGTGGGCTGCGCGCAAGAACTCACCAATGCTGGAGGCAACTTTTGCCGCATAGGCAGCATTGGACTCCAGGGTCGAATGGATCAGGGCGTCGCGTTGTACGCGATAGGCCACCACAAGGCTGTTGCACAGGGTCGCCAGGACTGACGCCAGAACAATGCAGAGGATCAGGCCGCGCAGGTTTACGGGCAATGGGCGTGATGGTTTAAAGCTGTCGGTCATGGGCATGTTCGATAAGCGCAAAAAAACTTGAATAGAGGTTTGGACTCCAGAACCTGGCGGTGCGCAGGTCACTAGCAGAGTAGGTAGGGGTGAGCGCTCTGTCACACCCGTAAACAAGAATAATTGCTGAACTGCGGCTATCGCCCGCTTGCGGCCGACGGCGGGTGCCAATCACCAGTCGGTGGATTTATGCGTCATTGGTATAAGTGCTATCAATAAAGCCGCGTTTATCAATGAATTCCTACGCGCTAAGTTACTTCTGTATTGAATACGCGCACGCCTCTGGTGGCCGTTTCCTACAGAAGTTTTAACTTGAAAGGGAGATTACTGTGACGTTTACGGTGCTTAAAGCCACGTTTATGGCCGCAATGGTCGGCATGTCCGCCGCGGAAGCGGGGGACTACAAGACCAACCCGTTCACCCTGACCTACGCGGGTGCGATCACTCGCAACGAGCCGGGCAAGGTCAATATCCACCCGGTTGCCTACCAGCTCAATGGCCTGGACATCGCCGCCAATGTGTACACCCCGGCGAACTATGATGCTGGCAAAAAATACCCCGCCCTAGTGGTTGCGCACCCCAACGGCGGTGTTAAAGAGCAGGTGGCGGGCTTGTATGCTCAGCGTCTGGCGGAAAAGGGCTACATCACCATTACCGCCGATGCGGCCTATCAGGGCGCCAGCGGCGGCCAGCCGCGCAATGTCGACAAACCTGCCAACCGTGTTGAAGACATCCACGGCATGGCCGATTTTATTGCCAGTTACCCCGGTGTTGACCCCCAACGTCTGGGCTTGCTGGGTATCTGCGGCGGTGGTGGCTATGCCTTGAAAGCCGGGCAGAGCGACAAGCGTTTCCAGTCGATTGCCACTGTGAGCATGTTCAATTCAGGTCTGGTACGCCGTAATGGTTTTATGGATTCGCAACTGGACACCCTCCAGGAGCGTCTGCAGCAGGCCTCCGCTGCCCGTGCCCAGGAAGCGGCAGGTGGCGAAGTAATCTACACCGGCGATGTCAAACTCACCGACGAGCAGATCGCCAAGCTGCCCTTTGATCTGTATCGCGAAGGTTTCGAGTATTACGGCAAAACCCACGCCCACCCCAACTCGACCTTCAAATACACCCTCAGCAGCCTGATGGACCTGATGAGCTTCGACGCCACCAACCAGCTCGAATTGCTCAACAAACCGTTGCTGATGATTGCCGGCAGCAAGGCCGACACCCTGTATATGACCGAGCAGGCGTTCGCCAGGGCCACGGGCACCCAGGACAAGACACTGTTCAAGATCGATGGTGCGACCCATATCCAGACCTACTGGGTGCCTGAATATGTGGACACTGCCATTAACCAGCTGGCTGATTTCTATGCCAGAACACTCTGATTCCGGGAGGTTTGCATGAAGCGGACACTGTGGACACTTGCCATGTGTGTTGCGGCCCCCCTGGCGGGTGCCGCCGGATCGTCAGCCGTTGACGACAAGGCTCGGGCGCAGCAGATCACCCGCAGCGCCGACCAGGCCTCGACAGCGGGTCCCGAGGACTACTTTACCGGGCAGGTACGGGTCGATCCGCTGTTTGCCGCCAGCGAGGAAATCAACGCTTCGGGTGCCTACGTCACCTTTGCGCCGGGCTCCCGCTCCGCCTGGCACACTCACCCGGCCGGGCAGCGGCTGGTGGTGGTGTCCGGCGTGGGACTGACCCAGGAGTGGGGCAAGCCGGTGCAGCAAATCCACCCCGGCGATGTGGTGGTTTGCCCACCGGGCGTCAAACACTGGCACGGCGCCGCAGCGGACGGTGCCATGACTCATCTGGCCGTCACCGGCAGCGTGGACGGTAAAAGCGTGACCTGGATGGAGAAAGTGACGGATGAGCAATACCAGAACCGTTAAGTTTCAGAGCCCTGCCATGCTGGCTGCGGAGTGGACGGGCAAAGCCGTGAGCTGGCACCTCCTCAGCCTGGGTAGCGCAAGGCTTCACGCAGCAGGGTGAAGGCCGGGGAGGACTGGCGTCGGCTCGGGTAGTAGAGGTGGTAGCCGGAGTAGGGTTCGCACCAGTCCTCCAGCACTCGGATCAGGCGGCCCTGCTCGATATAGGGCCGCACCACGTCTTCCGGCATATAGGCCAGGCCCAGCCCCTGCAGGACTGATTCCAGACGCATGGCAATGTTGTTGAACACCAGTTGGCCTTCGATCCGCACGTTGAGTGCCTGGCCGTTTTTTTCGAATTCCCACATAAACAGGCCGCCGTGGGTAGGCATGCGCAGGGTGATGCAGTTGTGCGCCATGAGATCGGCCGGGATCACCGGCTTGGGGTAGTGGCTGAAGTAAGCGGGGGAGCCGATCACCGCCATGCGCATATCGGGCCCGATGCGCATGGCAATCATGTCCTTGGCCACCTGTTCGCCCAGGCGCACGCCAGCATCGAAGCCCTCGGCGACGATATCGGTCAGGCCGTAGTCGACGATAATCTCGATGCTCAAGTCCGGGTGGTCGGGCAGCAGCCGCGCCAGCACCGGCTGCAGCACCGCAATCGCCGCATGCTCCCCTGCGGTGATGCGCAATTTGCCCGCTGGCCGGTCACGGAACTTGCTGAGCAGCGCCAGCTCGCTGTTGATCTCGTCGAAGCGTGGGGCGATCACCTGCAGCAGGTGCTCGCCCGCCTGGGTCGGGGCAACGCTGCGGGTAGTGCGCGCCAGCAGGCGCACCCCCAGGCGTTCCTCGAGCTGGCGCATGGCCCGGCTCAGGGCCGGTTGCGACATGCCCAGGCGGGCGGCGGCGCGGGTAAAGCTGCGCTCCTGGGCAACTACCGCGAAGATCGCCAGTTGGTCGTAGCTTTCAACCGTCATATCGCCGTCCCTGTGCAGTGGCCCGTCAAACGATGGCGGGGTACTCGGCCAGGGTGTCCGGCCACGGGCTCAGAACCTCAAAGCCGTCGTCAGTCACGGCCACCATATGCTCCCACTGGGCCGACAGCGAGCCATCCCTGGACACGACAGTCCAGTGGTCAGGCAGCGTCTTCACATGGCGCTTGCCAGCGTTAAGCATCGGTTCGATGGTGAAAATCATGCCGGTCTTGAGCTTCATGCCCTGGCCCGGATAACCGTAGTGCAGCACCTGCGGTTCGTCGTGATAGACCTTGCCGATGCCGTGGCCGCAATACTCGCGTACCACACTGAAGCCTTCTTTCTCGGCCAGGGTCTGGATGACGTGGCCGATATCGCCCAGGGTTGCGCCCGGGCGGACCATGCGGATCCCGGCACACATGGCTTCGTAGGTAGTTTTCACCAGATGCCGGGCTGCGGGGCTTGGCTCGCCGACAAAGTACATGCGGCTGGTATCGCCGAACCAGCCATCCTTGACCACGGCGATATCGATATTGACGATATCGCCGTCGCGCAGCACGCGGTTGGACGGGATGCCGTGACATACCACTTCATTGACCGAAGCACATACGGTTTTGGGGAAACCGTGATAGCCCACGTTGCCGGGGATGGCCTTTTGCACGTTGACGATGTAATCGTGGCAGATCCGGTCGAGCTGGTCGGTGGTGACCCCGGCCTTGACGTGCTCGGCGATCATGGCCAGCACTTCGGCGGCCAGCTTGCCCGCGACCTTGGACTGGGCGATTTGCGCCGGGGTGTTGATAACGACGCTGGCCTTCATGAATGTGCTCCGGTTGCGAGGGGGGTGTCTTGCAGTGCCACATTCAAGTCCAGGCCGCCAGCCTGCTCGGCCCGCACCAGCAGGCGGCAGATCTGGTTGTGATCAAGGTTGGGGTGCAGTTCGGACAGCATGCCGATCCGCATCCAGTGCTCGGCTTGTGCATTGATCGAGCGGCTCAGCGCGTTGCTGGCGACCCGCAGGTTTTCGTGCATCTGCTCGGATATCTTGACGATGCCCATCAGCGTTCCAATATGAAATGTATATGGAACGTATATTAGGCGAGAGCTGCTCGTGATCGCAAGCTGTAGCGGTTTTCAATCGTGTAGAAACTCTGTTTCCGGTCAAGGTCTCCCTGTGGGAGCGGGCTTGCTCGCGATGCATGCGGCGCGGTCTGTCAGGTAAACCGCGTCAATTTCATCGCGAGCAAGCCCGCTCCCACAAAGTACTGCGGTTATTGGAGAGTTAATCAGCGCCACAAGTTGACTTTGGCCAGGTCGATCAGCTCCCGGGCGCGGCCGTCCATCACGGTCTTGAGCATAAACAGGCTGAAGCCCTTGGCCTGTTCGAACGTCTTGGTCGGCGGCATGACCAGCTCCTGACGGGCGCTGACCACATCCACCAGCACCGGGCCGTCATGGGCGAAGGCTTCGCGCAGCGCCGCTTCCAGTTCGGATGGATGCTCCACGCGAATCCCTTTAACCCCCATGGCCTGGGCCATTGCCGCAAAGTTCGGGTTTTTCAGGTCGCAACCCACATCCGGGAAGCCCGCTGCCTTCATTTCCATTTCGACAAAACCCAGGGTGCCGTTGTTGAGCACGATGACCTTGACCGGCAAGCCCACCTGGCTGAGGGTGAGGAAGTCACCCATCATCATGGTGAAACCACCGTCGCCGGACATTGAGATAACCTGGCGATCCGGGTATGTCGCCTGTGCGCCGATGGCCTGCAGCATGGCATTGGCCATCGAGCCGTGGTTGAACGAGCCGATCAGGCGCCGTTTGCCGTTCATTTTCAAATAGCGGGCTGCCCACGCAGTGGGGGTGCCAACGTCGCAGGTGAAAATCGCATCCTCTGCCGCCAGCTCACTGACCAGCCGGTTGAGGTACTGGGGGTGGATGATAGAGCTGCCAGGGCCACTTTCCGCCAGGGCGTCGAGGTCTTCCCGGGCTTTTTGGTAATCGTCCAGCGCCTGGTCGAGGTGGTTGCGGTCGGGGTTTTGCATCACCTTGGGCAATACTGCCTCAAGCGTCAGCTTCACATCACCGAGCAGCCCCAGTTGCAGCGGGCAGCGATTGCCCAGGGCTTCGGGGCGCAGGTCGATCTGTGCGATATAACTGTGCTCGGGATAGAACTGGCGGTAAGGAAAGTTGGTGCCCAGCATCAGCAGGGTGTCGCAGTTCATCATCGCCTTGTAACCCGAGGCGAAGCCGATCAGGCCGGTCATGCCGACGTCATAGGGGTTGTCGTATTCGACATGTTCCTTGCCGCGCAGGGCATGCACGATGGGCGCGTTCAACCGCTCGGCCAGGGCCAGGATTTCGCTATGGGCACCGGCGCAGCCTGCGCCGCACAGCAGTGTGACTTTCTTGCCGTCATTGAGAAACGACGCCAGCCGGTCGATATCGGGCGGGGCGGGACAGACCAGCGGCTGGGCAGGCTTGAGCCATTGCGCCACCTTGGCCTCGGTCGCTTGCAGCGCCACATCCCCCGGAATCACTACCACCGCCACTCCGCGTTTGGCGATGGCTGTGCGCATGGCCCGATGCAAAATCTGCGGCAGCTGCTCAGGGCGGGACACCAGTTCAACGTAGTGGCTGCATTCCTTGAACAGGCTTTCGGGGTGGGTGGCCTGAAAATAGTCGATACCGATTTCGCTGCCGGGGATGTGAGCGGCCAGTGCCAGCACCGGTACTCCGCTGCGATGGGCGTCGAACAGGCCATTGATCAAGTGCAGGTTGCCGGGGCCACAGCTGCCGGCGCAAACCGCCAGCTCGCCGGTCAAATGGGCTTCGGCCCCGGCGGCGAATGCGGCGGACTCCTCGTTGCGCATATGGATCCACTCAATCTGCTCCTGGCGACGCAAGGCGTCGGTAAAGCCATTGAGGGAATCACCCACCACGCCAAATACACGCTTTACGCCGGCTTGCTGCAGGGTTTCGGTGATGAAATCGGCAACCGTTCTGGTCATGGTGCGGGCTCCTCGAAGCAGTAGGGTGGATCAAGCAGGATAGACACTGCATGCGACCTTGCCGGGGATTGAAACGTTCACAGAGCCCGCTTCCACAGAGGCTTGATTGTTTAGCGCCGATGTAACCAAAGGTATAAATCCCTGCATTTAAACAACCCACCCGGGCGTGTGAGGCTGGGTTCCCTTTTTGGCAACGGTTGCAGGTATGAGCAGCATTCAGTGCCCCTGGCAGGCCTTTTGGGCCCTGTTTCACTGCCGTCATGCCCGCCCGCCGGATCTTCATCGTGCCGTCAAATCCTGAATATGTGCGCCCCGGCGCCTGTCTGATACGAACCGATGAGTATTGCCATGAGTGCTGCAACCGCGTTTGCCCCGCTGCAACAAGCCCTGGATTTTCTGGAATTACATCCCCACATCGAGATGTTCGAACTGTTCATCATCGACAATAACGGCGTGCCTCGCGGCAAGTTGCTGCACCGCGACGAGTTGCTGGCGGTCTACGAGAGCGGTCGGCCGCTGCCGAGCACGATTCTGGGCTTGAGCATTAACGGCGATGATGTGGAAAACACCGGCCTGGTGTGGGATGTGGGCGATATCGACTGCCGTGCCTATCCCGTCAGTAGCAGTTTGCAGCCCATGCCGTGGCGCCTGATTCCCACGGCGGCAGTACAGGTCAGCATGCATCCCCAACAGGGCATGCCCGCCACAGTGGCCGACCCCCGGCACTTGCTGGCCAAGGTTATCGATGGCCTCAAGGCCGATGGCTATTACCCGGTGATGGCGGCGGAGCTGGAGTTTTATCTGCTCGATCAGCAGCGCGACAGCAACGGTCGCCCGCAACCGGCCCGTGATGCTGATGGCCAGCGCCCGCGGGCGACCCAGGTTTACGGCTTGCGCGAGCTGGAACAGATCGAGCCGTTTCTGGCCGACTTGTACAGCGCTTGCAAGCTCCAGGGGATACCTGCACGCACGGCGATTTCCGAATATGCGCCGGGGCAGGTGGAAATTACCCTGGAGCATCGCAGTGACGCGCTGCAGGCAATGGACGAAGCGGTGCGCTACAAGCGCCTGGTCAAAGGCGTGGCGCACAAGCACGGGATGGTTGCCTGCTTTATGGCCAAGCCTTTCGATGATCTGGCCGGTACCGGCATGCACATGCATGTGAGCCTGGCCGACAAGGACGGCAACAACCTGTTTGCCAGCGAGGCAGCGGACGGTACGCCGTTGCTCAGGCAGGCGGTGGGCGGAATGCTCAGCACTTTGCTCGATTCACTGTTGATGTTTTGCCCCAATGCCAACTCCTACCGCCGATTCCAGAGCAACAGTTATGCGCCGCTGGCCGCTACCTGGGGCGTGGACAACCGTACGGTGAGCCTGCGGGTGCCCGGTGGTCCGGCGTTTTCACGGCATATCGAACACCGCATATGTGGTGCCGATGCCAATCCGTACCTGGCCGCGGCAGCTATTCTGGCCGGAATCCATCGTGGCATTCGCGAGCAACTCGACCCGGGTGCGCCGGTCGAAGGCAATGGCTATGCCCAGGCCAGCGAGCGGTTGCCGACCGACTGGCTGACCACCTTGCGGGCGTTGCAGGCTTCGGAGTGGGCAAAAGAAGCCTTCGGTCCGGAGTTTCTCAAGGTCTACCTGGCCGTGAAAAACGCGGAATACCGTCAATTCATGGGCGAAGTGGGCGAGCAGGACTGGCGCTGGTATTTGCAGCAGGCGTGACCCGCCTGTTTTCATGGTTTTGTGACAATTTTTTCACTGGTGCCCCGATAATCTCTGCGTTGATCATCATCAAACATAAGAGTTCGCGGGCCCATGTCATCGCAGCCACCTTCCACCCCTATAGAGCATGAGCTCGCCGAGCAGTTTGACCGCGAGCATGCGAAGGTTTGCCTGCAAGTACAGCCCCAAGGGCTTGCCCGCAGGTTCGTGTTGTGGCGCGAGCGGCGCCTGGTGCGCCGGGCGCTCAAGGTTGCGGGCGAGCCTGGACTGATCCTGGATCTGGCTTGCGGAGCCGGGCGTTTCTGGCCGATTTTGGCCGAGCATGGCAATCGGGTGATCCTGGCCTGCGACTCGTCGCAGGCCATGCTCGATCACGCACAAACCCACCATCCCGTCGGCCTGCTGGCGCGCATCAAGCTGTTTCAAAGCTCGGTGTTTTCCATCGATATTTCGGAAAACGCCGTGGACTGCATTTTTTGCATGCAGTTGTTCCACCATGTGCGCGACAGCGATCATCGCCAGGCCATTTTGCGCGAGCTGCACAGGGTCAGTCGTGACGGCCTGATCCTTTCTGTGCCCCTTGGTCGTGCGGCGGAGCAGGGCTGTGACCCGCTCCGTATCGTGGTGAACAAGGATGAAATTGAAGGTCAATTTGAGCGGGCAGGCTTCAGTATCCTCAAACAGTACGAAGTGCTGCCCGGTTGTGGCATGGGCAGCATCTACATCTTGCGCAAGGACATTTAGTCCAGAGCCTTGAGCACCTCGTATGCCAACTTGACCCGTGCGTCGTTGGGGTAGTTCTTGTTGGCCAGAATGACGATCGATTTTTGCTTGGCAGGCACAAACACTGCGTAGGCACCAAAGCCGCCGGTTGAGCCGGTCTTGTTGACCCATACCGCCTGTTGTGGGGCCAGAGGCGGATTCAGGGCGATGGCGTCA
The DNA here is from genome assembly GCF_022496745.1 of Pseudomonas sp. TMW22080. NCBI lineage: Bacteria > Pseudomonadati > Pseudomonadota > Gammaproteobacteria > Pseudomonadales > Pseudomonadaceae > Pseudomonas > Pseudomonas sp. TMW22080. The sequence goes on along the minus strand of NZ_SCFF01000001.1, from coordinate 1,322,469 downwards.
TTGTTTTCATAGGCCATGTTGTTCGAGTTGCCTTCCAACAGCGATTTGAGCTCGACAGGGTAAGGGTACTGTTCCCAGATCAGATCCTGCGTCATGGGCCCCACGCGGAAATAACCGGTGTGCGTGTCAGCCAGAGCCTTGCGAATCTGCGGGCTGGTTTCGCCCTGGCCCAGGTTGAGCTCGGTAAAGTGGATCAGGTCGCGGGCGCTGGTTTTCACGCCATAGGCTTCATTGCCGAGCACGCCGGAGTTAAGCCTGACCGGTGCATCCTGCTTGTCGTAGCCCTGGGCATACAACGTCATTTTGCTGGCGGGCACGGTGTAGTAGGTGTTGTGCAGCCCCAGTGCCGGGAACAGTTGTTGCTCCATTGCCTGGGTGAACGGCAGGTTCAGGCTTTTGGCGGCAATCACGCCGAGCATGCCGATGCTTGGATTGGCGTAGCTGCGCTGGGTGCCCATCGGGTAGGCGGGTTTCCAGCGTTTGAGGTAATCCATCAACTGGCGCTCGTCCTGCACGCTGTCCGGCAGCTGCAAAGGGAAGCCGCCTGCAGTATGGGTGGCCAGATGGGCCAGGGTTACCTTGCCAAAGGGCGTGCCTTCAAGTTCCGGCTCGTGTTTACCGACGGTATCGCTCAGTGAAAGTTTGCCCTGGGCCTGGGCATAAGTGGCCAGGGTTGCGGTAAACAGTTTGCTGACCGAGCCAACCTCGAACAGTGTGTCGGGGGTCACTGGCTCTTTACTGGCCTTGGACGCGACACCGAAGCTGTAAAAGTGTTGCTTGCCGTTAGCGCTCACGGCGATGACCAGGCCGGGCACGGCGTATTCTTGCATTACGTGCCTGGCGCCGTTTTGCACCACTGTATCCAGGTCAGAACCCTTTGCCAGTGCACTACTGGCAAAAGAGCAAAGGCCTATCAGCGAAAGTGCCAGTGCTGACAGTTTGCAGGTCATTTTCATGGGGTATCCTCGGTTTTTAGTGCGCAAATCTACTCGTGCCCGCTCACAGTGGCCCGACTGGCTTGTCACATAATGTGTTGTAACAAATCTTCAATGGCGTTGAGCCAGGCAATTTATAGAGGAAATCACTCTAGGGATGCGGGTTTTATATGGAAGTTTCGTAGGTTTTTTCGCGCACAACATGACGAGGCAATGTCCGGTAATCCCTGGCGGCGATATATACTGCGCGCCATTCTTCAAGGGAGAGCCGTGTGGCCATCGATATTCACTGGATTCGCGACAACGATAGCCTCGGCCAGCATTGCGCCGAATGGCAACAATTGCCGTTCGTAGCCCTCGACACCGAATTTATGCGGGTCGACACCTTTTACCCGATTGCCGGCCTGATCCAGATTGGCGACGGCACGCGGGCGTACCTGATCGACCCGTTGACCATCGACAACTGGCAGCCCCTGGCCGACCTGCTGGAAAACCAGGCGGTGGTCAAAGTGCTGCATGCCTGCAGTGAAGACCTTGAGGTTTTACTGCGCCTGACCGGCAGCCTGCCGGTGCCACTGTTCGACACCCAACTGGCAGCCGCCTATCTGAACCTGGGCTTCTCCATGGGCTATTCGCGCCTGGTCAAGGAAGTCCTGGATATCGATCTGCCCAAGGGCGAGACCCGCTCCGACTGGTTGCAGCGTCCGTTGTCGGAAACCCAGATCAGCTACGCCGCCGAAGATGCCGTGCACCTGGCTGAAGTCTACAAGTTGCTGCATCCGCGCCTGTCGGCGGAAAAGTACCGCTGGGTGCTGGAAGATGGCGCCGAACTGGTCGCCAACCTGCGCCGCGAAACAGATCCTTACGAGGTGTACCGCGAAGCCAAGCTGGCGTGGAAGCTGTCACGGGCCCAACTGGCGGTATTGCGTGAAATCTGCGCCTGGCGCGAGCACGAAGCCCGTGCCCGGGACCTGCCGCGCAACCGCGTGATACGCGAGCATGCATTGTGGCCTCTGGCCAAAACCCAGCCTGATAACCTGGTGGCACTGGCGCGCATTGAAGACATGCACCCGCGCACCGTGCGTCAGGACGGTGAGTTTTTGCTTGATCTGATCAAGCGTGCTGGCAGTCTGCCGCCGGAACAATGGCCGCCCGCCGTGCCCGAGCCGTTGCCGGTTGAAGCCGCGTTGCTGATCAAGCGTCTGCGTGCCATCGGCCAGGCTGAAGCTGAGCGCCTGAACATTGCGCCGGAACTGATGCTGCGTAAGAAAACCCTGGAAGCCCTGCTTAAAAGCGGCTTCCCCAATGGCCCTTATCAATTGCCGGAATCACTGCGCGGCTGGCGCCGTGAGTTGATGGGCCAGGCCTTGCTCGATTGCCTGGCCACCGCTGGAGAACTGTCTTGAAACGTATTTGCTCGATCTACCGCAGCACCAAACGCAACGAAATGTACCTGTATGTACTCAAGGCCGATGCCCTGGAGCGCGTGCCGGAACCGCTGATGCTGGCTTTTGGCAAGCCGATCCACGCCTTTGATCTGGTGCTGACGCCCGAGCGCAAGCTGTCGCGCGAAGACATCACCAAGGTTCTGGAAAACCTCGAGAGCCAGGGCTATCACCTGCAAATGCCGCCGGCCGAAGACGAATACATCGAGCACTTGCCTGAAGAGCTGTTGCGTCGCAACGACCCGATGTAAGTGCGGCGCCAGGTGCCCGGTTCCGGGCGCCTGTCTGAAACGGACTCATTTTGATTGGCGCTGGCCGAACGCGACGGGGCAAACCTCGGCGACGGGCGCTGGCAGTGTTTTGGAAAGGTTAGAAACATGCGCGTCCTGATTGCCGAGCACGATTACCCGCTGTACACCCAACTGCTGCAGCGCCTCGCCCCGGATCTGCAACTGCAGTCCAGCGGCGATTCCGAGGAACTGTCGCGCATGGCCGGTGAATGCCCGGTGTGGCTGGGCCAGCCGGACCTGCTGGCGACCCTGCTGCGCCAGGGCCACAAGCCTGCTTGGTTGCAGTCGACCTGGGCGGGCATCACACCGTTGTTGGCCGAAGGTCTCAAGCGTGACTATCGACTGACCCGCGCCGTGGGTATTTTTGGTCAGGTGATGGCTGAATACGTTCTGACCTACATGCTCGGCCACGAGCGTGAAGTCATGGCCCGGCTGGTCAGCCAGGTCGAGCGCAAGTGGGATAACCGCATGGGCCAGAGCCTGGTCGGGCGTAAGGTGCTGATCGTCGGGGCCGGGGATATTGGCCAGACCGTGGCGCAGTTTCTGCTGCCTTTTGGCGTTGAGTTGCATGCCATCGCCACAACCGCCCGCGAGCTGGCACCGTTCAAGGAAGTGGGTGTGCTGAGCGACTTGCCGCGCCTGGTGGGGCAGGTGGATTACGTGATCAACCTGTTGCCCAACACCCCGGACACCCATGATGTGTACGATGCCGAGCTGTTTGCGCAGTTCAATCCCAATGCCGTATTCATCAATGCCGGGCGCGGTGTGTCCGTGGTTGATGCCGATCTGGTCGAGGCTTTGCGCGTGGGGCATCTGGCGGGCGCGGTGATTGACGTCTGTCGTCAGGAGCCGCTGCCGGCCAAGCATCCGTTCTGGACGGCCTGGGGCTTGCTGTTGACCGGGCACAGCTCGGCGCCGACCTCGCCACCGATGATGGCCCAGCTGTTTGTCGACAATTTGCGTGCGTATCAGGCGGGTGAGGCATTGCGTGGCGAAGTGGATTTCGACCGCGGTTACTGATCCTGTAGATACTCTGTTGCCGGTCAAACCACTCCTGTGGGAGCGAGCCTGCTCGCGAAGGCCATTCGCGAGCAGGCTCGCTCCCACAGATGAAGTATTTCTGTAGCCGGGTTACAGGCTGAAATCGCCTTCAGCCACCAGCTTGCTCAGCGGTTCGCGCTGGCTTGGCACTTCCTTGGCTTGCAGGTAATCCACCAGGCTCGACTTGTCACCGATCTTGCCGATCGCAACCATTGCCTGGACCTGGTAGCCCTCAGGGATTTTCAGCTCCTGGCGCGCCCGTTCAAAATCCAGACCGCTCATGCCGTGGGTGTGCCAGCCGCTCAGGTGAGCCTGCAGGGCCAGGTGGCCCCAGGCGGCGCCAGTGTCGAAGGCGTGGGTCGGTGCGGGTTTTTCTTCGGTGGTGCCCGGTGCCGCGAAGGTGGTCTTGGACACAATCACCACCAGCGCGGCAGCATGCTTGGCCCAACCCTGGTTGAACTCCACCAGCAGGCTCAGGTAACGGTCGAACTCCGGGGTGCCGCGCAGGGCGAACAGAAAGCGCCAGGGTTGTGCGTTGTAGGCCGACGGTGCCCAGCGTGCCGCCTCAAAAAAGCTCAGCAGGGTGGCTTTGTCGATGGTCGCATCGGTAAAGGCGCGGGGCGACCAGCGCTGGGTAAATTGCTCGTGAATGCTGTGATCGGCTTTACGGCTGCTAGCAGGCATGGCGGTTTCCTGAGGTAAATGTAACGGCTCAATTCAGGGGCTAAAACTACTGGGATGCCGTCAAGCTGACAAGTCTGACGACAAGCCCTTGGCCCGCGGGGTCTTGGGCACTAGACTGGCGGCCTTTTCCACTCCCTGATGTTGATGTTTGAACCATGGCCGCAATCGTTGAACCGTTCTGGATCCGCAAAACCCTCGATCAACTTGATCAGGAGGAATGGGAGTCGCTGTGCGACGGCTGCGGATTGTGCTGCTTGCAAAAGCTCGAAGATGAAGACGACAACAGCGTCTACTACACGCGCATCGCCTGCAAACTGCTCGATCTGAAAACCTGCCAGTGCACCGACTACCCTAATCGTCGTGATTCAGTCCCTGACTGCATTCAGCTGTCGCCGGGCAAGGCCGAAGAGTTCAAGTGGCTGCCGCCGACTTGCGGCTACCGGCTGGTGAGCGAGCGCAAGGACTTGCCGCTGTGGCATCACCTGGTGTGTGGCGACCCGGACGCTGTCCACCATGAGCGCATTTCACAGTCCGGGCGCATGCTGGCCGAAGGCAGCGTGCCTGAAGATGACTGGGAAGATCATTTGATTTTCCGCGCCGGTTAAGTGCCGGAGCGGTTTGCAAGGAGTGTGTATGCCGCTGCGTTATCGATTGCCCCTGGGTTTGCTGCTGTTGCTGGCGGCGGGCCCGCTGTGGGCTGGGCAAAAAGTGGCGCTCGATTACCACGTACAGTTGTTGCCCAAAAGCGATCAGGCCGAGGTGCGGATCACCCTGGCCGAGGGTTCTGCTGTGCGCAGCCTGGATTTCGACCTGGGCGCGCCGGGCAGTTACAGCGACTTCAAGGCCGACGGGCAATGGCAACTGAGCCCCGACCCGGTCCATAGCCGGGGCCTGTGGCATCCGCCAGCGGGCAGTGCCAGCCTGAGTTACCGCGTCCGCCTGAACCAGCCGCGCAAGAACGGCACGTTCGACACCCGGATCACGCCTGACTGGGCGTTGTTTCGCGGTGAGCAACTGATCCCGCCTGCCAGCCTCGATCAGCAGGATGGGGTCGAGCTGGTGTCGCGGCTTGAATTCGAACTGCCCAAAGGCTGGAAAAGCGTTGAAACCGCCTGGCCGCGTATCGGTAAAAACCGCTTTCGTATCGATGATGTGTCGCGTCTGTTTGATCGCCCCACCGGCTGGATGCTCGCGGGTAACCTGGGCAGCCGCCGCACCACCCTGGGCGAAACCGAGGTCACGGTGAGCGCACCCAAGGGGCAGGGCATGCACCGCATGGATGTGCTGACCCTGTTGACCTTTGTGTGGCCGCAGGTGCAAGCGGTGTTCCCGCGCAACCCGCCCAAGCTGCTGATCGTCGGCGCGGGCAGCCCTATGTGGAAAGGCAGTGCAGCGGGGCGCAACTCGATCTACCTTTATAGCGGTTTGCCGCTGGTCAGCGAGAGCGGTTCAAGTCCGTTGTTGCGCGAAGTGGTGCAGTTGTTCAGCGGCATCAACGATGAGCCGGGGCATGACTGGATCGGCGAGGGCCTTGGCGAGTACTACGCCATCGAACTGCTGCGCCGCGCCGGCGGCATGAGTGATGAGCGTTACCAGACCCTGCAGCACAAGCTCAACGCTGCCGGTAAAAACGTGACCCGCCTGCGCGGTGAACAGGCAAACGCGGCCATGGTTGCGCGGGCAGTCACGCTGTTGCAGGCACTGGACCGTGAAATCCGTTTGCAGACCCACAGCAAGCGTTCGCTGGATGATGTCAGCCAGGCGCTGATGCGCATGGACAAGGTCAATACCGCGAGCTTTATCCAGCTGAGCGAAAGCGTGCTGGGCGGCGCCTCCGAGGTACTGGACAGCCCGCTGTTGCGCTGATCCTAACCCACGTGTAGCAGCTGCCGAGGGGCGAAGGCTGCGTCCGGCGGCGTAGCCGTCGTCAATTTGGCCAATGCGGTTTGTCAGTTACACCGCATCCAGATGATTTACGACCGCTTCGCGCTCGAACGCAGCCGCGTTCCTTCGCCAGCTGCTACGGCAGGCATCGCTGCTTTTTTACACCTTCTTTACGCCCCCGCATCCCTCTCGATCTCGATCCTTTACGCCCTGATTCCCCACACTCTCTTCCTACGCGGCAGGTGCCGCCTGGGGAGAGTTGTCATGGGCATTCTGGATGGGGTGTCGCTGCTGCTGGCAGTGGCGCTGTTCGTTTATCTGCTGGTTGCGCTGTTGCGCGCAGACCGGAACTAGGAGCGGGTATGCACAGTTATGACTATGGGCTGATGCTTGCCTTTTTTGCCCTGGTGCTGTTGCCCGCACCCTGGCTGGGGCGTTTTTACTACAAGGTGATGGAGGGCCGGCGGACCTGGCTGAGCCCGGTATTGGGGCCCGTCGAAAAGGTCTGCTACCGCATCGCCGGGGTTGACCCGGGCAGTGAGCAAAGCTGGCAGAAGTACACCCTGGCCCTGCTGGTTTTCAACCTGACAGGCTTTGTGTTGTTGTTCGCCATTTTGCTGTTTCAGTCGTACTTGCCACTCAACCCCCAGCAGTTGCCGGGGCAGGAGTGGACGCAAGCGTTCAATACCGCGGTGAGTTTTGTCACCAACACCAACTGGCAGAGCTACAGCGGTGAAGCCAGCCTGAGCTACTTCAGCCAGATGGCCGGGCTGACCGTGCAGAATTTTGTCAGCGCCGCCACCGGCCTGGCCGTGCTGGTCGCCTTGTGCCGTGGTATCAGCCGCCGCTCGGCGCACACGCTGGGCAACTTCTGGGTCGACATGACCCGGGCCACGCTCTATGGCCTGCTGCCGTTGTGCCTGGTGCTGGCGTTGCTGCTGGTGTGGCAGGGCGTGCCGCAAACCTTTGCCCATTACGTCAATGCCGTAACCCTGCAAGGTGCCGATCAAGTAATCCCGCTGGGTCCGGCTGCCAGCCAGATTGCGATCAAGCAACTGGGCACCAACGGCGGCGGCTTTTTCGGCGTGAACTCGGCGCACCCGTTCGAAAACCCGAGCGCCTGGAGCAACTTGTTCGAAATGGCCTCGATTATTCTGATCCCGGTGGCGTTGGTGTTCACCTTCGGCCATTACGTCAAGGACCTGCGTCAGAGCCGCGCAATCATCGCCTGCATGCTGGCCTTGTTCCTGATCGGCGGCGGCACGGCGCTGTATGCCGAGTACCAGCCGAACCCGGCGCTCAACAGCCCGCTGGTCGAGCAGAGCGCACCGCTGGAAGGCAAGGAAACCCGCTTTGGCACCACCGGCAGTGTGCTGTGGACCGAAACCACGACCTCGGCCTCCAACGGCTCGGTCAATGCCATGCACGACAGCCTCAACCCGCTGACCGGGATGGTGGCGCTGCTCAACATGATGGTCGGCGAAGTGATCTTCGGTGGCGTCGGTGCCGGGCTCTACGGGATGTTGCTCAACGTGTTGATCGCGGTGTTCCTCGCCGGCCTGATGATCGGCCGCACCCCTGAATACCTCGGTAAAAAACTCCAGGCCAGGGAAGTCCAGCTGCTGGTGGTGACCTTGCTGGTGATGCCGGTGGGGGTGCTGGTGCTGGGCGCGATTGCCGCCGTACTGCCCAGTGCTGTGGCCTCGGTCAGCAACCCCGGGCCCCATGGTTTCAGCCAGATCCTGTATGCCTTCACCTCGGCCAGTGCCAACAACGGCTCAGCTTTTGCCGGGCTTAACGCCAACACGCCGTTCTACAACCTGATGCTGGGCCTGGGCATGTTGATCGGACGCTTCGGTTACATCCTGCCGGTGCTGGCATTGGCCGGCAGCCTCGCGATCAAGAAAAGCGCGCCGATTGGCCAGGACAGTTTTCCGACCCACGGTCCGCTGTTTGTCGCGCTGCTGACCGTGACCATCTTGCTGGTGGGCGGCCTGACCTTCCTGCCGACCTTGGCCCTTGGCCCCATCGCTGAACAACTGACCCAGGGCTTCTGAGGAGACGAAGATGACTATGCCTGCTCCTGTTTCAAAGTTGACGCCAACGCCTGAAGCCAGGGCCCCCGAGTCGCCGAAGACTTCGTTCGCCGATATCTGGCGTCCGGCGCTGTTGCAAGCATTCGTCAAACTCGACCCGCGCCAGCTGAAACGCTCGCCGGTGATGCTGGTGGTCGAGCTGACCGCGATTTTTACCACGGTGCTGTGTGTTATCCCCGAGCCTGCAGTGCCCACCGGGGTGGCGGTGCAAATCGCTCTGTGGCTGTGGTTTACCGTGCTGTTCGCCAACTTTGCCGAAGCCCTGGCCGAGGGGCGCGGCAAGGCTCGGGCCGATAGTCTCAAAGCTGGCAGTGTGGGCTTGAGTGCGCGTCGACGCACTGCCACGGGCGGCTTTGAAATCGTCCCGGCCACCCGCCTGCGCAAAGGGGATGTGGTGCGCGTCGAAGCGGGGGAGATGATTCCCGGCGACGGCGAGGTGATTGAAGGGATTGCCGCGGTCAACGAAGCGGCGATTACTGGCGAATCGGCGCCGGTGATCCGTGAGTCGGGCGGTGATCGCTCGGCGGTGACCGGCAATACGCGGCTGGTCAGTGACTGGTTGCTGGTGCAAATCAGCGCCAACCCCGGCGAGTCCACTCTGGACCGTATGATCGCACTGGTCGAAGGGGCAAAGCGGCAGAAAACCCCTAACGAGATTGCCCTGGATATTCTGCTGATCGGCCTGACCCTGATCTTTCTGATCGTGGTCGTGACCTTGCAGCCGTTCGCTTACTTTGCCGGTGGCAGCTTGCCCCTGGTGTTTCTGGTGGCCCTGCTGGTGACGCTGATTCCGACCACCATCGGCGGCTTGTTGTCGGCCATCGGTATTGCCGGCATGGACCGTCTGGTGCGCCTCAACGTGATTGCCAAGTCGGGGCGGGCGGTTGAAGCCGCGGGCGACGTGCATGTGCTGATGCTCGACAAAACCGGCACCATCACCTTCGGCAACCGCCGCTGCACGGCGCTGTATGCCTGCCCCGGCGTGACCGCCAAAGAGCTGGCAGAGGGCGCGTTGCGCGCTTCGCTGGCGGACGAGACGGCGGAGGGCAAGTCCATCGTCGAGTTTGTTCGGGGCCAGCACAGCCTGCCCGAGTTACCCGTGTCGGACTTCACGGCCGTACCCTTTACCGCTGAAACCCGCCTGTCGGGTATCGACCACAACGGTCGGGTGTACCGCAAAGGGGCCGTGGATTCAGTGCTGGCGTTTGTCGGCCTCAAACGCGGCGAGCTGTTGCCGGCCCTGTCCCGGGAAATCGACAAGATCGCCCAGAGCGGCGGTACCCCTTTGCTGGTCTGTGCCCAGGGCAAGCTGCTGGGCGCCATCCACCTCAAGGACGTGGTCAAGCCGGGTATTCGCGAGCGTTTTGCCGAGTTGCGCAAGTTGGGCATCCGCACCGTGATGGTGACGGGCGACAACCCGCTGACCGCCGCGGCCATTGCCGCTGAAGCCGGGGTGGATGACGTGCTGGCCGAGGCCACACCGGAGAAAAAACTGGCGCGCATTCGCCATGAGCAAAATGACGGCCGCCTTGTGGCGATGTGCGGTGATGGTGCCAATGACGCTCCGGCCCTGGCCCAGGCCGATGTGGGCATGGCGATGAACGACGGCACCCAGGCGGCCCGTGAAGCCGCGAACATGGTGGATCTGGACAGCGACCCCACCAAGCTGCTGGATGTAGTGCAGATCGGCAAGGAGTTACTGGTGACCCGTGGCGCATTGACCACGTTCTCGATCGCCAACGACGTGGCCAAGTACTTCGCGATTTTGCCGGCGCTGTTTGCTTCGATCTACCCGCAACTGGGCGTGCTCAACGTGATGGGCCTGCAGAGCCCGCAAAGCGCGATTGTGTCAGCCATCGTATTCAACGCGCTGATCATCGTGGTGCTGATCCCGCTGGCATTGCGCGGTGTGCGGGTGCAGGCGGCCAGTGCGGCGCACCTGTTACGCCGCAACCTGCTGATCTATGGCGTGGGCGGGCTGGTGGTGCCGTTTGTGGGCATCAAGCTGATCGACATGCTGCTCACCGCGTTGCATCTGGTTTAAGCATTGGAGGGTTACACCATGAGCACTTTTTTACGTCCGGCCCTGAGCCTGATGCTGTTGATGACCGCCATTACCGGCGTGATCTACCCGCTGACCGTCACCGGCATTGCCCAGCTGGCGTTCCCCGAACAGGCCAATGGCAGCCTGGTCCGTGACAGTGCCGGCAAGGTGCTGGGGTCGGCATTGATTGCGCAGGATTTCAGCGGTGACAGCTGGTTTCACCCACGGCCATCGGCGGGAGCGTTTGCCACCGTGGCCAGTTCGGCCAGCAACCTGGCACCGAGCAATCCGGCGCTGGCGACACGGGTCAAGGACAGTGCCGCCCAGCTTGCCGTGCCGGGCCAGGGGCCGGTGCCCCTGGCGCTGCTGACCACCTCGGGCAGCGGGCTGGACCCGCACTTGCCACCAGAGGCAATACGCTATCAACTAGCCCGTGTCGCTGCTGCTCGCAGCTTGCCGGTACAGGCTGTTGAACAGCTGGTGGCGGAGCATATCGAGCGGCCGCTGGTGGGGCCGCCGGTGGTTAACGTGCTGCTGTTGAACAGGGCATTGGCGCAGTTGAAGAGCCCCTCTCCCGGAGGGAGAGGGGACTGACCGCACGCGGCTTCAAGAAAACCGCATATCAGCTCCCTCTCCCTCCGGGAGAGGGCTGGGGTGAGGGTAAAGCTTTCAGTCACACAATTTATCAGGAACCCCCCATGACTCATTCCGCCCGCGCCGATGCGTTGCTAGCCGATCTACCGCGCGCAGGCCGTGGCCGGCTTAAAGTGTTTCTCGGCGCGGCACCGGGCGTGGGCAAAACCTACGCCATGCTGCAAGCGGCTCACACGCAACTGCGCCAGGGTGTCGAAGTACTGGCCGGGGTGGTCGAAACCCATGGCCGCGCCGAGACCGAGGCCTTGCTCAATGGCTTGCCCCAGCAGCCCATGCTGCGCTCGGATTATCGCGGCGTGCAGCTTGAGGAAATGGACCTCGACGGCCTGCTTGCCGCCAGACCCAAGCTGGTACTGGTCGATGAGCTGGCCCACAGCAATGCCCCCGGCAGCCGTCACGCCAAGCGCTGGCAGGATGTGCAGGAATTGCTCGCGGCCGGGATCGATGTGTACACCACGGTCAACGTCCAGCATCTGGAAAGTCTCAACGATCAGGTGCGCGGCATCACCGGGGTCCAGGTGCGTGAGACCCTGCCGGACTGGGTTGTGCAGGAAGCCTACGAACTGCTGCTGATCGACCTGCCGCCCCGGGAACTGCTGGAGCGGCTGCGCGAGGGCAAGGTGTATGTACCTGAGCAGGCACGGGCAGCGATTGATGCGTTTTTCAGCCAGACCAATCTCAATGCTTTGCGCGAACTGGCAATGCAGACCGCTGCGGTGTATGTCGACGATGAACTGGACAAGGGCTATCGCCAGCAGGGGCAATCGGCCCCGGCGCTGCGCGGGCGTTTGCTGGTGGGGATCGACGGCGATACCCATGCCGAGCGCCTGGTGCGGCATGCCAGCCGGGTCGCGGAGCGTCGGCATCTGCCCTGGAGCCTGGTGCATGTGGACAACGGCCGGGCAGGCGACGAGCAATCACGCCTGCGCCTGCAAAGCGCCCAGCAACTGGCTGAGCGCCTGGGTGGCGAGGTGGTGTTGCTGCGTGCCGGTGAAGTGGCTAAAACCCTGATCCAGCATGCCGGCGAACGCCGTGCCAGCTTGCTGCTGGTGGGTCAGTCGCGGTTGACCTGGCGCCGTCGCCTGTTTGGCGGCGGACTGGCGGCGCGCTTGTTGCGTGACGCCCACGGCCTGGAAATCAACGTGCTCGACAATGAGCAGTCCCCTGTACCTGTCACCAACCGCCCGGAACACTCACTGGTGTGGTTCGACTACGGCCTGGCGCTGCTTGCCACGCTACTGGCCAGTGCCCTGGCCTGGGGAGTATCCAGCGTACTGGCGCTGCCCAATATCTCCCTGGTGTTTCTGGCTGCCGTGCTGCTGGTGGCCGTGCGCAGCAGCCTGGGGCCAGCATTGGCCTGTGCGGCGCTGTCATTTCTGGCCTATGACTTCCTCTTTATTCCGCCCAATTTCTCGTTCAGCATCCAGCGCGAAGAAGATGTGCTGACGTTGTTGTTTTTTCTGTTGATGGCGGCGCTCACTGGCAAACTGGCGGCTCGCCAGCGCCGGCAGTTGCAGGCCTTGCGCGACACTCAGCACGAAACCACCGAGCTTCTCGACCTGTCACGCAAGCTTACCGCCGCGACCGACCGCAAGGCTGTGGTCAATGCTGCCGGGCAGCATTTGAGCGGCTGGAAAGAGCTGGACATATGCCTGCTCAATCGCGATGGCAATGGCGGCTGGGACGTTGAAAGCGGCGGGCCGTTACAGTTCTGCGAAGCGGAGCGCGCCGCTGCTGACTGGGCCTGGGCCCACGACCAGCCTGCGGGGAAGGGTACGGGCACTTTGCCGATGGGCCGTTGGTGGTGGTGGCCGATCAGCGCCGAGGAGGGGCCATTGGCCTTGCTCGGAGTGTGCACGAGGCAGGGCCATTCACTAAGTGGCCAGCGTCGTCGGCTACTGATGGCTTTGAGCCAACCCCTGGCCCAGGCACTGGCGCGCGCGCGCTTGGCCCAGGATCTGGAAGCGGCCCGCCTGCACGGCGAAACCGAGCAGTTGCGCAGCGCACTGCTGGCATCGGTGTCCCATGATCTGCGCACACCGCTGACCAGCATGCGCGGCAGTATCGACACCTTGCTGGCCCTGGGCGAGGCGATCCCGTTGAGCGATCGCCGCGAGTTGCTCGAAGGCACCCGCGATGAGGCCGAGCGTCTGGACCGCTACATCCAGAACCTGCTGGACATGACCCGCCTGGGCCACGGTGCGCTCAAGCTGGCGCGCGACTGGGTTTCACCTGCCGACATTGCCGGCAGCGCCTTGAACCGCTTGCGTGCGGTGCTGGCGCCCTTGCAGGTGCAGGTGGATGTTGCGGCGCAATTGCCGCTGTTGCACGTGCATGGCGCCCTGATCGAGCAGGCGCTGGTCAATGTGCTGGAAAACGCTGCGCGCTTTTCACCTCCCCATGGCCAGTTGCAATTAACGGCGGGAGCCGATGAAAGCGAATTGTGGTTTGCCGTCAGTGACCAGGGCCCGGGGATCCCCGAGGAGGACAGGGTGAAGATTTTCGATATGTTTTATACCGCCGCACGGGGCGATCGCGGCGGGCAAGGCACGGGCCTGGGGCTCGCCATCTGCCAGGGCATGGTGGGGGCCCACGGCGGGCGGGTCAGCGTCGGCGAAGGCATCGGCGGGCAGGGTACGTGCATTACCCTGTATTTGCCGTTAAGCCTTCAACCGTGCCCCGAGAATGAAGGTCTGGAAAGTGAAGACTGATATTCTTTGGCTATCCCTCTATTGCGATAACAAGTCATGAGCCAGAGCGCGACCATTTTGGTCATCGACGATGAACCGCAGATTCGCAAATTCCTGCGTATCAGCCTGGTGTCCCAGGGATACACCGTGCTGGAGGCCGCGACCGGGGCCGATGGCTTGAGCCAGGCAGCGCTCGGACGGCCCGATGTGCTGGTGCTCGACCTGGGCTTGCCGGACATGGATGGCCAACAGGTACTGCGCGAGTTTCGCGAGTGGTCAAATGCGCCGGTACTGGTGCTCTCGGTGCGCGCCAGCGAAGCGCAAAAAGTCCAGGCACTGGACGGTGGGGCCAACGATTACGTGACCAAACCCTTCGGCATCCAGGAGTTTCTGGCACGAATCAGGGCCTTGTTGCGCCAGGCGCCTGTGGGCGAAACCCGGGAGTCGGCGCTTGAACTCGGCCCCTTGACCGTCGACCTGGCGTTCCGCCGTGTGCTGCTCGATGGCGTCGAAGTGGCGCTGACCCGCAAGGAATACGCGGTGCTGGCGCTCTTGGCGCGTCATCCGGGGCGGGTCATTACCCAGCAGCAATTGCTCAAGGATATCTGGGGCCCGAGCCATGTCGAAAACAGCCATTACCTGAGAATTGTCGTTGGCCATTTGCGCCAGAAACTGGCGGATGATCCGACCCGGCCACGGTATATCGTGACCGAAGCCGGGGTTGGCTACCGGTTGTTGGACGCCTCGTCCTTTTCGTAACGGTCCAGGGTGTCTTTTGCAATCAGGCGACCCAGGGCGATCAGCTCCTGGGCTTTGTAGAACTCGAAAAACCGGCACACCCGCTTGGGCACGTTGATCAGGATATCGGGCGGGTAACCGGCGATCTTGTATTGCGCCAGTGAAGTCTGCATGACCTCGAAGCTCTGGTTGATCAAGTCCAGCAGCGAGGCCGGGCCGACGTTGTCGATGATCACCGAGCCGGTGGCTGACTTGGGCGAGCCCTCTTCAGCGGCAGGGGAGGCGGTTTGCGGTGTGTCGAGCCAGGGATTGGGCTTTGCCTGGGCCAGCGGCTCGGCCTGGGGGTTGAGCAGTTCCTGTTCGAGGTTGAGCAAGTGCTCGGCCTGTTTGTTGCGAAACGGCATGCGCGAGCCCAGCGAACTCATCAGGTTGTCAAAGCGCCCCTTGAAAGCCGCCGGGCGCTGGATCACCGGCAACTGGTAGTGGCTCTGGTGGGTGGAGTTGAGGTTGACGGCGACGATCAGGTCGCAGTGGCTGGACACCACCGGCACGATGGGCAGCGGGTTGAGCAGGCTGCCGTCCACCAGCATGCGGTTGCCCTGCATCACCGGGGTAAACAGGCTGGGGATCGCTGCCGAGGCGCGCATGGCCTGGTGCAGGCAGCCCTCCTGAAACCAGATTTCCTGCTGGTGGGTGAGGTCGGTGGCGACGGCGGTGTAGGGGATGCGCAGGTCCTCGATATTGATTTCACCGACCATATTGCGGATCTGGCCGAAGACCTTTTCACCGCGAATCGCTCCAAGCCGGAAGCTGACATCCACCAGGCGCAGCACATCGAGGTAGTCCAGGCTTTGAATCCAGTCCCGGTACATGTCCAGTTTGCCGGCGGCGTAAATCCCGCCCACCACCGCGCCCATCGAGCAACCGGCGATACAGGCGATTTCATAGCCGCGGCTTTCCAGCTCTTCAATCACGCCGATATGGGCATAGCCCCGGGCACCGCCGGAGCCCAATACCAATGCAATACGTTTTTTCATGAACCCCACCTTCGCCTGACAGTCACTCACAATGCCTTTTTGTGACCCTGAGTGACAGCTTTTGGCATGAACGCGTATCTACCAGCTAGGCTAGTGCCTTGTAGCAATGACGGGTAGGTGTTGCCGGTTTTTTTGATTTTTACGTTGTGGCACTTTTATGCAGGTTGTTCGTCTGAGATTGCACTGAACTTTAATTTCTGAGGAAAACAACATGAAAGCATGGATTTGTGTACCGCTGATCGCGCTGGCGCTGGCGTTGGCAGGTTGTGCGGGGACCAAGGCGTATCGCGACAGCTGTGCGACGAACCTGGATTCGGCCTGGCATGAACTGGACCTGGCCAAGGCGGAAGGCTTCGCCGGGACTGTCAGCTACTCCAAGGCCTTGTCCTTGTTGACGGCGGCCAAGACCCAGCAGCAATTTGAAGCCTTTGAGGGTTGCACCAAAAAAGCCGAGAAGGCGCGTTTCTATATTCGTGAATCCCGCGCCGGGCGTTGAAGCGCAGCGGTAAAGGGGGAGGGTGAGGATGTCTGAGCTGGTTGACCGGATAGTGGCAAACATCGTGCGTCTGGAGGTCAGGTTACTGGCCTGTCAGGCGCGTCTGGAAGCCGATACGGACCCGGAGGCCCTGCACGACCTGCGCACCACTGTGCGCCGCTTGCGCAGCCTGTTGCGGCCTTTGCGCGGGTTGCCGGGGGTTGTGCAACTTGAAATGTCTGCATCCCAGGTTGGCGTGTTGACCACCCCCCTGCGCGATCTTGAAGTGCTGGCGGCACATTTGCAGGCGCACGGCTACACGGCGCAGGCGCAACGCCGCACGCAACAGTTGGCCGGCAGTTATGCCCGGGTGGCCGACAGTGAGCAGTTGGCTCAACTGTTGATGATCCTCGAGGTGTTTCCGCGCTTTTTGCGTGCTGCCGAGCGAGAAGGCCTGCTGCGTGGTTTGCGCCAGCGGATCGCAAAGGTCCTGGAAAAACAGTGGCAAACCCTGGAAAACGCTCTCAATGACCCGGGCCATGACCGCCATCGCGTAAGGTTGCTGATCAAGCGCGTACGCTATGCCGCTGAAGCCTACCCGGAGTTGAACCAGCTGCCGCCCTTGGTGCTGGCGCGCCTCAAGGGGGCACAGCAGGCGCTGGGCGAATGGCACGATGCCTGGCAATGGTTGCTGCAGGCCGGGCAACACGCCGACTTGCAACCCTGTGTGGCGCAATGGCAGGCCACCCTTGAGCACGGCGAAAAACGCGCTGACAAGGCGTTGGTCAAATTGAGTGCGGCTTGCTTTCACTCCTGATCTTTGGCCGATACAGCACTGTGCAGAGTCAGATGGATGGGTAGTATCCCGTCATATTTATCTGTTTCGAGGTGCTTATGCAGTTTTGCGAATTGGTTGCGGCGGTGCGCAACACGCCTTTGGACGTGACCATCCCGGCCGATTGGGGCCAGGGCCGCGCCAGCTTTGGCGGCCTGTTGGTGGCTTTGCAGTACGAAGCCATGCGCGCCCATGTGCCTGTCGAGCGGGCGTTGCGCTCATTGGCAGTGAGTTTTGTCGGGCCGGTGGCCGCCGATGTACCGGTGCGTTTCGAGGTTGAGGTGCTGCGCGAAGGCAAGGCGGTCAGCCAGGTGCTGGGGCGGGTGGTGCAGGACGGTCAGGTCATGACCCTGGTACAAGGCAGCTTTGGCGCTGCGCGGGAATCAGTGGCGAACGTGGACGGCTTGCCTGCGCCTGAGATGAAGGCGCCCGAAGATTGCCCGCTGTTGCCCTATATCAAAGGCGTTACCCCGGAGTTTATGCGTCATTTGTCCATGGCCTGGGCCGTGGGCGCACTGCCGTTCACCGGTCGTGGAACGCGGGAAATGGGCGGCTGGGTACGTTTTGATGGCGGTGTTGAGGACGAACCTCTGACAGAAACCCATTTGCTGGCGCTGGTCGATACCTGGCCGCCTGCACTGCTGCCGTTGCTGAACAAGCCGACAGCAGGCAGCACGCTGACCTGGACCATCGAGTTCGTCCAGCCACTGCCTAAGGTCAGCACGTTGCAGTGGTGCAAGTACCTGGCCGTCATCGAACATGCGCGGGATGGCTACGGCCATGTGGCGGCCAACCTGTGGGGCCCAGGCGGCGAGCTGATTGCGCTCAGCCGCCAGACCGTAGCCGTGTTCGGTTGATCAGAAGGTCTGGCTGTTATCCGTTGCGCTGGTGGCCTTGTGGCCCTGGCGTTGCAGGATCAGGGCCGCAAACAGGGCAACCAGACCGATCACCGCGCTGGTGGCGTTTTCACTGAAGACGCCCGACACCAGCAACAGAAAAGCCACCACCATCATCGGCACTGCGATCAGGTTGATTGCCTGATACGCGGTGTTTTGCTGGCCGTGCGGGTTGGAGCGCCATTGCCAGGCCGGTAGATTTGGATGACGTTTGCCCATGATTGCTCTCCTTGTTCGAGGGTTCAGCCTGGGCTGAACCGGATAAACAAATCATAGATTTATGATCACCCTGCGGCGAATCAACAATGGCTATTGGCCTTATAGCTTTAGTTGACCAATCGCCCGATTCAACTCGCCTGCCAGGGTTGCCAGTTCATTGCTGGTAGTGGCCGAGTCGACGGTCTGTTGCACGGTGTTTTCGGTGACATCGCGGATGCTCACCACTGCCCGGTTCATCTCTTCCGCGACCTGGCTTTGCTGCTCGGCGGCCACGGCAATCTGGGTGTTGCTTTCGCGCATTTGCGCCACGGCGTGAGTGATCTCGGCCAATGCCGCGCCCGCTTCCTGGGCCTGCTGCACGCAGTCGTCGGCCTTGAACGAGCTTTCCTGCATAAAATCCACGGCGTCGCGGGTGCCCGCCTGCAAGGCCGAAACCATGGCGGTGATTTCGTCCGTGGATGTCTGCACGCGTTTGGCCAGGTGCCTCACTTCATCGGCGACCACGGCAAAGCCACGACCCATTTCACCTGCGCGAGCCGCTTCGATGGCCGCGTTCAACGCCAGCAGGTTGGTCTGTTCGGCGATGCTGTGAATCACACTGACCACGCCGTTGATCTTCTGGCTGTCCTGGGCCAGTTGCTGGATCATTTCTGCAGTGGTTTGCACCCCGGTGGACAGGCTGGCGATTGACTGTTGCACGCGGCTGACCACCTGCTGGCCACTCCCCGCCAGGTTGTCTGCGGTTTGCGACAGGTCGCGGGTAGCCCCAGCGTGTTGCGCAATATGGTAGACCGTGGCCGACATTTCATTGATTGCGGTGGCGGCCTGGTCGGTCTCGCTTTGCTGGCCGAGCATGCCGTGGCGCACCTCGTCCATGCTGCTGGCCAGGCGCGCGGCTCCGGCATCCAGTTGCGCGGCGGT
Organism: Pseudomonas sp. TMW22080; assembly: GCF_022496745.1. Classification (NCBI taxonomy): domain Bacteria; kingdom Pseudomonadati; phylum Pseudomonadota; class Gammaproteobacteria; order Pseudomonadales; family Pseudomonadaceae; genus Pseudomonas; species Pseudomonas sp. TMW22080. The sequence continues at coordinate 1,303,585 of NZ_SCFF01000001.1, read as the reverse complement.
TTGGGCCACGGTGTTCACCACCCGCTGGTAACCGGCCTGCATGGCATTGAAGGCGCTGGCCATCTGCCCGACCTCATCGGTACACGCCAGGGGCACCCGGGCGGACAGGTCACCGGTTTTCTCCACATGCAGCATCACGTCCTTGAGGGTGTTGAGCTGGCTCAGCAGGAAGCGGATCAGCAACTGCGAAGCGCAGAGCATGGCCAGCATCAGGATCAGCACGGCGGCGGCATAGTTGGGCAGCCGCTCGACAAACACCTGGGCCAGGCTAGGTGTATGGGCCAGCACGGCGATTTTTTGTCCGTCGTCGCGGGTCAGTACCTCGGCGCCCAGCAGCAGATTGTGGCCGAACAACGGCATGGGATTGATTGAGACCCAGCCGTTGGCGTTGCCCAGTTGCGGCAGGGCTTGATCGTTGACGCTGGCGATCTGGTCGGGCACCAGGGGCAGCAATTGGCTGGCCTCGGGCAAGGGCTGCCCGGCAGGCCAGGCACTGAGCAATTGCGCCTGGGCCCGGGCGTTGGCCTGGGCGGCGTTGCTGCGCGATTGCTGTTCCAGCTGCACGGCGTAGAGCACCAGCAGCAGTGTGGTGACAAAAGCCACCGCGTTGACAGCCCAGAATTTGTATTTGAGCGAGATGTTGCTAAGCCAGGTGCCCATGGGAGGTCTTCTCTGAATTGGCGCAAACAATATTGGCAAGGTGCCATCATTGTGCCGCTATTCAGTGACAATCTTGTTGATGTGGGTCAAAAGAGGCACTGCGTGGGAGCGGGCGTCAGTCTGTCAGTACCGGCAACCCGTAAAACGCCCGCGCACACGCGGTGGTGTGTTCGGCCAGGTCCTGCTCGCTTTCGCCACGGTGCACGGCTACTTCACGCAATACGTCGGTCAGGTAGGCCGGTTCGTTGCGACCATTTTTTGGTTTGGGCCGCAGGGTGCGGGGCAACAGGTACGGCGCATCACTTTCGAGCATCAGGCGACCGCGCGGGATATCACGTACCAGCGGGTGCAGGTGGGTACCGCGGCGTTCGTCGCAGATCCAGCCGGTAATGCCGATATGCAGGTCCAGGTCGAGGTAGCTGAACAGCGCCTTTTTCTCCCCGGTAAAGCAATGCACCACAGCAGCCGGCAAGCGGTCGCGAAAGTCGCGCAGGATTTCCAGCAAACGCTGGTTGGCATCACGCTCATGCAGAAAAACCGGCAGTTGCAGGTCAACAGCCAGCGCCAGATGTTCTTCCAGGACTTTCTCCTGCTGGGCGCGGGGCGAAAAGTCGCGGTTGAAGTCCAGCCCGCATTCACCCACCGCACACACGCCCGGTTCCTTGAGCAGGGCAAGCAACTGGCGGGCGCTGTCGCCGTTCCAGTCACTGGCCGAGTGCGGGTGAATGCCGGCCGTAGAGAACAGCCGCTGGCCGCTTTCGTCCAGCTCGCGGCACAGTTGCAAGGCCTGTTCGCTGCCTTCGACGCTGGTGCCGGTCAATACCAATTGGCACACCCCGGCCGCGTAGGCACGGTCCAGCACGGCCTGGTGTTTGCCGTCAAAGCTTGGGTTGGTCAGGTTGACGCCGATATCAATGAGTTGCATGGTTTTACCTCAGGCCACAGGCCTCGCAGCATATCAGAGCTGTAGATTTACAAGAAAAACCAAGAACTACAGACAGTTATGGTTGTCTTTGAATGCCGCAACAACGCAATGCCCGGTTGTTTAAAGGACGCATTGACTGTTTTGCGCGCTGATTCCAGCGCTTGAAAGCCTCACTTGAGGCAACCGGTTGTCGGGAAACCGACCGGGTGCTGGGCTGTATTCTTTCCGGAGAACGGATGACAAGACCGACGCTATTGATTGCGCTGTGCCTGCTGCTGTTGCCGCTACCGGCACTGGCGCGCCTGACCGGACCTTTACAGGTCGGGCAGCCAAGTCAGGTCCGCGATCTGGCGCAAATCCGCAGCAGTCAGGTGTTGCGGGTGCTGGTCAATCAAAGCCGCAACAGCTCGGGCGAGGTGCAGGGGCAGGCGATTGGCGTTGAATACCATCGTCTGCGTGCGTTTGAACGCTACCTCAACAGCCATGCCCGCGATGGCCAGGAAATAACCCTCAAGATCATCCCTAAAGCCAAGGATCAACTGCTGGGCGCATTGTCCCGGGGTGAAGGCGATGTAGTTGCCCCGGGTGAGTTGATCGATTTCAAGCCCAGTCGCGCCATCAGCGCCAGTGATCCGATCGTCGACGATGTGCCCTTGCTGTTGGTGGGGGTCAAGGGCGAGCGGCGCTTTACCCGCCTAGAGCAACTGTCGGGCCGCACCGTGGCGTTGACCACCGGCAGTGCGGCGGGAGCCTCGGTCAATTTGATCAATCAAAAACTGGCCCTGCGCAAACTGCCCCCGGTGAAGATTGAGTGGGTAGATCCGACCCTGGCGGTGGAGGATGTGCTGGAGATGGTGCAGGCCGGGATTTTTCATTTGACCATCGTGGAGCGCCCGATTGCCGAGCGCTGGGCCACGCTGATGCCCAAGCTGCGTTTTGACCGCAAGGTGCTGGTCAGCGAGCCCGAGGCCATGCACTGGTATGTACGCCGTGATGCGTCGATGTTGCGGGCCAGCATCGACCGGTTTCTCGATGGCTACAAGGCCCCGGCCGATCAGGATGTGGCCTTTGAGCGGGTATACCGACGTTTGTACCGGGTGCATTACCCGTTGGCCCGGGCCGATCGCCAGCAGCTTGAAAAACTGCGCCCGGTGTTGCAAAAACATGCCCGGCAACAGGGCATGGACTGGTTGAACCTGGCAGCGCTGGCATTCAAGGAGTCTACCCTCAACCCTGAAGCCAAAGGCAGCGGCGGGGCGACAGGGCTACTCCAGATTACCCCCTCGGCCGCCCGGCGGGTGGGGGTCAACAATATTCAAAATGTCGATAGCAATGTGCAGGCCGGTGCCCGGTATCTGTCGCTGATCCGCCGCAAGTTCTTTGCCAGCCCCAAGCTCAACGAGCGTGAGCGCATGGCGTTTGTGCTGGCGGCTTACAACATGGGGCCGGAGCGGGTGCAGGGCATGCGGGCTGAAGCCAGGCGACGCGGCCTGAACCCCAATCAATGGTTCTTTCAGGTGGAACGTATTGCCATGGAGCAGGTGGGAATGGGGGCTGTCAGCTATGTTAATAGCGTGAATAAATACTATTTGGCCTTTGACCGGGAGCGGGATTCCCTGGAACCGGCAAAAGCTGAACTGGTCACACGCAAATAATCGAATAATTTGATTGTTTTGTCAGGTTTATTCGACTTTTAACATTATAAAAACTGATTAGTATGGCGAGCATTCCCCAACTGATGACCTAAAGGATTCCATCATGAGCAAATTGATCCATACCGTACTGGGCAGCCGCGCAGGTTATGGTTTGACGGTCTTGCGTATTTTCGTCGGTATTATCTTTGCCGCCCACGGTTCGCAAAAACTGTTCGGCTGGTTTGGCGGCGGGGGCCTGGCGGGCACGGCGCAATGGATGGAGAGCATTGGCCTGGCGCCGGGCATGTTGATGGCAGCGCTGGCGGGCGGTACCGAGTTTCTGGGCGGTCTGGCGCTGATTATTGGCTTGCTGGCGCGCCCTGCAGCCCTGGGCCTGTCGTTTACGTTGCTGGTGGCGATCTTCTCGGTGCATATCAGCAATGGCCTGTTTATGGCCAACAACGGCTATGAATTCGCCCTGGCCTTGCTGGGTGGTACCGTGGCAGTGCTGATCGAAGGTGCAGGCAAGTTGTCGATCGATCGTGCACTAGCTGACTGAAAACCCGATGCCAGTGAAAAGGCCCGCCCAGAGCGGGCCTTTTTCGTTCCAGATGATTGTTGACAGTAGTAAGCAGGTTTATCTAGGATGTTTTCTTGCGCCGATTTAAACAGCTACTTGCGGGGCGCCAGAGGGTCACAGACCGTCTAAGAGGCTTGAAACAGGCCTTGAAATACCGCTAAAGCGCTGGTTCGGTGTTGCCTCTCACCTGCCACGCAGAATCTTGAGGCGGAGAACCGATACATGAGTCACCCACGTCCCCTTGTACGTCTTGCGCCGATCTCGGCCAGCCCAACCTTGCGCAACCCAAAAATCCTCCTGGGCGGTAAGCATCAGCCTACGTTGCTGCGCTATCTCGATGGCTGGCCACGCCGCAAAGGGCGGCCTACGGCGTTTCTGATCCAGTTTGTGGAAGAGGGCGATCAACTGGCGCGATTTGCCGCTGACAGTTTTGACCTGGCGGTGATCCAGTCCCCCGATGCTGAAAATGCCGAGCGGGTGATTCACAACCTCACCCGTGTTTGTCGGCAGGGGTTGATAACCCTGCGCTGAGGCTCCAACCCCGTAGCAGCCTCGTTCCTACGGCAGCTGCTACGGATGGGATCAGAAACGCTCCAGCCGGTAAGGGTGCAACTCAGGCAGCGCGTGGGCACTGGTTGCCCCCGCCAACTGCGCGATCAGTTCAGCCGTTACCGCTGCCTGGGTCAGGCCCAAATGCTGATGGCCGAAGGCAAGCAGTACCTTGCCGTCGCACACCCGGTCGATGATCGGCAGTGAGTCCGGCAACGACGGGCGAAAGCCCATCCATGGCGTCGCGTCTTCAGCGCTAAGGTCATGGCGCAACAACCCTTTGCTCAGGCGATGCAGCTGCCAGGCGCGCTCCATGCTCGGCGGCGCTTCCAGGCCGGCAAATTCAACTGTACCCGCCAGCCTCAAGCCATCGCTCATCGGGGTCATGATGAATTTGCGTTCCAGTGAGGTGACGGCAAACGGCAGCCGGTCATGCTCGTGGGGCAGCATCAAGTGGTAACCGCGTTCGGTATCCAGCGGAACGTGCTTGCCGGTCAGGGTTGCGGTGAGTTTGGCCGAGTGGGCGCCGCAGGCGATCACGACCCGGCGGGCGGACACCTGGCCCTGGGCTGTCATCAGAGAAACTCCGGCCTCACTCAGTTGCCCGCCTGTGACCTGTTGCTTGAGAAACTGCACACCGCACTTCCTGGCAGCCTCTACCAGTTCGCAGACCACGCGATAGGGGTCGATAAAGTGCCCCGTGGCCGGAAAAAACAACCCGCCCTGAATCTGCTCGCTCAGTTGCGGCGCTGCCTTGTGTATGGCCCTGGCCTCCCAGAACTCGACCGGTACCTGCTGCTGGCGCATGCGTGCCTGCAGTGCCAGAAGTGGCTGCCGGGACTCGGAACGTTCGTACACCAGCAACGAACCGTCTTCGCGCATCAGGCCCGGGCAGTCAATGCCCTCCAGCAGCCTGTGCCAGGCACCCAGGCTGCTTTCGTTAAGGGCCCGAATACCGGCTACAGTGCGCTGAAAGGGCGCCTTGCGCAGGTTCAGCAGCAGACGCGTGAACCACGGCAGGGCCCGGGGCATATATTTCCAGTCCAGGCGCAGGGGGCCCATCGGGTCCATCAGCATGGCCGGCAAGCGCTTGAGAATCGACAGGTCGGCAATCGGGAACACCTGTTCGGTGGCCAGGTGCCCGGCATTGCCGAATGAGGCGCCATGGCCCGGTTCCTGCGGGTCGATGACCACCACCCGCTGGCCCTGGCGCGCCAGTTGCAGGGCACAGGCGACGCCGATGATTCCGGCGCCGACCACGGCAATGTCAGCTGTGTTTCCAGCGAAGTGATCAGGCATTTTCCAGTACTTCTCTGTGGCCATCGAGCAGGCGGCGCAAGTGCAGCGGGTTGGCGTGCTTGAGCGCGGTGGGCAGCAAGCTGTCAGGGAAGTCCTGATAGCAGACAGGACGCAGGAAGCGCTGGATGGCCGCAGTGCCAACCGAGGTGGTGCGGGTGTCCGAAGTCGCCGGGAAAGGCCCGCCGTGGACCATCGCGTCGCACACCTCAACCCCCGTTGGCCAGCCATTGACCAGCAAGCGACCAGCCTTGCGTTCCAGGGTCGCAAGCATGGCCCTGGCACTGTCGAGGTCGGCTTCATCCAGTTGCAGGGTGATGGTCAATTGGCCTTCAAGGTGCTCGAGCACCTGGCGGATCTCCTCGTCATCGGCGCATTGCACCACCAGCGCCGCAGCACCAAAGACTTCGGCCTGCAATGCAGGGTCGGCGAGGAAGTCCCCGGCCCGGGTCACAAACAGATGGGCCTGGCACTGGTTGGGTGTCTCCCCCCTCAAGCCGGCAGCGGCCTCTTGAGCACTGTTCAGTTCCTGCAAAGAGCCAATACCGGCTTCATAGGCCTGGAAAATCCCAGGAGTGAGCATCGTCTGGGCCGGGCTTTGCTGGACCAGCCGGGCAGCTGTGCTGATAAATCTATCCAGTGCCGGCCCTTGATGGCCGATAACCAGACCCGGGTTGGTGCAAAACTGGCCTGCCCCCTGGGTCAAAGATGCAACAAAGCCCTGCGCCAGTGATTCGCCGCGAGCCTGCAGCGCAGCGGGGAACAGCAGTACCGGGTTGATCGAGCTCATCTCCGCATACACCGGTATGGGTTCGGGGCGTGCTGCTGCCACTTTGCACAAAGCCATGCCGCCACTGCGCGAGCCGGTAAAGCCGACTGCCTTGATGCGTGGATCGCTGACCAGGGCAACACCGACTTCACGGCCGGAACCGAACAACAGGGAAAAGACCCCTTCAGGCAGGTCCGATTCTTTCACCGCACGGGCAATCGCATGGCCAACCAGTTCGCTGGTGCCAGGGTGGGCGCTGTGGGCCTTGACTACTACCGGACAGCCGGCCGCCAGTGCCGAGGCAGTGTCGCCACCGGCCACGGAGAAGGCCAGCGGGAAGTTGCTGGCGCCGAATACGGCCACCGGGCCCAGTGGCACCTGGCGTTGGCGCAAATCTGCACGGGGCAGTGGTTGGCGCTCGGGCAGCGCGTTGTCGACCCGCACATCCAGCCATTCTCCAGCGCGTACGGTACGGGCAAAGGTACGCAGTTGCTGGCAGGTACGTGCGCGTTCACCGACGATGCGCGGGCGTGGCAGGCCTGATTCGCTGACGGCGCGGTCAATCAATTCATCGCCAAGGGCTTCGATTTCAGCGGCGATGGCTTCCAGAAAAGTGGCGCGAGTTTCCAGTGAGGTCTCGCGAAAGCTGTCAAAAGCCTCCTGGGCCAGGGTGCACGCCTGCTCGACATGTTCGCTGCCGCCGCCAAGGTAGGCCGGTTCGAGCACAGTGCCGGTGGCGGGATTGATCGCCCGGATCGCTTCGCGGTTACCGGTGATGGCTTGCTGACCGATCAGCATGTTGCCTGTCAGAGTCATGGCGTGTTCCTAAAAATGGGTTGGCTGGAACAAGGCGGCGCACATGATGTGCGCCGCTGTTCAGGGATGCAGGGCTGCGCTGCGGGTCAGGCGACGTTCTGTTCGGCGGACCAGGTTTTGTACCACTGGCGGAACAGGCTGTACTGGTTCTCGGCGTAGTGGCGTTGGGCATCGCTCAGCGCATCGGTGTCGTTGAAGTGCAGGCTGTATTCTGTGTCGCCATTGAGCACCATCAGGTGCTTGTAGTAGAGCACCAGGTCAGTGCCTTCATCGAACGACGAGAGCACCGCCAGGGCGGCTTCCAGCTCGCGGGCCAGGCGACGGGCTTTAGGGTCGCCCTTGGCCGCTTGCTTGCTCAGTGCCACCAGGTGCAGCACTTCGCGAGGCAGGGCGTTGCCGATGCCGGTAATGGCGCCGGTGGCGTTGCAGTTGACGAAGCCATGCACAACCTGGGTGTCGACGCCGACCATCAGGGTCACATCATCGTCTTTGGAAGTGATGTGTTCGGCGGCGTAACGCATGTCGGCAGCACCGCCGAACTCTTTGAAGCCGATCAGGTTCGGGTATTGGCTACGCAGTTCGAAGAACAGGTCGGCGCGGGTGGCGAAGCCGTAGTACGGGCTGTTGTAGATAACCGCCGGTAGCTGTGGAGCGGCTTGCAGGATGGCGGCGAAGTGAGCTTTTTGCGCAGCAGGCGAGGCTGCACGGGACAGCAGGCGTGGAATCACCATCAGGCCCTGGGCGCCAACTTTGGCAGCGTGTGCCGCATGGGACACCGCTTCGCGGCTGTTTACGGCGCCGGTGCCGACGATGGTTGGGATGCCCGCAGCTACCAGGCGTGCCACACCTTCCTGGCGCTCGGCTTCGGTCAGCAATGGCCAGTCACCCATGGAGCCGCAGTACACCACGGCACTCATGCCGATATCGATCAGTTCGCGGCCCTTGGCCACCAGCGCGTCGAAGTCCGGCTTGCGCTCGGCGGTGCAAGGGGTCATCAGGGCAGGCATGCAACCGGTGAAAATGTTATCGCTCATTGTTCTAACTCCTCGAGTCGTTTATTCGGATGTGTTTACGGCGAAGGGATTAAATGCCCCACGCGAAAGGATCTTTTTCGTCAATCAGCAGCATGCTGTCGGCAGTCATAAAGGCTTGGCCGGTAATGAACGGGCGAATGCGCTCGCCGTCCCATTGATAACTGCCGACAAACTGGCTGGCGGTGATGCTGGCCTGCACCCAGGGCTGGCCTGGAGCCAGCTTGCCGTCGGCGGCCAGGCACGCCAGCTTGGCGCTGGTGCCGGTGCCACAGGGCGAGCGGTCATAGGCCTTGCCCGGGCACATGACAAAGTTGCGGCTGTCGGCCTTGTCGTCGTCGGCAAACAGTTCGATATGGTCGATCAGGGCACCGTCTTCGCCGTGGATACCCTGTGCCTCAAGGGCCTTGAGCATGGTCCAGGTGTACTCGGTCAGGGCTTCGACATTGTCCAGTTGCAGTGTCTTGCCGTGATCGGAGACCAGGAAGAACCAGTTGCCGCCCCAGGCAATATCGCCCTGCACACGGCCATGCCCCGGCACCTCAACGGCGACCTGCTGGCGGTAGCGGTAGGAGGGCACATTGCCTACGGTGACCTTGCCATCTGGATGCAGGGTGGCGGTGACCGGGCCGACCGGGGTGTCGATCTTGTGCTCGCCGATCTCGATCTGGCCCAGGTGATGCAGGGAGGCGATCAGGCCGATGGTGCCGTGGCCGCACATGCCCAGATAACCGGCATTGTTGAAGAAGATCACCCCGCACGTGGCATCCGCCGACACGGGCTCGCAGTACAGTGCACCGACCAGTACATCGTTGCCTCGGGGCTCCAGCAGGCAGGCCCGGCGCCATTGGTCATGCTGGTCGCGCAGGGTGTCACGCTGCTCGGCAATGCTGCGCCCGGCTAGTTGCGGGAAGCCTTTGATCACCACGCGGGTAGGTTCGCCGCCGGTATGTGAATCAATGATATGGACTTGCTTCATGAACGTATCCCTTGGAAGAGAACAACGGCTCGGAGGACTACTGTGGTTAACGGTGTCTCAGGATGAAGTCTGGATAAACGCCCCCGTGGCGTGGCTGGCCGGGGTGTTACTGGCAAGTTCCGGGGCTTCTTCGCTGTCCTCGTCGTCTTCCAGCCGGACCAGATGAGCCGGCACGCCGGTGGCCGCGCCCCAGTAATAGATGCCTGTCGCGCAAGCTGCGACGACCAGGGTGTCAAACGGGTGGGCAAGTACGCCCAGGCCACCGAAAGTGCCGAGTTTGGACAGCACCATGGTTACGACGTAGAAGCCGATCAGCCACAAGGATGAGCGTACTTGCTGGCCCAGGCTCAGGTGGTTGGTCGGTACGAATCGCGAACACAGCAGGTACACCACGAACATCACGATTTGCAGGCCGAGCAGCCAGGACACGGTGTTCCAGCCTGACCAGTAAACAATCAGCGCAGCGACGATAAATGACAGCGGCCCCATCACCCCCATCCACTTGACCCGGAACGGGCGCGGCATGTCTGGGGCATTGCGGCGCAATGCGGCCACGGACACCGGTGCCACTGCGTAGCTCAGTACCAGGGCGGCAGATACCACGCTGATCAGGGCTTCCCAGGACGGGAAAGGCAGGGTCCAGAACACCGACAGGCCAAAGGTCAGCCACAGCGCCGGGCGCGGGATGCCGGACTTTTCATCGATGCGGGTGAAAATCTTGAAAAACGTGCCGGTTTGCGCCCAGCCATAAATCACCCGCGGCGTGGCATTCATGTAAATGTTGCCGCAGCCGCTTGGCGAGATCACCGCGTCGGCCACCACCAGATAAGCCAGCCAGCCCACACCCAGAGCCAGGGCGATGTCGCGATAGGGCAATGCCAGTTCCTTGGTCACGCCGGCCCAGCCGTTGGCCAGCATTTCAGAGGGTACGCCGCCGAGGAAGGCCACTTGCAGCAGCACATAAATCACGGTCGACAACAGGACCGACAGGATCAGGGCAATCGGGATGGTGCGTTGCGGGTTCTTCACTTCACTGGCCACCGAAATGATCGGTGTCAGGCCCAGATAGGCGAAGATAATGCCGCCTGCAGAAACGGCCATCTGCACACCCGACAGGCCGAACGGGGCGAAGCCCTGGGCGTAGAGATTTTCCGGTTTGAAGAAGGTGAACAGCACGCCGATGACCAGCAGCGGCACGATAAATTTGAATACGCTGACCAGGTTATTGGCCATGGCGAATGTCTTCACGCTTCGGTAGTTGAGCATGAAAAACAGGCACAGCAGGCCGAACTGCAGGAGCCAGCCCAGGATCGAAGGGTCACTGGAGCCGGCCTTGGTCAGCTCGGGGAACCATGCCGCGGCGTATTGGCGGGCGGCGACCACTTCAATTGCCACCAGGCTGGAGAAGGCGATCAGGGTGATAAAGCCCATCAAGTAACCGAGCAACGGGCCATGGGAGTAAACCGGGTAACGAATGACGCCACCGGCGCGCGGCAGGGCAGCGCCCAGCTCGCAGTAAACGATGCCTAGCAACAGCACGGAAAAACCGCCCAGCAGCCAGGAAAAAATCCCAGCCGGGCCAGCGATCGCTGACACATGACTGGCTGCAAACAACCAGCCGGAACCGAAGATGGCACCCAGACCGATAAAGGTCAGGTCCATCAGTGAGAGCTGTTTCTTGAATTTGCCTTTACCTGACATAGCGTCGCCTTTTTGTGAGTTATTGGTTAGGCAGGTGTGATGTCATTTGCCATTGCGCCAATACGGTTGGCGGGTGTGCAATGGCGCTAGATTGAACGTCGGGGAAAGTTTGCGATTGATCTTTTCCATTGAAGCCGATGACGAAATCAGCACAATGCACCCAGGCGGCCGATACCTGGCCAGTGGTGGGAGAGTGAGTTTGATGACGCAGAATGCTTTTGCAATCCTGAGCCAGGGCAGCGAGTTGAGCCGCCCCGAGAGTCTTGAGCAGTTGCTCTCGGGGGTAGCCCTGTTGCTACCGATGCTCGATGCCATCCCCAATGCCGCGATCTTCATCAAGGACAATGCCGCGCGCTATGTACTGGCCAACCGCACCCTGGTCCAGCGCTGCGGCCTCAAGCAGTTGCAACCCCTGCTCGGCAAAACCAGCGCCGAGGTATTCCCCGCGCAGTTGGGGCCGGGCTATACCGAGCAGGATCGCCAGGTGCTGGAGCAGGGGCTGGTGCTAGAGGACCAGCTGGAACTGCATCTGTACGGGACCCGGGAGCCTGGCTGGTGCCTGACCCACAAGCGCCCGCTGTACAATCTCCAGGGCGAGATCATCGGCCTGGCTGGGATCTCCGTGGACTTGCAATCAGCCAGTGATACCCACCCGGCGTACCAGCGGCTGGCGGCAGTGGATGAGCACATTCGCACGCATTTCAACCGCCGCGTTACCCTGGGTGAGTTGACCCGTATTGCCGGAATCTCCGTGGCGCAACTGGAGCGCTACTGCAAGCGTGTGTTTCACCTGACGCCACGGCAGATGATCCAGAAGGTGCGTCTGGAACACGCCCATAGGCTGTTGCTGACCGATATTCCGATTACCCAGGTGGCCCTGCAGTGCGGATACACCGACCACAGCGCATTCACCCGCCAATTCAAGGCATTGACCGGCTTTACCCCGCGCCAGTATCGCCAGGCCACGGCACAGTGAGAGTGTCGCCGCGCTTGTGATTTTTATCAGCGCCTCTATGTATTTCGTCGCGCCGGGGTGCTAAGAGTCTGCCCTGGCCAATGCAACCTGCTGGAGAACGACCGCGAGTGAGTACCAACATCATCACCAGGCAAGGCCATGAAGCCCTGAAGCAGGAGCTTGACTACCTGTGGCGGGAAAAGCGCCCGGATACCACACGCAAGGTGACCTGGGCAGCATCACTGGGTGATCGCAGCGAAAACGCTGACTACCAGTACAACAAGAAGTTGCTGCGCGAGATTGACCGACGGGTGCGCTACCTGCGCAAGCGCCTCGAGGATGTACGGGTGGTTGATTACTCGCCGGAGCAGGAAGGCCGGGTGTTTTTTGGTGCCTGGGTCGAAATTGAAAACGAGGCCGGGGACGTCAAGAAATTCCGCATTGTGGGTTACGACGAAATCTACGGACGCAACGACTACATCTCCATCGACTCACCGATGGCCCGTGCGCTGTTGAAGAAAGAGGTTGGCGACGAGGCAGTGGTGCAGACACCGAGCGGGGAAGTGCTGTGGTGGATCAACGAGATTTATTACGAGAAAAGCTAGGGTAAAACCTGGGCGGATATTTAGCCGCTGCAGGGTTTAACTGGTGTACCGCGTACATATCCGGCATCTGCGTTTAACTGGAATATTGGTTTCGCCCTTACGGCGAGTCACTTTTTCCAGACGCCGAAAAAGTAACCAAAAAGGCTTGCCCCTGGCGTACGGCCTTCGCTGCGCTCAGGTTCCCTCGTTCCGGTCCCGCTCCGTGGGCCCGCCGCCACGGGCCATCCATGGCCCATCGCGGCTCTCCCGGCATCCATGCCGGTCGACCCACTGCGCAGAACCTCCTCTCGGCCTCCCGATGGGGCGGGTAGATCAAGATCAAAAGCCGTCGAGGCGGCCGACCGGCCGGCCTGTTTGAATGCAGGATTTTCGACTGACATATCTCCCTGTGGGAGCCGGGCTTGCCCGCGATGCAGGCACCTCGTTCTATCTGGAGGAACAAAGTGCTGCCATCGCGGGCAAGCCCGCTCCCATAACAGAGCCGGAGGGAGCCGGCGAACCTTGGCGAATCGGCCGAATGGTAGGGCGAGGACCTTTTGGTTCCTTTTGGGTCCTTTCAAAATGGACTCGCCGTAAGGGCGAAACCAATATTTCAGTTATACGCAAATGCCGGATGTGTACGCGGCGTAACAGTTGATTCCCAAAACGACGATCGCAGCCTCGCTGCGCTCGTCAACGCCAGGATTTATAGTGTCTGGCCATATCAACCCTCGCGCAACACCGTCAACGGGCTGGCATTCAGCGCCCTGCGTGTGCCAAACACCCCCGCACCGCCCACCATCACCGCGCCCAGCACCGGCAACAGCAACAACCACGGATGTGGGTGCCACGGCAGGTCAAAGGCAAAGCGGTAAAGCACCAGACTGACCAGTTCGGCCCCCAGCGCCGCCAGCAGGCCGCTGGTGGCGCCCAGCAGGCCGAACTCGATGCGCCGGGCCTTTACCAGCAGTTGTCGCTCGGCCCCCAGCGCGCGCAGCAGGGCGCCCTGGCGAATGCGTTCATCCAGGGTGGATTGCAAGCCGGAAAACAGCACCGCCATGCCCGCCGCCAACACAAACAGCAGCACGTATTCCACAGCAATGGTCACTTGCGCCAGGATGCTGCGCAGTTGCTCCAGCAATGCATCGATAGGCAAGATGGTCACAGCCGGGAAGGTGCGCGACAGTTCGATGATTTCCTTGTCGTGTCCCGGTGCCAGGTAAAAGCTGGTGAGGTAGGTGGCCGGCAAGTCCTGCAAGGTGCCAGGCTGGAAAATCATGAAAAAGTTGGGCTGGAAGTTGTCCCAGTTGATGCTGCGCAAACTGGTGACCCGTGCTTCGCGATTGACACCGGCAATGGTGAAGGTCATCAGGTCGCCCAGCTTCAGCTTGAGGCTTTCGGCGACTTTGGCTTCCACTGAAACGCCCGGCACATCGCCTTCGGGCTTCGGGCCCCACCAGCTACCTGCCGTCAGCTGGTTTTCGGCAGGCAGGTCAGCGGCCCAGGTCAGGCTCAGGTCGCGCTGGATGGCCTTGTCGCCACTGGAGTCCTTGCTGACGATGTCCTGCACCGGTTCGCCATTGATGCTGATCAGACGCCCCGGAATGACCGGGTACAGCGGCGCAGCGCGGGCCTGAAGGGTCATCAGGTGGGCGCCGAAAGCCTCCTTGTCGGCCGGCAGGATATTCAGCGCAAAGTAGTTGGGTGCATCTTTGGGCAACTGGTTTTGCCAGGTGTCGAGCAATTCGCCGCGCAGCAGGGCGATCAGGGCCATCGACAGCAGGATCAGGCCAAAGGCCAGGGCCTGGCCCGCCGCGGCCAGCGGATGGCGCAGCAACTGACCCAGCCCCAGGCGCCAGGGCAGTGAGGCACGGGCCAGCAGGCGGCGCAGACTTTGCAGGCCCAGCAGCAGGATTCCGCCAAGCACCACGGCGGCAATCACGCCACCCCCGAGCAGGGCGAAAGTCAGCACCAGGTCCAGGCTCATGCGCCACATGATCAGCCCCAGTGCCAGCAGCGCCGCGCCGTAGACGGTCCAGGTGCTGGCCGGAATCGGCAGCAAATCGCGGCGCAACACCCGCAGTGGAGGTACGCGGCCCAGTGCCGCGAGCGGCGGCAAGGCGAAACCAGCCAGCGCCACCAGCCCGGTACCCATCCCGGCAATCGCCGGCATCAGGCCGCCGGGCGGTACGTTAGCCGGTAGCAGGTCATGCAACAGGGCGAACAGTCCAAGTTGCGCGAGCCAGCCGAGAAAGGCGCCGGCGAGGCTGGCCAGCAGCCCGAGCACACTCAGTTGCAGGGTAAACAACCAGAGTGTTTCGCGCCGTGACAGGCCGAGGCAACGCAGCAGGGCGCTGGCATCGAAACGCCGATTGGCAAAGCGGGTGGCAGACAACGCTACGGCCACGCCCGCCAGCAGCACCGCCACCAGGCTGGCCATGTTCAGGTAACGCTCGGCCTTGCCCAGCGCACCGCCGATCTGCTGGTTGCCGTCACGGCCGTCCAGGAGGCGCTGGTTGGCGTCCAGGCCAGGCTTGATCACCTGGCGATACGATTCCAGCGCCGGTGCTTCACCGCGCCACAGTTCGCGGTAGGTGACACGGCTGCCCGGTTGTACGATGCCGGTGGCGGCAAGGTCGTCCAGATTGATCAGTACTCGTGGGGTCAGGCTGTAAAGGTTGCCGGCCCGGTCGGGTTCGTAAGTCAGCACACGGGTGATACGCACGGTTTTTGAACCGACATCGATTTCATCGCCGACCTTCAGGTCCAGCGCGGTCAGCAGTCGGGCTTCGGCCCAGGCCTCACCGGATTTGGGACCGCCCCCAGGCTGTTCTTCGGCATAGGGCTGCGGGGCGCTTTTCAGTTCGCCGCGCAACGGGTAGGCATCGTCTGCCGCCTTGATGCTGGAGAGCTGAATGCCATTGTCGGTGGCAATCACGCTGGCGAATTCGACTACGCGGGCGTGTTCGAGGCCCAGGTCGTTGCCGACCTTGATTTGTTCTTCTCGGGCCGGGGCCGTGCCATCAAGCACCAGGTCGGCGCCGAGGAACTCAGTGGCACGCAACAACATCGCGCCATTGAGGCGGGCCCCGAAGTAGCCGATGGCCGTGCTGGCCGCCACGGCGACCAGCAGGGCGAAGAACAGCACCCGCAGCTCGCCGGCGCGGGCATCGCGCAGTAATTGGCGTACGGCCAGACTCAGCATGCGCAACAGCGGCAGACGTGCCATCAGGGCTCCAGAGGGCCGACCAGATGGCCAGCTTCAAGACGGATCAGGCGCCGGCAACGATGGGCCAGGCGTTCGTCATGGGTCACCAGCACCAGGGTGGTGCCGTTTTCCTTGTTCAGTTCAAAGAGCAGGTCGGTGATGCGCTCGCCAGTGTGGCTGTCCAGGTTGCCGGTGGGTTCATCGGCAAACAGCACGTCGGGATTGGCGGCAAATGCCCGGGCAATGGCGACCCGTTGCTGCTCGCCGCCGGACAGCTGGCGTGGCGAGTGACTCAGGCGCTGGCCCAGGCCGACGCGTTCCAGCAGGTGGCGGGCATGCTCGCGGGCATCCTTGCGACCCTCCAGTTCCAGCGGCAGCATGACGTTTTCCAGGGCATTGAGGCTGTCGAGCAGCTGGAATGACTGGAACACAAAGCCCACGTGTTCGGCCCGCACCCGGGCGCGCTGGTCTTCGTCCAGGGTGCTCAGGGCCCGCCCGGCCAGGATTACTTCGCCCTGGCTGGGCAGGTCGAGGCCGGCGAGCAGGCCCAGCAGCGTCGATTTGCCTGAACCTGAGGCGCCGACAATCGCCAGGCTGTCGCCCTTGCTCAGTTCGAGGCTCAAGGAGTGCAGGATGGTTAACTCGCCTTCCGCGCTGGGAACCACTTTGCTAAGGTTCTGCGCGGTGAGAATACTTTCGCCCATGGAGAATCCAATGCGTGTGTGGTTTTTAAGTGTTGCTCTGGCCCTGATGTGCGTGGCACAGACGGCAACGGCGGGAACTGTCTTGATCGTCGGCGATAGTATCAGCGCGGCTTTCGGCCTGGATACCCGTCAGGGATGGGTGTCTTTGCTCGAACAGCGGCTCAGGGAGCAAGGCTACGACGACAAGGTGGTCAATGCTTCGATCAGTGGCGACACCAGCGCCGGAGGGCTGGCGCGGCTTCCTGCGCTGCTTGCAGAGCATAAACCGGATGTAGTGATTGTCGAGCTGGGTGGCAACGATGGCCTGCGCGGGCAGCTCCCTGCGCAATTGAAACAAAATCTTGCAGGAATGATCGATGCCTCGCAGCAGGCGGGTGCCAAGGTGTTGCTGTTGGGGATGCAATTGCCGCCCAATTATGGCGCGCGTTACACCCGGGCTTTTGCTGCGGTGTACAGCGAGCTGGGCAAGGAAAAAAACGTTGCCCTGGTGCCGTTTTTGCTTGAGGGCGTGGGCGGCAAGCCCGAACTGATGCAGGCCGATCGCATCCACCCGGCAGTCGGTGCGCAGGGGCTTTTGCTGGATAATGTGTGGCCGGCGTTAAAACCCCTGCTTTGATGCTTTTCTAGTGGCAGTGTTTCGGCTAAGGTGGCGCCCCCCCGATTTGGAGCCCTCGATGTCGCGTCCTGCCTGGTCTTTATATGCCTATCAACTGATCGAGCCCGATGAGCAGCTCGATCTGTTCGCCTGCCAGGAGGTACGGGTGCATCTGGTGACACGTCAACTGGAGCTGGGAGGCACCATTGACCGCACCTTATGTGGCTCATTGCTGCCGGCGCAACCGCGTTGGTCGGATGTCACCCGCAAGGTGTTTCAGGACCACCGGTTATGCCCGCTGTGCCGGGCAATCATCGAGTCGCAGCGCCGGGGCACGGAGCCCATCTGGCCAGAGTTGCGCTTTGAACTATGATCTTACCTGTTTGATGCCCTGACCGGCTCACGCTCCCCGTGGGCGCGGTGTACACTCCCTTTTTTTGTCCCCCGTTGATTATGCGAAGGATGTTCCGGATGTTGTCGCGCCTACCTGCAGTTACCCGCTACCTGTCCGTTGCCGCACTTTGTGTTGCGGGTCCCGCGGTCGCGCTTGAATTCCCGCTGCCACCGCCTGGCGAAGATGTCGTTGGCGAAGTGCAGGTGATCAAAGGCAAGTACGAAGACTCCTTTGCCGACCTGGGTAACCAGTACGAGCTGGGCTATTCGGAAATGATCGCTGCCAACCCCGGGGTAGACGCCTGGCTGCCGGTCAAAAAGAACCCGGACGGCACCCTCGTCGATACCGATATCGTGTTGCCGACCCAGTTCATCCTGCCGCCGGGCAAGCGTGAGGGGATCGTGATCAACCTCGCTGAATACCGCCTGTATTATTATCCCAAGGACCAGAACAAGGTTTACACCTTCCCGCTGGGGATTGGCCGCGAAGGTTGGGGATCGCCCCTGGGGCAAACCAAAATCACCGCAAAGACGCCCAATCCGACCTGGACACCGCCGGCTTCGATCAAGGCCGAGCACGCCAAAAATGGCGACCCGCTACCTAACGTGGTGCCCGCAGGCCCCGATAACCCGCTGGGTCCGTTCAAGTTCACCCTCGGCATGCCGGGCTACCTGATCCACGGCTCCAACGCCAAGTTCGGCATTGGCACGGGCACCAGCCACGGCTGCTTCCGCATGCTTAACCAGAACGTGCTGCAAATGGCGCAGATGGTGCCGGTGGGTACGCCGGTGCGGATCATCAACGAGCCGTACAAAATTGGCGTCAGTGGCGGCAAGGTGTTCCTTGAAGTTCACGAGCCGTTGAACGTGAAGGATGGTTCGTTGCTGGCCGTGAGCGACAAGTCGCACTTGACCCCTGAAGACTTGCAGAACAAGTACGCAGGCTTCATGAACTTCCTGCTCAAGCATCAGGACCTTGAAAACAGCATCCAGATAGACAAGGATCTGGCATTCCCGGTAGTGGGAGCAGAAACCGGCATACCTGCAGTAATCGGCACAACCAATACCGGTATGGCTACTGGCCAGTCGCTGGATTATGTGCAGTAAGCCGTACTGAACAAGCGCAATAAAAAGCCGCCCCGGTTAATACCCCTGGCGGCTTTTTTATTGCCTGTTTAGTGACCGGCAGGCAATAAAAAAGCCGACCTATAAATAGGTCGGCTTGATAACAGTCCCGAAGGACTATTACTTGCGGCTTGCTTTTTCAAGCATGCGCAGAGCGCGCTCGTTAGCTTCGTCAGCAGTCTGTTGTGCTTTTTGAGCAGCAGCCAGAGCTTCATCAGCTTTACGGTAGGCTTCGTCAGCACGAGCCTGGGAGCGAGCTGCTGCATCTTCAGTTGCAGTCAGACGGGCTTCAGTTTCTTTAGATACGCTGCTGCAACCGGTAGCCAGAACTGCGGCCAATGCCAGAGCAGAGAATTTCAGAACGTTGTTCATCGTGTTCCCCTTCAAGGACTTTCTAATTGAAGCTGTTCCTTCAAAGTGAGGAAACAGCCGGCGTACATAGTACCCATTACTTGTAGTAAGTAAAATGACCTAGCGCAAGAACCAAAAAAAATAATTGGCTGGCAATCTCGGTAGGCTAGCTTTAACAGATTGTGTTTGTAAAACAGTCAGTTTGGAGTGCACGAAGTGGCATCAGAGTGATGGCGCAGCGTGACTTTAAGTGCGGTTGTACGTCATAGCCTCAACCTTCCGGAAAATGTTCAGGGCCGGGTCAAGGATGTCGGGCCGGCGAAACGTTTGGGCGGGCCTGATCTGCTGACAACTGGCTGCCCCGGGAAGTGAACATTTGCACTAGAGTGGCTACTCTCTAATCAGGCCTGCCGGCACATCCCGGGCTGGCAGCGCGTGCGTGATGGCGTAGTAGTTCCCTCGGCGGAAAAACATCAGTAAGGTAGGGGTCACACTACAAGACCCGCGAGGAGCAATGATGAGCGAGGCGTTGTCTATCCACCATGACCAGGCAGGTCACCAGTTTGAGACCACTGTCGACGGTCATCGTGCTTACCTGACCTACATGGATCTGGGCAAGCAGACTCTGGATATCTATCGCACGTTTGTGCCTAACGCCCTGCGTGGTCGGGGTATTGCGGCAGCCTTGACGGAGCAGGCGCTCGATTACGCAGACAAGATGGGCTATGAGGTGATTCCCTCATGTTCATACGTTGAGCGCTATATGGAACGCCACAAGCGCCCTCAGGCCAATACCTGAAGAACACGCACACAAAAACGCCGGGCATGCCCGGCGTTTTTGTGTGCGTCTGCAACCGTGCGGAACTGGCGCCAAACTATTGTGGGAGCGAGCAAGCCCGCTCCCACATGGGCTGTTAGCCGCGGGTGCGCTTTGGCAACACATCCTTGAGCTTGGCATGCATGCTGCGCAAGGTGGTCTCGGTAGCCGACCAGTCGATGCAGGCATCAGTGATCGACACGCCGTACTGCAAGTCTTCAAGGTTTTTAGGAATTGCCTGGCAGCCCCAGTTCAAGTGACTCTCAACCATCAGGCCGATAATCGACTGGTTGCCCTCGACGATCTGGTTGGCCACGTTTTCCATGACCAGCGGCTGCAGGGCCGGGTCCTTGTTGGAATTGGCGTGGCTGCAATCGACCATGATGTTCGGGGTGATCCTGGCCTTGGTCAGTGCCTGCTCGCAGAGCGCAACGCTGACGGAGTCATAGTTCGGTTTGCCGTTGCCGCCGCGCAATACCACATGACCGTAGGCATTGCCCTTGGTGGTGACGATCGACACGCCGCCTTCCTGGTTGATACCCAGGAAACGATGCGGGCTTGAAACCGACTGCAAGGCATTGATCGCAACCGTCAGGCCGCCATCGGTGCCGTTCTTGAAGCCTACGGCCGAAGACAGGCCGGACGCCATTTCACGGTGAGTCTGGGACTCAGTGGTGCGTGCGCCGATGGCCGACCAGCTGATGAGGTCCTGCAAGTACTGCGGGGAAATCGGGTCGAGGGCTTCAGTTGCGGTTGGCAGGCCCATTTCGGCCAGGTCCAGCAGCAGCTTGCGACCAATATGCAGACCGTCCTGGATCTTGAACGAGTCGTCCAGATACGGGTCGTTGATAAGGCCTTTCCAGCCCACGGTGGTACGGGGCTTTTCGAAATAAACCCGCATGACCAGATACAGCGTGTCGCTGACTTCAGCCGCAAGCACCTTCAGGCGCTCGGCGTATTCATGGGCAGCCTTGAGATCGTGAATCGAGCAAGGCCCGATGACAACGAACAGTCGATGGTCAGTGCCATCCAGGATGTTGCGAATCACCTCGCGCCCTTTGGTCACGGTCCGCAGCGCTGTTTCGCTGAGAGGAATCTCGCGTTTGAGCTGTTCAGGGGTGATCAGGGTTTCGTTGGAGGCAACGTTTAGGTCGTCGATCGGTAAATCAGCCATCGTGTTACTCGTCAGGTCACGGGTGCCGGCCGCCAGCGATCCCCGTGCGGCGGAGCACAGCTTGATTGAGCGCATCGGGGAGCCGAACCTTAACGCGTTATCCGGTAGGTCGACAATGGGCAGGTACAGCTTTAATCCAGCACGGCCTGCGCCATTGCGTGGTCCATGGTGGCTTGCGAGAACTCCACGGCGTGATGAGTGACCCATTCCAGAGCCAGGGCTTGCAGGTCCTGGGGGCAGGGGCTTTGTTGCTGCTGCAGGCGTGAGAAGTGTTCGATCTGACAGACCTGTTCGCCCATTCGCGCACCAAACAGGGTTTGTTCATCAATCAAGGCAACGCCGATGCGGTAACCCTCCTTGCGCTTTTCGCACCAGGCTATATAGCCCGGATAACGTGCGTTTTCCCCCAGGGTAGGCATGGACATATCAACGGCGGTGCCGCATCGCCAGCTTCTGTCGCTGTTGCATGCCACGCCGCCGAGGCTGATAGAGTGCAGCTTCTGGCGCGGCAGTGAAGGTTGGTTGCGTAGCGTTATCTCAACGGGAATATCATCTGGGTGAGGTAAAAAACGACCCATGAATTCGGACTCCAGGTGCCATTAAATTAGTATTGTCTTATGAGTATAGTGACTGCGATGGAACTGACTGACTTTGATGCCGACCAGCTACTGCTGGCACTTCCCGGCACCTCGCTGGTCATCTTTACCGGGGCGGGCTGTTCGGCGTGCCGGGTGGCCCGGCGCATGCTGCCCGGCATGCAATTGCCCGTTGAACGGTTGTGCTGGATTGATGCCGGCAACAACGGCGGGTTGGTCGAGCGCTACGAAATTTTTCATCTGCCTAGCCTGTTTGTGGTGCACAACGGGGCCTTTTACGGTGAGTTGAAATCGCGCCTGAGCGAAGGTGAGCTGGCACATCATGTTCGGCTGGCCTTGATGCTTGAGCCTGACGAGCTACCGTGAAGCAACGTTTGAACCCGCTTTAGTGCTGTGGAGGCGATATGAGCAAAGGCTTAAAGGGCAAGCTGGTGCTGGCCATTTCTTCTCGGGCCCTGTTCGACTTGAGCGATAGCCATCAGGTGTACCTGGCCCAGGGGATCGAGGCGTACCGGCAATACCAGATCGAACATGAAGATGAAGTACTGGCCCCGGGGGATGCCTTTGCGCTGGTCAAGAAGCTCCTGAGCTTTAATGCCAGCCTTGGCCGGGAGCGGGTCGAGGTGGTGCTGGTCTCGCGTAACAGCGCCGATACCGGGCTGCGGGTGTTCAATTCGATCCAGCATTACGGCCTGAATATTTCCCGGGCAGCGTTCTCGGGCGGGCGCAACCCCCATCCCTATCTCAATGCTTTTGGTTGTGATCTGTTTTTGTCGACCCATGCCGAGGATGTGCGCAGTGCCCTGGATGCGGGTTTTGCAGCAGCAACCATTCTCTCGGGTGGCTCACTGCGTGCCGAAAGCAATGAACTGCGGATTGCCTTTGACGGTGATGCGGTGCTGTTTTCCGACGAGTCGGAGCGTGTTTTCCAGTCCGGAGGCCTGGAGGCATTTCAGTCCCTTGAGCGCGAGTCTGCGCGCAATCCGCTGCGGGGCGGGCCCTTCAAGGGCTTTCTGGAGGCTTTAAACCTGTTGCAACGTGAGTTCCCCGATGACAACTGCCCGATTCGCACTGCGCTGGTCACTGCCCGTTCGGCGCCTGCCCATGAACGGGTGATCCGCACGTTGCGTGACTGGGACATTCGTCTGGATGAATCGCTTTTTCTGGGCGGGCTGGATAAATCGGCCTTTCTCGAAGCCTTTGCTGCGGATGTATTTTTTGATGACCAGGCCGGTCATTGCGAGAGGGCGCGCCAGGTGGTGGCGACCGGCCATGTGCCTCACGGCATCAGCAATGAATCCAGGGATTTCGCCCCCGAATAAGCATTGCCGGCGAGTTGCCGAGCGGAGCATCGCACTTGTCCCGACGCTGCTAAGCTCAACTTACTTCGTATATTGACGCTGTCGGGAAGGTCGCATGATTCGCTCAATCCTGTACGCCACTGACCTCGGCATTTACGCGCCCGTTGTGATGCAGCATGCGCTTGGAATGGCCCGCAGTTTCAGCGCCGATCTGTTTGTGTTGCATGTGGTTGAGCCCATGGGCCTGTTTGCCGAGTCGGTACTGCAGAGCTATCTCGATGAGCAGGCGTTGAGCGAGCTGCACCAGCAGGGCATGAGCACAATGCTTTCCAATATCGAGTTGCGGGTATTGGAGAGTCTTCGCGAAGAGTTGGCGGGGTGGGAACAGGAACTGGCCTTGATCCGATCGGTCAAGGTTATTCAAGGGGAGCCTTCACACGTCATTCTGGAGCAGTCGCAAAAGCTTTCAGTAGACCTGCTCATACTGGGCAGTCATGCCCAGCCCTCGGGGGGCGAATCGCATTTGGGGCGTACGGCCGCCCGAGTTATCGAGCTGGCCAAGATACCGGTGTATCTGGTGCCCCTGATGCAGCGCCGGCGCAGTGCTGATGTGTAAGGCTGATGAATCAATAAAAATGATAAAAAAGTTCTAGATTTCTTATTCCAACCTTCCATATAGTTATATATCGCCGCCGATGCCTTGGCGCCTATCAGCTTTGAGGGATGCATATGAAGCTTCAACAATTGCGCTACATCTGGGAAGTGGCGCACCACGACCTCAACGTTTCGGCCACCGCGCAGAGTCTTTACACCTCACAGCCGGGTATCAGCAAACAGATCCGCCTGCTTGAAGACGAACTGGGCGTCGAGGTATTTGCCCGCAGCGGCAAACATCTGACTCGCGTCACTCCGGCTGGCGAGCGCATCATCACGACCGCTGGCGAGATCCTGCGCAAGGTCGAAAGCATCAAGCAGATCGCCCAGGAATTCTCCAACGAGAAAAAGGGTACGCTGTCGATTGCCACCACCCACACCCAGGCGCGTTATGCATTGCCGCCGGTGATCAGCAACTTTATCAAGCAGTATCCGGACGTAGCCCTGCATATGCACCAGGGTTCGCCCATGCAGATCGCCGAGATGGCCGCCGATGGCACTGTCGATTTTGCCATTGCCACTGAAGCCCTTGAGCTGTTCGGCGACCTGGTGATGATGCCGTGCTACCGCTGGAATCGCTGCGTCGTGGTGCCTCAGGGTCACCCGCTGACCAAACTGCCAAAGCTGACCCTCGAAGCGCTGGCCGAATACCCGATCGTGACCTATGTGTTCGGCTTTACCGGTCGCTCCAAGCTCGACGAGGCGTTCAGCCATCGTGGCCTGACCCCTAAAGTGGTATTTACCGCTGCCGACGCCGACGTGATCAAAACCTATGTGCGTTTGGGCCTGGGTGTTGGCATCGTGGCCAAAATGGCCGTCGACACCAATCTGGATAAAGATCTGGTGGTCCTTGATGCCAGCGAGCTGTTCGAGTCCAGCATCACCAAAATCGGTTTCCGTCGTGGCACTTTCCTGCGCGGATTCATGTGCGACTTTATCGAAAAATTTGCCCCGCACCTCACCCGTGAAGTGATGGCCAAAGCGATTGCCTGCCACAACAAGCAAGAGCTGGAAGAGCTGTTTGAAGGCGTGGAATTGCCGGTTCACTGATTCGCCGGCCCTGAACTACCCCTGTGGGAGCGGGCTTGCCCGCGATGGCATCGACGCGATCTGATTCAAGGATCGCGCCGTCTGCATCGCGAGCAAGCCCGCTCCCACATTTGGTTCGCAGGGCTGTAATTGCTGCACACTGGCCAGGCGCTGGCTGAGCGCTTTATGGATATTTATTTAGTGCCCGCCAGAAACGCACTTATTTGAAACTAAGGGCTCCACTGACTTCCAGGAGCCCGGACATGAATCACCCCATCCATAGCACTTGCCCCGCCAGGCGCGCGTTGCGCACAGGGGGGATGAATGACGATACGCAAGGAAACGGTCCCGAAACACAGGCGTTGCTTAGACCAAGACCGGAGCTAAGCCCCAGATTTATCAGCGCCGATGACGCTGCGGTCTATGCCCATGACCTGATCGGCAACCGTCGTGACAAAGAGTACGGTGGTTTTATCCTGAGCAAGGACGGCCGGTTTTACGCGACATTGCCGGTGTGCAGCGACGGGAACCTGTTTCGTCCGTCCGATGTGCTTTCGCGAGCCTCTAATGGCGATATGGTGCCGCCGCAAGGCTACGTGCTTGAAGGCCTCTATCACTCACATGCAGCGTTCCAGCGAACAATTTTGGCAGGTGATCCCGAAAGCGAGTTGCAGGACAATTTTTTCTCGTTGATGGACTTGCGCATGGCCATAGCCTTTCGCCATAACTATCCGCGTTTGTACTTGTCCAGCGTGGATCAAAGCCTGATCTGCTATGCGGCCAGCGGCTCGGCCCAGGAGCTGGCGCTGGAACCGTTGCTGATGCTGGTACACCCGCAAACGCCTGATCACCTTGAGCAGTCGTATCCGCCTAGCATTTTTCTGCCCAGCCACCTGCTGTCGATGGTGCATGTCGCCGGGGAGCTGACTGTGGTGCTTGCGGGCTCGTTCTGGCGCAGGCGCGGCAGGATTTCCGCGGGGTGGCGGGAATGGCAGGCGCAAATCCTCTGGGAGGCCGACGTGCCGCCCATTTATGGGCCCGCTCTTGCCAGTGCCGATGCCGCTGCATTGTTTGCCCACAGCCAACTGAGCCAAGGTCGCCAGACCCAGCAGGCGGGCTTTATCCTCAAACATTCGCAAACTTCATCGTTTATTTGCACCCGGCCCCTGTCAACGGTCTACCGCACGTTCGACCGACCTGAGGTTTTTCCCAGGAACAGCGGCGGCATACCGCAATTGCCAGAGGGCTATCAGATGAACGCGGTGTATCACACGGCGGATGTCCATCGCTATACCGTGCCTGTGGCGCAGGCTCGCGTGTTGAGCGACTTTTTGAGCCCGGACAACCTGTGGGTCGATTTCTTATTGATGCAGGCGACCCCCGGCACACGTGCCTATTTTTCTGCACCGGAGGGGGCGTTATTGTCCTGTAGGCGCTTTTCGGAAGACGCCGAGCGCGAGTTGATCGCCAGCGTTACCCACCCGGATGACTTCACCAGCCCATTGGACAGGCAGTTGGCCCGGGGCCAAGTGGACGCAACGGCTTATGTGCGACGTGTCGCGGCTGCGTTTGTCCTTCAGGTGGTAAAGACAGACGCAGTCTGGACTCAGGCGGGCCAGGTCATGGACAACTGGGTGCCGTTTGCACCCGTTGTCGAATGAGCGGGTTATTGCTGCTCGGCGTTGCGTGCGTGGCGATAGTCGCTGACCGCGTCATACACCGCCTTGCGCAGGCGGTTGATCCCGCCAATCGGCCGGTGTTCCTCAATGCCATGCCATGGGCTGAACGACAGGTTGTCACAAGCCAGATTCTGGCCTGGTGTGTCAAAGTCCTGGGCTGGCACCTTGACCCGTGCGACGGTTTCAAAGGGCGCGTCCGATTCTTTCCACTCGATGCTGGTGTCTTCGATCGGCATAAAACGATTGGCGTCCTGACGCTGGATCTGCAGCACAAAGCAGGCGGGCACCCGATCCGTTGACAGTTGCTGGTTCAAGGCGTTACGCAAAAAATTGGGCAGCGCCTCATTCTGCTTGGGCAGGCTGTAAGCCGGGCAACTGTCGGGGTCAGGGGCTACGCGGTACTTGGCATTGGCTGTGCCGAACTTGTAGGGCGACACAGAAAAATATGTCGTTTGTGTCGGGCTGGTCGGGGCAGGCGCCAGGGTAGCCAGGGCGATAAACAGATGGCGCACTTGCCAGCTGCGCGGGTCCCAGGACGGGAAGAATGCCAGAACCTTTTTGCCATCGGCTTGCGCGCCTATGTTCTGGCGGTATTCAGCGACATCGCTGACAAAGAAATTGGGATGGTTGAACATCACAAAGTCCTGCTCGGTGCGCCCTTGCTGGCCTGGCATCAGTTGAGTGCCGGGCACGTCCTGCAACTTGATGGCCATGCCGCGGGCATCGCGAATGCTGTCGAACTGCGGGTAGGCGTTGCCATTGGACAGGCGCATCACCGCTTGCCAGGTTTTGCCCGGCGTGGCAAACACACCCTGGCGCAGCGCCGGGTCGAGGTCGGCTAGTACCTCGACTTCGGCCTTGACGCAGCCGTGGGCCTTGGCATGGGCATCGCGCAAGTAGCGGGTGTTTTCGCGGTGCTGGTCGACGATGCGGATTGCGGTCTGGATGGTGTCCCGGGTCATGGCGGCTTCACCGTCCGGGATCTGCTCGCGCGCCGAAACCGGCCCGCGATGTTGCCAGGCGTACCAGCCGGAGGCCAGCGCCCAACCGAGCAAGCCCAGGGCAACGAGCAGTAAAAGCAGCTTGCCCAGCCATTTGCCGAGTCGAAGCCAGAAAGTGGTCAGCATGCAAACATCCTTTTAGCGATTTTTTTCAGATGACGGAGATCTTTCATGGCTGTGGCAATTCCTGCTCGAGAGGGCCGCCGAGCACTTTCAGGTACTCCAGCAATGCCCAGCGTTCTTCGGGTTGCAGCCGCCGCCCGATGACCCCGTTGCCGAGAGGGCCGGCGCGGAACTCGTGACCGCTGTTGTGGTTGCCGCTGATGCGGGTATCGAGTACAAAACCGCCGTCAAAGGCCTCGGTGCGATAGCCCAGGTGGCGCGGGTCATATTCAAAACTGCCGCGATAGAAGGTCTGATCACGCTCGGCCTGAGGCGAGAGCAATTGGTACACCGTAGGCACCGAACCATTGTGCAGGAAGGGTGCTGTGGCCCAGATCCCGTCCAGCGGCCGCGCCTTGTAGGCACGCACCTCCAATACGCCGATCGGCAAGCCAAAGCCGTTGAGGCGATCCTGTTCTTCGGGGCCGATATTGGCATCGTGATAGGCACGCTTTTCAACAAAGGCGGTGACATAGGCCAGGCCCTTGGCCACAGACAGCTTGCTCATGTCCAGAGGTGCGTCGGTCCTGGGGTACAGGTCGACGTTCATCCTGGCCAGCTCCTCTGCGTCCCATTGCAGCGCACTGAGGTCGTAGCGGTTGTCGGCGATATTATTGGCGGTATTGGGGTCGGTACCGATCACTTCCACAGGCAGCAACTTGAGTTGCTTGACCATCCGCCCGTTTTCTTCGACTTCAGGCGGTACATGGCAACCGGCGCAGTTTTCGCTGAACAGGGTTCGACCCTTGGCCGCCAGTGGGCGGTCAATTTTACCGAACAGCGCTTCAGGCCAGACCGGTGGTTTGAGCTTTTGCAGGGTTTCTTCGATCAGGTGCAGATCGTTAACGCGAACACTGGACGGATAACGGGCATCGCCCTGCAGGGGTTGGCCATGTTTGTCGAAAAAGTTCAGGGTCGCGCCCACGCCAAGCGCCTCACCGATGTTGCGTGCCATCGGCTGCTTGGCTGACCCGTTCCACTGCACCCAGTCGAAGGTCCACATGTCCCACAGATGCGGATAGTCTACCGGGGCATTGGCCACGCGATAGTTGTCGGGGGAAATAGCGTCGCCGAAACTGGCGTTGGCGATCCGGCCGAAGGCATCGGTACGGCCCGGGCCTTCGAGTGTCGGATAAAGGCCGCGATGGGTATCGTTCCAGGCCACGCCAAGGAAGGTGTCCAGCGATGCCTTGAAGTCCTTGCGCAGTTGCTGGTGCTGCGCATTATATTGATCGCCCAGTACGGTGCGGGCGAATCGTTCGAATTTCCACGGGTTGTAGTAGGTCGCTGCGAGGCTGGCGACCAGCGCCTGGCCGAAGCTGCCGCCGCGCAGGGTTGGCACGCTCGATGGCAGCACATGCTGTGCCGGAGCCCCGTCAATGCGCACCGCCTGGCCTTTGAAACGCAATTCGCCGGTGTGGCAGGCCGCGCAGGTGATATCCAGATACTCCACGTTGCTGCCGGGGTTCTGGTGGCGGGTAAAGCCTACTGGCAGGTTACCCGGGTTGGCAGCACTGGCCTGCTGCTTGGGGTCCACCAGAAAGCCGAAGCGCGCCAGGTACTCGGGGGCCGCGAAGGGTTGTTTGGAAAACGGCAGCTCCAGGGCGCTGAACCAGTCGTAATGCAGGCCTTTAACCTGAGTGCCCTGGGGGGTGTAGTAGTAGGTCTGGCGCTCAGCAGGACTCCACTGATCCAGGTAGTGCAGTTGCTGCACAGGCTGGTAGGCCGGCAGTTTTGGATTGGCGACAAAATAGATCACCAGGCCAAGGCCCATGGCTACAGCCACCAGCAGCCCCAGCAGAACACGGTAAAACAGACGCACAGTAACGCTCCTTGTAAAAATAATTACAGCCTTATGCCTCAGCTGCGGTCAGGCATCAAGAGAGCAGGGGGGTGCATTGCCGGGTTTACCGATGTGTTAACAAAAGTTGCGGCTAAAATGAATTGTTATTAATGCATGAACTTATCCACCAATTGCCTCTCTTATGCCGGTAGCCATTGGTCGCGGCCGCCTGATAAGCTCGCGGCTTTATTCGATTGCCCATTTGGCGCATGAACAAGGAAATAGCATGAAACAGCATCGGTTGGCGGCAGCTGTGGCCCTGGTAAGCCTGGTACTGGCGGGTTGTGATTCGCAGACCAGCGTAGAGCTGAAAACTCCGGCGCAAAAAGCCTCGTACGGCATTGGCCTGAACATGGGCAAGAGCCTGGCTCAAGAAGGCATGGATGATCTGGATTCCAAGGCCGTAGCCCAGGGCATCGAAGATGCCGTCGGCAAAAAAGAGCAAAAGCTCAAGGATGACGAACTGATCGAAGCGTTCGCAGCCCTGCAAAAACGTGCCGAAGAACGTCTGACCAAAATGAGTGAAGAAGCCTCTGCGGCAGGCAAAAAATTCCTCGAAGAAAATGGTAAGAAGGCCGGTGTTGTCACTACCGCTTCCGGCTTGCAGTACGAAGTTATCAAGAAAGCCGATGGCCCTCAGCCAAAAGCTACCGACGTAGTCACTGTTCACTACGAAGGCAAACTGATCGACGGCAAGGTGTTCGACAGCTCGGTTGAGCGCGGCAGCCCGATTGATCTGCCGGTTAGCGGCGTGATCCCGGGTTGGGTTGAAGGCCTGCAACTGATGCACGTTGGCGAGAAGTACAAGCTGTATATCCCTAGCGAACTGGCTTACGGCGCGCAAAGCCCGAGCCCGGCTATCCCGGCCAATTCGGTGCTGGTATTCGACCTGGAGCTGCTGGGCATCAAAGACCCTGCAAAACCGGCACAAGACGCTGCCCAGTAAGCAGCTTCTGGTACAGGCAACGCCCCGTCTCGACGGGGCGTTGTCGTTTATGTAGTCCACCTTTTGTTTCTGTAGGCTTTGTCCTGGAGTATTTTCAATACCCATAAGTTCTCTTGGCTAGTAGTT
Organism: Pseudomonas sp. TMW22080; assembly: GCF_022496745.1. Taxonomy (NCBI): domain Bacteria; kingdom Pseudomonadati; phylum Pseudomonadota; class Gammaproteobacteria; order Pseudomonadales; family Pseudomonadaceae; genus Pseudomonas; species Pseudomonas sp. TMW22080. Next base: position 1,273,402 of record NZ_SCFF01000001.1, on the reverse strand, counting down.
GCTGACTGCCAAGTCAATGAATTTATGGGTTTTTTTATGTGTGTAAAAAATGCCCGATCTGAGTACAGCCCTTATGGGACGGGCCTTTCAGGGTTGAAAAACAGCTCTGTTCACAAGGTTATCCACAATTTGTGTGGATAACATTTTCAGCAAATGACGGCTTTTTCGGTTGTTTTCACAAATTATTCACTTTTGAGTGAAAACCCCAGAGACCTTCGCGGCTGATAGGATTAAGCTCAAAGGGAAAGTTCTGACTCGATTTACGAAAAAAGTCTGACGGGGTTTAGTAATGGATCTTCAAATCATCAAGCGTAATGGTGAGCCTGAATACGCCGTTCTTTCATGGGAGAGTTATCAGGCACTGCTCAAGGCTGCTGGAGTCCAGGAGCCAGTTGCCGAGCCTGACAAGGATCTGCAGCCACCGGCACCCGAGCAGGTGCACCCCGGACTCGATCAGTTGCGTCACTTGCGCGAGAACAAGGGTCTGGCCCTTGAGGTGCTGGCACGCACGGTAGGCATTAGTCCGTCATATCTGGGAATGATCGAAACCGGCGAGCGTCTGCCAGACCTCGCTATCCGTCGCAGCTTGGCCTGGGAGCTTGGTATCGCAGGCTGGAGGGAAGCATCATGAACGTGCGCATCAGTCGTCAACACTGGGATGGGTTGTTGGCTGAACTCGATCAGGCGCGTCGACAGCGCCACTTGCTGACTTACCGTGCATTACTGGAACGGTTGCAATTGCCGAGCCCCGCCATGTTGACCCTCACCGCCGCACTTGAACATCTGGCGGCGATGGATGCCAAGGCCGATCAGCCATTGCGCAGTTCGCTGGTGATCAGCCAGGGTGCAAGCCGTCTGCCACGTACCGGTTTTTTCGAATGCGTGGAGCGCCTCGGGCGTTTCCCCGGCCCGCCGGACGGGATTGCCGCTGCGTCCTGGCATGCCTCTGAGGTGGTGCGGGTGTTCGAGTATGTTTACGAGCACGAGGAGGCTTGAGTGCTCTGGCGGCTCAAGGCGCGCCTGAGTTACTGGCTGGCGCGCAAGTTGTTTCACTGGCCATGGTGTGTCCGTCAGCCGCGTATCTGGCGCTGGATGGAGGGCCAGTTCGCACGCATGGCCAACCTCGGCAGCACCAGTGCCCAAAGTTTCTACGGCCATATCCTGGCCTTTCGCGGTCAAGGGATGGGCGCCAGGGAGGAGGGGGTGCGTTTGTTGCGTCTGGCGGCACTCAGTGGTGACGCCAAGGCAGCCTACCAGGTAGGCGTTTTCAGCCTGGCAGGGACGCTGAGCAAGACGCCTGACGCTGCCGAGGCTGCACGCTGGTGGACGATGGCGGCAAAAGCCGGGCACCCGCTGGCAGGGCACAAGCTGGCGGTGCTGTATCAACAGGGTGGCCCGGGGTTGATGGCTGACCCGCAGATGGCCAGGCTTTACCGTTAGCCAATAAAAAGGGCGGCCCGCATCATGCGGGCCGCCCTTTTTTTACCTGCCTGACTTACTTCTTGGCCACCTGTGAGGTGAGCTTGAGGTAGTCCAGCAGAATCCGCCCGGTTTCACTCAGATAGGCGTCATCTTCCGGCTTGGTCTTTTCAGGCTCGACCGGCAGTGCATCTTCGTCTTCTTTCTTCATTTCCTTGAGCGGCGCTTCGCCCTTGGCCTGGCGGCGGGCGTTTTCCATCACCAACTGCTTGGCATCGATATCGGCGTGCTGGGCGCGACGCTCGGCTTCGTTGAGGCTGACGGTCTTTTCGGCCATCAGCTTCTCGGCCAGGGCCAGTTTGTCACGGATAAAGATGAACTCGGCATCCTTGGCCACCCGGGCTTCGTGCTCGGCCTTGAGCTTGTCGATATAAGGCTTGAACGGGTCGACGGCGGGCTTGATCGCAGGACGGATGGTGTCCCACGGCATGGCTTCAGGCAGTGCGCTTTCGCCGATTTCCTTGGTGTCGATAATCGACGGGAAGGCGACGTCGGGCAGAACGCCCTGATGCTGGGTGCTCTGGCCGGAAACCCGGTAGAACTTGGCCAGGGTCAGTTTCAGCTCACCGTGATTCAGCGGCTGGATGGTTTGCACCGTGCCCTTGCCGAACGTCTGGCCGCCGATAATCAGCGCGCGGTGGTAGTCCTGCATGGCACCGGCGAAGATCTCCGAAGCCGAAGCCGACAGGCGGTTGACCAGCAATGCCATAGGGCCTTTGTAGAACGCCCCGGGGTTTTCGTCTTCAAGCACGTCGACCTTGCCGTCTGCATTACGCACCAGCACGGTCGGGCCCTTGTCGATAAACAGGCTGGTCAGTTCGGTGGCTTCCTGCAACGAGCCGCCACCGTTGTTGCGCAGGTCGATAATCACGCCATCGACTTTTTCTTTCTGCAACTCGGTCAGCAGTTTTTTAACGTCACGGGTGGTGCTCTTGTAGTTCGGGTCGCCAGCACGGAACGCCTTGAAGTCCAGGTAGAACGCCGGAATTTCAATCACGCCCAGCTTGTAGTTCTTGCCATCCTGCTTGAGGTTGAGGATCGACTTTTTCGCCGCCTGCTCTTCAAGCTTCACCGCTTCACGGGTGATGGACACGATCTTGCTGGTCTGGTCATTGGGTGCGTTGCTCGCCGGAATCACTTCCAGGCGCACCACGGAGCCTTTAGGGCCACGAATCAGCTTGACCACTTCATCCAGACGCCAGCCGATCACGTCGACCATCTCTTTGTCGCCCTGGGCAACGCCGATGATCTTGTCTGCCGGTGCGACCTGCTTGGTTTTATCGGCCGGGCCTGCCGGCACCAGACGGACAATTTTTACCTGGTCGTTATCGCTCTGCAACACGGCGCCAATGCCTTCCAGCGACAGGCTCATATTGATATCGAAGTTTTCCGCGTTATCTGGCGACAGATAGTTGGTGTGCGGATCGTAAGACATGGCGAAGGTGTTGATATACGCCTGGAAGATGTCTTCGCTGCGGGTCTGGTCAAGGCGCGACAATTGATTCTTGTAGCGCTTGGTCAACAGTTCCTGGATTTTCGCAGGCTCTTTGCCGGCGATTTTCAGACGCAGGACTTCATCCTTGATGCGTTTGCGCCACAGGTTGTTGAGTTCGGCTTCGGTCTTGAGCCATGGAGCGTCCTTGCGGTCGATCTCCAGGGTTTCCTTGGCATTGAAGTCCAGCGAGTCAACGCCCTTGTTCAACTCGGCAAGCGCAAAGTCCAGGCGCGATTTGACGCGATCCAGATAGCGTTTGTAGATAATGAAACCGGGGTTCAGATCGCCGCTTTTGAGGAAGTCGTCAAACTGGAATTTCCATTTGTCGAATTCGGCAATATCGCTGGCCAGAAAGTAACTGCGCGAAGGGTCGAGCAGCTTCAGATAGCTGTCATAGATGATTGCCGAGCGGGCATCATCCAGTGGCGGCTTGCTGTAATGATGGCGCTTGAGCAGCTCAACAACGTTAAGACTGGCAATTACCTCATCACGATCGGGCTGAAGGTTATCCCAACTGTTAGCGGCGAACGTATTGGCCGAAAACGGCAAAACGCCTAGGCCAATGAATAGGGCAAGTGCGGTGCTAGGGAATAAATGCTTCATGCTGATTCGACGCGGGGGCAATTGATAACGCATATTAGGCCGTCTTTGAAGTCGCCGGTTCCATCAAGGACCGGTCGCATAATGCAAAAAGCCCGGTGCAACAGCTCCGGGCTCAGTCCAGACTCACTATGGAGGCACTGTGAAAGCATTGCAAGGCGTTGAAGGTCAAGTGAAGTGGGTTGAAGAGCCAAGCCCCACCTGTGATGTAGGGCAAATCCGTATTCGTGTGGCGGCAGCCGGACTCAATCGGGCCGATCTGTTGCAAAGCGCCGGCTTGTATCCGCCGCCGCCGGGGGCCAGTGAGGTATTGGGCCTGGAGTGTTCAGGTGTGGTCAGCGAAGTAGGGCCAGGGTCGTCCTGGCAAGTGGGTGATCGCGTCTGTGCCTTGCTGGCCGGGGGTGGCATGGCCGAGGAAGTGGTGGTTGATGCCCGTCATGCACTGCCGGTGCCTGAAGGTTTGTCGCTGCTGGAGGCTGCGGCATTGCCCGAGGTGTACAGCACGGCATGGCTGAACCTGTTTCAACTGGCCGCGCTCAAGCCGGGCGAAAAAGTATTGCTGCACGCGGGGGCAAGTGGTGTTGGTTCAGCGGCCATTCAGCTGTGCAAAGCCTTTGGTAGCCCGTGCTGGGTGAGCGTGGGCTCGGCCGAGCGCCTGGCTTACTGCCAGGCGCTGGGTGCCCAGGGTGGCGTGGTGCGTACCGAGGGGCTGGACAGTCTCAAGGCGCTGGGGCCTTTCGACGTGGTGCTGGACCCTGTGGGGGCCAACTATGCCGAATCCAACCTCAAACTGCTGGCCCAGGACGGGCGCTGGGTGTTGATTGGCCTGATGGGCGGGCGCAAGGCCGAGCTGGATCTGGCGCTGGTCCTGGGCAAGCGTATTCAGTTGCTGGGCTCGACCCTGCGCAGCCGCAGCGATCAGTTCAAGGCGGATTTGCTCAGTGATCTGGGGCAGCAGGTATGGCCATTGTTTACCGAAGGCCGCCTGAGTCCGCAACTGGCCAAGACCTTCCCGATTGAGGAAGCGCAGGCAGCGTTTGCCGAACTGGCCAGCAACCAGGTGTCGGGCAAGCTGGTGCTGGTGATCGACAGCAGCTTAACCTGATCCTCTGCGGGAACTGGCTGGTCTGCGATGCAGGCGATAGGGTCTGGCAGGTCAATCGCGGTGATGCCATCGCAAGCAAGCCCGCACCCACAGTTTCAGGGCGGCGTTTGCCGAGCTGGCCGGCATCAGGTCTTTAGAGCGCCACAAAACCTGTGGGAGCTGGCTTGCCTGCGATGCAGGCGATAGGGTCTGGCAGGCAAATCGCGGTGATGCCATCGTAAGCAAGCCCGCTCCCACAGTTTCAGGGCGGCGTTTGCCGAGAGCTGGCCAGCATCAGGCCTTGAGGGCGCCACAAAACCTGTGGGAGCTGGCTTGCCTGCGATACAGGCGATAGGGTCTGGCAGGCAAATCGTGGTGATGCCATCGCGAGCAAGCCCGCTCCCACAGTTTCAGGGGGTCATTTCCAGTGATGAATCGGCCACCCGGCCTTTTCAGCCTGTTCGCGCAGCACCGGGTCCGGGTTTACCACATGGGGGTGATCGACCTTGAGCAGCAGCGGCAAGTCGTTGCGCGAATCGGAGTAAAAGCTCGCGCCTTCCAGGTTTTCTTCCTGCTCATCCAGCCACTCCAGCAGGCGCGTAATCTTGCCTTCGCGGTAAGTCAAAGTGCCCACCGTGTGCCCGGTATAAAAGCCGTGAGCCACTTCCAGCTCAATGCCCAGCACTTCATCGATACCCAGGCGCTCGGCAATGGGTTTGACCAGGTGGGTGCCCGAGGCCGAAATGACCAGGATCCGGTCGCCCGCCTTGCGGTGCGCAGCAATAGTTCTGGTTGCGTCACTGAAGATGATCGGTTCGATATAGTCCTCAACCCAGGGCTCGACCAGGTGCGCGACTTCTTCGGGGCTGCGGCCGATCAGCGGCTCCAGGCTGAAAGCCATATAGTCTTCCATGGCCAGCTCGCCCCGGCTGTAGGCGGCCATCAGTTCGTTGTTGCGCTGCATGAACGACACCGGGTCGACCCAGCCCAGGCGGCCCATCTGCTCGCTCCAGAGGGTGGCGCAGTCGCCATGAATCAGGGTTTCGTCCAGATCAAAAATTGCCAGGGCCATCAGCGCAACTCTCTCTTCAGTGAATTCAGGAACATCAGGCTACCTCACAAAGGGTGCTCGAATCGATGGATAGCGCAACGGCTTGGCCGTCCGGGTACAAATCGCCGGGCGCACGGTTGAGTACGTCGACGATCAATTGCACGCCACGCACCTCGACGCGATAGCGGATCACGTTTCCCAGCAGGCTATGACTCAGAATCACCCCGTCCGGCTCACCCTGCACACTCAACCCCAGGGTTTCCGGGCGAATGGCGATGCGGCTGCTGACCGGGCGCTGCAACAGGCGGCTGGCAGTTTGCGCGTCCAGCAGGTTGTAGTTGCCGATAAAACCTGCGGCGAAGGCATCTGCCGGGGCTGCATAGAGGGTCTGAGCATTGCCGCTCTGCACGATATGACCCTTGTTCATCAGAAAAATGCGGTCGCTCATCACCAGTGCTTCTTCCTGATCGTGGGTCACGAAGATAGTGGTCAGGCCCAGCTCGCGCTGGATGGTGCGGATCTGCTCGCGCAAGTGCTTGCGAATTCGCGCATCCAGCGCCGACAGCGGCTCATCCAGCAGCAGCAGGCGCGGACGTGTCACCAGTGAGCGGGCCAGGGCCACACGTTGGCACTGACCACCGGACAACTGGTGCGGATAGCGCTTGGCGAAGTCATTCAGCTCCACCAGTTGCAAGGCTTCGGCCACGCGTTTGTGGCTGTCATCGGCCTTGACCTTCTGCATGCGCAGGCCGAAGGCCACGTTTTGTTCGACAGTCATGTTGGGGAACAGCGCATAACTCTGAAACACCATACCGATGCCACGCTTTTGCGGGCTCACTGGCACGATGTCCTGGCCATCGAGCAGGATCTTGCCGCCATCTACCGGCGTCAACCCGGCGATACAGCGCAGCAGCGTGGACTTGCCGCAACCGGACGGGCCGAGCAGGGTGACGAATTCGCCCTTGGCGATGCTGCAGTTGATATCACTGAATACCGGGGTGCCGGAATAGGATTTTTGCAGGTGTTCAACGCTGACGAAGCTCATTGGCTTTTGTCCTTGTTCAGGAAGGTGGCAACCCAGGTCAGCACCAGTACAAAGAGGAAATAGGAAATGACCAGCGCGCTGGTGAAGTGGCCGCTGCTGTTGCGCATATTGTTCAGGAACACCTGCAAGGTCTCGTAGCGGGTGCCGACCAGGATATTGGCGAACACAAACTCGCCAAACAGGAACGAGAATGACAGCAGCAGGGCTACCATCAGGCCTTTACGCAAATTGGGCAGCACCACCAAAAATGCCGCCTGCCAGGTGCTGGCACCCAGCAGTTGGGCCGCGTCCATCAAGTCGCGCAGGTTGATCGCCTGCAAGTTGTTGGTGATCGCGCGGTACATGAACGGCAGTGCGACGGTGAAATAACAGCCGATCAGGATCCACGGCGTACCGACCATTTGCAGCGGGCCGGAACCATAGAGTTGCAGCAAGCCTACCGATGACACCACCGGCGGCACGGCGAAGGGCAGCAGGATCAGGATGTTCATCAGCGCATCCAGCTTGGGGAAGTGGTAATGCACCACAAACAGCAGCGGCAGGATCAGCACTACGGACAGCACCAGCGCCGCGACGCAGACCAGCAGCGACTGGCCGAAGGCCTTGAGGAAGCGCGGGTCGCTCCACAGCTGGTCATACCACTTGAAGGTAAAGCCGCTGGGCAACACCGTGGCTGACCAACTGCTGGCGATGGAGTAGATAAACGTGCCCAGCAGCGGTAGCAACAAAATCAGAAACAGCAGCCAGACCACACTGCGGTGGTACAGGCTGGCGGAAGTGGTTTCAGCGCGCGACATGGTAGCTCCTCTTTAACAGCCACTGATGCACCAGGGTTACCAGGGTCATCAGCCCCACTAGGATCACCGCCAAGGCGCTGGCCATGTTCGGATCCAGGCTGATATCGCCTGACACCATCGCGGCAATGCGGATGGGCAGTACGTTGAAGTTGCCGGTGGTCAAGGCATACACCGTGGCATAGGCCCCCAGGGCGTTGGCCAGCAGGATAACGAAGGTGCCGAGCAGTGCCGGGGTCAGTACCGGCAGGCCGATAAACCGCCAGAACTGCCAGCTGTTGGCGCCCAGCAGGGAGGCCGATTCGCGCCAGTCCTCGCGCAGGGCATCGAAGGCAGGGTAAAGCAGCAGCACGCCGAGGGGGATCTGGAAGTAGGTGTACAGGATGATCAGGCCGGTTTTCGAGTAGAGGTTGAAATCCTCGATGATCCCTGCCTGTTTGAGCATGATCGTGATACTGCCGTTAAAGCCCAGCAAAATGATGAATGCGAAGGCCAGCGGCACACCGGAGAAGTTGCTGGTCATGTTGGCGAATGCGTTGACGAAATTGCGCAGCCGCGAATCCACCTTGCGCAGCGAATAGCTGCCCAGTATGGCAATGATGATGCCGAACAGGCTGGACCAGAAACTGATCTCCAGGCTGTGTTGGATGGCCTGCAGATAGAATTTGGAGTTGAAGATCTTGATGAAGTTGGCCAGGCCCCAGCCACTTTCTTCCGATTGCACACTGTGGATCAGCACCCACACCAGCGGGGCGATCTGAAACACGATAAAAAATACCGCGAAGGGCACCAGGCACAGAACTGCAAGCCATTTGCCCCGGGTCATGGCGCGGGCCTCAGCAGCTCGCGGCACAGCGGTTTGTCGTGAGCTACGCCAAGCAACTCGCAGATCGTGCCGCACAACTCGAGCTGTTTTGGCATGACATCCGGGTTCAGGCTGAACGCATCGCCCAGCACAAACAGTGGCACTTCACGCTCTTCGGGCAGCAAGCCGTTATGGGAGCGATCGTTGTTCATGCCGTGGTCAGCAGTGACCAGTACTTGGTAGCCGGCCTGCAGCCAGCCTTGCAGATAGTCGGCCAGGATAATGTCGGCCGAACGCGCACTGTTGCGGTATTGCGCGGTATCGAGGCCGTGTTTGTGTCCGGCATCGTCGATATTCATGGGGTGGACCAGTAAAAAATTCGGCTTGTGCGCCAACCGCAGGCTTTCTGCGTCGGCGAACAGGTGGGAGTCAGGGTAATGATCACTCCAGTAGAAATGCCCGTATTGGATTGGCAAGTCCCCAGCCAGGGTATGGCGATCCCGGGCAATCACGAATGGCGAGCGGTTATAGAGCTCACTGACCCAGTGATAGGCCGCTGCCGCTGTGATCAATCCGGCATCACGAGCGTAATGGAACACGCTGCGCTGGTTGGACAGGCGCGAGACATTATTGTGGACAATGCCGCTTTCAATCGGCGGCACGCCGGTGAGGATGCACTCGTAGAGCGGGCGCGACAGGGCTGGCAACTCGCAGGTGAGCTTGTACAGTGCGGCCCGTTCTGCACTGACATAGGCCTGCAGATGGCCCATGGCAAGGCGGGCGACCTCAAAGTTCAAGCCGTCGAGCACTACCAGAATGACGTTGTGTTTCATGTAAGACTCCGCTGGCGCAGCGCAAAAGCTGTTGTTGGAGCGGGCTTGCTCGCGATGGGTACAACCCGGCACATCAGATGGATCGAGTCGATGGCATCGCGAGCAAGCCCGCTCCCACGCAGATCAAGGCGCAGGGTTACTGCATATTGATGATGACTTCTTCCTGCCACAGCTGCGGCAAGGCCTTGGAGGTCTTTTCCCAGGCGTCGGCGTCTTTGATCGGGGTGACATTTTTGTACTGGTCGTTGGACAGCAGCTTGGCCTGCACGTCAGCCGGCAGCTTCAGGTGCTCGGCACGAATCGGCCGTGCATTGCCCCGCGCCAGGTTGGTTTGCCCGGCATCGCTGAAGATGAATTCGCGAGTCAGCTTGGCGGCGTTCGGGTGTTTGGCGTATTTGTTGATGATGGTGGTGTAGCCCGAGATCACCGAACCGTCGGACGGGATCAGCACCACATAGTCATCCGGGTTGGCCATTTTGGCTTTGTAGCTCAATCCGTTGAAATCCCAGACCACGCCGACTTCCACTTCACCTTTCTCCATCGTGGCGATGGTCGGGTTGGCCAGTGACAGGCGGCCTTGCTTGGCGATGTCGGCAAACATCAACAGGGCCGGTTGCACGTTCTTTTCATCGCCGCCATTGGCAATGGCTGCAGCCAGCACGCCATTGGTGGCCTGGGCCGCGGTGCTGACATCACCGATCGAGACCTTGTATTTACCCGACTTCAGGTCAGCCCATTTGGTCGGCACTTCAGAGCCGTGCAGCAGCTTCTTGTTGACGATAAACGCAATGGTGCCGGTGTAGGCCAGGGCCCAGTTGCCGTCTTTATCCTTGGCCCAGTCCGGGATCTGTTCCCAGGTGGTTGGCTTGTACGGCTGGGTTACGCCTTTGGCCACGGCAATCGGGCCAAAGGCGGCGCCCACGTCACCGATGTCGGCACTGGCGTTGTCTTTTTCCGCGGCAAACTTGGCCACTTCCTGGGCCGAACTCATATCAGTGTCGATGTGCTTGAGGCCGTAGAGCTTGTTCAGATCGGCCCAAGTGCCTTTCCAGTTGGCCCAGTCATCGGGCATGCCGACGCTGTTGACCGTGCCTTCAGCCTTTGCTGCGGCTTCCAGGGCTTTTAAATCGACATCGGCGGCCATGGCCGATGTGCACAGGGCAATGCTTGAACCTAACAGTGATGCGAGGAAAAACTGTTTCATCCGAAGCTCCTTGGGCGTTTTCAACGCTGGGTTTTATTGCTCTTTTGCGGTGGGTTGGTCTAGGTCAGCAATACCTGAGCCAATTTAAGCCCGGCAGATGACACTTTAATGTCGGCATTGGTTGTGCAAGGCATATCGCCAGCCAGCGTGTGTGTTCCGGCTAAGCGTAGACCATCGGGAAGGCCCCGGCTGGCAAGGGGTTTGGCGCATTTTGACGGGTATATGAACGCCCTCTTGTCATCGAACAGTCATATGTTCTGCCTAGGCTGACAGGTTCAGGGAGTGACCGTTTGACGGCCATGTTTGCCCACTTTTGGTGCTGGACTAGTCCAGCCAGGTAACGTTGATGCGAGAAGGTGCACCCAAGGCGGTAACAGCGATAAGTCGCACGCTGCAAGAGCAGATTGAGCACGGTCTACTGGCGGGAGGCAGTCAGCTGCCGGCCGAGCGCAAACTCAGCGAGTTATTCGCCACCACCCGCGTCACCGTGCGCGAAGCGTTGTTACAGCTTGAATCCCTGGGGCTGGTGTATCGGGAGGAGCGGCGCGGCTGGTTTATTTCGCCGCCGCGTCTGGCGTACAACCTGATGCAGCGCAGCCACTTTCATGCCATGGTCACGGCCCAGGGGCGAGTGCCAACCACCGAGGTGATATCGGCGCGCCTGCTGCCGGCCACGGCTGCGGTGTGTGAGCGCTTGCAGTTGCCGGCGTTATCCAGCGTGATCCAGATCTGCCGGGGCCGGCGGATTGACGGGCGGCTGGTGCTGTATGTGGAGCACTACCTGAATCCGCAGTACTTCCCGCAGATCCTTGACCTTGATCTGACGCAGTCGATTACTGAGCTGTATGCCCGGCATTACGATTTGCATTACGGCCGGGTGCGTTTTGAGATTGTGCCTACGGCGCTGCCGGTAGAGGCTGCAGCGACGCTCAAGGTATCAACCGGCAGCCCGGGTTTGCGCATTGCGCGGGTCAATTACGACCAGCACGAACGGCTGATCGACTGTGATCTGGAGTATTGGCGACATGATGCGATTCATGTCGGGGTGGATGTGCAGGAGCGTTGAACAAACCTGCTTTTGTGGGAGCGAGCCTGCTCGCGATGCATACTGCGCGGTCTGTCAGGAGAACCTGGCCGATATCATCGCGAGCAGGCTCGCTCCCACAAGTTTTTGGCTCAATCCTTTTGCAGGATACCGCTGCCCGCCGTCACCACTTGCACGCTCAAGCGCGGGGTGGCGAGGTCAAGCCCGGCTTCGTCCAGATGACGTTTGAGCGACAGGTTGAACGCCCGCGACACTTCCCATTGCTTGATCGGTGCCGTCTTGAAGCGGGCACGTAAAATGGCGCTGCCGGATTCGAAGCTCTCGACCCCCTGAATCTCCAGTGGAGACCAGATATTGCGCCGCTGCAGCGGGTCGGTACGCATCTTTTGCCCGACTTCGCGCATCAGCTTGATGGCGTCGTCGATTTCCATGTTGTAGGGGATGGCGACGCGGAAGATGGCGTAGCCAAATTCCCGGGAGTAGTTCTTGATGCTTTTGATTTCACTGAACGGGATGGTATGCACGATGCCGTCAATATCGCGCAGGCGCACGGTACGAATGGTCAGCCCTTCAACCGTGCCCAGATGCCCGCCGACATCGACGTAGTCGTCGATGGCCAGGGAATCTTCGATGATGATAAACAGGCCCGTGATCAGGTCGGCAACCAGTGACTGAGCACCAAAACCGATGGCCAGACCGATTACGCCGGCACCCGCAAGCAGGGGGGTGACGTTCATGCCCATATTGGCCAGGGCGACGATCAGCGCAATGATGAAGATCGCGGCAAACAGGATGTTGCGAATCAGCGGCATCATGGTTTGCGCGCGGGCATTGGCCAGGCCCTTGCGCGAGCGGGTCAGGGCATGGTGGATGGCGGTGTCGGCGAGAATCCAGATCAGCCAGGCAAACAGCAGCGTACCGCCAAGGCCGAACAGCTTGACGCTGATCTCGTGACCCTCACCCTCGGTAAAGCCGATCAGCGACATACCCCACACCCGCAGCCCCAGCTCGATAAACACCAGCCACACAATCAGGTGGGCCAGGGTGTAGACGAAACTTTTCAGGCGCTCGGAATACAGCGCATGGCGCTTGTGGCCACGTTGCGGCTTTTGCGCATGACGGCGCACCAGCCCGTTGATCACCATGCACAACACCACCAGCACGGTACAGATCAGCGACTGGCGCAGCGCGGTGCTGGTGTCGCCTGCCGAAATAAACGTGGCGGCCAGCGAGATGCCCACCAGAATCAGCGCCGCGACATACCAGTAAGTGCCGAGGATCTCGATGCTGTCGCTCAGGGCGCGACGGGTCAGGCGGCGCGACAGGGGTTGATTGCGGATCAAGTGGGCGATAGGGCGGCGGAAACGGATGATAAACAGGCCGGTGGACAGCGCCGCCATCACATTGGCAAAGGTCGCCGCGGTATGCGCCAGGTGAACCCCGAGGGTGGCCACCAGCCGCGGATCGCTCAGTGCTTCGCCAAAGGCTGCGAAGCTGCCGATCCACCACAGCGGGCGAAATGCCTGGTGCCGCAGGATATGCAGGGCGCGGTGCCGGTGGGGGCCATCGAGCAGCGAGAAAAGGATCACGCAGATGGCCGAGAAACAGGTGCCAATAACCAGCGCGTACGCCAGCACCATTGCCAGGTCCTTGCCCAGCGAAGACGGCAGGGAGTAACTCATGTACACCGTGATCATCAGCGCGACCATCCACGGCCCCAGCTTGCGCAAGGCAAAGCGCAGCATGTCGACGGCCTTGGGGTGTTGCGGCAATTCCTCGCTCAGGCCAAATCGCAATCGCACCCGGTGGCTGACCCAGATCAGCAGGGCGGCCAGCAGGCTCCAGATCATGATGACCAGGGCAAAGCCAAAAATGATCGGCAGCCATTCATTGGCTGGCAGCATCAATGCAGAAAGTTCTTCCTTGGCCTGGGAGATTTCCTTGGTCCAGCGATAGGTTGGACTGTCATCGCCGGAAAACTGCTTTTCGAGATCAGCCAGGGTGCTGCCGATCAACCCCAGAACGCCTATCTCGGCTTCGGGCTGGGCTTTTTTGGTGGCATCGCGAAGTTTTTTCAGGTCGGCCAACAGCTTGCTGCGCTGCTGATCGTTTTCGAGGTTCTTGATCACCTCGTCCAGCGATTGGCCCAGTGGCTCGGTAGGTTGTGCCTGGGTTTTGTCCGAACTGCCCAGCATGCCCGGCAAACCGACGGCCTGCGCAGAGGTCATGGGCAAGAGCGTCAGCAGGCAAACCAGCAGGAAACAGGGCAGGGCGACAAGACGGGAAAACACTGGGCGATCAACCTCGAGGGGGAGCGAATTGGCCGAGTGTACGCTAGGCCCCGTGATCATTCATTTCTTGTCACATAAATAAATGATCGCGGGCCCGGGGCGGGAAAATGTCGGGGCTACTCATTCAGTTTGGCGAGGATTTTGAAGATGATGGTGCCGAATATCAGCAGCATGCCAGCCCAGATCATCAGCACGCCGATGCCACTACTGCGTTCGCGAAAGTTGAAGCCAATGGTCAGCAGCAGCATGCCGCAGATAATTGGAATCATCATGGAGTGGAAGGCAGTGGTTTCAAACATGGTGAGAGGGACCTGTGCAAGTGAGTGCCCCAAGTCTAGGTCGGTTTGCGCAGATGTGTGGTGATGTGTATCAAAAATGAATCAGCCAGACGCAGAACCTTGAAGCCGCTGCCGCAGTCTGCGACGGGTTGCGCAGCGACCCTGCTTTATCGAAGGTCCTGCGGCCCTTATCGCAGCCTGCGGCAGCGGCTTCAAGGAATATGCCTTACGGCAACTGGTTGCTGGCGTAGAACGCGCTCAGCACTTTGACCAGGTGAGCCAGGTCATGGCTGCCGGCCAGTTCGCGGATCGAGTGCATGGCGAAGGTCGGCAGGCCGATATCCACGGTGCGCACGCCCAGGTGGCTGGCAGTGATCGGGCCAATGGTCGAACCGCAACCCATGTCGCTGCGCACCACAAAACTTTGCACCGGGACTTCCACGGCCATGCACAGGTGGCGGAAGAATCCGGCGGTTTCGCTGTTGGTGGCGTAGCGCTGGTTGCTGTTGACCTTGATCACCGGCCCGGCATTGAGCTTGGGCCCGTGATTGGCATCGTGCTTGTCAGCATAGTTGGGGTGAACGCCGTGGGCGTTGTCTGCCGAGACCAGCAGAGATTTCTGGATCGTGCGTACGTACTCGTCGCCCTCAGGCAACAGGCGTTGCAGGATTTGCTCCAGCATCGGGCCATCGGCGCCGCAGGCCGAGCACGAGCCGACTTCTTCGTGGTCGTTGGCCACGAACAGACAGGTTTCTTCGGTCTCGGTGGTGAGCAGGGCTTGCAGGCCTGCGTAGCAGGACAGCAGGTTATCCAGGCGCGCACCGGCGATAAAGTCGCCGTTGAGGCCGATCACCGCAGCGCTTTGGGTGTCGTAGAAACTCAGCTCGTAGTCCAGCACCACGTCGGCATTGAGGCCGTGCTCGCGGGCCAACTGGTCGGTGAGCAACGCGCGGAAGTCAACGCGCTCATCACCGGCCACCTGGGCCAGGATCGGCGGCAGTTCGGTCTGCGGGTTGATCGCCCAACCTTCGTTGGCAGTACGGTTGAGGTGGATCGCCAGGTTGGGGATCGTCGCAATCGGCGCCTTGAAATCGATCAGCTGGCTTTCGACCTGGCCATCGCGGCGGAAAGTGACGCGCCCGGCCAGGGACAGGTCACGGTCGAACCAGGGCGCGAGCAATGCACCGCCGTAGACCTCGACGCCCAATTGCCAGAAGCCCTGGCGTTGCAGTTCGGGTTGTGGCTTGACCCGCAGGCAGGGGCTGTCTGTGTGGGCGCCAACCATGCGGATACCGCCGTGCAGGGGTGAATGGCGACCCAGCTTGAAGGCGACGATGGAAGAGTCATTACGGGTGACGTAATAGCGGCCATTGGCTTCGGTGAACCAGGTTTCGCGCTCGTCGAGGCGCTGGTAGCCGGCGGCCTCAAGGCGCTGAACAAGACTGGCAGTGGCATGAAAGGGGGTAGGGGAGGCCTTGAGGAAGTCGATCAGGCCTTGGTTCAACTCTTCGCGCATAAGTTACTCCAGACAGCAAGGCCGCGAGTTTAGCGCATTGATCGCAAGATTTGGCTCTCTAATGCAGCTCTTGTGGGAGCGGGCTTGCTCGCGATGGCATCAGTGCGATGTTCCTGCAAAACCGCGTCGCCTGTATCGCGAGCAAGCCCGCTCCCACAAGGGGTGGTAGGTATTTAGAACGGTGCCGGGCACTCAAAGCGCAGGCGTTCACCGGTTTGCGGGTGGGTGAAGCTCAGCATGCTCGCGTGCAGGCACAAACGCGGCCATGCGGCCAGGGCTTGCGGGTGCGCATACAGGCCATCACCGAGCAGCGGGTGGCCGATTGACAGCATGTGCACGCGCAACTGGTGCGAACGGCCGGTAATCGGTGTCAGCTCAACGCGGCAGTAATCGCCACACCGCTCCAGGATCTTCCAGAAGGTCAGTGCGTTTTTACCGAATTCATGGTCAACCACGTGCCGGGGTTTGGTCGGCGGGTCGTAGCGCAGGGGCAGATCGATGCTGCCGCTGTCCAGCTCGGGCTGGCCCCAGGCTAGTGCGGTGTAGGCCTTTTCGGTTTCGCGGTCGTGAAACTGGCGGGAAAGCTCACGGTGAGTGTCAGCGTCCCGCGCCAGCAAAATAATACCGGACGTTTCCCAATCCAGACGGTGGACAATGCGCGCCTCGGGGTAGCCGTTTTCTTGCAGGCGGGTAATCAAACAGTCCTTGTTGTCATCGGCCCGGCCCGGCACCGAAAGCAGCAAGGTCGGCTTGTTGACCACCAGAACGCCAGCGTCCTCATGGATAATGTGAATATTGGACAACGGCATTAAAACAGCCTCTTGAAAAACGCCAACGGCGACAAAGGAGCCTCCCCTGCAGGGAAGGCACCGAGGTCGCCGTGGTGCCCGCCGGATCGATTAACGATCTGGCAGTGTGATGTTGAGTTCCAGAATCGAGCAGCTACCTTCGTTTTCAAGGGCGATCTGTACCGAATCGTCGCCGATGTTGACGTATTTGCGGATCACCTCGACCAGCTCTTTTTGCAGGGCAGGCAGGTAGTCCGGGGTGCTGCGTTGGCCACGCTCGTGCGCCACGATGATCTGTAGACGCTCTTTCGCCACCGACGCGGTTGTTGGCGTTTTGCGGGTACGAAAGAAGTCAAAAATGTTCATTGTTTAGTTGCCTCCAAACAGGCGCTCGAAGAATCCCTTCTTCTGTACATCAAGGAACCGGTGCTCCACGGTTTTGCCCAGCAGGCGATCAACGGCATCGCTGTAGGCCTGACCGGCGTCGCTTTGATCGTCAAGGATCACTGGCACGCCCTGGTTGGATGCCTTGAGAACAGCCTGGGACTCCGGGATCACGCCCAGCAGGGCCACGGCCAGAATCTCTTTGACGTCTTCAACGCCGAGCATTTCGCCTTTGGAAACGCGATCAGGGTTGTAGCGGGTCAGCAGCAGGTGCTCCTTGATCGGATCCTGGCCCAGTTCGGCGCGGCGCGACTTGCTGGCCAGCAGGCCCAGCATGCGGTCCGAGTCACGTACCGAGGACACTTCCGGGTTGGTCACGACTACCGCTTCGTCAGCGAAGTACATGGCCAGGTGGGCACCGGTTTCGATACCGGCCGGGGAGTCGCAGACCACGTATTCGAAGGTTTCCTTAAGCTCCATAAGAACTTTTTCGACGCCTTCCTTGGTCAGCGCGTCCTTGTCACGGGTCTGGCTGGCGGCCAGCACGTAGAGGTTTTCCAGGCGCTTGTCTTTGATCAGCGCCTGCTGCAGGTTGGCTTCACCGTTGACCACGTTGACGAAGTCATACACCACGCGGCGCTCGCAACCCATGATCAGGTCGAGGTTACGCAAACCGACGTCAAAGTCGACGATCACTGTTTTGTGGCCGCGCAGAGCGAGGCCGGTACCGATAGCGGCGCTGGTGGTGGTCTTACCCACACCACCCTTGCCGGATGTAACCACTAGAATCTTGGCCAAGGTGTTTCACCCCTAAGGAAAAAGGACTTTTTAGCCCCTGAATAACATCTCTATGAACGACTGCAGGTGAACAGCCTTGGCGGGTCATTGTTCAAGTCGCGTTTACGCTGTGTAAACGCTGCCTGATTGCTTGTCCCTACAAGGAAAAGTCTGTTTTCACTACGATTTTGAGATGCTTGGAAAATGGCGAGAGTATCCGTTAAAGCCGGGTGATGTTCAACATGTCACTTGACAGACTGATCTGAACACCTGTTCCCCACAGAGGATCCCGACGCAGGTCTTCGGATACCTTGTACTTGCCCGCAATTGACACTAGCTCGGCGCTCAGCTGCTGGCAAAAAATCCGTGCCTTGGTGTTGCCCTTGTGCCCGGCCAGTGCGCGGCCCCGCATAGGCCCGTACACATGGATGTTGCCATCGGCCATAAGTTCCGCACCGGGGCTGACTGAAGCGATCACCACCAGGTCACAGCCTTCGGCATACACCGTCTGGCCGCCGCGTACCGGGCTGGTGATGATCCTGGTCGGCTTGATCGCCGGCTCTGGCGGTTTTTCCGGTTTTTTTGCCTCGACCACCACTTCAACCGGATCAATCGGCCGCTCACGGGCGCCGGAGGGTGGCAGTACAGGCAGGTCGATGGCAATGGCAGCAGCGATGTCCTCGATGCGGTTGGCGCGAATGGCCAGGGTGCGCAGGCCATGTTGGCGGCAGACGCGCATCAGCCCCGGCAAATCGATGGCGCCTTCACTGGCGGGCAGCTTGTCCAGCGCCAGTACCAGCGGGGTATTGCTGAAAAAATTCGGGGCCTGGGCCACTTTGGCGGCCAGTTGGCGGTCCAGGGCTTCAAGGTTGTTGTGCGCAAGTTCCAGCACCGTGATGGCGAGCATACTGCCCTTAAGCTGGAACACGGGGGCTTGGTCTAGCGATTCGGTTTGGCTCATGGTTGCTTAACGCGACTTGTCACTTAAAGTGCTGAGACTTATAACGAGAACGCCGGCAGGCCGCAAGCCGGGTCTAACGATGTAGAATGGCCGACCCTTGTGTCTGTCCGGAATCATTAATGGATCGCCCGCGTTTTCGTGCCGCTTTTTTTCATCCGCGTTTCTGGCTGCTATGGCTGGGTCTCGGCGTGCTGTGGCTGGTCGTGCAACTGCCTTATAAAGTACAACTGTGTATCGGCCGTGGTCTCGGCGCCCTGATGTATCGGGTGGCCGGTGATCGCCGACGTATTGCCACGCGCAACCTTGAATTGTGTTTCCCTGAAAAGACCCGCGCCGAGCGCAAGCAGTTGCTCAAGGACAACTTCGCCTCGACCGGTATCGCCTTCTTTGAAATGGCCATGAGCTGGTGGTGGTCAAAACCGCGTCTGGCCAGGCTGGCCCATGTCGAGGGGCTGGAGCACCTCAAGCAGGCTCAGCTTGAAGGCAAGGGGGTAATCCTGATGGCATTTCACTTTACCACCCTGGAAATCGGCGCTGCCTTGCTGGGTCAGCAACACACCATCGACGGCATGTACCGCGAACATAAAAACCCGCTGTTCGACTTTATCCAGCGTCGTGGCCGTGAGCGGCACAATGTAGATTCGCTGGCTGTCGAACGTGATGACGTGCGCGGCATGCTCAAGCTGCTGCGCTCAGGGCGGGCGATCTGGTATGCGCCCGACCAGGACTACGGCGCCAAGCAGAGCATCTTTGTGCCTTTGTTCGGTATCCAGGCGGCCACTGTTACCGCCACCAGCAAGTTCGCCAAACTGGGCAAAGCGCAGGTTGTGCCCTTTACTCAACAAAGACTGGCCGACGGCAGTGGTTACAAGCTGGTCATTCATCCGCCACTGAGGGATTTCCCCGGAGAAAGCGATGAGGCTGATTGCCTGCGAATCAATCAATGGGTTGAGCGGGCGGTGCGTGAATGCCCCGAGCAGTATCTGTGGGCCCATCGCCGCTTCAAGACCCGCCCGCCCGGCGAGCCGAAACTGTACGACAAACGCGGCTGAGGCGGCCGCACTGGCGTGACTGCGGTTGCGCCGGTGACGGGCCTGATACTGTCTGGTGGTGGTGCGCGGGCGGCCTATCAAGTCGGCGTGCTGGCGGCGATTGCCGAGTTGCTGCCTGCCGGTGCCATCAACCCGTTCCCGGTGATTGTCGGGACGTCAGCGGGCGCGATCAATGCGGTCAGCCTGGCTAGCGGGGCGATGGATTTCACCCGCGCGGTCGAGCACCTGACCCTGTTCTGGCAGGGCTTTGAAAGCAGGCGCGTGCTACGCAGCGACTGGTCGGGGGTTTTGCACCAGGCCACGCGTTTTTTTGCTCACAGTCTGCTCGGGCTAGGCTCGCATGTGCCGGTGGCGCTGCTCGACAGTTCGCCCTTGCGCGATCTGCTCCAGGACCGGATCAACTTCCCCGGTGTTGAACAGGCGATTGCCGGGCATCACCTACGGGCTGTCGCGGTTACTGCATTTGGCTATTCTTCCAGTCAGGCGGTGACCTTTTATCAAGGCAAGGGCACCATCAATGGCTGGTTGCGCCATCGGCGCATCGGCATGCCCACCGCTTTGACGGTTGAACATCTGCTGGCCAGTTCGGCCATCCCTCTTCTGTTTGCTCCGGTCAAAATCGGCGAAGAGTATTTTGGCGATGGCGCAGTGCGGCAGTCGGCGCCAATCAGTCCGGCGCTGCATCTGGGAGCCAACCGGGTGCTGGTGGTGGGGGTGAGCGGCAACCCGCGCGGGCCGGACCTTCAGGCCGGCCAGTCGCACTACTACAACGCTCAACAACCGACGCTGGCGCAAATTGGCGGGCATATGCTCAACAGTACGTTTATCGACAGCCTGGAAAGCGATATCGAGCTGCTTGAGCGGCTCAATCACTTCAGTCGCCTGCTGCCCAGGCAATCCGACAACCTCGGTTTGTCCCCCGTGGAGGTGCTGGTGATTGCGCCGAGCCAGCCTATAGACGAAATCGCGGCCCGCCATCGGCATGAGCTGCCGGCCGCGCTGCGGATGTTCCTGCGTGGCCCCGGTGCGACCAAAACCAGTGGTGCAGGGGTGCTCAGCTACCTGCTGTTCGAGGCGGGTTATTGTCGGGAGTTGATCGAGTTGGGGCGACGCGATGCGATGGCCAAGCGCGATGCGCTGTGCCAGTTTTTGCGGGTTTGAACTACTCGCTTTTGTAGCCGCTGCCGCAGGCTGCGATAAGGGCCGCCGGCCCTTCCTCGGGGTCGCTGCGCAACCCATCGCAATCTGTTGCAGCGGCTACAGGTTTACTCGGCAATCTGCAATTTGCGCGCTTCAGTGTAGATGTAACGCAGCTTGTCGTATTCGAATGGCGAGTCGAACTGACCATAACGGAAGCTGGTGGTATAGCGTTTGTCGACAGCGCCCAGCACCCAGATCTCGGGATGGCGAGTGCTCTCGTGCGGCACGTTCAGGAAGTTGATCTCCTGGTTGACGCCATAGTCGACCACCAGGCCCGTGGTGTCGCGCAGGTTCGACGGGCCAAGGATCGGCAGCATCAGGTATGCACCGCCGGGTACGCCATAAAAGCCCAGGGTCTGGCCGAAGTCTTCACTTTGACGGGGCAGGCCCATGGCTGTGGCCGGATCCCACAGCCCGCCGATGCCGATGGTCGTATTCAGCAACAAGCGCCCTGTGGTTTCCATCGAGCGATGGCCCTTGAGCTGCAGCAGGCTGTTGAACAGGTTGGGGACATCCCCCAGGTTGTTGAAGAAGTTGCTCACACCCGTGCGCAAAAAACTGGGCGTGACATAGCGATAGCCATTGACCACCGGGAGGAACACCCACTGGTCGAAGCGGTAGTTGAAATGGTAGATCCTGCGGTTGATCGGCTCCAGCGGGTCATAGATGCTCAGAGCGTTCATGGTGGCGCGCTCGAACTCACGCTGATCCAGGCCCGGATTGAACTTCAACAGTTTCAACGGCTGGGTAAACCCGTCGACATCGGGGGTCAGTTCCGTGTGAGCTTTGCTGTTGTCGGCTTGGGCGAAGCCGGCGCCGAGCAGGGCGGCGAGAAGCAATAATTGTTTAGCCACGGAAGAACTCCAGCATATCGTCAGCGTTGACTCGGTAATTGATGTTGCCGCAATGGCCGCCATAGGGGTAAACCGTCAGGCGATTACCGAAGGTTTTACGCAGGAATCCGAGGTCGCCAGGGCCCAGGATGATGTCGTCGGCGTTATGCATGACGGCAATCTTCGGGCTGTTTTTCAGGTAGTCCTGCAGGGCGTACAGGCTGACCTGATCGATCAACTGCAGCAGGCTGCCGCCATCGGTCTTGGCGCGCCACATGGGGATCACCTGCTCGGTCAGGTAGCAGTCAAAGTCACACTGCAGCGAACGCTTGAGGAAAGGTGTCAGGCTGGTGCCCTCGGTGATCGGGTAGTTCGGCGGGGTGATCAGGCCACGGCGGTTGATCAGGTCCGAGGTGAACACGATATCGGCTGACGAGAAACGAAACACCGTGCCGATCAGCATGGCCATTTGCTCGTTGGTCAGGCGCTCCTTGGAGTTTTGCAGGTCATACACCAGTGCCGCATTGAGGTCGACCCGGCCTTTATCCTGGAAGTAGCGGGTCAGCTTGCCCAGCACCAGTTCATAGAACGTGGTGGAGTTGTTGATGCCTTTGACCTCGGTCTGCACCAGCTTGTCGAGGTTGCTGATGGAGGTAAAGAGATTGACCGGCGGGTTGAGCATCAACACTTTTTTGAAGTTGAAGCTTTTGCGTGTTTCATCCAGGTGGCTGACAAAGGCAGCATCCAGCGCACCCAGGCTATAACCCGCGAGGTAGTAGTCGGTAACGGGCAATTTGGCCTGTTGGGCGCGTACAGCCTGCATCACATGATACAAATCCTCGGCGTCGTACTGGCTGATGCCGGGTGTGGCCAGGCGCGAGGCCGAACTCATGAAGTCATAGCTGGTGGGCGATGACAGCTGAACGACGTGATAGCCTTCCTGATAGAAGAGCTTTTTAAGGTATTCGTTGAGGCTGCTGTCGTAGGCAGCACCGGTGCCGGCAATCAGGAACATCAAGGGCGCCGGGTGATCCTGTTTGGCCATGCGGTAAGTGAGCTTTTTCACCGCCCAGAAATTGGCCGGCAGTATGTGCTCACGTTCAGGGCGCAGGTTGAGGGTGTAGTCCGACTGGTTGATATCATCTTCGTCGGGCAGCAGCGGGCGCATTTGCGGCGGAGTGGTGGCAATCGTAGCTTCAAACGGATTGGTTATCGGGTAGCCATACGTTGCGGGGTCGACATCGACCGCCTGCGCGGACGCACTCAAGATAAGGCCGCCCAGTAAGGCAGCGAAGGGCAGAGAACGGAGCATGGAGGCTATCCCTAAATAAGATGCGCAAAAGTTTCGCAGGCTATGACCACAGGGCTCGTACTGAAGTGCCATTCAATGGCACTAAATAATTCCCCAAACAGTCCCGAACAGGCAAAAAGTCACTCAAGATACACGCTGAATGACTTTAGTTAACAGATATCTGATTGCAAGGCTTGTATAGCTGTAGATGGGGATTAAGCTGGGCGCCGTTTTTGCCTATCGGAGTTTGTTATGCGACCTCGTTTGCCGTGGATCTTGCTGCTTATCGCTCTGCCTGTATGGTTGCTCGCCAGTTATGGGCTGCGATACGGCTTGATGGAGGACTCGCAGTGGGTGGGGACCTGTGTGGCAGAGGCTGCGCGCTGGGAATGCCAGTTGCGGGCAAACCTGGGCTTGTTGATTCATTTCCGGGTATTGGGCTGGGTCGCGCTGGTGCTGTCGATTATTGCTTTTTGCGTGCGTGGTCGTGTCGGCTGCGCACTGGCGGTGCTGGCCCTGCTGTTCGGCCTGCCCGCACTGGCGTTGTATAACGCCAGCCTCGCAGTGTTTGCCGTGGTGATCGCCGGGTTGCGCCTGGTGCGGGCCGCGAAGTAAGAGTTTGAAACATTTGTGGGAGCGAGCCTGCTCGCGAAAGGTCTTTGAGGCCTTCGCGAGCAGGCTCGCTCCCACAGGGGGATTGCACTAGAAAGGTGTCATGCGCGCTTGCGCACACTGCGCCACAGCGCCATCACCATCAGTACGCTGACCAGCGCCCACATCCAGGCCTGTTCATTGTGCAAGCCTTCGCGGTACAGCTGCACCGGTATGCCTGCCCCGATGATCAAGGCCAGCAGGCCGAACTCACGGCGCGGGCCGCCCACCGGGCGTAGCAGATAAACCAGTGCAGGCAGGAGCAGGGCGGCACTCGGGAAACTTCGATAGCGCGGTTCAAACACCAGCCCAAGCATCATCACCGCTGCGGCAAACCCGGCGGCTGCCAGCCACCAGCCCGCACGGCGCTCCAGTGCGTTGAACAGGCGTTCTCGCCAGCCGTCTTTCTGGCCCAGGGCCAATGCACCATGGGTCAGTACGATCAGGTTCAGGCCAACCAGCAAGCCAGCCCATAGCCACTCGCCAGCAAAGCGGCTGGTGACTGACGCCAGCTCGGCCCATGCCACGATGCTGCATCCCGCCACCGCACCCAGTGCTGGCAGTGTCAGAGCGGCGCGTTTTGTACGGACCCGGCCGCCAATCAGCAGTGTGCCCACAAACAGGACGGCGCCAAAGCCCAGCCAGACCGGCCAGTGCGGCAGGTTGGATACCGGGCCGGCGAGGATACCCTTGTCCTGGCGATCGGCATCAAACAAACCCCAGTAGCCGCCTACCGCCCCCTCGCTGCCACGCTTCCAGGGTTGGTCGAAGGCTTCGATCAGGTTGTACTTCCAGCCGTTTTGTTCGGCCATAGTGACAAATCCACGAATGAATTTTGCTTCGTTTACCCGGCTTGGCTGGGCAGTTTCCCGCTGGCGACCTTCGCTCGGCCAGCCGGTCTCGCCGATCAGGATATCTTTGGGGGCGAACTTGTTGCCGAATACCTGGCGAACCTGCGCTACATGTTGTACCGCCTGGTCAATACCGGCAGGGTCATCTTCCCAGTAAGGCAGCAGGTGGATGGTCAGAAAGTCCACGGCCGGGGCAATTTCCGGGTGTTGCAGCCAGAACTCCCAAACGTCTGCATACGTCACCGGTTGCTTGACCTGGCTTTTCACCTTGTCGATCAGCCGGACCAGCTGCGGGGCAGTGACCTCCTTGCGCAGCAAGGCTTCGTTACCGACTATCACTGCGCTGACCACGTCCGGGTTGGCATTGGCTGAAGCGATCAGGGCTTGCACTTCCTGCTCCGTGGCCACGGGGTCGCGGCTGACCCAGGCGCCTGCCATCAGCTTGAGCCCGTGTTTGCGTGCCAGCTCGGGCAGAGCTTCGAGGCCCGCCTGGGAATAGGTGCGGATGCATTGAAAGCGCGTGGCCAGCAACGCCAGATCGGCATCCAGACGCTCTGCCCGTGGCACAAAAGGCTGGTCGAACGGCGACTGGTCCTTATCGAACGGCGTATAGGATGCACATTGCAGTTTATGGGTCGGTGTTGCTGCATCGGGCAATATCACCGGTTGGCCCAGGCCGTACCAGAAGCCGGCAATGGCAAATGCGCCCAGCAGGCAGGCAAGGAGATAAGGCAGCACGGGGAAGCGGACAGTCGCAGACATGGTCGGGCCGTATGGGAGCAAAGCCGCGCATCTTACCTGCAATTGAGCAGGCGCAGCGCCTGTGTATGATTTTGACATCTAATGTTTGTCAGTCAGGCCGTCCAGCGTCCGCACGCATCAATTTGGCTGTGATCGCCATGTCGCTGCTGGTTGTATGGGGGTCGTCGTCAGAGCAGGACGCTAAACAGGCGCGGTTGATTATCCGGAGCAAGTGATACGAGGCTGTAAAGCCTTGCAGGAATCTTGAAGTGGCCCGGCACTCGTCGGGCCCGGCACTGTGGGGAATCAAAGATGAAGATGCGACGAATTTTGAGCGCAGGAGCAGTCTTGGTGCTGGCGATGAGTGCGGGTCTGGCGAGCGCGCAGAACAAACCGACCCTGAATATAGGTTATGTGGATGGCTGGTCCGACAGCGTGGCCACCACCCATGTCGCAGCAGAGGTGATTAAACAGAAGCTGGGTTATGACGTGAAATTGATGCCGGTAGCCACCGGCATCATGTGGCAGGGGGTGGCCACGGGCAAACTCGATGCCATGTTGTCCGCCTGGTTGCCGGTGACCCACGGCGAATATTGGACCAAGAACAAGGACAAGGTGGTCGATTACGGGCCCAACTTCAAAGATGCAAAAATTGGCCTGATCGTGCCTGAATATGTAAAGGCACAGTCGATTGCTGACTTGAAGGGCAGCGATGAGTTTAAAAACAAAATTGTCGGTATCGATGCCGGGTCGGGTGTGATGCTTAAAACCGATGAGGCCATCAAGGATTACGACCTCAAGGGTTACAAGTTGCAGGCAAGTTCCGGGGCGGCCATGACCTCGGAGCTTGGGCGTGCCTATGCCAAGAACGAACCGATTGCCGTCACCGGCTGGGTGCCGCACTGGATGTTTGCCAAGTGGAAACTGCGTTTTCTTGACGATCCCAAAGGCGTTTATGGTGCCGCAGAAACCGTTAACAGCATCGGCAGCAAGGAGCTGAATAAAAAAGCGCCGGAAGTTGCGGCATTTCTGGAGAAGTTTTCCTGGAATTCAAAAGACGAAATTGGTGAGGTGATGCTGGCCATTCAAGAAGGTGCCAAGCCTGAAGTGGCGGCCAAAGAGTGGGTTGCCAAACACCCGGAGCGTGTTGCCCAGTGGACCGATAAATAATCGCGAAGCGTCTAGCTCGCAGTACACAAGACCGCCTGGTGTTTTCGCCAGGCGGTTTTTGCATTTTCGGGCGGGGCAATGGTTGTCATCGTCCTTGCAGACTAGGTAAACCGGGGGCTGCAGCAAATCAGAGGCTCTACTACTAAAGTCGTCTGGAATAGAATTTGCGCCGCCCTAATAGTGAAAACGTTCCATCTCATCTGTGCTGCGAGGACAAAAATAATGAACGACAGCATTTATATCTCGATTCAAAACAGCCCGCGTTTCAAGGAGCTGGTAAAAAAGAGAGAGCGTTTTGCCTGGCTTCTTTCGGCAATCATGCTCGGGTTATATGCCGCTTTTATCCTGTTAATTGCTTATGGGTCACACATCATGGGGACCAAGTTGAGTCCCGATTCGTCCATTACCTGGGGTATTCCGATTGGTGTGGGGCTGATTGTTTCGGCCTTTATCCTGACCGGTATCTATGTGCGCAGGGCCAATGGCGAGTTTGATGAGCTGAACAATGCAATTCTCAAGGAGGCTGGGCAATGATCGGGCGCTTATTGGCAACGCTGGGCGCTACAGCCCTTGCACCGGCAGTTTGGGCGGGGGAGGCCCTGACTGGAGAAGTGCAAAAACAACCGCTCAATATTTCGGCGATCATCATGTTCGTCGTCTTTGTGGGTGCGACCCTGTGCATTACTTACTGGGCATCGAAACGCAACAAGTCGGCAGCCGACTACTATGCAGCTGGCGGCAAGATTACCGGTTTCCAGAACGGTCTGGCGATTGCCGGCGACTATATGTCGGCAGCCTCCTTTCTGGGTATTTCCGCGCTGGTGTACACGTCCGGCTATGACGGCCTGATCTATTCGATCGGCTTTCTGGTGGGCTGGCCCATCATTCTGTTCCTGATTGCAGAGCGTCTGCGTAACCTGGGCAAATACACCTTTGCCGATGTGGCCTCGTACCGTTTGGGGCAAACCCAGATTCGCTCGTTGTCAGCCTGTGGTTCGCTGGTGGTGGTAGCGTTCTACCTGATTGCGCAAATGGTCGGTGCCGGCAAGCTGATCCAGTTGTTGTTTGGTCTGGATTACCACGTTGCGGTGATCCTGGTAGGTATCCTGATGTGCATGTATGTGTTGTTCGGCGGCATGCTGGCAACTACCTGGGTGCAGATCATCAAGGCGGTCATGTTGCTGTCGGGTGCCACGTTCATGGCCGTGATGGTCATGAAGCATGTGAACTTTGACTTCAACGCACTGTTCGCCGAAGCAGTGAAGATTCACCCTAAAGGTGAAGCAATCATGAGCCCGGGCGGGTTGGTCAAAGATCCTATCTCTGCATTCTCCCTCGGTTTGGCCCTGATGTTCGGTACTGCTGGCCTGCCACATATCCTGATGCGCTTCTTTACCGTGAGCGATGCCAAGGAAGCGCGCAAGAGCGTGTTCTACGCAACGGGCTTTATTGGCTACTTCTATATCCTGACCTTTATCATCGGTTTTGGCGCAATCATCCTGGTCAGTACCAACCCGGACTTCAAGGACGCGGCTGGCGCCTTGCTGGGTGGTAACAACATGGCGGCTGTGCACCTTGCGGACGCGGTTGGCGGCAGCATGTTCCTGGGCTTTATTTCGGCAGTGGCTTTCGCCACCATTCTGGCGGTTGTTGCGGGGCTGACCCTGGCGGGCGCTTCTGCGGTGTCCCATGACCTGTATGCCAGCGTGATCAAAAAGGGCAAGGCCAACGACAAGGAAGAGATTCGGGTCTCGAAGATCACCACTATTGCATTGGCGGTACTGGCAATTGGCTTGGGTATCTTGTTTGAAAGCCAGAACATCGCGTTTATGGTGGGCCTGGCGTTCTCCATTGCTGCGAGCTGCAACTTCCCGGTCTTGCTGCTATCCATGTACTGGAAAAACCTGACCACCCGTGGCGCCATGATAGGCGGCTGGATGGGGCTGGTAAGCGCGGTTGGCCTGATGATCCTGGGCCCGACCATCTGGGTGCAGATCCTGCATCATGAAAAGGCCATCTTCCCTTACGAGTACCCGGCGCTGTTCTCCATGATCATCGCGTTTGCGGGTATCTGGTTCTTCTCCATTACGGACAAGTCCAAATCGGCAGAGAAGGAGCGTGCGTTGTTCTTCCCGCAGTTTGTGCGTTCGCAGACGGGGTTGGGGGCGAGCGGTGCGGTGGATCATTAATCCCTAATAGACAGTATGTTTAATCGAATCCCCCTGTCGCAAGGCAGGGGGATTTTTTTGTGCCTATTCTCGCTGTGCAAGTGCGAAGTTCCGTAGCAGCTGCTACAAGACGCACACACAAAAAAATACGGCCTCTATAAATAGAGGCCGTATTGTCTGCAATCAGGGCACTATCGTGGGATATGCCTTACTTGCGGTCTTCCAGCTTGGTGATGTCACGCTGCTCGTAGCCGGTGTACAGCTGGCGAGGACGGCCAATCTTGTACGGGCTGGAGAGCATTTCTTTCCAGTGCGAGATCCAGCCCACTGTACGGGACAGGGCGAAGATCACGGTGAACATGCTGGTCGGAATGCCGATCGCCTTGAGGATGATCCCCGAGTAGAAGTCGACGTTCGGGTACAGCGAACGTTCGATGAAGTACGGGTCGGTCAGGGCGATCTCTTCCAGGCGCATGGCCAGTTCGAGTTGCGGATCGTTGGTGATGCCCAGTTCCTTGAGAACTTCGTCGCAGGTCTTTTTCATGACAGTGGCGCGTGGGTCACGGTTTTTGTAAACCCGGTGACCGAAGCCCATCAGCTTGAACGGATCGTTTTTGTCCTTGGCCTTGGCGATGAACTTGTCGATGTTGGACACATCGCCAATTTCGTCGAGCATGGTCAGCACGGCTTCGTTGGCGCCGCCGTGGGCAGGGCCCCACAGTGCAGCGATACCGGCAGCAATACAGGCGAACGGGTTGGCACCCGAAGAACCCGCCAGGCGCACGGTAGAGGTCGACGCATTCTGTTCGTGGTCGGCATGCAGGATAAAGATCTTGTCCATTGCCTTGGCCAGTACCGGGCTGATCGGTTTGATCTCGCACGGCGTGTTGAACATCATGTGCAGGAAGTTTTCGGCGTAGGTCAGGTCGTTACGCGGGTACATCATGGGTTGACCCATGGAGTACTTGTAAACCATCGCTGCAAGCGTCGGCATCTTGGCAACCAGGCGGATCGCGGAAATTTCGCGATGCTGCGGGTTATTGATGTCCAGGGAGTCGTGGTAGAAGGCCGAGAGGGCGCCGACTACACCGCACATGACCGCCATCGGGTGGGCGTCACGACGGAAGCCGTTGAAGAAAGTCTTCAACTGCTCGTGAACCATGGTGTGGTTCTTCACGGTGCTGACAAATTGAGCCTTCTGCTCTGCGGTCGGCAGTTCGCCGTTCAGCAGCAGGTAAGCGGTCTCAAGGTAGTCAGAGTGTTCAGCCAGCTGTTCGATCGGGTAGCCACGGTGCAGCAGGATACCGTTGTCACCATCAATATAGGTGATCTTCGACTCGCAAGATGCGGTCGACATGAAGCCAGGGTCAAATGTGAATCGGCCCGTGGCCGTCAGGCCTCGCACATCGATTACATCGGGACCCACGGTGCCAGTTAAAATGGGCAGCTCGACGGGGGCTGCGCCCTCGATGATCAACTGCGCTTTTTTGTCAGCCATGTGGCCTCCTATTTATGCTTGAAATCATCAGACAGACCCCCCACGCAGGGCCCGCACCACTATAGTGAGATAAATTCGAATGTCAATTTGCCTAAAGTCTTGCTGTACAAGGCTTTGAGAAGCGTTTTTTCGCGAATATCCCAGCCGTTTACGCCTTTTATGCCAAGAGCGCAATGCGCTATTAGGGGGTGGGTGTTTGCGTTGTCATTAGTAACCTAACTGTCTATACTCGGCAGCCGACCGCCAGAGGCTTTTGGGCCTGTTTAGATGGGGGTCGTCACTCCCGGGTGGTGGGTACCTGACCAGTGCGCATCCCAACAAACTTGCCCTGATTGTTAGGGGCTCTTCAGTGTGAAAAAAGCCGTGAATAGCCAACGACCTGTAAACCTAGACCTAAGGACCATCAAACTCCCCATCACCGGCGTTACGTCATTTCTGCACCGTGTATCGGGCATCATTCTTTTTCTCGGCCTGGGCATCATGCTTTATGCATTGAGCAAATCCCTGGGTTCCGAAGAAGGTTATGCCGAGGTGAAGGCATGCTTGACCAGTCCGCTGGCCAAATTCGTTGCGTGGGGCCTGCTCTCTGCCTTGCTGTATCACCTGGTTGCCGGTGTGCGCCACTTGATCATGGACATGGGCATCGGTGAGACGCTTGAAGGCGGCCGACTGGGCTCGAAAATCGTAATCGTCATTTCCGTGGTGATGATTGTTCTGGCGGGAGTTTGGATATGGTAACCAGCGTTACGAACCTGTCGCGTTCGGGCCTCTATGACTGGATGGCACAACGTGTGTCTGCGGTTGTTCTAGCGGCTTATTTCATCTTCCTGATCGGGTACCTCGTTGCGAACCCTGGCATTGGCTACGCCCAATGGCATGAGCTGTTCGCAAGCAACTGGATGCGTATTTTCAGCCTGCTGGCCCTTGTTGCTCTGGGCGCACACGCCTGGGTCGGCATGTGGACCATCGCGACCGACTACCTGACGCCAATGGCGCTGGGCAAGTCCGCAACAGCAGTACGTTTCCTCTTCCAGGCAGTCTGCGGCGTTGCAATGTTCGCTTACTTCGTCTGGGGTGTGCAGATTCTTTGGGGTATCTGATTCATGGCTAACACAGTTAATACACTTTCGTTCGACGCCATCATCATTGGCGGCGGCGGTGCCGGCATGCGCGCTGCTCTGCAGCTGGCTCAAGGCGGTCACAAGACTGCTGTAATCACCAAGGTTTTCCCGACTCGTTCGCACACCGTATCGGCCCAGGGTGGCATCACCTGCGCGATCGCGTCTGCAGATCCAAACGATGACTGGCGCTGGCACATGTACGATACCGTCAAGGGTTCCGACTATATCGGTGACCAGGACGCTATCGAATACATGTGTTCCGTAGGTCCGGAAGCCGTGTTCGAGCTCGAGCACATGGGTCTGCCGTTCTCCCGTACCGAACAGGGTCGTATCTACCAGCGTCCTTTCGGCGGTCAGTCCAAGGACTTCGGCAAAGGCGGCCAGGCTGCCCGTACTTGCGCTGCAGCCGACCGTACCGGTCACGCGCTGTTGCACACCCTGTACCAGGCCAACCTCAAGGCCGGCACTGTATTCCTGAACGAATACTACGGTGTCGATCTGGTTAAGAACGAGGCTGGCGATTTCGTCGGCATGATCGTTATCTGCATCGAAACCGGTGAAACCTCTTACGTTCGCGCTAACGCGACCGTACTGGCGACTGGCGGTGCAGGCCGTATCTACTCGTCCACCACCAACGCCCTGATCAACACCGGCGACGGTATTGGCATGGCGCTGCGTGCTGGCGTGCCGGTACAGGACATCGAAATGTGGCAGTTCCACCCGACCGGTATTGCCGGCGCCGGTGTACTGGTTACCGAAGGTTGCCGTGGTGAAGGTGGCTACCTGATCAACAAGCATGGCGAGCGTTTCATGGAGCGTTATGCTCCGAACGCCAAAGACCTTGCTGGTCGTGACGTTGTTGCTCGCTCGATGGTTAAGGAAATCATCGCGGGCAACGGTTGCGGTCCTGATGGCGACCACGTAATGCTGAAGCTCGATCACCTCGGTGAGGAAGTGCTGCACAGCCGTCTGCCAGGTATCTGCGAACTGTCGAAAACGTTCGCACACGTTGACCCGGTATTGGCTCCGGTTCCAGTGGTTCCGACTTGCCACTATATGATGGGCGGCGTTGCCACCAACATTCATGGTCAGGCGATCACTCAGGACGCCGACGGCAACGACCAGATCATCCCTGGCCTGTTTGCAGTAGGTGAAGTGGCTTGCGTATCCGTACACGGTGCCAACCGTCTGGGCGGCAACTCGCTGCTCGACCTGGTGGTATTCGGTCGTGCTGCCGGCCTGTTCCTTGAGCAGACCCTTAAAGAAGGCGTTGATTACGCTCGTCCACGCCAGTCCGACATCGACGCTGCCCTGGCACGTCTGGACGGCCTGAACTCGCGTACCGACGGCGAAGACGTGGCAACCCTGCGTAAAGAGCTGCAAAGCTGCATGCAGAACTACTTCGGTGTATTCCGTACCGGCGAATACATGCAGAAGGGTATTGCTCAGCTGGCTGATCTGCGCAAGCGCATCGCCAACGTGAAAATCAACGATAAGAGCCAGGCATTCAACACGGCCCGTATCGAAGCCCTTGAGCTGCAAAACCTGCTCGAAGTGGCTGAAGCGACTGCAATCGCTGCTGAAGTTCGTAAGGAATCGCGCGGTGCTCACGCCCGTGAAGACTTCGAAGATCGTGACGACGTTAACTGGCTGTGCCACACCCTGTACTTCCCGGGTGACAAGCGCGTAGCCAAGCGTGCGGTGAACTTCTCGCCGAAAACCGTTCCGACCTTCGAGCCAATGGTTCGTACTTACTAAGGGTGGCCGATATGTTGAAAGTCAGTGTTTATCGTTACAACCCTGATCAGGACGCCGCTCCGTTCATGCAGGAATTCGAGGTCAATACCAATGGTAAAGACCTGATGGTGCTGGATGTACTGGCCCTGATCAAAGAGCAGGACGAGGGTTTCTCCTATCGTCGCTCTTGCCGTGAGGGCGTTTGCGGCTCCGACGGCATGAACATCAACGGCAAGAACGGCCTGGCGTGTGTAACGCCGCTGTCCGCTGTCGTTAAAGGCAACAAGCTGATCGTTCGTCCACTGCCAGGTTTGCCGGTTATCCGTGACCTGGTCGTCGATATGAGCATCTTCTACAAGCAATACGAGAAAGTTAAGCCGTTCCTGCAGAACGACACGCCGGCTCCGGCCATCGAACGTCTGCAATCACCAGAAGAGCGTGAAAAGCTCGACGGTCTGTACGAGTGCATCCTGTGCGCTTGCTGCTCGACCTCGTGCCCGTCCTTCTGGTGGAACCCGGACAAGTTCCTGGGCCCTGCTGCACTGCTGCAAGCCTATCGTTTCCTGGCTGACAGCCGTGACACCAAGACCAGTGAGCGCCTGGCTTCGCTGGATGACCCGTTCAGCGTATTCCGCTGCCGCGGGATCATGAACTGCGTAAACGTGTGTCCGAAGGGCCTGAACCCGACTAAGGCCATCGGTCACGTGCGTAGCATGCTGCTGCAAAGCGGCGTGTGATCCAAAGCAGTACCGCAGCACCGCTGTAACCGTAGATGCTACGGCGCAGGCTTCAACCGGCGCCGTAGTTTTAACCTGAGCAACAGCTCATAAAGCTGCGGCTCTTATTTTGAAGAAATGAGACCAGCAGGGGCATCCGGGCTGGTACCCGGACTATCAGCGTGATCCTAAGTGGCTTGTTTTAGTCGCTGTATTCGGACTTTCTCAAGCATGCTCTGGTGTTCTCGTCGATGGTGTCCCCTAACCGAGGGTGACCAAGCATGCAAGAAAGCGTGATGCAGCGCATGTGGAACAGCGGCTATCTTTCAGGTGGTAACGCTGCCTATGTGGAAGAGCTCTATGAGCTCTACCTGCACGACCCTAACGCTGTGCCAGAAGAATGGCGCACCAAATTTCAGACGTTGCCTGTTGAAGGCAACTCTGCCAACGATGTTTCGCACTCCACAATCCGCGACCATTTCGTGCTGCTGGCAAAGAACCAGCGCCGCGCTCAACCGGTTTCTGCCGGGAGCGTGAGCAGTGAGCACGAGAAGAAGCAGGTTGAAGTGCTGCGATTGATCCAGGCCTATCGGATGCGCGGCCACCAGGCAGCCCAGCTTGATCCGCTGGGGCTGTGGCAGCGTCCTGCACCTGCAGACCTGTCGATCAATCATTACGGCTTGACCAATGCCGATCTTGATACGACCTTCCGTGCCGGCGACCTGTATATCGGCAAAGAGGAAGCGAGCCTACGCGAAATTCTCGAAGCGTTGCAGCAGACATATTGCCGCACCATTGGCGCAGAGTTCACGCACATCGTCGATTCCGAGCAGCGCCACTGGTTTGAACAGCGCCTCGAAAGCGTACGCGGCCGCCCGACTTACTCGGCTGAAGTCAAAAGCCATCTGCTTGAGCGCGTGACTGCTGCTGAAGGTCTGGAAAAGTACCTGGGGACCAAATACCCGGGCACCAAGCGTTTCGGCCTGGAAGGCGGCGAAAGCCTGATTCCTTTGCTGGACGAGCTGATCCAGCGTTCGGGCAACTACGGCACCAAGGAAATCGTTATCGGCATGGCCCACCGTGGTCGCCTGAACGTATTGGTGAACACCTTCGGCAAGAACCCGCGCGAGCTGTTCGACGAGTTCGAAGGCAAGAAAAAGATCGAGTTGGGTTCCGGTGACGTTAAATACCACCAGGGCTTCTCCTCCAACGTCATGACTGCCGGTGGTGAAGTTCACCTGGCAATGGCGTTTAACCCCTCCCACCTGGAAATCGTTTCTCCAGTGGTTGAAGGGTCTGTACGCGCTCGCCAGGACCGTCGTAACGACAGCACCGGCGAAAAGGTACTGCCAATTTCCATCCACGGTGATGCTGCCTTCGCAGGTCAGGGCGTGGTCATGGAAACCTTCCAGATGTCGCAGACTCGCGGCTTCAAGACTGGCGGTACGGTTCACCTGGTGATCAACAACCAGGTCGGCTTCACCATCAGCAATCCGGAAGACTCCCGTTCTACCGAGTACTGCACTGACGTCGCGAAAATGATTCAGGCGCCGATCCTCCATGTCAATGGTGATGATCCGGAAGCCGTATTGTTCGTGACTCAGCTGGCTATCGACTACCGCATGCAGTTCAAGCGTGACGTCGTGATCGACCTGTTCTGCTACCGCCGTCGCGGTCACAACGAGGCCGATGAACCAAACGGTACCCAGCCGCTGATGTATCAGCAGATCGCCAAGCAGCGCACCACCCGTGAGCTGTATGCCGAGCGCCTGACACAAGAGAAAGTGGTGGACGCAGAACGCGTTCAGGCCAAGATCGACGAATACCGCAACGCGCTGGACAACGGCCTGCATGTTGTGAAAAGTCTGGTCAAGGAACCGAACAAAGAGCTGTTCGTGGACTGGCGTCCGTATCTGGGCCACGCCTGGACTGCGCGTCACGACACCCGTTTCGATCTGAAAACCCTGCAAGAACTGTCTGCCAAGCTGCTGGAAATTCCAGAAGGCTTTGTGGTTCAGCGCCAGGTTGCGAAGATCTACGAAGATCGTCAAAAAATGCAAGCCGGCGGCCTGCCGATCAACTGGGGTTATGCCGAAACCATGGCATATGCAACCCTGCAGTTCGAAGGTCACCCGATTCGCATGACCGGTCAGGACATTGGTCGCGGTACGTTCTCGCACCGTCACGCCGTGTTGCACAACCAGAAAGATGCTGGCACCTATATTCCCCTGAAGCACCTGTTCGAAGGTCAGCCTCGCTTTGACCTGTACGACTCGCTGCTGTCCGAGGAAGCGGTCCTGGCGTTCGAATACGGCTATTCCACCACCACGCCTAACGCGCTGGTGATCTGGGAAGCCCAGTTCGGCGACTTCGCCAACGGCGCCCAGGTTGTAATCGACCAGTTCATCACCAGCGGTGAGCACAAGTGGGGCCGTCTGTGCGGTCTGACCATGCTGCTGCCACACGGTTATGAAGGTCAGGGCCCGGAGCACTCCTCTGCACGTCTTGAGCGTTACCTGCAATTGTGTGCCGAGCACAACATTCAGGTGTGCGTACCGACCACTCCGGCACAGATCTACCATCTGTTGCGCCGTCAGGTTATCCGTCCGCTGCGCAAGCCGCTGATCGTCCTGACACCGAAGTCGTTGCTGCGTCACAAACTGGCAATCTCGACCCTGGAAGATCTGGCCGAAGGTTCGTTCCAGACCGTTATTCCGGAAATCGATGCGCAGGATCCGGCGAACGTCGGTCGCATCGTGCTGTGTAGCGGCAAGGTCTACTACGACCTGTTGGAAAAACGCCGTGCCGAAGGTCGTGATGACATCGCTATCGTGCGTCTTGAGCAGCTGTACCCGTTCCCTGAGGACGACTTGATTGAAGTCCTGGCTCCGTACAAAAACGCCAAGCATATTGTCTGGTGTCAGGAAGAGCCGATGAACCAGGGTGCCTGGTACTGCAGCCAGCATCACATGCGCCGCATCATCAGCGGTCACGACAAGTCGCTCGTACTCGAGTACGCGGGCCGTGACGCTTCTGCTGCACCTGCTTGTGGTTACGCATCGATGCACGCTGAGCAACAGGCAAAACTGTTGCAAGACGCGTTCACTGTTTAACGCCTTCGCGCACTGAAACCGAATTTAAGGAACCAAAGAACATGGCTATCGAGATCAAAGCCCCAACATTTCCGGAATCGGTTGCCGATGGCACCGTTGCCACCTGGCACAAACAACCGGGCGACGCTGTAAAGCGCGACGACCTGATTGTCGACATCGAAACCGACAAGGTAGTGCTGGAAGTACTGGCCACTGCTGACGGCGTGCTGGGCGCTATCGTCAAGAACGAAGGCGACACCGTTCTGTCCGACGAAGTGCTGGGCTCCATCGTTGAAGGCGGCGCTGCTGCTGCCGCTCCTGCTGCTGCCGCTGCACCGGCCGCCCAGGCTGCTGCTCCGGCTGCCGATGGCGAAGACGATCCTGTTGCTGCTCCGGCTGCACGCAAGATCGCTGAAGAAAACGGTATCAACATCGCTTCCGTTGCCGGTACTGGCAAAGGCGGTCGTGTGACCAAGGAAGACGTAGTTGCTGCGGTAGCTGCCAAAAAAGCCGCTCCTGCTGCTGCGCCGGCCAAGGCCGCTGCACCTGCCGCTGCCGCTCCGGTATTCGCTGCTGGCGACCGCGTAGAAAAACGCGTTCCGATGACCCGCGTTCGTGCCACCGTGGCCAAGCGTCTGGTTGAAGCTCAGTCGAACATGGCGATGCTGACCACTTTCAACGAAGTGGACATGACTGAAATCATGGCACTGCGTTCGAAGTACAAGGATCTGTTCGAGAAGTCCCACAACGGCGTACGCCTGGGCTTCATGTCGTTCTTCGTGAAAGCAGCTACCGAAGCACTGAAACGCTTCCCGGCCGTTAACGCCTCGATCGACGGTTCCGACATCGTTTACCACGGCTTCGCCGACATCGGTGTAGCTGTTTCCAGCGACCGTGGTCTGGTGGTTCCGGTTCTGCGTAACGCCGAACTGATGAGCCTGGCTGAAATCGAAGGCGGCATCGCTGCTTACGGTAAAAAAGCCCGTGACGGCAAACTGTCGATCGACGAAATGACCGGTGGTACTTTCACTATCACCAACGGTGGCACTTTCGGTTCGATGATGTCGACCCCGATCGTTAACCCGCCGCAAGCCGCGATCCTGGGCATGCACAACATCCTTCAGCGTCCAATGGCAGTCAACGGTCAGGTAGTTATCCGTCCGATGATGTATTTGGCTCTGTCTTACGATCACCGCTTGATCGATGGCAAAGAAGCTGTAAGTTTCCTGGTAGCAATCAAAAACCTGCTGGAAGACCCGGCTCGTCTGCTGCTGGATATCTAATAGAAGCTGCTGCAAGTTTCAGGTGCCAGGCTGCGGGAAAAAGCAGTCTGGCTTTGGCTTGCAGCTTGCTGCTGACAGCTTGTAGCTAATAGAGGATCTATTTTCATGTCTCAGAAATTTGACGTTGTAGTGATTGGTGCTGGCCCTGGCGGCTATGTTGCAGCCATCAAGGCCGCGCAACTGGGCCTTTCGACTGCTTGCATCGAAAAATACACCGACAAGGAAGGCAAACTGGCGCTGGGCGGTACTTGCCTGAACGTTGGCTGCATTCCATCCAAGGCGCTGCTGGACAGCTCCTGGAAGTACCACGAAGCCAAGGATGCATTCGCCATCCACGGCATCACCACCGGTGAAGTGAAGATGGACGTTGCTGCGATGGTTGGCCGTAAAGCCAACATCGTTAAAGGTCTGACTTCCGGCGTTGCGACCCTGTTCAAGGCCAACGGCGTTACTTCCCTGCAAGGCCACGGCAAACTGCTGGCCGGCAAGCGTGTTGAGCTGACCAAGCCAGACGGCAGCGTTGAAATCATCGAAGCCGAGAACGTGATTCTGGCTTCGGGCTCGCGTCCGATCGACATTCCACCTGCTCCAGTCGACAACAACGTCATCGTTGATTCGACCGGCGCCCTGGAATTCCAGTCCGTGCCAAAACGTCTGGGCGTTATCGGCGCTGGCGTGATCGGTCTGGAACTGGGTTCGGTATGGTCCCGTCTGGGCGCTGAAGTGACTGTTCTGGAAGCCCTGGACACCTTCTTGATGGCTGCTGACGCTGCCGTTTCGAAAGAAGCCTACAAAACCCTGACCAAACAAGGTCTGGACATCAAGCTGGGCGCTCGCGTTACCGGTTCCAAGGTTAACGGCGAAGAAGTCGTTGTGACCTACACCGACGCCAACGGCGAACAGACCATCACCTTCGACAAGCTGATCGTAGCCGTGGGTCGCCGTCCGGTGACTACCGAGTTGCTGGCAGCTGACAGCGGCGTGACCATCGACGAGCGCGGTTTCGTGTTTGTTGACGATCATTGCGCAACCAGCGTACCGGGCGTATTCGCCATTGGTGACGTGGTTCGCGGCATGATGCTGGCACACAAGGCTTCCGAAGAAGGCATCATGGTTGTCGAGCGCATCAAAGGTCACAAGACCGAGATGAACTACGACCTGATTCCATCGGTTATTTACACTCACCCGGAGATCGCGTGGGTTGGTAAAACCGAGCAGGCCTTGAAAGCTGAAGGCGTTGAGGTTAACGTCGGCACCTTCCCGTTCGCCGCCAGTGGCCGTGCCATGGCAGCAAACGACACCGGTGGCTTTGTCAAAGTCATTGCTGATGCCAAAACTGACCGCGTACTGGGCGTCCACGTGATTGGCCCGAGCGCTGCAGAGCTGGTACAGCAGGGCGCGATCGGTATGGAATTCGGCACCAGCGCTGAAGATCTGGGCATGATGGTTTTCTCCCATCCGACCCTGTCCGAAGCCTTGCACGAAGCAGCACTGGCTGTGAATGGCGGCGCCATCCACATTGCCAACCGTAAGAAACGTTAAGACCAGACAATAAGAAACCACGGCGGTTTGCCCGTCGTGAGCCTTGCTAGCAAGCCTCACCGCGGAACTTCCGCCGGACGCAGTCTTGTCTTGTTTTAACCGGGCCCGGCTCCGCTCAAGCGGATGTCGGGTTTGTTGAAACAGCACAAGCAGCAGTCACAGGTGGTGCGGCACTAATAGTAGTGCAGCGCCGAATGCGCAGTACCTAACGAAGACGGTAAAAAGCATGAATCTTCACGAGTATCAGGGTAAGCAGCTGTTCGCTGAATACGGCCTGCCAGTATCCAAGGGTTATGCAGTAGACACCCCGGAAGCAGCCGCAGAAGCTTGCGACAAAATCGGTGGGACCGAATGGGTTGTAAAAGCCCAGGTTCACGCAGGTGGTCGCGGTAAAGCGGGCGGCGTTAAGCTGGTTCGCAGCAAAGAAGACGCTAAAGCATTCGCACAACAGTGGTTGGGCAAGCGTCTGGTGACTTACCAGACTGACGCCAATGGTCAGCCGGTCACCAAGATCCTGGTTGAGTCGTGCACTGATATCGCTAAAGAGCTGTACCTGGGCGCTGTCGTTGACCGTTCGAGCCGTCGTATCGTGTTCATGGCTTCCACCGAAGGTGGCGTGGACATCGAGAAAATCGCTCACGACACTCCAGAAAAAATTCTGAAAGCAACGATCGATCCACTGGTTGGCGCACAGCCATTCCAGGGTCGCGAGTTGGCTTTCCAGCTGGGTCTGGAAGGCAAGCAAGTTGCTCAGTTCGCCAAGATCTTCGTAGGTCTGGCCAAACTGTTCAAGGATCACGATCTGGCCCTGCTGGAAGTGAACCCGCTGGTTATCAAGACTGACGGCGATCTGCACTGCCTCGATGCCAAAATCAACATCGACGCAAACGCCATGTACCGTCAGCCTAAGCTGAAAACTTTCCACGATCCGTCGCAAGACGATCCGCGCGAAGCGCACGCTGCCAAGTTCGAACTGAACTACGTAGCGCTGGAAGGCAACATCGGCTGCATGGTTAACGGCGCTGGTCTGGCCATGGGCACCATGGACATCGTTAACCTGCATGGCGGCAAGCCAGCCAACTTCCTCGACGTTGGCGGTGGTGCTACCAAAGAACGCGTTACCGAAGCGTTCAAAATCATCCTGTCCGACAGCAATGTCGCAGCAGTGCTGGTTAACATCTTCGGCGGCATCGTTCGTTGCGACATGATTGCCGAAGGCATCATCGGTGCAGTGAAAGAAGTCGGCGTGAAAATCCCGGTAGTTGTGCGCCTTGAAGGCAACAACGCTGATCTGGGCGCTAAAGTACTGGCAGAAAGCGGTTTGAACATCATCGCTGCTACCAGCT
Source organism: Pseudomonas sp. TMW22080 (assembly GCF_022496745.1). Taxonomy (NCBI): domain Bacteria; kingdom Pseudomonadati; phylum Pseudomonadota; class Gammaproteobacteria; order Pseudomonadales; family Pseudomonadaceae; genus Pseudomonas; species Pseudomonas sp. TMW22080. Next base: position 1,232,680 of record NZ_SCFF01000001.1, on the reverse strand, counting down.
TGACCGACGCTGCTCAACAAGTTGTTAAAGCTGCGGAGGGCAAGTAATGAGCGTCCTGATCAATAAAGACACCAAAGTTATCTGCCAGGGCATCACCGGTTCGCAGGGCAGCTTCCACACCCAGCAAGCCATCGAATACGGCACCAAGATGGTTGGTGGCGTTACTCCGGGCAAAGGCGGCACCACTCACCTGGACCTGCCTGTTTTCAACACCGTGAAAGAAGCCGTAGAAGCAACTGGCGCAACCGCCAGCGTTATCTACGTACCGGCTCCTTTCTGCAAGGACTCGATCCTTGAAGCAGCGTTCGGCGGCATCAAGCTGATCGTGTGCATCACTGAAGGCATTCCTACCCTGGACATGCTGGACTGCAAAGTTAAGTGCGACGAACTGGGTGTTACCCTGATCGGCCCTAACTGCCCGGGCGTTATCACGCCAGGCGAATGCAAGATCGGCATCATGCCAGGTCACATTCACTTGCCAGGCAAAGTAGGCATCGTGTCGCGTTCCGGCACCCTGACTTACGAAGCTGTAAAGCAAACCACTGACGCCGGTTTCGGCCAGTCGACTTGCGTAGGCATCGGTGGTGACCCGATCCCTGGTTCCAACTTCATCGACATCCTGAAGCTGTTCCAGGAAGACCCGAAGACCGAAGCGATCGTTATGATCGGTGAGATCGGCGGTTCGGCTGAAGAAGAAGCGGCTGCCTACATCAAGGCAAACGTGACCAAGCCGGTTGTTTCCTACATCGCTGGTGTGACTGCCCCTCCAGGCAAGCGCATGGGCCACGCAGGCGCAATCATCTCTGGCGGCAAGGGTACTGCAGACGAGAAGTTTGCTGCCCTGGAAGACGCAGGCGTAAAAACCGTGCGTTCGCTGGCAGACATCGGCAAGGCTCTGTCCGAGCTGACTGGCTGGGCAATGAAGTAAGCCTCGCGCTTAACTGACTGCTCTACCAGGCAAAGGCCACCTTCGGGTGGCCTTTGTGCGTTTGGGGTCAAGCAAAACCCTTGTGGGAGCGGGCTTGCTCGCGATGCAGGCGCCGCGGTCATTCAGATAAATCGCGTCGTTACCATCGCGGGCAAGCCCGCTCCCACAACGTGCGGTTTTGAGCTATCCAGGGCAGGCAAAACCACACCAAAGCATTTTTCGATGTCGTCCAGGCGACAACTGCGTTCGTTCATCGGACAGTCCGCCCTCTAACAGTGCGCTGTAGGAAAAAACTCGGTAATCTTGCCAGCATTCCGCAGTTCTGCGTGTGCATCCCAAAAGGAAGCCACGCGCTAGAAGGGTTGGTCTTATACGGATCGACAGCATTTCCCACATCCGCACGGGAAATTCCCCTCTAAATTCCGATTCAGTAGTGTGGTATTTCCGTAATGAAAGTATTGAAAGGCCAGGACATCCTGGCACTTGGGTTTATGACTTTTGCCCTGTTCGTTGGGGCAGGCAACATCATTTTCCCGCCAATCGTTGGCCTGCAGGCCGGACCTAACGTCTGGATGGCTGCATTGGGCTTCCTGATCACCGCAGTCGGTCTGCCGGTAGTCACCGTTATTGCCCTGGCCAAGGTCGGTGGCGGCATGGACGCACTGAGCAGCCCGATCGGCAAGATCGCCGGGGGCTTGTTGGCAGCCGTGGCCTATCTGGCTGTTGGCCCGTTGTTCGCGACCCCGCGTACCGCCACCGTATCCTTTGAAGTCGGCCTGGCACCTTTGACCGGTGAAAGCCCACTGGCGCTGTTTCTGTACAGCTCGGTGTACTTCCTGATCGTGTTTTTCGTGTCGTTGTACCCGGGTCGCCTGCTGGACACGGTAGGGCGCTTCCTTGCTCCGTTGAAGATCATCGCTCTGGCCATTCTTGGCATTGCTGCCGTTGCCTTGCCTGCAGGTGATGTTGGCGTCGCGACCCCCGAGTACGTGGCCGCACCGTTCTCCCAGGGTTTTATCAATGGCTACTTGACCATGGATACCCTGGGTGCGCTGGTGTTCGGTATCGTGATCGTGAATGCCATCCGTTCCCGTGGTGTTGAATCACCCAAGCTGATTACCCGCTACGCCATCATTGCTGGCCTGATCGCCGGTGTCGGCCTGGCGCTGGTCTACATCAGCCTGTTCCGCCTGGGTGCGGGCAGCCATGAAGTGGCGGCGGGTGCAACCAATGGTGCGGCGGTACTGCATGCCTATGTACAACACACCTTCGGTTCGCTGGGCAGCGGTTTCCTTGCCGTACTGATTGCACTGGCTTGCCTGGTAACGGCCGTTGGCCTGACCTGTGCCTGCGCTGAATACTTCAGTACTGTGCTGCCACTGTCTTACAAGACGCTGGTGATCATCCTTGCGCTGTTTTCGCTGGCCGTGTCGAACCTTGGCTTGACCCAGTTGATTGCGTTTTCCATCCCGTTGCTGACGGCGATCTACCCGCCTTGCATCGTGTTGGTGGCGCTGAGTTTCTGCAAAGGCCTGTGGAATGCCCAGAGCCGGATCATTGGTCCGGTCATGCTGGTGTCGTTCTTCTTTGGCTCGATCGACGCGCTTAAAGGTGCTGGCCTCGGTGAGTGGATTCCGGCCCAATTGGCCAATATGCCATTTAGCGAGCAGGGCCTGGCGTGGCTGGTGCCTAGTCTTGTGACCCTGCTGGGCGCAGTAATCTGCGACCGTCTGCTGGGCAAACGAGTTGAAGCAATGGCGTAATTACCCGGTTCGCCAAAAGCGTTGCCGAGTCAATAAAAAAGCCCTGCATCTTAATGGATGCAGGGCTTTTTTAATGGGCGTGTGTTCAAGCATGCAAACACTAGCCATTAACGTTCAGATACAACAAAGCCCGCACTTGGCGGGCTTGGTTTTATATCGCAGAAAGTCGTGTTACTTGCTTTCTGTAGTTGCCGCAGGTGCAACCGGAGCAGTCTGGCCGGCTTCTTCAGCAGCGGCTTTATTGGACTCGGCTTGTGCTTTTGCAGCTTCGGCGTTCTCTTTGGCCGCGTCGTTTACTTTGTCTTGTGCTTCAGACATTTTTTCTTGCGCTTGCTCAGAATGCTGGGCAGCGTCCTGGGCTTTGTCTTCGGATTTTTTGTCGCAGGCAGCCAGGCCAAGCGAAGCAGCCAGCATCAAGGCAACAGCAAAAGTATTACGCATGGGGTGTTTCTCCTTATGAGTAGATCTACGGGGCGTTTGAGCATGGGCTGATGGCTTAAGTTCCATGCTCGAACACATATATAAGTAAAGCAGCGCGGGCGGAAATATTGGTAAAAAACTTGAGCCACTGGTTCGGCCCTTGAAATTTGCATCATTGGCCCCAACTTTCATCACATCCCGCCGCTAACCCTTACGGGCGTGGCCACTGCCATCCAATCGGAGTTTGATAACAATGAGCGTGGAAACTCAAAAAGAAACCCTGGGCTTCCAGACCGAGGTCAAGCAACTGCTGCACCTCATGATCCATTCGCTGTACTCCAACAAGGAAATCTTCCTTCGCGAACTGATCTCGAACGCCTCTGATGCTGTCGACAAATTACGTTTTGAAGCACTGTCCAAGCCAGATCTGCTGGAGGGCGGTGCCGAGCTTAAAATCCGTGTGAGCTTCGACAAAGACGCCAACACCGTCACCCTCGAAGACAACGGTATCGGCATGAACCGCGATGACGTGATCACCCACCTGGGTACGATCGCCAAATCCGGCACTGCCGACTTCATGAAAAACCTCACCGGCGACCAGAAAAAAGATTCGCACCTGATCGGTCAGTTCGGCGTGGGTTTCTACTCGGCCTTTATCGTTGCCGACAAGGTTGACGTGTACAGCCGCCGTGCCGGTACCCCGGCAAGCGAGGGCGTGCACTGGTCTTCGAAGGGCGAGGGCGAGTTTGAAGTGGCCACCGTCGAGAAGGCCGACCGCGGCACCAAAATCGTGCTGCACCTCAAGCCTGGCGAATCCGAATTCGCTGACGGCTGGCGCCTGCGCAACATCATCAAGAAGTACTCCGACCATATCGCCTTACCGATCGAGCTGCCTAAAGAGCAGACCGTTGCCGAAGGCGAAGAAGCGCCTGCACTGGAATGGGAAACCGTCAACCGGGCAAGTGCCCTGTGGACCCGTCCTCGTACTGAAGTAAAGGACGAGGAATATCAGGAGTTCTACAAGCACATTGCCCATGACTACGAGAACCCGCTGGCCTGGAGCCACAACAAGGTTGAGGGCAAGCTTGAATACAGCTCGCTGCTCTACGTTCCGGCCCGTGCACCGTTTGATCTGTACCAGCGTGAAGCGCCTAAAGGCCTGAAGCTGTATGTGCAGCGTGTCTTCGTGATGGATCAGGCCGAGTCGTTCCTGCCGCTGTACCTGCGCTTTATCAAGGGCGTGATCGACTCCAACGACCTGTCGCTGAACGTGTCGCGGGAAATCCTGCAAAAAGACCCGATCATCGACTCGATGAAGACGGCGCTGACCAAGCGTGTACTCGACATGCTGGAAAAACTGGCGAAGAACGAGCCTGAGAAATATCAGGGCTTCTGGAAAAACTTCGGGCAGGTGATGAAAGAAGGTCCGGCCGAAGATTTCGCCAACAAGGAAAAAATCGCCGGTCTGCTGCGTTTTGCTTCGACCCACGGCGACGACGGCGAACAGAATGTTTCCTTGACCGACTACCTGGCCCGCGCCAAGGAAGGTCAGGACAAGATTTACTACCTGACCGGCGAAACCTACGCGCAGGTTAAAAACAGCCCGCACCTCGAAGTCTTCCGCAAAAAAGGCATCGAAGTCCTGCTGCTGACCGACCGCATCGACGAGTGGCTGATGAGCTACCTCAGCGACTTCGACGGCAAGAGCTTTGTCGACGTGGCCCGTGGTGACCTCGACCTGGGCAATCTGGACTCGGAAGAGGACAAGAAAGCGGCAGAAGAAGTGGCCAAGGCCAAAGAAGGTCTGGTTGAGCGCATCAAGGCTGCCTTGGGCGAGAGCGTCAGCGAAGTGCGCGTGTCGCATCGTCTGACTGATTCCCCGGCGATTCTTGCCATTGGTGAGCAGGATCTGGGCATGCAAATGCGTCAGATCCTCGAAGCCAGCGGTCAAAAAGTGCCTGAGTCCAAGCCTATCTTCGAGTTCAACCCGGCTCACCCGCTGATCGAGAAACTCGATGCAGAGCAGAGTGAAGAGCGTTTTGGCGACCTGTCGCACATCCTCTTCGATCAGGCAGCCCTGGCAGCCGGTGACAGTTTGAAAGACCCTGCGGCCTATGTCCGTCGGCTAAACAAATTGTTAGTAGAGTTGTCGGTCTAACCGCGCTATAAAAACCCGCTTCGGCGGGTTTTTTTTGTTTCAAATTCAGGAGTTTTTGATGAAATCCATTTCGGTCAGCTCTGTGGCTTATCAAATCGACGGCCAACCTTACGAAGGCCGTTTGGCCTTTGATCCGAGCCGTGAAGACCCGTTGCCGGGTTTGCTGATGGCGCCCAACTGGATGGGCATCAGCGCAGGCGCCGAAGAGATTGCCAAGTCGGTGGCAGAACAGGGTTATGTGGTACTGATCGCCGATTTGTATGGCCAGGGCACCCGGCCCGGCAACGCCGACGAGGCCGGTGCGGCGATGATGCCGCTCAAGAATGACCGTGCCTTGCTGCGCAAGCGTATGTGGGCAGCGTATGACATGCTGAAAAATCAGGGCCTGGCCCAGGTCGACAGCAACAAGCTGGCAACCTTTGGTTTCTGTTTTGGCGGGTGCTGTTCACTGGAACTGGCACGCAGTGGTGCACCGTTGCAAGCTGCGGTGTCATTCCACGGCACGCTGGACACACCTAACCCTATCGATGCCCAGAGCATCAAGGGCTCGGTGCTGGTGTTGCACGGCGCGCTGGACCCATTGGTGCCAAGCGAGCAGCTACCAGCGTTTGAGGCGGAGATGAACGCGGCGGGTGTGGACTGGCAACTGACCAGCTATGGCGGCGCAGTGCATTCGTTCACTGACCCCCACGCCAATGTGCCGGGCAAGATGATGTACGACGCCAAAACTGCGGGTCGGGCGTTCACCGCCATGCATAACTTGCTGGATGAAGTGTTTCGCGATTAATCGCAATCACGACAGTCTGTGGGAGCGGGCTTGCTCGCGATGCTGACGGCTCGGTCTGTCAGACAACACCGGGCGATGCTATCGCGAGCAAGCCCGCTCCCACAGTGGTCACGCCGAACGTTCCATCACCTCGCTCACCGTCAAATCCCGCATCAACAACCCGTAGTTCAAGTCCACCTGTTCGGGGATCGGCAGGTACACCGTGTGGCCATCACCCGGCGCCACTTGGGTCGGCAAGCCTGCACTGTTAAGCAAACGTTCCAGATCAAAGTGATAGTTGCCGTGGGGTGTCATCAGCTCCAGATGATCGCCCAAAGCAAATCGGTTTTTCACTTTGACTTCGGCCAGGCCATTGCGTCGTTCGCCGGTCAATTCCCCGACAAACTGCTGGCGATGGGACAATGAACTGCCATGCAGGTAGTTCTGGTATTCATCGTGGACATGGCGGCGCAAGAACCCTTCGGTATAGCCGCGCTGGGCCAGTGACTCCAGATCGGTCATCAGGCTGCGATCAAATTCACGACCCGCCACTGCATCATCAATCGCCTTGCGATATACCTGAGTGGCGCGCGCGCAGTAAAAGTGCGACTTGGTGCGGCCCTCGATCTTCAGCGAATGCACGCCCATTTCCGCCAGCCGCGCCACATGCTGTACAGCACGCAGATCCTTGGAGTTCATGATGTAAGTACCGTGTTCGTCCTCGAACGCGGTCATCGGCTCATCGGCACGGTTGGCTTCGTTCAGCACAAACACTTCGTCAGTCGGCGCACCCACGCCCAGGGTTGGCTCGACCACATTGACGATATTGCCCAGTTCGTTTTCCGTGGCCGGTTTGGCGTCGTATTTCCAGCGGCAGGCATTGGTGCAGCTGCCCTGGTTGGCATCACGCTTGTTCATGTAGCCAGATAACAGGCAGCGCCCGGAGTAGGCCATGCATAGCGCGCCATGTACGAAAATCTCCAGCTCCATATCGGGTACTTGCTGACGGATTTCTTCGATCTCTTCCAGCGACAACTCCCGGGACAGGATGATGCGGCTCAGGCCTTGCTGGCGCCAGAATTCAACACTGGCCCAGTTCACGGTATTGGCCTGCACCGACAAATGAATCGGCACATGGGGGAAGTTTTTGCGCACCAGCATGATCAGCCCCGGGTCGGACATGATCAGCGCATCCGGTGCCATGGCAATCACCGGCTCCAGATCCTTGAGAAAGGTACGCAGCTTGGCGTTGTGCGGGGCGATATTGACCACCACGTAAAAACGCTTGCCCTGAGCCTGGGCTTCGGCGATGCCAATGGCCAGGTTGGTGTGGTCGAATTCGTTGTTGCGCACGCGCAAGCTGTAGCGTGGTTGGCCCGCATACACCGCGTCGGCGCCATACGCGAAGGCATAGCGCATATTTTTCAGGGTGCCGGCAGGGGCGAGGAGTTCGGGCGGAGCAAGGCGCATAGTCAGTTCGTTCGCAAAAAAGGCGCGATGGTAGTCGAGCCCTTGCTCCCGGCTATTGATCTGGATCTATGCTTTGCGCGGCCAGGTCAGCATCACAATGCCCGCGACCACAATCAGGCCGCCGATGATCTGGCCGCTGCTGAGCAACTGGTCAAGAATCAGCCAGCCAAACAGCAGGCTCGCCACCGGTTCGACGTTCATTACCGGTGCGTTGCGGGCCATGTTCAGCCGCGTCATGCAGATAAACAACAGGCAGAAGCCCAGCCCGTAAAGCGCAACCAGAAAGGCCAGGGCTGTCCAGCCGGTAGACGAGGAGGGCAGCGACACCCCGCCCGGCAGCACCCCGCTGACTCCGGCCAGGGCTGCCGCACAAAATACGATAAGCATGGTCAGCATGCTACGCACCGTACCGCGCAGGCTCGAGAGTTTGTGATCGGTGATCCATAGCGCACAGGCAAACACGCAAGCGGCAGCAAAGCCGAAGAGGATGCCTTCGAGCCACTGTGCCTCGGTACTGTGCTGGCTGGACAAACGTTCGGGCACGTCGAGGGCAAACACCAGGCCGCACATGATCAGCCCCATCAGCAGTGCCGCCCGCAGGGTGGGTGCCGCACCGCCCAGGGCCCAGGTCAGCAGTACCAGCAGGATCGGCGCCATATTGCCGATCAACAATGCCAGGGCCACGGGGATACGGGCCACGGCTGAATAAATGCAGAAGCTTTGTGCTGCGATCAGCAATCCCAACAGCAATTGCCAACGCCAGTTGGCGGGGGTTAGCCGAGGGCGCTCGCGTTGCCATAGCACCAGGCCGGTCAATACCAGCAAGGTCACGCCAGCACGACATAGAATCGCCAGCAGCAAACCGGTGTCGTGGTCGAAGGCAATCCGGGCGGCGATATGATTGCCCGCAAAAGCGCAGGCCAGCAGTACCAGAATCAATACTGCGATATGGCGGGGGAACAACGCAGGAGCAGACATAAGCAACCAGCCTCCTTGGCTGGAAATAGAGCCGCTTCAATATCCCTGTGGGAGCGAGCTCCCACAGGGGTAAGGCGGGGTTACAGCACCAGGTTTGGCAACCACAGCGAGATGGCCGGAACGTAGGTCACCAGCATCAGCACCATAAACAGTGCCAGGTAGAATGGCAGCAGCGCTTTAACGGTGTTTTCGATGGTGACCTTGCCCACGGCTGCACCCACGAACAGCACCGCGCCCACCGGCGGTGTGATCAGGCCGATGCCCAGGTTGACCAGCATGATCATGCCAAAATGTACCGGGTCGACACCGATACCGATAATCACCGGCAGCAGGATCGGGGTGAGGATAAGGATCAGCGGCGCCATGTCCATCACCGTGCCCAGCAACAACAACATGACGTTGATGCACATCAGGATCACGTAGCGGTTATCCGACAGGGTCAGGAACGCGGTGGTGATCTTCATCGGGATTTCCATCAGCGTCAGGATGTAACCGAAGCTGGCAGCAAAGCCGATCAGGATCATCACGATGGAAATGGTACGCACCGCCCGATGCATCAGCTTGGGCAGATCACGCCACTTGTAGTCGCGGTAAATGAACATGGTGACGAAGAACGACCACACCACCGCGACCGCCGCCGATTCGGTGGCAGTGAAGACGCCAGTGAGGATGCCGCCAAGGATGATGACCATGGCCATCAGGCCCCACATCGCTTCACCGGCGATTTTCAGCGCGGTGCGCAGCGGGATCACTTCACCCTTGGGGTAGTTACGTCTGCGCGCAAAGATCATGCACAGGCCCATCATCACTGCGCTGAGCAACAACCCCGGCATGATCCCGGCCATAAACAGCGAAGCGATCGATACCGTGCCGCCCGCTGCCAGCGAGTACAGCACCGAGTTGTGGCTGGGCGGGGTGAGCAAAGCCTGTACCGAGCCGCTGACCGTTACCGCCGTGGAGAACTCACGGGGGTAACCGGCGCGCTCCATTTCCGGAATCAGTACCGAGCCCACGGAAGCGGTGTCGGCGACGGAAGAGCCGGAAATCGCGCCAAAGAAGGTCGAGGCGACGATATTGACCAGCGACAGGCCGCCGCGCACAAACCCTACCAGTACCCCGGCAAAGGCCACCAGCCGACGTGACATGCCGCCTTCGGCCATGATCGCCCCGGCCAGGACAAAAAACGGGATGGCCAGCAGCGAGAACTTGTTAACCCCGCCAGCCACTTGAATCATCAGGGCATCGAACGGGATATCGATCCACCAGGCGCCGACGAGTGCCGACAGGCCCAGCGCGTAGGCGACCGGCATGCCGATAAGGATCAGGGCGATAAAACTGCCCAACAATACGAAAGCGTCCATTTATACGGCCTCTTCGCTGGCTTCTACGATGTCGAACCGCACGGCACGGCGGTGGCTTTGGTCACCCAGGAAGAGTTTTTCCAGGACGAAGATCAGGGTCACGATGCCGCCCAGTGGGATAGGCAGATAGGAAATGCCTACGCGCAAACTCGGCATTTCGCCAAGAAACTGGTTCCAGGTGGTCGCGCACAGTTTGAAGCCCTTGACCGTCATAAACAGGCAGACGATGACCATCAGGATTTGCACCAGCACCGCGGCCAGTTTGCGGACATGGGCCGGCATGCGCTCGACCGCCATCGCCACTGCCATATGGGCACCGGCACGGTAGCTGGCGGCAGCGCCAAAGAAGGTAAACACCACCATCAGCAGAATGGCGGTGGGCTCGGGCCAGCTGGAGCCGCTGCCCAGCACGTAGCGGGCAAAAATGCCCCAGGGGATGATCAAGGTCATGGTCAGCACCGACAAACCGGCGATCCCGATGCAGGCCCTGTACAGCAAGTCATTAAAGCGCAGTACGGTATTTTTCATGGGGCTCACCACTACGCGGCAAACGGACTTGCGCCCGTTGCGGCGGCGTTATCGGACTGGCTTATTGGACGGCTTCGATGCGCGAGATCAGATCTTTGTAGTTGGCACCGTACTTGTCGCGAACCGGCTGGGTGGCGTCGTAGAAGGCTTTTTTCTGCTCCGGGGTGAGGGTGATGAATTCCACGCCTGCGGTCTTGAGCTTGGTTTCGCTCTCCGCGGATTTTTTGTCCCAGATCACTCGCTCTTCCATTTGCGCTTCACGGGCCAGTTTTTGCACCAGGGCTTGTTGCTCGGGGCTGAGTTTGGCCCAGGTGGTCTTGGCGATCACGATCGGCTCGGGGAGGATCAGGTGGTCGGTCCAGGTGAAGTACTTGGCGTTCTGGTAGTGGTTGTGCTCAAGGAAGGTCGGCGGGTTGTTCTCTGCGCCATCGATCACGCCGGTCTGCAGGGCGCTGAAAATCTCGCCGGTGGCCATGGCGATGCCATTACCGCCCATGTCGTTGATGGTGTCGATAAACACCGGGTTGCCTTGTACGCGGATTTTCATGCCTTTGAGGTCGGCAATCTCACGTACCGGTTTTTTTGTGTACAGGTTGCGTGTGCCGCCATCCATCCAGGCCAGCGCGACCATATTGAAGTCGGAGTTGGTGATTTTATCCAGCATCTCCTGGCCGATTTCGCCGTCGATGATCTTGCGCATATGGGCCTGGTCGCGGAACACGAACGGCAGGTTGAAGGCATTGGTTTCCGGTACTACCGGACCAAGGATGCCGAGGCTGACCCGGGTCATCTGCACCGCGCCGGACTGCAATTGTTCGACCACTTCTTTCTCTGAACCCAGTACGCCACCAGCAAACATCTTGAAAGAAATATCGCCGTTGCTCTGTTCCTGAAGCTTTTTGCCCATTTCCTGTTCGGCCAGCACCGGCGGATAGCCAGTGGGATGAACCTCGGCGAACTTGATCTTGATTTCGGCCTGGGCCACGCCTGAGAGGCAGAAGGCCAGGGGGAGAGCAGCAATCAGCAGGGTGCGTTTGAAATCCATGGGTCACTCCAAATATTGTTTTTGTTATTTCAAGGTGTTGGATCGGTTGTCAGTTATTCAGTAGTGGCTCCGGCAAGCCCTTGACCCCGGGGCGGAGGGCAAACACGCCTCCTGCCAACGGCTGGTCGGCGAGATCGCCTGCAGGGCGGATCGAGGTCACAAACAGGGTGTCCAGATCAGCGCCGCCAAAAGCGCACATCGCCGGTTTTTTCACGGGTACGGTCAGGGAGCGGTCGAGCTTGCCTTGCGGGGTAAAGCGATGGATCAGCCCGGCATCGTTGCCGCAAATCCAGTAGCAGCCCTCGGCATCCACGGCGGCGCCATCGGGGCGACCCGGGTGCTCGCCCATGTCCACAAACAGGCGACGGTTGTGAGGGGTACCCGTGTCGGTGTCGTAGTCACAAGCCCAGATTTTTTGCACGTCCGGGTGTGAGTCCGACAGGTACAGGGTTTTGCCATCGGGGCTGAACGCCAGGCCGTTGGGCACGATCAAGCCCTGCAGTTGCGCCGTGAGCGGCTCGGTCTGGCCTGCGTTGTAGCGGTACATGGCGCCCACCGGGGCGCCGGCGGCCATGTCCATCACCATGGTGCCCGCCCAGAAGCGGCCCTGGCGGTCGCAGCGGCCATCATTGAAGCGCATGCCTGGCAGGGCATGGGTCACGCTGGCCAGCAAACGACTGTCGAGGCTGCCATCGGCGTGAGGGGTGATAGCGAACAGACCGTTTTCCATCGCGGCGATCCAACTGCCATGACCTGTCTGAGCAATGCAGGCGAGCATTTGCGAGGCTTGCCAACTGTGCTCTTTACCATCGGCGGGGCTCCAGCGATGCAAGCGTTTTGCCGGGATATCCACCCAGTAAAGTGCCTGCTCCGCGATGCTCCAGACCGGGCTTTCGCCGGTGGCATTACGTGCATCGAGAATCAGTTCAGCTGTCATGATGCCTCGACCTCTGTGATCTTGTTTTGGTGGCAGGGGCGTATTTATTCGTCGCCAAACGGGCCGGCAGCCACGAAGGCACCGCCCTGGTAAACCATGCTCGGGTCATTGGCCGCAGGCATCGGCTGAGCTTCGATCTTGTCGCGAAACACTTCAGAGGTGTCTCTGGGCTCAAAACCCAGGTGGGCGGCATAGCGGTTGTCCCACCACACATTGAGGTTGTTGGAGGCGCCATAGACCACGGTGTGGCCGACATCCGGCGTGTACAGCGAGCGCTCGAGCAGCTGTGTAAGGTCAGCAAAGCTCAGCCAGGTGCTCATCATCCGGCGGTTTTGCGGCTCGGGGAACGAGGAACCGATGCGGATGCTGACGGTTTCGATGCCATAGCGATCGAAGTAGAAGGTGGCCATGTCTTCGCCATAAGACTTGGACAGCCCGTAGTAACTGTCAGGCCGGCGCGGGGAGTGGGCATCCAGGGTCTGGTCCTGTTTGTAGAACCCGATGACATGGTTGGAACTGGCGAAAATCACCCGTTTGACGCCATGCCGGCGTGCCGCTTCGTAGATATGGAAAATGCCGCTGATATTGGGGCCGAGGATCTCTTCGAACGGGCGCTCCACCGAGACACCGCCAAAGTGCAGGATGGCGTCTACCCCTTCAACCAGCTGGTGGACGGCCTGTTTGTCGGCAAGGTCGCAGATGAACACTTCCTCGCGGCTGTCGGCAGCAGGAGCCATTGCGGCGATATCTGAAAGTCGCAGCACCCTGGCGTAGGGCTTGAGGGTTTCGCGTAGCACCTTCCCCAGACCGCCAGCAGCACCGGTGAGGAGAAGGCGATTGAAGGGGGTTTGGACAGTGTGTGTGGTTGTCATCAAAGGGCCCTGTCGTACTTGTTATTGTCAGTTGTCGTATGACTTGGGTTGGATTATTCACAGTCATTGCGGTGGTTGTCAATGCACAAGTGATCTGGATTATTCACCAAAAGCACCCTCTCCCAAAGGGAGAGGGGACTAAAGGCAAAAGCAGTTCTGCGTAACACCACGCATCAGCCCCCTCTCCCTTTGGGAGAGGGCAGGGGTGAGGGTCGCAAGCGCCCCCCGATGGCACAGACATGACTTACAGCAACGACAACGGATAGCTGATAAAGATGCGGTTTTCGTCGAATTCGTGGGTGCTGTAGTCGCGTCGGATACTCGCATTGCGCCAGCGCAGGTTGAGGTCCTTGAACGTACCGGCCTGTACGGTGTAAGCCAGTTCCGATTCGCGGCCCCATTCCTTGCCATCGGTGATGCTGCCGGTGTGGATGTTATCGCCACTGATATAGCGGTTCATCATGGTCAGGCCGGGGACGCCGAGCACCGCGAAATCCAGGTCATGACGCACTTGCCAGGAGCGCTCCTTGGCCAGGTCATAGCTGGAGTTGTAGCTGTCGTTGGCCAGGGTTCCGCCGCTGGTGCCATTGACCCTGAACCAGCCATCGTCGCCACTGATTTTCTGCAGGCCCACATACAGAGTGTTGCCCTTGTATTTGGCCGACAGCAGGGCGTAGGCGGTTCTATTGTCCAGGTCCCCCGCCAGTTTGTTACCGTCTTCCTTGCCCCAGAAATAACCGAGGTTTGCGCCCAGCGTCACATCGCCAACAGGTTGGCTGTGCAACACGTTTAAAAATTGCTGCTGGTAGATGTCTTCCAGCTGGGCATACCACAGGCCGACCTGGGTACGCTTTTCATTGAAGCTGTAATCACCGCCGGCAAAGTTGAAGCGATCGGAGGTAAAGGCACCTTTGCCGTTGAGCGACATGTCTTCCATGCTTGCGTCGTTACGCGGGCTGTTGGCGCGGAACTGGCCACCGTAGAGGTTCAGCCCGGCGATTTCTTTTGAAGTGATCTGGCCGCCACGGAAGGTTTGCGGCAAGGAGCGGCCATCGTCCGAGCGCAGGATCGGCAGCACCGGCATCCACTCGCCGATTTTCAGTTCCGTATTGGAGATTTTGGCCTTGGCCGCAACACCCAAACGACCAAAGTTATCGGCGGGCTCACCATCGCTGTGGGTCGGTAACAGTTGAGTACCGACCGTGCCCTTGCCGCCGTCGAGTTTTTGCGAGTAAAGCCCCAGTACATCCACTCCGAAACCGACAGTGCCCTGGGTAAAGCCGGACTTGACGTCGAGAATGAAGTTTTGCGTCCACTCTTCGGCCTTGCTTTGCGGGTAGTCAGGGTTGGTATAGTTGCGGTTGATGTAGGCGTTGCGCAGGTTCAATGTAGCCTTGGTGTCATCGATAAAGCCTTCGGCCATACCGCTGACGGGCAGCGCCAGACCCATGCTGCCAAGGCCCAGCAACACCAGCGAGCGGGTACCACGGGAGGTTCTTGAGCAAGTGAACAGGGAGGGGGCACAGGTAGGTGTGATCATCCGTAGAGCTCCTGAGTATTATTATTTTTGTTATCTGTCGTCGTACAACCAGGCAGATTATTTACAGAGTGTCTAGGGAGTTGTCAATGTCAGCGGCTACACTGCGTGCACCAGATTCCTACTCGCATCACTGACATGGATGGCTCATGAACGAAACAAGTCTGCAACGTAAAACCCTGCTCCTGTTGCTGGCCTTGGTCACAATTGCATTCATCTGGATTTTATTGCCGTTTTATGGCGCGATTTTTTGGGCTGTTGCCCTGGGGATTCTGTTTGCACCCCTGCAACGCAAGCTGCTACTCAAGCTAAAAGGCCGACGCAACCTGGCAACTTTTACCACGCTGGGGGCCTGTACGGTGATCGCGATCATTCCGGTCATCATCACCACGACCTTGCTGGTGCAGGAAGTGGCAACGCTCTACAAGGATGTTGAAAGCGGCAGAATCAACGTCGCCAGCTATGTCATGCAGTTCAAGGATATCCTGCCGGCCACCGCCCAGGACTGGCTTGACCGTTTCGGCATGGGCAATATCGACGGGCTGAGCGAGAAAGTATCCAAGGGTGCACTCGAAGGCAGCCAGTTTTTTGCCACCCAGGTGTTCAGCTTTGGTCAGAGCACCTTTGATCTGGTGGTGAGCTTTTTCATCATGCTGTACCTGCTGTACTTCTTTATTCGTGATGGCCAGCAAATGGTGCGCACCATCCGCAACGCGGTACCGCTTGCCGAACAGCAAAAACGTCTGTTGCAGCTCAAATTGCGCCGTGTGGTCCGGGCCTCGGTCAAGGGCAACCTGGCGGTGGCCATTACCCAGGGGGCATTGGGCGGGGTGATTTTCTGGGTACTGGGCATTCACAGCGCGCTGTTCTGGGCGGTGCTGATGATGTTCCTGTCGCTGTTGCCCGCCGTGGGTGCCGGCATCGTCTGGGCACCGGTCGCGGTTTACTTCGTAGTGACCGGCTCGGTCTGGCAGGGTGTGGTGCTGGCGCTGTATGGGGTCTTTGTGATCGGCATGGTGGACAACGTGCTGCGCCCCATCCTGGTGGGCAAGGACACGAAAATGCCGGACTTCCTGATTTTGATCTCGACCCTGGGCGGCATGGCGATCTTCGGCCTCAATGGCTTTGTGATCGGGCCATTGATTGCCGCCCTGTTCCTGTCCAGCTGGGGCCTGTTCAGTGGCACCCGGCGCAAGGTGCGGTTGCCAGCCGATATCCCGTCCGGCGATTAACGGAAGCTGTAGGAAACCCCCACGTAGGCGCCCCTGCCTTCACCGGGGGTGGAGCGCGCGGCGTCCAGTCCCTTGTCGTCATACCCTGGCGTAACCGTAGCGGCATAGCGCTCGCCGCTCAGGTTGCGCAGGTCGAGCCAGGCTTGCCAGTCCTGCTTGGGGGCGTTGTAGCCCAGGGTTGCGCCCCAAAGCATATAGGACGAGGTGTAATACGAGTTGGCGTAATCCACCGCCATGCGTGAGGCAACCTGGGTGTTCACCCCGGCATAGAAGCCCTGCGGGTGGTCATAGCGCACTTCGGCCTGGTAGTAGTGTTGCGGGATCCCCGGTAACTTGTTGTCACCAAAGCGCTCGTCGTCACGGTAATGGAAGTCGCTGAAGGTGTAGGCCTGGCGCAGAGATACCTTGCCCACTGCTTGTCTTTCCCACAGCAGGCTGTTGAGTCCTGCTTCGATGCCTTGGTGCACGGTGGGGCTGGCGTTGGACTCGCCGACAATCGGGCTTTGGGTGAGAGTGGCGGCCTGGGTTTCGACGCTCAGCAGTTCATGGCGCACGGCCGAGTAATACCAGGCCAGATCCCACTGCCCGAGCCACGAATCGCCACGGGTGCCGAGTTCCAAGGTAGTAGCAGTTTGATTGTCCAGCGACACGGGGGTGCTCTGGCGACCGGTAGCCGGGCCACTGTTGACCGGGAAGGTAAACGGCGAGCCCCAGATCATCGACCACGGGTGCGGCGGCTCAACCGAACGGCTCAGGTTGCCGTATACCTGCAAGTGCGGATTGAACTCGTAACGCAGGCCAACACGGGGCGCGTAGTCCCAGTCATGCTGGCTGACCTTGCCACCGCTGTCGGGGTAGCTCACGTCGCTCTCGCGGCGGGTGTAGATCAGCGCCATGCCGGTGGTCAGCCACAGGTCGGGGATCAGTTCCAGATCATTGCTGGCGTGCAGCACGGTGTCGGAACCCTGGTAACTGAAGTCGCGAATCTTGGTGCCCGGGGCATAGCCTGCAGTGTTGCCCACAGGGATACGCACATATTCCGATGCGCCACTGTTGGGCAAATGCTTGGTGTTGCGCAGGCCCACGGTGGTGTTGCTTTCGAGGCCGAACAGGGTGTCGCGGCGCTTGTAGTTGAGCGTGCCGCTGACATCGGTATAGGCAACTTTCAAACGGTTAGGGCCTTCTCGCAGATCCATCGGGTAGTCGTGATAGACCAGGCCCACTTCCAGCTGCGAATCGTCATCCAGGTACATCGTGGTCTTGTTGCCCAGCCAGGTACTGCCGGGTTGCGGGCGGCTGTAGTCCCCTGCCACATAGGCCGGGTTGGCTGCGCGGGGGTGATGCTTGATATTGTCTTTGGTCACGCGCCCGGCCAGTTCGTTATCGGTTTCGCGATAGCGCAGGTAGAAGCGGGTTTCCAGTTGTGGACTGAAGCGATAACCGACATTGGCTGCGATGCCTTTGCTGCTGCCAGCGGTATGGTGTTGATAGCCGTCGGTGTCTGAGTCGGTCAGGGCGACATAGTAGTCCAGATCTCCCAGCACCTGCCCGGAGCTGATCTGGCGTTTCTGATAGCCATAGCTGCCCGTTTCGTAACGCACCTGCAATGGCGCGGCGTCGTAGCCGGTGTGGGTGACGTAGTTGATCGAGCCGCCCAGGGCCAGCGAGCCGGTGTCGAAGCCATTGGCGCCGCGCAGCACTTCGGCGCGGCTCAACCATAGCGGTTCGAACAGTTCGTAGGGCGTACCGCCGGGGCCGGTCAGGGGCAGGCCGTCGAACATGACATACAGCCCCGAGCCGTGGGCGCTAGGGGCGCGGTTGATACCCGAGCCACGCACCGAGACCTTGGCCCCGTCATTGCCCGCCGATTGCGCGTAGACCCCTGGCTGGTAGGCCAGTACATCGGCATTGCTGGCGGTGCGACCGTTTTCGACGCGGGCCATATTGATCAGGTTGCTGGCGCCGGGCACTTCATTGAGTGCGTTCTGGGCGGCTTCCAGTTCGCTGCTTTCTTCGCTGCGTACCTGCACCTCACCCAGTTCCAGGGCACTGCCGTAGGCGGGGGTGGCACTGAGGAGTGCCAAAGGTAAAAGCGAGGAGAACACGGATCGCATTAATGGAGCTTCCAGATCGATGGGCGGGCGGCGCGCCAGCCTATACAAGCCCGGAATCACTCGCAACTGTCACGGTTGCAATCCAGTTGTGGGAGCGAGCCTGCTCGCGAAGCTGCAAGCTCACGCTTTTTCGGGATTTATCGCACAGGTTTGGCAATTGCTGGAGGTCTGATGCGGGGCCTATAGTGGGTGCTCGCCGATAAGGCGACCGGGTTTGGCGATCCGCAGTAACTTTAAATAAGTACATAATTGCTATTTACGGTTGAGCGTGTAATTTGCTCGAAATGTTTTATGGCAGTTGTACGTGGGAGATCTTCGGGTCTGCCGGGTTTTCTTAAAGTTACCGGTTCGCCAACCCACGTACAGCGGCCACCTTTTTTGTTTGGCGACAAAAATGGATGGCTAAATCCAACTTTAAGAGACTTTCTTATGACGAATTCACCGTATATCCCGTTAACAGCCATTGACTGCACCATCCCCGCCTTGCTGATCGATCGCAACATCCCCCTCGATGTGCTCCATGCCAACGCAGTCGCCCGCGTTCTGGCTGTAACTCAACTGATGGAATCGTTCTCCAGCCGCGAAGTGCAGCAGGCCGATTCGGTTGATCTCAAACATCTGGCCACGGTTTCAGCGCAATTGCTGCGCGATGGTTGTGACCTGCTCGATGTGCTGGGCTGGCGCTTGCGGCCCGCTTGATCGTGTTTGTTTAACTGATACGTTGAGTACATATCCGGCATTTGTGTCTAACTGAAATAGTGGTTTCGCCCTTACGGCGAGTCCCTTTTTGAAGGACCAAAAAGGAACCAAAAAGTCCTCGCCCCATCGTACGGCCTTCGCTTCGCTCAGGTTCCCTCGCTCCGGCTCTGCTCCGTGGGCACGCCGCCACGGGCCATCCATGGCCCATCGCGGCTCTCCCGGCATCCATGCCGGGAGACCCACTCCACAGAACCTCCTCTCGGCCTCCCGGGAGGGCTGGCAGATCAAAAGCACTGCACCGCGAGGCGGCCGACCGGCCGGCCTGTTTGGCGGCGAGGTCTGCGAGCCCCGCACATCCCCTCTGTGGGAGCGGGCTTGCTCGCGATGGCATCGGCGCGCTTAGCCTGCCAGACCATGCCGTCTGCATCGCAGGCAAGCCAGCTCCCACAGGTTTAGCGTCGCATAGAAATCCTGAGTATTTACAACTTCCACATGATTTGTGGTGCAACAAAAAACCCCGTGAAGGCCAGGCCTCCACGGGGTTTTGGGTACAGCCGCTAACGCTTAGCCAACCAGGCCCAGGGTTGCCTGTTGCACCAGCTGCAGCATCGGCTGCGGGTAGACACCCAGGAAGAACACCAGTACCGAGACCGCCAGCAGCATCACGCCGCCCGCTTTCTGTTCCCAGTTCAGCGGTGCATCGTGGCGATGCAGTTTCGGCTCGACCAGGTACAGGGTCACCATCACACGCAGGTAGTAGAACACGCCAATGGCGCTACCCAGGATCAGGGAACCCACCAGCCACCATTGGTGAGCTTCAACACCGGTGGCAATGATGTAGAACTTGCCGATAAAGCCGGCGGTCAGCGGGATACCCGCCAGCGACAGCATCATCACGGTCATCACCGCAGTCAGGTACGGACGACGCCAGAACAGGCCGCGGTACTCGTACAGTGCGTCGGCGTCACGACCTTTGTACGGCGAGGACATCAACGTGATCACACCGAATGCACCCAGGCTGGTCAGCACATAGGTGATCAGGTACACGCCGATGGCTTCCATGGCCATGCCTTTGCTCGCCACCAGGGCGATCAGCAGGTAGCCAAAGTGAGCGATGGACGAGTAACCCAGCAGACGCTTGAGGTTGTTCTGGGTCAGTGCCAGCAGGTTACCGAACAGGATCGAGGCAATCGCGATCACGGTCAGGACATCGCTCATCACACCGGTGGTTGCCGATGGGGTGATCTGGAACAGACGCACCATCACGGCAAACACGGCAACTTTCGACGCGGTAGCCAGGAACGCGGCGACCGGCGCCGGAGCACCTTCGTATACGTCCGGCGTCCACAGGTGGAAAGGCACCAGCGACAGTTTGAAGGCCAGGCCCACCAGCATCATGCCCAGGCCCAGTTGGGCAATGGCGCTAGGAGCGCCAGTGGCCGCCAGGGCGTGACCGATACCGCTGAAGCTCAAGCTGCCGGCTTCGGCGTACAGCAAGGCCATGCCGAACAACAGGAACGCGGAACCGGCTGCCGACAGCACCATGTACTTGATGCCGGCTTCCAGGGAGCGCTTGTTGAAGAAGGCATAGGCCACGAGGCCGTAAACCGGTACCGAGAGCAGTTCCAGACCGATAAACAAACCGGCCAGGTGTTGCGCGCTGACCAGCACAATACCGCCGGTCGCTGCCAGCAGCATCAGCAGGTACAGCTCTTCGCGGTTGCCCGGATAGCCCGTGCCGCCTTCACCCAGGTAGGCGTGCGCCAGGGTGACGCAGGCCAGGGTCGCGACCAGGATCAGGCCGATATACAGATAGGCGAAGTTGTCCATCATCAACAGCGGGGTGACAGCCAGTGGAACAACTTTCAACGCCGGGAAGATCGACAACAAGGCCAGGTTAAGACCCGCCACCGAAAGCAGGAAGGTCTGTGAATGGTTGCGGCGCCACGCGATTGCCAGCATCACCACAACAACGGTGAGGCTGGTAATCAGCAGTGGAGCAAGCGCGATAAAGTGTTGGATCGTGAATTCCATAGCGCTCTTACCGGGCCGAAGCGAGTTGAGTGAAGGCGGTGCCGAGCCATTGCTGCACGCCATGCATGGTCGCAGCGGAGGTATCGAGGAACGGTTGTGGGTACACGCCGATAAACACCAGCAGTACCGCCAGACCGAGCACCATGATCAGTTCACGTGCATCCATACCGGCCAGTACATCGTCCGATTTGGATGGGCCGAAGTAGGCACGGTGAATCATGATCAGCGAGTAGACCGAACCAAACACCAGGCCGGTTGTGGCGATCGCGGTGACCCAAGGGAAGCTGGCAAACGAGCCAATCAGGATCAGGAACTCGCCGACAAAGTTGCCGGTGCCCGGCAAGCCCAGGGACGCCGCCGCGAAGAACAGGCTAATGGCCGGCAGGTAAGCGATCTTGGACCACAAACCACCCATTTCACGCATGTCACGGGTATGCAGACGCTCATACAACTGGCCGCTGAGGATAAACAGCGCAGCTGCCGAAACACCGTGGGCCAACATCTGGATCACGGCGCCTTGCAGGGCCAGCTGGCTGCCGGAGTAGATACCGATCAGCACGAAACCCATATGGGAAACGCTGGAGAACGCGATCAGACGCTTGATATCGGTTTGTGCGAACGCCAGGAAAGCACCGTAGAAAATCCCGATCAGACCCAGGGTCATGGCGATCGGCGCAAACTCGGCCGAGGCATTCGGGAACAGCGGCAAGGCGAAACGCAGCAAGCCATACGCAGCGGTCTTCAACAGGATACCGGCCAGGTCCACAGAACCTGCGGTAGGTGCCTGTGCGTGAGCATCCGGCAGCCAGGAGTGGAACGGTACGACCGGCAGCTTCACGGCGAAAGCAATGAAGAAGCCCAGCATCAGGATGTACTCGGTGGTGAGCGACATCTTGGTTTTCAGCAACTCGGCGTAGCTGAAGGTAATCACGCCGGTGTTGTTGAAGTTGACCAGCACCAGACCCAGGATCGCCACCAGCATGATCAGGCCGGAAGCCTGAGTGAAGATGAAGAACTTGGTGGCGGCGTAGATACGGGTTTTCTTGCCATCCGACGAGCTATGACCCCAGAGCGCGATGAGGAAATACATCGGCACCAGCATCATTTCCCAGAAGAAGAAGAACATGAACAGGTCGATGGCGAGGAACACGCCAACCACACCGCCCAGGATCCACATCAGGTTCAGGTGGAAGAAGCCCACGTGACGCTGGATTTCTTTCCAGGAACACAGCACCGACAGCACACCGAGCAAGCCGGTGAGCAGGATCATCAGCAGCGACAGGCCGTCCAGCGCCAGGTGCACGCTGATACCGAAGCGGGCAATCCAGGTGTGCTGGAACTCAAGGGCCCAGGTCGGATCGGCGCCAGGCGCCGGTGCAAATGAGTAGTTCCCCTGGGACCACAGCCAAAGGCCGAGGGCAAGCTCAAGGGACATGGTCAGCAACGCAATCCAGCGTGGCAGGGTAGAGCCGAAGCGCTCACCCAGCCAGCACAGCAGGCCGCCGATAAAGGGGATCAGGATTAGCCAAGGCAGAATCATGACGGGCTCAATTCCTTTCGCAAAGTCGAAGGTTCATATCAGACCGCTACCAGCACGATGGCGCCCATGACCAGTACAGCACCGGCGGCCATGGATGCAGCGTACCAACGCAGTTGACCGGTTTCGCTGCGGCTCAGGGCGTTATGCCCGGCCTTGGCCATCTTCGGGATCAAACCAATGGTCTGGTCCAGAGGATCTTTGGCCAGCAAGCGGCAGATCAACAGGTACGGTTTGACGAACAGTTTGTCGTACAGCCAGTCGAAGCCCCAGGCAGCGAACCACCAGGCTGACAGGAAGCGACCGATGCCGCTGTTGGCGACGGCGCTTACAAAGCGACGCTTGCCCAGGTACAGCAGGGCAGCCAGCAGGATACCGGCCAGGGCGATGGCACCCGAGGCGATTTCCAGGCTGTGCTTGGCTTCACCGCCAGCATGGCCAACGCTTTGTGGCAGTACACCGGCCAGTGGCGGGGTGATCATGGCGCCGATAAAAGTCGACAGTACGATCAGCACGCTCAGTGGCAGCCAGTAGGTCACGCCGTGGCCTGCATGGGCTTCAGTCTTGGCTTCACCGTGGAACGTGACGAAGATCAGGCGGAAGGTGTACAGCGAGGTCATGAACGCACCGACCAGACCGGCATACAACAGTTCGTTGTTACCGCTGGCGAAGGCTTCCCAGAGGATTTCGTCCTTGGAGTAGAAACCGGCCGTCAGCAATGGCAAGGCAGACAGCGCCGCGCCACCGACGATAAAGCTGGCGTAGGCCAATGGCAGTTTTTTCCACAGGCCGCCCATCTTGAAGATGTTCTGCTCGTGATGGCAGGCAACGATGACCGCACCGGAGGCAAGGAACAGCAGCGCCTTGAAGAAGGCGTGGGTCATCAGGTGGAAGATCGCGCCGTCCCAGGCACCCACGCCCAATGCCAGGAACATGTAGCCGATCTGGCTCATGGTCGAGTAGGCAAGGATACGTTTGATGTCGGTTTGTACCAGTGCGGCGAAACCGGCCAGTACCAGGGTCACACCGCCGACGATGCCCACCAGGTGCAGCACTTCAGGTGCCAGGGTGAACAGGCCGTGGGTACGGGCAATCAGGTACACACCGGCGGTTACCATGGTTGCGGCGTGGATCAGTGCCGAAACCGGGGTAGGGCCGGCCATCGCGTCTGCCAGCCAGGTTTGCAGCGGCAGTTGCGCGGATTTACCGACAGCACCACCCAGCAGCATCAGGGTTGCCAGCACGATCCAGAAATCACCGGCCTGGAACTTCTGCGGTGCCAGCACCAGCAGTTCCTTGATGTTCAGCGTGCCCAGTTGCTGGAACAGGATAAACAGGCCGATGGCCAGGAACACGTCGCCGACACGGGTCACGATAAAGGCTTTGAGTGCCGCGTTGCCGTTGTTGCGGTTGCTGTAGTAGAAACCGATCAACAGGTACGAGCACAGGCCCACGCCTTCCCAGCCGAAGTACACGAACAGCAGGTTATCGGCCAGGATCAGGAACAGCATGCTGGCGATAAACAGGTTGGTGTAGGCAAAGAAACGCGAGTAGCCGTCTTCACCGCGCATGTACCACGAGGCGAAGACATGGATCAGAAAGCCCACGCCGACCACGACACCGAGCATGGTGACCGACAGGCCGTCCAGGTGCAGGGCGAAGTTGGGCTTGAAGCCTTCTACCGAGATCCACTGCCACAGTACTTGTGTGTACTCGCCGCCGGGTGGCGGCGCGACATTGAATTGCCAGATCACAAACGCGGCCACGATGGCCGAAAGGCCAATGGAGCCGACGCCGATCAGCGCCGAGAGGTTTTCGCTGAAGCGTCCACGGGAGAACGACAGCAGCAAAAAGCCGATCAGGGGGAATACGAAAGTCAGAAAGAGAAGGTTCATCCGCGCATCTCACTGGCAGCATCGATATCAAGCGTATGGAAGCGGCGATACAGCTGCAGCAGGATCGCCAGGCCGATACTGGCCTCGGCGGCTGCCAGGGTGATCACCAGGATGAACATGACCTGTCCATCCGGCTGCGCCCAGCGTGCACCGGCAACGATGAAGGCCAGAGCAGCGGCGTTCATCATGATTTCCAGACTCATCAATACGAAGAGAATGTTGCGACGTACCATCAGGCCAACCAGACCGAGGCAGAACAGGATGCCGGCAACGGCCAAACCATGTTCGAGAGGTATTCCTGGCATGTTATTGCTCCTTCGCCTCAGTACGGCCCAAGTGGAACGCCGTCACAGCTGCAGCAAGCAGCAGCATCGAGGCGAGTTCGACCACCAGCAGATACGGGCCGAACAGGCTGATGCCCACGGCTTTTGCATCAATGGTGGTTTGACCGATTGCCGCACCGCTCGGGTGAGCGAACAGCACGTAGAGCAATTCGGCCAGCAGGATGGCGGACAGAATGCTCGGCCCGATCCAGATGCCCGGCTTGAGCCAGTGGCGTTCTTGCGTCACCGAGGCGGGGCCCTGGTTGAGCATCATCACCACGAACACAAACAGCACCATGATGGCACCGGCGTAGGCGATCACTTCGAGCACACCGGCAAAGGGTGCGCCCAGGCTAAAGAACGTCATCGCCACGGCAATCAGCGAAATAATCAGGTAGAGCAGGGCGTGCACAGGGTTGGTGTTGGTGATCACGCGTAGCGTGGACACGACAGCGACACCCGATGCGAAATAGAAAGCGAATTCCATCGTTCTTCCTTAAGGCAGCAAGCTCTTCACGTTGATCGGCTCGGCTTCGTTCTGGGCAGCGCCTTTCGGCTTGCCTTCCACGGCCATACCCGCAACACGATAGAAGTTGTAATCAGGGTTCTTACCGGGACCGGAGATCAGCAGATCTTCTTTCTCGTACACCAGATCCTGACGTTTGAACTCGGCCATCTCGAAATCCGGTGTCAGCTGGATCGCGGTGGTCGGGCAGGCTTCCTCACACAGGCCGCAAAAAATGCAGCGTGAGAAGTTGATGCGGAAGAATTCCGGGTACCAACGGCCATCTTCGGTTTCGGCTTTTTGCAGCGAGATGCAGCCGACCGGGCACGCCACGGCGCACAGGTTGCAGGCTACACAGCGCTCTTCGCCGTCCGGGTCGCGGGTCAGGACAATCCGGCCACGGTAGCGCGGCGGCAAGTACACCGGTTCTTCCGGATACTGCAGCGTGTCACGCTTGCGGAAGGCATGGCCAAACACCATCACCAAGCTGCGAAGCTGGGTGTAGGTGCCATGCACGATGTCAAACAGATACTTGAACATGGGTCTCTATCCTCACTGAACCGCGCCGGCAGGCGTGTTCAACAACACGACTGCGGCGGTCACCAGCAGATTGATCAGGGTCAGCGGCAGGCAGAACTTCCAGCTGAAGTCCATCACTTGGTCATACCGTGGGCGCGGAATGGAAGCGCGCAGCAGGATGAAGATCATGATGAAAAACGCGGTCTTCAGGGCAAACCAGATAAACGGAATCTGTGGCAGCAGACCGAAAGGTCCGTGCCAGCCACCGAAGAACAAAGTCACCAGCAACGCCGAGATCAACACGATCCCGATGTACTCACCCACGAAGAACATGCCCCATTTCATGCCGGCGTATTCAATGTGGTAACCATCGGCCAGTTCCTGTTCCGCTTCCGGCTGGTCGAAGGGGTGACGGTGAGTCACGGCCACGCCAGCGATAAAGAAGGTCAGGAAACCGAAGATCTGCGGGATGATGAACCACAGGTTCTGCGCTTGATATTCAACGATGTCGCGCATGTTGAACGAGCCAACCTGCACCACGATGCCCATCAGCGCCAGGCCCATGAACACTTCGTAGGACACGGTTTGCGCCGAGGCACGCAAGGCACCCAGCAGGGCGAACTTGTTGTTGCTCGACCAGCCGGCGAACAGCACCGCATAGACCGACAGACCGGCCATGGCGAAGAAGAACAGGATACCGACGTTCAGATCCGCCACGCCCCAGGTCGGGGTGATCGGGATAATCGCAAAGGCGATCAGCAAGGCACTCATGGCCACAACCGGCGCCAGGGTGAAAATCGCCTTGTCGGCAAACGGTGGGGTCCAGTCTTCCTTGAAGAACATCTTGATCATGTCGGCTGCGATCTGGAACGCACCGAACGGGCCCACGCGGTTCGGACCGTAACGGTCCTGCCACAGGGCCAGCAGGCGACGTTCAACCCAGCTCAGCAGCGCGCCGCACACCACTACGGCGAGCAGGATTACCACGGCTTTGACCACCGAGATAATCACGTCGATCACTTCAGGCGTAAACCAGGTCATTGGGCTGCCTCCTGCAAACCGTCAACGGTAAGGCCAAAGATCGCTGGCGGGATACCGGCCAGGCCTGCTGGCAGTGCTACCAGGCCTGCACCCAGCTCTTCATTGATACGCAGTGGCAGACGCAGGGTCACACCGGCAACGTTGAGGCTGAGCAGGGCGCCATCGTTGACACCCAGGCGGTCGGCTTCGGATTTGGCCAGTGCGATATAAGCGGCTGGAATGCGTTCTTGCACCGGTGCGGCTTTCGAAGAGTTCTCTTCGCTGCCCAGCAGATGGTAGAACGGCACGACTTGCCAGGTGCCGCGAGCCGGGTTGAACGCGCCCGGAATGCTGGCGAACCAATTCAGCGAGTCGCCCTTGCTTTCGATCAGGCGGATGCCCGGGTCGCCCGCACGGATATGACCACCCACTTCGTCCTGGAACTTGTTCCAGGCTTGTGGCGAGTTCCAGCCCGGCGACCAGGCGAACGGCACTTGTTGGCGCGGTTCGACGGAGCCCGAGTAACCTTCCATGGAGAAGGCGAACGCGGTGTCCGGGTCTTGCGGGGTGCGCGGTTCGTGCACGCTGATATTGGCGCGCATGGCAGTACGGCCGCTGTAGCGCAAAGGTTCGCGCGCCAGCTTCATGCCTTTGATACGGAATGCTGCCGACGGTGCTGCATCAACGATGCCGGCCAGTTCTGGCGTGCTTGCCGCTGTTTGCTGTGTCACGTGATCGAGCAGGGTCCAGTCAACCGCCTTGTTCAGCAGGGTGCTGCGCAGGGCGTGCAACCAGCGCCAGCCTTCGTGGATCAAGTTGCTCGAATCGAGGTAGCGCGGCTCGAACACCTGGAAGAAGCGTTGGGCACGACCTTCCTGACTCACCAGCGTACCGTCGCCTTCAGCAAAGCTTGCCGCTGGCAGAACCAGATCGGCACGGTCGGTGGTTGCGGTCTTCTGATGATCGGCAACGATCACCACTTTGGCCGCGTCCAGTGCTGCGTTGACCTTGACCGCATCGACACGGGTAAACAGATCGTTTTCCAGTACCACGATGGCGTCTGCTTTACCGTCGATCACTGCTTGCAATGCAGCGTCTACCGATTCGCCGCCGAGCATGGCCAGACCGAGGCTGTTGGCTTCCGGCACGACCAGGCTGATGGAGCCGGCTTTCTCACGCAGGTGCAGCGCCTTGGCGATGTTACCTGCGGCTTCGATCAGGGCCTTGGAGCCCAGCGAGGTACCGGCAATGATCAATGGGCGTTTGGCTGCAAGCAGGGCGTCGGCGATGCGTTTGGCCAGCTCCAGGGCTTCAGCGTCCAGGCCGGCAACGGCAGGGGCGCTGGCGTCGATGGCGTGAGCCACGGCGAAACCGATACGGGCCAGGTCATCCGGCGCAGCGTGTACGCATTCTTCAGCCACGTCGTCGAGCTTGGTTTCAGCCAGGCTGGCAATAAACAGCGGGTTCAGCGCGTGCTGACCGATGTTTTTCACCGCAGCGTCGAGCCACGGCTGAACGCGCATGGCGTCGGCCATTTCTTCAGCTTTGCCCTTGACCGACTGACGCAGCGACAGCGCCATACGGGCGGCGGTCTGGGTCAGGTCTTCACCCAGTACGAAGATGGCGTCGTGATCTTCGATCTCGCGCATGTTCGGGACGGGCAGCGGGCTGTCTTTCAAGACTTGCAGCACCAGGCGGATGCGCTCCAGCTCACCGGCTTCGATACCCGAGTAGAAGTGCTCGGCACCGACCAGCTCGCGCAACGCGTAGTTGCTTTCGAGGCTGGCGCGCGGCGATCCGATACCGACGATGTTACGACCGCGCAACAGATCGGCGGCTTTATCCAGTGCAGCGTCAACGCTCAGTTTGCTGCCGTCGGCCAACAATGGCTGACGTGGGCGGTCGGTGCGGTTGACGTAGCCATAGCCAAAACGGCCACGGTCACACAGGAAGTACTGGTTAACCGAACCGTTGAAACGGTTTTCGATGCGACGCAGTTCACCGTAACGCTCGCCCGGGCTGATGTTGCAGCCGCTGGAACAACCGTGGCAGATGCTTGGTGCAAACTGCATGTCCCATTTGCGGTTGTAACGCTCGGAGTGAGTTTTGTCGGTGAACACACCGGTCGGGCAGACTTCTGTGAGGTTGCCCGAGAACTCGCTTTCGAGCACGCCGTCTTCAACGCGACCGAAGTACACGTTGTCGTGGGCGCCGAATACACCGAGGTCAGTGCCGCCCGCGTAGTCTTTATAGAAACGCACACAGCGATAGCAGGCGATGCAGCGGTTCATTTCGTGGGAAATGAACGGGCCGAGTTCCTGGTTCTGGTGAGTACGCTTGGTGAAGCGATAACGGCGCTCGTTGTGGCCGGTCATCACGGTCATGTCTTGCAGATGGCAGTGGCCGCCCTCTTCGCACACAGGACAGTCGTGCGGGTGGTTGGTCATCAGCCATTCAACAACGCTGGCGCGAAACACTTTCGCTTCTTCGTCGTCGATGGAAATCCAGCTACCGTCGGTGGCCGGAGTCATGCATGACATGACGATACGACCACGCTTGTCGTTCTCGTCGGTGTACTGCTTGACGGCGCATTGGCGGCAGGCGCCAACACTGCCCAGGGCAGGGTGCCAGCAGAAATACGGGATATCGAGGCCCAGCGACAGACATGCCTGTAACAGGTTGTCTGCCCCATCGACTTCGAGATCTTTGCCGTCTACGTGGATAGTGGCCATGGTTCAAAGGTCTTCGTTGGCCCGGTGTCAGCGGGCGTGGCTAATGGAATCTTGTTATGCGTTCGAAGCAACCCAGCCTTACGGCGTTATCGAACGATCAGAAGGGGGCACGGACCCCCTTCATTCAGAGCGTTACGCGCCGATAACAATCGGGCGTGCCAGAGGTGGAACACCGGGTTTTGCTTGCGCAATACCGGCTTCGAACTCTGGACGGAAGTACTTGATCGCGCTGCCCAACGGTTCCACGGCGCCCGGTGCGTGAGCACAGAACGTCTTGCCAGGGCCGAGGAAACCGACCAGACCCAGCAGGGTCTCGATATCGCCAGGCTGACCTTCGCCGTGTTCGATCGCCATCAGCAGCTTGACGCTCCACGGCAGACCATCACGGCAAGGGGTGCAGAAGCCGCACGACTCACGGGCAAAGAACTGTTCCATGTTGCGCAGCAAGGAGACCATGTTGACGCTGTCGTCCACGGCCATGGCCAGGCCAGTACCCATACGGGTGCCAACCTTGGCGATGCCGCCGGCATACATTTGTGCGTCCAGGTGCTCGGGCAACAGGAAGCCGGTACCGGCGCCGCCTGGCTGCCAGCACTTGAGCTTGAAGCCGTCGCGCATGCCGCCGGCGTAGTCTTCGAACAGCTCGCGAGCGGTCACGCCGAATGGCAGTTCCCACAGGCCAGGGTTCTTCACTTTGCCGGAGAAGCCCATCAGCTTGGTGCCGTGGTCTTCGCTGCCTTCGCGGGCGAGGGATTTGTACCAGTCAACGCCGTTGCCGATGATGGCCGGTACGTTGCACAGGGTTTCCACGTTGTTCACGCAGGTCGGCTTGCCCCATACGCCCACAGCGGCCGGGAACGGCGGCTTGGAGCGCGGGTTGGCGCGACGGCCTTCGAGGGAGTTGATCAGTGCGGTTTCTTCACCGCAGATGTAACGCCCGGCGCCGGTGTGCACGAACAGTTCGAAGTCGAAACCCGAACCGAGGATATTCTTGCCCAGCAGGCCTGCTGCCTTGGCTTCTTCGACGGCACGGCGCAGATGCACCGCTGCAGTGGTGTATTCGCCACGCAGGAAGATATAGCCACGGTAGGTTTTCAGTGCGCGGGCACTGATCAGCATGCCTTCGATCAGCAGATGGGGCAGTTGCTCCATCAGCATGCGGTCTTTCCAGGTGTTGGGTTCCATTTCATCGGCGTTACACAACAGGTAACGGATGTTCATGGATTCGTCTTTGGGCATCAGCCCCCACTTCACGCCCGTCGGGAAGCCGGCACCGCCGCGACCCTTGAGGCCTGCGTCTTTCACGGTCTGGACGATATCGTCCTGGGCCATGTCGGCGAAGGCCTTGCGCGCAGCGGCGTAGCCGTCCTTGGCCTGGTACTCGTCGAGCCACACGGGCTCGCCGTCGTCACGCAGGCGCCAGGTCAGCGGGTGGGTTTCTGCCGAACGCTTGATCAGGTTGGCAGGGCCGAAAGAAGTCAGGCTCATGGGTAGGCCTCCAACAACGTGGCGACGCCAGCAGGCTGCACGTCACCGAATGTGTCGTCGTCGATCATCAACGCCGGCGCCTTGTCGCAGTTGCCCAGGCAGCACACCGGCAGCAGCGTAAAGCGGCCGTCCGGGGTGGTCTGACCAAGGCCGATGCCCAGCTTGTTCTGGATTTCGCCGACCACGGATTCGTGGCCACCGATGTAGCAGACCATGCTGTCGCACACGCGGATGATGTGGCGGCCGACCGGCTGACGGAAGATCTGGCTGTAGAACGTAGCCACGCCTTCAACGTCGCTGGCAGGGATGCCCAGCAGTTCGCCGATGGCGTAAATCGCGCCGTCCGGCACCCAGCCGCGTTCCTTCTGAACGATCTTCAGGGCTTCGATCGACGCCGCGCGCGGGTCTTCGTAGTGATGCATCTCATGCTCGATGGCCGAGCGCTCGGTTTCGCTCAGGGCGAAACGGTCTGTCTGGATAAGCGTGCTGTTCATGCTTAGCGGTCCACGTCGGCCATAACGAAATCGATACTACCCAGGTACGCAATCAAGTCCGCGACCATTTCACCTTTGATCACCGAAGGGATCTGTTGCAGGTGCGGGAAGCTTGGGGTGCGAATCCGGGTGCGGTAGCTCATGGTGCCGCCATCGCTCGTCAGGTAATAACTGTTGATGCCCTTGGTCGCTTCGATCATCTGGAAGGATTCGTTGGCCGGCATCACCGGGCCCCACGAAACTTGCAGGAAGTGCGTGATCAAGGTCTCGATATGCTGCAGCGTGCGTTCTTTAGGCGGCGGCGTGGTCAGCGGGTGATCCGCCTTGTACGGGCCGGCCGGCATGTTGCGCATGCACTGCTCGATGATTTTCAGGCTCTGGCGCATTTCTTCGACGCGCACGATGCAACGATCGTAGGCATCGCCGTTGGCTGCCAGCGGGACTTCGAATTCGAAGTTCTCGTAGCCGGAATACGGGCGCGCCTTGCGGATATCGAAGTCACAACCGGTGGAGCGCAGGCCGGCACCGGTGACGCCCCATTCCAGGGCCTCTTTGGTGTTGTAGGCGGCAACGCCGATGGTACGACCACGCAGGATGCTGTTGTCCAGAGCGGCTTTCTGGTACTCGTCCAGACGCTTGGGCATCCAGTCGATGAACTCCTTGACCAGGCGATCCCAGCCGTTCGGCAGGTCGTGGGCAACGCCGCCGATGCGGTACCAGGCCGGGTGCAGACGGAAACCGGTGATGGCCTCGATCACCTTGTAAGCGCGCTGACGGTCGGTGAACGTGAAGAACACCGGGGTCATGGCGCCCACGTCCTGGATATAGGTACCCAGGAACAGCAGGTGGCTGGTGATACGGAAGAATTCGGCCATCATGATGCGGATGGTGTCGACCCGGTCCGGCACTTTGATACCGGCCAGCTTCTCGACCGAGAGCACGTACGGCAGGTTGTTCATCACGCCGCCGAGGTAGTCGATACGGTCGGTGTACGGGATGAAGCTGTGCCAGGACTGGCGTTCGGCCATTTTCTCGGCGCCACGGTGGTGGTAACCGACGTCAGGCACGCAGTCGACGATCTCTTCACCGTCCAGCTGCAGGATGATGCGGAAGGCACCGTGAGCCGAAGGGTGGTTCGGCCCCAGGTTAAGGAACATGTAGTCCTCGTTTTCACCGGAGCGTTTCATGCCCCAGTCTTCCGGGCGGAAGCGCGCGGCTTCCTCTTCCAGCTGCACCTTGGCCAGGGTCAGGCTGTACGGATCGAACTCGGTAGCACGGGCCGGGAAGTCCTTGCGCAGCGGGTGACCTTCCCAGGTCGGCGGCATCATGATGCGCGACAGGTGCGGGTGGCCTTTGAAATCGATGCCGAACATGTCCCAGACTTCACGCTCGTACCAGTTGGCGTTCGGCCAGATACCGGTCACGGTAGGGACACTCAGGTCTTTTTCAGACAGGGCCACCTTGATCATGACGTCGCTGTTACGTTCCAGCGACATCAGGTGGTAGAAGACGGTGAAGTCTGCACCCGATGGCAGGCCCTGACGCTTGGTACGCAGACGTTCGTCCACACCGTGCAGGTCATAGAGCATGACGTAGGGTTTCGGCAGGTTGCGCAGGAAGGTCAGTACTTCGACCAGTTTTGCGCGGCTAACCCAAAGCACCGGCATGCCGGTGCGCGTGGCCTGGGCGGTGAACGCCTCAGGGCCAAAACGGGTGTTGAGTTCGACAACCACATCTTGGTCGTCAGCCTTGTAAGGCGGGATGTACAGAGCGGAGCCTGCAGTCATGGTTTTTTATCGCTTTCGGTCAACGTAAAGAATGAAGCCAGTGATTCGTTCTATTGAGTAGAAACGGCGCTGGATCAGACTTCGTCGGGGCTGCGCAGGTTGGTTACCTGAATACGCTGTTCGCGGCGCTGTTCCTTTTGCGATGGCATCTCGGCGCGGTACACGCCTTGTTCGCCAACGACCCAGGAAAGTGGGCGACGCTCCTGGCCAATCGACTCTTGCAAGAGCATCAAGCCTTGCAGAAAAGCCTCAGGGCGGGGCGGGCAGCCGGGTACGTAAACGTCCACAGGCAAGAACTTGTCGACCCCTTGAACCACGGAGTAGATGTCGTACATGCCACCGGAGTTGGCGCACGAACCCATGGAAATGACCCATTTAGGTTCAAGCATTTGCTCGTAGAGACGCTGGATGATCGGCGCCATCTTGATAAAGCAGGTCCCGGCAATAACCATGAAATCCGCCTGACGCGGCGAAGCCCGGATAACCTCGGCGCCAAAGCGCGCGATGTCGTGGGGCGCCGTGAAGGCGGTGGTCATTTCCACATAGCAGCACGACAGGCCGAAGTTGTACGGCCACAGGGAATTTTTACGTCCCCAGTTGACCGTGCCGTTCAGCACGTCTTCGAGCTTGCCCATGAAAATGTTTTTGTGGACTTGATCTTCTAACGGATCGGCAACGGTTTCCCGTGTGCCGATCGGGTATTGCTCGTTAGGAGCATCCGGGTCGATCCTGGTGAGTTCGTATTGCATCGCCAAAG
The DNA here is from genome assembly GCF_022496745.1 of Pseudomonas sp. TMW22080. NCBI lineage: Bacteria > Pseudomonadati > Pseudomonadota > Gammaproteobacteria > Pseudomonadales > Pseudomonadaceae > Pseudomonas > Pseudomonas sp. TMW22080. Next base: position 1,198,781 of record NZ_SCFF01000001.1, on the reverse strand, counting down.
CCTCATTGTTTCAGCTTGGCCTGCCGCTTACGACGAGCTTCCGGTGCCCAATCAAGAGCACCCACCCGAAATAGGTAGACAAGGCCTGCCAACAGAATTGCTATGAAAACGAGAGCTTCGACGAATCCGGTCCAGCCGCTTTCGCGAACAGACACAGACCAGGCAAAGAGAAAGAGGGCTTCGATATCGAAGATCACGAACAGCATCGCGACCAGATAGAATTTGGCTGAGAGCCGCAAGCGGGCGCCACCGGTAGGTAGCATGCCGGACTCGAACGGTTCATTTTTGCTGCGACCCCAGGCTTTTGACCCAAGGAGGCTGGAGACGCCAAGCATGAAGGCACAGAGGCCGACAACGCCGAGAAGGAAAATGGCAAAGCCCCAGTTGTGGGCTATGAGTCCTGTCGCTTCGGGCATGCTGGAAATCCTTAACAGAGAGCAAAGGTCTCTGAGCTAGAAAAGGTGATAAAGCAGTGACGTTATGTCGCAGTGCTATTGATTGCCGGGATTTTATGGCTAAACACCCAGCAAGTAAATTTTCTAAGATGAATTAATTCAGTCCTTTAGTTGTAGAACCTCCATCAATGTCTATGCAGGCCTTGAACTGTGGGCGTTACAGCGTTTTTCAGTGTTTGTTTTTCAGTGTGCATGTATTCAACAAAAGCAACTCGTAATGATAATTAATATCGTTTGAGTGGTTATTTGTTGTGTCGCTATGTCGCAGGCCTGTAGAACTTGGCTTTTTAACCCGGTCTGGCGATCGAAGCATGGATCTGGGTCAGTGTTTTGTCGGATGGGCAGGGCAGCGGGATGTCTTTCTGTGGGAGCGGGCTTGCTCGCGATGCTGATAACTCGGTCCTCCAGGCAGGCGCGGTGATGCCATCGCGAGCAAGCCCGCTCCCACAGGGGAGGGGTGAACAAGTCGCCGGGCAAAAAAACGCCCCGAACCAGTCGGGGCGTCATGGGCATGGCATTGCGTTTGTTCTTTACAGGCTGGGCAATGGCCGTGGTTCCATTATCAGTGGAACTGTTCTTCTTCTGTAGAGCCGGTCAGGGCGGTAACCGAAGACGAACCACCCTGGATCACGGTGGTCATGTCGTCGAAGTAGCCAGTGCCCACTTCCTGCTGGTGCGCCACAAAGGTGTAGCCTTTGGCTGCGTCAGCAAATTCCTGCTCTTGCAGTTTCACGTAGGCGGTCATGTCGTTGCGGGCGTAGTCGTGCGCCAGGTTGAACATGCTGTGCCACATGTTGTGGATACCCGCCAGGGTGATGAACTGGTGTTTGTAGCCCATTGCCGACAGCTCGCGCTGGAATTTGGCGATGGTCGCGTCGTCCAGGTTTTTCTTCCAGTTGAAGGAAGGCGAGCAGTTGTACGACAGCAACTGGTCCGGGTATTCCTTTTTGATTGCTTCGGCAAAGCGGCGCGCTTCTTCCAGGTCCGGCTTGGCGGTTTCGCACCAGATCAGGTCGGCATACGGCGCGTAAGCCAGGCCACGGGCAATGGCTTGATCAAGGCCGGCACGTACTTTATAGAAGCCTTCCTTGGTGCGCTCGCCAGTCACGAATGGCTGGTCGTACGGGTCGCAATCGGAAGTCAGCAGGTCAGCCGCGTTGGCGTCGGTACGAGCCAGAATGATGGTCGGCGTACCGGCAACGTCAGCTGCCAGACGTGCTGCTGTCAGTTTTTGCACAGCTTCCTGGGTCGGAACCAGTACCTTGCCGCCCATGTGACCGCATTTTTTCACCGAGGCCAGCTGGTCTTCGAAGTGAACGCCTGCAGCGCCCGCTTCGATCATGCTTTTCATCAGCTCGTAAGCGTTGAGTACGCCGCCGAAACCGGCTTCAGCGTCAGCCACGATCGGTGCGAAGTAGTCGATATAACCCTGGTCGCCCGGGTTTTTACCGGCTTTCCACTGAATCTGGTCGGCACGACGGAATGAGTTGTTGATGCGCTTGACCACGGTTGGAACGGAGTCCACCGGGTACAGCGACTGATCCGGGTACATGGATTCGGCAGAGTTGTTGTCTGCCGCCACTTGCCAACCCGACAGGTAGATAGCCTGGATACCGGCTTTAACCTGTTGTACCGCTTGGCCCCCGGTCAGGGCGCCCATGCAGTTGACGAAATCTTTCTCAGGACGGAAGGACGGGTGTGCGCCCTGTGTCACCAGTTTCCACAGCTTGTCGGCACCCATTTTTGCAAAGGTGTGCTCGGGTTGAACCGAGCCGCGCAGGCGGACCACGTCAGCAGCGGAGTAATCGCGAGTCACGCCTTTCCAGCGTGGGTTTTCGGCCCAGTCTTTCTCAAGGGCTGCAATTTGCTGTTCGCGTGTCAGTGCCATGGTGATAAACCTCGTCGCATAGGTCTGGGTTGAAAAATGGTTGCTCCACCAGGCACACAACACTGTTGTTTGTATAAGTGCGTGAATGGCGGCTCGCTACGGGCAGTACAGGCCCCAGGGCCTTTGCGGGGCCTCTGATCAGCGGGAGCGGGGCCATCATGCCTTTGCATTTTTGAGGCGTCAAATGTTTTGTAGTGCTTTTTTTATAACACTACATAATTTGCGAAAAACGACTCGTCGGTCAGTTTTGGCCCTTTTGGTCGAGTACATCGACTTTGACCCGAACGGTCATGTCATCCAGGCTTTGCGTAGAGTAGCTGCGGGTTTGCGGCGGATTGTCAGTCTGGTTAAGAGCGTTGTTGCCCGCCACGGTTATCCATTGCCCCAGAGGGCCGCTGACTTGTGTGTCGGTACTTTGCGTGTTCACTACATCGGGTTGCTCCTGGCTCATGCGATCGCGAGTCGTACTGATCGCCAGGTGTACCGTTTCACCTGTGACGCTGGCGGTCACGTAAAAACCCCGGGTGACGTTGCGGTAGTCGGTCTGGGTGAGCAAGCGGCCGTAGGCGTCGGTCTGGGTGCTGGTCAGCGGTACGCTCTGGCCGGTCTGGATAAATGCCGGGGTGCCTTCGCTGGTCTGGATTTGCTGGGTGCCGCCGTCGCGGCTGGCGGTGCTGATCACCCGGGTGTCCGGATCATTAGTGGCCAGGTTGTTGTCACTGGTATCGACCGTGATCAGCAGGCGTCGGGCGGGTGTGTCGAGTTGCGCCAGCAGGTCTTCGAGATTGTGGATTTTCGAGGCGCCTGCCTCGACGATCAGTTGGTTGCCATAGGCGCTGACTTTGCCGTTTTTGCCGATAAAGTTCTGCGCGATGGGCAGCAAATCGGCGCTGGTACGGTTTTGCAGGGTGATGACGCGGGTGTCGGCGATCGCGCTGAAGCTAGCGATCAGCAGCAGGCCAGCGATGAAGGGGCGTAGGGACATGTCCATTATCTCCGCAATGCTTGAAAGGGCTGGGTCTGAGTGTGCCAGATAGCAAAACGCCCTGCGATCCGGGGATGGCAGGGCGTTTTGCAAAACTGCTGTGGGAGCGAGCCTGCTCGCGAAGTTCTCAAGAGTGCCGCGCTAGCAGCCTTCGCGAGCAGGCTCGCTCCCATAGAGATGGGCGTGGCAGTTAGCTCACCCGCACCATATCAACGTGGGGAATCCCTGCTTCGAGGAATTCATCGCTGACGATCTTGAAGCCAAGGCGCTCGTAGAAGGGTGTGGCATGCACTTGGGCGCTGAGCATTTGTTGCTTGAGGCCACGTTTTTCGGCTTCAAGAATCGTGGCCTGCATCAGTGCGTCGCCAACCTTCAGGCCGCGCCAGTCCTTGAGAACCGATACGCGGCCGATATGGCCGTCCGGCAGGAGCCGGGCGGTACCAATCGGGAAGTCGCCTTCATAGGCCAGAAAATGCACGGCATCGGCATCGTCTGCATCCCACTCCAGTTCTGGAGGTACAGATTGTTCGGCAATAAATACCGCCTCACGAATGCGTCGAAGTTCGGCGTTGTCCTTTTGCCAGTCGGCGACACGTACGTGAATGCTATTCATCAGCGAACCCCAGGCTTCCTTGTTTAACCAGCTCGCAGAGCAGGTTGCGTCCATCTTCATCGGCCAGCCATGTGCCGAGGTTGTCACTGTGCAGCGCGTCGGCGGCACAGATCATTTTCAGCAGTTCGCGCAGCTTGCCCGGCAGCAGGCGGCTTTGGCCGCTGGCGAACAACAACAGGTCGTCATCGACCTCGGACCATGCCAGGCGTGCGCTCGGGTTGCGGATCAGGATCGCGCCCTGTTCCAGGCTACCCAGCAGGTCTTCTTCTTCGAGTTCAGGGCCGACCACGAGTTCCGGATAACGTGGCTCGGTCATGAACTGGCCGAACCAGGTCAGCAGCATGCGCTCGTCGCTCATGTGCTCGGTCAGCAGGCTCTTGAGGCGATCAAGGGCGTCGTGCTGGATCTGGTGCGGGTCGCTGACCGGTTGAGCGTCAGCGTCGGTGTAGCGATCTTCGTCCGGCAGGTACTGGCTGAGGAAGTCGGTGAAGTGGGTCAGTACTTCAGCGGCGCTCGGTGCACGGAAGCCCACCGAGTAGGTCAGGCAGTCGTCTACGGCTACGCCACAGTGGGCCAGGCGCGGTGGCAGGTAGAGCATGTCGCCGGGCTCAAGGGTCCACTCGTCGGTGGCCTGGAAATCAGCGAGGATACGCAGGTCCGCGTGCTCCAGCAGCTTGCTGTCGGAGTCGCACATCTGGCCGATCTGCCAGTGACGCTTGCCATGACCCTGCAGCAGGAACACGTCGTAGTTGTCGAAGTGCGGACCAACACTGCCACCTGGGGCGGCGTAGCTGATCATCACGTCGTCGATACGCCAGCTCGGCAGGAAGCGGAAGTTTTCCAGCAGTTCATTGACTTCAGGCACGAACTGATCAACGGCCTGCACCAGCAGAGTCCACTCGCGCTCTGGCAGTTTGCCGAATTCGTCTTCGGCGAACGGACCGCGGCGCAGTTCCCATGGGCGCTCGCCGTGTTCGATGATCAGGCGCGATTCGACTTCTTCTTCAAGGGCCAGACCGGCCAGTTCGTCGGCGTCGATCGGGCTTTCGAAGTCAGGAATTGCCTGGCGCACCAGCAGCGGTTTTTTCTGCCAGTAGTCGCGCATGAACTCGCGCGCAGTGATGCCGCCCAGAAGTTGAAGAGGAATGTCAGGATTCATGTGTAACCTATTGAAAAATTGCACTTTGTAATCGGGAATAAAAACGCCCGGCACGGCCGGGCGTTAATAGGTCGTTGCAGCGATCAGATGCGCTTGGCTTGCTCGACGGCGTTGCCAATGTAGTTGGCCGGAGTCAGCAGCTTCAGCTCGGCTTTGGCCGCTTCCGGCATTTCAAGGCCGTCGATGAAAGTTTGCAGTGCTTCAGGGCTGATGCCCTTGCCGCGGGTCAGCTCTTTGAGCTTTTCGTACGGGTTTTCGATGTTGTAACGACGCATCACGGTCTGGATCGGCTCGGCCAGGACTTCCCAGCAGGCGTCCAGGTCAGCAGCGATTTTCTGTGCATTCAGTTCAAGCTTGCTGATGCCCTTGAGGCTGGCTTCGTACGCGATCACGCTGTGAGCAAAGCCCACGCCGAGGTTGCGCAGTACGGTGGAGTCGGTCAGGTCGCGCTGCCAGCGGGAGATTGGCAATTTGCTGGCCAGGTGCTGGAACAGGGCGTTGGCGATACCCAGGTTGCCTTCGGAGTTTTCGAAGTCGATCGGGTTGACCTTGTGCGGCATGGTCGAAGAACCGATTTCGCCGGCAATGGTGCGCTGCTTGAAGTAGCCCAGGGAGATGTAGCCCCAGATATCGCGATCGAAGTCGATCAGGATGGTGTTGAAGCGGGCGATGGCGTCGAACAGCTCGGCAATGTAGTCGTGCGGCTCGATCTGGGTGGTGTATGGGTTGAAACCCAGGCCCAGCTCGTCTTCGATAAAGGCGCGGGCGTTTTCTTCCCAGTCGATCTGCGGGTAGGCCGACAGGTGGGCGTTGTAGTTGCCCACGGCGCCGTTGATCTTGCCCAGCAACGGTACAGCAGCGACTTGAGCGATTTGACGCTCCAGACGGTAGACCACGTTGGCCAGCTCTTTGCCCAGGGTGGTCGGCGAAGCCGGTTGACCGTGGGTGCGGGACAGCATGGGTACGTCGGCGAACTTGATCGCCAGTTCGCGGATGGCTTCTGCGGTTTGACGCATCAGCGGCAGCATCACGTCATCACGACCTTCACGCAGCATCAGGGCGTGGGACAGGTTGTTGATGTCCTCGCTGGTGCAGGCAAAGTGGATGAACTCACTGACGTTGGCCAGTTCAGGCAGCTTGGCGGCCTGTTCTTTGAGCAGGTACTCAATGGCCTTCACGTCGTGGTTGGTGGTGCGCTCGATCTCTTTGACGCGTTCGGCGTGCTCAAGAGAGAAGTTCTCGGCCAGTTCATTCAGAACGGCGTTGGCTTCGGCAGAGAAGGCCGGGACTTCAGGGATGGCAGCGTGGGCGGCCAGGCGCTGGAGCCAGCGAACTTCAACCAGAACGCGAGCACGGATCAAGCCGTATTCGCTGAAAATTGGGCGCAGGGCCTGGGTTTTGCCGGCGTAGCGGCCGTCAACAGGGGAAACCGCAGTGAGCGAAGAGAGCTTCATGGGGTGTTCTCGGACAGTCGGGCAACGAAATGGGGCGCGTATCATACATGAAAAAACGGCCGGTCCGTTGCCAAGTGACCGGCGTCATACGCGTATCGATTTTAAATTCTGTGCCTGCCGGCGTGTTTCAGTTGCCGCGCAGCATCGGGTAAAGCTCTTTGAGCAGCTTGCGTCGGCTGATGACCAGCTGCCAGCGGTGGCCGCCCAATTGGCGCCACAGCCTTGCGCAGCGGATACCGGCCAGCAGCAGGGCGCGAATTTTTGCCGCGTTGTTCGGTTGTTGCAGGTTGCGCATGTCGCCGTGTACCTGGATACGCTGGCGCAGGGTGCTCAGGGTGTCCTGGTACAACGCGCCACAGGCGGCCACCACGTTTTCATGGGCCGGGCCGAAATGCTCGACCTGGGACTGGATCTGCGGCAGGCGCTTGCCGATCAGCTCCAGCATGTCGTCCCGCTTGGCCAGTTGGCGCTCAAGGCCGAGCATCGACAGTGCGTAACGCAGGGGCTCGCGCTGCAGGGTGTTGGGATCGCGCTCAAGAGCACCGATCAGGGCACGATAGCCTTCGCGCAGGTTGATGTCGTCGCCGCCAAAGACTTCCAGGGTGTCCTTGGGGTCACGCACCAGCAGGCTGCCGAGCATGCAGCTCAGGTCGGCTTCGCTGACCTGGCCGGTCTTGGCAATTTTATCCACCAGCACCGCGGCCAGAAATACGCCGCCGAGGGCTACCAGTTGCTCCTGAGTGGCGTTCATGGGCGTTTGCCCTTGCTCGACCAGGGCTCGGCCACTTCTATCACGCCGCCGCCCAGGCAGACTTCGCCGTCGTAGAACACCACGGACTGGCCGGGGGTGACCGCGCGTTGCGGGTCGTCGAAGGTGGCGCGGTAGCCGTTGGCGGTTTTTTCCAGGGTGCAGGGCTGATCGCTCTGACGATAGCGAACCTTGGCCGTCAGGCGCAGCGGGGTGCTCAGGTCGATCGGATTGACCCAGTAGATCTCGGAGGCGAGCAGGGCGCCGGAGAACAGCCACGGGTGGTCGTTGCCCTGGCCGACGATCAGCTCGTTGTGCTCCAGATCCTTGACCAGCACGTACCACGGCTCGTCGCTGGCGTCCTTGAGGCCGCCAATGCCCAGGCCCTGGCGCTGACCGATGGTGTGGTACATCAGGCCATGATGGCGGCCGATCACTTCACCTTCTGTGGTCTTGATCTCGCCCGGCTGTGCCGGCAGGTATTGCTTGAGGAAGTCGCTGAAGCGGCGTTCGCCGATAAAGCAGATCCCGGTGGAGTCTTTTTTCTTCGCGGTGGCCAGATCGTGTTTTTCCGCAATGCGGCGCACTTCCGGTTTTTCCAGCTCGCCTACCGGGAACAGGGTGCGGGCGATCTGTTCGCCGCCGACGGCGTGCAGGAAGTAGCTCTGGTCTTTGTTCGGGTCCAGGCCCTTGAGCAGCTCGGTACGGCCGTCAATGTCGCGACGGCGCACATAGTGGCCGGTAGCAATCAGGTCGGCGCCCAGCATCAGGGCGTAGTCCAGGAAAGCCTTGAACTTGATTTCGCGGTTGCACAGGATGTCCGGGTTCGGCGTGCGACCGGCCTTGTATTCGGCCAGGAAGTGCTCGAACACGTTGTCCCAGTACTCGGCAGCAAAGTTGGCGGTGTGCAGCTTGATGCCGATTTTGTCGCACACGGCCTGGGCGTCTGCCAGATCATCCATGGCGGTGCAGTAATCCGTTCCGTCGTCTTCCTCCCAGTTCTTCATGAACAGGCCTTCCACCTGGTAGCCCTGCTCCATAAGCAGAACGGCGGAAACGGAAGAGTCGACACCGCCGGACATGCCGACGATGACGCGCTGTTTTTCGGGGGCGACTAGGGCTGGATCACGCATAAGGATTCAATGAGTGTCTTGAAAAAGGACGCGATTCTAGCAGGCCCGAGCGCTCAAGGCTAAACCGAAGGGCGGATTAACGTCAGGTCGAACAGTTTGCCGCCCAGATAATCATCGATGCACTGCAGGGTCAGCTCGCTGCGCCAGCGTTCGCGCTGTGCAAGCAGTTCGTCGCGAGTCAGCCACAGCGGGCCAATGATGCCGGTGTCCAGCTGGTAGTCGGGGTGGTGCTTGAGCGCCTTGCCGGCAAAGCAGATGCGCTGGTAGGTCACGCCGTTGCTGGGAGCGGTGTAGAGGTAAATGCCGATCACACCGGTCAGTTCGACGTCATAGCCGGTTTCTTCGAGGGTTTCGCGGATGGCGGCCTCGATCAGGCTTTCGTCGGGGTCCAGATGACCGGCCGGTTGATTGAGCACGGCGCGGTCGCGCTTGAGTTCTTCGACCATCAGGAAGCGGCCATTGTCTTCGACGACAGTGGCGACGGTGATGTGGGGTTTCCATTCCATGGGGTGGGTCTCGGTTTATAGGTGGATGCATATCCCCTGTGGGAGCGGGCTTGCTCGCGATGCAGGCGCTTCGGTCTGTGCTTTTTACGCGGTGATGCTATCGCGGGCAAGCCCGCTCCCACCGGGTTTGTGTAGGCCGTAAAAACACAAACCCCGGCGTCGTGGGCCGGGGTCTGTGGTGTTGCCTGTTGCCCTTACACCGAAGCGATGATCGCGTTCAGTGTGGCGCTAGGGCGCATTACTTTGCTTACCTTGTCGGCATCGGCGTGGTAGTAACCACCGATATCGACCGGCTTGCCCTGCACGGCGTTGAGTTCGGCAACGATTTTTGCCTCGTTCTCGGCCATGGCTTTTGCTACTGGAGCAAATTGGGCTTGCAGCTCTTTGTCTTCAGTCTGGGCAGCCAGGGCTTGTGCCCAGTACAGCGCCAGGTAGAAGTGGCTACCGCGGTTGTCGATGTTGCCGACTTTGCGCGATGGCGATTTGTTGTTGTCGAGGAACTGACCGGTAGCCTGGTCCAGGGTCTTGGCCAACACCAACGCTTTCGGGTTGTTGTAGGTTGTGCCCAGGTGCTCCAGGGAAGCCGCCAGTGCCAGGAACTCACCCAGCGAGTCCCAGCGCAGGAAGTTTTCTTCCAGCAACTGTTGAACGTGCTTCGGGGCCGAGCCGCCGGCGCCGGTTTCGAACAGGCCGCCGCCATTCATCAGCGGTACGATCGACAGCATTTTGGCGCTGGTGCCCAGTTCCATGATCGGGAACAGGTCGGTCAGGTAGTCACGCAGCACGTTGCCGGTTACCGAGATGGTATCCAGGCCAGCGCGGGTGCGCTCCAGGGTGAACTTCATGGCCTCTACCGGCGCCATGATGCGAATGTCCAGGCCGCTGGTGTCGTGATCTTTCAGGTAGGTTTCAACCTTTTTGATCATTTCGGCGTCGTGGCTACGCTTTGGATCGAGCCAGAACACGGCCGGAGTGTTGCTGGCGCGGGCACGGTTGACGGCCAGCTTGACCCAGTCGCGGATCGGCGCGTCTTTGGCCTGGCACATGCGCCAGATATCGCCTTCCTCGACGTTCTGTTCCATCAGCACGTTGCCGTTGCTGTCAGTTACCCGCACAACGCCCGGGGTCTTGATCTGGAAAGTCTTGTCGTGGGAACCGTACTCTTCGGCTTTTTGCGCCATCAGGCCAACGTTTGGCACGCTGCCCATGGTGGTCGGATCGAAGGCGCCGTGTTTCTTGCAGTCTTCGATGGTGGCCTGGTAGATGGTGGCGTAGCAGCGATCCGGGATCACGGCCTTGGTGTCTTGCAGCTGGCCTTCGGTGTTCCACATCTTGCCGGAATCACGAATCATGGCCGGCATCGAGGCGTCGACGATTACGTCGCTCGGCACGTGCAGGTTGGTGATGCCTTTGTCGGAGTTGACCATGGCCAGCGCAGGGCGGTTGGCGTACACGGCTTCGATGTCGGCTTCGATTTCAGCCTGCTTCTCGGCTGGCAGCGCCTTGATGCGGGCGTACAGGTCGCCGATACCGTTGTTCAGGTTGAAACCGATTTCTTTGAGGACGTCAGCGTGTTTTTCCAGCGCATCCTTGTAGAACTCGGCCACGATCTGACCAAACATGATCGGGTCGGAAACCTTCATCATGGTGGCTTTCAGGTGAACCGAGAACAGTACGCCCTGCTTTTTGGCGTCTTCGATTTCGGCCGCTACGAACTCGCGCAGGGCTTTTTTGCTCATGACCGAGCAATCGATGATCTCACCGGCCTGGACGGCGGTTTTTTCTTTCAGGACGGTGGTGGTGCCGTCTTGAGCGATCAGTTCGATTTTAACGCTGCCCGGTGCTTCGATCAGAGCGGCTTTTTCGCTGCCGTAGAAGTCGCCTTCGCTCATGTGAGCAACGTGGGACTTGGAGTCTGCAGCCCAAGCGCCCATTTTGTGCGGGTGCTTGCGCGCGTAGTTCTTGACCGACAGCGGTGCGCGGCGGTCGGAGTTGCCTTCGCGCAGTACCGGGTTTACGGCACTGCCCATCACTTTGCTGTAACGCGCCTTGATTTCTTTTTCAGCGTCAGTGGTGACGGTTTCCGGGTAGTCCGGGATGTTGAAGCCCTGCGCTTGCAGTTCTTTGATCGCGGCCTGCAACTGCGGGACCGAGGCGCTGATATTGGGCAGCTTGATGATGTTGGCTTCAGGGGTAACGGCCAGGGCGCCCAGTTCGGCGAGGTGGTCTGCTACAGCCTTGTCACCCAATTGCTCGGGGAAGCTTGAGAGGATGCGGCCAGCCAGAGAGATGTCGCGCGTTTCAACGGCGATATCGGCGCTGGCGGTAAACGCCTCGATGATAGGCAGCAGTGAATAGGTGGCGAGCGCCGGAGCTTCGTCGGTGAAGGTATAGATGATCTTCGAACGGTTGGGCATTTCGGATTAACTCTCTTCTTTGCTGAGCGTGCTCAGATACTCGAGATGCGCAGGGTAGGCGCTTTCGTTCACAGTGAACAATGAGCCGAAAGTCGAGGTTCTTCGCGGTGATGTGAATGCATCAGTAGAGCGTCAAGCGGTCGGGCCGGGGTAACGGCCCAGCCTTTCTAGGCCTGAAAGACTCATTCCAGCATGTGTTTGCAGGTGACTCCATGGTCACCGGCGCAGTATACATAGGTCACCAAGGTTGCTGCGAGGGGGGCGGCCTAACACGAATCATCCATTGGTCTAAGTCCCTGCGGCAAAATGCCCTGATTTTTCGCGGTTTGCCCCGTGATTACGGGGTTTTTCGGCAACCTCAATTTTTCCTCGTGATGGCACGGGCATAAAAAAACCGGCCGATTCGCATGATCGAATCGGCCGGTTTCTTGGGCAGCGGGTCAGACCGGGAGGCTGGTCACCTCTTGCGCGGTCGCTGAAGCGCTGGCTGGAACTTGAGCGTTGGTGATTGCAACAGCATGCAGGCCCTTGGGGCCCTGGATTATTTCGAAGCTCACGGGTTGGCCTGCCTTGAGCGTCTTGTAACCGTCCATCTGGATTGCCGAAAAATGCGCAAAAAAGTCGATCGGGTTTCCGTGTTCATCGATGCCTTCCTTGGCCTGCGTATTAATGAAGCCGAAGCCTTTGGCGTTGTTGAACCACTTGACCTTGCCTTGCATACTCATATCCCTCTGCTGCAAACAACTCCATCACTGGAGTATCATCCAGTCAACTCGCACAGAAACCAGTAAAAGTGGTTGACTGCGCGGACCATTTTTCCCCACTGTGGGTACTATATGGTTGTAACACCGTTTTACCGATAGTCAAGGTCACGCGGCGGCGGTGTTGAAATTTGACACCTTTGCCTCCATCACTGTAGTTGCACAACCAACGACGAACCTTTCTTTCCATGCATGCAATCAGCCAGACTCGACTAACATTTAATCAGGATCACCCCGATTTTGATGACGAAGACTCCGCTGGCTTGGCTGTGCAAGAGGCTAAGCCTGCGCTTCAGGCGCCGCCGATGTACAAGGTGGTTTTGTTTAATGATGACTACACGCCAATGGATTTCGTTGTAGAGATCCTTGAGGTGTTTTTTAACTTGAATCGCGAATTGGCGACCAAGGTCATGCTGGCCGTCCATACAGAAGGACGGGCTGTGTGCGGCATCTATACCCGCGACATTGCCGAGACCAAGGCAGCGCAGGTAAATCAGTACGCACGTGAAAGCCAGCATCCGCTACTCTGTGAAATCGAGAAGGACGGTTAACGCCGACCACTTGGGTATGAGGTGAAGCCATGTTAAATCGCGAGCTCGAAGTCACCCTCAATCTTGCCTTCAAGGAAGCCCGCTCCAAACGTCATGAATTCATGACGGTTGAGCACCTCCTTTTAGCGCTTCTGGATAATGAGGCGGCCGCAACCGTTCTACGCGCCTGTGGCGCAAACCTCGAAAAACTCAAGCATGACCTGCAAGAGTTTATTGATTCCACAACCCCCCTGATCCCCGTCCATGACGAAGACCGCGAAACGCAGCCAACCCTGGGTTTTCAGCGGGTCTTGCAGCGTGCCGTGTTTCACGTGCAGAGCTCCGGCAAGCGTGAAGTCACCGGCGCCAATGTGCTGGTAGCCATCTTCAGCGAACAGGAAAGCCAGGCCGTATTCCTGCTCAAGCAACAGAGCGTGGCGCGCATCGATGTGGTCAACTTTATTGCCCACGGCATCTCCAAGGTGCCCGGGCATGGCGAGCACAGCGACAGCGATCATGAGATGCAGGATGAAGAGGGCGGCGAATCGTCGTCTTCCAGCAATCCTCTGGACGCTTATGCCAGTAACCTGAATGAACTGGCCCGCCAGGGCCGGATCGATCCGCTGGTAGGTCGGGAAATGGAAGTTGAGCGTGTCGCCCAGATCCTGGCGCGTCGGCGTAAAAACAACCCGTTACTGGTGGGTGAGGCAGGCGTGGGTAAAACCGCGATTGCCGAGGGTCTGGCCAAGCGCATCGTCGATAACCAGGTGCCTGACCTGCTGGCTAACAGCATCGTCTACTCCCTGGATCTCGGCGCCTTGCTGGCAGGTACCAAGTACCGTGGCGATTTCGAGAAGCGCTTCAAGGCGCTGCTGGGCGAGCTGAAGAAACGCCCGCAAGCGATCCTCTTTATCGACGAAATCCATACGATCATCGGTGCCGGTGCGGCTTCGGGCGGGGTGATGGATGCGTCCAACCTGCTCAAGCCGCTGCTGTCTTCGGGTGACATTCGCTGCATCGGTTCTACCACGTTCCAGGAATTTCGCGGGATCTTCGAAAAAGACCGCGCCCTGGCGCGCCGTTTCCAGAAAGTCGACGTATCCGAACCTTCGGTTGAAGATACCATCAGCATTCTGCGCGGGCTTAAAGGTCGTTTCGAGCAGCACCATGGCATCGAGTACAGCGATGAAGCCCTGCGCGCAGCGGCGGAGCTGGCCTCGCGCTATATCAATGACCGGCACATGCCCGACAAGGCCATTGATGTGATCGACGAGGCGGGTGCCTTCCAGCGTCTGCAACCGGTTGAAAGCCGGGTTAAACGCATTGAAGTCGCGCAGGTTGAAGATATCGTGGCGAAAATCGCCCGTATTCCGCCTAAACACGTCTCGGTCTCGGACAAGGAGCTGTTGCGCAACCTCGAGCGCGACCTGCGCCTGACCGTGTTCGGCCAGGATGCGGCAATCGATTCGTTGTCCACGGCAATCAAGTTGTCCCGTGCGGGGCTCAAGTCGCCGGACAAACCGGTCGGTTCGTTCCTGTTCGCAGGCCCCACCGGTGTCGGTAAAACCGAGGCAGCACGCCAGTTGGCCAAAGCTTTGGGTATCGAGCTGATTCGCTTCGACATGTCCGAGTACATGGAGCGCCACACCGTATCGCGTCTGATCGGTGCGCCTCCGGGCTATGTCGGTTTCGATCAGGGCGGTTTGCTGACCGAGGCCATCACCAAGCAACCTCACTGCGTACTGCTGCTCGATGAAATCGAGAAGGCGCACCCTGAAGTCTTCAACCTGCTGCTGCAGGTCATGGACCACGGCACGCTGACCGACAACAACGGGCGCAAGGCGGACTTCCGCAACGTGATCGTCATCATGACCACCAACGCCGGTGCCGAAACCGCCTCTCGGGCTTCGATGGGCTTTGCCCATCAGGATCATGCTTCCGATGCCATGGAAGCGATCAAGAAGAGCTTCACCCCCGAGTTCCGTAACCGTCTGGACACCATTATCCAGTTTGGTCGCCTCAGCCATGAGGTTATCAAGCATGTGGTGGACAAGTTCCTTACCGAACTGCAGGCGCAGCTGGAAGACAAGCACGTGCAGCTCGAGGTGTCGGATGCGGCGCGTGGCTGGCTTGCAGCGGGTGGTTATGACGCGCTGATGGGGGCACGGCCGATGGCCCGTTTGATCCAGGACAAGATCAAGCGTCCGTTGGCTGAGGAGATTCTCTTTGGTGAACTGGCCGATCATGGCGGTGTGGTACACATCGACCTGGAAAACGGCGAGTTGACCTTCGAGTTTGAAACCGCAGTCGAAATGGCTTGATGTAACACCCTAGTCATAAAAGGCGCCTTCGGGCCAGTGACGATCAGTTGGGCGGGATGCAAAATCCCTGTGGGAGCGGGCTTGCTCGCGATTGGAACAGCGCGGTTTGATAGTTGAACCGCGTCGTCTGTATCGCGGGAAAGCCCGCTCCCACAATGCCCATGACTGGTTTGCATTGGTGCTTGGGCGCCTTTTTGCTGTCTGCGATCAAGCGGCCTGGGCCGACGCGGTATTGCGCTCCAGTACCGTATAGCCGAGTGCGGCAATATGATGATGGACGCGTCGGTAGTCGCGCAGCACCCGCTGGAAGATATCCCCGGATTCGGCCCAGGCCGTCTTGTCGTTCTGCAGCTTGCGAAAGTGCTCGCGGCTGGCGCTGGCTTCCAGCTTGCGCACGGTCTCCTTGTGGCCGATCAGAGCCTTGGCAGCGCTCACGTCCTCACGCAAAAACGCGGTAATGGCCAGGTTCAGGCTGTCCAGCAGGGCCAGGTGCATGGCCTGGATCTGGATCAGTTCGAATGAGGAAAAGCGTTCGCCACGGCGTGTGCGGCGAACAGCCAGTTGCGCGAGGTTGCCGAGGATGTCGCCGGCGTGCTCAAGGTTGATCACGAACATCAGCACTTCCTGGGCGCGATCGGCATCGTCATCGCTCAGGCCATCCTGGCCAATGTCTGCAAGATAGGCGCGGATCGCGGCACTTAGCAGGTCGATGGAGTGATCCAGTTGGCGCACCTTGTCCGCTGTGTCCGGATCGGGTTTCTCGAACAGCTGCAACACCTGGTTGAGCATCAGCGAGGTCATGTCCGCCAGGCGCAGGGCTTCGCGTACGGCATTGGACAGGCCGATATTGGCCACTTCAAGCCCGGCCTCGTCCAGGTATTGCGGCATGCCGGGGTCTGCTGGTGGCTCCTGCTGGGGAAACAGGTAAGTCAGCAGGCGTGCGCAAGGTTCGGTCAGGCCGATAAACACCACGGCCAGCAGCAGATTGAACGCGGTATGCAGGTAAACCACCCAATGTGCCAGGCCGATATCGCTGCGAGCCAGCAAGTTGGCTATCAGCGGCAGGCAGGGCAGCAGCGCCAGGGAGCCCAGCAGGCGCGCCAGCAAGTTGCCCATAGGCAGACGTCGCGCCACTGGCGAACTGGCGCTCATCACGGAGGGCAAGGCGCCGCCGATATTGGCGCCGAGCATCAAGGCGATGGCGGTGGCGGGCGTCATCAGGCCAGCACCTGCCAGCGAGGCGATCAACAGCACCACCGCGACGCTGGAGTGGCAGATCCAGGTCAGCAGCACGGCAGCGACCACCGCGATGATCACATCGCCTTCCAGGCTTTGCATGATGGCGCGAAACACCGAGGTGGCTTCCATATGGCCCAGAGTGGCGCTGAGCAAGCCCAGGGCCAGCAGCATCAGGCCCAGGCCTATCAGTGCGCAGCCGACGCTTTCAAACCGCGAATCATCGCGCAGGCGAAAGACGATATAACCTGTCAGCAAAGTCACCGGCATTGCCAGCGAGGTATCAAAACTCAGCAGTTGTACCACCAGGGTCGAGCCGATATTGGCCCCCAGCATCACGGCCAGGGCGGGCGCCAGGCCCAGGGTGCCAGCTGCAGTAAAGGACGTGGCCATAAGGCTGACCGCCGTACTGCTTTGCAGTACGCCGGTAATGCCGATGCCGCTGATCAGTGCCATCCAGCGGTTATTCAGATTGCGCCCCATCCAGTTGCGCAGCTGGGTGCCAAACCCGCGCAGCAGGGCCGTGGAAATCATATGGGTGCCCCACAGCAAAAGTGCGATGGCGCCCGCGAGGTTGAGTAACAGAGTGGTTCCCGACATGAGGAATCTCCACAGAACACGCATTCATTTTTTGCGCGCGGGCTGGCGCGGTGTGGCGCCGGCCCGCGTTGTTTCAACTCAGTACCACTGCTTGAAACGGCGGATGTAGATCGTTTTCATCAGTTGCGCGACACAGCAATAGCTGAACAGGGTGGCCACCAGCCAAGGGAAGTACGACAACGGCAGTGGTTCCAGGCCCACCATGGTGCCCAGGGGCGAGAACGGTACGTAGATACCCAGCACGATCACGATGAGGGTCATCATGATCACCGGCCATGCTGCAGTGCTCTGGAAGAACGGAATCTTGCGCGTGCGCAGCATGTGCACCACCAGGGTTTGTGACAGCAGTCCCTCAATAAACCAGCCGGACTGGAACAGGGTCTGCATTTCCACGCTGTTGGCCGAGAACACGTACCACATCAGGGCGAAGGTAGTGATGTCGAAGATCGACGACGTTGGCCCGATCCAGATCATGAAGCGGCCGATGTTCTTGGCGTCCCACTTGCGCGGTTTTTGCAGGTATTCCCTGTCCATCTTGTCCCACGGCAAGGCCAGCTGGGAGATGTCGTACATCAGGTTTTGCAGTAGCAGGTGGATCGACAGCATTGGCAGAAAAGGGATGAAGGCGCTGGCTACCAATACCGAGAACACGTTGCCGAAGTTCGAACTGGCGGTCATGTTCAGGTACTTCATGATATTGCCGAAGGTCTCGCGCCCCTTGAGTACGCCTTCTTCGAGCACCATCAGGCTCTTTTCCAGGAGGATGATGTCAGCCGACTCCTTGGCGATATCCGTGCCGCTGTCTACCGAAATGCCTACGTCGGCATCGCGCAGGGCTGGCGCGTCATTGATACCGTCACCGAGAAAACCGACGGTATGGCCATTGGCTTGCAGCGCTTTCAGCACCCGGGATTTTTGCAGTGGGGTGAGCTTGGCAAACACCGTGCGCTGCTCAACCTCCAGTTGCAGTGCGGCGTCGTCCATTGTTTCGATTTGTGGCCCAAGCAGTGGCGTGCCTGGCTCCAGGCCCACCTGCCGGCAGATTTTGCCGGTGACTACAGCGTTGTCGCCGGTCAGCACCTTGATCGCTACGCCGATTTCTTGCAGGGCTGCAATCGCCGGCCCGGCAGTTTCCTTTGGTGGATCGAGGAAGGTGAGCATGCCGCGGATGACCAGGTCGCGCTCGTCTGCGGTGTTGTACTGCTTGTGCGCCTGTGCCTTGGGGATTTCGCGGGTGGCGACCAGCAGTACGCGGAAGCCGTCCTCGTTGTACTCGTTGGCCAGGGCCAGCAGTTGCTCGCGGCGTGTGGGGTCCAGAACCACGCGGGTGTCGCCTTCCATGACATGGGTGGCGATGCCGAGCATTTCTTCGACTGCGCCCTTGCACACCAGCAGGTGGTCGCCACGGTTGTCCTTGACGATGATCGACAGGCGCCGCCGTACGAAGTCAAAGGGCAGTTCATCGACCTTGCTGTAGTTGTGCGGCGCGTTGAATTTTGGGTCCTGCAGGGCAAACTGCACCACGGCCTGATCCATCAGGTTGCGGATGCCGCTTTGGTGATGGCTGTTGAGCCAGGCCAGGGCCAGTACCGACTCATCGCGCTGGCCACTGGCGTCGATGTGATGCTCGAGGATGATGTGATCCTGGGTCAGGGTGCCGGTCTTGTCGGTACACAGCACGTCCATCGAGCCCAGGTTCTGGATGGCATTGAGGCGTTTGACCACCACCTTGCGTTTGGCCATGGCCGTTGCGCCCTTGGCCAGGTTGGCGCTGACAATCATTGGCAGCATTTCCGGGGTCAGGCCCACGGCCACTGCCAGGGCAAACAGGAAGGCATCGCCCCAGTCGCCCTTGGAGAAACCATTGAGGAAAAACACAATGGGCACCATAACCAGCATAAAGCGGATCAACAGCCAGCTGACGCTGTTGACTCCGCGATCGAACGCGGTTTGCGTGCGCGAGCCGACGATGGCCTTGGCCAGCGAGCCAAAGTAGGTGCGCGGGCCGGTGGCCACGACTACGGCGCGAGCAGTGCCACTGACCACGTTGGTGCCCATAAAGCAGATATTGGGCAGATCCAGCAGGTTGCTCTGGTCGGCGGCGGTGCTGGAGGCGGACTTTTGTGTCACATCGCCCAGGGTGTCGTACTTCTCCACCGGCAAGGCTTCGCCGGTGAGCACGGCCTGGCTGATAAACAGATCGCGGGACTCGATCAGGCGAATATCCGCCGGGATCATATCGCCGGCCGACAGCTGCACGATATCGCCGGCCACCAGTTCGCGCATCGGTACTTCGTGCACCGAGGTGCGGGTACCGCTGTTGTCGCGCCGCACCACGGTCGCGGTGGTGCGGACCATGACCTTGAGGGCTTCGGCGGACTTGGCCGAGCGGTGCTCCTGCCAGAACCGCAGCAGGCTGCTGAGGCCAACCATCAGGCCAATGATGATGACTTTGGTCAGGTCGCCTTCTTCGCCATCGCGTTCTGGCAGCCAGTAGTCAGTGACAAAGCTGATCACACCCAGGGTCAGCAGCACATAGATAAAAGGGTTATGCAGGGCCAGCAGAAACTGCACCAGTGCGTGAGGCGGCTTGTCGTGAGCCACTTCGTTGTAGCCATCGCTTTGCAGGCGTTCAGTGGCTTCCTGCTCGGTCAGGCCTGCGGTAGTGGCGCGTACATTGGCCAGGGTGGCTGAAAGGCCGTTTTGTGCTTCCCGAGCGGCACGCATGGACAGTTTATTGCTGTCGCTGGCGCTGTTCTTGTCCCGAACTTTAGTATTTTTTACGGCGCTCATGATGAGTACTCCTGTCGCCAACTCTTGACCGGGCATATATTGAATGGCCTTTTAACAGGCGTGCCAATGTATGCCGAGTCGCAAACTTCGCAATCGGTTTAATTGAAGTGTTAAGTGCGCTTTAAAGTCCCGCTGCTGCGAAGTAATTAATACGCGGGCAGCGGGTGACTACTGGCTTCTTCCATAAGGAACTCCAGTGGGTTGGCAGGGTTTTAATTAATTATGAATCAGCGCAAGAACCGACTCTGCGGGTCCTGGGTGTCGGCCATGCTCCAGCGCTGCTCCAGTTGGCCTGTGGCAGGGCTGACGCGCCAATGCACCTGGCGGTGCGCAGGTTTTGCGTCGGCAACGGATGTGGAAAAGGGTGAGCGGGTCGAGCGGGCCAGGGTGGGCTCGCGTGAAAGTTTCACGCGCATGCTTGAGGCAAAGGCTTGAACGCCGGGTAGTACATGGGTTTTAAAGGTCATAACACACCTCGTGACCGGACTGTCGCCGGTGAGGTCGTTACGATGGAGCGTCAGGCTCTAGCGCAGTTGACCCCGCCGTGCAGGCGAGTCCTGTCAATGTCTGGATTTAGCGCCCGGATCGCCGTAGTGACGGTGACCGGACAGCGACTAGATACTGTGTCCATTGGCTTCTTTTGTGAAGTTTATAGGCGGCCTGAATGACCGGCCTGTGCAATCTACTCAGGCCGCGGGTGCAAGTCAATGTTTAAACCCGGCAAGTGTGGCTGGTACAGCCAGGGTTCAGGAAGTTTGGAAGTTAGGTTTGGGTATATAGCTAATAAGACAAAACAGTTACAGGAGTTCAAACTTTATATGTTGAGCCCTGATTGTGGGAGCGAGCCTGCTCGCGAAGGGATCACTGCGGTTTGCCCGAAAAATTGCGTCGTTTGCTTCGCGAGCAGGCTTGCTCCCACGGCAGGCTCAAATCGCAGACAAACAAAAACGCCCGGCAGAGCCGGGCGTTTTGTATTGACTTGCTTAGCGAGCGCGGTAAGTGATGCGCCCTTTGCTCAAGTCATAGGGCGTCAGCTCGACGCGCACTTTGTCACCGGTAAGAATACGAATGTAGTTCTTGCGCATCTTGCCGGAGATATGCGCGGTTACGACGTGCCCATTTTCCAACTCCACACGAAACATGGTGTTGGGCAGGGTGTCGACGACAGTGCCTTCCATTTCGAAGCTGTCTTCTTTCGACATGCAGTAAAGCCCTCGGTGTCCAATGAATGGCCCGGTGCAACTGCGCCAGGCAAAAGCGGCGTGCATTGTGCCCGAAAAATGGGGGTTAAGCCAAGGGTTCAATCAAGAGAGCTCCATCTCTGATTGATTAAGAGCTCAATGGGCCGATATTCGGTCTTGTAATTCATCTTCTTGCAGTTCTTGATCCAGTACCCCAGATACAGCGCATCCAGCTCCAGGCGGCGCGCTTCGGCGATTTGCCAGAGGATTGCATAGCGCCCCAGGCTGCGCCGCTCTTCGTCGGGATCGTAGAAGGTGTAGACCGCCGACAGGCCATTGGGCAGCACGTCCGTGACGGCGACCGCCAATAAACGGCCATCAAGGCGGAATTCGTAAAATCTGGAAAACGCCAGGTCGCGCACCAGGAAGGCCGAAAATTGATCGCGACTGGGCGGGTACATATCGCCATCGGCATGGCGCTGCTCGATATAGCGCTGGTAAAGATCAAAGTTCTCTTCACTGAACGCCGGTTTTACCGCCTCTACCTGCAAGTCGGCATTGCGCTTGAAAATGCGTTTTTGCTGGCGGTTGGGCAGGAAGCGGGCAACCGGGATGCGCGCCGGGGTGCAGGCATCGCACTTCAGGCAATGCGGGCGATAAAGATGGTCGCCACTGCGCCGGAAACCCATCTCGGACAAATCGGCATAAACCTGCACATCCATCGGCTGGCTGGGGTCGAGGAACAGCGTGGTTGCCTGTTCGCCAGGCAAGTAGCTGCATGCGTGAGGTTGAGTGGCATAAAACTTCAAGCGCGCCAACTCGGTCATGATGAACCCTCGGAAAATCTTTAAATTAAGTGTAAGCCAGCGCGCAAAAGTCGCCTACTAAACCCACTGCGCAGTTGTGGGAAGATCCAGATGTTTTTGCAAATACTCGGCAAATATCTGGCGCGGGATTGAACGCGCACCCAGGCTTTGCAGGTGATCTGTAGGCATCTGGCAGTCAATCAGCACAAACCCCCAGGCCTGCAGCTGTCTGACCAGCGTGGCGAAGCCGAACTTTGAGGCGTTGTCGGCACGGCTGAACATGGACTCGCCAAAAAACAACTGGCCCATGGCCAGGCCATACAAACCGCCCACCAGCTCACCGTTGTCCCAGACTTCCACCGAATGGGCATGGCCGCGGGCATGCAGTTCGATATAGGCGTTTTGCATGTCGTCGGTAATCCAGGTGCCATCCGCATAGTCTCGTGGAGCGGCACAGGCCTGGATCACGGCTGCGAAGTCGCGGTCAAAACTCACCTGGTAGCGTTGCTTGCGCAGCAGTTTGCCCAAACTGCGGGAGATATGCAGCTCTTCGGGAAACAGCACCGTGCGCGGATCAGGCGACCACCACAGGATTGGCTGGCCCTCGCTGAACCACGGAAAACAGCCATGGCGATAGGCCTGGATCAGCCGGTCGGCGGACAGGTCACCGCCAGCGGCCAGCAGGCCGTTGGGTTCGCGCATGGCGTTGGCCAGTGGCGGAAATGTCAGGGTGTCGCGTTTTAACCAGGTCAGCATGGCATTGAGTCTTGCACAAGAAGGGGAGGGCGGCTGCAACTCTGTCACGCAAGTGCGGTCTCAGTCGATCTGCCAGTTAATTACAAGCTGTGTTTTGGTGGTGGTATAAGTCTTTGTCACAAAAGGTAATACATGCTCAAATTGGCGCTTCCCGGCGAGTTATGGCCAGCATGGCATCAGCGGCTCAAACCCGTACAATGGCCTGCCTGTATGAGCTGATCTAAACTGCTCCACGTTGCAGCACGCAATAATAAGGGCAGGGCTCATTTCAAGTCCGAACTTGTCGTCTGCTCGCTATGAGCAGTATTTTGCAGTCACATTAGTCAATTAATAGTTGGGCGCGCCACAGGCGCAGGAAAAGACCCGTTTTGAAGAAATCCACAGCAGCACCCAAAGCAGTTCCTCTCTGGCGTCAGCAATTGCACTACCGGCTCAAGGAAGGTGCATTGATCGCTATCGGCGCCCTGTGCCTGTTCCTGATGATGGCCCTGCTGACCTATGGCAAGGATGACCCCGGCTGGAGCCATAACAGCCGGGTTGTCGATGTACAGAACTTCGGCGGGCCAGCCGGCTCCTACAGTGCCGACATCCTGTTTATGGTGCTGGGTTACTTTGCCTATATTTTTCCGCTGCTGCTGGCGGTCAAGGCCTACCAGATCTTCCGCGAGCGGCATCAGCCCTGGCAGTGGAGCGGCTGGCTGTTTTCGTGGCGGCTGGTCGGCCTGATTTTTCTGGTGCTCTCCGGTGCGGCGCTGGCCCATATCCATTTTCACTCTGCCTCGGGTCTGCCTGCGGGGGCGGGCGGTGCGCTGGGCGAAAGCCTGGGCGACCTGGCCAGGAATGCACTGAATATCCAGGGCAGTACCCTGCTATTGATTGCCTTGTTCCTGTTTGGCCTGACGGTGTTTACCGACCTGTCATGGTTCAAGGTCATGGACGTGACGGGCAAGATCACCCTCGACCTGTTCGAGCTGATCCAGGGCGCAGCCAACCGTTGGTGGGCCGAACGTAACGAGCGTAAGCAACTGCAGGCCAAGCTGCGCGAAGTGGATGCCCGGGTCAATGAAGTGGTCGCGCCAAGCGTTTCCGACAAGCGTGAGCAGGCCAAGGCCAAAGAGCGCCTGATCGAGCGCGAGCAGGCGTTGAGCAAGCACATGTCCGAGCGTGAAAAACACGTGCCGGCAGTGATTGCCCCGGCACCGCCCAAGGCGCCCGAGCCGAGCAAGCGCGTGCAAAAAGAGAAACAGGCGCCGTTGTTTGTGGACAGCGCGGTTGAAGGTACCTTGCCGCCGATCTCGATTCTGGATCCGGCCGAGAAAAAACAGCTCA
The DNA here is from genome assembly GCF_022496745.1 of Pseudomonas sp. TMW22080. Lineage (NCBI taxonomy): Bacteria > Pseudomonadati > Pseudomonadota > Gammaproteobacteria > Pseudomonadales > Pseudomonadaceae > Pseudomonas > Pseudomonas sp. TMW22080. Next base: position 1,175,110 of record NZ_SCFF01000001.1, on the reverse strand, counting down.
ATTATTCCCCCGAATCCCTAGCGGCCGTTGGCCACTTGCTGGAAATCAAGCTCAAGGAATTCGGCGTCGAAGTGACGGTGGATTCCATCCACCCGGGCCCGGTGATTACCCGTTACGAAATTCAACCTGCTGCTGGCGTAAAGGTCAGCCGCATTGCCAACCTGGCCAAGGACCTCGCGCGCTCGCTGGCCGTGACCAGTGTGCGGGTGGTTGAGGTCATTCCTGGCAAAACCACCGTCGGTATCGAGATTCCCAACGAAGACCGCCAGATCGTGCGCTTCTCCGAAGTGTTGTCGACCCCTGAGTACGATAACGCCAAGTCGCCGGTAGCTCTGGCCCTGGGCCATGACATTGGTGGGCGGCCGGTGATCACCGACCTGGCGAAAATGCCGCACTTGCTGGTAGCCGGTACTACCGGTTCTGGTAAGTCTGTAGGCGTTAACGCCATGATCCTGTCGATCCTGTTCAAGTCTGGCCCGGAAGACGCCAAACTGATCATGATTGACCCGAAAATGCTTGAATTGTCGATCTACGAAGGCATCCCGCACCTGCTGTGCCCGGTGGTAACGGACATGAAGGACGCCGCCAACGCCCTGCGCTGGAGCGTTGCCGAGATGGAACGCCGCTATAAGCTGATGGCCAAAATGGGCGTGCGTAACCTCGCCGGCTTCAACCAGAAGGTCAAGGACGCTCAGGATGCCGGCGAGCCGCTGGTCGATCCGCTGTACAAGCGCGAAAGCATTCACGACGAAGCACCGTTGCTGGTGAAGTTGCCGACCATCGTGGTAGTGGTCGACGAATTTGCCGACATGATGATGATCGTCGGCAAGAAAGTTGAAGAATTGATCGCCCGTATTGCCCAGAAGGCTCGGGCTGCGGGCATCCACTTGATCCTCGCGACCCAGCGCCCGTCGGTGGACGTGATTACCGGCCTGATCAAGGCCAACATCCCGACCCGCATGGCGTTCCAGGTATCGAGCAAGATCGACTCGCGTACCATCATCGATCAGGGTGGCGCCGAGCAACTGCTGGGTCACGGTGACATGCTCTATATGCCGCCAGGTACCAGCTTGCCGATCCGGGTTCATGGCGCGTTTGTGTCCGACGATGAAGTTCACCGCGTGGTTGAAGCCTGGAAGCTGCGCGGCGCTCCGGACTACAACGAAGATATCCTCAACGGTGTTGAAGAGGCGGGCAGCGGCTTTGAAGGCGGTGGCAGCGAAGGTGGGGACGACCCTGAAACGGATGCCTTGTATGACGAAGCCGTACAGTTTGTACTGGAAAGCCGTCGTGCCTCCATTTCTGCTGTACAACGCAAATTGAAGATCGGTTACAACCGCGCTGCGCGAATGATTGAATCCATGGAAATGGCCGGGGTCGTAACCTCTATGAACACTAATGGCTCGCGCGAAGTACTGGCGCCGGCCCCGATGCGCGATTGATCAGCCCCAGGGCTTCTAACTAATCAATGAGGATGTCCATGCGTTTTGTCAGCATGCTGTTGCTACCGGTACTGGCCTTTTCCTCGCTGTCGGCCCATGCCGACGCCGAGAGTGTGAAGCGTCTTGGCCAACTGTTGGGCTCTGATACCATCACGGCCCGTTTTTCCCAGCTGACCCTCGACGGCAGTGGCACCCAGTTGCAGGAAACTGCCGGCGAAATGTCGGTAAAGCGTCCTGGGCTGTTCTACTGGCACACCGATGCTCCCCAGGAGCAACTGATGGTCTCCGATGGCCAGAAAGTCTCGCTGTGGGACCCGGACCTGGAGCAGGTTACGATCAAGAAACTCGATCAGCGCCTGACCCAGACCCCGGCCTTGTTGCTGTCCGGTGATGTATCAAAAATCAGCGAAAGTTTTGACATCACCTCCAAACAGGCCGGTGATGTAATGGACTTCACCCTCAAGCCCAAGACCAAGGACACCTTGTTCGACTCCCTGCGCCTGTCGTTTCGCGGCGGCAAGATCAACGACATGCAGTTGATCGACAGCGTGGGTCAGCGCACCAACATCCTGTTCACCGGGGTAAAGGTCAACGAGCCGATCCCGGCTTCCAAGTTCAAGTTCGATATCCCGAAAGGGGCTGATGTTATCCAGGAATAAGCCCTGGAAGAGGTTTCAAACGCTGCCCATGGATCTGTTTCGAAGTGCCCCGATAGCCCAGCCACTGGCTGCCCGTTTGCGTGCGGCCAACCTGGACGAGTATGTCGGCCAGCAGCACCTGCTCGCCCGCGGCAAGCCCTTGCGTGAGGCACTGGAGCAGGGTGCACTGCACTCCATGATCTTCTGGGGCCCGCCGGGCGTGGGCAAGACCACCCTGGCGCGGCTGCTGGCGGAAGTCTCGGATGCCCACTTTGAAACGGTCTCGGCGGTCTTGGCCGGGGTCAAGGAGATTCGCCAGGCCGTCGAAATCGCCAAGCAGCAGGCGGGCCAGTATGGGCGCCGCACCATCCTGTTTGTCGACGAAGTGCATCGCTTCAACAAGTCGCAGCAAGATGCCTTTTTGCCCTACGTCGAAGATGGCACCCTGATCTTTATCGGTGCCACCACGGAAAACCCCTCGTTCGAACTGAACAACGCCTTGCTCTCGCGGGCGCGGGTCTATGTGCTCAAAAGCCTGGACGAAGCGGCGCTACGCAAGCTGGTGCAGCGTGCGCTGACCGAAGACAAGGGCCTGGGCAAGCGCGGCCTGACCCTTGGCGAAGAAAGCTTTCAGATTTTGCTGCGGGCGACTGACGGCGATGGCCGGCGCATGCTCAATCTGCTGGAAAACGCTTCGGACCTCGCCGAAGACCACAGCGAAATTGGCACCGAGCTGCTGCACAACCTGCTGGGTGATACCCAGCGTCGTTTCGACAAAGGCGGCGAAGCCTTTTATGACCAGATCTCTGCCTTGCACAAGTCGGTGCGCGGCTCGAATCCTGACGGTGCCCTGTACTGGTTTGCACGCATGATCGACGGCGGCTGCGATCCGCTTTACATCGCCCGGCGCGTGGTACGCATGGCCAGTGAGGATATCGGCAACGCCGACCCGCGAGCTCTGAGCCTGTGCCTGTCGGCCTGGGATGTGCAAGAGCGGCTCGGCAGCCCGGAAGGCGAACTGGCAGTGGCCCAGGCCATCACTTACCTGGCCTGCGCACCGAAAAGCAACGCGGTGTACATGGGTTTCAAGGCCGCACTGCGCAGCGCGGCAGAACACGGCTCGCTGGAAGTGCCGCTGCATTTACGCAATGCGCCGACCAAGCTGATGAAGCAACTGGGTTATGGCGACGAGTATCGCTATGCCCATGACGAGCCTGACGCGTACGCGGCCGGGGAAGACTATTACCCGGACGAACTTGAACCCTTGAACCTGTATCAGCCGGTGCCACGGGGCCTTGAGCTCAAAATCGGCGAAAAGTTGAAATACCTCGCCGCACTGGACCGGGCCAGCCCCAAACAGCGGAGAAAACCGTGATTCCATTGATTGCAGCGGTCTCGGTGGGTGGCATTGCAGGTACATTGTTGCGCTTCGCTACGGGTAACTGGATCAACGCCAATTGGCCGCGGCACTTTTATACCGCGACATTGGCCGTTAATATCGTGGGCTGCCTGCTGATTGGCGTCCTGTACGGACTTTTTCTGATACGCCCGGAAGTACCGATTGAAGTCCGCGCCGGGCTGATGGTCGGTTTCCTGGGTGGCTTGACCACTTTTTCATCCTTTTCACTGGATACGGTGCGCCTGCTGGAAAGCGGGCAGGTGCCACTGGCATTGGGCTATGCGGCCCTCAGCGTATTCGGCGGGCTGCTCGCAACCTGGGCTGGCCTGTCCTTGACCAAACTTTGATAAACGAGAAACCGACATGCTTGATTCCAAACTGTTACGTAGCAACCTGCAGGACGTAGCGGATCGCCTGGCATCCCGTGGCTTCAAGCTGGACGTGGCGCGCATTGACGCGCTGGAAGCCAAGCGTAAAGAAGTCCAGACCCTGACCGAGAAGCTGCAGGCCGAGCGCAATGCCATCTCCAAAAGCATTGGCCAGGCCAAGGCTCGCGGTGAAGATATCGCGCCACTGATGGCCAGCGTCGAGACCATGGGCAGCGACCTGGCCAATGGCAAGGTTGAACTGGAAGCCATCCAGACTGAGCTGGACGCCATCCTGCTGGGCCTGCCGAACCTGCCGGATGCGTCCGTGCCGGTAGGCGCTGACGAAGACGGCAACGTCGAAATCCGTCGCTGGGGCACCCCGACTGCCTTTGATTTCGAGATCAAGGACCATGTCGCCCTGGGCGAGCAGCACGGCTGGCTGGACTTTGAAACCGCCGCCAAACTGTCCGGTGCCCGTTTTGCCTTGCTGCGCGGCCCGATTGCCCGTCTGCATCGTGCTCTGGCACAGTTCATGATCAACCTGCACACCGGTGAGCATGGCTACGAAGAGGCCTACACGCCTTATCTGGTACAGGCCCCGGCGCTGCAAGGCACTGGCCAGTTGCCAAAGTTCGAAGAAGAGCTGTTCAAGATCAGCCGTGAAGGCGAAGCCGATTTCTACCTGATCCCGACCGCTGAGGTCACCCTGACCAATATCGTTGCCGGCGAAATCGTTGAACACAAGGCCCTGCCGATCAAGCTGGTGGCGCACACGCCGTGCTTCCGCAGCGAGGCCGGTGCATCGGGGCGCGATACCCGCGGCATGATCCGTCAGCACCAGTTCGACAAGGTCGAGATGGTCCAGATCGTTGAACCGTCCACCTCGATGGACGCGCTGGAAGGCCTGGTCGGCAATGCCGAGAAGGTTCTGCAACTGCTGCAACTGCCTTACCGCACCCTGGCGCTGTGCACCGGTGACATGGGTTTCAGCGCAGTTAAAACCTACGATCTGGAAGTGTGGGTCCCGAGCCAGGACAAGTACCGCGAAATTTCGTCGTGCTCCAACTGCGGTGATTTCCAGGCCCGTCGCATGCAGGCGCGTTTCCGTAACCCGGAAACCGGCAAGCCGGAACTGGTACACACCCTTAACGGTTCCGGTCTGGCGGTAGGCCGCACCCTGGTAGCCGTGTTGGAAAACTACCAGCAGGCTGACGGTTCGATCCGTGTGCCGGACGTGCTCAAGCCTTACATGGGCGGTATTGAGGTCATCGGCTAAATGGAGTTTCTGCCGCTGTTTCATAACCTGCGTGGCAGCCGTGTACTGGTGGTTGGCGGTGGGGAGATTGCCTTGCGCAAATCCCGCCTGCTGGCCGATGCCGGTGCCGTGCTGCGGGTGGTCGCACCCGCCATGGAGCCACAGTTGTGCGAGTTGATAAACAGCAGCGGTGGCGAACAGGTGCTGCGCGGATATGCCGAGGCCGACCTTGAAGGGTGCGTCCTGATCATCGCCGCCACCGACGATGAGCCACTTAACGCTCAGGTTTCCGCCGACGCCCATCGCCGTTGCGTGCCGGTCAACGTGGTCGACGCGCCCGCCTTGTGCAGCGTGATCTTCCCGGCGATTGTCGACCGTTCGCCGCTGGTAATTGCCATTTCAAGTGGTGGTGATGCGCCCGTGCTGGCGCGGTTGATCCGGGCCAAGATCGAAACCTGGATTCCGTCGACCTACGGCCAGTTGGCGGGCCTTGCGGCGCGCTTCCGTAGCCGGGTCAAAGGCTTGTTTCCGGATGTGCAGCAGCGTCGTGGGTTTTGGGAAGATGTGTTCCAGGGCCCGATTGCCGACCGTTTGCTGGCCGGGCAGGGCGCTGAAGCCGAGCGCTTGCTGCTGGCCAAGATTGAAGGTCAGGCTGTCGAAACCACCGGTGAGGTGTATCTGGTGGGTGCCGGGCCGGGTGATCCCGATCTGCTGACGTTCCGTGCACTGCGCCTGATGCAACAGGCAGACGTGGTGCTCTACGACCGTCTGGTGGCCCCGGCGATTCTTGAACTGTGCCGTCGCGATGCCGAACGTATTTATGTGGGCAAGCGTCGCGCTGAGCATGCGGTGCCACAAGACCAGATCAACCAGCAACTGGTCGATCTGGCCAAGCAGGGCAAGCGCGTGGTGCGGCTCAAAGGTGGCGATCCGTTCATCTTTGGCCGTGGCGGTGAAGAAATCGAAGAGCTGGCCGCCCACGGGATTCCGTTCCAGGTGGTGCCGGGTATTACCGCCGCCAGTGGTTGCGCGGCGTATGCCGGTATTCCGTTGACCCATCGCGACTACGCGCAGTCTGTGCGCTTTGTTACCGGCCACCTGAAAGACGGCACCAGCAACCTGCCCTGGAGCGACCTGGTTGCTCCGGCGCAAACTCTGGTGTTCTACATGGGCCTGGTGGGCTTGCCGATCATCTGCGAGCAGTTGATCAAGCATGGTCGTTCGGCTGATACCCCGGCTGCGTTGATTCAGCAGGGCACTACGTCCAACCAGCGCGTGTTTACCGGTACCCTGGCCGACTTGCCGACATTGGTGGCGGAGCATGAAGTGCATGCGCCTACGCTGGTGATCGTGGGCGAAGTGGTTTTGCTGCGTGAGAAACTGGCATGGTTTGAAGGGGCTCAGGCTCAGGTCTGACGTCTGCCCTCACCCCAACCCTCTCCCTCTGGGAGAGGGTTAGGGCTTTGCTTCAGCTCCGATTTTCCCCCACCAGACTCTCTACCGACGGCACTCGCGTATCGCTTTCCATCTGCGCATCATGTTCGATCTGATGGCTGAAGCGGTCCAGTGAGCCCTGCGCCGGCTGGGCATCGCTGGCAAACACCGGCGGGCTGAGGATGTAGGCACCCAGCAAACGACTCAACGCCGCCAGGCTATCAATATGGGTGCGCTCATACCCGTGGGTGGCATCACAGCCAAACGCCAGTAACGCACAGCGAATATCATGCCCCGCCGTCACGGCCGAATGAGCATCGCTGAAGTAATAACGGAACATGTCCCGGCGCACCGGCAACTCATTGTCACTGGCCAGCCCCAGCAAATGCCGCGACAGGTGATAGTCATAGGGGCCGCCCGAATCCTGCATCGCCACACTGACCGCATGCTCGCTGGAATGTTGGCCCGGAGCCACCGGAGCAATATCAATCCCGACAAACTCGCTCACATCCCACGGCAAGGCCGCTGCCGCACCATTGCCGATTTCTTCGGTGATGGTAAACAGCGGATGACAGTCGATAAGGGGCTGTTCGCCACTGTCGACAATGGCTTTCAGGGCGGCGAGCAGGGCCGCCACACCCGCCTTGTCATCCAGATGCCGCGCACTGATATGGCCACTTTCGGTAAATTCCGGCAGTGGGTCGAACGCTACGAAGTCACCAATATTGACCCCCAGGGAATCGCAATCCGCGCGGGTGGCGCAGTAGGCATCCAGGCGCAACTCGATATGGTCCCAACTGATCGGCAGTTCATCCACGCCGGTATTGAAGGCATGGCCAGAAGCCATTAATGGCAGGACACTGCCACGGATCACGCCGTTGTCGGTAAACAGGCTGACGCGGCTGCCTTCGGCAAACCGGCTCGACCAGCAACCAACAGGTGCCAGCACCAGCCGGCCGTTGTCCTTGATCGCCCGCACGCTGGCGCCAATCGTATCCAGATGCGCGGACACGGCGCGGTCCGGGCTGTTTTTCTGGCCCTTGAGGGTGGCGCGCAAGGTGCCGCGGCGGGTCAGTTCAAAAGGGATCCCCAATTCGTCGAGGCGTTCGGCGACATAGCGCACGATGGTGTCGGTAAAACCGGTGGGGCTGGGAATGGCGAGCATTTCCAGCAATACCCGTTGCAGGTAGTCGAGGTCGGGTTCAGGGAGGCTGCGGTTCATAAAAACTCCTGAGGGCCGGTCAGCTATTGAGCAGGCTGACTGTGGGGAAACAACAGATCGATAAAGCGCTCGGCGGTGGGCTGTGGTTCATGGTTGGCCAGCCCGGCGCGTTCGTTGGCTTCAATAAATACATAGTCGGGTTGGTCGGCGGCGGGCACCATCAGGTCGAGCCCCACCACCGGAATATCCAGGGCTCGGGCTGCGCGAATGGCGGCGTCGGCCAGCACCGGGTGCAGCACGGCGGTGACGTCTTCCAGGCAGCCGCCGGTGTGCAGGTTGGCGGTGCGGCGCACGGCCAGTACTTGCCCGGCGGGCAGGATGCTGTCGTAGTCATAGCCTGCGGCCTGCACGGTGCGCAGGGTTTCAGCGTCCAGCGGGATGCGGCTTTCGCCACCGGTGGCGGCCTGGCGTCGGCGGCTTTGCGCCTCGATCAGGCGCTGAATGCGGTGCTGACCGTCGCCGATCACTTGCGCGGGACGGCGGATGGCGGCAGCCACCACTTCAAAGCCGATCACCACGATGCGCAGGTCGAGGCCTTCGTGAAAGCTCTCGAGCAGCACCCGGCTGTCGAACGCCCGCGCTGCCTCGATGGCCTGTTGCACCTGTTCGATGCTGTCCAGGTCCACCGCTACGCCATTGCCTTGCTCGCCATCCACCGGTTTGACCACCACCCGGCCGTGCTCTTCGACAAACGCCAGGTTGTCATCGGCATTGCCCGCCAGTTGCTGGATCGGCACGTTCAGGCCGGCCAGGCTGAGCACCTTGTGGGTCAGGCACTTGTCCTGGCACAGGCTCATGCTGATGGCGCTGGTCAGGTCGCTGAGGGACTCGCGGCAACGAATCCGTCGCCCGCCGTGGCTAAGGGTGAACAGGCCGGCGGCCGCGTCGTCAATTTGCACGTCGATGCCACGTTTGTAGGCTTCTTCAACGAGGATGCTGGCATAGGGGTTGAGTCCGACTTCGGGGCCAGGCCCTAGAAACAGCGGCTGGTTGATGCCGTTCTTGCGCTTGATGGCAAAGGTCGACAGGGTGCGAAACCCCAGTTTGGCATACAGGTTCTTGGCCTGGGCATTGTCATGCAGCACCGACAGGTCGAGATAGCTCAGGCCGCGGCTCATAAAGTGCTCGACCAAATGCCGCACCAGCACTTCACCCACTCCCGGGCGTGAACAGAGCGGGTCGACCGCCAGGCACCAGAGGCTGCTGCCATTTTCGGGGTCGTTGAATGCGGTGTGATGGTTCAAGCCCATGACACTGCCGATCACCGCGCCGCTGTCCTCGTCTTCGGCCATCCAGTACACCGGGCCGCCGTCGTGGCGCGAGGTCAGCAGGGTCGGGTCGATGGGCAGCATGGAGCGTGACAGGTACAGGGTGTTGATCGCGTTCCAGTCCGCCTCGCTTTGTGCGCGGCGGATACGGAAGCCGCGAAACACGCGGGTGGCCTGGCGGTAATCGGTAAACCACAGGCGCAGCGTATCCGAGGGGTCGAGAAACAGTTGTTGCGGCGACTGCGCCAGCACCTGCTGGGGCGCGGCGACATACAGGGCAATATCGCGCTCGCCGGGCTGCTCGTTGAGCAGCTCTTCGGCCAGGGTGACGGGATCGGGAAAGGTATGCCCGATCAACAGCCGGCCCCAGCCGCAGTGTACGGCCACGGGGCAGGCATTCAGTTCGCTGCCATCCTCGGCAAAGCGGGCTTGCAGGCGTTCATAGGAAGGCGTCTGGCCACGCAGTAAACGCTGGCTATAAGCCGTAGCGAGAGGTTTCATCGATCAGATTCCTTGTTCGCTCAGCCACAGGTTCAGGGCGGCCAGTTGCCACAGCTTGGAGCCGTTGAGGGGGGTCAGCTGGCTTTGCGGGTTGGTCAGCAACTGGTCAAGCATGGCTGGCTGGAACAGGCCGCGATCCTGGCTCGGGTCCAGCAGCAGGTCGCGCACCCAGTTGAGGGTGTTGCCCTGCAAGTGCTTGAGCCCCGGCACCGGGAAATAGCCTTTTTTGCGGTCGATGACTTCGCTGGGGATCACCAGTCGTGCGGCTTCCTTGAGTACCTGCTTACCGCCGTCGGGCAGTTTGAAGCGCGCTGGAATCCGCGCTGACAGCTCGGCCAGGCGGTAATCGAGAAACGGCGTGCGGGCTTCCAGGCCCCAGGCCATGGTCATGTTGTCCACCCGTTTGACCGGGTCATCCACCAGCATCACGGTGCTGTCCAGGCGCAAGGCCTTGTCCACCCCGGCCTGGGCCCCCGGCTGTGCGAAATGCTCACGCACAAAGTCGCCAGCGGCGTCATTGGCTGTCAGCCATTGTGGCTGGACGGTGGCCTTGTACTCGTCGTAACTGCGGTCGAAAAAGGCTTCGCGGTACGCGGCATAAGGATCGCTGGCGCCATCTACTTGTGGATACCAGTGATAGCCGGCAAACAGTTCGTCAGCGCCCTGGCCGCTTTGCACCACCTTGCAATGCTTGGCCACTTCACGCGACAACAGATAAAAGGCGATGCAGTCATGACTGACCATCGGCTCGCTCATGGCGCGGAAGGCCGCTGGCAGTTGCTCGATGATTTCGTGCTCGCCAATGCGCAGTTGGTGATGGCGCGTGCCGTAATGCCGGGCAATCAAATCCGAATACTGGAATTCATCCCCGCGCTCGCCGCCTGCGTCCTCAAAGCCGATGGAGAAAGTCGACAGATCCTGTACGCCCACATCGCGCAACAACCCCACCAACAAACTGGAGTCGACACCGCCAGAGAGCAGCACGCCGACATCCACCGCCGCCCGTTGGCGGATAGCCACGGCTTCGCGGGTGCTGTCGAGGACACGATCGCGCCAATCTTCCAGGGTCAGATTGACTTCATCGGCACGGGGGCCGTAGGGCAGGGTCCACCAGGTTTTTTGCTCGGTGTGGCCATTGGCGTCAATACGCAACCAGGTCGCGGGTGGCAGCTTTTCGATACCGGCAATCAGCGTGCGTGGCGCTGGTACAACGGCATGAAAATTCAGGTAGTGATTAAGCGCCACCGGGTCGAGCATGGGGCTGATATCACCGCCCTTGAGCAGCGCCGGCAGGGTCGAGGCAAAGCGCAAGCGCTCACCGGTACGCGACAGATACAGCGGCTTGACCCCCAGACGATCGCGGGCCAGAAACAGGCGCTGGGCATCGCGTTCCCAGATGGCAAAGGCAAACATGCCATTGAGCTTGGGCAGCAGCGCTTCGCCCCAGGCGTGATAGCCCTTGAGCAGAACTTCGGTATCGCCACCCGAATAAAAGCTGTAGCCCAGGGCTTCAAGCTCGGCGCGCAGCTCGGGGAAGTTATAGATCGCGCCGTTGAAGGCCAGCGACAAACCCAGCTGGCTGTCGATCATCGGTTGGGCTGAACCATCCGACAAATCCATGATTTTCAGGCGGCGATGGCCCAGGGCTATCGGCCCCTGGCTGTGAAAACCCCAGGCATCGGGGCCACGTGGTGCAAGGTAGTGGGTGATGCGTTCGATGGCTGCCAGGTCGGCAGGGTGTTGATCAAAACGTAACTCGCCAGCTAATCCGCACATGGTGTGTAAATCCTTGGTCTTTCGGCATGTGGTGCTACAGGGATGAGTCAGCGTCTTTGCAGGACGCCTGGTAGCGCTTTGGGCCCGGTTTTAAAGGGCGATGCAGTTTTTGACTGCATCGCCAGCCCTTGCGGTGCAAGGCACAAGGCACTCGCTCCGGCATAAATGACCGTGTTTTATCGAGTGACCTGTGCCCGGATCGTTCAATAAAAGTTACAAGTGGTTGTTTTGTCGGGGCTTGGGAGGCCAGCAGGGTTTTGGCTGAAGAGCACTATTTATCTATGTCACATCCCCTGCGACGCCACGTTAGGTTAGGCGCTCTCTGACCTGCAGAAGACCGGATATGCCCCGCCATATGCCCCCGCTGGATGCTCGCGATACCACGCTCAGTGACCTGGAACCCCTGGAGCTGGTCCACAGCCATATGCCCAAATGGTTGTTGGGCGCTGATCCACAGGTCATTGCGGCCATGAATGCATCCATGGCCAGTAGCCGTTTCTATCATGGCCTGGTCGGCAAGAAGTTCGGTGAGCTGCAAAGTGTCGAGGTGTACTGCGGGGCATTGCTGGCAGCCGAGGTCAGGCGTGAGTTCGGGTCGTCACTGAATATTCACCGTGACTATCTGGCGGTGGTGCATGTTCACCTGATCCCCAATATCACGTTGTTCAGTTCCGTTCGCCATTACCTGGTGCATGACGAGCCGAAAACCCTGCTGTGGGCAGCCCTGCAGAATTTTTCGGCCGACGAGGCCCTTGCAAACGGCTTTAATCCGCAAAGCCATATCCGCTACGGTGGCCATCCTCAGCAGATCAGCCCTCTCGAGCCCTGCCACTTTGCCGCGCTATGCCGCAGGCTGGATCTGGGGCTCAAGTATCAACAGTATCTGGAGCATGCTTTGGGCGTTACGGCGTCGGGAACTCCCGGGCCCAGGCATTTGGCGACAGAGTCGAACCTCAGGCTTTTAAAAACCCATGACATGGCGGTCGACGCGCATGTCGCCTACCTCAAGAAACAAATCAGTCAGGCAGCCTATACCACACTGCTTGCCGCCCTGGCTCTGCCCGCCAGTACTGCCCAGGTGCACGGGGTGCAACTGGACGGCAAGCCGATGGTGCCAAGTTCCTTGTCGATACTGGACACGGAAATTGACGGGGTGGTGGTCTTCTCTTCCGACACCTTGTTGTTGCACCCCGGCAACCGCTTGATTGCCTATATCCCCAATGACCCGCGGGCACCCTTGTTCGAGTTCAGTTCATTGCAGGTATTCACCGATGAGTTGAAGCATCGCCTGCTGGATCCGGCGTATGCCAGGTTTTTCTCCCGCTTCACCGCCTTGAATGTACGGCCGCTGTTTATGCAAAAGGTCGCTGGCAGGCCCGAGCATCTGGCCCTTACCGCAACCCCTCTGACCATCAGCGCAGCGCATTACCTGTGCACGGTGCAGCTCAGGAACATGTTTGCCGATGCCCGGCAACTGGCCGTGCCCACCGGCGTGCTGGACGAGCGCGAACGCGAAGAGCGCTGGCAGATGTACAAAACGGCAGGGTTGTTTCTGGTAAACGTCGCGGCCCTTTTTGTGCCGGTGCTGGGCGATCTGATGCTGGCGGTGGCCATTGGGGAGATGCTCAAAGAAGTCTATGAGGGGGTGGAAGACTGGGCCCAGGGCGATGTTGACCATGCTCGCGAGCACTTGCTCAATGTCGCCACGGATCTGGCCGTCAACGCAGGGGTAGTGGTCGGGCTGGGAGCTGTCAAAGCCGCTGCCAGTCGTTTGAGCGCAGCCACCCGGGCGCACTTTGAAGGCTTTCAACCCGTCAGTCGTGATGATGGCACCACCCGGTTATGGAATAAAAACCTGCAGCACTACGAGCATAAAGTAATGGGCGAGCATCGCTATACAGCTGATGCCCAAGGTTTACTCAGCCTTCATGGCAGGCAGTATGTAGACGTGGACGGCAAGCACTATCCTGTCGAATTCGACAGCGAGCGCAGGCAATGGCGCATACCTCATCCGCGCAGGGCCGATGCTTTCAGGCCTGCCTTGCTACATAACAACGAAGGGGCCTGGCAGCATGCCCATGAGCGGCCACTGGAGTGGCAAGACAGTGCGACGCTGCTGGGCCGTTTGGGATCGGCAACAGCAGCACTGGACAGGCAGACACTGGAACGGATTCGGGAACTGACTGACACGGCACCGGGCGTCCTGCGCCGCATGCATCTGGAAAGTCTGGCGCCGCCTTCCTTGCTGAAAGTCAGCCTCAAGCGCTTTGAAATCAACCAGCTTATCGACACCTTTGTCGCACAGATGAGTACCGACCAGTATGCCTCCCGGCGCTGGAGCGAGCTGCAATTACAGCTCTTGCCGGCATTGCCGAAATGGCCAGCGGGCAAGGTGTTGACGGTTGCCGACGATACGGGAAACCGCCTTGCGCACTATGCCAGTGTGATGTGGCCGGCTACGTCCCATATCAACCTGACAAGCTCTGTCGTTGAGCAAGGCAAGTTGCTGGATGCTGTTCTTGCGGCCTTGTCCGACTCACAGGTCAGGGCACTGCTGGGCAATGACCTGCCTGCTCCGGGGGCACTGGCCCGCAGACTGGCCCTGGTATTGGGCAGTCATGCGCGGGATAACAAACGTCAGGTCTTCGAGAGGTTGTATGGGCTTTTCAATATCTCGTCTGCGGCAGAAGCCTTGCCCATCGAACGTGACTTTCCGGGGTTGCCCCGTACGGTAGCGCAAGCGTTGGTTGAGTCGGCCAGTAATCCGCAGCTTGAACATTTGCGCAGGGGCAGAGTGCCGCTGGAACTGGCCGAGCTGGCGCGCATGCACCTGCGTGAGGCCAGGATAAACCGGGCGATCGAAGGCTTTTATCTTGAGCATCAGGCCAATGACGACACTGAGCGGCTGGCCTTGCATTATCTGGATCAACTGCCCGGCTGGCCTGCTGACAAGGCGCTGGAGATTCGCGAAGATTCGATTTCAGGCGCCATGACTCATTATTGGGGCGGCGTACAGACGACCCCACCGCACGTGCTGGTCAAAACGCTGCGGGGCTACGAGCGTTACCGGCCACGCGGTCATGTCCATTTGCTTGAGCCTGGCGGTCCTCTGCCATTATCCACTGCCGTGTTTGAATCCCTGACCGATCTTGAGCGCGATGCCATGGGCTTTGCTGCAAACACGGATGCCCCGGCGTTCAATGCGGCCCTGGCAAAGCGGGCGGCCAATGCCCGTCAGGAGTCCGCCCAGGTGTTGCGCATACAGCCGATCAAACCGGGGTTCAAACCGCCGATTACCCTGGCAGATGGTCAGGTGGGCTACCCCCTGTGCGGAATGACATCCGGTGAGCACTCCTGGGAATTGCAGCGCCGTGTGCGCAGGATTTACTCCGACTTTGAAGATGAGCAAGTCATTGAATACCTCGACACCCTGGTCGAGCGGGGGCTTGAACCGCTCAATATCCTGCGTGAGCGCAAGCGCGAGAGAAGGGCCTTGCTAACGAGCCTGCAAGCCTGGATCGATGCCACTCCGGGTGAAGTTGTTCCGACCGATACCCTATATGACTACCCCGAGAACCGATATCAGGCTGCAGGGCTGATTGAGCGTTGCTGGCGTAAAAACCCCGCTCATATTCCCTGGGCTCACAACGAAGAGTTGCACAGCCTGAGCCTGGACGGCTTTCGATTGGGCAACTTTCCGGATCTGCCAGCCATTGCCGACTTCAGCCATGTGCGGGAATTGAAACTCAGCAACATGAATTGCCGGGACACGGCCAATGCATTCCTTGAACATTTCAGCGGGCTGGTTGCCCTTGAAATGGATAACAATCGCATGGTCAACCTGCCCAGGCAGTTGGAGCGCATGCCCAATCTGCAGCGTTTGTCCCTGGCCCGTAACCTGTTGTATCTGAACCCGGGCAACCTGTCGGTATTGAACTCGCTGGGCAAGCTGCAAGTGCTCAACCTCAATGACAACCTGCTGGGTCCGAACCTTAGCCTCAGTAATCTGGGTTTTTTGCGTCGGGTCTATTTGCGTCGTACCTGGATCGACCAATGGCCGCAAGACCTGATATCCCGCCCGTTTCTTGAGTCGGCCGATCTGCGGGAAAACCGTATTATCGACATACCTGAACATGTCTATCAGGCCTCACCCACTGTGACGCGCAATATTTCCCTGGCCGGCAACCCGTTGTCCGCCACCAGCCGCCTGCGTCTGGCCCGCTATGCCATGCAGGGTGGCAGCAGCATGGGCATCAACAGCGAACAGTTGATGAGCGAGGCGGCGGCGTTCGAGTTCTGGACGGCGGGTATTACCGCTCAGGAATTGCGAAGAAGAGAGCTGTTATGGAACAGCTTGCGAGCCGATGCGGCTTCAGACGATTTTTTTACGGTGCTCAGCCGTTTGACATCGACTGCGGACGCCCATGAAGTGCGTCAGGATTTCAGCCGACGTGTCTGGGAAATGATTGAAGCGGCCAACGAGAGCTCCTCCTTGCGCCGTGATGTGCTGGATATTGCGGCTTCGCCGCGTAGCTGTACAGACAGTGTGGCTTTTACGTTCAGCGAGATGGAAGTGCAAATGGAACTGTCCGGGCTTTCAGGCGCGGGCTCGCCTCAGAAGCAGCAACTGCTGACTCTGGGCAAAGGGCTTTTCAGGCTCGACAGGCTCGCCAGAATCGCCCACGAGCACTTTTTGTTACGCCTTGAGGGGGCAGGCCCGGCACCGGACGAGCTTGAGATGCACCTGGCTTACCGTGTGGGCCTGGCGCGAGCCCTTGAGCTGCCGGGGCAACCTGAAAGCATGGCGTTTAAATCACTGGCCGGGGTGACTCAGGCAGATCTGGACATTGCGCGGCTGGAAGTCGAAAAGGCCGAGAAAACGGCCTCGCTGAACATCTTTATCAGCACCCGCCAGTTTTGGCGGGAGTACTTGATACGTACCCACAGGACGCAATATGGCGCGCTGACCGAGCCGTACTTCGAGGCGTTAAGCAACTTGCTTAAAAGATCTCCAGAAATGAACAGTGAGCGCTATCTGCGCGAGGTCAGCGAAGTTCGCCATCAGATGGACGCGGCTGTCGATGTCTGGAGCCTGCAAAAGACCGAGGCGCTGCTGGCGCCCAAGTCCCTTGAGGGGTCGCCCTCTACAGCCCTTTGATCAGGGCCCGCAGCCCGAACCGGTTCGGCAGGCAGGCTTCGGCCACTGCTCTGGATACGGGCAGGGGTTCATCGTTGATCCAGGCGGCGAGTATTTCGCCAGACAGGGGTGCGGTGATGAGCCCGCGAGAGCCGTGGCCGCTGTTGACGTACAAGCCATCAAGCCACGGGCAGGGGACGTCAGGCACCTGTCGGGCATCCTTGCGCAACACGCCATAGGCGCTGGCGAACTGCTCCGGATCCGCGAGCGGGCCTACAATTGGCAAGTAGTCCGGGCTGGTGCAGCGGAACGCTGCCCATCCACGCAGGGTGTCAGGGTTGAGTTGTTCGTCACCGAGCCGATGGGCCAGGTCCGGTGAGATTTCCTCGAGCAGCTCGAGGTTACCTTGATGCCCCTGCGGGGTGGTGGTCAGGTCTTCGTTATCAAAGTCGAAGCTGGCGCCCAGCGTGTGCTCACCGAGGCGGCCAGGAGCCACATAGCCCTCGGCACACACTACGGTTTTCAATACGGCGCTGGCAGGGGTTTCTACCAGTTGAGTGATTTGCCCGCGAATCCGTTTGAGTGGCAGGCCGCTGCTGGCCGGGAAGCGCTTGACCTCGGCAGCGCCAGCCAGAATGACAACCGGAGCGCTGGCCAGTACCTGGTCGTTGTGGCACGCCTGCCATTGCTCATTGACCTTGTGCAGTTGCAAAATGTCATGGTGGGTCAGCACCCGAACCTTGGGGTGCAGGGCCTGGTAGTGGCAAAGCGCTGGAGGGTGAACCCAGCCGCCTTCGGGGTAGAACAGGCCGCCGTGGGCCAGTTCGATCCCGGCCAGGGCTTGTGCCTGGGGTTGGTCAAGCAGATGCACCAGCGCCGGGGGAAAGGCTGCGGCCAGTTGGGCCTGTCGTGCGGCTTCCTTGGCGTTGAAAGCCAATTGCAGGACCCCGCAATCATCCCAGTCGCGCCCGCGCTGCAGGTGTTCCAGCAGACGACGGGTGTAGCCAAAGCCGCTGACGATCATCTGCGACAAAGTCGTACCGTGTGCCGAGAGCTTGAGGTACAGAACGCCTTGCGGGTTGCCCGACGCTTCCTTGGCCAGTCTTTCGTGGCGCTCCAGCAATATCACCGTCCAGCCGCGGCGGGCCAGGCTATTGGCGCTGGCGCAACCCGACAGGCCGCCACCGATGACCAGTGCTGTACGCGGGCCTTTGATCCGGGGCGGGCGGGCAAACCAGGGTTTGACTGTGGGTGCTGTTGAAGCGGTGTCCGGCAAGCCGACAAAGGTGCCGCGCAGGATTTCCCACTTATGGCCTATGCCTGGCGTGCGGCGCATCTTGAATCCGGCGTCATTCAGTGCGCGGCGTACCCAGCCGGTGCTGGTGAATGTGCTGATTGTCGAATCGGGTGCCGCCAGGCGTGCCAATTGCGCGAACAGTTCCGGGGTCC
Organism: Pseudomonas sp. TMW22080; assembly: GCF_022496745.1. Lineage (NCBI taxonomy): Bacteria > Pseudomonadati > Pseudomonadota > Gammaproteobacteria > Pseudomonadales > Pseudomonadaceae > Pseudomonas > Pseudomonas sp. TMW22080. The sequence goes on along the minus strand of NZ_SCFF01000001.1, from coordinate 1,157,221 downwards.
ACATGTCGGGGTTTTTCGCCGGGGCAAAACCGTCGAGAAACCATGCATCAACTTTGGCGTCGAGTTGCGGCAACTGTTCAAGTGCATCGCCGATCAACAACGTGAGCGTGACCCGGCCATCGGCCAGGGTCAGGGTCTGAAAGCCCGGATGGATTGCAAAATACACGGCCAGCAATTGTTCGCAGAGGGGCGTCAGCTCCGGCCACAGGGCCAGCGCGCGTTGCAGGTCGGTGCGGGTCAGCGGGTATTTTTCGACGCTGATGAACTGCAGGCGCGCATCGGGGTGGGCATGTTGCTCGAACAGCTGCCATGCGCACAAAAAATTCAGCCCGGTGCCGAAACCGGTTTCGCCAATAACCAGATGGCCGTCAGCGGGCAGGGCGGCGAAACGCTCTGCAAGGGCGTTCTGTTCGATAAAGACATAGCGGGTTTCTTCAAGCCCCGACTTGTCCGAAAAATACACGTCATCAAACACCCGTGAATGGGGGCGACCTTGGTCATCCCAGTCGATCTGGGCATTGGCAGTTTCAGTAGTCATGTGTGGCTCGGCAACGGCAAGGCAGCCATTCTAGCCGATCAGTCAGGCCGGGACTGATCCATGACAGGTTTGCTCGGTTTCTTCCTGCATATTGCAGAGCAATCCGCTAGGCTTGGTTCATCTTGCCAGGGAGCATTCCATGTTCGAATCAGCTGAAATCGGCCATTTCATCGATAAAGAAACCTACGACAGGGAAGCCCCCGCTTTACGTGAAGCGTTGCTTGAAGCCCAGTTTGAGCTCCATCAGCAAAAGCGTGCTTCGGTCATTGTGCTGATCAATGGCATTGAAGGCGCCGGCAAGGGTGAAACGGTCAAACTGCTTAGTGAATGGATGGATCCGCGCCTGATCGAAGTGCGGACTTTTGATAGCCAGACCGATGAAGAGCTGGCTCATCCGCCGGCCTGGCGTTACTGGCGTCAATTGCCCGCCAAGGGGCGGATGGGCGTGTTTTTTGGCAATTGGTACAGTCAGATGCTCCAGGGCCGGGTTCACGGCCTGTTCAAGAATGCCGTGCTTGATCAGGCGATCACGGGCGCCGAACGTCTGGAAAAGATGCTGTGCAATGAGGGCGCAGTGATCTTCAAGTTCTGGTTCCACCTGTCCAAAAAACAAATGAAGGAACGCCTGCAAACCCTTAAGGATGACCCATTGCACAGCTGGCGCATCAGCCCGCTGGACTGGCAGCAGTCCAAAACTTATGACAAGTTCGTACGCTATGGCGAGCGGGCGATCCGCCGCACCAGTCGTGATTACGCACCGTGGAATATCGTCGAAGGTATTGACCCCTATTACCGCAGTTTGACTGTGGGCAAAATCCTTCTTGAAGGGTTGCAGGCGGCGTTGCATACCCCCAAGGTTGCAGCCCGCCCGGCGGGTGTGCCGCCGTTACCGGACAAGCAAGGCGAATTGACCCTGCTCGATTGCCTGGACCTGACCCGGCATTTTGAAAAAGAGGATTACCAGGAGCAATTGATCACTGAGCAGGCGCGTCTATCGGGCCTGATGCGTGACAAACGGATGCGCCGGCATTCATTGATCGCCGTATTTGAAGGCAATGATGCCGCAGGCAAAGGCGGCTCTATCCGGCGGGTGGCGGCAGCGCTGGACCCGCGTCAGTACATCATTGTGCCTATTGCTGCGCCTTCCGAGGATGAGCGAGCACAACCTTATCTTTGGCGTTTTTGGCGACATATACCGGCGCGGGGCAAATTCACCATTTTTGACCGCTCCTGGTATGGCCGGGTGCTGGTTGAACGGGTCGAGGGTTTTTGCACGAAAGCGGACTGGATGCGCGCTTATGGCGAGATCAACGATTTCGAAGAGCAACTTACGGCAGCAGGCGCGATTGTCGTCAAATTCTGGCTGGCAATCGACAAGGACACCCAGCTTGAGCGTTTTCAGGAGCGTGAAGAAATCCCGTTCAAACGCTTCAAGATTACCGAGGAAGATTGGCGTAATCGCGAAAAGTGGGATGTGTACCGCAGTGCGGTATGCGACATGGTGGATCGCACCAGCACCGAAATCTCGCCCTGGACCCTGGTTGAAGCCAATGACAAGCGCTGGGCACGGGTAAAGGTGCTACGCACGATCAACGAGGCTCTGGAAGCAGCCTTCGAGAAACGCGACAGGCAGGAAAAAAAGCGCAAGAAGAAGTAACACGGTACTTACCCTGTGGTGCTTCGCTTGTGCGCGGCAACACGGGGTTAGCCTGCGACTATATATCTACCACTGATGCACTCCGGGTTTCTGTTCAGATCAGGTGACTGTCGATCACTTGGGATGAACGCTTTCATGTCCGAAAACAACCACACCCTTAACGCTGACCAGTACCTTTCATTTGGCAGCCTGTCTATCAATTTGCCCGGTACTCTGCGAGAGCGAAAAGTCTCACGCTACGAAGCAAGCCTGCAGTCATTTATAGGCACTGCTGATCAGGCGATGACTCGCTTGGCCGCTTACCGGGATACTCATGAGCAGGCTCTGACCCAGTGTGCCGAAACTCAACAGGCAACGGACAGGCTGCTCGAGGGGGCCGAGTCTCAGGGCACCGACTTCTGGACCCGGCTGGATGCCGGCGGGCTTAGTCTGTTGCAGCGTTTGTCTTCGGGCAGGTCGCGCAGCTTGCTGGCCGAAGCACAGTTGCAAGTGTATGAAGGCCGGTTGAGCGAATCCGCGTATCAACAGATAAAAGAAGTTGTCAGCGAACCCTGGTCTTCACTCCGCGGGCAAAGTGTCAGCTGCGTTTGCGACCTGTCCCTGGGCACCTCGCAACGCTCTTATTTGCTGCAGGGGGCGATGGTGATAACTCGTCAGCCTGCGCTTGATGACCATCAACATCCGGAGCCCGTATTTCTGTTCGTTCCGGGCAATGCGGGCGGTTTGCAAGCATTCACTTCCGTGGCTCAGCTCAAGACCCAACTGGCCCGCAGCGTTCGGGCCGATCCGGACGGGTTCTGGCTCGGCCATGTTTCGCTGAAAAACCGCGCTGCTGCTCGGGCAGCGATAATGCTCGAGGGTACTGAAAGCCCCGTTATCCTGCGTGTGCTCGATGGTCATGCCTTCAGTCTGGGGGTTGAGGATCAAATCGCCGGCTATAAAGAAATTGCTTCGCTTATAGCCAGGGGCCAGTTGTTGTACAGCGAATCGACGGTTGCGCAGTCTCTTGAGCGCTTGCGTCTGGAAACCGCACAAAACCTGCTGGCGCCGGGCAATGAGGCCCGTGAACAGGGCATTGACCTTGTGGCGGAACAATTGCGTACGGCACAGGCTACGCAGGACTTGCCGGACTGGTTGCTGCGGGCATCGGTCGAAGAGCGGGCCGAATATGCCAAGGGACTTGTGGTTTACGCACGTAATGCCCTTTGGCTGGAGGACGATCTTAACCGTCATCTGCCGTCATTCGAGATGTTTACCCGCGATAAGCTGGCTGAGCGGCTCAAGGCCGATTTAAAACGAGATATCGATCCGGATGCGGTCAGGGTCGATATGCCCGATCGGGTCATCGTTGAGGTGTTGCAAACGAGCGAGAGGGCCGAGCGTCCGCATCTGGCGGGCGATACGTCGGAAAGCATAGCGATCACCGGCTTTTCAACCTGGGATGACGTCAGTCTTGCGCGTCACACCTTCAGCTTGTCCGAGCTGGCTCGCAAGAATATTGATGTGAATGACGAACAGCAGATGCTGCGTCTCAAGCACAGCTACTTCACTCTGGATGGCGTGGATACCAAGGCGCTGGGTATTGACCTTAAGTATCTGCTCAAAACCATTCCGGATCTGGATGTTGCCATGCTTTACAGCATGAGGATCACCCGTGCTTTTCTGGGTCGCACAGTAGGGGGTAGCCAGCCCGGAGCTCCCGATATTGCCAGGCGACTGGGAGTGTTCAGGCAAGCCATCAACCTTGAGGCCTGGGTCGCACGTCAGCGCAGCCACCTGTCAGAGCGGGGGTACAGGCTGGCGCAGGCAGCGACCGCACCCGGCAATGGTAATCACAAACCTGACGCCGAATTCGACATCGAATACCGTTATACCTGGTTACGCTCACCAGACCGGGGGGACAGTTCCTATACCGAACAAGCCTTGATCGGGGTGTCTGTGGTGCATGACAAAACCTCGGGGCTGGCGCTGATGTATCTGGCGGGCGCTCCGGGTAATCAGAAGTTCTTCGAAGGTTCCGGGTTCCAGCATCTGATTGAACGTCTCTCCAATCATGTGCTGCTCAACAGGGAGCTGCTCACCTACTTCGCAAACAGTACAGAGACCGGTTCGAGCGTTGCGCGGAATATTCAGAACATCAATGCCATTTTGCGTGTCGGAACTTACGGTTTTCTCGTGATTGACCCGGTCAAGGCGTCCCATGTGTCGCTGACTGACATGCAGTACCTGGCACGCATGGGGCGGCTCAAGGAGCAGGTCTATGGTTCCTCCAGATCGGCGCTGGATATCGAGCGCCGTCAGATGGAGCGTATTGCGCAGCGGGATCTGAGCTACATAAAGATTGGCCTGTCGGTTATTCCGGGTATTGGCACAACCATTGGTGTCTATGACGGCTGGAATGACGCATCTGCGGCCATCAGTGCGTTTGCCCGAGGCGATTACAAGGCGGGAGCGTGGCTGGCTTTCTCTGCCGCGCTTAATTTGGGCGAGGCGGTTCTTACGCTCGCACCTCTGGTGGCGCGCCCCAGAGCAGTAAGCGCAGTGCTGGGCAGCCTGGATGAAACGGTGACCAAGGCCGTAGCAACCCTATATGACGCAGGGTGGAGAGCCAGTAAATCGTTGCAGAAAAAACGCCTGAAGGATCTATTGCCGTCTGTCACTTCCCGCAAGCCCTGGCGTACCAAGGCATTCGAGGGCTATGAGGTCAAAGTCCCGCTCTATGACGCCGTGAGGCTCAGGGGGAAAAACGAAAATGTCTATCTCTTGAATAACAAGATGTACATTCAGATCGATGAAAAAGTGTACGAAGTGTATCGTCGCTCAGGTGAGAAAACCCTTCGCCTCAAGGCGCGCCCGCCCAAGAACTATGAACCGCCGATCAGGATGGATGCACGGGGGCGCTGGGAGTATCACGCCGATGTCGGGGGCAAGGGAGGGGCGCCGTTTCCGGAGCTGGAAGAGCTGATTGTTGATTCAACCCCCGTTACATCCACGCGCAAGGTTCCTGATGGATACGCTGTGACGGCCGCGGTTACCCCGGCGCCAATTCCTGCCGTACATCCTCAAGGCGTCGAGTCGATGGACAGGGTGGTTATCGGCCATCGGGATTTGTTTGTTTCCAGCGAACTTGATAGTGCAGGCAATTTTGGAATCTATCGTATTGATCCTGCTGATCCGACCCGACTGCAGGCTCAGGGTGTATTAACGCCCGAAGGGGTATATCGCCTCACCGATCAGCCTCTAGTCTCCGGTAGCGATCTGTTTGAAGAAGTCGCCGAAGATTTTGTCTTTATGGACAACAAGTTCTATCGGGTGCAACTGGATACTGAGCAGTTTTCCTGGAAAGTGGTGCGCACGGGTGATGAGGGTAGCAGCACGCTGTTTATCGAAAGTGATGGGGTATTTGATCCGGTCACACAACGGTTGGTCATCAGCAACTGGCACCTGATGCCAAGGCTCGGAGAACATCCCAGTCTGGAGGCCCTGGTGCGCCAGGCGCTTGACTTGCCTGCAACTGGTCTTGACCACGAAGTCTATGCATTTTTGCGCAACTACACGCGCCAGATCATCCAGTCTGTCGACACACAGGTGATACGGGCACCTGATGTGCTGGAGCTGGAGCGTCTGTGTGAGCAGAGCCTGCGCCGCAAGCAATTCCCGGTGGGCAGGCTGGACGAAGCCTTGACGGCCATGGCCAACAAGCAGCCCCTGCCGATCTGGGCACCGGTCTATGACGAACTGCAGGGTATGCGCTCGGTATTCCCGACGACATCCGGAAGGTATTACAACATTGATGCCGTGCGTCAATTGCGCAGTCATATGTCGATCCGCGATCTGGATGTGGAGGTTGCCGCCCTTATTGACAACTATGCAGCAATGCGTGCCGGATTGATCTCTACGTTTAATATGAGAACCACTCTGGCCAAAAGCGTCATGCAGTTGGTCTTGAAAAAGCGTGGCTACACATTGCTTGATGGCGGTCGCTACAAAGTGGGGGCTGCCGGTTTCGGTATGGTGCTACGTGGTCCCAACGGTGATCTGTATCTGATGGAAGTCAGGCATATACGGGCTACCGGCAACACCTGGGGGCATGTTTTTTTTGATCGTGGATCCGCGAGCAAACTAGTCATGATGTCTGACGAATGGGTCGATATCGTCGTGCGAAAATCCCTGGAGGAAGTGCCATTCAATCCTGCAGCTGTGGCAGTACAGCAAGCCAGGGCAGATGGCCGCTTGTTCAAACTGGTTGGCACCATCACCCCCGACAAGGAAGTGATGGTGTTCAAGGTTGCAACCCCGGGCCCAGGATTGTAAAAAACCGCCTAGCCGTGCTTGCCCGCGCCCAGCATGTTTTCAGGACGAACCCACTGGTCAAACTCGGCGTCCGTGAGGTAGCCCAGTTCCAGTGCTGCTTCGCGCAGGGTCAAACCTTCGGCGTAGGCCTTTTTGGCAATCTCGGCTGACTTGTCATAGCCGATATGGGGGTTGAGTGCGGTCACCAGCATCAGGCCGCGCTCCAGGTGTTCGGCCATTTTGGCGGCATCGACCTCAAGCCCGGTGACGCAGTGTTTGAAAAAGTTGCTGCAACCGTCTCCCAGCAACTGGATGGATTGCAGCAGGTTGTGAATGATCACCGGTTTATAGACGTTCAGTTGCAAATGCCCCTGGCTTGCAGCAAAGCCGATGGCAACATCGTTGCCCATCACCTGGCACGCCAGCATCGACAAGGCTTCGCACTGGGTCGGATTAACCTTGCCCGGCATGATCGAACTGCCCGGCTCATTGGCGGGCAGTTTGATTTCGGCAAGCCCGGCGCGGGGGCCGGAACCCAGCAGGCGGAAGTCATTGGCCAGTTTCATGAGGGTCACGGCCAGTGTTTTGAGGGCGCCTGACAAGGTGGTCAAGGGCTCGTGGCCGGCCAGCGCGGCAAATTTGTTCGGCGCGGTCACAAATGGCAGGCCAGATAACGCAGCCAGTTCAGCGGCAATCGCTTCGGCGAAACCGTGGGGTGCATTCAGCCCGGTGCCCACCGCGGTACCCCCCTGTGCCAGCTCGCACACTGCGGGCAAGGCCGAACGTATGGCTTGCTCGGCGTAGTCCAGCTGCGCGATATAGGCTGACAGCTCCTGGCCGAAGGTGATCGGCGTGGCGTCCATCATATGGGTGCGGCCGGTCTTGACCAGTTTCATATGCCGTGCCGACAACTCGGCCAGGCCTCCTGCCAGTTCATTGATCGCGGGCAGCAAATGATTGTGCACAGCCTTGGCGGCGGCGATATGCATGGCGGTGGGGAAGCAGTCGTTGGAGCTTTGCGAGCGGTTGACATGGTCATTGGGGTGGACTGGCGACTTGCCGCCACGGCCTTTGCCCGCCAGTTCATTGGCGCGTCCTGCAATCACTTCGTTGGCGTTCATGTTGCTCTGTGTACCGCTGCCTGTCTGCCACACCACCAGCGGGAACTGGTCGTCGTGTTCACCGTTGAGCACTTCATCGGCGGCCTGTTCGATCAGGCGGGCGATATCGGCAGGCAAATCACCGTTGCGGTCATTGACCCGCGAGGCAGCCTTTTTGATCAAGACCAGGGCATGCAGAACCGCCAGCGGCATTTTTTCGTTGCCGATGGCAAAGTTGATCAGTGACCGCTGTGTCTGCGCCCCCCAATAAGCCTCATCGGCCACGCTTACTTCACCCAGGCTGTCGGTTTCGATACGGCTCATCGGCTCTTTCTCCTTGAAGTCTGACCTGACAGCTTAGGCGTTGATTCACACTAAGGGTTCAATCTTGCGTTTTCGGTGCTTTTGGTCGGCTGATGAGAACGTCTATCAGTGTCGGGGTTGAGTGACACACTTTATTAGGCGCAGAATGGCCGCCCTTGGGGTTAAACCTCGCTTGCTAGAAAAGGAAACTCGATGACCCGTCTTCGCGCCATCTGTACAGCGGTAGCTCTGGTTTGCGCCAGCGGCCAGGTTTTCGCCGATGCAGCTAGCCACGCTGCCAGTGCTGAAACGTTCCTGAAACTGGCACATGCCGATAAGCTGGGTACCCCGGTGTATATGCAAGTGCAGCAAATGTTCGCTCAGCGTTTCGAGCAAACCAAAGCACCAGCCTCCAAGAAAGCCCTGCTGGAAACTTACCAGGCCAAAGCCAACACCGCTCTGGATCAAGCCATTGGCTGGAACAAGCTGAAGCCGGACATGGTCAAGCTCTACACCACCAATTTCACCGAGTCTGAGCTCAAGGACCTGGTAGCGTTCTACCAGTCGCCTCTGGGCAAGAAAGTGCTGGAAAAAATGCCGCAACTGACCCAGCAATCGGCACAAATGACCCAGGCCAAACTGGAAAGTGCAGTGCCGGTTGTCAACAAGCTGCTAGAAGACATGACAGCCGAGCTGGAGCCAAAAGCGGCCCCGGCCAAAAAGAAGTAAGCGGAGCCTGAATGAGCATGCAACAGCGTATTGAAGCGGCGCTAGGCGCTCTGCAACCCGAGCACCTGAGCGTGCTGGATGAAAGCCATATGCACAGTCGTGGGTTGCAGACCCACTTCAAGGCAGTGGTGGTCAGCGAGCAGTTCGCCGGGCTCAACAGCGTCAAGCGTCATCAAAAGGTCTATGCCACCCTGGGTGACCTGATGGGCGAGTTCCATGCGCTGGCTTTGCACACGTACACGCCTGTGGAATGGGCGAAAATCGGCACGGCCCCGGCATCGCCGACCTGTGCTGGCGGTGGGCACTGAGTTGGCGTAATCCGCCTGCTTTTTGTTAGAATCCGCAACGCGCCGCTTCGTCGGCGCGTTTTTTTTTGCGCCCGGTTCACCCTTTACGAGGGTAGCCACCTGGAGATTGATGCGATGACTTCGCCTGTTGTTGTAGCTGCACTGTATAAATTCGTCACCCTTGAGGACTACGTCGAGCTGCGTGAGCCACTGCTCAAGGCCATGGTCGACAACGGTATCAAGGGCACCTTGCTGATCGCCGAAGAAGGCATCAACGGTACGGTATCCGGCAGCCGTGAAGGTATTGACGGGCTGATGGCCTGGCTCAAGACTGATCCGCGCATGGTCGATATCGATCACAAGGAATCCTACTGCGATGACCAGCCTTTCTATCGGACCAAGGTCAAGCTCAAGAAAGAAATCGTCACCCTCGGTGTTGAAGGCGTGGACCCGAACAAGAAGGTCGGGACCTATGTCGACCCCGAGAACTGGAATGCGCTGATCAGCGATCCAGAGGTGTTGTTGATCGACACCCGCAACGATTACGAGGTTTCGATCGGTACGTTTGAAGGCGCTATCGATCCGAAAACGACCAGCTTTCGCGAATTCCCCGACTATATCAAAGCCAATTTCGACCCTGCCAGGCACAAGAAAGTCGCGATGTTCTGCACCGGCGGCATTCGCTGTGAAAAGGCTTCGAGCTATATGCTCAGCCAGGGTTTTGACGAGGTTTATCACCTCAAGGGCGGTATCCTGAAGTACCTCGAAGAGGTACCCCAGGAAGAAACCAAATGGCAGGGCGACTGCTTTGTATTTGATAACCGCGTTACCGTGCGCCATGACCTCAGCGCCGGCGAATACGATCAGTGCCATGCCTGCCGCACCCCGATCAGCCTCGCTGATCGCGAGTCCGAGCACTATCAACCCGGTATCAGTTGCCCGTATTGCTGGGACAGCTTGAGCGAGAAAACCCGTCGCAGCGCCATTGATCGCCAAAAGCAGATCGAGCTGGCCAAGGAGCGTAACCAGCCGCACCCGATCGGTCACAACTACCGTAAAGCTGCCGAGGCCTGATATGACAGCGCGCCTGCTCTATGTGATGGATCCAATGTGCTCCTGGTGCTGGGGTTTTTCGCCCATCGCCCAGGCGCTGGTTGAGCAGGCGCAGGCCGCAGGCGTTGAGTTGCATCTGGTAGTGGGAGGTTTGCGCACCGGCAGTGGCTCGGCGCTTGAGCCTGCTACGCGGCGCTATATTCTTGAGCACTGGCAGGCGGTCACAGAGGCCACCGGGCAACCTTTCAACTTCGAGGGGGCCTTGCCCGACGGCTTTATCTACGACACCGAACCTGCCTGCCGGGCTATTGTCGCGGTACGCAGCCTTGCCCCCGATTGCGCCTGGAAGCTGGTCAAACTGATACAGCAGGCGTTTTACGTACAAGGCCGTGATGTGACCCAGGCAAGTGTGCTGGTCGAACTGGCTGAAATCGCGGGAGTGCCGCGTATCGAATTTGCTGCCGCTTTTGACTCTGCCGAGGAGCATGCAGCGACAGCCGCGGATTTTACCTGGGTGCAGGATCTGGGGATTGCCGGTTTTCCGACCTTGCTTGCCGAGCGCAACGGCCAGCTGGCGTTGTTGACCAACGGCTATCAGCCGCTTGCGCCCTTGTCTGACTTGCTTGCTCGCTGGCTTGAACGCGCTGCACGTGTTTGATCCCTCTGCTGTACCGCCTGCGGCTGCGGTGACGGATCGCCTGACCTGGGCCGAAATCCGCCGCCTGGCCCTGCGCCATAAAAAAGCCCTGTGGCTTGCCAACGGCGTTGCCGTGCTGGCGACCCTGTGCAGTGTGCCGATCCCCTTGCTGCTGCCTTTGCTGGTGGACGAGGTGCTGTTGGGTAACGGCGACGCTGCGCTGAAGGTCATGAACCACTGGCTGCCGACTGCGTGGCAAAGCGCGGCAGGCTATATCGGCCTGATGCTGGCGATTACCCTGTTGCTGCGCTGCGGTGCTTTGCTGTTTAACGTGCTGCAGGCGCGGCTGTTTTCGCGGCTGGCCAAGGACATTGTGTTTCGCATTCGCCTGCGCCTGATCGAACGCTTGAAGCGAATATCACTGGCCGAGTACGAAAGCCTGGGCAGCGGCACGGTGACGACTCATCTGGTCACCGACCTCGATACGCTCGACAAGTTTGTCGGAGAAACCCTGAGCCGATTTTTGGTGGCGATGCTCACTCTGGTGGGCACTTCGGCGATTTTGTTGTGGATGCACTGGCAGCTGGCGCTGCTGATTTTGCTGTTCAACCCGCTGGTGATTTACGCCACGGTGCAGTTGGGCAAGCGGGTCAAGCACCTGAAAAAGCTTGAAAACGACAGCACGGCGCGCTTTACCCAGGCCCTTACCGAGACGCTGGATTCCATCCAGGAAGTGCGTGCAGGTAACCGTCAGGGCTTTTTCCTGGGCCGTCTGGGGTTACGGGCGCGAGAAGTGCGGGACTTTGCCGTGGCTTCACAGTGGAAGAGCGATGCCTCCAATCGCGCCAGCGGTTTGTTGTTCCAGTTCGGGATCGATATTTTTCGAGCCGCCGCGATGTTGACGGTATTGTTTTCGGATCTGTCGATCGGTCAGATGCTCGCAGTGTTCAGTTATCTGTGGTTCATGATCGGGCCGGTTGAGCAGTTGCTCAATTTGCAATATGCCTTCTATGCCGCTGATGGCGCCGTTACGCGGATCAATCAGTTATTGGCGCGCAACGACGAGCCACAATACCCCGGCGGCGCCAATCCATTTGTGGGGCGACAGACGGTCGGCATCGAAGTGCGTGACCTTAGCTTCAGCTATGGCGACGAAAAGGTACTCGATCACCTTAACCTGACCATTGCTCCTGGTGAGAAGGTGGCCATTGTCGGCACTAGCGGTGGTGGTAAAAGCACCCTTGTGCAACTGTTGCTGGGCTTATACACGCCGCAGTCGGGGAGTATCCGCTTTGCTGATGCCAGCCAGCCCGAAATCGGCCTGCAGACCATTCGCGAGCATGTGGCGGTGGTGCTGCAACACCCGGCATTGTTCAACGATACCGTGCGTGCCAATCTGACCATGGGCCGTGAACGAACCGATGAAGCGTGCTGGCACGCCCTGCAAATCGCTCAGCTCGATGGCACCATTGATGCGCTGCCCCAGGGCCTGGACAGCATCGTGGGGCGTTCGGGGGTGCGTTTGTCCGGCGGTCAGCGTCAGCGCCTGGCGATTGCGCGCATGGTATTGGCCGAACCCAAGGTGGTGATCCTCGACGAGGCCACCAGTGCCCTGGATGCTGCCACCGAATACAACCTGCATCACGCTTTGGGAAAATTTTTGAGCGGGCGCACAACTTTAATCATCGCTCACCGTTTATCTGCGGTAAAACAGGCTGACCGGGTGCTGGTGTTTGATGGTGGGTGCATTGCCGAAGAGGGCGATCACCAGCAGTTGATTGCAGAGGGTGGGCTCTATGCCAGGCTCTACGGGCATCTGCAGCAGACGTGATGTCGCAGGGTTGTGGGGGCGAGCCTGCACGCGAAAGCCCATGAACATCGCAGTTATCCGGCCAATACACGGTATTGCTCACGATCTTCTCGAGCAGGTTCTTTTGCACAGGCGCATTGCTTGCTTCAATGAACATAATGATGCGGCTGCACGCTTATTGAAGATTTAGATCGGCTCAGACTACTCAATTTTTGAAAAATTGGCCTAGGCTGACTTGTAGTGAGATTTTCTCTCTGGTTTTCATTTGACTCCATGAAGCAAAGGGAACTCATGAAATCTAAACGCCCCCTTGGTACACCACGCTTATTGGGCATTGTTTGGCCTTTTATTGCTGTCGTGCTGTTCCAGGCGTTATTGGGGTGCGTGAGTCTGTATATGCTTTCTGCCGTGAGGAGTTATGTCGGTGGCGAAAGTTTATGGTCCAAGGGGCAGAAGGACGCCATCTACTTTCTCTATCTGTATTCCGATACCCATGACCCGGTTTATTACGAAAAATACACACAGGCCATAAGTGTTCCCCAGGGCGACCATAAGTTACGCCTGGCGATGGATGAGTCCCCACCCAATGAAGTCGCTGCCCGCGAAGGCATTCTGCAGGGCGGCAACAGCGCGCAAGATGCCTCGAGCATTATCTGGTTTTACCGCTACTTCCGCCATGTAAGCTATATGGAAACCGCCATCGAGAAGTGGGCCATAGGTGATGCTTACCTGCTCAAGCTCGACAATCTGGCCCAGGAGATGCACAAGGCCATCCTCGCCGGCAATGCCGATGCTGCGGAGTCCCAGCGCTGGGAAGACGAGATTTTCGCCATCAACGAGGGTATTGCGCCTTCTGCCAAGGCTTTCAGTGATGCGCTGGGTGAAGGCTCGCGCTTTATCTGGCGGTTGCTGGTGGTCATAAACCTGGTCACGGCGGTGGCGCTGATCCTGCTGGTACTCAAGCGCACCCATAAAGTGCTCAAGCAGAGCCGTGCTTTTGCCGAGGCGCTGCAGCTGGAAAAAGAGCGGGCGCAAATCACCCTGCAGTCGATTGGCGACGGTGTTATCACCACCGACGTCAATGGCGCGATTGCCTATATGAACCCTGCGGCCGAGAACTTGACCCAGTGGAAGTCCGAGCAGGCGCAAGGCATTTCCCTGGCTGCGCTGTTCAAGTTGCTTGATGACAACGATCAGGACGAAGGCCCCAGGTTGGTCGAGCGTATTCTCACTGGCGAGCTGAGTAACAGTCGCGAGCACTCCCGGCAGATTCAACGCATGGATGGTAGTACCGTTGCGGTAACCCTTGTGGGTGCGCCGATCCTTCACGATGGCGATGTCAGTGGCGCAGTGCTGGTGCTGCATGACATGACCCAGGAGCGCCAGTACATTGCCAACCTGTCCTGGCAGGCGACCCATGATGCACTGACCGGGCTGGCCAACCGACGTGAGTTCGAATACCGCCTGGAGTTGGTACTGAAGAACCTGGGGCGCCAGCAGGGCCGGCATGCCCTGATGTTTCTTGATCTGGACCAGTTCAAGCTGGTCAATGACACCTGCGGTCACGCGGCGGGTGATGAGCTGTTGCGGCATATTTGTACGTTGCTGCGTACCGGCCTGCGTGAAGGCGATACCCTGGCCCGGCTGGGTGGGGATGAGTTTGGCATCCTGCTGGAAAACTGCCCGGTGGACATGGCGGAAAAAATCGCCGGCGGTTTGCGTCAGGCGGTGCAAAGCCTGCATTTTGCCTGGAAAGGGCGCCCGTTCATGAGCACCATCAGCATCGGCCTTGTGCATATCCATAAAGCGCCAGTCACCCTTGAGTCTTTGATGCGGGCTGCGGACATGGCCTGTTATATGGCCAAGGAAAAGGGCCGTAACCGGGTGCAGGTTTATCATGTAGATGACACGGAGTTGTCATTGCGCTTTGGTGAAATGGCCTGGGTGCAGCGCTTGCATGTCGCACTGGAAGAAAACCGCTTCAGTCTGTATGCCCAGGAAATAACCCCCCTGGGACCTGTGCAGGACGGGGGCGGGCATATCGAGATTCTGTTGCGCCTGCAAGATGAAAACGGTCGCATTGTATTCCCGGACAGTTTTATTCCTGCGGCGGAACGTTATGGCTTGATGAGTTCGATAGACCGCTGGGTGGTCGAAAATGTGTTCAGGATCATTGCGGAATGTTCAGCCCAGGCGGGTGGGCGGCCAATGGCCATGTGTGCGATCAACCTGTCTGGGTCAACCATTGGCGATGATGACTTTCTTGCGTTTTTGCATGAACAATTTGACTGTTACGGCGTGTCGCCAAAACTCATCTGTTTTGAAATTACTGAAACCAGTGCAATTGCCAACCTGGGTAATGCCATCCGTTTTATCAATGATCTTAAAACCCTGGGTTGTCACTTTTCGCTGGATGACTTTTGTGCCGGGATGTCCTCATTTGCCTATTTGAAACATCTTCCTGTCGACTTTTTGAAGATCGACGGCAGTTTCGTCAAGGACATGTTGGACGACCCGATCAATCGTGCCATGGTTGAAGTCATTAATCATATTGGCCATGTCATGGGCAAACGCACGATTGCCGAGTTTGTTGAAAGCACACAGATTGAAGAGGCCTTGATTGAAATCGGCGTTGATTATGCGCAGGGCTATATTGTCCAGCGGCCACAGTTATTCACGTTCGATAGTTTGTTGCAGCGTCCTCAGCGTGCCCGGGCGTTGACATTGAAGTCCCCGGGCACGTTGCGTTGATCTGTTCTACATTTCTAAAGTCTATTATCAAAAAGGATTTGGATTGTGAGTGAAGTCTTCAACCGAACGGGGCCTCTTATGGAGGAAGCCAGTTACCCCCAGTGGGCCCGGCAGTTGATTCGGGACTGTAGCGAAAGCAAGCGTCGGGCAGTCAAACACGAAATTTACAAGCGCATGCGTGACAACACCTTGAGCCCCAGAGCAATGCGCATGTTTCTCGTGGGCGGCTGGCCGGTAGTCGAGCAGTTTTCGTTGTATATGGGCCATAACCTGGGCAAGACCCGCTACGGGCGTCACCCTGGCGAAGACATGGCTCGCCGCTGGTTGATTCGCAATATCCGGGTCGAGCTTAATCATGCCGACTATTGGGTGAACTGGGCGCTGGCGCACGGGGTCAGCCTTGAAGACCTCAATGCCCAGGACCTGCCTGCCGAGTTTCAGGCGCTGAACGACTGGTGCTGGCATAGCTGTTCCAAGGATTCGCTGGCCGTGGCGATGGCTGCCACCAACTACGCCATCGAGGGTGCCGTGGGTGAGTGGGCGGCGATTGTCTGCTCGGCCGATATCTATGAAGAGTCGTTTGCGGTCGATCAACGCAAGCGCGCGATGAAGTGGCTGAAGATGCACGCCCAGTACGATGACGAGCATCCCTGGGAGGCGCTGGAAATTGTCTGTACCCTCGTGGGAATGAATCCGAGCCAGGAGCAGATCACTGAACTGCGCAAAGCCATCTGCAAGAGCTACGACTATATGTATCTGTTTCTGCAAAGTTGCCTGTTGTTCGACAAGGCCGCTGTGGCGCGTGAGCATCGGGAACTGGTCGAGAGCTGAACACCGGCTTTTCAGTGCATAAAAAAACCGCGGGCTGCATGGGATGCAGCCCGCGGTTTTTGTTTGTAGCCCTGTTACTGTGCGTTGAAAGCCTGGCCGTTGATCCCGGTACTGTCCGGGCCCATCAGGTACAGGTAAACCGGCATGATTTCGTGTGGCTCTGGATTGTTCTCGGGGTTTTCACCCGGATAGGCCAGGGCGCGCATGCTGGTGCGGGTCGCGCCGGGGTTGATGCTGTTGGCACGTACCGGGGCCACGCCGTCGACTTCGTCGGCCAGGGTTTGCATCAAGCCTTCGGTGGCGAACTTGGAGACGCCATAGGCACCCCAGTAAGCACGGCCTTTGCGGCCGACACTGCTGGAAGTGAAGATCACCGAGGCGTCCTGCGACAGCTTGAGCAGGGGTAGCAGGGTGCTGGTGAGCATAAACATGGCATTGACGTTGATATGCATCACGCGCATGAAATTTTCCCCCGACAGCTGCTCCAGCGGCGTGCGCGGACCAATGATCGAAGCGTTGTGCAGCAGCCCGTCAAGGCGGCCGAACTCGGTCTCGATCATGGCGGCCAGCTCATCGTATTGATGGGGTTGGGCGGTTTCGAGGTTGAACGGGATAACCACTGGCTGCGGATGGCCCGCAGCTTCGATTTCGTCGTAGACCTGGCTTAGGTTGGCTTCGGTCTTGCCCAGCAGCAATACGGTTGCGCCGTGTGCGGCATAGGTCCTGGCTGCAGCAGCGCCGATGCCGCGACCGGCGCCGGTAACCAGGATCACCCGATCCTGGAGCAGGTTGGGGCGGGCTGAATAATCAAACATAAAAAACCTCAACAAAATCGGTCATCGTTAGCAGCTGCACATCGCGTTATCCAGCACTTTGCGCAGTTCGGCCGGATGATCGACCACCACGTCCGCACCCCAGTGATCAGGGTTGTCGTCAGGGTGGATATAACCAAAGCGCACGGCTGCAGTTTTGGTCCCGGCATCGCGCCCGGACTCGATATCGCGCAGGTCATCGCCTACAAACAGTACGCTGGCCGGGTCAAGGTCGAGCATTTTGCAGGCCAGAATCAGCGGCTCGGGGTCCGGCTTGCTGTTTTTGACGTGGTCGGGGCAAATCAGCAGCGCCGAGCGCTCGGCCAGGCCCAGGCGTTCCATGATTGGCTGGGCGAACCGCACCGGTTTGTTGGTGACGACGCCCCACACCAGATGGGCCTTTTCGATATCGGCGAGCAACTCTTCCATGCCATCAAACAGCTTGGTATGGACTGCGCAATCGCGCTGATAGCGCTCCAGGAACTCCTGACGCAGCTCTTCAAAGCCAGGTGCGTCAGGGTCCATGTTGAAAGTCGCTGCCACCATGGCGCGTGCACCGCCGGAAATCTCGTCGCGGATAAGTTTGTCTGCGACGGGAGGCAGGTCGCGATCGGCGCGCATGGCCTGGCAGATGGCGATAAAGTCCGGCGCGGTGTCGAGCAGGGTGCCGTCCATGTCAAAAAGAACTGCTCTTAAACGCATGTGTTACTCCTCGCGAAGGGTCTGGATCATGTAGTTGACGTCAACATCGGCGGCCAGCTTGTAGTGCTTGGTCAGCGGGTTGTAGGTCAGGCCGATGATGTCCTTGACGCTCAATCCGGCCTGGCGGCTCCAGGCACCCAGCTCGGAAGGGCGAATGAATTTTTTGAAGTCATGGGTGCCACGGGGGATCAGCTTGAGTATGTATTCCGCACCGAGGATAGCGAACAGATAGGACTTGGGGTTGCGGTTGATGGTCGAGAAGAACACCTGGCCACCGGGCTTGACCATTTTGTAGCAGGCGCGGATCACCGACGATGGGTCGGGTACATGCTCAAGCATTTCGAGGCAGGTGACTACATCGAACTGCCCGGGCATTTCTTCAGCAAGATCTTCAGCAGTGACCTGGCGGTACTCAACGTTTACGCCGGACTCGAGCTGATGCAGCTGTGCCACGGCCAGCGGGGCTTCGCCCATGTCGATGCCCATTACGGTGGCGCCGCGCTGAGCCATCGACTCGCTGAGAATGCCGCCGCCGCAGCCGACGTCGAGGACTTTTTTGCCAGCCAGTTGTACGCGCTCGTCAATCCAGTTGACGCGCAGCGGGTTGATGTCGTGCAGCGGCTTGAACTCGCTCTCACGGTCCCACCAGCGATGGGCTAGCGCTTCGAATTTGGCGATCTCGGCGTGGTCAACGTTGCTCATGGGTAAATCCTCTAAAGCTGAATAATCTGGTAAAGCTCCGGGCGCAGGCCCGAAGGTACTGAATCAATGAGTATGGCCGCTTATGCGCTCGCCCCAGGCCCTTGCGGTTGCGCAGAGTTGCTGCTCGTCCAGGCGGGTCAGGTGTCGATCCTCGAGCAACTGCTTGCCTGCGACCCACACATGTTTAACGCAATCGCGGCCTGTGGCGTAGATCAACTGCGAAACGGGGTCGTAAACCGGTTGCTGGGCCAGGCCGCTGAGGTCAAAGGCTACCAGGTCGGCGGCCTTGCCGATTTCGATCGAGCCGGTGTCGCTTTCAATGCCCAGGGCGCGCGCGCCATTGAGGGTGGCCATGCGCAGTGCGCGGTGGGCGTCCAGCGCGGTGGCAGAGCCTGCAACGGCTTTGGCCAGCAAGGCGGCGGTGCGGGTTTCGCCGAGCAGATCGAGGTCATTGTTGCTGGCCGCACCGTCGGTACCCACCGCCACATTCACTCCGGCTTGCCACAGGCGCTCCACCGGGCAGAAGCCACTGGCCAGTTTGAGGTTGGACTCGGGGCAATGAACCACGCTGGAGTTGCTTTCTACCAGCATGGCCAGGTCGTCATCGCTGATCTGGGTCATGTGTACGGCCTGGAAGCGCGGGCCCAGCAAGCCCAGGCGGGCGAGGCGGGCCAACGGGCGTTCGGCGTGTTGCTCGACGGCCTGATGCACTTCGAAGGCGGTTTCGTGAACGTGCATATGAATGGCGGCATCCAGCTCGTCGGCGATGACCCGGATTTTCTCCAGGTTGTCGTCGCTTACGGTGTAAGGCGCATGGGGGCCGAAGGCAATTTTGATCCGCGGGTGAAACTTCAGGTCGGCAAACAGTTCGACGGCCTGGCGCAGGGATTCGTCTGCGCTGCTGGCGCCGGGAATCGGAAAGTCGAGAATCGGAATGGCGATTTGTGCACGGATACCGCTCTTGTGCACGCACTCGCTGGCAACTTTCGGGAAAAAATACATGTCACTGAAGCAGGTGATCCCGCCCTTGAGCTGTTCGGCGATGGCCAGGTTGGTGCCGTCGCGCACGAACTGCTCATCGACCCATTTGCCCTCGGCCGGCCAGATATGCTGTTCGAGCCAGGTCATCAGGGGCAGGTCGTCGGCCATGCCGCGGAACAGCGTCATGGCCGCATGCCCGTGCGCGTTGATCAGCCCCGGGCTGAGCAGCATGTCCGGCAGCTCGCGGGTTTGCGTGGTGGTGAGCTTCAGCGCCTGTTCGCGCGGGCCGATGAACACAATGCAGCCGTCGCGAATGCCCACGCCGTGATCCTTGAGTACGACACCGGCCGGTTCTACAGGCACCAGCCAGGTGGGTAACAACAGTAAGTCCAGGGGCGTGGTTGGGGTCGGCATCGAAAACTGATTCCAGTGCGTTATAAAAGGAGGCGAAGTATACCCGAGCGTCTTGGGGGTGGGCTCGCTATAATCGGCCGCTTTGTTACCAGGTAATGGGGGAAGGCATGCGCGATCGACTGTTGGCTGCGGAAAAGGTTAAGGCCATCGATTGGCGGGATGACGCCCTGTATCTGTTGGATCAACGCATTCTGCCCTTTGAAGAGAGCTGGCTGGCGTACACCGGCGTTGACGGTGTGGCGCAAGCGATTCGCGACATGGTCGTGCGCGGCGCCCCGGCAATCGGTATCGCGGCGGCCTATGGCGTGGTGCTGGCTGCGCGTGTGCGCAAGGCTGCAGGTGGTGACTGGCTGGCAGCGCTGGAAGAGGACTTCACCCTGCTGGCGGACTCGCGTCCTACGGCAGTGAACCTGTTCTGGGCCTTGAATCGCATGCGCGAACGTCTGGCTCGAAGCCAAAACCGCGCGGATGTATTGCAGGTGCTTGAGGCAGAGGCTGTTGCCATCCACGAAAGTGATCGCGAGGCCAATCTGACCATGGCGCAGTTGGGTGTCGATGTCATTCGCCGCCATCAGGGCAATGCCCAGGCGGTGCTGACCCACTGCAACACCGGAGCCCTGGCCACAGGCGGCTTTGGTACGGCGCTGGGGGTCATCCGGGCGGCCTGGCTCGAAGGCATGATCGAGCAGGTCTATGCCGACGAAACCCGGCCCTGGCTGCAGGGTTCGCGCCTGACTGCGTGGGAGCTGGCCAATGAAGGCATCCCGGTGGTACTGAATGTCGATTCGGCAGCAGCGCATATCATGAAAACCAAAGGCGTCACCTGGGTGATCGTGGGCGCTGACCGCATCACTGCGAATGGCGATGTGGCGAACAAGATCGGCACCTACCAACTGGCGGTCAACGCCATGCACCACGGCGTGCGCTTTATGGTGGTGGCCCCGAGCTCGACCATCGACATGGATCTGGCCTCGGGTGATGACATCCCGATTGAGGAGCGTGACGGCCGCGAACTGCTGGAAGTGGGTGGCAAGCGGGTCGGCGCGGATGTGCAGGCCTTCAACCCGGTGTTTGATGTGACGCCGGCGGACCTGATCGATGTGATTGTCACCGAGAAGGGTGTGATTGAACGCCCGGATGCGGCAAAGATGGCGCAATTGATGTGCCGCAAGCGCTTGCATTGAAACGCAAGCCTGTCGTCGCTGCCGAAGGCCGCGAAGAGGAACGCGGGTGCTTCAAATCGCCTTCAGAGTCCCTCTGGGGCCCTTCAGGCCGATAAACGTCGTAATTACTACGCTCCATGCACATCTGAGGGATAGGTGCGTGGCGGCGATTGTGATAACATTCGGCGGTTTCCAGGGTGACCCGCAAGGGTTGCCCTTACTGCGCAAATCCGTGACATAACTTGTTGATTTGTCGTAAGTCGTTGCGTGGCACGTGGCCAGCGGCGGCGAGCTTCGTTCGTCCCGAATGGATGTGGCGAAGTTTCACCCGAAAAAGGAATCAGGCTTCTCATGGGCGAACTGGCCAAAGAAATCCTCCCGGTCAATATCGAAGACGAGCTGAAACAGTCCTACCTCGACTACGCAATGAGCGTAATTGTCGGGCGGGCACTGCCTGATGCGCGCGATGGCTTGAAGCCCGTGCACAGGCGTGTGCTGTTTGCGATGAGCGAACTGAACAACGACTGGAACAAGCCGTACAAGAAATCTGCCCGTGTGGTCGGTGACGTAATCGGTAAGTATCACCCGCATGGTGATACTGCTGTTTACGACACCATCGTTCGAATGGCTCAGCCATTCTCCCTGCGCTACCTGCTGGTAGACGGTCAGGGCAACTTCGGTTCGGTCGACGGCGACAACGCTGCGGCCATGCGATACACCGAAGTGCGCATGACCAAGCTGGCCCACGAATTGCTGGCCGACTTGCACAAAGAGACCGTGGACTGGGTGCCGAACTACGACGGCACGGAAATGATCCCGGCCGTCATGCCGACACGAATTCCCAATTTGCTGGTCAACGGCTCAAGCGGTATCGCCGTGGGTATGGCCACCAATATTCCGCCGCATAACCTGGGTGAAGTCATCGACGGCTGCCTGGCGCTGATCGACAACCCGGAACTGAGCATCGATGAACTGATGCAGTTCATCCCGGGCCCGGACTTCCCGACTGCCGCCATCATCAACGGCCGTGCCGGTATCATCGAAGCCTATCGCACGGGCCGTGGCCGCATTTACATGCGCGCCCGCTCGATGATCGAAGACATCGACAAGGTCGGTGGTCGTCAACAGATCGTCATCACCGAGCTGCCGTACCAGCTGAACAAGGCTCGCCTGATCGAAAAGATCGCCGAGCTGGTAAAAGAGAAGAAGCTTGAAGGCATCACCGAGCTGCGTGACGAGTCCGACAAAGACGGTATGCGCGTTGTGATCGAGCTGCGCCGTGGTGAGGTGCCGGAGGTTATTCTCAATAACCTTTATGCCCAGACCCAGCTGCAAAGTGTTTTCGGTATCAACATCGTTGCCCTGATCGATGGCCGCCCGCGCATCCTGAACCTCAAGGACCTGCTCGAAGCCTTCGTACGTCACCGTCGTGAAGTGGTTACCCGTCGTACTGTTTTCGAGCTGCGCAAAGCCCGCGAGCGAGGCCATATCCTTGAAGGCCAGGCCGTAGCCCTGTCCAACATCGATCCGGTCATTGCACTGATCAAGGCCTCGCCAACCCCGTCCGAAGCCAAGGAAGCGCTGATCAGCACCCCTTG
Source organism: Pseudomonas sp. TMW22080 (assembly GCF_022496745.1). Lineage (NCBI taxonomy): Bacteria > Pseudomonadati > Pseudomonadota > Gammaproteobacteria > Pseudomonadales > Pseudomonadaceae > Pseudomonas > Pseudomonas sp. TMW22080. Next base: position 1,134,860 of record NZ_SCFF01000001.1, on the reverse strand, counting down.
GGAGTCGACAGCGGTAGTGGCCATGGTTGAGCGTGCCGGCGCAGATTCCTGCCGTCCGGAAAACCTCGATCCGCAATACGGTCTGCGTGATGGCAAATACTTCCTGTCGCCGGAGCAGGCCCAGGCCATTCTTGAGTTGCGCCTGCACCGCTTGACCGGTCTGGAGCACGAAAAGCTGCTGGCCGAGTACCAGGAAATTCTCAACCAGATCGGTGAGCTGATCCGCATCCTCAATAGCGCCGTGCGCCTGATGGAAGTGATCCGCGAAGAGCTGGAAGTCATTCGCGCCGAATACGGCGATGTGCGTCGTACCGAAATCCTGGATCACCGTCTTGATCTGACCCTGGGTGACATGATCCCGGAAGAAGAGCGCGTCGTGACCATTTCCCATGGTGGCTATGCCAAGACCCAGCCATTGGCTGCGTACCAGGCCCAGCGTCGTGGCGGTAAAGGCAAGTCGGCTACTGGCGTCAAGGATGAGGACTACATCGCTCACCTGCTGGTTGCCAACAGTCACACCACGCTGCTGCTGTTCTCCAGCAAGGGCAAGGTGTACTGGCTGAAGACCTATGAAATTCCTGAGGCGTCCCGCGCTGCCCGTGGTCGTCCGCTGGTGAACCTGCTGCCGCTGGATGAGGGTGAATACATCACCACCATGCTGCCGGTCGAAGAGTACACCGAGGGTCACTTCATCTTTATGGCGACCGCCAACGGCACCGTGAAGAAGACCCCTCTGGAAGCCTTCAGCCGTCAGCGCAGCGTAGGCTTGATCGCGCTGGAACTGGACGAAGGCGACGTGCTGATCAGCGCCGCGATCACCGATGGCGAGCGTGAAGTCATGCTGTTCTCCGACGGTGGCAAGGTGACTCGCTTCAAAGAGTCCGATGTCCGTGCCATGGGCCGTACTGCCCGCGGTGTACGCGGCATGCGTCTGCCAGAAGGGCAGAAGCTGATTTCCATGCTGATCCCTGAGGAGGGTAGCCAGATCCTTACCGCTTCGGCGCGTGGCTATGGCAAGCGTACGGCGATCAGCGAGTTCCCAGAGTACAAGCGTGGCGGCCAGGGTGTTATCGCCATGGTCAGCAACGAGCGTAATGGCCGTCTGGTCGGTGCGGTTCAGGTGCAGGACGGTGAAGAAATCATGTTGATTTCGGATCAGGGCACTCTGGTACGTACGCGTGTCGACGAAGTGTCGAGCCTGGGTCGTAATACCCAGGGCGTCACCTTGATCAAGCTGGCCAGTGACGAAACGCTGGTAGGGCTTGAGCGGGTTCAGGAGCCTTCTGAAGTTGAAGGCGAAGAGCTCGAAGATGAAGGCGGTGCAGAGTTCGACGGTGAGGCCATCCAGGATGGCGCAGACGACGAGCAGCCGCTAGAGGCTGGCGCTGACGAAGAGCCGCAGGAATAAGCGGACACACAGGGGGCGGATGAGAATTCGCCCCCTTGTTGTATGTCCAGTATGAAAGTTTGCGACACTGTGGGAGCGAGCCTGCTCGCGATGGCATCAGCGCGGTATGTCAGATAGACATTACTGCCCGTATCGCTAGCAAGCCCGCTTCTACAAGCAACAATGTGTCGAGAGTTGATTTATTGCGTGACCACCAAATCAGAGTGAGAGTGGAAGTGAGCAAACGAGCCTATAACTTCTGCGCAGGTCCTGCTGCGCTACCTGAAGCTGTTCTGTTGCGTGCCCAGTCCGAGTTGCTCGACTGGCATGGCAAGGGCCTCTCGGTCATGGAAATGAGCCATCGCAGCGATGAGTTCGTGTCCATTGCGACCAAGGCTGAGCAGGATCTGCGTGACCTGCTGTCTATTCCCTCGAACTACAAAGTCCTGTTTCTGCAAGGCGGTGCCAGCCAACAGTTTGCCCAGATCCCGCTGAATCTGTTGCCTGAAAATGGCAAGGCGGATTACATCGATACCGGTATCTGGTCGCAGAAGGCCATTGAAGAGGCGTCGCGTTTCGGTCACGTCAACGTGGCAGCAACCGCCAAACCTTACGATTACTTCGCGATTCCTGGTCAGAATGAGTGGAATCTGTCGAAAGACGCGGCCTACGTTCATTACGCGCCAAACGAAACCATCGGCGGTCTGGAATTCAACTGGATCCCTGAGACTGGCGATGTGCCATTGGTCGCTGACATGTCTTCGGATATTCTGTCGCGCCCGGTTGATGTGTCCCGTTTTGGCATGATCTACGCGGGTGCCCAGAAAAACATCGGCCCAAGTGGCATCGTGGTCAATATCATTCGCGAAGATCTGCTGGGTCGTGCGCGTTCGATCTGCCCGACCATGCTCGATTACAAGGTCGCGGCTGACAACGGCTCGATGTACAACACGCCGCCGACCCTGGCCTGGTACCTGTCAGGTCTGGTATTCGAATGGCTCAAGGAGCAGGGCGGTGTCGAGGCAATCGGCAAGCTCAATGAAGTGAAAAAACGTACTTTGTACGACTTTATCGACGCCAGTGGCCTGTACAGCAACCCGATCAACCTTTCTGATCGCTCGTGGATGAACGTCCCGTTCCGTCTGGCGGACGATCGCCTCGACAAGCCATTCCTGGCAGGCGCTGAAGCACGCGGGCTGCTGAACCTCAAGGGGCACCGCTCCGTTGGTGGCATGCGCGCATCGATCTATAACGCTGTGGATATCAACGCGGTTAACGCGCTGGTGGCTTACATGGCAGAGTTCGAAAAGGAACACGGCTAATGTCCGAGCAAGAACTCAAGGCGCTGCGCCTGCGTATCGACAGTCTGGACGAAAAAGTCCTGGAGCTTATCAGCGAGCGGGCGCGTTGTGCCCAGGAAGTGGCGCGGGTCAAGATGGCTTCCCTGGCTGAGGGTGAAGTGCCGGTATTTTACCGGCCTGAGCGTGAGGCTCAGGTGCTCAAGCGCGTTATGGAGCGCAATAAAGGCCCGTTGGGCAACGAAGAGATGGCGCGGTTGTTCCGCGAAATCATGTCCTCGTGCCTGGCGCTGGAGCAGCCGCTGAAAGTGGCTTATCTCGGCCCCGAGGGTACCTTTACCCAGGCTGCGGCCATGAAGCACTTTGGGCATGCCGTGATCAGCAAGCCGATGGCTGCCATTGACGAAGTATTCCGCGAAGTGGCTGCCGGTGCAGTGAATTTTGGCGTGGTGCCAGTGGAAAACTCCACAGAAGGCGCAGTCAACCACACTCTCGACAGCTTCCTTGAGCATGACATGGTGATCTGCGGTGAAGTAGAGCTGCGCATCCACCATCACCTGCTGGTCGGCGAAAACACCAAGACGGACAGTATCAGCCGCATTTACTCCCACGCCCAGTCGCTGGCTCAGTGCCGCAAATGGCTGGATGCACACTACCCGAATGTCGAGCGTATTGCGGTGTCGAGCAATGCCGAAGCGGCCAAACGGGTCAAGGGTGAGTGGAACTCCGCTGCCATTGCCGGTGATATGGCTGCTGGCCTGTACGGCTTGACCCGACTGGCCGAAAAAATTGAAGACCGCCCGGACAACTCCACGCGGTTCTTGATGATTGGCAGTCAGGAAGTGCCACCCACTGGCGATGACAAGACGTCGATCATTGTGTCCATGAGCAACCGTCCTGGCGCCCTGCATGAGCTGCTGGTGCCGTTCCATGAGAACGGGATCGATCTGACGCGTATTGAGACGCGTCCTTCGCGTAGCGGTAAATGGACCTATGTGTTTTTCATCGACTTTGCTGGTCATCACCGCGACCCCTTGGTCAAAAGTGTCCTGGAGCAGATCAGTCAAGAAGCCGTAGCGCTTAAAGTATTGGGTTCCTACCCGAAAGCGGTTCTCTGAGGCGATAAAACATGAGCGGTGATTTCCTCGCCCTGGCACAGCCGGGCGTACAACAACTTTCGCCTTATGTCCCGGGTAAACCTGTGGATGAGCTGGCGCGTGAACTGGATCTGGATCCGGCCACGATCGTCAAGCTGGCCAGCAACGAAAACCCTTTGGGTGCGAGCCCCAAGGCGCTGGAAGCCATTCGTGCCGAGCTGGCCGAATTGACGCGCTACCCGGATGGCAATGGCTTTGCCCTGAAAAGCCTGTTGGCTGAGCAGTGTGGCGTACAGCTTGACCAGGTAACACTGGGCAACGGTTCTAACGATATTCTGGAGCTGGTGGCGCGTGCCTACCTGGCGCCGGGGCTAAATGCCGTGTTCAGTGAGCATGCATTTGCCGTGTATCCGATTGTGACCCAGGCGGTAGGTGCCCAGGCCCGCGTTGTGCCGGCCAAGGACTGGGGGCATGACCTGCCTGCCATGCTGGCTGCCATCGACAGTGATACCCGGGTGGTCTTTATTGCCAACCCGAACAACCCGACCGGTACCTGGTTTGGCGTCGATGCGCTGAACGAGTTTTTGCAGGACGTGCCCGAACACGTGCTTGTGGTGCTGGACGAAGCTTATATCGAGTACGCAGAGGGCGGTGATCTGCCCGATGGTCTGGAGTTTTTGTCGGGGTATCCCAACCTGCTGGTTTCCCGCACGTTCTCCAAGGCCTATGGCCTGGCCGCGTTGCGGGTGGGTTATGGGTTGTCAACGGCGGTGGTGGCCGATGTGCTGAACCGCGTTCGCCAGCCATTCAACGTCAACAGTCTGGCGCTGGCTGCGGCTTGCGCGGCGCTGAAAGACAGCGATTACCTGGAGCAAAGCCGCCGCCTGAACGAGGCCGGCATGCAGCAGTTACAGGACGGTTTTCGTGAGTTGGGCCTGGGCTGGATCCCGTCGCGCGGCAATTTTATCGCGCTGGATCTCGGTCAGGTAGCGGCTCCCGTCTATCAGGGGCTGTTGCGTGAAGGTGTCATAGTGCGTCCGGTGGCCAACTACGGAATGCCTGACCATCTGCGTATCACTATTGGTTTGCCGGCGGAAAACACTCGCCTGCTTGAAGCGCTGTCCAAGGTTCTTGCTCGTGGTTGATGTAATGTCTGTGCAATCTGTAAGGCCTGTAATAGGGCGGCTGGTCGTTGTCGGGTTGGGTCTGATTGGCGGGTCTTTCGCCAAGGGCATGCGTGAGAGCGGTCTGTGCGACGAAGTGGTCGGTGTTGATCTCGATCCCGAATCCTGTGTTCTGGCCGTTGAGCTGGGAGTGGTCGATCGCTGTGAAGCAAATCTGGCCGCTGCTTGCGTGGGCGCAGATGTGATTCAGTTGGCCGTGCCGATTCTGGCCATGGAAAAAATGCTCGGCCTTCTGGCGGGCATGGATCTGGGTAACGCGGTGCTTACCGATGTGGGCAGTGCCAAAGGCAATGTTGTGCGGGCAGCGGCACAAGCCTTTGGTGGCATGCCTGCGCGCTTTGTACCTGGCCATCCGATTGCCGGGTCTGAACAGAGTGGTGTAGAAGCTTCGAATGCCAGTCTGTTTGAGAGGCACAAGGTGATTTTGACGCCTGTGGCTCAGACCGATGCCGATGCGCTGGCTCTGGTTGATGCGATGTGGCGCGCCCTGGGGGCAGACGTCGAGCATATGCAGGTCGAGCGACATGACGAGGTACTGGCTGCAACCAGCCATTTACCTCATTTGCTGGCTTTCGGGCTGGTGGACTCTCTTGCCAAGCGCAACGAGAATCTGGACATCTTCCGTTACGCAGCGGGTGGCTTCCGTGATTTCACAAGAATCGCCGGCAGCGACCCGGTAATGTGGCATGACATTTTTCTCGCTAATCGCGAGGCAGTGCTGCGCACATTGGATACATTTCGCAGTGATCTCGACGCTTTGCGCGACGCGGTCGATGCAGGGGATGGGCATCAATTGCTGGGCGTTTTCACTCGCGCCCGGGTTGCCCGCGAGCATTTCAGTAAAATCCTGGCCCGCCGGGCATATGTGGACGCTATGAATTCCAACGATCTGATTTTTTTGGCAAATCCTGGTGGTCAAGTAACTGGCCGAATTCGCGTACCAGGCGACAAATCCATTTCCCACCGCTCGATCATGCTCGGCTCGCTGGCTGAAGGTGCGACCGAAGTGGAAGGTTTCCTTGAGGGTGAAGATGCCCTGGCGACGCTGCAGGCGTTCCGTGACATGGGCGTGGTGATTGAGGGCCCGCATCATGGTCGCGTGACCATTCATGGCGTTGGCCTGCACGGTCTGAAAGCGCCACCTGGCCCGATCTACCTGGGCAACTCGGGTACTTCGATGCGCCTGTTGTCCGGCCTGCTGGCAGCACAGAGCTTCGACACCACCCTGACCGGCGATGCGTCCCTGACCAAGCGCCCGATGAACCGTGTGGCCAATCCATTGCGTGAAATGGGTGCCGTGATTGAGACCGCTGCCGAAGGTCGCCCGCCGATGACCATTCGTGGTGGTCATGCGCTCAAGGGCATGGATTACACCTTGCCGATGGCCAGTGCCCAGGTTAAATCCTGCCTGTTGCTGGCGGGCCTGTATGCAGAAGGCAAGACCTCGGTAACCGAGCCTGCACCGACTCGTGACCATACCGAGCGCATGCTGCAAGGCTTCGGATACCCGGTAACTGTTAATGGTCCTACTGCTTCGGTTGAGTCGGGCCACAAGCTGACGGCGACCCATATCGAAGTGCCGGGGGATATTTCCTCGTCGGCGTTCTTCCTGGTCGCCGCTTCGATCGCAGAAGGCTCGGATCTGCTGCTTGAGCATGTGGGCATCAATCCGACCCGTACCGGCGTTATCGACATCTTGCGTCTGATGGGGGCGGACATCACCCTGGAAAATCAACGCGAAGTGGGCGGTGAACCGGTGGCGGACCTGCGCGTGCGGGCTGCTAAACTCAAGGGTATCGAGATTCCGGAAGAGCTGGTGCCGCTGGCGATTGACGAGTTCCCGGTACTCTTTGTGGCTGCGGCCGTGGCTGAGGGTCGTACGATCCTTCGGGGTGCTGAAGAGCTGCGGGTCAAGGAGTCCGACCGGATCCAGGTAATGGCAGATGGCTTGCTGACCCTGGGCGTGAAGTGCGAGCCGACACCGGATGGCATCATCATTGATGGTGGCACAATTGGCGGTGGTGAGGTTCATGGTCATGGCGATCACCGTATCGCAATGGCCTTCAGTGTGGCTTCGTTGCGCGCAACCGCACCCATCCGTATCCATGATTGCGCCAACGTGGCGACTTCTTTCCCCAACTTCCTTGCTCTGTGCAAGCAAGTGGGCATGCGTGTTGCTCAAGAGGCAAACTCGTGATGGTTTCGGCACCGGTTATCACCATCGACGGCCCAAGCGGTTCAGGTAAAGGCACGGTTGCTGGCATCCTGGCCAAGCGCCTGGGGTGGAATTTGCTCGACTCCGGTGCTCTGTACCGCCTGCTGGCGTTTGCCGCAGGTAACCATGGTGTGGCCCTGGATAACGAGGCGTTGCTGGAAAAACTGGCTGCGCATCTTGATGTGCAGTTCATCGGCGCGACGGACGGTAAGCCGGCGCGGATCATTCTGGAAGGTGATGACGTGACTCACGCCATCCGCAGTGAGACCGTAGCGGCCGGAGCCTCGAAAGTCGCGGCTTTGCCGGCTGTTCGCGATGCGTTGCTGCAGCGTCAGCGTGCTTTCCTTGAGTTCCCGGGGCTGGTTGCAGATGGTCGGGACATGGGTACCGTGGTCTTTCCTGACGCGCCATTGAAGGTTTTTCTGACCGCTAGCGCTGAGGAACGGGCCCGCCGCCGTTACTTGCAGTTGAAGGCCAAGGGCGATGATGTTAGTCTCTCGGGTCTGCTAGATGAGATTCGTGCCCGCGACGAGCGTGACACACAGCGTGCAATAGCCCCGCTCAAGCCGGCGGCTGATGCCATACAGCTGGACTCCACGGAGTTGTCCATCGAGCAGGTGCTGGAACGCATCATGAGCGAAATCGCACTTCGCGATATCGCTGGATGACCAAGAAAGCGTGCAGGAGACCAGAAATAGTCCTGCATGCCTTCTTTTATATGAACGTAACCCACATTGTCTGGAATGTGGCTGATGGGCGTATTCCTTCGCCCTTGAACAACAGGAATTAAAATGAGCGAAAGCTTTGCAGAACTCTTTGAAGAAAGCCTAAAAACCCTGAATCTTCAGGCTGGCTCGATCATCACCGCTATCATCGTTGATATCGATTACCAAGCTGGTTGGGTTACCGTTCACGCTGGTTTGAAGTCGGAAGGCCTCATCCCGCTGGAGCAGTTCCACAACGACGCTGGCGAACTGAACATCAACATCGGTGATGAAGTTCACGTTGCGCTGGACGCGGTCGAAGACGGCTTTGGCGAAACCAAACTGTCCCGTGAAAAAGCCAAGCGCGCTGAATGCTGGATCGTTCTGGAAGCAGCCTTCGCAGCAGAAGAAGTGGTCAAGGGCGTTATCAACGGTAAGGTTAAAGGCGGCTTCACTGTCGACGTTAACGGCATCCGTGCGTTCCTGCCAGGTTCTCTGGTTGACGTTCGTCCAGTGCGCGATACTACGCACCTGGAAGGCAAAGAGCTGGAATTCAAGGTCATCAAGCTGGACCAGAAGCGCAACAACGTAGTTGTTTCGCGTCGCAGCGTGCTGGAAGCAGAGAACTCCGCCGAGCGTGAAGCTCTGCTGGAATCGCTGCAAGAAGGTCAGCAAGTTAAAGGTATCGTCAAAAACCTCACCGATTACGGCGCATTCGTCGATCTGGGTGGCGTTGATGGCCTGCTGCACATCACTGACATGGCTTGGAAGCGTATCAAGCATCCTTCCGAAATCGTCAACGTTGGCGACGAGATCGATGTCAAGGTTCTGAAATATGATCGCGAACGCAATCGTGTTTCCCTGGGCCTGAAGCAACTGGGCGAAGATCCATGGGTTGCTATCAAAGCCCGTTACCCAGAAAGCACTCGCGTTACCGCTCGTGTAACCAACCTGACTGACTACGGCTGCTTCGCAGAGCTGGAAGAAGGCGTTGAAGGTCTGGTACACGTTTCGGAAATGGACTGGACCAACAAAAACATCCACCCTTCGAAAGTCGTACAAGTCGGCGACGAAGTGGAAGTTATGGTTCTGGATATCGACGAAGAGCGTCGTCGTATCTCCCTGGGCATCAAGCAGTGCAAATCTAACCCATGGGAAGATTTCTCTGGCCAGTTCAACAAGGGCGATAAAATCTCCGGCACCATCAAGTCGATCACCGATTTCGGTATCTTCATTGGTCTGGACGGCGGCATCGACGGCCTGGTTCACCTGTCCGACATCTCCTGGAACGAAGTTGGCGAAGAAGCCGTACGTCGTTTCAAGAAGGGCGACGAGCTGGACACCGTTATCCTGTCTGTTGATCCAGAGCGCGAGCGCATCTCCCTGGGTATCAAGCAGCTGGAAAGCGATCCGTTCTCCGAGTACGTACAAGAGAACGACAAAGGCGCAATCGTTAAGGGCATCGTGAAAGAAGTTGACGCTAAAGGCGCCATCATCACTCTGGCCAACGATATCGAAGCGACTCTGAAAGCCTCCGAAATCAGCCGTGACCGCGTTGAAGACGCGCGCAACGTTCTGAAAGAAGGCGAAGAAGTAGAAGCCAAGATCATCAGCGTTGATCGCAAGAGCCGCGTAATCCAACTCTCCATCAAGTCGAAAGATGATGCTGAAGAGAAAGAAGCAATCCAGAGCCTGCGCGACAAGCCAGCTACCTCTGACATTGCTGCTGGTCCGACCACTTTGGGCGACCTGCTGCGTGCACAAATGGAAAAACAGAACTAAGTTCTGATTGACCATAGAAAAAGGGCGACTTAGGTCGCCCTTTTTTGTGCCTGCGATTTGTGGCGGTGCTTAGCAGGATCTTGTGTAGGTCGTTTTGCTGCACGTCAGGGAGCTAGCTGTGGGGCAGGGTGAGTGCTGTCGTTGTGCGGCCTGTGAGCGACCATGGGCTATTTGGGCCTGATGGCTATGATGGTGGGTGGTGGAGTCGATTTTTTACAGTGCTTATGCGGGTTGTAAAGATAAGTCAATCCCTGGGCTGTTCAAATTCATTCGATCATGCTAAAACCTTGGGAGCGCTGATCTAGCTGCTTGAAAAAGAAGGGAAAAATATGACGAAGTCGGAGTTGATCGAACGAATTGTCACCCATCAAGGGCTACTCTCATCCAAGGATGTGGAGTTGGCCATCAAGACCATGCTTGAACAAATGTCTCAATGCCTCGCGACCGGGGATCGTATTGAAATCCGTGGTTTTGGCAGCTTCTCCCTGCATTACCGCGCCCCTCGTGTAGGCCGCAACCCCAAGACAGGCCAGTCGGTCAGCCTGGATGGAAAATTTGTGCCTCATTTCAAACCGGGCAAAGAGCTGCGAGACCGGGTGAACGAGGATGAGGAAGACGACATTTAACCTTCAGGGAACAGGAGTTGCCGATGCGTACCTTTAAGCGTGCTGCGTCAGTGGTATTTGGGCTGATTGTCATTTTTGGGGTGCTTATTTTTATCCTGGAAAATCAACAGCCTGTAGCATTGGTGTTTTTGGGCTGGCGCATACCCGAATTACCTGGGTCGTTGTTGATCATCTGCGCACTGCTGCTAGGTATGGCTATCGGCCCTGTTCTGGGTTGGCTAGCCTACAGTCGCAAAGCCCGCAAGCTGAAGCTCGAGCTGATGGTGCAAGCCAAGCCAGCAATTTAGGCGCGTCTGGATCCCATTTGCACCATGGATGGCGCATTAGGCAGGGAAAGGAATGTTTGGATAGTTGGTATTTAAAGAATGGTTTAAGCCTCAAACATTCCGTTGAGCCGGAAATAACATCATTGTGCCACTCTTATATTGAAATGTTCTGGAATGCTGGCAAAATGCGGGCTGCTCTCGATTGCCAGTGATTTTTATGCTTTATCAGGTGCGCATTGATGCTCAAGCCTGATGATTAAAACAATAAAAGCCAGTTAAGCGTATGTAAGAATTCCTGCATAACGAGCCCGCAGTTTCTTTTAGAAGGCAGGCCCCGGTTGTGAATAGCAAATCCCGTATCCCCGCTGGAAATCCGTCGTTTGAAGTGGACCTGTTCACTTTATTTCAGGCGGTCTGGAACAAAAAATCCATCATCATTGCAACGAGCGCGCTTTGTGGCATTGCAGCATTGGGTTATGCCTATTTCGTGACGCCTGAGTACCAGGTGAGCAGCATCTTGCGGCCTGCCGCGATCAACGAACTGGATGCCCTCAATCGTTCGGGTGTTTACACCTTGCCGCCTAAAGAAGCTTTGTTAAAAGTCGGTTCATCACTTGAGTCCTATGAGACGCGCCTGAGCTTTTTCAAAGCTAATCAGGCTCTGTTCAGCCAATTCAAGCGTCCGGGCCGGACCTTGGAGCAGAGTTTTGAAGATTTCAATCGTGACTCGCTTAAGCTGATTCTGCCTGATCCAACAAAAGCTGATTCGCTTAATGTTTCCATAGGCTTGGAGCTGAACTACCCCAAGGGTGTGGACGGTGTGCAAATTCTTAACGGATTTGTGGATCACGCCATTACAGCTGAGCGTGATCAAATTTCCGCCGATCTGAAGGTTATCGTCAATAATCGTTTAACCGAGCTCAAGGGTAAGATCGACGCTGCTCGCTCCAACTATGAGACCGAAAAGCAAGCGCGGATTGCTACCTTGCTCGAGACGGATAATCTCAAGCGCGCGCAATTGCAGGACGAACTCAAGGCTTTGCGTCAACAGCTCAAGACTGGACGCATGGATCGTATGGCCCAGTTGAGTGAGGCCATTGGCATTGCCAAGGCGCTGGGTATACAAAAGCCTACAACCCCCTCCGCTTTGGGCGATTCTGCGCGACCGGCTGATTCCAGTCTTATGCGCACCGAAATAAACAATCAACAGATCCCCTTGTACTTTCTTGGTGTAGAGGCGCTAGAGGCAGAGCGTGCTGCTTTGAAGAATCGTAGTAACGACGATTTTACCGAAAACCGTATCGCCCAGATCGCTCGTGAACTGTTGTTGTTGCAAAGCAACCGTGAAGTCGAAGTTCTTAAGCTGCGTCAAAATGAAGACCTCTTTTTAAGTGGTGTCGAGCCACTGCGTGCAGAAATTGTCCGTTTGGGTGGGGTTAGCAATCTCGATTTTACTAATTTGAAGCTGGTATCCATTGACCGCAAGGCTCTGGAACCCGTGGCTCCAATCAAGCCAAAAAAAGCCTTGATTACCTTGTTGGGGTTGGTGCTGGGCGCTCTGTTTGGCATCTTGATCGTTATCGCCAAGTACTTTGTAGCTCAGCGTCGTGACGGGCTTCACCAGCCTCTCTCGGTGCAAAGCCGAAGAGATCCGACTGAAACGACGGGTGCTGGTAACCTTTTACAAAAGGATCTGCGCTGATAGGGGGCTGGGCTGACACATTGCTAGCCACTAGTTGATGGATTAATTGCTTCTTCATGGAGCTGTACTGAGAGCAACCTGTACCTTATCAGCTCATGTTTCAACATGGCGCCGTCAACGGCGTCATGGGTTCGCACCATCAGTTGCAGATGGGCACCCTGAGTAATCTGTTAATCGACGGCGGTCTGTTTCAGGGCAATGAGCGCACTGTCAGCGGTGTCATCGGTGCATTGCATCCGCGAAAACTTTGTACTTGCCGGTATCAAAGTGCTGATGCTTACCCATGTCCAAGCTGATCATGTCGGATGCATTCCATAATTTTTTGGCGGCAGGTCTCAAGGATCCGATTGTGTGCAGTGATGCTCCCTCGCCGAAATTATTGGCGTTGGTGCTTTAAGGCTAATTGCGCCTGGAATTGAGCAGAGAGTCGGCACACATTGATCCTTGTCTGAGACGGCTGAAGCAGCACATCACCGAGATGCCTGCTCATCAGTGGTTCTGCATAAGTAAAGAATGGCACTCTGCAGACGCAGACCAGATACAAAAGTACGGCCACCCAAGCGGTTATGTTGAATTGGAGGGCAAGCGCTGTATCATTCGCGCAGGCATCAGCACCTTGGGTGGCAATTTTCCCATGCCGATCAGCATGGTTTGCTCGGCTTTGTTTCAGGTATGAAGCATTGGGCCGAGAAATATGCTTGGGGTATGGCGAAATAGTGGCGGAACGGGTGGTGGCAGTGAAATTGTCAAACCTGTATCAAACTCAAAACAGATTCGTTGAGGCATTCATCCCGGCGAGCTGAAGGCCACCCTGTTATTGGCACATGCACTGTACGATGGTAAAACACGGAAGAACTTACTAAATGAATTATCCATGCCCATGATCAGCACCGCAGCAGCTCAGGAATCGACAGTGGCCACAACCGGCGAGTGGTATCTGGTGCAATGCAAGCCCAGACAGGACGAGCGTGCAGAAGAAAACCTTATACGCCAGGGTTACGGGTGTTCACGGCCCACATGCAGGCGTGAGCGAACCCTGCGTGGCCAGATGCACTACGCTGAGGAATCGCTGTTTCCTGGCTACTTGTTTATACATATGCCTGAAGGTGCCAACTGGGCTCCTCTACGTTCCACCCGTGGCGTAGCTCGCGTGGTGGCCTTTGGTGGTCGGCCGCTGGCAGTCGGTCACGAGCTGATTATGCAGCTGCAGAGTCGCGCGAGTACTCATATTATCGCCAAATTTAACCCTGGCGATAAAGTCACCATCCTTGATCAAGGTTTCGCAGGTATTGAGTCCATTTTCATGACAATGGACGGCGAAGAGCGGGTCATCCTGCTTATTAACTTGATGAATCGTCAGCAACAGATCAGCTTGCCTTTGGCGAGTATCGCCAATCGTTGAATAAACGCAGACTGAAGCCGGGGCTATCAATAGTCTTACAACCGTTCTCAGGAAATCGACGAAGAATCCTGGGGCGGTAGCGTACTTTTTTAAAACTCAAATTTATCTCATCACCGGCCAGCGCTGCGAGTGGTGCATTCGAATAATTAAGGAAGTGCTTGAAACATGATCTCGATCAAGCGTAAAGGCATCATTCTTGCTGGTGGCTCAGGTACGCGCCTGCATCCGCTCACGCTGGGAGTCTCTAAACAGATGCTGCCGATCTACGACAAGCCGATGATCTTTTACCCGCTGTCTGTTTTGATGCTGGCGGGGATACAGGAAATTCTGATTATTTCTACTCCGGAAGATCTGCCAAGTTTTGAAAAATTGCTAGGTAATGGCAGTCATTATGGTATTGAGCTCAGTTATGCCGAACAACCTAGTCCCGACGGACTGGCACAAGCCTTTATTATTGGTGAGGCCTTTATTGGTCAAGATCCGGTCTGCCTGATTCTGGGTGACAATATTTTCTATGGACAGCACTTCTCGGACAACTTGCGCTCAGCTATGTCAAAGACGGTAGGTGCTACAGTTTTTGGTTATCACGTCAGTGACCCCGAGCGTTTTGGCGTCGTGGAATTTGACAGCTCTGGCCAGGCGCTTAGCATCGAGGAGAAACCGGATAAACCCAAATCGAACTATGCAGTGACCGGGCTGTATTTCTACGACAACCAGATTGTTGAGATAGCGAAGAGGATCAAACCTTCGGCAAGGGGCGAGCTTGAGATTACCGATGTCAACCAGGCATATCTAGAACAGAAAGAACTGAGCGTTGAAATATTGGGGCGCGGGTTTGCCTGGCTTGACACCGGGACCCATGAATCACTGCTGGAGGCGAGTCATTTTGTCCATACCATTGAGAAGCGCCAGGGATTGAAGGTTGCTTGCCTGGAAGAGATTGCATTCAACAATGGCTGGATAACCTCTCAGGTGTTGGCTGAGCAGGCCGAAAGATTTAAAAAAACCGGTTACGGGCAATACCTGGGCAAGCTGTTATCTGAGGGGAACGGTGCATGAAATTTATGCCATCAACACTGCCTGGCGTGGTGATCATCGAGCCGGACGTTTACGAAGATGAACGCGGCTGGTTCATGGAAAGTTTCAATCTTCAAAAATTCGAGGAAGGATTGCGTCACTTGGGGCTGCCCGTTCCTGATCCTTTCGTTCAGGATAATCAATCCTGTTCCAAAAAGGGTGTTCTGCGAGGGTTGCATTATCAACTAGAGCCTTTCGCGCAAGGCAAACTGGTCTGTGTGAACCATGGCGCAGCTTTCGATGTCGCTGTGGATATTCGTCAGGGGTCTCCGTCGTATGGCGAATGGTTTGGACTGGAATTGAATACAGAGAATAAAAAAATGCTGTGGATACCTGCTGGATTTGCTCATGGCTTCCTTGCGCTGGAAGAAAACACGATATTTAGTTATAAAACGACCAATTTCTATAATAAAGAATCTGAGCGCAGCATTCGCTGGAACGACGAAGCGTTGAATATTCATTGGCCCGACGTTGGAGGGTATCTTATCAACGATAAAGATCAGGCTGCTGCATTGTTCGTGATGTGATGTGCATTAGCTAAAACGCTGGAACAGATGCAGAGTTTTAGGAGGTTATTGCAAGTGGCTAAACGCTTACTGTGTGACTCTGAGGCTAAAGTTTGTTAAATCACGTGTAAGTAGGCAGGTGTAAGTGGAAAACGTGAAAAAAAATGCAGCGTCTTACGGTATCGTGTTGAGTGCTTGCCTATTGGTCGTATTGGGTGATGTCAGAAGTTTGATCAGTCCCGCAGGATATTGGGCTTTATGGGGCTTGATCGTAGTGGTCGGGTTAATCTCAGCCCCTGAACGATTGTCTTTCAAGGTAAGTCCCGAGTTGGCTGTATATATTCTCGGGTTTTTCGTGTTGTTTAGCGCCTTTGTACTGTCAGCATTGGCCAATGCTGAAATTCAAACCTTTTACCAAGGGTTGAAGATGATGTGTATTGGTGTTGTCTTTGTTTGTGTTTATGCGCACTCTCAGTTTTTGGAACAAGGTGACTATCATTCGATCGCCTCGCGATCGATATTGACAGGTTTCCTGGTTTTTTGCATGGCGAAATATTACCTGACAGGTTTATATATTGAGTTGGGCGATGGTCGGCAAGGGAGTTTGTTTGCCTATCCGGGCGTGTTGTGGAAAACGTGTGCATTCTTCGCAGGTTTTGTAATTGTGGGTATGCTCTTTGATGGCAGAAGTAAAGTGACTAGCCTACTGGTCATGATCGCCGGCGCGTACATACTTGTTATGGATTCCAGTCGTACAGGATTTATTGTATTTTTGCTTGTGATACTCTTGATACTGCTGCTCAGCATGCATGTCAAACCAAAGCTGACATTACTCCTGTTTTTTATTTCAATCATTTCATTCACTGCCGTGTTGATGCTGTACAGCACCGGCTACGATTTTCTTAATTTCAATCAGAATCCTCTAGTCGTGGACAGATTGGCAGCAGGGGATCCTGTAAGAGCTCGAATGCTAGCTGATGGTCTGAGGTCTTTTGAAACGTGCATGCCATTTGGTTGCGGTTTCGGCAGTACGACGTCTGAAGTAGATGGTAGTCCGATGGTTGTGCACAACGCTTTTATTTCATCCGGTGGCGATCTGGGTATTTTGGGTTTTATCGGCCTTCTGATTCTCATATTCTCACCCTTGCTGATATTTGCAATACGATTGTGTCGCTACGCAATGCATGAACACAAAGCAAAATATATTTTTATTTATGCCATTGCTGCATTAGGCGGTTCGTTAGGTTTTGCCCTATTGTTGATGCTCCATCCTTTCAGTACAGAACTTTCTGAGTGGGGAATCTGGATCTTGATGACATCCGCCCTATCGGTATTGTCGCGTCAGTTCATCATGAGCGAACATGTCCAGGTCACAGGGGGCGATGACGAAAATGAGGTTGCAATTTAAAAATGTCAGCTTGTTGTTGGTAGCTCAGCTGGTTAGCTATTTAATACCCATTCTAGAAATTCCGATTCTGGCCAAAGCACTGGGCGTCGATCAATATGGTCAGGTGCTGATCATTCAAACAACTGCTTTGTTGTGCTCCCTCATCGTCGAGTATGGTTTTTCCTTGAGTGGGGCGAGGCAGGTGGCAGTGTGCGGGCCAGAGAATAAGTCGCTGCTTTCTGCGATTTATAATGGTGTCAACTCAGCCAAGTTATTGCTCTCGAGCGGCATGATTGTGGTGTCCATGGGCGTGCTGTCAATTCTGGATTTTGATCTCGATTTGCAATTAATCCTGTGGGGGTATCTTTATTTTCTGGCATTTAGCTTCAGTAATATTTGGCTATTTCAGGGGTTGGAGAAGCTTACGTTTGTTGTGACCTTCGAGTTGGTGTTGAGATTTGCCGGTTTGTTAGTTTTATACCTGCTGCTGAATGTCTCTGCCAATGCCAGTTTTGCTTTAATGATCATGTCCTCTTTTTCTCTGTTTAATACTTTGGTTGGACTCTATCTTGCGTACAAAATAGTGGGTGGTTTCAATATTGATTTCAAAAGTGGGGTCGAGCAAATAAAGTCGGGCTTTCATGGTTTTATCTACAAAAGCTCCAATAATATTATGTTGAGTGCAGGGCCCGCGCTTGTCGGGGTTATGTGTGGGCAGGCATCGGTTGCAAAGTTTGTGCCTGCTGAAAAAATTATAAAAGCTTCTGTTGGTCTGGTAGGGCCAGTGTTGATCGGGTTGTATCCCTACTTAAGCAGGCGGCTTTTGAAAACAACCAGTATCAACTTGAAGCTGTCGAGTCTTATCGTAGCTTTCCTGTTTGCTGCCGGCGTTGCTGGGGCTACAATAATTTATGCGTTGGGCGATTTTTTAATTAATCTGATGTTAGGTCCTGGCTTTGATGAAGCTAAATCTATCCTGCAAGTATTTGTCATGATCATACCCTTTCGCATGATGAATCAGGCCATAGGTCTGACGATATTCATGCCTTTAGGGAAAGATAAAATCCTCAGTATGTGTTTGATGTTTTTTTCGTTGCTTTCCTTGTGTTTGGCAGCTCTGTTTTCTCTCTGGTATGACTTGGCTGGTATCGTGTATGGCTTGGTTTTGGCTGAGGTATTATTCTCCATCTCGCTGATTTTGTTAGCGTACAAAATAAAATAGATGAGCGGTATTTATGATTACTGTACTGACAGCAACTTATAACCGTGCTTACACCTTGGGCCGCTTGTATGAAAGCCTGGAGAAGCAGACTGATAAGTCCTTCGAGTGGGTCGTAGTTGATGATGGAAGCCAAGACGAAACGCTTTCATTGCTGGAGGAGTTTCAGCAGAATTCCAGTTTCTCTATCAAGATTTTGCAGCAAGAAAACGCGGGAAAACATATAGCGATTAACACCGGGGTTCCAGCCGGAACAGGGGATTGGGTGTTGTTGGTCGATAGTGACGATGCGCTTACATCGAATGCTATTGAAGTCATTAACGAAGACTTGCAGAACCTGGACACCCATGGTATTGCCGGGCTTTGTTATAGGAGGGCCGATCTGGCCGGTAATATTATCGGGGCCGTATTCTCAGACGACGATACTGTCGCTTCGAAGATGACACCTACTGAAGCAGCCAATCACTTTCTGGGGGATCTGGCTTATGTATTCAAGAAAAGTGCATTGCTTAAACATCCTTTTCCTCGTTTTAAAGACGAGATATTTGTCCCTGAATTGTTGATCTGGAACAGAATATCCGACGAAGGTGAGATCCTGTACTTTTACAGTAAATATATCTATTTGTGCGAATATTTACCGGATGGGTATTCAGCTAATTTTTTCAATAATCTGAAACGAAATCCCCAGGGTTTTGGTTTATTTTATAAAGAACAGGTGTTGCGCGAGGCAGGTGCTGTCAGGAAGTTAAAGTGCATAGTCCGATATTTTCAGTGTGTCGTGTTTCGTGTGAGCAACAGGCGAAAAATTTAGTATGAAAATTTTATATATCATCACAGGTCTTGGTGTGGGTGGTGCGGAAAGACAGGTTCTGGACCTTGCCGATCGTTTTCACGAGAGCGGGCATGAGGTGAAAATCTGCTATCTAACCGGGCCTGCTCTGTTGCGACCCAAAAGTCCATGTGTTGAGCTTTTGGGGTTGAATCTAGAGAAAACAGTACCTGGATTTCTCAAAGGCTTTATTAAGTTGAGGAGTATTATCAAGGATTTTGATCCTGATGTCGTTCATGCGCACATGGTGCATGCGAACCTCTTCTCTCGAATGATCAGGCCGATTTGTACCATCAAAAGACTGATCAATACAGCACACAATACCAATGAAGGCGGTAAGGCAAGAATGCTCGCTTATCGGCTCACGCATTCTTTAGCTGATGTGACAACCAATGTAACGGTTGAAGCTGTGCATATATTCGAACAAAAAAAAGCCTGTCCGCCAGGTACCATGCTGGCCATTCCGAATGGTATTGATACCCAACGCTTCAAGCCTGACCCGGTTACGCGGGCAGCCATCAGGAGTTCGGAAGGTCTTGTTGATCAGGACGAATTGCTTGTAGCGGTGGGTCGACTGGTTGATGCCAAAGACTATAAAAATCTAATACATGCATTTAAAGCACTGTCCGATAACAAACAAACGGTGAAGCTATGGATTGTAGGTGATGGTCCGCTGAGACAGGAGCTGAAAGATCTCGTAGCTACCTTGAAACTTACCCCGCTGGTGCGATTTTTAGGCGTCAGATCAGACGTCAATGATATATATAATGCAGCGGATTTATACGTGCTTTCCTCGGCCTGGGAGGGCTTTGGTTTGGTGGTAGCTGAAGCCATGGCGTCCGAGAAAGTCGTGGTAGCAACCGATTGCGGCGGCGTTAAAGAAGTCGTGGGTGGTTGCGGATACTTAGTTCCAGCCAGGGATCCTAAGGGTCTTGCTCAGGCCATGAGCATTGCTCTAGCTCAGACGGCCAGTGAAAAAAATAACATGTCGCGCGCCGCAAGATTGCGGATCGTTGAAAACTACTCTATTGATGAGATCGTCAGCATCTGGACTCGTCTTTATACAGCTTGAGCTTTGTCTGTTTTGATCCGTTTAAAGGTTGAGTCATGAAAGAAGCAACTTTATTAATTGTCACAACCGTTCCGGAAACACTGATGACCATATTGGCTCATCAGCCAAAGTTTCTGAACCATTCGTTCAAGGTACATCTGGCTTGTTCTGCTGATGGACCGGTAGATAGAATTGCTGTTCGGGAAGCCGTCCCCGTTCATCCTGTAGCAATGAAGCGGGGCATCAGTCCATTCGCTGACGTTATTTCAATTCTCTCGATGTGCAGGTTGCTTCGTAAATTAAAACCTTCGGTGGTTCAATCGTATACACCCAAGGCGGGCCTGGTGACGATGATTGCGGCTTTTTTGTGCCGGGTTCCTGTCAGGATTCATACGTTTACCGGACTTATATTCCCCACCCAGACCGGTTTCAAGAAAACACTTCTTATCAACGTAGATCGATTGATTTGTGTCTGTGCCACCACAGTCGTCCCTGAAGGATTGGGTGTGAAAAAAGATTTGCTGGCTTATCGCGTGACTAAAAAGCAGATGTCTGTCATTGGGCATGGGAATATTGCGGGTGTGGATCTTGATTTTTTTCGACCTGATAACCAGTTCGTTATAACTAACTCTAAAGCGCTTAAAGAAAGCCTGGGAATAATGGACGATGAGTTCGTTTTTTGCTTTATCGGACGCTTGAACAGAGACAAGGGTCTGAAGGAGTTGGGGCAGGCTTTTTTGAGACTTCCTGATCACACCCATTTGATTGTGGTCGGAGGCTTGGACTCTGAAGCGCCGATAGATGCAGAAACATTCGCATTGTTGAAGCAGCATCCAAGGATTCATACGTTGGGGTTTCAGGAAGATATACGTGATGCCCTGGCAGCGTCCGACGCCCTTGTCTTGTCAAGCTATCGGGAGGGCTTTCCCAATGTCGTGTTGCAGGCATGTGCCATGGGCATACCTGCTGTTGTAACAGATATCAGTGGTTGTAACGAAATTATTGAGTCAGGTATGAATGGTTGGTTGGCCCAGCCCCGTGATGTCACGTCCTTGACGAGTGCAATGATGCAGGCGGTTGAAACACCCCATGACCGTATGACTGAAATGGGAACTTCTGCCCGCGCTAGAATTGTTGAGCGTTTTGATCGTACTGCTCATTGGGAACGGATGCAGAATTTTTACTTGCAGGAGCTTGACATTGATTAAGCGTCTATTCGATATAACAGCATCTTTTTTTGGTCTGCTTGTTCTTTCACCAGTCATCGCTTGTTTAGGTTTAGCTGTGCGACTTAAATTGGGAAGTCCAATATTGTTCAGGCAGATAAGGCCCGGTTTGCACGGTGTGCCTTTTGAAATGCTGAAATTTAGAACCATGAAAGATGCGGTTGATGCACATGGTAATCCTTTGCCTGATTCGGAACGCATGACCTCTTTCGGAGCTTTTTTACGCTCAAGCAGCTTGGATGAGTTGCCTGGACTTTGGAGTGTCTTGAAGGGCGATATGAGTCTGGTTGGCCCCAGGCCGTTGTTAATGGAGTATTTGCCACTGTATAGCGTTGAACAGGCGCGCCGACATGATGTAAAACCCGGGATTACAGGTTGGGCACAAGTTAATGGCCGTAATGCAATCAGCTGGGAGCAGAAATTCCAATACGATATTTGGTATGTCGAAAACCAATCATTTTGGCTCGACCTCAAAATTATCGGGCTTACTCTTAAGAAAGTGCTTGTCCGCGAGGGTATCTCCGCTGCCGGCGAGGTCACGATATCAAAGTTTACAGGGACTGCACCAGCTGAAAAAAAACTCGCCATTGTGGGGGCTGGTGGGCATGCCAAAGTTGTAGCAGATACCGCTGAATGCTGTGACTGGGACATTGTTGAAGTATTTGATGATAACTGGCCATCTATCCAGTTTGTGGGCCATTGGCCTGTGGTGGGTGATACACATGTATTATTGGAGCGCCTTCAGGAGTTCGACGGTGTCATAGTTGCGATTGGCAATAATGATATTCGCTGCATGAAAATGAAAGAGCTCGATAATGCCGGAGCAATGCTAATCACACTTATTCACCCGGCAGCGACAATCAGTCGACACGCCACTATGGGTAAAGGCGTCGTGGCATTTGCAGGGGTAGTGGTAAATCCAGGCGCAAACGTAGGTGATGGAAGCATTCTTAATACCGGGTGCAGTATTGACCACGATTGTATTTTGCAAGAATGTGTCCACATCAGCCCAGGCGCAAGGTTGGCGGGTACAGTCCATGTTGGTCAATTGAGCTGGATTGGAATAGGTGCATCCGTTAAGCAGTCGGTCAGCATTGGATCCCGGGTCAAGGTTGGGGCAGGTGCGGCCGTGGTCAATGATGTTGTCGACAATATGACTGTTGTGGGTGTTCCAGCGAAAGCTTTACAGCATTAATGGTTTATAGTGGTAACTCATTTGCATGAGTTTTTGTACAGTCGGACGTGCACGGACCAAATTTCTATCATTCAAATCATGGGTACTGAATCGTGCTGAATACACCATTTTCTCCTTGGCCCTCCTTCACGGAAGAAGAAGCCGACGCTGTCCGTGCGGTAATTTTGTCGAACAAGGTCAACTATTGGACTGGGCAAGAAACCCGCTCTTTTGAAAAAGAATTTGCCGCCTGGTCAGGCACGGAATATGCCGTGGCCCTAGCCAATGGTACGGTAGCACTGGATGTGGCGTTGAAGGCACTTGATATCGGTCCGGGTGATGAAGTTGTTGTTACTTCTCGTACCTTCCTGGCTTCGGTTTCAAGCATTGTTAATGCTGGGGCTGTGCCGGTATTTGCAGATGTCGACCTTGACTCGCAGAACTTCACTGCTGAAACCATTAGTGCAGTGTTGACGCCCCGTACCAAAGCCCTCATTTGTGTTCATCTGGCTGGATGGCCATGTGACATGGATCCGATCATGGATTTGGCGGCTGAGCATGACCTGAAGGTGATCGAAGATTGCGCCCAAGCTCATGGAGCTCATTACAAAGGCCGTCCTGTCGGCTCCATCGGTCATATCGCCGCCTGGTCGTTCTGCCAGGACAAGATCATGACCACGGGCGGCGAAGGCGGCATGGTCACCACCAATGATCGCCAGCTGTGGGCCGACATGTGGGCTTACAAGGATCATGGCAAGAGCTGGGAAGCGGTTTACGAGCGTGAGCATGCACCAGGTTTCCGCTGGCTGCACGAAAGCTTCGGCACGAACTGGCGGATGCTTGAGGTTCAGGCTGTTATCGGACGCATCCAGTTGCGCCGGATGCAAGAGTGGCATGCCGCTCGGCTGAAAAATGCTTCACGTATTTGGGCCCAGGCCCGGCAGTTGCCTGCACTTCGTGTACCCGTGTTGCCGGTCGCTGATGTGCACGCGGCCTACAAGTGCTATGTATTTGTACGTCCGCAAGCCCTTAAGGCTAGTTGGTCCCGTGATCGCATTCTCAACGAGATGGTCGCGCGCGGTGTACCTGCTTTTTCCGGTTCATGTTCTGAGGTGTATCTAGAAAAGGCATTTGAAGGTACTGGCTGGCGTCCTTCGTTACGATTAGCGCATGCGAAAGAGTTGGGCGAGACGAGCATGATGTTTCTGGTTCATCCCACACTGACACAGCAAGAAATAGAATTGACCTGCAAGGTATTGAGTGATGTCGTGCAGGAAGCTTCACTGGTCTGACGCTCAACTTAGGGATAAATAGAGTGGTGTATAGAGTGTCAGCTTGTTGATGGTTTTTTGGAGTAGCGTAGGTGTTCAAAGGATATATGGATAAAATTCGAGCGTACTTACTCAACCTGTCGAGACGGGATAAACGAGTTATTCAAGTGGTGACAGACGTGGTTCTCGTCTGGTTCGCCCTATGGCTTGCATTTGTCGTGCGCCTAGGGATTGACGATATGATCAATCCGGTCAAGCTACATCTGTGGCTGTTTATCTGCGCCCCTTTGATTGCCATCCCGCTGTTTATCCGTTTCGGCATGTACCGTGCCGTCATGCGCTATTTCGGCAATGATGCTCTGATCGCCATTATCAAGGCTGTCAGTCTTTCTTCATTGATCTTGGCAGTGGTGATGTATTGGTATAGCACCCCTGAAAATACTGTGCCGCGCTCGATAATCTTCAACTACTGGTGGCTAAGCCTAATCCTGCTCGGTGGTTTGCGCCTTGCCATGCGTCAATACTTTCTGGGCGACTGGTTTGCGGCAGTTCAACACGTGCCGTTTACCAATCGCGATGACGGTTTGCCGCGGGTGGCCATCTACGGTGCCGGTGCCGCTGGCAACCAACTGGTTGCCGCCTTGCGCATGGGCCGTGCTATGAGGCCTGTAGCGTTTATCGACGATGACGAAAGTATTGCAGATCGTATCATCTCTGGCTTGCAGGTTTACAAACCCGAACGTATTCAGCAGATGATCGAACGTACCGGCGCCCAGGAGTTGCTGTTGGCAGTGCCATCTTCGTCTCGGGCCCGGCGCCGCGAGATTTTGGGTTTGCTTGAGGGATTTCCTCTCCACGTTCGCAGTGTGCCCGGGTTTATGGATCTGGCCAGTGGCCGGGTCAAGGTTGATGATATCCAGGAAGTGGATATTGCCGACTTGCTGGGTCGCGACCCGGTTCCCGCGCAAGGTGAGTTGCAGGAGCGTTGTATCAAGGGGCAATGTGTCATGGTTACAGGCGCTGGCGGTTCGATTGGTTCGGAACTGTGCCGGCAGATCTTGGCTTTGAAGCCAACCACGCTGCTGCTGTACGAACACGGCGAATTCAATCTGTACAGCATATTTGGCGAGTTGGAGCAGCGGGTCAATCTGGAGTCTCTTTCGGTGAAGGTGCTGCCGATCCTGGGTTCTGTGCGCAATCCGCACAAGTTGCTGGATGTGATGAAGACCTGGCATGTCGATACGGTCTATCACGCTGCGGCTTATAAACATGTGCCAATGGTTGAGCACAATATTGCCGAAGGTGTGTTAAACAACGTTATAGGCACGCTCAACACTGCTCAGGCGGCCCTGCAGTCGGGAGTATCGAACTTCGTTCTTATTTCTACCGACAAGGCCGTACGGCCGACTAATGTCATGGGCAGCACCAAGCGTCTGGCTGAGATGACGCTTCAAGCACTCAGTCGGGAAGTCGCGCCTGTACTGTTTGGCGACTCGGCCAATGTGTCGCGGGTAAATAAAACCCGTTTCACCATGGTGCGTTTTGGCAATGTATTGGGCTCTTCAGGGTCGGTGATTCCGCTGTTTCACAAGCAGATCAAGACCGGTGGCCCGCTAACCGTGACTCACCCCAAGATTACCCGCTACTTCATGACGATTCCCGAGGCCGCTCAGTTGGTGATTCAGGCCGGCTCAATGGGGCAGGGTGGCGATGTATTCGTCCTTGATATGGGTGAGCCGGTACGCATTGTCGAGCTCGCCGAGAAAATGATCCATCTCTCTGGTTTTAGCGTTCGTTCGGATAAAAATCTACATGGCGATATTGAGATCGAGTTCACTGGGTTGCGTCCTGGCGAAAAGCTTTACGAAGAGTTACTGATTGGCGATAACGTAGTCGCGACCCGACACCCCATGATCATGTCTGCCAACGAAGACATGTTACCTTGGGATGAGCTGAAGCAGCGATTGACGCAACTGCTTGAAGCGGTAGATCAGGATGACTATTTGCGTGTTCGCCAGCTGCTGCGCGAGACGGTCAGTGGTTATGCACCCGAAGGTGAGATTGTAGATTGGATACATCAGCAGCGTCGTGTTGAGCCATCTTGAAAGGTGCTGTTTTAGGTCAATGGAGCCGGCGCGTATCAAGATCTTGCCAATGCAGAGTTCACTAAAATGGTGAACGCTTCATTGGCAATGTTTTAATGGCATCACAGGTGCGGCATATAAAGTTAGGCTTTAACTTTCGGCAGCAGCTGCGGTGCCAGCAGCGACAGTAATCGTGTTGGCTTTTTTGCTCATGAACCTCTTTTCAATATGAATGAAGGTCAGTGTAGAGACTATTGTGATCAACGGTACTGCAATCATATTGATTGACCAGAAAGCTGTCTTTGACATGGTGGATAAATCGACCATGTGTGACGCTGCTTTGAATGTTAAATACAGGATTGGTAGATGCATCAGGTATATGCTGTAGCTGATGTCACTCAATCGGTTTAGGCATTGTGCATGCAGGGCTCTTGGATTTGCCAGTGTAATACATAAGAAGAAACAGGACGTGAGCGCGAATCGCAGTGCGCCGTATCCTTCAGGTGCTTTAGTCCCGCAAGTGTATATAAAGATGCATAGTGCAATGATGGATAAAGGCCAGCTTGCCGGTTTTATGTAAGTGAGTTTTTGGTGAAGAACTGCTGCAATGATACCAGTCAGAAAGTACGGCCAGCACACAACTGTACTCATGCTTAGATCGACGGCGGCTAATAATAATGCAGTGCTTAGTATTAATTTGTTATATCTGGATCTGTAGGTAAGTGCGATAAGGGGCAGTACTGCATAAAATCGCCACTCATGAACCAGTGTCCAGGTCACTGAATTGAGAGGCGTTAGTGCAATGCCGCCGATTTTGGAGGGGCCATCCAAAAAATTGAATGTTAACATACTGGCCACTGTCATAAGTGTTTCTTTGTTGAAGATATCAAAGTTGGAATATAACGTCGCAATTAAAAAAACTACAAATGACGAGAAATAGTATAAGGGTGCTACACGTCTTACTCGGCCTTCAAAGAATTTTTCCCACTGAATATTTGGGGATTTGATTATTTTATCGAAGAACAAAAAGCCTGTTATGCAAAAAAATATTTGTACGCCGAAGGAGCCAAGATTTGCATATATCCACGCCCATGAGGAGAAGTTGTCGTTCTTAAGGCCCATATTAGTCAGCATGAAAGGGGCATGATTGATAACGACGAATACTGCTGCTAGACCACGCAAGTCGTTGATGAATTTGTATTCGTGCTTTATTTCATTTTGCTCTATTTTATTTTTGATCAAGGTTGATGAGAGCAGAAACAGCAAGATAATGGATATGGAGATTATGAGTGATTCAAGTGTGAATTCAGTATTCATTTTTTAGTTAGAATCCATGCGATTTTTTTAAATTTCATATGGCAGTCCATTATGAGTTGCATTGTGACAGATTTCGCCATCTGTAAGGTCGATGATTGCTCGGGGGGGGCTCGGCATCTAGACCGGACATGGTTTTGGATCATATCGACCTAAGGGGGAATCTGCTAGGGAAGGTTTAGAAAATTTATCATTTTTGAGTAAAATTCACCTAAAAGCGATAGCCAAACCTTTGCAAGTTTGTGGTTTTTTTCTTGTTTGGTGGAGCGGTTTTTCTGCGAATCAAAGATATACACACCCTGCAACGCTCTGGTTTTTGACACTCCATAACCATCGCCTAAGTTTGAAATACAGCTCAGGAAAGCTGTTTTTAAATTAACGATGTTATGGAGTGTCAATTATGCGTACTGCTTTTCTCTCTTCGATTTTCTTTGCCTTGATGGTAGGTGTTTCCAGTGTGGCCCATGCCGCACCTGCGGCCGGAGCAGTTGAACCGGTGGTTGCTGCGCCAGTAGTGCTGGATGCCAAAGTGGTGACGATTAATATCAATACCGCAGATGAGGCTACCCTGCAGCGTGAACTCTCTGGTGTAGGGGCTGTTAAAGCCAAGGCGATCGTGGCTTATCGCGAGGCCAATGGTGATTTTACTTCAGTCGATGAGTTGCTTGAGGTCAAAGGCATAGGCAAGGTTATTCTGGAGAGAAACCGCGACAAGATCGTAATCAGCTAAGCCAGGTAACAGAACGAAAAAAGCCAGTCATAGACTGGCTTTTTTGTGGCTGTCAGCAAGCGTTCAGGCATAAGGCGCTGACGACTTCAATGTACTGCGCGTGACTTCGAAAATCTTCTGTTTCAGTGCATCACTCTCTGCGCCGCGAGCCAGAACCAGTGCGCCTACCAGGGTAGCGAAAATCACGATGCTTTTGTCTTCAGTGTCTGACCCTTGCAGGGTCGCCTGGATCTGTTTGAGCCTGGCATCGATGACATGGTCGGTGGTGACACTTGCCTGGCCCTGTTGGGCCATTTCAGCGGACATGGTCGGCAACGGGCAACCCTCATGGGGGGAGGTCAGATGCCACTCAGACAAGTAAGCATCGATAAATGCGTGCAGGGGGTGGGGCTGGCTGAACAGTTCGGCGCAGATACCGTCAACCTGGTTGGCTGCGTGCTGCAAGGCTTTTTCTACCAGGTCGTTTTTGGATGAAAAATGAGCATAGAAACCACCGTGAGTAAGGCCCAGTGATTTCATCAGGGGTTGCAGGCCTGTGGCGCCAATACCGTGTCGTCGAAAGAGCCCGGATGCTTCTTTAACGATGCGCTGATGGGTTTGGGCTTTATGATCTTGTGAATAGCGCATGACAGGTGTCTCTTTATGCAATGGACCATCATAGCGTCGACCTTCAAACAGATGCAGTGGTTAATCATGCAACTGTTTGTAGGTTTTTCCTCACCGATGCTCATTCCTTGGCATGCAGGCCCTGAGCGCTTGTCTGACTACCTGTCTTTTGATTCCTTGGCGTCCATTTCGGCATTGCGTTCGGCAACACGTTTGCGTTGCTCATCGGTCAGTTCAACTTTATTGGCTGTGTCACGTAGTGTCATCAGGGCGCCTACAATGACACCGATAGCGACGACGAGAATTAACCAAGCATACCAAGGCATAGAGTGTTCTCCGTGTTGAGTGCAGCACAGGGCAGGGGTTGCGCTGTGTGCTGCTGTTTATCCTGTTAAGTGAGTAAGTGTTGATTGCTTTCAGTGTAGGCCGGTTATTCAGTCATGTGCGGTATAAGCTTGGTAAAGACTAAAATCGTGTATTTGCGATCATCGGGTGCCGGTAAGCGGCTGGTTCCGCTACAATGCGCGCCGATTTCGACCAGCCTGAGAACCCGCTAATGTCCGACTGCCAGACTCCTATTATCGTCGCCCTGGATTTCCCGACCCGTGACGCCGCATTGAAACTGGCTGATCAGTTGGACCCCAAGCAGTGCCGTGTCAAGGTGGGCAAAGAGCTGTTCACCAGTTGCGCTTCGGAAATCGTCGGTACTTTGCGCGACAAGGGTTTTGAAGTATTTCTGGACCTGAAGTTCCACGATATCCCCAATACCACGGCAATGGCGGTCAAGGCCGCAGCTGAAATGGGCGTATGGATGGTTAACGTTCACTGTTCGGGCGGCTTGCGCATGATGGCCGCTTGCCGCGAAGTACTCGACAAGCGCACCGGCCCGCAGCCGTTGCTGATTGGCGTGACCGTGTTGACCAGCATGGAGCGTGAAGACTTGGCCGGTATTGGCCTGGATATTGAGCCTCAGGAGCAAGTGTTACGCCTGGCAGCCCTGGCCGACAAGGCCGGTATGGATGGCCTGGTGTGTTCGGCCCTGGAGGCGCAAGCGCTGAAGGCCGCGCACCCGGGTCTGCAACTGGTAACCCCGGGGATTCGTCCTGCGGGCAGTGCGCAGGACGATCAGCGTCGTATCCTGACGCCTCGCCAGGCACTGGATGCAGGTTCTGATTATCTGGTAATCGGGCGCCCGATCAGCCAGGCAGTGGATCCGGCCAAGGCACTCGCTGCCGTGGTAGCTGAGCTGGCTTAAGGCTGTTTGCCACCGTTTTGATTCGGCAATCGCGG
Source organism: Pseudomonas sp. TMW22080 (assembly GCF_022496745.1). Taxonomy (NCBI): domain Bacteria; kingdom Pseudomonadati; phylum Pseudomonadota; class Gammaproteobacteria; order Pseudomonadales; family Pseudomonadaceae; genus Pseudomonas; species Pseudomonas sp. TMW22080. Next base: position 1,105,433 of record NZ_SCFF01000001.1, on the reverse strand, counting down.
GCAAGCCCGCGATTGCCGCGCCGCGGTCTGCCTTGACAGGCCGCGGTGCCTGTATTGCGAGCAAGTCCGCTGCCACCTGTATGTGGTGTGTCAGACCTTCAACACCAGCTTGCCGTGATTTTCCCCGCTGAACAGCTTCGCCAGGCTTTCCGGGAAGCTTTCCAGGCCTTCAACAATATGCTCTTTGCTTTTCAACTGGCCCTTGAGCAGCCAGCCCGCCATCTCTTGTCCGGCTGCTGCATAGCGATCGGCATAGTCCATTACCACAAAGCCTTCCATGCGGGCGCGATTGACCAGCAGTGACAAGTAGTTGGCCGGACCTTTAACGGCTTCCTTGTTGTTGTATTGGCTGATGGCTCCGCAGATGATGACCCGCGCCTTGAAATTCAAACGGCTCAATACGGCGTCGAGAATATCGCCGCCCACGTTGTCGAAAAACACATCTACACCCTTGGGGCATTCGCGTTTGAGGCCTGCGAGCATATCTTCGTTCTTGTAGTCGATTACACCGTCAAAGCCGAACTCCTCGACCAGCCGCTTACATTTCTCTTGGCCGCCGGCAATGCCTACCACGCGGCAGCCTTTCAACTTGGCGATTTGCCCGGCAATGCTGCCAACAGCACCCGCTGCGCCGGAAATCACCACGGTGTCTCCTGTTTTCGGTGCGCCGACGTCCAGCAGGGCGAAGTAGGCCGTCATGCCCGTCATGCCCAGTGCGGACAGATACACGGGCAGCGGTACCAGTTTCGGGTCGACCTTGTAGAAACCCCGTGGCTCACCGGTGAAGTAATCCTGCATTCCCAGGGCACCGTTGACGTAATCCCCCACAGCAAAGCCCGGGTGGGCGCTGGCAATCACCTTGCCCACTCCCAGGGCGCGCATCACATCACCCAGCGCTACCGGCGGAATATAGGACTTGCCTTCGTTCATCCAGCCACGCATGGCCGGGTCGAGGGACAAGTATTCATTTTTGACCAGGATCTGGCCGTCCTTGGGCTGTACTACGGGCACTTGCTGGAAGGTGAAGGTATCGCGGGTTGCTGCACCGACTGGACGTTTGGCGAGCAGGAATTGGCGGTTTGTCTGGTCAGTCATTGCTATAACTCTTTAGAGATTGATGGCTGTTGATAGACCTTCTCACGCTACAGGGCAAGTGAATACGCGCTTACGAATAGGTTTTTATCAGTGATGGTGATGGTTGTAGGCAGTCTTTTATCACTCGGATAAATAGGCGGATGGCCGTGCCCGAACGTTTCGGGGGTACAGATGCACTCTGCTGAGGGTTAAGACGATGGGCATGACGTTTACGGGGCAAGTGGCTGTAGTGACAGGGGGCGGGGCCGGTATCGGGAGGGCCACGGCGCTGGCATTTGCCGGCGAGGGTTTGAAGGTGGTGGTGGCCGATCGGGATGTGGCAGCGGGTGAAGACACTGTCGAGCAGATAAGGACTGCGGGCGGCAGTGCTGTTTTCGCAGGCTGCGATGTCACTGTAGAGGCGCAGGTCAGGCAACTGATGGAGCAGACAATCAGCACCTACGGGCGTCTGGACTATGCCTTCAACAATGCCGGGATCGAGATCGAGCATGGTCGCCTGGCCGACGGTACCCTGGATGAGTTCGATGCGATCATGGGGGTAAACGTCAAGGGCGTTTGGCTGTGCATGAAATATCAGCTGCCATTGATGCTGGCCCAAGGTGGCGGGGCGATCGTCAATACTGCCTCGGTGGCCGGACTGGGCGCCGCGCCAAAGATGAGCATTTACTCGGCGTCCAAACATGCGGTGATCGGGCTGACCAAATCGGCAGCCATTGAGTATGCGAAAAAGCATATTCGGGTGAACGCGGTGTGCCCGGCGGTCATCGATACCGATATGTTCCGCCGCGCTTATGAGGTCGACCCGCGCAAGGCTGAATTTGCCGCCGCGATGCACCCGGTGGGGCGTATCGGCACGGTCGAAGAAGTTGCCAGCGCCGTGCTGTACCTGTGCTCGGATGGCGCAGCATTTACCACAGGCCATGCGCTGGCGGTCGATGGCGGGGCACTGGCGATCTGATAGCTCAGCGTGATTTGACGTTCAGGATCATCAGGGTCAGTACGCCCGCAACAATGCCCCAGAAAGCCGAGCCAATTGAAAACAGGGTCATGCCCGATGCGGTGACCATAAAGGTCACCAGGGCAGCTTCACGCTCCCTGGCTTCGCCCATGGCAATACTCAGCCCGTTCATGATCGAGCCGAACAGTGCCAGTGCGGCAATCGACAGCACCAGTTCCTTGGGCAATGAGGCGAACAGGGCGGCCAGGGTGGCGCCGAATATGCCGGCGATGCCATAGAAAATTCCGCACCACACGGCTGCGGTGTAGCGTTTTTTCGGGTCTTCGTGGGCATGGGGGCCGGTGCAGATGGCGGCACTGATGGCTGCCAGGTTGATGCCGTGGGAACCGAAGGGGGCGAGCAGCAAGGAGGCTACCCCGGTGGTGGTGATCAGCGGCGAGGCGGGCACGTCATAACCATCGGCCCGCAGTACGGCGATGCCCGGCATGTTTTGCGAGGTCATGGCCACCACAAACAGCGGGATGCCGATGCTGATGGTTGCCGCCAGCGAAAAGGACGGCGTGGTCCACACCGGCACGGCCACTTCAAGGGAAAAACCGCTGAAGTCCAGCAGCCCAAGCATGCCCGACAGCAGGGTGCCGATCAGCAGCGCCGCCAGTACGGCGTAGCGGGGTGACAGGCGCTTGACGATCAGGTAGGTGAAAAACATGCCGATCACCAAGCCGGTGCGATGTTGCGCCGCGACGAAGATTTCGCTGCCGATTTTAAACAGGATGCCCGCCAGCAACGCGGCGGCCAGGGATGAGGGGATGCGCTTGACCAGGCGCTCAAAACTGCCGGTGATGCCACAGATGATCACCAGTACCGCGCAGGTGATATAGGCGCCGATGGCCTCGCCGTAACTGACGCCGCCAAGGCTGGTGATCAGCAGTGCCGCCCCCGGTGTGGACCAGGCGATGGTGATCGGTGTGCGATAACGCAAAGACAAGCCTATGCTGCAAACAGCCATGCCGATCGACAGTGCCCAGATCCATGATGAAATCTGCCCGCTGGTAAGTCCCGCTGCCTGACCCGCCTGGAACATCAGGACCAGGGAGCTGGTGTAGCCGGTCATCATGGCGATAAAGCCTGCGACCACCGCCGAGGGCGAGGTGTCTGCCAGTGGATGCAAGCGCGGCTGCGGGGTGTCGGTCATGGAACGGTCTTCCTTGTGTGCTATAGGAGTTCGGGCAGGCGACAAGCCTAAACGTAAAGGTTGCATCTAGTTGCGATACAGCAGGGTTCGTAAACGACCGTACAGTCGTACTGGCACTCTGCTTTGTGTACAATGCGCCCTGTTTTTTGCATTAATTTCTGGTCGGTGACACCCGTTTACGTACTAGCGTAATCCCTTATTCGCCGCCGCTTCCCACACGAGTGCCCATGAACGAACAGTTGCAGCCTCTCAAGAAACAACCCCGCGCTGGCAAGGCCGGCCGCAGTGGAACCCAGGACGATATTGTCTATGCGCATATTTTCGAGGCGATCCTTGAACAGCGTCTGGCGCCTGGCACCAAGTTGAGTGAAGAGGCTCTGGGCGAAATCTTTGGCGTGAGCCGCACCATTATTCGTCGCGCCCTGTCGCGTCTGGCCCATGAAGGGGTTGTGCTGCTGCGCCCTAATCGTGGTGCAGTGGTGGCGAGCCCTAGCGTAGAAGAAGCGCGCCAGGTGTTTCTGGCCCGGCGACTGGTTGAAAAGGCCATTACCGAGCTGGCGGTGGTGCATGCTACGGCTGATGATCTGGCGCAACTGCGCAAGATGGTGCAGGACGAGCGCGACAGTTTTTCGCGGGGCGATCGGGGTGCGGGTATTCGCCTGTCGGGCGAGTTCCACCTGAAGTTGGCTGAAGCGGCGAAGAATGCGCCGCTGATCAGCTTTCAGCGCAGTCTGGTGTCGCAAACGTCGTTGATTATTGCCCAGTACGAGAGCGGCAACCGTTCGCACTGTTCTTATGACGAGCACATGCAATTGATCGATGCCATCGAAGCCCGTGATGCCGGCCAGGCCGTGCACCTGATGATGCATCACATGGATCACATCGACAGCAAGCTCAACCTTGACGAAGAAAGCGCCTCTGACGACTTGCACGCGGTGTTTTCGCACTTGCTGCAAACCAAGGGCAAAAGCCCTCGGCCTGCTGCCAAGCTTTAAGCCTCGGCTGCTCTTGTGGGAGCGGGCTTGCCCGCGATGCAGGCGACGCGGTGCTTCAGTTAAACCGCACCGATAACCTCGCGAGCAAGCCCGCTCCCACAAGGGAAATTATCAGCGCTGATGCACCAGATTGCCTGCGGCATAGGTTTGCTGCACGGTACGGTCATCCCCAAGGGTCATCAATACAAACAGCGTCTCGGCGATGTTTTTTGACTGCTTGAGGCGATAGCTCATCAGTGGTGTAGCGTTGTAGTCCAGCACCAGGAAGTCAGCGTCGCTGCCCGGTTGCAGATTGCCGATCCTGTCTTCCAGGCGCAGTGCCCGCGCCCCGCCCAACGTAGCCAGATACAACGACTTGAACGGATTGAGGCGTGCACCCTGCAGTTGCATGACCTTGTAGGCTTCGTTCAGGGTGTTGAGCAGCGAGAAGCTGGTACCTGCACCCACGTCTGTGCCCAGCCCCACATTGAGCTTGTGCTTTTCGGCCATCGGCAGGTTGAACAGGCCGCTGCCCAAAAACAGGTTGGAAGTCGGGCAGAACGCCACTGCCGAACCGGTCTCGGCGAGTCGCGCACATTCCTCGTCACACAGATGTACACCGTGGGCAAATACAGAGCGCTCGCCCAGCAACTGGTAGTGGTCGTACACATCCAGATAGCCTTTGCGCTCAGGGAACAGCGACTTGACCCACTCGATTTCCTGAAGGTTCTCGCTGATATGGGTGTGCAGATACACATCCGGGTATTCGCCCAGCAGCTTGCCGGCCAGGGTCAATTGCTCCGGGGTGCTGGTCGGCGCGAAGCGCGGGGTGACGGCGTAATGCAGGCGGCCCTTACCGTGCCAGCGCTCGATCAGTGCCTTGCTTTCGCTGTAGCCGGTTTCGGCGGTATCGGTCAGATAGTCTGGGGCGTTGCGGTCCATCATCACCTTGCCGGCGATCAGACGCAGGTCCAGGTGCTGTGCGGCCTCAAACAGGGCATCCACCGATTGCGGGTGTACGCTGCCGAAGACCAGGGCGGTGGTGGTGCCGTTGCGTAGCAGTTCCTTCAGGAATACGTCAGCAACTTCGTCAGCATGGGCCTTATCGGCGAACTGGTTTTCGCACGGGAAGGTGTAGGTGTTGAGCCAGTCGAGCAGTTGCTCGCCGTAGGCGCCAATCATCCCGGTTTGCGGGAAATGGATATGGGTATCGATAAAGCCGGGGGTGATCAGTGCGTCTTTGTACTCGGTCACAGCAACGTCGGCGGCCAGTGTGCCAAGCAGTTCGCTGGCCGGGCCAACAGCCTTGATCTGGCCGTTGTCGACCACCAGCAAGCCGTCTGCGAAATATTCATAGGAGGCTTCGATCCCGACTTCGGCGGGGTCGGCGATGCTGTGCAAAATGGCGGCGCGATAGGCTTTACAAGTCATGGCAATTCTCAGTGTGTGGCATGGCTGCGTCGTGAAGACGGCAACAATTGTTTAATGGATTCAGATGACGCGCTGTCGGCGCTCGCAGTGTGCTGGCCGAAATGAGTGTTGTAGGTGGCGATGATTTCGCCGGCGATGGAGATCGCGATTTCAACAGGCAATTTGCCTTTGACTTCGCTCAAACCCATCGGGCAACGCATGCGCTGCAAAGGTGAAGCGTCGATACCGCGCTCACGCAGGCGATGTTCGAACTTCACGCGTTTGGTTTTCGAACCAATCAAGCCGAAGTAGGTAAAGTCGTTGCGTTTAAGCAGGGCGGCGCTGAGCTCCAGGTCCAGGGCGTGATTATGCGTCATGACGATGCAGTAGCAACCCGCAGGCAGGGCATCGACTTCATCTACCGGTTCGTCGGTAACGATTTTTTCCACGCCTTGAGGGATAAGTGTCGGGAATTCCTGCTCCCGCGAGTCGATCCAGCGCACCCGGCACGGCAGGCTGGCGAGCAGGGGTACCAGGGCTCGGGCCACGTGCCCTGCGCCAAACACCGCAATCTGAGCCTGCACCTTGCCCATCGGTTCGAACAGCAGCACGGCCACCCCGCCGCAACACTGGCCCAGGCTGGCGCCGAGGCTGAAGCGCTGTAGAAGGGTATCGTGCTTGCCGCTGCTGAGCATCTGACGGGCAATTTCCATTGCCTTGTACTCCAGATGACCGCCACCAATGGTGTCGAAGATTTTATCTGCACAAATGACCATCTTCGAACCGGTATTGCGCGGGGTAGAGCCTTGCTCTTCGATGATGGTCACCAGCACGCAGGGTTCGCCTTGCTGCTGCAACTCGGCCAGGGCACTGATCCAGTTATTCATGCTGATCTCCCGACAGGCTTTTGCGCATTTGCTCACAACCCCACAGCACCCGCTCCGGGGTGGCCGGGGCGTCAATCGCAGGTTGCACGCGGTAGTCGGCCAGGCTCGCCACCGCGTCCTTGATCGCGCACCATGCGGCGATGCCGAGCATAAATGGCGGTTCGCCCACGGCCTTGGAGTGGAACACGGTGTCTTCGGGGTTCTTGCGGTTTTCCACCAGGGTTACGCGCAGGTCCAGCGGCATGTCTGCCACCGCGGGGATCTTGTAGCTGGCCGGGCCGTTGGTCATCAGCTTGCCCTTGGCATTCCACACCAGTTCCTCCATGGTCAGCCAGCCCGCCCCCTGTATATACCCGCCTTCGACCTGGCCGATGTCGATGGCCGGGTTCAGCGAGGCACCGACATCATGGAGGATATCGGTACGCAACATTTTGTATTCGCCGGTCAGGGTGTCGACGATCACCTCGGCGCAGGCGGCGCCAAAGGCAAAGTAATAAAACGGCCGACCACGTGCCTGAGTGCGGTCATAAAAAATCTTCGGGGTTTTGTAGTACCCGGTGCTCGATAACGACACCTGGCCGAAATAGGCCTGCTGGATCAGGCTTTCAAAACTGATGATCTGCTCGCCAGCCTGCACCTGGCCGTTATGGAAGATCACCGCCCGTTGCTCGACCTGATATTTGTCGGCAGCAAATTCAACAAGTCGCTGCTTGATGGTTTCGGCTGCGTTTTGCGCGGCCTTGCCATTGAGGTCGGCACCGCTGGACGCTGCAGTAGGCGAGGTATTTGGCACTTTGTCAGTGTTGGTTGCGGTGATCTGGATGCGGCTGATATCCACCTGGAACACTTCGGCGACCACCTGCGCGACCTTGATATTCAGGCCCTGGCCCATCTCGGTGCCGCCGTGGTTGAGGTGGATGCTGCCATCGGTATAAATATGGATCAGGGCGCCGGCCTGGTTGAGGAAGCTGGCGGTAAAGGAGATGCCGAATTTGACCGGGGTCAGCGCCAGGCCTTTTTTCAGGATCGGACTGCTGGCGTTGAACGCCTTGATCGCTTCCCGGCGCTCGGTGTACTGGCTGCTGGCCTCAAGGTCGGCGGTCATTTCTTGCAGCAGGTTGTGTTCCACGGTCTGGTAGTAGTGGGTCACGTTGCGTTCGGTTTTGCCGTAGTAATTGGCCTTGCGTACGGCCAGCGGGTCGAGGCCCAGATGGCGGGCGATACGGTCCATGACCTCTTCGATGGCGACCATGCCTTGCGGGCCGCCAAAGCCGCGATAGGCCGTGTTGGAAGCCGTGTTGGTTTTACAGCGATAACCATTGATCGTCGCGTCGCCCAGATAATAGGCGTTGTCGGCGTGGAACATGGCGCGGTCGACAATGGAGTTGGACAAGTCCGGCGAACAGCCACAGTTGCCCGCCAGGTCCAGCTGGATGCCCTGCAAGCGGCCGCTGGCGTCGAAACCGACGTCATATTCGATATAAAACGGGTGGCGCTTGCCGGTCATCAGCATGTCTTCGACCCGCGGCAGGCGCATCTTGGTCGGTTGCCCGGTGAGGCGAGCCACCACTGCGCACAGGCAGGCGGGGCTGGCGGCCTGGGTCTCCTTGCCGCCAAAGCCGCCGCCCATGCGGCGCATATCGACAACGATCTTGTTCATTGAAACATCAAGGACTTCTGCCACCAGCTTCTGCACTTCGGTAGGGTTCTGCGTGGAGCAGTAAACGATCATCCCGCCGTCTTCGGTAGGCATGACCGATGAGATCTGGGTCTCGAGGTAAAAGTGCTCCTGCCCGCCAATATGCAGGCTGCCCTGCAGGCGATGTTCGGCCCCGGCCAGTGCGCCGGCAGAGTCGCCGCGTTGATGGGTGTGGGTATCGAGCACAAAGTGCTTCTGGCGCAGGGCCTGAACCACGTCCAGCACCGGCTCCAGGTCTTCGTATTCGATAATGGCAGCCATTGCCGCCTTGCGCGCGGTGTCCAGGTCGCAAGCGGCCACTGCCAGTACGGGCTGGCCGACAAACTCCACCTTGTCGATGGCCAGCAGCGGATCGCCGGGCAGTAGCGGGCCAATGTCCTTCAGACCGGGGATATCTTCGTGGGTGATCACCAGGCGCACGCCTGCGAAGGCGTAGCAGGGCGTGGTGTCGACACGCAGGATTCTGGCGTGGGCGCGGTCGGACAGGCGTGCGAAAAGGTGCAACTGGTTGGGGAATTCCAGGCGGTCATCGATATACTGCGCTTCGCCGCTGACATGTTTTTCGGCACTGTCATGCTTGACGCTGCGACCCACACCGGTTTTCAAGTCCTGCTGGAAGAGTGCGGCCAGCTCGGCCTGGGTTGGGGCAACCTTGTGATGGTTAGACATAAGCTGTTACCCGCGTCTCGAGATGTGGCGTTTGCAGTTCGATAAAGTATTTGCGTAACAGGTTCTGCGCACTCAGCAGACGGTATTCCTTGCTGGCGCGAAAGTCCGAGAGCGGGGTGAAGTCGCTTGCCAGTGCAGCGCAGGCGCGCTCGATGCTGGCGCTGTTCCAGTTTGCGCCGAGCAATGCGGCTTCGCAGGCGGCGGCGCGTTTGGCGATGGCCGCCATGCCGCCGAATGCCACGCGGGCACCGGTCACCACGCCGTTGTCGATGTGCAGGTTGAACGCTGCGCACACGGCGCTGATGTCGTCATCCAGGCGCTTGGAGATTTTATAGGCGCGAAATGCATGGCTGGGGTCGGCGCGAGGGATGATGATTTTTTCGATAAATTCGCCTTCCTGGCGTGCCGTCACCCGGTAGTCGATGAAGTAATCCTCGATCGCCAGGGTGCGCAGGGTTTGCCCTTTGCGCAGTACCAGTTGTGCGCCGAGGGCAATCAGCAGCGGTGGCGAGTCGCCAATGGGCGAGGCATTGCCGATGTTGCCGCCCAGGGTGCCCTGATTGCGGATTTGCAGGGAGGCGAAGCGTTGCAGCAATTCGCCGAAGTCCGGGTACTCGGCCTTGAGCGTGCCGTAGGCGTCTGTCAGCGACACCGCCGCGCCGATTTCAATACGGTCATCAAAGCGCTCGATGTGCTTCATTTCGGCCACGTTGCCGACGTAGATCATGACCGGCAGCGGGCGATGAAACTGGGTCACCTCAAGCGCCAGGTCGGTACCGCCGGCTAGCAGGCGGGCCTGGGGTTGGGATTCGTACAGCTGGGCCAGGTCGCTGATGGTCATGGGCAGCAGGCAGCGCTTGTCGCCGCTGTTCAGTTCGCCGGTTTGGGTCGGGGTGATGGTCTTGAGCAGGGCAATGGTCGCGCTCTGGTGTGTATCGAACTGATCCAGTTGTTGCCCGCTGCAAGCCTGTTCGGCAGCCGCCAGAATAGGGCGGTAGCCGGTGCAGCGACAGAGGTTGCCCGCCAGGGCTTCATGGGCCAGATGGCCATCAGGCTGGCCCGTGCTGTTTTTTTGCAGGGCGAACAGTGACATCACAAATCCCGGCGTGCAAAACCCGCACTGTGAGCCGTGGCAGTCGACCATCGCCCGCTGCACGCTGTGCAACTGCCCCTGGTGCTTGAGGTCTTCGATGCTGATCAGTTGCTTGCCGTGCAAAGCCGAGACAAATGTCAGGCACGAATTGAGGCTGCGATAGCGCAGCCGTTCAAGGCCTTCAGCGTCGGTGTGAAGTTCGCCGACAACCACGGTACAGGCCCCGCAGTCGCCGCTGGCGCATCCTTCTTTGGTACCAGGCTTGTGCAGGTGTTCACGCAGGTAATTGAGCACGGTCAGATTCGGGTCCAGCGTGTGCTCGGTGCGCAGCGTCTGGTTGAGTAGGAACTGGATCACGGAAGGCCTCGCATAATCATTATTGTTGTAACGCGGGATGCACTGAATTTAGCTAAAGCTGACCTGCGGGTCAAGAAATAGCGATCGGTAATCCCTGTGATTGATAACCGGGGGATTTATTTGCGGGTTTCGTGCCATATTCAGCCCCTGAGGCTCTGCGCGAGGGCATATCAAGTGCGTTACACTGCACCGCCTGCACTGATCAAAGATTTTGAAGGTAAAACATGACGTTCAAGGCGCCGGACAGCCTCGCCGAGCAAATCGCTCACCACCTCGCCGAACGCATCATTCGCGGCGAGTTAAAGCCTGGGGAACGCATTCAGGAACAGAAAGTGACGCTGGCGCTGAATGTCAGTCGCGGCTCTGTGCGCGAAGCATTGTTGATCCTTGAGCGTCGGCACCTGATCGCCATCCTGCCGCGTCGTGGCGCCCATGTGACCGAACTTACGGCGCACAAGGTGCAGAGCCTGTGCACGCTGATGAGCGAAATGTACATCCTGCTCGGCAATGCCGTAGCCCAGCGCTGGGCAGTTCCGGCCGATCTGGGGCCGTTCTTGCAGATCCAGCAGCGCCTGGCCGCCAGCTACGAACGCCAGGACATCAGCACCTTCGTTGAAGACAGCTTCAATGTGATGCGTGCAGCGTACCCGTTCGCCGACAACCCCTATTTGCAGGAAACCGTCGAGAACCTGCACCCGGCCATGAGCCGTGCCTATTACCTGGCACTGGACCAGCGCAAGGCGGAAATGAGTGAGTTCCTGGCGTTGTTTGCGCAGTTGCTCGACGCCGTGCTGGCGCGTGACCTGGCGCAGATTCGCGTGGTGCTGAGCAGCTATGCCCAGCGCAGTTGTGCCCTGGTGCTGTCTGCCTTGACGGTTGCCTGAGCGTGCGCCTGACCTGTATCAAGCTAGCCGGCTTCAAGTCCTTTGTTGACCCGACAACCGTTACCTTTCCAAGCAATATGGCGGCGGTGGTAGGCCCCAACGGCTGTGGCAAGTCCAATATCATCGATGCCGTGCGCTGGGTCATGGGCGAAAGCTCGGCCAAGAACCTGCGCGGCGAGTCGATGACCGACGTTATCTTCAACGGCTCCACCACGCGCAAACCGGTGAGCCAGGCCAGTATCGAACTGGTCTTCGACAACTCCGACGGCACGCTGCTGGGCGAGTATGCGGCCTACGCCGAGATCTCCATTCGGCGCAAGGTGACCCGCGACAGCCAAACCACTTACTACCTCAATGGTACCAAGTGCCGGCGTCGTGATATTACCGATATCTTCCTCGGCACGGGCCTGGGGCCGCGCAGCTACTCGATCATCGAGCAGGGCATGATCTCCAAGCTGATCGAGTCCAAGCCCGAAGACCTGCGCAACTTTATCGAAGAAGCGGCGGGCATCTCCAAGTACAAGGAGCGCCGCCGCGAGACTGAAAACCGTATCCGCCGTACCCACGAAAACCTTGCCCGTCTGACTGACCTGCGCGATGAGCTGGGGCGTCAGCTGGAGCGTTTGCACCGCCAGGCCCAGGCCGCCGAGAAATATCAGGAATACAAGGCCGAAGAGCGTCAGCTCAAGGCCCGGCTGTCGGCTCTGCGCTGGCAGGCCCTGAATGAGCAGGTGGGGCAGCGCGAAGCGGTCATCGGTAATCAGGAAGTCAGTTTCGAAGCCCTGGTGGCCGAGCAGCGCAATGCCGATGCCAGCATCGAACGCCTGCGTGACGGGCACCATGATCTGTCAGAGCGCTTCAATCTGGTGCAGGGGCGCTTCTATTCGGTAGGGGGCGATATTGCCCGGGTCGAGCAGAGCATTCAGCATGGCCAGCAACGTTTGCGCCAGTTGCAGGATGACCTGCGCGAAGCCGAGCGCTCGCGCCTGGAAACCGAATCCCATCTGGGGCATGACCGCACCTTGCTGGCGACTCTGGCTGAAGAGCTGCACATGCTTGAGCCCGAGCAGGAACTGACCAGCGCGGCCGCCGAAGAGGCTGCCGCTACTCTGGAAGTGGCCGAGCAGACCATGCATGGCTGGCAGGAACAGTGGGACATTTTCAACCTTCGCTCGGCCGAGCCGCAGCGCCAGTCCGAAGTGCTGCAAGCCCGTATCCAGCAGCTGGAAACCAGTATGGAGCGCGTGGCGGAACGTCAGCGCCGCCTGGCTGAAGAGCGTGCCTTGCTGGCCGCAGACCCTGAAGATGCGGCCATTCTGGAGCTCAGTGAGCAACTGGCCAGCAGCGAAATGGCCCACGAAGAGCTGCAGGCCAGTGAGCAGCAACTGGTCGAGCAGCTCGAGCAAGTGCGTCACGACTTGCAACAGGCCACGCAGAACCAGCAGCAGGCCCAGGGCGAGCTGCAGCGCCTCAACGGTCGTCTGGCATCGCTGGAGGCCTTGCAGCAGGCTGCGCTTGATCCGGGTACCGGTACTGGCGAATGGTTGCTCGATCAGCAGCTTGCCGAGCAGCCACGACTGGCAGAAGGCCTGCGCGTAGAGGCTGGCTGGGAGCTGGCGGTAGAGACCGTGTTGGGGGCTGATTTGCAGGCCGTACTGGTCGAGGATTTTGCCCGGCTGGATCTGGCAGGGTTTGCCCAGGGTGATTTGCGCCTGTTCAGTGATGCAGGGCAGGCCCCTCGCTTGGCGGGCAGCCTGCTTGACAAGGTCACGGCCGATTTTGATCTGGCGCCGTGGCTGGGCCAGGTCAAACCGGTCGAAACACTGGAGCAGGCACTGGCCTTGCGTGCTCAACTGGCCGAGGGCCAGAGCCTGATCAGCCGTGATGGCTATTGGGTCGGGCGCAACTTCCTGCGGGTGCGCCGCGCCAGTGAAGCCGAAAGCGGGGTGCTGGCCCGGGGCCAGGAAATCCAGCGCCTGGGGCTTGAGTGCGAAGAGCGTGAAGCCACCCTGGCGGCCCTGGAGGAACAACTACAAAGCATGCGTGAGCAACAGCGTATGCAGGAAGACTCTCGTGAGCAGCTTCGCCGTCGCTTGCAGGATGAAGCTCGCCACCAGGGTGAGATCAAGGCCAAGCTCTCCGCCAGCAAGGCCAAGGTCGAGCAATTGACCTTGCGCCGCCGCCGTCTGGACGAAGAACTGGCCGAGTTGGGTGAGCAGCGCGCCCTGGAGCATGAGCAGGTAGGGGAGGCGCGCCTGCTGTTGCAGGATGCCCTGGATGCCATGGCCACCGATACCGGGCAGCGCGAGCTGTTGCTGGCCCGTCGCGACAGTCTGCGCGAGCAGTTGGACCGGGTGCGTCAGGATGCTCGACAACATAAAGACCACGCCCACCAGTTGGCTGTCCGCCTGGGGTCGCTCAAGGCGCAGCATGATTCCACCCGCCAGGCTCTTGAGCGCCTGGAAATGCAGGCCGAGCGCCTGGCTGAAAAGCGCGAACAGCTGACCCTCAATCTGGAGGAGGGCGAAGCGCCGCTGGAAGAGTTGCGCCTCAAGCTTGAAGAGTTGCTCGACAAGCGCATGAGCGTGGATGAAGAACTCAAGATTGCCCAGACCGCGCTCGAAGATGCCGATCGCGAATTGCGCGATGCCGAAAAACGCCGCAATCAGGCTGAGCAACAATCGCAATTGATTCGTGGCCAGCTCGAACAGCAGCGCATGGAGTGGCAGGCCTTGAGCGTGCGTCGTACTGCGTTGCAGGATCAGTTGCTGGCCGATGGCTATGACCTGCACGGGGTGCTGGCCACCCTCGATGCCGAGGTCAACGAGCAGCAGGCCGAAGAAGAACTGGAGCGTATCGCTGCGCGAATTCAGCGCCTGGGCGCGATCAACCTTGCAGCCATTGATGAGTATCAGCAGCAGTCGGAGCGCAAGCGCTATCTGGATGCTCAGGATGCCGATCTGGTCGAGGCACTCGATACCCTGGAAAACGTCATCCGCAAGATCGACAAAGAGACCCGCAGCCGCTTCAAGGACACCTTTGATCAGATAAATGGTGGATTACAGGCACTTTTCCCAAAAGTTTTCGGTGGCGGCAGCGCTTATTTGGAACTGACGGGCGAAGATCTACTCGATACAGGGGTGACCATCATGGCGCGTCCGCCGGGCAAGAAGAACAGCACGATCCATTTGCTGTCCGGTGGCGAGAAAGCCTTGACGGCCCTGGCGCTGGTTTTTGCCATTTTCAAGCTCAACCCGGCGCCGTTTTGCATGCTCGACGAAGTCGATGCACCGCTTGATGACGCTAACGTAGGCCGCTATGCACGCTTGGTAAAGGAGATGTCGCAGACCGTGCAATTTATCTATATCACTCACAACAAGATCGCCATGGAGATGGCGGATCAGTTGATGGGGGTGACGATGCATGAGCCGGGCTGTTCACGTCTTGTAGCGGTTGATGTTGAGGAGGCAATGGCAATGGTCGATGCTTGAGCTATAAGCATGTAGGACGATTTTTTTCTTCTTGTAAGAAAAATTTCAAGCATTTGACCGATATGACGTGTAGGTCGAAGGCAGCATGGGCCTAGCTCAATGCGACAGACGGTGTAAAGTTATCTTTGGTCGTGTTAATTTAATGTCTAATTTTTTTGTACGTGGGTAAAACGCCATTCAGAACATAGAGTTGGCGCCACGTTTTAAAGGGCTTTAGGCTCTTCTTCATAGAATCATTTTTTAGGGGCAAGGGATTACATGGAAATCGGTCTGCGCGAATGGCTGATAGTCATCGGCATAGTGGTAATCGCCGGTATTCTTTTTGATGGCTGGCGCCGCATGCGTGGTGGCAAAGGCAAGCTCAAGTTTCGACTTGATCGCAGTTTTTCCAATGCCCCTGACGACGAGCACAGCCCTGAGTTGTTGGGCCCGTCACGGGTGCTGGATACGCCAACCCATAAAGAGCCGCAACTTGATGAGCACGACTTGCCATCGATCAGCATGCCTGCACGGGACAAAGGTGCCAAGCGCGGCAAGCGTGGTGGTGAGCCGAGCCAGGGTGACCTGAACCTTGATCTTGAACTGGATGAAGGCCCGAGCATCAGCGCCCGTGATGATGATCATGTAGCGCCAGTCAAGCCGGCGCGTGGTCGTGCCAAGCCGAGCGTAGCGGACGTTGAAGTCAAGGAGCCTGCACCGCAGCAGGCCGCCGAAGAAGTGCTGGTGATCAGCGTGATCAGCCGTGACCCGGCAGGCTTCAAAGGTCCGGCACTGTTGCAGAACATCCTCGAAAGCGGTTTGCGTTTTGGCGAGATGGATATTTTCCATCGCCACGAAAGCATGGCCGGTAATGGCGAAGTGCTGTTCTCCATGGCCAATGCGGTGAAACCGGGTGTATTCGACCTGGATGATATTGACCTGTTCAGTACGCCAGCTGTCAGCTTTTTCCTTGGTTTGCCCGGCCCGCGCCATCCCAAGCAGGCTTTTGATGTGATGGTTGCCGCTGCACGCAAGCTGTCCCAGGAGCTCAATGGTGAGCTTAAAGATGACCAGCGCAGTGTGTTGACGGCCCAGACTATCGAGCATTACCGCCAGCGCATCGTTGAATTCGAGCGCCGTGCCCTGACTCAAAAACGCTGAACATGTGGGGGCGGCTTGCCTGCTCCACCCACATGCAGCATGAATAACACAAGGAGCAGCCTCGGCTGCTCTTTTGCTTTGTGAGAGAACACCCCATGACCGCCGCCAATACCCGCATTCTAGAGCTGCGCGCTGAACTGGATCAGCATAATTACCGCTACCATGTACTCGACGAGCCAAGCATTCCGGACGCCGAGTACGATCGCCTGTTCCGCGAGCTGAAGGCCCTGGAGGCCGAACATCCTGAGCTGGTGACCGCCGACTCGCCCACTCAGCGCGTTGGCAGCGCAGCCTTGTCTGCCTTTACTCAAGTGCGTCACGAAGTGCCCATGCTGAGCCTGGGTAACGCATTCGATGAAACCGATATGCGCGAATTCGATCGCCGTGTCAGCGAGGGCCTGGATCTGCCCGCGGGCGATCTGTTTGGTGGCGGCGCTGAAGTTGAATACAGCTGTGAGCCCAAGCTGGACGGGCTGGCAGTCAGCTTGTTGTACCGGGATGGCAGCCTGGTGCGTGGTGCCACGCGGGGTGATGGCACTACCGGTGAAGACATCAGCGTCAACGTACGCACCGTGCGTAATATTCCGCTCAAGCTGCATGGCAGCGGCTGGCCAGCGGTACTGGAAGTGCGTGGCGAAGTGTTTATGTCCAAGGCCGGCTTTGAGCGTCTTAATGAGTCTCAGCTGGCTGCTGGCGGCAAGACCTTTGCCAATCCGCGCAACGCAGCGGCGGGCAGCTTGCGTCAGCTGGATTCGAAGATCACGGCCAGTCGCCCGCTGGAATTTTGCTGCTACGGTCTGGGGCAGGTCTCTGAAGAGTTTTCGGACACCCATATCGGCAACCTCAAACAATTGCAGCAATGGGGCATGCCCATCAGTCATGAGCTGAAGCTGGCAAAGGGGATAGCCGAGTGCCTGGACTATTACCGTGATATCGGTGAGCGTCGTGCTTCCTTGCCCTACGAGATCGACGGAGTGGTGTTCAAGGTCAACAGCCTGGCGTCGCAGCGCGAGCTGGGCTTTCGTGCGCGTGAACCGCGCTGGGCCATCGCGCACAAGTTTCCGGCCATGGAGGAACTGACCGAGTTGCTGGATGTTGAGTTTCAGGTCGGACGCACCGGTGCAGTAACGCCCGTGGCGCGTCTCAAACCGGTCAAGGTGGCCGGGGTGACCGTATCCAATGCCACCCTGCACAATATGGATGAAGTGGCGCGGCTGGGCCTGATGATTGGCGATACCGTGATTATTCGCCGTGCTGGTGATGTTATCCCGCAGGTTGTGCAGGTGGTGCTGGAGCGTCGCCCTGAAGATGCCCGGCCGGTGCAGATCCCTGAAAGCTGTCCGGTGTGCGGCTCCCACGTTGAGCGCACGCAGCTGATCAAGCGCAGCAAGGGCCGTGAAACCGTCAGCGAAGGTGCGGTGTACCGCTGTGTCGGCCGGCTGGCCTGTGGTGCCCAGCTTAAACAGGCGATCATTCATTTTGTTTCGCGCCGGGCGATGGACATTGAAGGCCTGGGGGAAAAAAGTGTCGAGCAGTTGGTCGATGAGGGCCTGGTGAGTTCGCCGGCAGACCTCTATACCCTGCAGTTCGAGCAGATCGTCGATCTCGAAGGCTTTGCCGAGCTGTCGAGCAAGAACTTGCTGCAGGCCATCGCCGACAGCAAGCGTCCGACGTTGGCGCGTTTTATCTACGCATTGGGCATTCCCGATGTGGGCGAAGAGACTGCCAAGGTGCTGGCGCGTTCATTGGCCTCCCTGGAGCGTGTGCAGCGGGCCTTGCCGCAAGTGCTTACCTACCTGCCGGACGTGGGGCTGGAAGTGGCGCACGAGATTCATAGTTTCTTCAGTGACGCACACAACCAGCAGGTGATTGATCAACTGCTGGAGCGTGGTCTTGAGTTGCAGGATCAAGGTGAGCTGGGTGCCGAGTTTGCCGCCAGCACAACCTTGGGCGGGTTGATCGACAAGTTGCATATTCCTTCGGTGGGGCCGGGCGGGGCGCAAAAACTGGCCGACAGGTTTGGCTCCCTTGAAGGGGTGATCACTGCAGACTGGCTCGATATGCGCCAGGCCTTGCCGGAAAAACAGGCCAAGGCGGTACGCGAGTTCTTCGATAACCCTGAAAATGCCCGTATGGCGCTGGCAATCGAAGCGCAACTGCGTGATTTCGGCATGCACTGGCACAGCGAGAAAAAGGCCGTGGAAGGTTTACCGCTGGCAGGCCAGACCTGGGTGTTGACCGGCTCGCTGGAATTAATGAGTCGCGATGTGGCCAAGGACAAGCTGGAAAGTCTGGGGGCCAAGGTTTCGGGCTCGGTGTCGGGCAAGACCCATTGCGTCGTAGCGGGGCCGGGAGCAGGCTCCAAGCTGGCCAAGGCCAACGAGCTGGGGCTCAAGGTGCTGGATGAAGAAGCCTTTGTCGCGTTTTTGAGCGAACAGGGTATTTCGATTCCGTAATGGCTGTGGCAGCGGGCTTGCTCGCGATGCAGGCGACGCGGTGTCTCAGTTGAGCCGCGCAGAAGCCATCGCGAGCAAGCCCGCTCCCACAAATGACCTGTGCCGGGTTGCGAGGCGGTGTTTCAACCCGAATCCAAGTGCTTGAGCCCATTCATTTTTTTATTCTTGCCGCAGCGGTTGTAAGTTTTTCTCAGACAGGTACAATGGCGCCGTTCGCTGCTAAGCGGATGTTGTTATGGTGACCCTATCGGTCCCCCCGCAACGATTACCCGTGAACCTGGTCAGATCCGGAAGGAAGCAGCCACAGCGGGAACATTGTGTGCCGGGGTGTGGCTGGTGGGGTTGCCTCCATTTTAAACCCGCAGTTCTGTCGGGTTCGAACCAAACTCCAAATCTTGCAGTCAAGCCTTGTTCGACGGTCAAAAGACCGGGCGATGATTTTCTGTGCGTGGGTAAAAAGGTCTATGCCAAGGCTGCGCGCAGTTAAACGTGCGCATCGGATGCAATTTTGCCCTTGCTCCGCTAGCATTAGCCCCCTCCGCTTTTCTGACGCGACGGTTATCAATGAGTTATCAGGTTCTTGCACGTAAATGGCGTCCGCGCTCGTTCCGCGAAATGGTCGGCCAGACCCATGTGCTCAAGGCTCTGATCAATGCCCTGGACAGTCAGCGCCTGCACCACGCTTACCTTTTCACCGGTACCCGTGGCGTCGGCAAGACCACCATTGCGCGGATCATCGCCAAATGCCTGAACTGTGAAACAGGTATCACCTCGACTCCCTGTGGCGAGTGCTCCGTGTGCCGTGAAATCGATGAGGGGCGCTTTGTCGACCTGATCGAAATCGACGCCGCCAGCCGCACCAAGGTCGAGGACACCCGCGAACTGCTCGACAACGTGCAGTACGCGCCGAGCCGCGGGCGCTTCAAGGTCTACCTGATCGACGAAGTGCACATGCTCTCCAGCCATTCGTTCAATGCGCTGCTCAAGACCCTTGAAGAGCCGCCGCCTTACGTCAAGTTCATCCTCGCGACCACCGACCCGCAGAAATTGCCGGCCACGATCCTGTCGCGCTGCCTGCAGTTTTCGCTGAAGAACATGACACCCGAGCGCGTGGTCGAGCATTTGACCCACGTTCTCAGTGTCGAAAACGTGCCGTTTGAAGATGATGCGCTGTGGCTGCTCGGTCGCGCCGCCGATGGCTCGATGCGTGATGCCATGAGCCTCACCGATCAGGCCATTGCCTTCGGTGAGGGCAAGGTACTGGCGGGTGATGTGCGGGCGATGCTTGGTACGCTGGATCACGGTCAGGTGTTCGACCTGTTGCACGCCTTGATCGAAGGTGATGCCAGGGCCATGCTCGAGGCCGTTCGCCATCTGGCCGAGCAGGGCCCGGACTGGAATGGCGTGCTGTCCGAGATCCTCAACGTCTTCCATCGCGTGGCCATTGCCCAGGCGCTGCCCGAAGGCGTCGATAATGGTCACGGCGACCGCGATCGCGTCTTGGCCCTGGCCAAGGCATTGCCTGCCGAAGATGTGCAATTTTATTACCAGATGGGCCTGATTGGCCGGCGCGATTTGCCGCTGGCGCCAGACCCGCGTGGTGGCTTTGAAATGGTCCTGCTGCGAATGCTGGCCTTCCGCCCGGCAGACACCGGCAACGCGCCGAGTCAGCCGCTAAAGCCAGTGGGGATCAGCCAGGCCACAGTTGATTCCGCCCCAACCGTGGCGGCCACGTCCCCTGTCGAGCCAGTGCTGGCCGCGCCGGCACCGGTTGCAGTGCAACCGGTACCGCCTGTGGTCGAAGCGGTTGCCGAGCCTGTGCAGGCGCCCAAGGCTCCGTCAGTGGCGGAAAAGGACTTGCCCTGGAACGAGCCGGCTGCCCCGGTGATCGAGGTCAAGGTTGCGCCCGAGTCGGTACTGGACACCGTTGGCGAGCCTCCTGAGTTGCCGCCGATGCCGCTGCCGACGCCGGACAGTGTGGTGCCGGATGCGCCGGAGTGGATCGCGGCGCCGCTTCCAGAGCCGACCGTCGAGCAGGTGGACGCAGCGGTGTCGGGCATGGATCGTGACGACGAGCCGCCCCTGGACGAAGACTACATTGAGCCGGACATGGATTCGGCGGCCTACAGCTACCTCGACGAGCTGGCCAGTGAGCATGCCAGCGAGCCTGCGCCTGCGCCCGAACCGCTGCCTGCGGCGATGCCGGCGACCGGTCTGGCCCTTGAATGGCTGGAGATGTTCCCCAAATTACCGGTGTCGGGCATGACCGCCAGCATTGGCGCCAACTGCACGCTGATTGCGGTTGACGGTGATGACTGGCTGTTGCATCTGGACCCGGCCCACAGCGCGTTGTTCAACCTGACCCAGCAGCGTCGACTCAACGATGCACTGAACCAGTTCACTCAGCGTACACTCAAAGTCACGATTGAGCTGGTCAAGCCGGAGCAGGAAACCCCGGCCCAGGCGGCTTCGCGTTTTCGCGCAGAGCGCCAGCGTCTGGCCGAAGAGTCGATCCATGCCGACCCGGTGGTCCGGCAGATGGTCGAGCAGTTCGGTGCGGCCGTACGCGAAGATACGATTCAACCTTTAGAGGTGGCTCAGGCTCAAGTGTCGTAACGCCAGAGCAGAAACTTACAGCCCGCAGTCGTTTTGATTGCGGGTGCATTGTCCAAATAACGTTTGAGGTGATTCCCATGATGAAAGGTGGCATGGCCGGCCTGATGAAGCAGGCGCAGCAGATGCAGGAAAAAATGGCCAAGATGCAGGAAGAGCTGGCCAATGCTGAAGTCACCGGCAAGGCGGGTGGCGATATGGTCACTGTGGTCATGACCGGCCGTCATGACGTCAAGCGGGTGAGCATTGACCCGACTTTGCTGGAAGGTGTGAGCGAAGACGACCGCGAAGTGCTGGAAGACCTGTTCGCCGCAGCGGTCAACGACGCCGTGCGCAAGATCGAAGCCAACAGCCAGGACAAAATGTCTGGTGTGACCGCCGGCATGCAACTGCCGCCGGGCATGAAGATGCCGTTCTAAGGCATGCTGAAATGCCAGGCCATGAGCCTGGCATTTTTTTGCCTGTTTTACGGGTATTTGACGCTAGCTCACACCGAGGGTATAAACCGCGTCTCGTTGTTTTGTCGGACCTTTCCTTATGAGCTTTAGCCCTCTGATTCGCCAACTGATCGATGCCTTGCGTACCTTGCCGGGCGTGGGTCAAAAGACCGCCCAGCGCATGGCGTTGCAATTGCTTGAGCGTGATCGCAGTGGCGGCTCGCGCCTGGCCCTGGCGCTGACTCAGGCGATGGAAGGCGTGGGGCATTGCCGTTTGTGCAGAACCCTGACCGAAGATGATCTGTGCCCGCAGTGTGCCGATGTGCGCCGGGATGACACCTTGCTGTGCGTGGTCGAGGGGCCGATGGACGTGTATGCCGTGGAACAGACCGGTTATCGCGGCCGTTACTTTGTGCTCAAGGGGCATTTGTCGCCGCTCGATGGTTTAGGCCCTGAGGCGATAGGCATTCCGCAATTGATGGCGCGTATTGCAGAGCAGGGTACGTTTGCGGAGGTGATCCTGGCCACCAATCCAACGGTTGAGGGCGAGGCCACTGCGCATTACATCGCCCAGTTGCTGAGCAACAAAGGCCTGATAGCGTCGCGTATCGCCCACGGTGTGCCGCTGGGTGGCGAGCTGGAACTGGTGGATGGCGGTACTTTGGCGCACTCGTTCTCGGGGCGTCGGCCGATTACGCTCTGATTGCGATTGCAGGGGAGAGGGGACTCCTGTGGGAGCGGGCTTGCTCGCGATGCAGGCACCGCGGTATTCAGTTGAACCGCGCTGATGCCATCGCGAGCAAGCCCGCTCCCACGTGTCGGTATTACTCGGTCAACGAAAATTCCGTCAGACAGAAAGTAGGCACACCCAAATCCTGCAAGCGCTGCGAACCGCCCAGTTCGGGCAGGTCGATAATGGCCGCTGCTTCAAACACCTGCGCACCCATGCGTCGCACCAGGTTAGCTGCCGCAATCAGCGTGCCGCCCGTAGCAATCAGGTCATCGACGATCAGCAGCGAGTCGCCCTCGCACAGGCTGTCGGCGTGAACCTCCAGAAACGCTTCGCCATATTCCGTCTGATAGCCTTCGGCCAAAACGTCTGCGGGCAATTTGCCCTGTTTGCGAAACAGGATCAGCGGTTTATTGAGCTGGTGGGCCAGTACCGAGCCGATCAGGAAGCCGCGGGCATCCATGGCGCCGATATGGCTGAAGTCAGCCTCGACGTAGCGCTCGATAAAGCTGTCGGCGATCACGCGCATGGCGCGGGGCGACTGGTAGAGGGGGGTGATGTCGCGAAAGATGACGCCCGGCTTGGGGAAATCAATAACCGGGCGAATCAGGGTTTTGAGGCAAAAATCGTCGGAGACCATATCGGGCTGTCCTGGGGAGCGTTAAGCGCGCCAGTATAACCCGTCAGGCCGTGTCAAACCTCCAGCGAACCACCGGCCAGGGCACACAGCTTGATCGGGTCAAGAATATGCACTTCCTTGCCTTCGGCAGTGATCAACTGGTTTTCCTGCAGGCGGGTAAACACGCGGGACACGGTTTCAACGGCCAGGCCCAGGTAATTGCCGATTTCGTTGCGCGACATGCTCAGGCGGAACTGATTGGCCGAGAAGCCGCGAGCACGAAAACGCGCTGACAGGTTGACCAGGAACGTGGCGATACGTTCGTCGGCGGTTTTTTTCGACAGCAGCAACATCATTTGCTGATCGTCGCGGATTTCGCGGCTCATTACACGCATCAGCTGGCGACGCAGTTGCGGCAGTTGCACGGAGAGTTCGTCGAGACGTTCGAAAGGGATTTCGCATACCGGTGTAGTCTCTAGCGCCTGGGCCGATACCGGGTAGGTTTCAGTGTCCATACCCGACAGGCCGACCAGTTCGCTGGGCAGGTGGAAGCCGGTAATTTGCTCTTCACCGTTGTCGCTCAGGCTAAAGGTTTTCAGTGCGCCGGAACGTACCGCGTAAACCGAGCCAAACGTGTCGCCCTGGCGGAACAGGAACTCGCCTTTTTTCAGTGGGCGGCCGCGCTTGACGATTTCTTCCAGCGCATCCATGTCTTCCAGGTTCAACGAAAGTGGCAAACAGAGTGGGGCCAGGCTGCAATCCTTGCACTGTGCCTGAGTGTGAGCGCGCACTTTTACTGGCTCGGACATTTCTTAAATCCTTGTAGGAAAACACACATAAGATGCAAGGGTAACCCAGCGTGGGGGGGCTAGACCAGCCGCACCATGCCAGGGCACTCATCTCATGCTGTAGAGGTCGTGTTTGCGACCTTAGATCACCCGCGAATAGCGCTGACGGGTTTGTTGCTCAAGGTAAGCGTCGAACACCATGCACACCGAGCGCACCAGCAGCCTGCCAGCAGGCAGCACAGTCAGTTGCTGGTCGTCCAGGGCGATCAGGCCGTCGGCGGCCATGGTCTTGAGCGTCGGCCACTGAGGGGCAAAATAGCCGCGAAAGTCGATATTGAACGCCTGCTCCACGGTCGCGAACGGCAGGTGCAAATTGCAGATGATCTGCTGGATGACCTCGCGACGGATACGGTCATCCTGATTGCATACCAGGCCACGGCTGGTGGCGAGCTGGCCGCTGGCCAGGGTGTGCTGGTATTTGGCCAGGTCGCTGTCATTTTGGCAGTACAGGTCGCCGATCTGGCTGATGGCGGAGACACCAAGCCCGATCAGGTCGCAATGGCCGTGGGTGGTATAACCCTGGAAGTTGCGTTGCAGGGTTGATTCTTCCTGGGCGATGGCCAGTTCATCGTCTGGCAGGGCGAAATGATCCATGCCGATATAGCGGTAGCCGGCGCCGGTCAGTTGCTCGATGGTGCGCTCCAGCATCTGTAGCTTGGCGGCAGGCGAGGGCAGGTCGCTGGTGTTGATGCGTCGTTGGGGCATGAAGCGTTCAGGCAAGTGCGCGTAGTTGAACACCGACAGGCGATCGGGCTGCAGGCTGATCACTTCTTCAACGGTGCGGGCAAAGGCTTCCGGGGTCTGCTTGGGCAGGCCGTAGATCAGGTCGATATTGATCGAGCGAAATTGCAGCGTGCGTGCAGCGTCGATCACTGCCCGGGTCTCTTCCAGGCTTTGCAGGCGATTGACCGCCCTTTGCACGTCCGGGTCGAGGTCTTGCAGGCCGATGCTGACACGGTTGAAGCCCAGTTCACGCAACAGGCCCATGGTCGACCAGTCGGCTTCGCGGGGGTCGATTTCGATGCCGTAGTCGCCGGAGTCGTCGTCCAGCAGATTGAATTGCTGACGCAGCTTGGCCATCAGTTGGCGCAATTCGTCGTGGCTAAGAAAAGTCGGGGTGCCGCCGCCAAAGTGCAGTTGCTCGACCTTCTGCCTGGGGTCGAGGTGGCAGGCGATCATCTGGATTTCCTGCTCGAGTTTCTGCAGGTAGGGCTGGGCCCGGCCACGGTCTTTGGTAATGACCTTGTTGCAGGCGCAGTAATAGCAAATATTGGCGCAAAACGGCACGTGCACATACAACGACAGCGGGCGCAGAGCCTTGCGGCTTTCGCGCAGGGCGTGCAGCAGGTCGAACGGGCTGACCTGGCTGTTGAACTGCATGGCTGTCGGGTATGAGGTGTAGCGCGGTCCGGCAAGATCGTAGCGGCGGATCAATTCTGGGTCCCAACGAATGGCGTCGAGCATGCGGGCATTCCCCTGGGATGGCTGGCAATGCTGCGGATTCTAGGGGGTGGGTCGTTGTAGCATCTTGATTTGCATCAACAGCTGTGATTGGCAAGTGCACCTGTGGGAGCGAGCTTGCTCGCGATACCGGCGACGCAATGTGTCAGGCAAATCGCGGTGATGCCATCGCGAGCAAGCTCGCTCCCACGGGTTCTGTCTAATGCCCCATCAACCAGTGCTGATGCGGGCCGGGCAGGGTCCAGATACCGAACAGGATCACCAGTAATCCTCCAGCCATGCGCACGCTGCGTTTGCGCAGCACTGCGGTAACACGTTCTGCGGCAAGGCCGGTGGCCAGCAGTACGGGCCAGGTGCCCAGCCCGAACCCCAGCATCAGTAATGCACTGTCGACTGCGCTGCCCTGGCTGGCGGACCAGATCAGCGTGCTGTACACCAGCCCGCAGGGCAGCCAGCCCCACAGTGCCCCCAGCAGCAAGGCGCGCGGCAGGCTGGTGACCGGCAACAAGCGGCTGGCCACGGGCTGGATATGCCGCCACAGGCCGCGGCCCAGGCTTTCAATGCGGGTCAGGCCGCTCCACCAGCCGGCGAGGTACAGGCCCATGCAAATCAGCAGCAAACCGGCGAGGATGCGCATAAACATGGCCGCCGGGCTGTTGGCCACAGCCCAGCCTGCCAGCCCCAGCAGTAGTCCTGCTGTGGCATAGCTGAGAATTCTGCCAAGGTTGTAGGCCAGCAGCAGCCTGAAGCGTCGGCTGCGTTGCTCTTTGGGGATGGCCAGCGTCAGTGCGCCCATCAGACCGCCGCACATGCCCAGGCAGTGTCCGCCCCCAAGCAGGCCCAGGATAACGGCCGATACCAGCAGCGGGGCCAGCTCAAGCATGGGGCGGGGCTTTTTTGTCGGTGTCGCTGGCCGACTCCGGGTGCAGGTTTTTGGCTTCTTCGACGGCAGCGGTATGCTGCGGATCCTGGTCATCGAACAGGATGCTGTGGGCTGGGCTGTCCAGGTCATCATACTGGCCGCTGTCGACTGCCCAGAAGAAGATAAAGATACAGATGGCGACAATCAGCAGGGCCGCCGGAATCATGATGTAAAGCGCTGGCATAAGGGCTCCAGGTGACCGGGTCAAGCCGGTAGCGGGCGAGAGTGTGGCATGGCTGGAGTATGCGCCTGGGCGGGCATGCGCGTCAGGCGCAAGGCGTTGAGCACCACGGTCAGTGAGCTGATCGACATGCCGATGGCGGCCCAGATCGGAGTAATCCAGCCCAGTGCGGCGAATGGCAGCATCAGGCCATTATAGAGTCCGGCCCACAACAGGTTTTCGATGATCACCCGTCGGGTCCTTCGCGCCAGGCTGAACGCTTGCACCAGCGCGTCCAGGCGGTTGGACAGCAGCACCGCATCGGCGCTGGTTTTCGCCAGGTCGGTCGCCGAGCCCATGGCCACGCTGATATCGGCAGCGGCGAGCACAGGTACATCGTTGACACCATCCCCCAGCATCAGCACCTTGCGGCCTTGGGCGTGCAGTTTTTGCAAGACCTGCAATTTGTCATCCGGGCGCAAGCCGCCCTGAGCTTCATCGATCCCCAGTTCGGCGGCCACGCTGGCGACCATCGGCGAACTGTCCCCCGACAGCAGCAGCGTGTGCCAGCCGCGGGCCTTGCACGCTGCCAGCAATGCCGGGGCATCGTCCCGCAGGCGGTCGTCCAGAACAAACCAGGCCAGCACGCCTTGGGTGTCGCCCAGCAGCAGCCATTGGCCCGGTTCGTCCGGCATGTCCGGGATCGGGCACTGGCTCAGCTCACAGGCAAATCCTGGCTGGCCTATGCGCAAGCGCTGCTCGCCGACCAGCCCTTCAAGGCCCAGTCCAGGCACGCTGCGTACTTCTTCAGCGGCTTGCGCAGCGCGGCCAAACGCACGGGCAATCGGGTGCTCGGAGCGGTTTTCCAGAGCGGCCGCAAGGGCCAGGCAGTGGTCGCTGTCCAGCTCGCGCAAAGGGCGAATGGCCCGCAGCGCCAGGCGTCCTTCAGTCAGGGTGCCGGTCTTGTCGAAAATCACTGTGTCGATCTGGTTCAGGCCTTCGATTACATGGCCACGGGTCAGTAGCAGGCCCAGCTTGTGCAGGGTGCCGGTAGCGGCGGTGAGTGCGGTCGGCGTCGCCAGCGACAAAGCGCAAGGGCAGGTGGCGACCAGCATCGCCAGGACAATCCAGAAGGCCCGTGATGCATCAAGTTGCCACCACCACAGGCCGATACCCGCAGCAGCGATCAATGAGAACAGCAGGAACCACTGCGCGGCCTTGTCGGCAATCTCCGCAAGGCGAGGTTTTTCGCTTTGAGCGCGATCAAGCAGGCGCACGATGGCGGACAGGCGCGTGTCCTGGCCCAGCGCCATGACTTCAACGGTCAGCGCGCCTTCCACATTGAGGGTGCCGGCCGTGACGGCGTCGCCAATCTGCCGTGGTTGTGGCAGGTATTCGCCAGTCAGCAGGGATTCGTCGATGCTGGACTGACCATCCAGGATCTTGCCGTCAGCCGGCATGATTGAGCCGGGGTGCACCAGCACCCGGTCGCCGACCTTGAGTTCAGTCAGCAGAATGCGTTCGCTTTGCCCGTCAGCGCTCAGGCGCAGGCATGAGGCTGGCAGCAGGTTGACCAATTGCGCAGTGGCGGCGGCGGTGCGCTCGCGGGCGCGGCGCTCCAGATAGCGGCCGGCCAGCAAAAACAGGGCAAACATGCCCACAGCATCGAAATACAGCTCGCCGACGCCGGTGATGGCCGTCCAGATCCCGGCGATATAAGCACCGCCGATGGCCAGGGAGACTGACACATCCATGGTCAGGTGGCGGGTGCGCAGGTCGCGCATGGCGCCTTTGAAAAAGGGGGCGCAACTGTAGAACACGATAGGTGTTGTCAGAAACAACGCTACCCAGCGCAGGATGGTGTGCATCTCGGGGCTGAGGTCGATATTGAACTCTGGCCAGGTGGCCATGGTAGCCATCATGGCCTGAAACCACAGCAGCCCGGCGACACCGAGCTGGCGCAAGGCCAGGCGGTTTTCGCTGGCCAATTGTTCGGTGGCACGGTCGGCCTGGTACGGGTGCGCGGCATAGCCGATATGGCGCAGTTCGCTGAGGACTTCACTCAATGGCAATTGGCTATCGTCCCAGCGTACCTGCAGGCGATGGTTGGACAAGTTGAGTCGCGCTTCACTGACGGCTGGCAGATGGCGCAGGTGCTTTTCGATCAGCCAGCCACAGGCGGCGCAGCTGATGCCTTCGATCAGCAGGGTGGTTTCGGCTTGCTCGCCCTCATGTCGGACAAAGGGTTTTTGCACGTCGGGGCGGTCATACAGCGCCAACTCTTCAACCAGTTGCACGGGCAGGGCTTGAGGGTTGGCGGATGCTTCACTGCGGTGCTGGTAATAGCTTTCGAGACCGCCAGCGACGATAGCCTCGGCCACTGCCTGGCAGCCGGGGCAGCAGAACTCGCGAACTTCGCCCAGAACAACGGCGTTAAACCGGCTGCCGGGGGGGACGGGCAGGGCGCAGTGATAGCAGGGAACGGGAGTGGTCATGGTGCTCTATCGCGATATTGTGTCACCAGAAAATACGTCATCGCGGACAAGACCGCTCCCACAGGGTCGCGCATCCCTGTGGGAGCGGGCTTGCCCGCGATGGGGTTATTTCGACTTGTGGTCTTCAGCGCCTTGAATGGGCTCGTCGCCCAGCAGCAGGTCCTTGTCGTGGCCGACCAGTTCTTCTTCGAACAGGCGCCATGTCTTGCCATCTTCAACACCCAGCAGCTCAACAAAGCGGCGACCTTCAATCTTGTCATCCAGTTGGCCGATATAGCGACCCGGTTCCGTTGCGCTCTGGCTCAGGCTGACCTTGCGGTCTTTTTCCGGCTGGGTCGGTGAAATCAGGTTCAGTTCCAGCACTTGCGGCTTGCTGTTGCCCTCAAGCAGCAGCACGACTTCGCCGGTCATTTCATCCAGGCGCAACTTGGCTTTGAGTTGCAGGGTCTGGCCCAGCAGCTCACGGTCCAGTGCCCGATTGATGCCTTTGCCCGCCTCGTAGTAATTATCGTTGACCAGGTTGTCCGGGTTGTTCACGGCAATGGTGACCATCGACAGGGTCAGGGTTACCGAGCAGGCCAGGATGGCAATGATGATCCATGGCCAGATGTGCTTGTACCAGGGGCTGGAAGCATTTGCTGCGGGCATGTCGAGTTCTCTTATCTGATTTGTGGGCCGATGAATCGGCTCTTGGCTTTAACGTTGACGTCGTTGTTGTCGGCGTCCTTGAGGATAAAGAACACCTCGTTGGTACTCGACGGCAGCTTCTCGGGGGCAATTGACAGCTCGACCGGCAGGCTGACGATATCGCCGGCCGCGACCTTGATTTCGCGTTTGCCCTGCAGCTTGAGATCCGGCAGGCCGGTGGCCTCCAGCACGTAGGTGTGGTCGTGCTGGTCCTTGTTCATGATCTTCAGGCTGTAGACGTTTTCGATCCGCCCTTCGGCGTTCTCGCGATACAGCACGCGGTCTTTGCTCACGTCGAAGCCTACCAGCGTGCGGGTAAAGAACGCAGCGGCCAGCAGACCCATCATGGTCAGCAATACCAGGGCATAGCCGATCAGGCGCGGACGCAGCTTATGGGTTTTCTGGCCGGAGAGGTTGTGCTCGGTGGTGTAGCTGATCAAGCCGCGGGGGTAGTTCATCTTGTCCATGATGCTGTCGCAGGCATCGATACAGGCCGCGCAGCCGATGCACTCGATCTGCAAGCCATCGCGGATATCAATCCCGGTCGGGCATACCTGCACGCACATGGTGCAGTCGATGCAGTCGCCCAGGCCCATGGCCTTGTAGTCGGCGTCCTTTTTGCGCGGGCCACGGACTTCACCACGGCGCGGGTCGTAGGAAACGATCAGGGTGTCTTTATCAAACATCACGCTCTGGAAGCGCGCATACGGGCACATATAGATGCACACCTGCTCGCGCAGCCAGCCGGCGTTGCCATAGGTGGCGAGGGTGAAGAAGCCGACCCAGAAATACGCCCAGCC
Source organism: Pseudomonas sp. TMW22080 (assembly GCF_022496745.1). Classification (NCBI taxonomy): domain Bacteria; kingdom Pseudomonadati; phylum Pseudomonadota; class Gammaproteobacteria; order Pseudomonadales; family Pseudomonadaceae; genus Pseudomonas; species Pseudomonas sp. TMW22080. The sequence goes on along the minus strand of NZ_SCFF01000001.1, from coordinate 1,075,353 downwards.
ATCAGCCTGACCAGTGAAGAAGTCGATCACCAGTTCGCGGATGGGTGAGAAGTAGCCGACAAAGGTCATGCCGGTGACAAAGCCGATCAATAGCCAGAGTGTGTGCTTGCTGAACTTGCGCACAAACTTGTTGGCGCTCATCGGTGCCTTGTCGAGCTTGATGCGCTGGTTGCGGTCGCCTTCAGTGACCTTCTCGCACCACATGAACACCCACGTCCAAACGCTTTGCGGGCAGGTGTAGCCGCACCACACGCGCCCGGCGTAAACCGTAATAAAGAACAGGCCAAAGGCCGCGACGATCAGCAGCCCCGAGAGCAGGATGAAATCCTGTGGCCAGAAAGTGGCGCCAAAAATAAAGAATTTGCGTTCGGGCAGGTTCCACCACACCGCCTGGTGACCGCCCCAGTTGAGCCATACCGTACCGAAATACAGCAGGAACAACAGCGCTCCGCCACCAATGCGCAGATTGCGGAAAAGCCCGGTAAAGGCGCGGGTGTAGATTTTCTCCCTGGCCGCGTACAGATCAGTGCTTTCAGCGGGTTTTTTGGCAGGTGGAGTGACGTTGTGTACAGGAATCTGATTGCTCATTAGTGCGTCCCACGGCAGTGGAAAATGCCTCGGTCAGTACGTGCCGACCGCGGTCAGAAGGTGTTGCGATAGCGTAATGATACCCCTGTGACTCTAGCTCAAGGGTGCGACCTTTGGTCGCGTTCCGGAAAATGGCAAGTTGGTATAGGAGTTGTAACAACTCATGACATGGATCAATTGACTTACACCTGCAGGTGAGTTGCGTTCTGGCCGAGTCAAAGCTCCCAAGGGTTGAGTACAGGGGCGCCGCTAAAGGCAAAGTCCCGGGTATTGCGGGTAACCACGGTCATGTCATGCACCAGTGCGGTGGCCGCGATCAGGGCGTCGCATTCATTGCTGCGGTCAGGCACATGCAGGCGGGCGCAGCGTCTGGCAACGGCGCCATCGACTGACAGCACGCGCCCGGCAAAAGCAGACATAACATGTACTTCAAGCCAGTTGCGCAAGGGGGCTGCCTGCTCCGGGTCGCGGCGCTCCAGGCGCAAGATGCCAGTTTCGATTTCCAGCAGGGTAATGGCCGAGATATACAGTTTGTAAGCCGGGACGCTGCGGGCCCAGGCCACCACTGCAGGGTCGGCCTGGGTTTTGCGCAGTTCAGAAACTACGTTGGTATCGAGCAGGAACATTAGAAATCCACTGGGCGCGGCGTGATGACTGCGCGTTCGGGTTCGAATTCAACCGGCGTTGTTTCGGGCATCACCAGCAGGTCGACAATGCTGGTGTCCAGGCCGGTTAGCCGTTGGTACTCCTCCATGCATAGCAGTACATGGGCGGGGCGGCCACGGTCAGTGATGTAAACAGGCCCTTGTTGCGATGCTTTTTTGGCACCGCTTGTGTCCTGGTTGAATTCGCGGCTTGAAATGGTGGTGATGGTCATGGGCTGATCCTCCCCAAAAATACAATGTAGAAACGTTACTACCTTGTGGGTGCGTACGGCAATAGCTGCTGCAGCCCTGAAACAAAACGGCCCCGCCAACTGTCGTTGGCGGGGCCATTTTTTGCAGCGTTCAAACTAACGCGTTACTCGTCTGTCTTGGCTTCATCACCATGGGACAGGCTGTACACGTAGGCGGCCAGCAAGTGAACCTTGTCGTTCCCTTGCAGGTCAGCCTGGGCAGGCATCTGGCCCTGACGGCCGTAGCGGATGGTCTGCTGCAGTTGAGCAAAGCTCGAACCGTAGATAAACGCCCCCGGGTGAGTCAGGTTGGGTGCGCCCATCAGCGGGTTGCCCTTGCCCTCCGGCCCGTGGCAAACCGCACAGTTGGTCGCGTAGATTTCCTTGCCTTTGGCAGGGTCGGCTTTCGCACCTTCCGGCAGCTTGCGCCCGTCGAGACTGGTCAGCACGTAGGCGGCCACGTCGCTGACGCCTTGCTCACCGATCACTTCGGACCAGCCCGGCATGACCGCGTGACGGCCGGCCATAATGGTGGTCTTGATGTCGGCAGGCGTCCCGCCCCAGCGCCAGTCGGCGTCGGTCAGGTTGGGGAAGCCATAGGCGCCTTTGGCGTCGGAGCCGTGGCACACCGAACAGTTGGAGGCGAACAGGCGGCCACCCATTTTCAGTGCTTGCGGGTCCTTGGCCACTTCTTCAATGGGCATGGCGGCGAATTTGGCGAAGATCGGCCCAAACTTGGCGTCCGATTTGGCCATTTCCTTTTCCCACTCGTGTACACCGGTCCAGCCGGTCTGACCATTGGCAAACGGCGTCTGCTCTTTGGTGTCCAGGTACTGGTAGCCCGGCAGCAGGCCTTTCCAGTTACCCAGGCCCGGGTACAGCACAAGGTAGCCGAGGGCGAAAATGACGGTGCCCACAAACAGCATGAACCACCATTTCGGCATTGGGTTGTCGTACTCTTCGATGCCGTCGAACGCGTGGCCGACTTTCTCGTCGGTCTGCTCGCTGCGCTGGCCCTTGCGGGTGGCCAGCAACAACCAGGTCAGGGCGAAGATGGTACCCAGAGTGAGGACTGTAACGTACAGACTCCAGAACGTAGTCATTCTTTGTTACTCCTAGAAGCTTGCTCTTGCTCGACGTGCTTGATGGCTTCGGGATCATCCTTGAACGGCAACAGGGTCGCGTCGTCAAATTCTGACTTGCGTCGCGGGCTGAATACCCACAATGCCAAACCGATAAAAGCCACCATCACGACGACAGTGCCCAGGCCACGAATCATCCCGATATCCATTCAGATCACCGTTTGCTTTTGATGATGGTGCCCAAGCCCTGGAGGTAAGCCACCAGTGCGTCCATTTCGGTTTTGCCCTTCACTGCATCCTTGGCCCCGGCGATGTCTTCGTCGGTGTAAGGGACGCCGAGCGTGCGCAAGACTTCCATTTTTTTCGCGGTGTCCTTGCCGTCCAGCTTGCGCTCAACGAGGAATGGATAAGCCGGCATGATCGATTCGGGCACGACGTTGCGCGGGTTGTACAAGTGCGCGCGCTGCCAGTCATCGGAGTAACGCCCGCCCACTCGGGCCAGGTCCGGCCCGGTGCGTTTGGAGCCCCACAGGAACGGGTGGTCCCACACGCTTTCACCGGCAACCGAATAGTGGCCATAGCGTTCGGTTTCGGCACGGAACGGACGGATCATCTGCGAGTGGCAGCCGACACAGCCGTTGGCGATATAAATGTCACGGCCTTCAAGTTCCAGCGCGCTACGCGGCTTCATGCCCTCGACCGGGGTGTTGGTCACGTCCTGGAAGAACAGCGGAACGATTTGGGTAAGGCCGCCGATGCTCACGGCGATAACCATGAAGAAGGCCATCAGGCCGATGTTCTTCTCGATTGTTTCGTGCTTGATCATCAGTGCGCTCCAACTACAGCGATCTTGGTCGCCGCTTCAGCTTCTACCGGGTTCGAGGCACGCACGGTGCGGAACACGTTGTAGGCCATGAACAGCATACCGCTGGCGAAAATGGCACCGCCAAGGGCGCGAACAATAAAGCCCGGGTGGCTGGCTTGCAGTGCTTCGACAAACGAGTAGGTCAGAGTGCCGTCGTCGTTGATCGCACGCCACATCAGGCCCTGGGTGATGCCGTTGACCCACATCGAGGCGATGTAGAGCACGGTACCGATAGTCGCCAGCCAGAAGTGAACGTTGATCAGGCCGGTGCTGTACATCTGCTTCTGGCCATAGACTTTGGGGATCATGTGGTACATGGCACCGATCGAAATCATCGCCACCCAGCCCAGAGCGCCGGCGTGTACGTGGCCGATGGTCCAGTCGGTGTAGTGCGACAGCGCGTTGACGGTCTTGATCGCCATCATCGGGCCTTCGAAGGTCGACATGCCGTAGAAGGCCAGGGATACCACGAGGAAGCGCAGGATCGGGTCGGTGCGCAGCTTATGCCAGGCGCCCGAGAGGGTCATCATGCCGTTGATCATGCCGCCCCAGCTGGGTGCCAGCAGGATGATCGACATCGCCATGCCCAAAGACTGGGCCCAGTCCGGCAGTGCGGTGTAGTGCAAGTGGTGCGGACCGGCCCAGATATACAGGGTGATCAGCGCCCAGAAGTGCACGATGGACAGGCGATAGGAGTAGATCGGACGTTCGGCCTGCTTGGGCACGAAGTAGTACATCATCCCCAAAAAGCCGGTAGTCAGGAAGAAACCTACCGCGTTATGGCCGTACCACCACTGAATCATGGCGTCAGTCGCACCGGCATAAGCCGAGTAGGACTTGAAGAAGCTCACCGGCAGGGACGCGTGGTTGACGATATGCAGCATTGCCGTCACGACAATGAATGCACCGTAGAACCAGTTACCGACATAGATATGCTTGGTTTTACGCTTGGTGATGGTGCCGAAGAACACAATGCCGTAGGTCACCCAGACAATCGCCAGCAAAATAGCCAAAGGCCATTCCAGCTCGGCGTATTCTTTGGTGGTGGTGTAACCCAGTGGCAGGGTGATGATCGCGCCGACGATAACCGCCTGCCAACCCCAGAAGGTAAACGAGGCCAGCGAATCGGAGATCAGTCGTGTCTGGCAGGTTCGCTGCACGACGTAGTAGGAGGTGCCAAACAATGCACAGCCACCAAAGGCAAAGATCACAAGGTTGGTATGCAGGGGACGCAGACGGCCGAAGGTCGTCCACTCGAGGCCAAGGTTCAATTCAGGCCACACAAGCTGTGACGCGATGAAAACCCCGAGCCCCATGCCAAGGATCCCCCAGACCACCGTCATGATGGCGAACTGGCGGACTACCTTATAGTTATAAGCAGTCGGGCTGATTGCTGTGCTCATTCTAAGGTTCCACGGTTTAGGTATTTTATTAGGATAAAAATCGGTCGCAAGTATGTATAAAGCGTAGGGCTATTGCAACGAACCATGACCCCGGTCAATGCTTTCCAAGGCTTGTTCTGCGGCCTTTCCATGCGCGGAGTAAGGTCAAAGTGACCTCGCCAAAAACGCCGCATGCAGGGCAAAAGTGGAGGGGTCGAGGCGGGCGGGTTGAGGTGGGGGCAAGGCGCGGCAAACATCGTAATGCACGATAGCCGGTGCAAACCCACCATTGTGGCCCGTAACGCTGCCCTTCAACTTACCGGTTAGTTTCACTTGACGTGGCGCTGCACAGATCCGGCTCACACAAGCGTTGAGCTTAGTCCTGAATGGCGGGAGAGCAATGGCGGGGCTGAAAGAGGTGCGACACTTGGTCGCGCTTTGAGGCGGGAACTGCCGCACCAAAATGATGCGGCAGGAAATGTCCGGTAATTATTCGGCTGTTTTTTCCTCTTGATTACCGTGTGACAAGCTGAACACGTAGGCCGCCAGCAGCTGTACCTTGTCGTTGCCCAACAAATCGTTTTGCGCAGGCATGTGGCCCTGACGGCCGTGGCGAATGGTTTGTTGCAATTGCGCCAGGCTGGTGCCGTAGATAAAACCGGCAGGTTGGGTCAGGTCTGGCGCGCCCATCAGCGGCATGCCTTTACCGTTTGCCCCGTGGCAGGCCACGCAAGTGGTTTCGTAGGCTTGCTTGCCAGCCGTCAGATCGACAGTGGCGCCTTCAGGGAGGGGCAGGCCCGCCAGGTCGTGGCGTACATAGGCGGCGACGTTTTTGACTCCGTTTTCACCCAGTACTTCACCCCAGGCCGGCATTGCCGCGATGCGACCGCCCATGATGGTGGCCTTGATCGTGTCGGCGTCGCCGCCCCAGCGCCAGGTGTTGTCGGCCAGGTTAGGGAAGCCGAAAGCGCCCTTGGCATCCGAGCCGTGGCACACCGAGCAGTTGGAAGCAAACAGGCGCCCGCCCATTTTCAGTGCTGCCGGATCCTGAGCGACTTGTTCAACGGGCATGGAGGCATATTTGGCGTAGATGGGCCCAAATTTGGCGTCCGCCTTGTCCATTTCCTTTTCCCACTCATGTACACCGGTCCAGCCATTCTCATAGCCGGGCAGCAGGCCTTTCCAGTTGCCCAGGCCCGGGTACAGGATCAGGTAGCCCACGGCAAATACCAGCGTGCCGACGAACAACATGAACCACCATTGTGGCAGCGGGTTGTCGTACTCCTCGATGCCGTCAAAGCTGTGGCCCATGGTTTCGACCGTATCGCTTTTGGTCTCGCCCTTGCGCGTGCTGACCAGCAGCCAGGTCAGGCCGATCAGCGTGCCGATAGTCAGCACGCATATGTACAGACTCCAGAAGGTGGTCATGCTTTTTTACTCCTAGACGCTTGTTCTTTCTCGACGTGTTGAATCGCCTCTGGATCGTCCTTGAATGGCAGTAAGGTCGCGTCTTCAAACTCCGATTTGCGTCGCGGGCTGAACACCCACAGCGCCAGGCCTATAAACGCCACGGCCACCACCACGGTGCCCAGGCCGCGAATCATTCCACTACTCATCTCCAAGACCATGGCTCACCTCTTGCTCTTGATGGCAGTGCCCAGCACTTGCAGGTAGGCGACCAGAGCGTCCATCTCGGTCTTGCCCTGCACGGACTGCTTGGCGTTGGCGATGTCTTCGTCGGTGTAAGGCACGCCCAGGGTGCGCATCACTTCGAGTTTTTTCTCGGTATGGCTGCTGTCTACCGGCGAGGCCACCAGCCATGGGTAAGCTGGCATTTTTGATTCGGGCACGACGTTGCGCGGGTTGTACAAGTGCGCGCGGTGCCAGTCATCCGAATAGCGGCCACCGACGCGGGCCAGGTCCGGCCCGGTGCGCTTGGAACCCCACAGGAAGGGGTGATCCCACACGCTCTCACCGGCTACCGAGTAGTGACCATAACGCTCGGTCTCGGCACGGAACGGACGGATCATCTGCGAGTGGCACTGCACGCAGCCTTCACGGATGTAGATGTCGCGACCTTCCAGTTGCAGTGCGGTGTAAGGCTTCATGCCCTCCACCGGGGTGTTGGTCACGTCTTCAAAGAACAGCGGGACGATTTGCGTCAGGCCGCCCACGCTTACGCACAGGATCATCAGCAACAGCATCAGGCCGATATTTTTTTCAACGACTTCGTGTTTCATTGCCAACTCCTCAGGCCATCTGCGCGGCGGCTACGACTTCAGCGGGCTCGGCGTTACGCACGGTGCGCCAAGTGTTGTAAGCCATCAGCAACATGCCGCTGAAGAAGATTGCACCACCGACCAGTCGCACGACATAACCCGGGTGGCTGGCCACCAGAGTTTCGACGAAGGAGTAAGTCAGCGTGCCGTCTTCGTTGACTGCGCGCCACATCAGGCCCTGGGCAATGCCGTTGACCCACATCGAGGCGATGTAGAGCACGGTGCCGATGGTGGCCAGCCAGAAGTGCGCGTTGATCAGGCCCAGGCTGTACATCTGCGGGCGGCCGAAGATTTTCGGGATCATGTGGTACAGCGCGCCGATCGAAATCATCGCCACCCAGCCCAGGGCACCGGCGTGTACGTGGCCGATGGTCCAGTCGGTGTAGTGGGAGAGGGCGTTGACGGTCTTGATTGCCATCATCGGGCCTTCGAAGGTCGACATGCCGTAGAAGGCCAGGGACACCACGAGGAAGCGCAGGATCGGATCGCTGCGCAGCTTATGCCAGGCGCCCGAGAGGGTCATCATGCCGTTGATCATGCCGCCCCAGCTCGGTGCGAGCAGAATCAGCGACATCACCATGCCCAGCGACTGCGCCCAGTCCGGCAGCGCGGTGTAGTGCAGGTGGTGGGGGCCCGCCCAGATGTACAGGGTGATCAATGCCCAGAAGTGCACGATGGACAGGCGATAGGAGTAGATCGGACGTTCGGCCTGTTTAGGCACGAAGTAGTACATCATCCCCAAGAAGCCAGCTGTCAGGAAAAAACCCACAGCGTTATGCCCGTACCACCACTGCACCATGGCGTCAGTGGCGCCACCGTAGAGCGAGTAGGACTTGGTGAAACTGACCGGAATTTCCAGGTTATTGACGATGTGCAAAATCGCCACGGTCACGATAAACGCGCCGAAGAACCAGTTGCCCACGTAAATATGCTTGGTCTTGCGCTTCATGATCGTGCCGAAGAACACGATGGCGTAGGCCACCCAGACAATGGTGATCAAAATGTCGATCGGCCATTCCAGCTCGGCGTATTCCTTGGAACTGGTGTAACCCAGTGGCAGGCTGATGGCCGCCAGGACGATGACCAGCTGCCAGCCCCAGAAGGTAAACGCCGCGATTTTCGGCGAAAACAGGGTGGCCTGGCAGGTGCGTTGCACCGAGTAGAATGAAGCCGCGAACAGCGCGCAGCCGCCGAAAGCGAAAATCACCGCGTTGGTGTGCAATGGGCGCAGGCGCCCGAAACTGGTCCAAGGCAAATTGAAGTTAAGTTCTGGCCAAACCAATTGCGCGGCGAGAAAAACGCCGAGCCCCATACCGACGATGCCCCAAACCACCGTCATAATGGCAAATTGGCGGACCACCTTGTAGTTATAGGCGGTACTTGTAGAAGTGTTCATGGTTCCCCATCCACGGTTCAGGCGCGTCAAACGCACGCCTGGAGTTATAGGCAGACTAAAAGCGAGGCAAGCATGGTCGTAGCGGGCAAGGCCGGTATTGACGGGGATCAATGGGCGCAGTGCGTGCAGGACAGGGGCTGGCTGTGGAATGGCGCGTCAGCGGGTTCAACCGCGACCCTTATCCTGGCCCACGGCGCGGGTGCGCCGATGGACAGCAGCTGGATGAACGGCATGGCTGCACGCCTTGCTGCACGCGGGGTGAGCGTGTTGCGCTTCGAGTTCCCGTATATGGCGCAGCGCCGTCTCGATAATGGCAAAAGGCCTCCTAATCAGCAGGCGAAACTGCTCGAAAGCTGGCGTGAAGTTTTTACCGAGGTGCGACGGCATGTCGCTGGGCCATTAGCCATTGGCGGCAAGTCAATGGGTGGGCGTATGGCCAGTCTGCTGGCCGATGAGCTGCAAGTGGACGCGCTGGTGTGCCTGGGTTATCCGTTCTATGCCGCAGGCAAGCCGGAAAAACCCCGGGTGGCGCACCTGGCTGAATTGGCAACGCCGACGTTGATCGTACAAGGCGAGCGCGATGCCTTGGGCAACCGCGAAGCGGTAGAGGCCTACACGCTGGCGCCGGGCATTGAAGTGTCGTGGCTGCTATCGGGGGATCACGACCTTAAGCCGTTGAAGGCCTCCGGGTTTACCCATGAGCAGCATCTGGATGCGGCGGCGGACCGGATTGCGCGGTGGTTGCAGCAACCTTGAACAATTTGTGGGAGCGAGCCTGCTCGCGATTGGATCGCTCCCACAAGGCTTAGCGGTTAAACCGCTCCACCAGCGAATACTGGGTGTTGACGGTCTGGGTCAGTTCTTCGCTGAGCAGCGCCGAATGCTGCGCCTGCTCTGAGGTCTGGTCAGCCAGGTCGGCAATGGTGCTGATATTGCGGCTGATTTCTTCAGCCACGGCGCTTTGCTCTTCGGTCGCTGCCGCGATCTGGGTGGTCATGTCGGTGATATTGGCCACCGCTTCGCTGATGCCCACCAGTGCCTGATCTGCTTCCAGTACCCGCGCTACGCCTTCTTCCGCCTGACGATGGCCAGCGTCCATGGTTTGCACCGCGGTGGCTGCTGTCTGCTGCAGCTTGGCGATCAGGCTGTGAATCTGCCCGGTCGAAGCGCTGGTGCGTTGCGCCAGCTGGCGCACTTCGTCAGCCACCACGGCGAAGCCCCGGCCCATTTCTCCAGCCCGTGCCGCTTCGATGGCGGCGTTCAGGGCCAGCAGGTTGGTCTGGTCGGCAATGCCCTTGATCACATCGACCACGCCGCCGATCTCGTCACTGTCCTTGGCCAGTTGCGTTACCGTGGCCCCGGTTTCACCCACCACAACCGACAGGCGCTGGATCGCTTCGCGGGTTTCGCCGGCAATGTCGCGACCGCGACTGGTCAGACGGTTGGCTTCCTGGGTCGCGTCGGCAGTGCGCTGCACATGGCTGGCCACTTCCTGGGTGGTGGCAGCCATCTGGTTGACGGCGGTGGCCACTTGCTCGGTCTCGACGCGCTGGCGCTCCAGTCCGGTCGAGCTTTTGTGCGCCAGAATGTCGGACTGACGGGCCTGGCCGCTGAGGTGTTCGGCGGTATCCTGCAGGCGTGTCAGGCAGGTCTTCAGGCGCGCTTCCTGGCTCAGGATGGACATTTCCAGACGCGCTTGCGGGCCACGGCTGTCGGTGTACATCTGGGCAATCAACGGGTCGGAGGTGGTCTGCTCGGCCAGACGCAGCAGGCGTTTGACCCCGCGCTGTTGCCAGCTCAGGCCCAGCAGCCCCAACGGTATCGACAGCAGGGCTGCCAGGGCAAAACCCCAGCTCGAATTGAGCATGGCGCCAATCATGAAGCTCAATTGGCTGACCAGGATAAAGGGCAGCCAGTCCTGCAGCACCGGCAGCCACTTATCGCGCTGAGGCACCGCGGATTTGCCGCGGTTGAGGCGTGTGTACAGGGCTTCGGCGCGGCGGATCTGTTCGGCCGTTGGCTTGACCCGCACCGACTCGTAACCCACGACCTGCTCATTCTCGAAAACCGGCGTTACATAGGCGTTAACCCAGTAATGGTCGCCGTTTTTGCAGCGGTTTTTGACGATGCCCATCCACGGCGAACCCTTTTTCAGGGTGCTCCACATATGCTCGAAGACTGCTGAGGGCACGTCCGGGTGGCGCACCAGATTGTGCGGCGCGCGTATCAGCTCCTCACGCGAAAACCCGCTGATTTCCCTGAACGCATCGTTGCAGTAGGTGATCACGCCTTTGGCATCGGTCGTGGAAATCAACCGTTGTTGCGCGGGGAATGTGCGTTCGCGTTGAGTGATGGGCTGGTTGTTACGCATGTCGTTTCAATCCGCAAGACTTTGACAGGCTGTCGGCATGCTCAAGGAATTGTTTAATTTATATTTCAGGCCCCTGGCCGTCAGGGGGCGAGCATCGGGTAGGTAAAAAACAGGAAATGCAGCACATTGAGGCCGAAGTGGGTGGCGATCGCTGCACCCAGCCCGCCAAAGCGGTAGGCCAGGCCGTAACCGACACCGGCCAGCCCGGCCAGTAGCATCCATTGCCAGCCGGCGGGTGCATGGGCCAGGCCAAACAGTATCGAGGCCAGCACCAGCGCAATGCTCTGCCCATGGGGCAGCAACTTGAACTTGCGGCTCAGTCCGCCCTGGATGTAACCGCGAAACAGCGCTTCTTCAACCAGGGTGACCAGCAGTAGATTATTCAGCAGCCAGAGGGTGCTCTGATGAGGCCATTTCGGTGCCCAGGCAATCATGCCCAACAGCATTGCTCCGCCCAGCGCTGCAATGGCGGCCAGGGCCAGACCCATTGCAGTGGCCCCCAGGGATACCCGCCAGGCAAAGCGCGGTGCTATCCAGGGGCATACCAGCAGCAGCCAGAAGCCAATCAGCGGTTTGTCCAGATTGAAGTACATCGAGAAGGGCACGGCATCAGGGGTCAGTCGCGTGGGGGTGATGGCGCGACCGTTATGGAAACCTGGCAGCCAGTGCAAGGCCAGCGCCAGCGCCAGCAGCACAAACAAGGCATGCCCGGCATAGCGCAGCAAATGGCTTTTGTTCTGCACAACGGCAAACCCGCTGACAGTCAACAAGGCTAGCGCGATGAGGGTTTGAGCGCCTAATTGCCCGTAGCTGAGGGCAAGGCCGTAGCCCAGGGTCAGTAGTGCCAGATAAGGCCAGGGCAAAGCAATCATGTGAATCCTTGCAATCGTTAAAAAACACCCCGGATCCAGTCCGGGGTGCGCAAGTATAACGATTCGTGGCCCTGTGGGAGCGGGCTCTGGCTGACAGACCGTGTAGTCCGAATCGCGAGCAAGCCCGCTCCCACAAGGTTGAGGTGCGTCTATGAAGCAATCAGCTGACGCAGCACATAGTGCAAAATCCCTCCGGCCTTGAAGTATTCCACCTCGTTAAGGGTATCGATCCTGCAGAGCACTTCGACTTTTTCCTGGCTGCCGTCCTCGCGGGTGATGACCAGGGTCAGGTTCATTCGCGGTTGCAGTTCGGTACCGGTCAACCCGAGGATATCCAGGGTTTCCTTGCCTGTAATGTTCAGGCTTTTGCGGTTCTGATCGAGCTTGAACTGCAAGGGCAGCACGCCCATGCCCACCAGGTTGGAGCGGTGGATGCGCTCGAAACTCTCGGCAATCACCGCCTTGACCCCCAACAGGTTGGTGCCCTTGGCCGCCCAGTCGCGGCTTGAGCCAGTACCGTATTCCTGGCCGGCTATCACCACCAGCGGAGTGCCTGAGGCCTGGTAACGCATGGCCGCGTCAAAGATCGGCAGTTTTTCACCGGTGGGGATGTAGATCGTATTGCCGCCTTCTTCGCCGCCGAGCATTTCGTTGCGAATGCGAATATTGGCGAAGGTACCGCGCATCATCACTTCATGGTTGCCACGCCGCGAGCCGTAAGAGTTGAAGTCCCGTGGTTCTACGCCCTTGTCGCGCAAATAGCGCCCGGCGGGGCTGTCAGCCTTGATATTGCCGGCCGGGGAAATATGGTCGGTGGTGACCGAGTCGCCCAGCAACGCAAGGATGTTTGCGCCTTTGACGTCGGCAATCACCGGTAGTGGCCCGCTGATTTCGTCGAAGAACGGCGGATGCTGGATGTAGGTTGAGTCCTCTTGCCAGACATAAGTTGCGGCTTGCGGTACTTCGATGGCTTGCCACTGTTCGTCGCCGGCAAACACCTCGGCGTATTCCTTGTGGAACATGCCTGTGGTCACCTGGGCCACGGCGTCGGCGATTTCTTTCTGGCTGGGCCAGATATCGCGCAGGTACACCGGTTTGCCGTCTTTTCCGGTCCCCAGCGGTTCACGGCTGATATCAATGCGTACTGTGCCCGCAAGGGCATAGGCCACCACCAGGGGTGGCGAGGCCAGCCAGTTGGTTTTCACCAGCGGATGCACGCGCCCCTCAAAGTTGCGGTTGCCCGACAGCACTGAAGCCACGGTCAGGTCGGACTGGGTAATGGCCTTTTCGATCGGCTCGGGCAGTGGCCCGGAATTGCCGATACAGGTGGTGCAGCCGTAGCCCACCAGGGCAAAGCCCAACTGGTCGAGGTACGGGGTCAGGCCGGCGGCCGCGTAGTAATCGGTGACTACCTTGGAGCCCGGTGCCAGCGACGTCTTGACCCACGGTTGGCGTGTCAGGCCTTTTTCGACGGCTTTTTTTGCCACCAGGCCTGCAGCCATCATCACACTGGGGTTCGAGGTGTTGGTGCAGGAAGTAATGGCGGCAATCACCACAGCGCCGTTTTTCAGGCGATAGGTATGGCCTTCGTAACTGTAGTCCGCTTCACCGATCAAGTCGGCATTGCCCACGGCAACACCGCCGCCACCTTCGCTTTCGAGGCGACCTTCCTCTTTTTTAGTGGCCGGCTTGAATTGCAGGCTGAGAAAGTCGTCGAAAGCTTGCCCGACATCGGGCAGTGCAACCCGGTCTTGCGGTCGTTTTGGCCCGGCCAGGCTGGCTTCGACGGTGCCCATGTCCAGAGCCAGGGTTTCGCTGAAAACCGGCTCCTGGCCTGCGACCCGCCATAGCCCTTGGGCCTTGCAGTAAGCCTCGACCAGTTTGACTGTGGCCTCTGGGCGGCCTGAAAGACGCAGGTAATCCAGGGTGATCTCATCCACCGGGAAAAACCCGCAGGTGGCGCCGTATTCCGGGGCCATATTGGCAAGCGTGGCACGGTCGGCCAGCGGCAGATCCGCCAGGCCATCGCCATAGAATTCTACGAACTTGCCGACCACACCCTTGCTGCGCAGCATTTGCGTCACGGTCAGCACCAGGTCGGTGGCGGTGATGCCTTCTTTGAGCTTGCCGCTGAGCTTGAAGCCCACGACTTCGGGGATCAGCATCGACACGGGCTGGCCCAGCATGGCCGCTTCGGCTTCAATGCCGCCCACGCCCCAGCCCAGCACACCCAGGCCATTGATCATGGTGGTATGGGAGTCGGTGCCTACCAGGGTGTCGGGGAAGGCGTAGGTGCGGCCGTCTTCATCCTTGGTCCAGACCGTGCGGCCCAGGTATTCCAGGTTCACCTGATGGCAAATCCCGGTACCGGGTGGGACCACGCTGAAATTATCGAAGGCATTTTGACCCCAGCGTAAAAACGCATAGCGTTCGCCGTTGCGCTCCATCTCTATATCGACGTTTTGCTCGAAGGCGCTGGCGCTGGCAAACCGGTCGACCATCACCGAGTGGTCAATTACCAGGTCCACGGGGGACAGCGGGTTGATACGTTGCGGATCACCCCCGGCTTTGGCCATGGCGGCGCGCATGGCGGCCAGGTCGACCACTGCCGGTACGCCGGTGAAGTCCTGCATCAGCACCCGCGCAGGGCGGTACTGGATTTCCCGGTCGCTGCGCCGTGCCTTGAGCCAGGCGGCCAGAGCTTTGAGGTCGGGCTCGGTGACGGTTTTACCGTCTTCCCAGCGCAGCAGGTTTTCCAGCAGCACTTTGAGTGACATGGGTAGCCTGCTCAAATCGCCGAGTGATTTGGCGGCGAGGGCAAGGCTGAAATAGTGATAAGTCTTATCGTCGACTTTTAGTGTGGCTAGGGTGTTCAGGCTATCGAGGGAGGACATGAAATGACTCCTTTAGACGGATCACGTGGCACAAGCAGAGCTTCTAACCTAGCTCTGATTAGGGGCTGTGGCTAATAACTGGACTGTCTATGCGGGTTCAAGGTTCCGAACTCGGCTATCATGCCGACCTTTTCGTGACAGTCCTTGCGCCAAATCAAGGATGCGCAGCCGGGCAATTCCTGCCCGCTGCCCAGGAGTAATTCAATGAACACCGTTTTTATGCACTGCCGGCCCGGGTTTGAAGGCGAAGTCTGCTCGGAAATCGCCGAGCACGCCGCCCGCCTTAATGTGGCTGGCTACGCCAAGGCCAAGCCTGGCACTGCCTGTGCCGAGTTTGTGTGCACTGAAGAGGGCGGCGCTGAACGGCTGATGAACAGCTTGCGTTTTGCCGAACTGATTTTCCCGCGTCAATGGGCTCGTGGCGGCTTTGTCGAGCTGCCGGAGACCGACCGGATCAGCGTGATCCTCGAACACATGGCCGACTTCCCGGTGTGTGGCAGCCTGTGGCTGGAAATCGTCGACACCAATGACGGCAAGGAACTGTCCAACTTCTGCAAAAAGTTCGACGGTCATCTGCGCAAAGCGCTGATCAAGGCCGGCAAACTGACTGAAGAAGAGGACGGGAGCAAACCGCGCCTGCTGCTGACGTTTAAAAGTGGTCGTGAAGTGTTTCTTGGCCTGGCCCCGGCCAACAACTCGGCCATGTGGCCCATGGGCATCCCGCGCCTGAAATTCCCCCGCGAAGCGCCTAGCCGTTCAACCCTCAAGCTTGAAGAGGCCTGGCACCATTTTATCCCCCGCGACCAGTGGGACGAGCGCCTGCACAGCGACATGACCGGTGTTGACCTTGGCGCTGCGCCGGGTGGCTGGACCTGGCAACTGGTCAACCGTGGCATGATCGTGACTGCCATCGACAATGGCCCTATGGCTGAAAGCCTGATGGATACCGGTCTGGTGCAGCACTTGATGGCCGATGGCTTTACCTTCAAGCCCAAGCAGCCGGTGGACTGGATGGTCTGCGATATTGTGGAGAAACCGGCGCGCAATGCGGCCATGCTCGAAGAGTGGATTGGTGAAGGTCATTGCCGTGAAGCGGTAGTCAACTTGAAGCTGCCGATGAAACAGCGTTACGCCGAAGTACGCCGTTTGCTCGACCGTATTGCAGACGGTTTCAAGGCACGCGGCATTCAGGTTGAAATCGGCTGCAAGCAGCTGTACCACGACCGTGAAGAAGTGACCTGCCATTTGCGTCGACTGGACGTTAAAAAAACCAAATCTCGCTGATCTGGGAGTAAGTGATGAGTTTTACCGACCTGCCGGTTGACGGCACCCTGGACGCTACCGGCCTGAACTGCCCGGAGCCGGTGATGATGCTGCACCAATATATTCGCGACCTGGCGCCGGGTGGCTTGTTGAAAGTCATTGCGACGGATCCTTCGACCCGCCGCGACATTCCCAAGTTCTGCGTGTTTCTGGACCATGAACTGGTGGGCCAGCAGGAAGAGGCGGGCACGTACCTGTACTGGATCCGCAAGAAGCAGGATTGACGGCGCCCATAGCAATTGCGCCGGTCTTGTGGGAGCGGGCTTACTCGCGATGCAGGCGCCACGGTCTGTCAGGCAAGCCACGCTGATGCCATCGCGGGCAAGCCCGCTGCCACCGCATTTATGTGCGGCGGCGGATATGTTTTTTCGCACTGCGCGCCAACCGCACACCCAGCATCAGTGCCGCGCAGGTCAGGCCAACGATCAAGCCCTGCCATAGCCCGCTCGGGCCATTGGCCGGGCCGAACCAGTCGGTCAGCCCCAGGGCGTAGCCCACCGGCAAACCAATCCCCCAGTAGGCAAACAGGGTCAGGATCATCGTCACTCGTGTGTCCTGATAACCACGCAGGGCACCGGCAGCGGTGACCTGGATCACGTCCGAAAACTGATACAGCGCAGCAAACATCAACAGCATGGTCGCCACCTCGATCACCATGGGATCGGCGGTGTAGACGGTGGCAATCTGCTCACGCAACAACAGAATCAGACTGGCGGAAATCGCTGCCCAGACCAGTGCGGTGCCCATGCCCACGCCCGCTACAAAGCGTGCCTCGCGCGGTTGCTGGCGGCCCAGGGCCTGACCCACGCGCACGGTAATCGCCATACCCAGTGAGTATGGAATCATAAAGACCAGCGAACTGAAGTTCAGGGCGATTTGATGGCCCGCCACCACCGTGGCCCCCAAACTGCCGATCAACAGCGCAATCACCGCAAAAATGTTTGATTCAGCAAAGACCGCGATGCCAATCGGCAAGCCCACACTGAGCAAACGCTTGAGGATCGCCCATTTTGGCCATTCAAAATGGCTGTAGACCTTACTCGACTGGTAGATGGCCCCTCTGAACGTCCAGACCACCATGCCCAGAGCCATAAACCACATCACAATGGCCGTGGCCCAGCCGCAGCCCACGCCGCCCATGGCCGGGACGCCAAAGTGGCCATAGATGAAGATGTAGTTGATCGGGATATTCAGTGCCAGGGCACTGAGCCCCAGGATCATGCTTGGCCGGGTTTTTCCCAGGCCATCGCTGAAATTACGCAACACGCAATACAGCCCCACGGCGGGCATGCCGCTGGCGATCCCGTGCAGGTAACCCATGCTGGGGGTGATCAGCTCAGGGTCGACCTTCATCAGATGCAATAGCGGCTCGGCCGCGATCAGGATCAACGCTGCGCACAGGCCGGTAATCAGTGCCAGCCACAGTGCCTGGCGTACGATGGGGCCGATTTCGCCGTGTGCATTGGCGCCAAACCGCTGGGCGACCTTGGGCGTGGTCGCCAGCAGAATGCCGGACATCAACAAAAACACCGGAACCCAGATCGAGTTGCCCAGTGCCACGGCGGCCAGATCCCGAGGGCCTACGCGCCCGGCCATCACGGCATCGACAAAACCCATGGCCGTGGTTGCGATCTGCGAAATGATGATGGGAAATGCCAGCGCCAACAGCGCGCGCACCTCGGTGCGTACCCGGGCCGGGCGGCTGACAGGGAGGGAAGAGGGGGGGTGAGTCACAGAGTTCACTGGCTTGTATCCACAGGGTTAAACGCGCAAAGCCGGGGATTGTACGCCTGACCATGTGGTCAGTTAATAGCGAGTTGTAGGCCCTTTGTAAGCGTGCCCGCAAGTACCTGCACACCCGGCTGGCCCATTGCGCGTAACAACGCCTACACTGCCACTCCGCGAAAGGAGCCTGCCATGTTGATTGTTGCTGATGAAAATATTCCGCTGATCGAAGAATTTTTTGCTGACTTCGGTGAAATACGCCGCTTGCCGGGGCGCCAGATCAACCGTGCAGACGTTCACGATGCCGATGTTTTGCTGGTGCGCTCGGTGACCAAAGTGGACCGCGAACTGCTCGAAGGCAGTGCAGTGCGGTTTGTCGGAACCTGCACCATCGGCACTGATCACCTGGCGCTGGACTACTTCCAGCAGTCTGGTATCCACTGGTCCAGTGCTCCTGGCTGCAATGCCCGTGGCGTCGTGGACTACGTGCTTGGCAGCCTGCTGACGCTTGCTGAAATCGAAGGCGCCGACTTGACCCAGCGCACCTACGGCGTGATTGGTGCCGGTGAAGTGGGCGGTCGCCTGGTCAACGTCTTGCGTTCACTGGGCTTCAATGTGCTGGTTTGCGACCCGGTGCGGGCGGCGGCCGAGGGCGGTGACTATGTCAGCCTTGAGCACGTGATCGAGCAGTGCGATGTACTCAGCCTGCATACGCCGCTGGACAGGACCGGCGATTACCCGACCTGGCATCTGCTTGATCAGCAGCGGCTGGAACAGCTGAAACCGGGTACCTGGTTGATCAACGCCAGCCGCGGCCCGGTGGTGGACAATGCCGCGCTGCGTGAAGTTTTGACCCGCCGGGATGATCTGCAAGCGGTACTGGATGTATGGGAGGGTGAGCCGCAAGTAGACCGCGAACTGGCGGATCTGTGCGTGCTGGCCACCCCGCATATTGCCGGCTACAGCCTGGATGGCAAACAGCGGGGTACGGCACAGATTTATCAGGCATTGTGCGATTTTCTGGGGCATAGCCCTGAAGTCAAACTGGCCGACCTGCTGCCGTCCCCCTGGCTGGCCAAGGTTGAACTGAGTGCTGATAGCGACCCGGCATGGGCCCTGGCCATGCTCTGTCGCGGTGTGTACGACCCGCGCCGTGACGATGCCGACTTTCGCCGCAGTTTGAGTGGAACCGTCCAGGAGCAAAAGCTGGCATTCGACGGACTGCGCAAAAACTACCCGATTCGCCGCGAAATTGAAGGCTTGCCGGTGCATATCGCGGGTGATTCAGTGGCCCTGAAGCAACTGGTAAAAGCCTTGGGCGCCGTGCCGGTCTGAATGTGCAGGCCTAAAAAAACCGGCCCTACGCAGTAAGGCCGGTCAGTGACGCGAATGCTGTTTAATCATGTACAGGGTCTTGTTGGCAAGGATCAGCCCTTGCGTGATGGCGTGACCAGGCGTTGCTCCAGCTCATGGCAGGCGTCCTGAATCATCGCCTCGGTGATCAGGATCTCCTGACCATTTTCGTCGATAAACGCGCACCCCAGAGATTGCTGTGGCTGGGTACGAATCACCGGTACGGCTTGAGCGTTCTGTTGCAAATCCATGGCCTGTCTCCTCATCAGGGTGTAGCGCTACTTTAGATCCGTTTAATGACCAAGCTGTTACAAACTTGGCGACCACCCCAGTCCAACAGAAATATCCTGAAACTTCCAGCCCGACTTTAGAACATTACTGTCTAGGGTTTGTGGTGACAGGTCATATTCAAAACGAGTGAGAAAGATTTACCGGTTTTAGGCGAACTTCGTTGTAGGCTGTGTAAGGCTTTTTACGCTGATCCTCACTGCGGATACCCTCCCATGCTTTCTTCCCGTCATCGCCGCGCCATTCGTCTGGCAGCGCATTTTATTGCACCCTATCGTTGGCAGGCTCTTGGCGCCCTGCTGGCGCTGATTGTTACGGCGGGTATTACCTTGTCGATGGGGCAGGGCATCCGTCTATTGGTCGACAAGGGTTTCATGACCCAGTCAGCGCATTTGCTAAACCAGTCCATCGGCTTTTTTCTGTTGCTGGTGCTGGGCTTGTCAGTGGGCACTTTCGTGCGCTTTTACCTGGTGTCATGGATCGGTGAGCGGGTGGTCGCCGATATTCGGCGCCAGGTGTTCAATCACCTGATCGGTCTGCACCCGGGGTTCTACGAGAACAACCGCAGCTCGGAAATCCAGTCGCGGCTGACCACGGATACGACCTTGCTGCAGTCGGTGATCGGTTCATCGCTGTCGTTGTTCCTGCGCAACAGCCTGATGGTGATCGGCGGCGTGGTGCTGTTGTTTGTCACCAACCCCAAGCTCACCAGTATCGTGGTGGTGGCCTTGCCACTGGTGCTGGTGCCCATCCTGTTTTTTGGTCGCCGGGTGCGCAGCCTGTCGCGCCAGAGCCAGGACCGTATCGCTGATGTCGGCAGTTATGTCGCCGAGGCCCTGGGCCAGATCAAGACGGTGCAGGCTTATAACCATCAACAGCAAGACCAGCAACGCTTTGCCAGTACCGTGGAGCAGGCGTTTGCCACTGCCCGCAAACGCATCCTGCAACGGGCGTGGTTGATCACGCTGGTGATCTTGCTGGTGCTGGGCGCCGTGGGGGTGATGCTGTGGGTCGGCGGCATGGACGTGATCGCCGGGCGCATCACCGGCGGCGAGCTGGCCGCCTTTGTGTTTTACAGCCTGGTGGTGGGCAGCGCATTCGGCACCCTGAGCGAAGTGATTGGCGAGTTGCAACAGGCGGCGGGCGCGGCCGAGCGAATTGCCGAGCTGTTGCAGGCGAAAAGCTTGATCCTGCCACCGAGCACGGATTTGCGCGTGTTACCCGCACGGGTGAAGGGCAATTTGCAGCTTGAAAACTTGCGCTTTTCTTACCCTTCACGGCCCGAAAGCCATGCGATCGATGGCCTGAGCCTGACGATCAATGCGGGAGAAACCCTGGCGCTGGTCGGCCCTTCCGGGGCGGGCAAGTCAACATTGTTCGACTTGTTGCTGCGCTTTTACGATCCGCAACAAGGGCAAATCCTGCTTGAAGGGCAGCCGATCACTCAGCTTGACCCGCAAGACCTGCGTCGTTGTTTTGCCCTGGTGTCGCAAACACCTGCGCTGTTTTTCGGCACCATTGAAGACAACATCCGGTATGGCAATGCCGGGGCCAGCGATGAGCAGGTCCAGGCTGCGGCGCGAATTGCCCACGCCCACGACTTTATCCTGCAAATGCCCGAGGGTTACAAAACCCACTTGGGTGATGGCGGCCTGGGCTTGTCGGGCGGTCAACGCCAGCGTCTGGCGATTGCCCGGGCGTTGCTGGTGGATGCGCCGATCCTGTTGCTGGATGAGGCCACCAGTGCCCTGGATGCCCAAAGCGAGCATCTGATCCAGCAGGCTTTGCCGAGCCTGATGCAAGGCCGTACCACGCTGGTGATTGCCCACCGTCTGGCCACCGTGCAAAACGCTGATCGTATCGCGGTAATGGATCAGGGCAAGCTGGTCGCCATCGGCACCCATGCCCAATTAATCGCCGCCAACCCGCTGTATGCACGGTTGGCGGCGTTGCAGTTCAACGTAGGGGTGTAGCTGTGGGAGCGGGCTTGCTCGCGATGGCATCAACGCGATTCAACAGACAGACCGGGTCGTCTGTATCGCGAGCAAGCCCGCTCCCACATGGCAGCATCAAGACAGTTGCTGCCAGAGGGAGATTTAGCGGTACTCACACAGGTAGGCGGTATCCACTGCGACCTTGAGCTGAAACTTGCTGTTGGCCGGCACGTTGAACTGGCTGCCGGTCTTGAAGGTTTCATATTCGCTGCTGCCCGGCAACTTGACGCTCAGCTCGCCCGAGACCACGTGCATGATTTCACGCTCGGCGGTGCCGAACTCGTATTCACCTGCAGCCATGACGCCAATGGTGGCCTTGCCTTCGGTTTGGGCGAAGGCAATCGACTTGACGGTGCCGTCGAAGTATTCGTTGACTTTAAACATGGCGATTCCTCGGAATGGGCTAAAAAGGGCTGGCCAGTATGCAGAAGCGGTTTTATCCCGTCACGCCCTTTTATGGCCGTCACCCCTTGAGCACCAGGGGCAATAAACGCGCAGTATTACGGGCATCTTCCAGGGCCCGGTGCTGTTGACCATTGAATTGCATTCCGGCCAGTTGCAACGCGCTGTTCAGGCCCAGCGGCTGCTTTAACTGGCGGGCCCTGGCAAATTGCTGCTTGAGGTTCATATGCGGCAATTGCTGCAGGGCGCTGTGCAGTTGTTTGTGCTGCCATTCCTGTTCCAGTTGTTTTCGGTCGTACTCGCCCCAGCTGGCCCAGCCTTCAAGCTTGGGCAGGTGCTGGCCGAGCCAGCGTTCAAATTGCTCCCAAACCAAAGGCATCGATGCAGCGGCATCAATCTTGGCCTGTGTGATGCGGGTCAGTTGCCGACAGAAAGGGGTCAACAGCGGACGACGTTGCGGGCGAATAAATCGCTGAAAATGATCCACCTCACGACCTGCGCGGGTGACCACGCTGGCGCCGATTTCGATCACTTCCATTTCCTCCAGGGGCCAGCCGCCATCATCGGTAGTGGCTTCCAGGTCAATTACCAGCCAGTGAGGCATGTGCAGCTTCCTTTAACAGCATCGGCGTTGAAGTTGGAGCGTAGCTAAAACACTGAGCACGGTGCTTATTTTGTAGTGGGCCAGTCGACCCCTTGCTTGCTAGTCTATATGCGCTTTAATGGTGTGCGTGCCCGATCTCAGGTCGTGTGTCGATCAATAAGTTCCAGCCATGAACGGCGTCAGGTGTGTATGGTTTTCAAGTGTTCGCCAATTCAATTGGCCCACAGCCTGTTGCTGACCCTGGGAATGGGCTGGCTGGCACCGGTGTGGGCGATTCAGGAAATCAGGGTTGGAGCTGCGCACTTTCCGCCTTATATCGTACGTCCCGAGCGCGGCACCGACACGGGCCTGTTGTCGCAACTGCTTGCAGCCCTCAACCAGTTGCAAGGCGACTACCGCTTTGTCCTTGTGCCCAGTTCCATTGCCCGGCGTGTGCGTGACTTCGAGCGTGGGCGGGTGGACATGCTGATGTTCGAGAACCCGGCCTGGGGCTGGCAGGCGTTCTCCTATGCTGCAGTTGATATGGGCCTGGAAGACGCTGAAGTGTTTGTTGCCCGGCAGCATCCTGACCGTGAACAAAGCTATTTTGATGACCTCAAGGGCAAGCGCCTCGCCCTGTATAGCGGCTATCACTATGCTTTTGCCGGGTTCAACGCCTCGCCGAAATTTCTCACCGAGACCTTCGGCGCAACCCTGACCTATTCCCACGAAAGCAATTTATTGATGGTCTTGAGGGGGCGGGCGGATATTGCCTTGATGACACGTTCCAACCTGATCGACATGCTGGGCTGCGACCCGCAGGCCAAGGCGCAGGTGATGGTGTCAGAGCGTATCGACCAGACTTATCGTCACTTCGCCCTGCTGCGGCCACAGGCACCGATCCAGAGTCAGCAGTTTGCACAAATGCTGCAAAAGCTGCGCGACAACGGCCAGTTGAAGGCGATTTTTGCGCCTTACAAAATTGCCGTGGTTGAGATGTAGGAAGGTGCAAGCCCGGTTGTATCAACGCCGCGCGTAGGTATCTGCGTGGGTGCCCGACACTGCGCGGCAATGGATCAGGGCATCGCGGATCATGAAGTTGACCAGGGTGGGAGATACGCCCAGTTCCTTGGCAATATCTTTTTGCTGTACGCCATGCAGGCGATACATCTCGAAGGCATAACGGGTACGGCTTGGCAGCTCGGTGAGTGCCACCGCGATATGTTCCAGAGTCGAGAAATTGATCAGCGAGGTTTCCGGGGAGGCGCCGTGGATCACCACGTTCATGCCTTCTTCTTCGGTGCCGGAGTATTTTTGCTCCAGCGCCTGCTTGCGGTAGTGGTCAATTGCCAGGTTACGCACGATCTGGAACAGGTAGCTCAGTTGTGCCTTGAACGATGAAGTGATCTGCGGCGCGGACTGCAAACGGAAGAAAGCATCCTGAACCACATCTTCAGCCCGGTATCGGCAGCCCGTTATGCGGGCTGCGATTTTGACCAGGACCAGTCGGTTATCAACAAAGGCTTGAAGTAGGGGTGAGTCGCACTTGCCTGTGGACATTGGTTCCGTCATGGAGATCACCTGCTGCGAATGAGTGAGTGAGGACCTCTTCGTGGGAAGCGTCCTACACAGCTGTTCACAAGCTAGGCTTAATGATAATGATTGTCAATTGAGAAATAGAATTAATAGCGCTGCAGGTGGTGAACTGAGACATGGCTCACGCCAGCATCGGCGTGGGCTGCGAACGCTTTGTAGCGCGATCGCAGCCCTCGGGTTTTACTTGGGCCCCAGGATCTGGACCAGTTTCTCCGGCGATGGCGCGCCTTGCTGCTGTTGCAGGTTGCCTTGTGCGTCCTGGTAGAAAATGGCCGGGGTGGCGGCCACGTCCAGCTCTTCCATCAACTTGGCATTGGCATCGAGCTTGGCTTGAATGTCAGCCGGGATTTTGGCCAGGGGCTTGAGGCTACTGGCCTTGCCGGCTTTTTCGTGTTCGTGCAGGGCTTGCTGCGGGTCCTTGGCGGCCAGCAGGGCGGCAGATTTGGCCGGGCTGTCTTCGCGGATGATGCCCACCATGATATGGCGCAATTGCACTTTGCCCGAGTCAACCCAAGGGCGGGCCTGCTCCCAGAACATGTTGCAGTACGGGCAGTTGGGGTCGCTGAACAAGTACACGATACGCGGTGCATCCGCCTTGCCGTCGGCAATCCAGTTGCTCTTCTCCATTTCGCCCCAGACCTGCTTGGCCATCGGCTCGTACACCAGCTTTTGCAGGGGCGCCAGGCTCAGGTCTTTGCCGTCGGCATCATATAGATTACCCACCAGAACGTTACCGTCCTGGGTCAGGTACAGCGCCATGCCACGGTTCTGGTACTGGGCGGCATAGCCACGCAAGCCGCCGGGAGCATCGAAGCTGCCAATGATTTTTGCACCCTTGGCTTCAATCTTCTTGATCGCCGGCGGCAGCTCTTCTGCCTGCAATACAGGCGATTGCAGGAGCGCAGCTCCCAGCAGGGAGGCCATGCCCAGGGTTAGCAGTTTGCGGTTAAACATTTTTGCTCATTCCTTGCAGGGTCGACCTGTTGGGCCGACATTGAATGGTTCAGATTGAAAGGCTCCATGGCCCGGGCCAGACTGGCTTTTGACAGCTCGCCCAAATGACTGCCCAGCAGTCGACCATCAGCGCTGTAGAACAGCGTAGTCGGCAGGGCCATCGAACCGACTTTTTGTGCCAACTGGCCGCCGCTGTCGAACAGCACGTTGCTGAGGTTCAGACCCTGGGTTTCAAGGAAGGTGCTGACGCTCTGCATGCTCTCGCCCTGATTGACGAACAGGAAGGTCACGTTTTGATGTTGATGCTGGGCGTTTTGCAGCACCGGCATTTCGCGCCGGCACGGCGGGCACCAGGTGGCCCACAGATTGATCACCAGCGGGCCGCCCTGATAGCTGCTCAACTGCACCGACTCGCCATTGGCATTGCGCAATACCATTTCCGGCAGGCGCGTGCCTTTTTCGTAAAGGCTGGACGACAGGCTGGCCAGCAGCCAGAACGCCAGCCCGCTGGCCAGCCCCCAACCCAGCGGGCGACGCAAACCGGCGCGGCGCCAGCCCCAGATAAGCCCACCCAGCAGTACCGCCACCAACCCCGGCCACAGTAAAAAACCGCCATCGCGCAGGTCGAGAATTTGCAGCGGGTCGTCCTTGAAGTAGCGCCAGTAGCTGAGCACAAAGCCGATGCGTGCGCTTAGCAAACCCAGTAAGAACAGGCTGAACAGCACTGATTCGGGGTTTTCACCACCGCGTTTGGCCACACGCCACCCCACCAGTGTCGCCAGGGCAAGGGCCAGTATCAGCAGCAAGTGGTTGATGGCCAGCGCAAACGAACCGATGGTCAGGGTCAGCATTTAGAGGAGTTCCCGAGTGGCGTTCCAGTTATTCAAAAAGGTCTGGGCGTTGACTTCGCCAGTGATGCGTTGTCCGCGCCGCTCAACACCATTGGGGCCGATCCAGACAAAACTGGGCGGGCCGGGTACTTGATAGCGGCTGAGCAGCTCGCGGCTGGCGACATTATCGGCGGTCACGTCAAGACGCAACAGGCGCACGCCTTGCAGGGCATCCATCACCTGGGGTTTGGCAAATACCTGCTTCTCCATGACCTTGCATGACACGCACCAGTCGGCGTAGTAGTCGAGCATCACCCATTGGCCTGCTGCCTTGGCATCTGCCAGCTCGCGGTCCAGGCTGGTAGGGTCCTTGAGGGTGATAAAGGCGTCATGGACGGAGTTTGTCGTGCTCCCCGCCACGGTTGTGGCGGTATACACCTGCAGCGGTTGCCACAGCTCGGTCCCGCCCCCGGCCGCTCCCACCAGCAACAGGCTGCCCCACAGGCCGGCCAGCAGGCTGAGCGGGCGGAACAGCGGTTTGGCGCGAAGGAATGCCTGTGCCTGTTGCCACAGGCTGGACGCCAGAACGACCAGCAGCACGCCCCACAAACCGACCCACAAGGATTCATCGAGGACCGGGCGTACCAGCAACAGCGCAGTACCCAGGAACAAAAAGCCGAACAGGCCTTTCATCAGGTTCATCCACGCACCGGGCTTGGGCAGGAAACGGCTGCCCACGGTGACCAGCAGCAACAACGGCACGCCAATGCCCAGGCCCATCACAAACAGCACCAGGCCACCTTCAACGGCGTTGCCGCTTTGCGCGATATACAACAGGGCACCGGCCAGCGGTGCGGTCATGCAGGGGCCCACCAGCAGGCCAGAGAGAGCACCCAGAATACCCGCACCCAGCAAGCTGCCGCCCTTGCGGCCACGCCCGGCGCTTTCCAGGCGGTCACGCAGGCCGGCAGGCAGTTGCAGTTCAAAAAAACCGAACATTGGCAGTGCCAGCACTACGAAAAGGGCAGCAAAACTACCCAGCAACCAGGGTTGTTGCAGCAACGCCTGCAAGTTGGCGCCGAGCAGGGCCGCCAGCACGCCCAGCCCGGCATACACCAGCGCCATGCTGATCACATAACTGCCGGCCACGGCAAAACCGCGCCCGGCCGTGGCGCCACTGCCCACCACCAGCCCGGCCAGAATCGGCAGCATGGGCAGCGAGCAAGGCGTAAAGGCCAGCAGTAGGCCCAGGCCGAAGAACAGCAGCAGGCTCCAGCCCAGGGAGCGCTGCTGCAAGGTGGCCGCCAGCGACTGGTCCTGGGCCTGACCCTGCGCTGCGGCAGACTGCATGCCGCCCAAATCGATGGTCCGGCTTTGTGGCGGATAGCACAGGCCGGCATCGGCGCAGCCTTGCCAGCTGACCTTGACCTGACCGCTGGCACCTGCCGGAATCACTAGCGCAACGTTGTCGCGATACACCTCTGTGGCGCCAAAAAACTCATCGCTGTGTTCCAGCCCTTTAGGCAACTCGGGTGTGTGTGCGGCATCCAGCCCGTCAAACTTGAAGCGTTTTTGATACAAATAGTACTTGTCGGCTATTTTCCACTGCAGGCGGGTTTCACCAGAGGGCAGATCTTCGCTGCTGAACACAAACGCCTTGGCGACCGGAAGGAAGTCCGGCTTTTGTGCAAACGGATCTTCACTGGCATGCGCCTGGCTAAAACCGGCGACCAGCAGCAGGAGAAAGATAAACAAACGAGACATGCGCCCAACCTTGGAGTGTACGGATACGCCACACCTTGGCGGGCGTTGATTAACCGAGTGTTAATACGCGAGAGGTTCAAGCCGGTTGAGGGCTTAGAGCAAGCAGGCGCGCAGGCGGAATTCGGACAGCAGCGGGTAGTGCTCACGCCACTCATGGGCAATCTCTTTGGCGGTAATGACTTGGGCCGGGCCCAGCTCCGACTCAAGATGATGGAGTTTGTCCTGGATATTATAGGGATTGCTCCCCCGGCCCTTTACCTGGTTGACCAGCCATAACAGGGCATACCCCCCTGTGTAATCGGCTTCGAAACCGCTGACGGTATCGTTATGGGTGCCATCGCTGTTCATGCCGGTCAGGGCCAGGCCATATTGCTGGACAGCATTGATGCTGCCGGCCTGGGCTTCCTTGAGTATCCAGTGTTGAATAAGCGCAAAGTTCCGGCGGTTTTCAATGCGGTTCGCAAACCAGTTCATGGCAGGAGGATATCCACCATAGGCTGAGCTGCTGATCAGCTCATAGATGACTTCTTGGGGATCTTCGGTGCTGGCCAGCATTGTTGGGTTTTTATCGTAGAGGGTTGCCAGCAAGTATTGAGCGATGGCATGTCCTGATGCCGCCGAATGCTTTAGCCAGTTCAAATCCCTGGTCAAGGCATACATGTCCAGCAGTGCTTCGGGGGTATGGACTCGCAAGCCGCTTTCGAGCTGTACGCGCACTTTTGCGTTCCACGCATCACCACCCAGACGCAGCATCGCGTCAATATTGCCGTGCTCCGCGGCAGCCTCGTAGAGGGGCATATACTGCGCCTTGAGGGTGATCTGCAGTCTTTCGATCATCTGTGAGGCCTGTGTTACCAGGTGCCAGTGATGCTCTTTCTGGCGACTGATTTGCGTTATCCCTGCAATTTGTCGCCTGAGCGTGGTGATCTGGGACGAGATTTCAGTAGGGCTATGCTCGATGATGCTGGCCAGTGCAAACTGAGCCTCGGCATCGCCCACCGTCGCGGGTAATTGCAAAAACTGCCGGGCATGTTCAAAGGCGCCAAGGTCGTAAAGACGCATGCCTTTTTGATGAAGTGTGGTGTAGGTGGGGAGCCCTTCGAAGAGCCACGAAAACTCATCACTGGGTGCCAGCATGTGAAGTTCCTTCAGGTTGTTGGCGAGGCGATCTCCAGCTTAGGGATGGATTGGAGTGCGAGTGCGTTACATAAATAGGCACTATCCGCACCGCGCACAGTGCCACGAGCCACGGTTTGCCCAGGCATAATCGGGCCTTAATCCCATGACCTTTTAATCGGCTTATTTACGCGGGTATCAGCATGCATGTACTGGTTTGCGAAGACGACGAACTGATTGCCAGCGGCATCAAGGCCGGGCTGACGGCACAGGGGCTGACGGTTGAGCATGTGAGTACCGCCGCCGCAGCACGGGCCATGCTCAAGGCTGCCGAGTTCGACGTCATGGTGCTCGACCTGGGCCTGCCCGATGAAGATGGCCTCAAGCTGCTGCAGCAGTTGCGCCAGCAGGGCCTTGAATTGCCGGTGCTGATCCTGACCGCCCGTGACTCGGTCACCGACCGTGTCGACGGCCTGCAGGCCGGTGCCGATGACTACCTGCTCAAGCCCTTCGACCTGCGTGAACTCGCTGCCCGCCTGCATACCTTGTTGCGCAGGGTGGCCGGGCGCAGCGTCAACCTGATCGAGCACGGCAGCCTGACCTACGACCCCAGCAGCCGCGTGACCCTTCTGGGCGGCCAGCCGGTGGACTTGTCCCGTCGCGAGCAGGCGCTGCTGCAAGCCTTGCTGCACAACCGTGGACGGGTGCTGTCCAGCGAGCAACTCAAGGACAGCATCTATGGTTTTGGCGACGAGCTGGAAAGCAACGCCTTGAACGTGCATATCCATCATCTGCGACGCAAATTGGGTAACGGTATCGTTGAGACCGTGCGTGGCCTGGGCTATCGCCTGGGCCCGGCCGACAGCGCAGAGTCCGAAGCACGATGAGCTTGCGTCTGCGTCTGAGCCTGACCATCGGTTCGGCGTTTGTGCTGGTGTGGGCTCTGGCTGCAGCCTGGATGCTCAGCGACCTGCGTCAGCAGATGATGTTCTCCCTCGACCAGCGCCTGGTGGCCTCGGCTCGCATGGTCGCCGGGTTGCTGGAGCAGCTGCCGCAATTGCCGGTCAAGGGCGAGGGCACCCATTTCAGTGCCGAGCAACTGACCATCCCCGGCGGCATGGCCTGCCAGGTCAGTTCGCTGCGCGGCGAGGTTCTGGCCCGCAGCCACAACAACCCTGACCAGCCGATGCAATCCCAGGCGGCGGGTTTTCATGATCAGGTCATCGATGGCGCGACCTGGCGTACTTTCACCCTGGACCGTGGCGATGTGCGTATCACCACGGCCGATCGCCAGGTCGAGCGCGAGGCCTTGAACCTGTCGGTGCTGCTGGCGGCCTCGGTGCCGGTGGGCATGGCATTGATCGTCTGTTTGCTGCTGCTGTGGCTGGGGATCGGCCAGGGGCTGGCGCCACTCAACCGCATGCGCGATGCCCTGATGCGGCGTGATGCCGATTCGTTGCAGCCGTTGCACATTTCACCGTTGCCCGGCGAACTGAAACCGCTGCTCGATTCACAGAACCAGCTGTTTGCCCGTATCGCCAAGACCATCGAGCGTGAACGCCGCCTGACCGGCGATGCGGCCCACGAGCTGCGCAGCCCGCTGACCGCGATCAAGACCCACCTGCAAGTGGCGCGCATGACCGACGGCGAGGCCCGCGAACAGTCACTGGCCCATGCCGAGGCCGGTGCCGACCGTCTGCACCGCACCCTGGAGCAATTGCTGTTGCTGGCGCGGGTCGAGGGCAGCCTGTCGTTTGACGACGGGGTCAATTGTTCGGCCGCACAGGTGGCGCATTTCGCGGTGCACGATGCGGCGGCTGGCGATGGTGAGCGTATCTGCCTGCAGCTGCCGCCCGACCTGCCGGACACGGCGCTTGAAGTGCCTTCGGTACTGGCCATCGCTGCGCTGCGCAACTTGCTGGACAACGCCTTGCGTCATACCCCGGCGGGCACCCGGGTGGAGTTGACCGTGGCCGTTGAAGGTTCACAGGTTAAATACCAGGTCCGTGACCACGGCCCCGGTATCCCTGCCGAAACCCTGCAACACATGACCCAGCGCTTCTGGCGCAATGGCAACAGCAACGGCTGCGGCCTGGGCCTGGCGATTGTTCAGGCGATTGTCGAGCGTTGCCGCTGTGAACTGAGATTCGACAGCCAGCCCGATGGTTTGCGGGTTGAATTGCGCATGCCGTTGAAAAGGAGCGCTTGAGGCGCATCCTCTGTGGGAGCGGGCTTGCTCGCGATACAGGCAACGGGGCCTTGCAGGTCGTTTGAGGTGATGCCATCGCGAGTAAGCCCGCTCCCACAATAAAAGCGACTTTCGGCCGCCCACGGTACGAATACGCTCCAATGTACTGATTTCGTTACAACTTCAGTCGGACCATGGTTTACAGTACCCGCGCTCCAATGAACCACCCGCAAACGCTTATTTGTGGAGTGATTCCATTACACACAAACAGACTCCACGGCGCATAAACGGCCCGCTTGACCTCTTGTACGGTGCTGGCACAGAACGTGCTCATGTCCCTTTGTCCGCTCTGGGTAAACATGATGTTTATCTGGTCCAGGGACCCCGTACAAGAACAATAAAGAGGATGATTCATGCAAAATCACCGACCTGATACCCAGGAACCGGAGCTGCAACGCAGCCTGTCCAATCGCCATATCCAGCTGATCGCCATTGGCGGTGCCATCGGTACCGGTCTGTTCATGGGCTCGGGCAAGACCATCAGCCTCGCCGGTCCCTCGATCATCTTCGTCTACATGATCATCGGCTTTATGTTGTTTTTCGTGATGCGTGCCATGGGCGAGCTGTTGCTGTCCAACCTCAAGTACAAATCCTTTATCGACTTCTCCGCAGACCTGCTGGGCCCCATGGCCGGATACTTCACCGGCTGGACCTACTGGTTCTGCTGGATTGTGACCGGCATTGCCGATGTGATCGCGATCTCCGGCTATACCCATTTCTGGTTCCCCGATATCCCGTTATGGCTGCCTGCCATCGGCTGCGTCGCGTTGCTGCTGTCACTGAACCTGATCACGGTGAAGATGTTCGGCGAACTGGAGTTCTGGTTTGCCATGATCAAGATCGTGGCCATTTGCGCACTGGTCTGCACCGGGCTGTATATGGTGACCACGGCGTTTCAGTCACCCACCGGCAATTCGGCATCGCTGGCCAACCTGTGGAATGACGGCGGCATGTTCCCCCATGGGCTGATGGGCTTTTTCGCCGGTTTCCAGATTGCCGTGTTTGCCTTTGTCGGCATCGAGCTGGTGGGCACCACGGCGGCGGAGACCAAAAACCCGGAGCGCAACCTGCCGCGGGCGATCAACTCGATTCCGCTGCGTATCATCATGTTCTACGTGTTTGCGCTGATTGCGATCCTGGCGGTCACCCCGTGGCGTGATGTGGTGGCTGACAAAAGCCCGTTCGTTGAGCTGTTCATGCTCGCCGGTTTGCCCGCAGCCGCAGGCATCATCAATTTCGTGGTGTTGACCTCGGCAGCGTCTTCGGCCAACAGCGGTGTGTTCTCCACCAGCCGCATGCTGTTCGGTCTGGCAATGGATGGCGACGCGCCGAGCAAGTTCAAGAACCTGTCGAGCCGTGCGGTACCGTCCAATGGCCTGATCTTCTCCTGCATCTGTCTGCTGGCGGGCGCGCTGGTGATTTATGTGGTGCCCAACCTGATGGAGGCCTTCACCCTGATCACCACGGTATCGGCCACCTTGTTCATGTTTGTGTGGACCATGATCCTGCTGTCCTACCTGGCCTATCGTAAAAAGCGCGATCACCTGCACCGTGCCTCGAAGTACAAAATGCCGGGTGGCAAGTTCATGGTCTGGGTGTGCCTGACCTTCTTCGTGTTTATCCTGACTTTGCTGGCGCTGGAAGATGACACTCGCCAGGCGCTGTACATGGTGCCGGTGTGGTTTGTGGTGCTGGGCCTGGGCTATCGCACGGTGCTGCGCAACAAGCAGGAGGCTGCGGACCTGGCTTGCCAGACCGACTGATGGCCGCTTCACGACATTGATTCTGCCCGAGGGGCGGCACAGGGCGTGCCGCCCCTCGTTGTTTGCTGTCAGGGAGTGCCAGGCCATGCGAATTCACGTTACCTTCAAAGACCGCGTCGGCATCACCCAGGAAATCCTGATGCTGCTGGGCGCGCGCAATCTCAACCTGGACGCGGTGGAGATGAGCCCGCCGAATGTCTATATCGATGCACCCACTCTGTCGCAAAAAGTGCTGGAGGAACTCCACCACGCCTTGCTGGGGGTAGCAGGGGTGCAGGCTGTGGACCTGGTGGACATCCTCCCGGGCCAGCGCCGCCGCCTGCAACTGGAGGCCTTGCTGGCCGCCATGAGCGACCCGGTGATGGCGGTGGATCCCGACGGCTGCGTGCTGCTGGCCAACCCCGGGCTGACGGATCTTTATGGCAGCGACCCCACCGGTGAGCCGTTGTCGAATCTGTTCGCGGCCCCTGACCTGGCCCGTACCCTGATCGATAAAGGCTTTCGCCTGCCCATGTGCGAAGTGAATTTCAAGGGTCGCGACCTGCTGCTCGATGCCACGCCCATCAGCGGCGGCAGGGATGTTCTGGTGGGCGGGCTGTTGACCCTGTATCCGCCGAGCCGTATCGGCGAGCGGCTGGCGTCCTTGTTGCGCGACCCGGCTGAAGGGCTGGAGGCATTGCTCGGCAAGTCACTTGTGCTGGAAGAACTCAAGACGCGGCTGCACAAAGTGGCGAGCCTGGATGCGCCGCTGCTGATCCAGGGCGAAACCGGCACCGGCAAGGAACTGGTGGCCCACGCCTGTCATGCCATGAGCGCCCGCCGCGATGCGTCGTTCCTGGCCTTGAACTGTGCAGCGCTGCCCGAGAGCCTGGCCGAAAGCGAGTTGTTCGGCTATGCCGCCGGGGCCTTTACCGGTGCCCAGCGTGGCGGCAAACCGGGGCTGCTGGAGTTGGCAGACCGTGGCACGGTGTTTCTCGATGAGGTGGGGGAGATGTCTCCGTACCTGCAAGCCAAGCTGCTGCGGTTTCTCAGCGACGGCTGCTTTCGACGTATCGGCGGCGAGCGCGAAGTGAGGGTCAATGTGCGGGTGCTCTGCGCGACCCACCGCGACCTGGAGCGCATGGTGAGGGAGGGGACTTTCCGTGAGGATCTGTATTACCGTCTTAACGTCCTCAATTTGCTGGTGCCACCGTTGCGCGACCGTGGCATGGACATTCTGCTGTTGGCCGAACACTTTCTGCGCCAGGCCTGCGAACAGATTCACCGCTCGCCCTGTCAACTGGCTGTGGCGACCCATCCGCTGTTGCTGGGCAATCGCTGGGCGGGCAATGTTCGGCAACTGCAAAACGTCATCTTCCGCGCGGCAGCCACCAGCGAGGGCGATGTGATTGATTGTGGGGATCTGGAACTGGCGGGTACCGAGCTGACCGGCCAAAAGGCGGCCAGCGAAGAAGTGACCAGCCTGGAAGCGGCGGTGCAAGGCTTTGAAAAAACCTTGCTGGAGCGTTACTACGTGGCCTATCCATCGACCCGGCAGTTGGCCTCCAGGCTGCAGACGTCGCATACCGCCATTGGCCAGCGGTTGCGTAAATACGGCATAACCTCGCGTTCGTAACCCGCACCGCTGAACGGTAGATACTCTGTTGGAGATCAAGCCCTATTGTGGGAGCGAGCCTGCTCGCGAACGACCTTCGCGAGCAGGCTCGCTCCCACAGTTGCAGTTTTTCCTGTAGCCGCTGAGCTCCTCAGCGGCTGCATTCAGTGCGCGCAGCGTACGTTGGTTCGAGTGGTGTGATTCTGCTCCAGTGGAATGATTTCGCTCCGTACCCATCCTGACCCCGCCCTTGCGGGATCAACCCGCCAGACCCTCTCCAGAGCTGGAGCAGTTTCACTCCACTGCTTTCGTCACAATTCGTTCATTTTTATTTAAGTTATTGATTTTAAAGGTTTTTTAAAACTTGGCATCGCCTTTGCTCTTGTCCTGTCAGTTGCGCCTGTTCGTCCTGCACCAGGACACATTGATAACAAGAGAAAAGTCCATGAGCACTCTGCGTTTTACTCCTGAACACGAATGGCTGCGCCTGGAAGCATCGGGCCATTTGACCGTTGGCATTACCGACTTTGCCCAGCAGGCACTGGGTGATGTGGTGTTTGTGCAGGTACCCGAGCTGGGGGCGTTCGAGGCAGGTCACGAAGTGGCCGTGCTGGAGTCGGTCAAGGCAGCCAGCACTATCACCATGCCGCTCACCGGAGAGGTGGTGGCCGTTAACCAGGCTCTGGCCGATGACCCGGCACTGGTCAATGCCTCACCCATGGGCGAAGGCTGGTTCTTTCGTATTTGCATCGAAGACATGTCGGCTTTCAACGATCTGCTCGACCAGCAGGCCTATGACGCCTTTGTTGCCGAAAACGGCTGATATCGCCGCGCAGGCATTGCTTGAATCTCTAATAAAAAGGAAATCCCTCATGTTCCATAAAAGCCTGACCCTGTCCGATTTCGACCCCGCCCTGTTCGACGCCATTACCCGCGAGGCGCAACGTCAGGAAGAGCATATCGAGCTGATCGCCTCGGAGAACTACACCAGCCCGCAAGTAATGCAGGCCCAGGGCACCGAGCTGACCAACAAATACGCCGAAGGCTACCCGGGCAAGCGTTATTACGGCGGCTGTGAGCACGTGGATGTGGTCGAACAACTGGCCATCGATCGCGCCAAACAACTATTCGGCGCAGGCTATGCCAACGTCCAGCCGCACTCCGGCTCACAAGCCAACGCGGCGGTGTACCTGGCGTTGCTGCAAGCAGGCGACACTCTTCTGGGCATGAGCCTGGCTCACGGCGGCCACCTGACTCATGGAGCCAAAGTCAGTTCATCGGGCAAACTGTACAACGCGGTGCAATACGGCACCGACGCCAATGGCCTGATCGACTATGACGAGGTCGAACGCCTGGCCCTGGAGCATCGGCCCAAAATGATCGTGGCCGGGTTCTCGGCCTACTCCAAGACCCTGGATTTCCCGCGTTTTCGTGCCATTGCCGATAAGGTCGGGGCGTATCTGTTTGTGGACATGGCCCATGTCGCCGGGCTGGTGGCAGTCGGTTTGTACCCCAACCCGCTGCCTTACGCCGATGTGGTCACCACCACCACCCACAAGACCCTGCGCGGGCCGCGGGGCGGGCTGATTCTGGCCAGGGCTGATGCCGATCTGGAGAAAAAACTCAACTCGGCAGTATTCCCCGGCGGGCAGGGCGGCCCTCTGATGCATGTAATCGCTGCCAAGGCGGTGTGCTTCAAGGAGGCGCTGGAGCCAGGCTTCAGGGACTACCAGTTCCAGGTGATCAAGAATGCCCAGGCCATGGCTGAAGTGTTCAAGCAGCGCGGCTATGACGTGGTTTCCGGCGGCACCGACAACCACCTGTTTCTGGTCAGCTTGATCCGCCAGGGCATTACCGGCAAGGATGCCGACGCAGCACTGGGCCGTGCCCATATCACTGTCAACAAAAACGCTGTGCCCAACGATCCGCAGTCACCGTTCGTGACCTCGGGCCTGCGTATCGGCACCCCGGCAGTGACCACCCGTGGCTTGCAGATTCCCGAGTGCCGTGCGCTGGCCACCTGGATCTGCGACATCCTCGACCATCCGGGCGATGCGGCGATCGAGGCCCGGGTTGCCCGTCAGGTCGGTGAGCTGTGCGCACTGTTTCCAGTGTATTCGGCCTGAATGCATACCCGTGTGGAGCCAAGCCATGAATGCACCATTGCCTGTTACCGGCCGCCCGCAGCCCTTGCAGACCGGGGTAAAACTGCGGGGAGCCGAGAAGGTGGCGCGTATCCCGGTGAAGATCCTGCCCACCGAAGAAATCCCGCGCAAGCCAGAGTGGATCCGCGTGCCCATTGCCACCTCGCCCGAGGTGGCACGGGTCAAGGCGCTGCTGCGTAAGCACAAGCTGCACAGTGTGTGCGAAGAAGCGGCCTGTCCAAACCTGGGCGAGTGTTTTTCGGGCGGTACAGCGACCTTTATGATCATGGGTGATATCTGCACCCGGCGCTGCCCGTTCTGCGACGTGGGGCACGGCCGGCCCAAACCTCTGGACAGGGACGAGCCGAAAAACCTGGCGATTGCCATTGCCGACCTGGGCCTCAAGTATGTGGTGATCACTTCGGTGGACCGTGATGACTTGCGCGACGGCGGCGCGCAGCACTTTGTCGATTGCCTGCGTGAAATCCGCAAGCTGTCGCCCGGTGTGCAACTGGAAACCCTGGTGCCCGACTATCGCGGGCGCATGGATGTGGCGCTGGCGATCACTGCGCAGGAGCCCCCCGATGTGTTCAACCACAACCTGGAAACCGTACCGCGACTGTATAAAGCCGCACGCCCGGGGTCGGATTTCGGGTGGTCACTGGATTTGCTGCAGAACTTCAAACACCGGGTGCCCCATGTACCGACGAAGTCGGGGCTGATGCTGGGGCTGGGTGAGACGGACGAAGAGGTGATCGAAGTGATGCGGTGCATGCGCGAGCATGAGGTCGACATGCTGACCCTGGGCCAGTACCTGCAACCTTCGCGCAGCCACCTGGCGGTACAGAGGTTTGTGCACCCTGGCACCTTCGCCTGGCTTGCCGAAGAAGGGTTGCGCATGGGCTTCAAAAACGTCGCCTCGGGGCCGTTGGTGCGCTCGTCCTATCATGCGGATAAACAGGTACAGGGGGGCACATCGGCTTAGCCGGGTGCCACAAGCCCGCTCCCACAAGTACAGGGTTTACTTCTGAACAAGAGCCTTGATGATCGCTTCAAAGTTGCCCTGCAACTCAGTCACGGGATCGGTGCCATCGGCACCGATCACCACCAGCGTGCTGCCACCCTCGGCAATGGCTTTTTGTACTTCGGCTGAAGGCTGGCGATGGTCCAGCACCAACGCCACTTCATTGTTTTTCAGGGTTTGGGTCAACCCTTGCAGTGATTCAGGTGTCCAGGTTTCATCACCCTTGTGATTGACCTCGACCCGCTCCAGATTCAACCCGCCAATCAGGTAATCCAATCGGTCGGACAGGCTCACCACACTCAAGTTGTCCGCCTGGGCCAACTGCGCTTCGCTGTCGGCGCTGAGCTTGAGCAGGCGCTGCTTGAGGCTCGCCAGATTGGCTTCGATCCGCGGCTTGGCATCCGGTGCCAAGCGCACCAGATCGGCAGCGATCACATCCGCCATGCGCCCCATATTGTTGCTGGTCAGCCACGGTTGGCTATTGAGGCCATCGACATGAACACCTGGTTGCACGGCAATGCCCGGCAGGCTGCCGTCCACCGGCCGCGCCGCGTCCACTTCAACAATGCGGATATTGCTGCGCCGCGCCATCGGGTACAGCGGATCGTCGCTCCACACGGAGCGCAGGCCGATCACCGCATCGGCTTTTGTGGCCAGCGAGTGCAGGGCCTGGGCACCACGGCTGCTGAAATAGGCACTCTGGCGGCTGCCCGGCAGGTTGGCCGGTGCTGCCCGTTGCAGTTTCACGCCGCTGTCCTTGAGCAGCAGTTCGCTCAACCCAAAGGTAATCGGCAGGCTGGCCAGTACGGTGGTTTCGGCCAGCACCGGGGTGCTCAACAGACCGGTGAGGGCCAGGGCGAGGGTCAGTTTGCGCAGAGTGAACATTTATCCAATATTCCCTTTCAGGCTGGGCACCACGCCACGGGCGATGGCGGCGAGGGCGAAGGCGATGCCGGCCATCAGAATGATCGCGGCACCGGACGGGATCGGCAGGTCAAACACGATGGGCAGCAGAATGCCGCACAGGGTGCTGACGGTGGCGATCAGCACCGAGATCCAGAAAAACCCCTTCAGCGACTGGCTGAGCAATCGTGCCGCCGCCGCAGGAATCACCAGCAGGGCGCCGACCAGAATCGCGCCGATAACTTTAACGGCGGCGACGGTGATCAGCGTCACCAGAATCACGAACAGGTAGTCCAGCGCCTTCACGGCCACCCCGCGTACAGCGGCCAGTTGCGGGTTGAAGCTGGCCAGCATGATGCGGTTGTACAGCGGCAAGCTGAGGCCCAGCACCAGCGCGCCGACCACGGCCAGTACCAGCAGGTCGTTACCGTTGACCGTCAATACCGAACCGAACAGCACGTTTTCGAGGATATGCACGTTGATCTTGCCGGCCAGAATCAGCAGCAGGCTCGCGCCCAGGGCCAGCGACACCGAGAGGAACACTCCGATCAGCGTATCCGGTGCCAGCCCGGTGCGGTTGCGCAGGTAATTGAGCGAAATCCCGAACAGCAGGCAGTAGCCGAACAAGCTGCCATAGGGGCCGGTGTAGGGTTCGCCGAGCAGGATGCCGATGGCCACGCCGGTCAGTGCGGCATGGCCCACGGCCTCGGAAAAAAACGCAAAACGCTTGACCACTACCAGGGTGCCCAGGCCACCCAGCACGGGGCCGATCAGCAAGCCTGCGAGCAGGGCGTTGACCACAAAGCCATACGCCAGTACTTCTGGCAGATAACCGGCAGACGCCCAGCCCTGGACTAGCAAGCGGAAGGCTTCGTAACTCATGAAAGGGCGCTCCCGTGAGCCTTGGGATGGGTCGAAAACAGCGTGAGCAAACGTTCCGGGCTCAGGGTTTGCTCCGGCGGCCCGTCGAACAGCACCTGGCGGTTGAGCCCGGTGACACGCTCGGCCAGGCGCTTGACGGCGGCCAGGTCGTGTTCGATCCACACCACCGTGACCCCGGCCCGGCGCCAGTCTGTCAGCAGCCGCTCAAACACCTGGGCACCGGCTTCGTCCAGGGCTGACATGGGTTCATCCAGCACCAGCAATTGCGGTGCCGGGATCAGCCCCTGGGCCAGCAGCACCCGCTGGCGTTCACCACCGGACAGCGCGCCCATGCGCCGCTTGCGTTTGTCTTGCATGCCCACCCGTTCCAGCGCTTCGCCGATGGCCGGGGCGACCTTGCGCGACAACCCCATAAAGGCCGGGCGACGCTGGCACATGGCGGCCATAAAGTCATCGACGGTCATCGGCAGGCCACGGTCGAATTCCAGTGCCTGGGGCACATAACCGATCAGCCCCGGCTCACCGGGCCAGTTCAGGCACAGGCGACCCTGATGGGGCATTTGCCCCAGTAGCGTCTTGATTAGCGAACTTTTACCGCCGCCGTTGGGCCCTACCAGGGCATGCACACTGCCGGGGCGGATGCTGAAGCTGACATGATCGAGAATGGGCGTGCGCCCCAGGGTCAGCGACACTTGGTCAAACTCCACCCCCGGCCCGCAGGCCGTGACGCAGAGGCGTTCGGCGGCGGTCATGCGCCGGCCTCCTGGATTGCCCGGACCACGGTATTGAGGTTGCCGGTCATTTCTTTTTCGTACTTGTCGGCGCTGTAGTCACCGTAGGAAATATGCGACAGCGGGTACAGCCTGACCCCTGACTCGCGCTGAATGGTGTCGACGTAAGTGGACGGGAAATCCATCTCGGAGAAGATCACCTTCACATCCAGTTCGCGCAATTGGTCGATGGTTTTCTTCAGTTGGCTGGGGCTGGGCTCGATACCGTG
Source organism: Pseudomonas sp. TMW22080 (assembly GCF_022496745.1). NCBI lineage: Bacteria > Pseudomonadati > Pseudomonadota > Gammaproteobacteria > Pseudomonadales > Pseudomonadaceae > Pseudomonas > Pseudomonas sp. TMW22080. Next base: position 1,035,243 of record NZ_SCFF01000001.1, on the reverse strand, counting down.
GGCAGGTTCAACCACAGCGGTGACTTCCAGGCCGAATTCCCGTAGCAGGTAGTCATAGGCCGCGTGCACCGTGGCCACGCGCAGGTCGGCATTGGGTGCCTGGGTCAGCTTGGCCAGGGCATCTGCGCGCATCTGGCGCAGGCGTTTGCCGTAGGCGCGGGCATTGGCGGTGTAAGCCTTGGCGTTGGCCGGGTCGAGCTTGCCCAGTTCGCGGGCAATGTTGTTGACCTGAGCGATCGAGGCGCTGATGGACAGAAAGGTATGCGGGTTGACCACCTTGCCTGCACCCCGTGCCGCGTTACCCGTGGCGGCCAGCAGCGGTACGTTCTGGTTGGCCTCGATCACCGGGATCTGCGGTTTTTCGCTGGCCTCGATCATGCGGTCGGCGAAGTCATCATGGCCCACACCATTGAGCACGATGACATCCAGGGTGCCGATGCGCTTGATGTCTTCAGCGCGGGGCTCGTAGGCGTGCGGGTTGAACCCGGCCGGAATCAGCGGCACCACTTCAGCCCTGTCACCGACGATGTTTTTCACATAGCTGTAGTAAGGGTGCAGGGTGATGCCGATACGCAGCGGCTTCGCCAGGGGCGCGGGCGCGGTGTCGGCGCTGACCAGGGGAGACAGGCAAAGGGCGAACAGGCTGGCCAGCAACAAGGTGCGGCGGCGCAATACAGATGAAATCGACATGGCGAGCAGTCTTCTCTCAGGGCAAGCGGTGGGTTCAGTGGCGGTGCTGACGGGTAACCCCGGCATCGAATTGCGCGATCACTTGTTGCCAGCCACTCTGGTTGAGGGCGGCATCGTCAAGGTCGGCAGGGACACTGGCGCCGGGATTGCGGTTAAGCCACACGTCCGGTTGATCGCCAATGCGCAGCAGAAACGAGCCTGCCACTTCAGGGCTGGGGCTCAGGCCCAGGTACGCCTGCTCACCGAGCAACTGCCAGGCGTGGTTGCCACGGCTCACCGAACTGGCGTCTTGGGCAAAGGGCGCGAAGCCTTCTTCGGCCAGTTGCGCGGGTTGGGGCAGGGCGGCGGACTCTTCGCGCAGCAGCAGGATTTCGTCCAGGGTGACCCGCAGGTCGGCATAGATCCCTTGTTCGGCGGCATTCAGGTCGCGGCGCGCATCCAGCTGATGGGCCGCCACCGACGTCACCTCGCTGGATTCATGACGCCAGGCCACCACCGAGCCGGCCACGGTCACAATCAGCAGGCACAACAGCAGCACATACAGGGTTTCATGCCCCGCCCCGGCCGGGCGTACGACTTGAGTACTCATGGGGCCTCGATATCGGCTTGGTCGATTTCAACGATATGGCCGGGGCCGGCGTCGAAGAGCACATAAAACTCGGCATCCGGACGTTTGAAGGTCAGGGTCGAATCGGCCCCCAGCTTGCCGGGTACCAGGATGGTTTCGTCGTAGCCGATCACGTCCAGGGTCACCCCCGGTGCGCCGCTGCCATCAGAAAACCCGCCGGTGCAGCGGATTTGTCCGTCTTCAATGGCCTTGCATTCGCACATCGGGTTGTGGGCCTGTGCCTGGCTGCAAACGCCGATCAAGGCGATCAGGGCCGTTGCCAGGGCAGGTGTTTTAAACAGGCGCGCATGCATTATTTCGCTCCTCGTTGGGCCAGCCAGGCGAGGGTTGCCGGTGAGGCCTGGCTCAGGGGAATGGCGGCCTGGTGCATGGAGCCGTCCCACCCTTCGAGGGTGATCCACAGCTCGGCATCGGCCTTGGTGCGTTCCGGGATGGGCAGGGTGGCGCCCATGCGATAAGGCGTGCCGAAGAAAATCACCCCGGCGGCGCGCAGGCTGCGCGGTTTGCCGATACGCAGGTAGGCGGCCTTGACCTGATCGATGCAGGTGTCACACAGGGCCGCGTTAAAACTTTTCATATAACCTGCCGGGCCATCGGGGCGCGGGGCCTCGTTGCGCAGCTCGGCCAGTTGCAGGCTCCAGGGGCCGACCTGCACGGTGCCGATGTCGCGCTCGCCCAGGCCGCTGTCGCCGCGAAACAGGGAAGCGTCGGCAAAGTACTTGGGCATAAAGCCCAGCGGCACCAGTAACAGCAGGACATTGATGTGAAAGCGCCATTTGTGCCACAGCCGGCTCAGGGTGGACGCAGGCTGTGCAGCCGCTGCCTTGCTCATACATTGGCCTCTTCGTGCTGTGGTTTATGCGCCGAGACGGCGGCTGCCCGCCGGGGTTTTTCGCTGCGTTTGAGGGCATTGGCGGTGGCCAGGGCCGTACGTTTGGTCCAGATCAACAGGCCGCTCAACACCATCATGCTGAGAATCAGGCCGAAGAAGAACCAGATCAGCTTGACCCACAACCCGCCAAAATCGCCGGTGTGCAGCGGGCGCATGGACTCGGTCACCAGCTCCAGCCCGGAGCGGTCGGCAATCATCCGTGAGCCTTCGATTGCGCCGTTGTACGGGTTGATGTCGGCAGTCTGGAACAGCAGCGGGTACCAGCCCGGGCCGCCCACCTCGATATGCCCGTAGGCATTGCTCGGCAGGCTGACAAAGCTGGCTTCCAGCCCCGGGATGTTGTCGGCGGCAATCTTGACCGCCTGATCGAGGCTGATCTGCGGTGCTGGCTTGCCGTCCGGCATAATCGGCACATCCTGGCGGGCCACAACCGGCGGGTTGCCTGCGGTCGAGATGGAGATCTGGTTATCGAACATGAAAGCCTGGATCAGGAACCACAGGCCGGTGATGGAAATCACCGCAATAAACCAAATCGACCAGATGCCGCACAGGCGATGAAAATCCCCCCAAAAAATCCGCGCCCCGTGTTTGAAGCGCAGGTTGGGCTTGAAAAAGCCTTTCCAGAACTTCTTGTAGACCACCAGCCCGGTGATCAGCGATGCCAGCAGCGGCAGGCCGAGGAATGACACCAGGTACCAGCCCCAGCTATAGCCGTTGGTAAAGGGCACCAGCCACCAGCCGTGGAGGGCGCGGGTAAAGGCCTTGAAGTCAAAGCTGGGGCTTTCGCCCTGGATCACCCCGGTATAGGGACTGATATACAACGATGGCGAGCGGCCGTCCGGGTACACCACGCTGGCCACCAGGGCAAAGTGCGACTCGTCCGGGCGGCTGATCGACTGTACGGCCAGCGTCGGTTCGGCCTTGTGAATAGCGCTCAGTACCTGCTCGTAAGTCAGCAGGGGTGCATCATCGGCCGGTTGTGTGGCACGGGCCTCGGGGGTGGCCAGCCAGACGATCTCCTGGCTGACCACAGCCAGCGTGCCGGTCACGCAGACAATCAGCACAAAGAACCAGATGGGCAGGGTCATCCAGCTGTGAACCAGGAACCAGAGTTTTGAACGGGATTTTTTGGACATGGGAAACGGCAAACTCGCGGCGGGGCGGGTGTGTAATCGCCATTGAGAAGCGACTGCTTATCCATGTAGGACGGATGAGAAGAGCAAAACCCGAAGCTAGATATGTAAAAAATTGTTTCTTGTTCTCATTCGCCTGTAGCAGCTGCCGAAGGAACTAGGCTGCGTTCGGCAGCTGCTACAAGGGCCAGTATCACCCTAGCGACCGACCCTGCTTCCAATACCCCATCAAGGTCAGGCCCGAACGGTCCATGCCGCACTCGTGGACGAAAAACCGCCTGATCGCCATCACCGCCATCGATTCCCCGGCTACCCAGGCATAAAACTCATTGTGTTTGGCGCTGGCCCGATCCCACAGGCGCTGGTTATCCAGATCCAGCTCTTGCAGTTCAGCGCACGCCCGGGCCTGCATGCGTCTGGGCGGCAGGCTGGCCAGTTCGCGGGCGGCCAGGAGCATGCCATCGCCATGCTGTTTGCCCAGGCTGGCACGCGGCAACCAGTGCACCTTGGTGTTCGGGCCACAGAGCAAGGGCTGGCAGTCGGCTTCTTGAGGAACTTCAATAAAGGCCTGGACCTGGGGGGTGTCGGGGTGCAGGGCAAGTTCTTCAAGGATGCCGGCAATGGCTGGCAGCGCAGTTTCGTCGCCGATCAGCAACAGTTTGCGCATGCCTTGCGGTGGCTGCCATTCATAGCCACCGGGGTCGTCGGTGCAGGCTGCATTGGGCGCTGCGATCTGCAGGCGATCCCCCGCCCTGGCCTGGCTAGCCCAGCGTGTGGCGGGGCCGGTAACGCCGTGGAGGACGAAGTCGATATCCAGTTCGCCGGCCTCAGCGCGCAGGTTGCGAAGGGTGTAGGAGCGCATGGGTGGCACTGACTCGGGGCTCATATCCCGCAGGGGCGCTCGCCAGTCGCTCTGTTTGGGCAGGTTGGCGGTGGCGCCGTTGGCGCTGGGAAACAGTAGCTTGACCCGTTGGTCGGGTGCCAGGGTGCGCATCAGCGCCACATCGCTACCGCTGAACACAAAGCGCGTCAGTGACGGGCTCAAGGTGATGCGGTGCTTGAGCTGGATATCGAACAGACGATATCCCGCAGGCTTGCTCAGACGATTGCGCAGGTTTTGCACCAGGGTGGCAGCGGTGGACATAACAGCACCTCAATAGCAGGAGTCGTCTTGTATAACGAGCCATTGCGCGCCGAATTTAAGGAGCTGGGGGTTAGGCGCCGAACCCGATCTGTGCAATCAGCCACAGGTTGGCGCAACTGATGACTGCAAACAGAAACCACGCCAGCAGCCGCGTCGGCAGTCGGTTGGCGAACGGGCCCATAAGTCGTTTGTCGCTGGTCATGCGGATCAGCGGGTACAGGGCAAAGGGCAGTTGCAGGCTGAGTACCACCTGGCTGAGGATCAGCAGCTTGCCCACCGCATCGTCGCCCATCAGCCACACGCCCAGGAATGCAGGCACCAGCGCCAGCCCGCGGGTGATCAGGCGCCGTTGCCAGCAGGGAATCTTCAGGTTCAGATAGCCCTCCATGATCACTTGCCCGGCAATGGTGCCGGTGAATGTCGAGCTTTGCCCCGAGGCCAGCAATGCCACGCCGAACAGGATGCTGGCCATGGCCCCGCCCACCAGCGGGTCGAGCATGCGGTAGGCGTCCTGGATCTCGACCACGTCGGTATTGCCGGTCTGGTGGAAAGCGGCCGCAGCGAGGATCAGGATGGCGGCATTGACCAGCAGCGCCAGGGTCAGGGAGCCGATGGTGTCGATGCGCGACAGGCGTACGGCATCCAGTTTGCTGGCGTAGTCGCTGCCGGTCAGGCGTGTCTGGACGATGGAGCTGTGCAGGTACAGGTTGTGCGGCATCACGGTGGCGCCAATGATGCCGATGGCGATGTACAGCGGTGCAGCGTCGCTGATGGCCGACAGTGACGGTTTGAAGCCCTCGAACACGTCGGGCCAGTAAGGTTTGATCAGTACCAGTTCGACAAAAAAACAACCGACGATAGTCATCACCAGCGCCAGCATGATCGCTTCCAGGCGGCGAAATCCCCGGCCTTGCAAGGCCAGCACCAGCAAGGTGTCGAAGGCAGTGAGGGCGATGCCGGTGGTCAGCGAGCAGCCCAGCAGCAGATGGAACGCCAGCGCGCAGCCGAGTACTTCGGCCAGGTCGGTGGCGATGATCGAGATTTCCGCCAGCAGCCATTGCACCCGCGCCGAGCGCTTGCTGTAGCGCTCACGGCACAGCTGCGCCAGATCGCGGCCGGTGGCGATGCCAAGGCGCGAACACAGGCATTGCACGGCCATACCCGCGAGGCTGGCGAGCAGTACCACAAACAGCAGGTGGTAGCCGTAACGTGAGCCGGCTTCGATGGCGGTGGCCCAGTTGCCGGGGTCCATATAGCCGATGCTGATCAGCAGGCCGGGCCCGGCAAAGCGCAGCACGCGCCTGAAAAACGGCGCGCTGGCGTCGACGGGCACGCTGCCACTGACTTCGGAGGGGCAGAAGGGCGCAGTGGCGGTTGTTGGCAGGCGGAATTTCAAGCGCAGGCTCCGGGTCAGGCAGGGTGGGGCAATGGCACCGGGGTGAGAACGGGTTTGCCGGCAAAAAACGCCCGCAGGTTATCGACCACCAATTGCACCGTGGCTTCGACCGCATCGGGTGACTGGCCCGCTACATGCGGGGTCATGACCACGTTGCCGAGGGTCTTGAGCGGGTCGGGTACCCGCGGTTCGTCTTCAAACACATCCAGCCCGGCCCCGGCGATTTTGCCGGCGGTCAGGGCGCTGATCAGCGCCTGGGTATCGACCACACTGCCGCGGGCAATATTGATCAGGTAGCCCTCGCTGCCCAGGGCGTCCAGCACACGGGCGTTGATCAGGTGATGGGTGGCGCTGCCACCGGGGGTGGCGATCATCAGGAAATCCACCGCAGCGGCCAGTTCCAGCACGCTGGCACAGTAGGTGTAGGGCGAGTCGGGGTGCGGCTGGCGGCTGTGGTAGCGGATGCTCATGTCAAAGCCGTGGGCCGCACGTTTGGCGATGGCAGCGCCGATGGCGCCGAGGCCGATAATGCCCATGCGTTTGCCCGACAGTGACGGCTGGCGCACCTTGACCCATTCATTGCGGCGGATGCTGGCGTCGGCCTGGGGGATGCCGCGCACCACGGACAACAGCAGCGCCATGGCGTGGTCGGCAACCGATGAAGCATTGGCCCCGGCGCCAAAGGTCACGGTAATGCCCTGGTTGCTGGCGGCCTGCAAATCGACCTGTTCGAAGCCGGCGCCGATCACGCAGATGATTCGGAGCTGGGGCAGGGCGGCCATTTCATCGGCTTGCAAGCCCAGCGGGCCGCGAGTCAGCACGGCGTCGATGCGGGCGCCGTGTCGGGCTATGGCTTCGGCGCGGCTGGCGGGGGTGGGCGCAAGGATCAGCTCGTAGCCCTGGTTCTCCAGCATATGCAGGTAATCGTTAACGCTCTCTACCAGCACCAGCACAACGTGGGGCATAGGTCTCTCCAGCCAGGGGATGTCGGGAATGAGCCGAGATTAACACCGGTATAGGCTGTTTTTCCCTGTATCAACTCGATACAAACGCTCTATTACAGCTTTTTTCAACCGTGTGGCGGCCGGGCTGAGTCCTGTACTGGAGCCGGGCCGGGTCGGCCTGTTACCATTCGCCCTTTGTATTATCTTCACTTCGAGACCGCCCATGACCACCGTTCGCACGCGCATTGCGCCATCGCCTACCGGCGACCCCCACGTCGGCACCGCTTACATTGCTTTGTTCAACTACTGCTTTGCCAAGCAGCATGGCGGCGAATTTATCCTGCGGATCGAAGATACCGACCAACTGCGCTCGACCCGCGAGTCCGAGCAGCAGATCTACGATGCCCTGCGCTGGCTGGGTATCACCTGGAGTGAAGGCCCGGACGTCGGCGGCCCGCACGGCCCGTACCGTCAGAGCGAACGTAGCGACATTTACAAGAAATACACCCAGCAACTGGTGGATATGGGCCATGCGTTCCCGTGCTTCTGCACCAGCGAAGAACTGGACCAGATGCGCGCCGAGCAAATGGCCAAGGGCGAGACCCCGCGCTACGACGGTCGTGCGCTGCTGTTGTCCAAGGAAGAAGTGGCTGAACGCCTGGCCGCTGGCGAACCTCACGTAATCCGCATGAAAGTGCCGACCGAGGGCGTCTGCGTGGTGCCGGACCTGCTGCGCGGTGACGTTGAAATCCCGTGGGACCGCATGGACATGCAAGTCCTGATGAAAACCGATGGCCTGCCGACCTACTTCCTGGCTAACGTGGTCGACGATCACTTGATGGGCATCACCCACGTACTGCGTGGCGAAGAGTGGCTGCCATCGGCACCCAAACTGATCCTGCTGTATGAATACTTCGGCTGGGAACAACCGCAGCTGTGCTACATGCCGCTGCTGCGCAACCCGGACAAGAGCAAGCTGTCCAAGCGCAAGAACCCGACTTCGGTGACGTTCTACGAGCGCATGGGCTTTATGCCTGAAGCGATGCTCAACTACCTGGGCCGCATGGGCTGGTCGATGCCGGACGAGCGCGAGAAGTTCTCGCTGCAGGAAATGGTCGACAACTTCGACTTGAGCCGTGTATCGCTGGGCGGGCCGATTTTCGACGTTGAAAAGCTGTCCTGGCTCAATGGCCAATGGCTGCGTGATTTGCCGCTGGACGAGTTCGCCAGCCGCGTACAGCAATGGGCGCTGAACCCCGAGTACATGATGAAAATCGCGCCGCTGGTGCAGGGCCGTGTCGAGACGTTCAGCCAGATTGCACCGCTGGCCGGGTTCTTCTTCTCGGGCGGCCTGCAACTGGATGCCAAGCTGTTTGAGCACAAGAAACTGTCCAACGAGCAAGTGCGTCAATTGATGCAGTTGATCCTGTGGAAGCTGGAAAGCCTGCGTCAGTGGGAAAAGGACGCCATCACCGGCAGCATCCAGGCCGTGGTTGAAAGCCTGGAGTTGAAGCTGCGTGATGCCATGCCGCTGATGTTTGCCTCGATCACGGGGCAGGCCAGCTCTGTGTCGGTGCTGGACGCCATGGAAATCCTGGGGCCGGACCTGACCCGTTTCCGTCTGCGTCAGGCGCTGGACCTGCTGGGTGGCGTGTCCAAGAAAGAAAACAAAGAGTGGGAAAAGCTGTTTAACGCGATTGGTTAACAGGGCGTAAAAAACCGTAGCAGCTGCCGAAGGAACGAGGCTGGGTTCGATTGCGAAGCAATCGTAAAATCTAAATGCACGGTTTTTCAGTCAAATCGAGCATTCTGCATTTACGACGGCTATGCCGCCGGACGCAGCCTTCGGCAGCTGCTACAAGGTTTTGGTTGGGGTTTGGCCCCGTATTTACGGGGTATGAAGGGTAAGTGGTTGTTCTCACGGCAAATTTTTTTAAAAAAGTTTAAAAATAAGTTTGACAGCCTACCGATCCAGTCTTAATATGCGCCCCGTCAACACAGCAACACGAAACAAGCAGAACGCAACACGGCAACACCCAAGACTGAAAGTTTGGGGCTATAGCTCAGCTGGGAGAGCGCTTGCATGGCATGCAAGAGGTCAACGGTTCGATCCCGTTTAGCTCCACCAAATTTACTGTTCAATGCCTGGCCACACCGGCATTGAATCGACCAGCACTCAGTGCTGGTCAAGTTAGAAGGTTTGTGTCCCCTTCGTCTAGTGGCCTAGGACACCGCCCTTTCACGGCGGTAACAGGGGTTCGAGTCCCCTAGGGGACGCCAGTTTTACAGAAGCAGCACTTCGGTGATGCTCCGCCGCCAGGCGATAAATCGGGGCTATAGCTCAGCTGGGAGAGCGCTTGCATGGCATGCAAGAGGTCAACGGTTCGATCCCGTTTAGCTCCACCAATTTACAGTTCAATGTCGGGCCACACTGGCATTGGATCGATCAGCACTCAGCGCTGATCACTGTTAGAAGGGTTTGTGTCCCCTTCGTCTAGTGGCCTAGGACACCGCCCTTTCACGGCGGTAACAGGGGTTCGAGTCCCCTAGGGGACGCCACGATTACCCGCTTTGCGGGATTTATAAGGGTCATTCGATTATTGAATGACCCTTTTGTTTGTCTGCAGTTTTTTAATTCCAGCTCTTCAAGTTTCCCGTCGCCTCCTCTGCGTTACACTGCGCTCCTTATTTATGTACAGGGAGACAAGGCATGAGTTGGGATTTGGCAGCGCCGTTTATCATTGACCTGCAGGTGCAGGCCGAAGACATTGACGGGTTTGGTCATGCCAATAACGCGTCCTATGTGGTCTGGCTGGAACGCTGCGCCTGGCGCCACTCGCAGCGCCTGGGGCTGGACCTCACCGAGTACCGTCGCCTCGACCGCGCCATGGCGGTCTCCCGTCATGAAATCGACTATCTTGCCAGCGCCTACGAAGGCGATGAGCTGCAGCTAGCCACCTGGATTGTCGATTGTGACCAGCGCCTACGCATGACCCGTCATTTTCAATTGGTGCGCCCCTGCGATGGTGTGACCCTGTTGCGTGCCCAAACCACCTTTGTCTGCATCGAACTGTCCACGGGCAAGGCCAGGCGCCTGCCGCCCGAGTTCCTTGACGGTTATGGCCCGGCTGTCGTGACGGCCTGACCGTCAGCGCCTGCGCATACCGATTGCCCGCAGAACCGCGTAAACTGCCGCACGTTTTTCATGAGAGTCACCCATGCAAATTGCTTTGGCGCCGATGGAGGGGTTGGTCGACAACATCCTGCGTGATGTCCTGACCCGCACCGGCGGTATTGATTGGTGCGTGACCGAATTTATTCGGGTCACCGAACGGCTTTTGCCCGAAGCCTACTTCCATAAACTCGCTCCCGAGTTGCAGCACGGTGCGCAAACGCGTTCCGGCGTGCCGCTGCGCGTGCAGTTGCTGGGCTCGGACCCGGCGTGCCTGGCCGATAACGCGGCATTGGCCTGTGAGCTGGGCAGCGGAGTGATCGACCTCAATTTTGGTTGTCCGGCCAAGACCGTGAACAAGTCCCGTGGCGGGGCGGTGTTGCTCAAGGAGCCCGAACTGCTGCACGCCATCTTGCTGCAAGTGCGTCGCACCGTGCCTGCGCATATTCCGGTCACCGCCAAGATGCGCCTGGGCTTCGACACGCCCGACAGCGCCAATGAGTGCGCAATCGCCCTGGCCGAAGGCGGCGCCAGCCAGATCGTGGTGCATGCGCGGACCAAGATGGATGGCTACAAGCCGCCTGCGCATTGGGAATACATTGCCCAGGTGCAGGAAGCGGTCAAGGTGCCGGTGTTTGCCAATGGCGATATCTGGTCGGTTGAAGATTGGCGTCGTTGCCGCGAAATCAGTGGCGCTGAAGACATCATGCTCGGCCGTGGCCTGGTGTCGCGCCCCGATCTCGCCGCGCAAATTGCCGCTGCCCGCGCCGGTGTTGAGGTAGTGCCGATGACCTGGGCCGATTTGCAGCCCATGATCCGCGACTTCTGGGCTCAGGCCGAGGCCCAACTGACCCCGCGCTCGGCACCGGGGCGGCTCAAGCAGTGGCTGGCAATGTTGACCCGCAACTATCCTGAAGCGGTGGTGTTGTTCAATGCCATGCGTCGTGAAACAGACTGTGAGAAGGTCCGGCACATGGTCAACAACCCGCCTGTCGATGTAGCTTGAAGCGTCTGAAAAAAATTTCAAAAAAAGCCTTGAAATGGTTTTGACGGTCCCTATCTAAGGGGTACGCGATGCCGAAACCGGGTCGCGTAACAAAGTCTCGCTGAAATCAGGAGGATGAAATTATGAGCAACGCTTTTTCAATGGCGCCACTGTTCCGTAATTCTGTCGGCTTTGACCGTTTTAGTGATTTGTTTGAAACCGCACTGCGCAACGATTCAAGCGGCGGCTACCCACCTTACAACGTTGAAAAACGGGGTGAAGACAGCTACCGCATCGTGGTAGCAGCTGCAGGCTTCCAGCAAGATGATCTGGACCTGCAAGTAGAGAAAGGTGTGCTGAGCGTCAGCGGCAGCAAACGCGAAAGCACCAGCGAAGAAGGCGTGACCTTCTTGCATCAAGGTATTGCACAGCGGGCATTCAAATTGTCCTTCCGCCTTGATGATCATATCGAGATCAAAGGCGCAAACCTGAGCAATGGTTTGCTGAGCATCGACCTGCAGCGGGTGGTGCCGGAAGAGGCAAAAGCCAAACGCATCCCGATCAATGGGGATTCGCAGCCTGCTCTGCAAAACTGATCTGAGCATGTGCCAGGCAAGAACCCCGTCCAGGTGACGGGGTTCTTTCTATCCGCAGTTTGTAACGAGCAGTACGCAGGCATTTGTCCCCGATCCTCTCCCCGGGGCAAGTGCCTGCATTTCATCTCACCCGTACTTCTTCACTTACCCGCCTGACCTGCTGTCAGCTGGTTTTTCTGCAGGTTTTTTTCGGCTTTGTAGCGCAGGGCTACGTCGGGCACACCGCCACTTTTACCGGTTTCCACCCAGTTGCGAATTCGACCGGCATCGGCGAAGTGGGTGTACTTGCCAAAGGCATCCAGAATGACCAGGGACACCGGGCGCCCACCCATTTCAGTGACCAGCACCAGGCAATGACCGGCCTGATTGGTAAAGCCGGTCTTGGTGATCTTGATATTCCATTTGTCTTTTCTGACCAGGTGATCGGTGTTGCTGAAACCCAGGCTGTAGTTGGGTTTGCGGAACGCCACGGTCTTTTCCTTGGTGGTGCTCAACTGGCTGAGCATCGGGTAATGCCGCGCCGCTGCCAGCAGCTTGCTCAGGTCGCGGGCAGTGGATACGTTGTGGATCGACAACCCGGTCGGCTCAACATAGTGAGTGCTCATCATGCCCAGGCTTTTGGCCTTGGCATTCATCGCCGCGATAAAGGCTACATAACCCCCCGGATAGTGGTGGGCAAGGCTGGCGGCTGCCCGGTTTTCCGAAGACATCAGGGTGATCAGCATCATTTCGTGACGCGACAGCTCGCTGCCGATTTTTACCCGCGAAAACACGCCCTTCATCTCCGGGGTGTCGCTGATATTGACCGAAATGGATTCGTCCATCGACTGCTTGGCATCCAGCACTACCATGGCGGTCATCAATTTGGTGACGGAGGCAATTGGCACGATGGCGTCAGGGTTGCTGGCAAAAATCACTTTGTTGGTTTGCAGGTCGATCAGCAGCGCACTGCCTGAGGCGATGTGCAGTTGCGAGGTATCCCGTGGGGCCGAAGTGCTTTCAGCCGCTGCGGCGATTGAAGAAGCACTGGTGCCTGCCAGAACTAAACACAGGCTCAAAATGGAAAGATGAATTTTCACGCAGAATGACTCAAGAAGGGTTGGGAAGTACCGGGCTGCAACGGCTGTTATACACATGACGTTACATTTAGTCAGTATGGATCAGTGGCGGCAGAAATGCCTGATTTTGCAGAGGTTTGTCAGAGAAAATCCGAATATACCGGTAAAAAGGTTGGGTGCCGCGGCGAGCCTAGCAGGAGGATGCTGTTGGTTGGCTGAACGGACTGGAGGCTTTGAAGTGCAGGCAGGCAGAGCCTGGTGCGCCGCCTGCGAGGGCTTGGCCTCGCAGGCGTGCGTGCTTACGATTCCGGTTGATAATGCAGCAAGTCCCCCGGCTGACAATCCAGTGCGATGCAAATGGCTTCCAGGGTTGCCAGCCTGATGCCCTTTACTTTCCCTTGCTTGAGCAGTGACAGGTTCTGCTCGGTAATGCCCACCCTGTGCGCCAGGTCCTTGGATTTGACCTTGCGCATGGCCAGCATGACGTCCAGCTTGATCTCGATCGGCATTTTGGCCTCTTAAACGAACTGCTGATTTTCCCGCGCCAACGAACACGCCTTGTACAGGCTGCGGGCGATGATCATAAGGGAAGCCGAGAGGAACAAGGCAACAAGATGCGACGGCTCGAAGCTGATCGTGAGCAAGCGCTCGCCCGCAGGCCGCAAAATGGTGACCCAGACACTCATGACCGGGGTTAACAGGAGGCTGGCCAGCACCCATATAGAAACGCTTTTACCCACTTTACCCAGCAACTCGGCAGATTCGGTCGAGAAATACTCGCCCTTGCTGTAGGCCAGAAACAGGCTGCGCAGGGCCAGCAAGCCTTTGGCGAGTATCAGCAGGGGGATGCTGGACAGGGTTATGGCACCAGCAACCTGCCACCAGGGCATCAACGGGATGTCGGCCTGCAGTGTTTCGGTCATGGCGCTCAGGTTGAACCCGCCCACATAAGTGCCTATGGCGTTGGGGAAAATCCAGTAAGCGATATTGGCCAGCAACATACCCGCGACAAGTGCCAGCGTGGTTGTGGCCAGGATGCGGCTGCGATTGGCAAGGGGATCGGTTTTCATCGAACAGTCCTTCTGGTTCTGCTTGTGGTTGTAAAAAGCCCGGAATCTGCCCAGGGAAAGCGTATTGCCCTGCGCAGTGAAACTATCGTATTGCGATAAAAAATTACTGTAAAACGATAATATCACCCTCTGTATTAACAAATATTTCCACTGTGCCGATTAGGCAGGGCAGTGCAATTGTGTAAAATGCCGGCCCCTTGAAATTGACCGGTCGGCCTGATGACTCCTGAAGCGTTAACCACCCTGCACCAGCACTTATTGACTGCACTGCAGGCTGTGCCTGCTGAAACCCGGCGTTTGTTCCATGGGCGTGGACGTTGCTGGCCCGGGCTTGAGCAGTTGACGGTGGACTGGTTGCAAGGCGTGGTGCTGGTTTCTCTGTTCAAGGAGCCCGAGGCCCTGCAACTGGCTGCACTCAAGCAACTGCTGCAGGCCATTGTTCAGTCAGCCGCGTGGCAGGCCAGCGGTGCACACACACTGGTGCTGCAACATCGCTATACGCTGCAAAGCGACACCGAATGGCTGGTGGGCGAGGCAATTGACGAATGGACGCTGACTGAAGGCGGATTGCGCTATCGCGTGGACCTGGGCCGCAAACAGAACAACGGCCTGTTCCTGGACATGCGTTATGGTCGTGACTGGGTAAGGGCCAATGCCGGGGGCAAGCGAGTGTTGAACCTGTTTGCCTATACCTGCGGTTTTTCAGTGGCCGCCATAGAAGGCGGCGCCCAGCATGTGGTCAACCTCGACATGTCCCGTGCGGCCCTGAGCCGTGGCCGCGACAACCATCGCCTGAACGGGCATGACATGAGCAAGGTGACGTTTCTGGGTCATGAGCTGTTCAAGTCCTGGGGCAAGGTGAAAAGCACCGGGCCTTACGATCTGGTGATCATCGATCCGCCGTCATTTCAGAAAGGCAGCTTTTTGCTGACCAAGGACTACCAGCGCGTGGTGCGCCGCCTGCCGGAGTTGCTCGGTGAAAACGGCACAGTACTGGCGTGCATGAATGACCCGGCACTGGGTTCGGATTTTTTGATCGATGGCGTGACCCGTGATGCGCCGAGCCTGCGTTTTGTTCAGCGCCTGGACAACCCGCCGGAGTTCCCGGACGCCGATGTCGAGTGCGGCCTCAAGGCGCTGGTGTTCAGGCAGGGCGTTTGACAGGCGAAAAAAAGCCCGCAGGGGAGGTGCGGGCAAGGGGTTCATTGAATGAGCAATGAGCGCAGCGAATATACCGCTCGTTGCGTTCGAAGACTGTGAAACAAAATTCATGGTTCTGCGGGTGCTCGTGACCGTAGCAGCTGGCGCAGGAACAAGGCTGCGTCCGGCGGCGAAGCCGTTGTAAAGTCAGAACACAGGTTTTTACAGATAAACCGCATGCTCAGGTTTTACGATCGCTTCGCAATCGAACGCAGCCTCGTTCCTTCGGCAGCTGCTACGCAGGGGTTATTTGGTACGCGACGACTCAAACAGGAACCACACGCGGCGCTCGGCCTCGTCGATCCAGTTTTCCAGCAGGCTGGTAGTCGCCACATCGCCCAGCTCGGAGCACATGTCGTGAGTCTCACGCATATAGGCGGCCAGCTGGATATTGTCTTCGCGCAGTTCTGCCAGCATGTCTTCCGGCGTCACGAAGTCGGCGTCGTTGTCCAGCAGGCGTTGCAGCTTCTTGATGTGGCCGATGGAGCGGATTGTGGTGCGCCCCAGCTTGCGCACACGCTCGGCGATGGCATCGGTGGTCGCGTAGATCTGGTCAGCCTGCTCGTCGAGCAGCAGGTGGAAATCACGGAAGTGCGGGCCGGACATGTGCCAGTGGAAATTCTTGGTCTTCATGTAGATGGCGAAGGTGTCTGCGAGCAGCGCGTTCACTTCGGCTGCGATATCGATACAGGCTTTTTCGCTCAGTGCCGTAGGTGTCCGCAGATCGGCCTTTCTGCTTTCCTTGGCGGATTTCAGGTCTTTCATGGTGGTTCCTCGTGGCAGCGGTTGATCGGAATTAACGTCTCTTGAATGCGGCTGACTAAAGACCAGGTTTGCTCTCTCGTCAAACGCGGCGGGCTGTTTTCACGCAGGCCGCGTCAAGTTATGAGGGCAGCAGAGCAAGATCGTTCAAGACTTTTTACCTTGATGTTGCGACCCTTTGCCGCTGCTTACTGCCGGAATGTTTTTGATGCCTGATGCCCTTGCTCGAACCGCGTTTATGCGCGGCGCAATTGCCTGCCTGCCGCTGACCCTGGCGTGTGCCCCCTGGGGGCTGCTGGCCGGTTCCACCGCAATCGATGCCCAGCTGACCCCCGCGCAAAGCCAGGGGCTGTCACTGTTTGTGTTTGCCGGTGCGGCGCAACTGGTTGCCATTGGCATGATCAAGGGCGGTGCCAGTGCGATTTCGATTCTGGTCACCACCTTGCTGCTGACCTCGCAACACTTGCTCTATGCCATGCACTTGCGCCCACTGGTGGCGCCGCTCGAGCCCAAATGGCGCTTCGGGCTGGGTTTTTTGCTCACCGATGAGTTCTTTGCCCTGGTCAGCCCCTTCGACCAGAACACCTTCAATCGCTGGTATGCCCTGGGTGTGGGGCTGTGCATGTATGTGGGCTGGAATATTTTCACCCTGCTGGGCGTGGTGCTGGGCAAGAGCATCCCGGGGCTGGATCAGCTAGGGCTGGAGTTCTCGATCGCGGCCACCTTTATCGCGTTGATTACCCCGGTGGTGCGCAATATCCCGACCGTGGTCTGCGTGGCGGTCTCTTTGTTCACGGTGGTGGTGTTCAGTCACTGGCAGTGGGAGTCGGCGATTGTGCTGGCCGGGTTGGCGGGTATGGTCGCGGGCTATGCCTGCAAGCGGCTGGGAGGGTACTGGGCATGATCTGGGCAATTATTGGCGGGATGACGCTGATCCTGTTTTTCAACCGCTACCTGTTTCTGGAGCCACGCTTGCCGATTCGCCTGAATCGCGGGGTGAAGGAGTTTTTGGGCTTTGCCGTACCGGGGATGCTGACGGCGATTTGCGGGCCGATCATTTTCGTCAAGGACCATCAGTTGGATCTGAGCCTGGCCAACCCCTACCTGCTGGCCGGGTTGTGCGCCATCGGGCTGATGCTGTGGAGCCGCAATGTGCTGCTCAGTGTCGCGTTGAGTGTGGCGCTGTTTTATCTGTTTCGCTGGTGGCTTTGAGCTGGGCGGCGGCGCGCGAGGTAAACGGGCCGCTGACGGCAACGCCGTCACTGACCACATACCAGCATGCCAGCAGGCCGTCGGCACGCAGCGGGGCGGGAACGGCACTGCCGATCACCGACATGACATGAATCTTGGGCATACAGACCTCCTTCAACAATGGCGCTACCTTACGGGCTGTGCCGCTGCGCAAGAAATCATTGCGCGTGATAGTGGTCATTGATGTCGATGAGGTGTCAGTCAACCACCTGATCGAGCATGTGCATCACTTCCTGATCACTCAGCAGCCCTTCGCGAACCAGGTGCTGGGTCAGCAGGGAGAGCAGTTTGGCGGTGCGGTGACCTTCGAGCTGCTTGAGCTCGGTCAGAGTGTTGTACACCTTGCTGGAGGTGCAGAGCCCGACGATATGGTGCGGGTTTTGTGTAGGCATAAAGGTCGTCCTTGTTTTTATGAATGTGCCGATTGTTGCGCCAGCCAAGCTGCATGATGCCGCAGTCCGGGGCGTTACGGTGTCTTGTCCGCGACATTCACATGATCTATCCGGACCTGCCGGCAGCTGTCCAAGCCTGCCGGCTGCCAGCACCGGTTACCAGCGCGGCGGGCCGTAGTAACCCCGTGGCGGACCGTAGTACACCGGTTGCGGTCGACCGTAGTAACCCTGATAGTAAACGGGCTGGGGCGGCTGGACATACACCGGTTGCGGTTGGTAATAAACAGGTGGGGCCTGTACGTAAACCGGCTGTGGCTGCACATACACCGGTTGCTGCACATACACCGGGCGCTGTTCGTGGCCAGCGATAACCGAGCCAACCACCGCGGCACCCACCACCGCGCCAAAAATTGCAGGCCCGGGGCCCCAGCCACCATGGGCCGATGCCTGCCCTGCAACAGCCAGGGTGCCGATAAGCAAAGCGATTTTGGGGATGCTACGCATCATGACGATTCCTCGAATTCCCGCCCCGACGATTCGGCCTGCACCAGACCGCAGTTAAACCCGGGGATAACATTAAGACCGTATTTATTTTAAAAACTGCGAAGCGTCCGGGTAAATTTTGTGTAAGGTCTGCGGGCGCTGAGACGATTCAGCGTTGGCGCTCCACTATGATCCAACAAAACTCCCGGTACGGCTTGTGCCGTCCATCTAAAAGCATTCAGCAAGGAGATGAGCATGCAAATGAATCCGGACAAAGACACCCGACTGTGCATATCGTTGTCGGGTCGACCGGGTAATTTCGGGCTGCGTTTTCATAATCATCTATACGAACAACTGGGCTTGAACTTTTACTACAAGGCCTTCAGCAGCAAGGATCTGGCGGGCGCAGTGACCGGTATCCGGGCATTGGGCATTCGTGGTTGCGGCGTGTCGATGCCGTTCAAGGAGGCCTGCATCGAGCTGGTGGACGAACTGGACACGTCAGCCCGGGCCATTGCCTCGATCAACACCATCGTCAACACCGACGGCCACCTCAAGGCCTATAACACCGACTACATAGCCATTGCCCAACTGCTGGGCAGCCATAAAGTACCCAAAGACACGACCTTTGCCCTGCGCGGCAGTGGCGGCATGGCCAAGGCGGTGGCATCGGCCCTGCGCGATGGCGGTTATCGCAATGGCCTGATCGTTGCGCGCAACGAGGCAACAGGGGCGGCGCTGGCAGCAAGTTGCGGTTATGAATGGCAGCCTGAGCTGGGCGAGCGCAGGCCGCACATGCTGATCAATGTTACACCTGTCGGCATGGCGGGCGGGGCCGAGGCCGATGATCTGGCTTTCGAGGCAGATGCCATTGATCGTGCGGATATTATCTTCGACGTGGTGGCGATCCCGGTTGAAACACCCCTGATCGTGCGCGGTCGTGCCCAGGGCAAGCAGGTCATCACCGGACTTGAGGTTATTGCCATTCAGGCCCTGGAGCAGTTTGTGCTGTACACCGGTGTGCGGCCCACCGCCGAGCAGTTCCAGGCGGCCGTGGCATTCGCGCGCAGCTGATGGCGATTGGGGGCGAGTGAGCTCGCCCCCAAAACGCTTTTACTCCAGCTCTGCCAGACGGGCTTCGAGGGCTGCAATGCGCGCCTCAAGGGCTTCGAAACGCTCTATCGAGACTGCCTGCGCGCTTGAGCGTTCTGCAGGTTGCTGGCGTGCAGTCATGATGGTTTCGATATCGGCCGGGTCGCCCAGGGCGTGCATGTAACGGTCTTCTCGCTGGCCGCTCTGACGCGGTACCAGCAGGGCCAGGTCGCGGGCAATCAGGCGTTCCAGCTGATGCTGGACCTGTTCGGTGTCTTCAAAGTCGTGCATGCGCGAACTGCGGGTCAGCAACTCGTTGAGGGTTTGCGGACCGCGCAGAAAAAGCAGGCCCAGCAACACCACTTGCGCAGGCACCAGCTCCAGCGCCTTGTCGACCTTGTGTTCCCAGCGATCAGCGCGGCTGCCCATCACCAGGCGGGTAAAGCCACGCCCTTCGAGGGCGCGCAGGCTTTGCCCGACCTGGCCCTGGGTCAGGTTGAGCACCGGCTCGCGGCTGGTTTTCTGGTTGCACGCCAGCACCAGGGCATTGAGCGTCAGCGGGTAGGTTTCCGGGTTGGTGGCCTGTTTCTCGATTAGGGAGCCGAGAATACGGATCTCGGTACTGTTGAGCAGAGGTCCTGCGTCAGCATCGTTTGGTACCTGTTCTGAGAACTGATCAGCGGGAACGTCCATTTTCATCTCCAATTTGAGTAACCGTTGCCAGCGACCATTGTGGTGTTTTTTGCGCGGTAGAGCGACTGGCATGTCGCCCCGTCTGTGGCAGAGAGTCTTTTTGCGTGTCAGCGGTTAACCACTTTGGCAGGCAGCGCGATCACCAGCAGGCAGCTCACTAGCAGGCAACTGGCGAAGAACCACAACGCGCCGGAACTGCTGCCCGTTACGTCGATGGCGATACCCATCAGGGAATTGCTCACCAGCCCTGCGATATTGGCCAGCGAACACGCGAGGGCGAAGCCGGTAGCGGCAGCACGGCCCTTGAGAAAGGTGGCCGGCAAGCTGAAAAACACCGGTACGGCGCCAATGATGGCGGCCGAGGCAATGGCAAACAGCAAAACGATCACAAGCAGGTTGTCGCTGAAAAAAGTGCTGGCTGCCATCGCGGCCGCGCCAATCACAAAGGGCACAATGATATGCCAGCGGCGTTCTCGATGGTGGTCGCTGCTGGCGCCAATCATCAGCATGCCGATCAGGGCGGCAACGCTGGGCAGGGCGGTGAGCAGGCCAATATGGAAGTTGTCGGCCACACCGGCGTTACGGATAAACGTCGGCATCCAGAATGCCATTGCGTAGGCGCTAAGCAGGATGGAGAAGTCGATACCCCCCAGCATCCAGATCTTGAGGTTAAAGAACCCGTCGCGAAAACTGTGCTTGCTGTTCTGGCCTTCGGCGTTGTCCTGGTGCAGTTGCTGTTCCAGTAACGCTTTTTCGTCGGCGTTCAGCCATTTTGCCGTGTGATGGCTGTCTGGCAGAACCCAGAAGGTCAGGATGCCCAGCAATACGCTGGGGATCGCCTCAAGCACAAACAGCCACTGCCAGCCGCGCAGCCCCGCCGTATTGTCGAAGGCGACCATGATCCAGCCCGACAGTGGCCCGCCGACGACACTGGACAGCGGCATGCCGATCATAAACAGGGCAATGATGCGGCCCCGTCGCTGGGTCGGGAACCAGGTGGTCAGGTAATACAGCACCCCGGGCAGAAAACCGGCTTCGGCCACCCCCAGCAGAAAGCGTACAACATAGAACTGGGCAGGCGTGGTGACCAGCAGGGTGCAGGCCGAAAGCAGGCCCCAGCTGATCATGATCCGGGCTATCCAGACCCTGGCGCCGACTTTCTCCAGAAGCAGATTGCTGGGTACCTCGAACAGGATATAGCCGACAAAAAACAGCCCCGCCCCCAGGCCAAATGCCGTTTCGCTGAACTGCAGGTCACCTAGCATCTGCAATTTAGCGAAGCCGATATTGATCCGGTCCAGATAAGCGGCCAGATAACAGAAGCAGAGAAAGGGAATGAGTTTGCGGGTGATTTTGCGATAGAGCGCCTGGGTCGGGTCCGCTGCTGGAACTGTAGAGGGATGAGCAGAGGGCATATGGGTGTCCAGGGGCTGAGCTTGGGGTTGATCTTCATACACCAGATGGGCGCTGGCGTGTCTATAATCGGCGCACATTGCATTCCTGCCCACAGACTGTCGAGACTTCCATGACTATCTCTCTGTACGCCGCTTCCGTTCCCGTGTTCAAACAAATGCTCAACGCCCTGAGCGGTGTGCTGGCCAAGGCTGAAGCTCACGCAACGGCCAAGAACATCGACCCGAGCGTGTTTTTGCAAGCACGCCTGGCCCCGGACATGTTCCCGCTGGTGCGTCAGGTGCAAATCGCAGTTGATTTCACCAAGGGTGTTTCGGGCCGTCTGGCTGAAATCGAATTGCCAAAATATGACGACAGCGAAGTGACCTTTGCCGACCTGCAAGCCTTGATCAGCAAAGTGCTGGCGTTTGTCGACGGGATCAAGCCAGAGCAAATCGATGGCAAGGAAGGCATCGAAATCATCACCCGTCAGGGCACGCCTAAAGAAAAACGCTTCACTGGCCAGGCTTACCTGCTGACCTACGGCCTGCCGCAGTTCTTCTTCCATGTGACCACGGCTTACGCGATCCTGCGCCACAATGGTGTTGAGATCGGCAAGCGTGACTACATGGGCGCGTTCTAATCAAGCGCACTGTGTCAGCGCCTTGGTCATTCAGACCTACCGGGTTGCAAGCATCGCAGGCAAGCGAGCTCCCACAGGTTCATTGGCACCCTCAGCGTCAGGTGCTGGCCTGATCCACTGTGGGAGCGGGCTTGCTCGCGATGGCAGCGCCCCGGTTATTTAGACAGACCGGGTTGTAAGCATCGCAGGCAAGCCAGCTCCCACAGGTTCATTGGCACCCTCAACGTCAGGTGCTGGCCTGACCTACTGTGGGAGCGGGCTTGCTCGCGATGGTAGCGCCCCGGTTATTTAGACAGACCGAGTTGTAAGCATCGCAGGCTTGCCCGCCCACATGGCCTCAGCCCTGTTGCAGGGGCTTGTCTTCCTGGGCCATACAGGCCGCCGCAGTAAAGAGTACGTCGGTGGAGGAGTTGAGCGCGGTTTCCGCCGAGTCCTGCAGGATGCCGATAATGAAGCCCACGGCCACCACCTGCATGGCAATCTCGCTCGGGATGCCGAACAGGCTGCACGCCAGCGGAATCAACAGCAGCGAACCGCCCGCCACACCCGATGCGCCGCAGGCGCAAATGGCTGCAACCACACTCAGCAAAATAGCAGTCGGAATATCGACCGCAATCCCCAGTGTATGCACGGCAGCCAGGCTCAACACGGTGATGGTAATCGCCGCGCCCGCCATATTGATGGTGGCCCCCAGCGGGATGGACACCGAGTAGGTGTCTTCATGCAGGCCCAGACGCTCGCTCAACGCCATGTTCACCGGAATGTTGGCCGCCGAACTGCGGGTGAAAAACGCGGTAATCCCGCTTTCGCGCAGGCACAGAAATACCAGCGGATACGGGTTGCGACGCAACTTCCAGAACACGATCAGCGGGTTGACCACCAGCGCCACAAACAGCATGCAGCCAATCAACACTGTGAGCAGGTGCAGATAACCCAGCAGGGCACCGAAGCCCGAAGAGGCGAGGGTGGCAGCCACCAGGCCGAAAATGCCCAGCGGTGCAAAGCGGATAACTACGCGCACGATCAGGGTGACACCGTTGGACAGGTCATTGAGTACGGTGCGGGTAGTGTCGCCGGCATGACGAATGGCAATGCCCATGCCGATGGCCCACGCCAGGATGCCGATAAAGTTGGCATTCATCAGTGCGCTGACCGGGTTGTCGACCACACTCAACATCAGGCTTTGCAGTACCTCGCTGATACCCCCGGGGGCGGTAATGGCGATGTTCTCGGTGGCCAGTACCAGATTCGACGGGAACAGCATGCTGGCGATAACGGCCACGACAGCAGCAGCAAAGGTGCCGAACAGGTACAGAACCAGAATCGGGCGGATATGGGTTTCCTGGCCGTGCTTGTGGTTGGCAATCGAGGCCATGACCAGTACAAACACGAGAATCGGCGCAACGGCTTTCAAGGCGCTGACGAACACCTTGCCGATAAAGGCCACCGAAAGCGCTGCCGAGGGCGCAAGCCATGCCAGCAAAATACCTGCAATCAGACCGATCACAATCTGGGTTACCAGGCTGGTGCGCATGAGCTTTTGCAGCAGGGTAGGTGGAGCGTCAGTCATAAAGGTTTCTCTAGTTGTTCTGGGTAGCGCATTGAAAAACTGTGGGGCGATCGGCGGCAAACGGGCAGGCTGATCGACGCAAGTCGGCGGGATACGAACTTTATCATAGACGTGTAGGTGCTTTCCTACGCAGGGGCAATCTGCCACATCCGTGGTTGAACTTGTTTCGGGTTACATCGCTTCAAGGTGAAGCATTCTGTTACCATTGCTCATCCCCCACTTTTCTTCAAATCAGCGGGCCTTTCGGGCTTTCGCTGGCCTCGTTGTCTCTGGAGTTATTCATGCTGTTGCCCATCCTGCTGCTGTCTGCGGCCGGCTTTACCGTGCTCACCACCGAATTTGTCATCGTCGGCCTGCTGCCTTCGATAGCCCGCGACTTGGAGGTCAGCGTGCCCCAGGCCGGTTTGCTGGTGACCTTGTTCGCCTTTACGGTCGCTGCCCTCGGGCCGTTTTTGACCGCCTACTTTGCGCGTTTTCAGCGCAAGCGCCTGTTTATCTCGATTTTGCTGATGTTCGCCTTCGCCAACACCGTGGCGGCGCTGGCGCCGAACATTTGGGTGATGGCTTTTGCGCGGCTGCTGCCGGCATTGGGGTTGCCGGTGTTTTGGGCTCTGGCTAGCGAAACGGCGGTGGATATCGTAGGCCCGGATTACGCCGGGCGGGCGATTGCCAAAATCGGGTTCGGCATCGTTTGTGCGACGGTATTTGGCATTCCTGTAGGCACCCTGATCTCGGATGCTTGGGGCTGGCGCAGTGCCTTCGGTATTCTGGCGGTGGTCGCCCTGGCCAAGGCGCTGTTGCTGTGGATCTATTTACCTGTCACCCGGGCAGTGAAAGAAAGCGTCACCCTGAGTTCGCAGTTTGCCCTGCTGCGCAGCCCATTGATGATTGGCCATATCGTGTTGTCCGTTCTGGTGTTCAGCGGCATGTTTACGGCCTACACCTATCTGGCCGATATTCTTGAGCGCCTGGCAGGCTTTGACGGCACGCTGGTGGGGTGGTGCCTGATGGGCTTTGGCGCCGTAGGCCTGATCGGCAACTCGTTGGGCGGGCGCATGGTGGATCGCCATCCGCTGATCGCCTCGATGGTGTTTTGTGCCTTTATGATCGGCGGCCTGGTGGCGCTGGTGCCGAGCATTCACTCAACCCTGGGCCTGGCGGCGGCCATGGGCATATGGGGGGTGACCCAGGCGGCCATGTTTCTGGTCAGCCATGTGCGGCTGATGAAAGTTGCCCCCCATGCCCCGGCATTTGCCGCGTCGCTGAACATTGCCGGGGCCAATCTGGGGATCGGCCTGGGTGCGATGGTGGGGGGGCGGGTAATCGATAGCTATGGCCTGGGTAACCTGGGGTTTGCTGCCGCCGGGTTTATCCTGGTATCGATTCTGCTGGCGCTGGTGCTGATGACTGCCAAGGCGCCGCCAGTGTGTGCTAGCGCGGGGTAAACAACTCGCGGCGTGCCCCCTCGGTAATCGCAACGATGCCGGGGTGGCGGATCTTGCGCTCCACGGTAATGGCGTAGAAGGATTCGGTGACAGCCTCGGTGTGGCCGATCAATTCAACATCAAACTGACGCATCACTTCCTGGGCAATCACGCTGGGTGCGATAAAGACGCCGATCCCCGACTGACCAAAAGCCTGCATCAGCGCGCTGTCATCAAATTCCCCCACGATTCGCGGCTGGATCTGCTGCTCGGCCAGCCAGCGCAACAAGCGGCTGCGCAGCATGGTTTCGGGCCCGGGGATCAGTAGCGGCGCGCCTTGCAGGCAATGCGGAAAGTTTTCGGCATAGTCTTGGGCCAGCGTCGCAGTAGCAAAAAAACTGATGCCGCACTCGCCCAGTTTTTGACTGAAACCCTTGATATCCAGGTGCGAAGGCATAGGGCTGTCGGAAATTACCAAATCAAGACGCTGAATAGCGAGGTCCGCGAGTAGCCGGTCAAGCTTGTCTTCGCGACAGGTGATGCGAATCGGTTTATCCAGCTCCATGGTCGGAGCAATCAGGCGGTACACAATCGACTTGGGCACCACGTCGGCCACACCCACTCGAAACAAGATCTGTTGTTCCTTGGGCGCCATGCGCAGCATGCTTTCCAGTTCACTGCCGACCTGAAAGATCTGCTCGGCATAAGGCAGCACCTGGCGTCCGGTCTCGGTCAGCTCCAGTTGGCGTCCGACCCGGCGAAACAACGGCAGGCCATAGGTGTCTTCGAGCAGGCTGATTTGCCCGCTGATCGTCTGCGGCGTGAGGTTAAGTTGCTCGCAAGCGCGAACAATGCTGCCGGTCTTGGCCACGACCCAGAAGTAATGCAATTGGCGGTAATTAAGCATCAGCGTCGCAACACTTCGTAAAAACCGAAGTATAGCGTTTAAAAATACGAATTTTCCTGAAGTGTTAGATTCTCTAGAATCCCGCGTTATGCGCAAGCCACTTTGGTGGCCGCCGGTTTAGAGAGGGAAATGACCATGAACATGAAAAAAGCAGCAGTAGCCGTACTGTTATCGGCAGGTTTGCTGACGATTGCGGGTTGCGACCAGGCTGAAAAAGCCGCGCAACAGGTGCTGAGCAAAACCGCTGAATCCGCTAAACAGGCAATTGATGACACTCACAGGGCTGCGGAGCAAGCGCTCAGCGAAGCCACCGGTGGGCTGATTGAAAAAGAAAAGCCTGAGCAAGAAAAGCAAGATTCATCTAAAGCTATTTAACTGGTCTTACTGCAGAGTCCGAACACACCTATGGAATATCTTTTACAACTGGCTGCCAGCCCCGCAGCCTGGGTCGCTTTAGCCACGTTGATCGTGATGGAAATCGTGCTGGGTATCGATAACCTGATCTTTATCTCGATTTTGACCAACAAACTGCCTGAGCAATACCGCACCAAGGCACGCCGTATTGGTATCGGCATGGCACTGATCCTGCGTCTGGGCTTGCTGGGTACCATTGCCTACATCGTGCAACTGACCACGCCGGTATTTGAAGTGCTGGGCAAGGCCTTCTCGTGGAAGGACATGATCCTGATTGCCGGTGGTCTGTTTCTGGTGTGGAAGGCCACCAGCGAAATCCACCACAGCATGACTCCGCAAGTGGAAGAAAAAGCCGACAGCGTGTCGTCGAAAGTCACCTTGGGCTTTGCCGCTGCCATCGGCCAGATCCTCATGCTTGACCTGGTGTTTTCCATCGACAGCATCATTACGGCGGTGGGCATGACCGAGCACTTGCCGATCATGGTGATTGCAGTGGTGGTGGCGGTGATGGTGATGTTGCTGGCTTCGGAGCCTCTGGCCAAGTTCATCAACGACAACCCGACCGTAGTGATGCTGGCCCTGGCCTTCCTGATCATGATCGGCATGACCTTGATCGCTGAAGGGTTCGGTGCCCATGTGCCGAAAGGTTACGTGTATGCAGCGATGGCGTTCTCGGCCACGGTTGAAACACTCAACATTGTGGCGCGTCAGATCCGGGAAAGGCGTCAGGCTGCGCTGATCAAGTAAACGCAGGTTGATGTTAAAAAGCCGTCCACTCTCTTTGGGGTGGACGGCTTTTTTGTGGGTTCAATGTGCGCTTGCTGCGCCAGCTACCGGTTTTTCAGGGATATCTTGCGGTTTTGCCTGCACCTGCGGGTGATGATGGCGGCTAATACGCATCAGGCCCCAGAGCATGGCGCCAGCAACGGCCAGCCAACCGGCGATCAGCAGAAAAATAGTGAGTATCGGGCTCATCAGTGCCTCCTTTGCCCCCTACGGGCTCAAACACACGCTAAGCAGATGACAGTCTAGCCTGTGCGATGTTGCAGTCTATTGACCGAAGGTCGTGTAGGGCTAATCGATTCGCTCTATATCAGCCATTGGGCTGTGGCTTAAGGCTATACCTCGCATTATTGGCGCCCTATGATTGACGGTCATGGCGGACTTTGAGGTCTGGCGTTTATTAAGGGCGAGGCAATATGCGGGCAGTGACAGGGGCAAAATCGGCGCGGCTGTGGCTGATGGGGGTGTTTGCGTTGGCGATGGTGGGCTGCGCCAGTGTCGAACCCCCTGAGTTTCGACGCTTGCCAGAACGGGTAGAGCTCAATGGCGTGCCGTTTTTCCGCGGCAATGCCAACCAGGGTGCCCCGCAAATATTGGCGGGCATGCTCAGTGAGCAAAGAGTCCGCATCACCCCCGGACTTTTGGTCAAACCGCTGCAGTTACCGGGTGCCGAAGCCTCATTGCAATCTAATATCGAGCAGCTTGCGGCGGGTTACGGGCTGATGGTGTACCCGCTGGACAAATCCCTGTCTGCGTTGCTGACTCAAGTGGCAGCCGGCTACCCGGTGATGCTGCGATTTAGCGACGGCACCCTGTGGTCCGAGCCGCGCTACGCGATGCTGGTGGGTTACAACCGCGCCAAAGGCACGGTGTTGCTGCGTTCAGGTATGGAGCGTCGGCGGTTGATGGACTTCAGCAAATTCGAGTCGGCGTGGAAGGATGCTGGCGGCTGGGCCGTGCTGATCCTGTCGCCAACCCAGTTGCCGGCCAACGTCGACAAGACCCGCTGGCTGAAAATTGCCAATGAACTGTCCCGCTCGGGCCAGGAACAGGCCGGGGCTACAGCGATCAAGACTCTGGAGTCCCAAAAGTAAGCGTTGGCATCACCCTGTGGGAGCTGGCTTGCCTGCGATGCAAGCGACGCGGTGTGACTGGCACAACGCAGTGATGCCATCGTGAGCAAGCCCGCTCCCACATAGCCACCACAAGAGTTAAAAGCCGAACTTGTCCCGCAAGCTGTAATACCAGGCACCCAAAGCAGTCAGCGGTGTACGCAACAGCTGTCCGCCGGGGAAAGGGTAGTGGGGCAGATCGGCAAACGCATCAAAACGCTCTGCCTGCCCGCGCAGGGCTTCAGCCAGCACCTTGCCAGCCAGATGGGTATAGGTCACGCCATGCCCGCTGCAACCTTGTGAGTAATAGATGTTGTCACCGATACGACCGACCTGAGGCAGGCGTGACAGCGTCAGCAGGAAATTGCCCGTCCATGCATAGTCAATTTTCACATCCTTGAGCTGCGGGAAAGCCTTGAGCATTTTCGGCCGGATAATCGCCTCGATATTGGCAGGGTCCCGTGCGCCATACACCACGCCGCCCCCGAAAATCAGACGCTTGTCACCGGACAGGCGATAGTAGTCGAGCAAGTAGTTACAGTCCTCAACGCAATAGTCCTGTGGCAACAGAGTCTTGGCCAGCTCATCACCCAGGGGCTCGGTGGTGATTACCTGTGTACCGCAGGGCATGGACTTGGAAGCCAGTTCCGGTACCAGATTGCCCAGATAGGCATTGCCTGCGACGATAATGAACTTGGCTCGCACCTTGCCCTGGGGGGTATGCACCACAGGATTGGCGCCGCGTTCAATGCGAACAGCGGGGGACTGCTCATAAATGGTGCCGCCCAACGACTCCACGGCAGCGGCTTCGCCCAGCGCCAGATTGAGCGGGTGAATATGCCCGCCGCTCATATCCAGCAGCCCGCCCTGATACTGATCACAGGCAACCACTTCACGAATCCGGCGCTGATCCAGCAGCTCCAGTGACGTATTGCCATAACGCTCCCAGAGCTTTTTCTGCGCTTCCAGATGGCCCATCTGCTTGGCGGTGATGGCGGCAAACACGCCGCCGTCTTTCAAATCGCACTGGATCTGATACTTGGCCACACGCTCACGAATGATCTTGCCGCCTTCAAAGGCCATCTGCCCCAGCAACTGAGCCTGCTTGGCGCCGACAGTGCGTTCGATCACATCGATATCGCGGCTGTAACTGTTAACGATCTGGCCGCCATTGCGTCCGGAAGCACCGAACCCCACCTTCGCTGCTTCCAGGACCGTGACCTTGAAGCCGGCCTCCAGCAAAAACAGCGCACTCGACAGCCCGGTATAACCGGCGCCGATAACACACACATCCGTCTCCACCTCGCCCTGCAGGGCAGGGCGCCCAGGGGCTGGATTGGCTGAAGCCGCATAGTAGGACTGGGGATAGGGAGTGTTCGACATTCTGCAGCCTCTGTTTTATATTTTTTACGAGTGAAGCCGATGCTACCTGAGTTGAAAACCGCCCGCCAGCCACTGGCGGCTAAGTGTTTTCGGGTTAAAAATAAAAAATTCGACTATTCATAGGGTTAGCTGCAAAAAAGGTGTTGACACCCCTCCGCAAATCTATAGAATGCGACCCCACAGCAGGCACGTAGCTCAGTTGGTTAGAGCACCACCTTGACATGGTGGGGGTCGTTGGTTCGAGTCCAATCGCGCCTACCAAACAAAATCCGCTCTGCTGGGCGGTCTAGAAGGGCTCACCGAAAGGTGGGCCCTTTTTTGTTGTTCTCGTTTGGCCAATCATTGGGCAAACCACCAACGGCAGCAGTTTCAGATCGGCTTTGACCTTGTGATAGATCACTGCCTCCGGCCCATGCCCGGAATGATAATGCGCCGTCATTTTCACATCGGCATGCCCCATCAAGCCCTGAATGTCATCCTGAGCAAATCCCTGTTGCTCATATAGCCAGGCAGCCAACGCTCGAGTCTCATGAAAGGTTGACCGCTCATTCGCCGGAATGTGGTCATAGGCCTTCGCTTGCCCAAAGCGAGCGAGTCGCTACTTGATTTGTTATTCAGCAGTTGAATACCGGTGCGTAGCGTTCTTCGCGCTTCTTGAAGTGGACAGGTGCCATCGGGACTTTCTCACCGTTCACGAAAATATCCGGAAAGGTTACGGTGAAGTCATCCATATCCCCTTTGCCCAAGGGTGTTCCCTTGAAGCCCGCGTGGAAGATTTTCCTCGGATCAAAACCGGTTTCCAGCTGTTCAACGCTGACCTGATAAGACTGCCCTGTAGCCAGTTGCACGGTGACCATGGGCGATGCGGCACTCACCCAAAGGACGGGCGGGGTCTGTTTGAGCGCCGCGCTGCGTTGTTCCGGGGTGTTCAGGTTGAGCAGGTAAGGCGGTTTGTACAGGCGACCGAAGAGGCGCAGTTCCGTGTCAGTTGAGCGCTTGTTGCTTGGCCAACTGGATGTACCCGGCGGTGCTGCATAAACCAGCACATGAACCCAGTCGAGTTCTTCAGAAAGAGGTGTATAGCTCATCGCCGCCTTTGGCCCGGGGCAGGTACGCTCGAGGAGGGCGTTTTGGCCCACGGCTGATTCTGGATGCAGATAGGGCCCTGTACTGCATCCCGCCAGCAGTACCAACAGCGCATACAAGGTGTGTTTTTTCATAGGGGCAACTCCATTTGCTGCGCGATAAGCCGCTAGTTCGACGTCTGGGCTGCTTGATTCAAGCTAAGAATTTATTTCGAAATTTCAAAATTGAATGCCGGCTCTTGTAGGCTCGCTTTGATCAATGCTGCGAGTTCACGCGTGGCGGGTGTGGGAGCCTCAGTACAGCTATGAATCATGTAACCAAGGTGTGGTACAGGGGGCAAGCCTGAAACGATGTCGAGATGGCCCGGTAGCCCGATGCGGGTTCTTAGCGTCAAGCCTAATCCAGCAGCAACGGCGGCCCATATACCGGCAACGCTGGGGCTGGTCAGGGCGATTCGCCAGGGGATATTCGCGGCATCCAGTGCCTGGGTGGCGGCACTGCGCAACACGCACGGCGCATCAAACAGGATCAATGGCAGCGGTGAGTCATCCATCATGGTTGACAGTCGTGTGTTACGAGCCCCGATCCAGTGCATCGGCGTTTCACCCAGTCTCGTCGCAAGCGGCGAATTGCGCTCCGTGTCCCATGTTAGGGCCAAGTCCAGGCCGGCGCTTTCTACCATTGAAAGTAATTCAGCGTTTCGCGCAATCCTGACTTCAAGATTCACCATTGGGTAGGCTTGAACGAAGCGTCGCAGGATGTCGCTGAGGAAATGCTCCCCAAAATCTTCTTGAACTCCGAAGCGAACGGTTCCGGTCGTCTGGCTTTCATGCAGGCTCAAGAAGATCCCGTCGTTGAGCTCCAGTAGCCGGCGGGCGTGGCTGAGCAGGATTTCTCCCACAGGTGTCAAGACCAGGCCACGTCCTGATCTGGCCAACACCGGGGTGCCCATCTGCTCTTCAAGTTTCTTCAA
Organism: Pseudomonas sp. TMW22080; assembly: GCF_022496745.1. Taxonomy (NCBI): domain Bacteria; kingdom Pseudomonadati; phylum Pseudomonadota; class Gammaproteobacteria; order Pseudomonadales; family Pseudomonadaceae; genus Pseudomonas; species Pseudomonas sp. TMW22080. The sequence goes on along the minus strand of NZ_SCFF01000001.1, from coordinate 1,003,975 downwards.
TTGAGCGCTCACTGCGGACGTAGATCGATCGAGGCAATCCGCAGCCTTGGCAAAGCTGTTGAACTCAACGCCGGTAACGAAGGTGCGCAATACATCGAGATCGAAAGTTGGACGGCGCATCGGATAATCCACAAATTTGGAACAGTTGATCCTATTAAATCTGATATTCGCAATTACCGCGACTTGATAGTTTTGTCCGATTGACAAGGTAATTCGGGGATTAAGGTCGTGAATACATTAAAGGATAGCGGGCGAGAGCACGTGGGCAGATTCCCGCAAAAGTTTGCCGATTTAACTGATCAAACCCTGTTTGGTGATATGTGGAAGCGAACGCAATTGACACCCCGTGAGCGCAGCCTGGTGACGGTGGCTGCCCTGGTGGCGCTGTACCGGCTGGAGCAACTGCCGTTCCATTTGAGTCGAGCGCTGGACAACGGTTTGAGTAATGACGAATTGGAGGAAGTCATGACTCATCTGGCGTTCTATTCAGGCTGGCCGACGGCTGCTTCTGGCCTGAAGCAGCTCAGCGATGTGCAAGCCAGTCGTGCTCCCAGCCAAGGGTAACTATTTATGCCATTTGCACGTATTTCACTGCATCGCGGAAAGTCCGCTGCGTATCTGCAGGCGCTATCCCAAGGGGTGCATGACGCTCTGGTCGAGAGTTTTGAGGTGCCTGGCGCAGATCGCTTCCAGGTCATCCATCAGCATGATGTCGGTGAGCTGATTTTCAATCCCGAGTACCTGGGCGGGCCGCGCAGTCATGATTTTGTGTTGATTGCTATCACCGCTGGCCGTTCACGAAGCGTCGAAACGAAACAGCATTTCTACCGCACTCTGGTCGAGAAACTTAACGAGGCTACTGGGCTCAGCGAGGAAGATGTCATGGTGGTAATTACCACCACAGGCAGTGAGGATTGGTCGTTTGCTGGCGGTCGGGGTAACTAGCTCCCGCGCTCTTGATAAAGAAAACAGGTCGGCCCAAATTATCTACGTGTACCAGAGGCCAGAACTTGCATGATTGAGTGGTAGTAAATACGAGTCTGTACGGCTTTTAACAATGTTCTTTAGCTACCTGCTTCTATCGCTCCGCCACCGAGCGAGCCTGCTCTGTGCAAGAACCCATTGGTTGCTGCGTAATGACTGAAGTGGCCCGGTTTCTGCGTATAACGGGCAGTCACCAGACCCATTCAAGGACATAAAATGCTTATCGTCTTCAGCGGCCTTCCAGGCACCGGAAAAACGACTATCGCAAGCGAGCTTGCCGGCAGAACGGGTGCCGTCTACCTAAGGGTCGATACCATCGAACAGGCGATTCGAAACGCCGGCGTTCTTGCAAAAGAGGTGGGCAAGAGCGGTTACATGGTCGCCAATGAGCTTGCTCTGAGCAATCTTCGTTTTGGCCACACGGTTATAGTCGACTGTGTAAACCCGGTCGATGAAAGCCGACAGGCATGGAGTGATATTGCTCAGCGCGCTGATGTGCCCTTGGTCAACATTCAGGTGATCTGTTCTGACAGGCGCGAGCACCAGCGTCGGGTGGAAACCAGGGAGGTCGATATTCCCGGGCTGACGCCCCCAACCTGGCAGTCTGTTCTCGATCATGAATATGAGGCGTGGGGCACTGCTCCATTCAGCATCGACACGGCCTTGACTTCTAAGGCGCAGGCTGTGGCGCTGATCACTGAAACGCTTTTATCCAGGGCGCGTCTGCTCTGAAGGCGTTCAATGCGCCCCCGGTTCTCCTGGAGCCGGTTATCTGTCCGCATCGGAGTGCGATCTGCCTGATGCTTGTCAGCTGCGCTTGTGCGCTGGCCGGCAGCCCCGGATCACACTCCGATGCGACCTCCCGTGAGGGATCGGGCAGTTAGCGACAGGCTGTCGTTGGCGCTGGTTGTTCGGTGCGGTTCTATACCTGTAATTGAAGCTTGATCAGGTCAACTTGCACTGCTTTTTGCAGATTTATTGACCGTCGGTTGTCATTCTGCTCCCCAATTAACCAACACCAGGCAGGCGAAAGTGGTTGGGTCAGGTAGGGCGTGTGCCCCAGTACGCAGTCTTTGCGAGGGCGGGAGCAGCCGCGGGTGTCGAGGAATCATTGGTCGTTTTTATTGTCATATTTATGACCTTTTCTTTCAGGACGCTCAAATGAAGCGCACAACCCTATTGATCCTGGCCGTCTCAGGCGCTTTTCTGCTGGGCGGCTGCGCGCCTGTCTGGTACGACGGGGGGCGGCATGGTCACGATCGAGGTTACGACTCGGGCCGTGGATACGATCGCGGGCATGATGATCGGGGTTATGACCGCGGCTACGATCGTCGCGACAATGATCGCCGTTATGACCGCAATCGCGATCGTGATGACAGGGACGACTGATCCTCTGGTGCTTTAACTGCGCAGCGTGTCATCCACGCTGCGCTTTAGGTTATTAACTGCTGGCTCAATCAATTCCCGCCATTTGTTTCACCTCTGCAATATCCCTGCTTCGCGGAAACAAACCGGACATCTGCCAGCAATTGCGTTCAGGCAAGCTGTGCGCAATTAGTCCCGCCGCGCTCGTTCTGGCACCCGGGGCTGATGAGAACCCTCCTGTAAAACATCGTCCCGGGAATTCCTGCTTCATGCGAACCAGTCTTTCGCTGCCGCTGCTGGCTGCCTTGTCCATTTTGCTTGCGGCCTGTGCCAGCAAGACCATCCCGCCCGAAGAGTTTTCGGGCTATCTGTCCGATTACAGCCAGTTGGCGCAAAAGCAGTTGCCTTCCGGGCAGGCCGTACTGTCCTGGGTAAGCCCTGATCTGGATATCAGCCATTACACCGGCGTCTATATCCAGCCAAGCCAGTTTTACCCGTGGGTGCTACCGACCGGGCGGGGGCCACAGTCCACGCTGTCGGCCGTAACCGGTTATTACGATGCTGCGCTCAAGCGCGAACTGGGCAAGGTCATGACGGTTGTCGCGGCCCCGGGCCCTGGCACGCTGATTGTCAGGCCGGCCATAGTCTCGCTCTCGGCTAGTACCCAGGGCCTGCGGTTTTATGAGTATTTGCCCGTGACCCTGCTCGCCGCTGGGGTCAGCACGGCGGTCGGGATGCGTGATCAGGACAGTGAAATCAGCACCGAGATCGCCGTGATCGATGCCGCTGACCAGCAGGTGGTCGCGCAAGTGGTGCGCAAGGGGACAGGGCTGGCGCTGGAAAATGATTCTCAGGTCATGACGCTGGATGATTTCAAGCTGGTGCTCGATGGCTGGGCGCTTGATATGCGCCGCGAATACTTGTCCAGCCGCCATTGAGAGCCGGTCAAGGGTTGGTCCGGGGCTCGCCGAAAGGCGGGCTTTTTTTTGTCTGCGATTTGTCTGGCTCCTTCACTCGACTTCAAGTGCCGCCTGAATCTGATCGGCGTACTTGCTCAGGTTATTCATCTCTGTCTGTAACTGACCGGAGCTGGCTGAATTCAGCACCTTGGACTGGATCAAGGTCAAAGCCGCCGCGACGGCCAGTTCACGTTTGCCTTCCGGGCTGGCAGCACCAAAGGGGGTATCGCCCCGGAGGTTTTTGAAGTGCTCAGACATGATGCTCTCCTTATCGTTGCGGGTTTGAAACCTGTTATTACCGGTAACCGGTAATAACTAAAGTTTAGGGCAGGATTGATGGCGCGCATCGAAAAGGGCCTGTAAACAGCCCGGTAGACATGGTTGTGCCCGAAAGTACCGGCATGAATCTGAGGATCCGATCAGAGTGACCAGCGGTGCACCGTTAGTCGCTGCGTAACGTTCAACTTTGTTCATAATGGCGCGGTAATTGCTGTCTGTCGGTCCGCCAATGGATCACTCGTCTAATTGATGTGCATTTCCCACGTATTCCCCACTTTCTCCTGTCTCCGCATTCAAGCCCTTTTATTACAAAGGATTGGGTTGATTATTTGAGAGCGATGCGAGCAGCGCCAAATAAAAAAATGCCGAATTCGTCAATAAAATGGCTAATAAGCTAATTGTCTGTGCTTGTAATTACGATATTAATGCAATTTTGTTCAATTTATTGACGATGGCATTGTGATGGCTTATTTTGGCGCCCCAGTTGCTGGCCATGCGTCGTGAATACTCAGTGCGGAAGGAACCTACTTATGAGTCGTACAGACGACATATCGAACTTGTTCAGCAGGTTCGGCGCCACTTCGGACAGTTATCACGAGTTCGACAGTCAGTTCGATTACCCCAATACACCGCAAGTGCAGGATAAGCCCCCTGTGCCTGCTCAGGTCCCGGCCCCGCTACTCGCTGGCCTGTCGCCAGTTGCCCCAGTGCCCCTGTCATCGCTGGCCAACGATCATGCACCGCTGATGAGCACTGCCGACGTTGCCATCCCGCTGCGTAATTTGCTCGCTGAAGTAGCGCTTGCTCGTCAGGCCGAAACCGAGGCCCTGCAGGCACAATTGCGCACGCCGCAGTGCAAGGCTCGTGTCGTGGTGCTGGTCTCGGCCAAGGGCGGCGTTGGCAAGACCACGCTGGCCGCCAGCCTGGCAAGCAGCCTGCGTCTGGAGGGTGGCAAGACCCTGGCCATTGACCTTGATCCGCAAAATGCCCTGCACCATCACCTCGGCGTTGAATCCGGCGTGACCGGCATCGGCAGCGCCTGCTGGAGCAGCAATCTGCAGCAGGGATTCAACGATGTACAAGTGCTGCCCTACGGCGTGTTGAGCGATGACCAGCGCTGTGCCCTGGAGCGCGAAGTAAGCCAGGACCGCCACTGGCTGGCACGGCAACTGGAACGCATGGACCTGGATACACATGACCTGGTGATTGTCGATACGCCCACCGGCCGCTCGGCCTTTCTGCAGCAGGCGCTGGACGTGGCCGATCAGGTGCTGGTGGTCACTGCTGCCGACGCGGCCAGCTTTATTGCCCTGGAGCATATGGACCGTCTACTGGGAGCCGACGTTGCGCGCAGCTATGTGGTCAATCAATTTGAGCCCGGGCGCGAGTTTTCCCGCGACATGCTCGAAGTGCTCAAGCGCCGTCTGGGTGCGCAGTTGATGGGGGTGGTAGTGCAGGATCACGGTTTTGGCGAGGCCTTGGCTTACGGCCGCAATCCGTTGACGGTGCCCGCCCGGTCTGCAGGTGGTGAAGGGGTTTTACTGCTTGGCGAGCAACTCAAAACCGGCTTGCAAAATGCCCGTTCTACAGGGATATCAGCCCCATGAACCCGTCAGGCAGCGCCCCCGGGGTTGCGCAAACTCGTTTCCAGCGTTGGGCCCAGTCGCTGTCTGATCGCCTTGATCAGTTGCCGGTTGCGGCACGCCGTGCAGTGCTTGCCTGTACCGCTGGGGTTTGTGCGGTTTTGGGCCTGCTGATTATCACGGCGCCGTTCGATTTATATGCGCAGTGCATCTTTGCCATTGGCTGCTTTGTTGCGGCACTGGTGCTACGCAGAATTCCAGGGCGCATGACCATCCTGATCATGATCGGCCTCTCACTGACCGCTTCGCTGCGCTACATGTACTGGCGCCTGACCGAAACCCTGGGGTTCGACGACTGGGTCGACATGGCATTCGGTTACGGCCTGGTGCTGGCCGAAATCTATGCCCTGGTGGTGCTGGTGTTTGGCTACCTGCAAACGGCCTGGCCGCTTCGGCGCCAGCCGGTATTGCTCAAGAGCCCGCCAAGCGAATGGCCGGTGGTTGACGTATTTATTCCGTCATACAACGAAGCCCTCGATATCGTGAAGCTGACCATCTTTGCCGCCCAGGCGATGGACTGGCCCAGGGACAAGTTGCGCGTGCATGTGCTCGATGACGGTCGCCGCGAAGACTTTCGCGAGTTCTGTGAGCAGATCAACGTCAACTACATCACCCGCGACAACAACCGTCATGCCAAGGCTGGCAACCTCAACGAAGCCTTGAAGGTCACCAGCGGCGAGTTTGTGGCGTTTTTCGATGCCGACCATGTACCAACCCGATCCTTTTTGCAGGTCAGTATTGGCTGGTTTCTGAAAGACCCGAAGCTGGCGATGCTGCAAACGCCGCACTTTTTCTTTTCACCCGACCCGTTCGAAAAAAATCTCGACACCTTCCGTTCGGTGCCCAACGAAGGTGAGCTGTTCTATGGCCTGGTGCAGGACGGCAACGACCTGTGGAACGCCACGTTTTTCTGTGGCTCCTGCGCGGTGATCCGCCGCAAGCCGCTGATGGAAGTCGGCGGGGTGGCGGTCGAAACCGTGACCGAAGATGCCCATACCGCACTCAAGCTCAACCGCGCCGGTTACAACACCGCTTACCTGGCGATCCCCCAGGCTGCGGGACTGGCCACCGAAAGCCTGTCGAGCCATATCAGCCAGCGGATCCGCTGGGCGCGGGGCATGGCGCAAATTTTCCGTACCGACAATCCGCTGTTTGGCAAAGGCCTGAACCTGGGGCAGCGGCTGTGCTATCTCAATGCGATGCTGCACTTTTTCTACGGTCTGCCACGCCTGGTGTTTTTGACCGCACCGCTGGCCTTTCTGTTTTTTGACGCGCAAATCTTCCACGCCGCCGGGTTGATGATCACGGCCTATGCTTTGCCGCATATCTTCCATGCCAGCCTGACCAACTCCACTATCCAGGGGCGCTTTCGCCATTCCTTCTGGAACGAGGTCTACGAGACCGTACTGGCCTGGTACATCATGGGTCCGGTGCTGGTGGCGCTGGTCAACCCCAGGCTTGGTGGCTTCAACGTTACTAACAAGGGCGGGATCATCGACGAGAAATTCTTCGACTGGAAGCTCGCCCGCCCGTATATCGTGCTGCTGACCCTCAACATGGCGGGCCTTGCGTACGGGCTCGCGCGCCTGGCCATGGGCGAGGAGGGTGCCACCACTACGTTGCTGATCAATCTGGTGTGGACGCTTTACAACGTCATTATCACCAGCGCCGCCGTGGCAGTTGCCAGTGAGACCCGGCAAATCCGTGCCGAGCCCCGGGTTGCCGCGCAATTGGCAGCGCACCTGACCCGTGCCGATGGCAGCGTGATCGAGGGCGTGACCCAGGACTTCTCGCAAAAAGGCGTGGGCTTGCGCTTGCCCGATGGGGTCAGTGTGCCCCAGGGCGAGCGGGTGCAGATTTCACTGTTTCGCAACCAGCACCTGAGCGTGTTCCCGGCGGTAATCGTATTTAGCCGTGGCGAGTTGCTCGGCGCCCAGTTCGATGTCTTGAGCCTGCGCCAGCAAAGCGATCTGGTTCGCCTGACGTTCTCCCGTGCTGACACTTGGGCCAAGACCTGGGGCAGCGGGCAGGTCGACACCCCGATGGTGGCCTTGCGCGAAGTCAGCCGCATCGGCCTGCGCGGTATTCACGAACTCTTCAAAGCCTCGGCCATGGAAGTGCGCAGCTTGCTGCGCCGTCGCCGCGTCACCCCATCCACGCTAGAAAATGTCCTGGACAAGTGATGAACCCTATAACTTCAGCCTTCGCGAATTTACGCGAACCGCGCGGCGCGTTGGCCCGCCTGGCGTGCACCTTGCTGGCTGTTTTGGCTGGCACCGCCAGTGCCGACAATACCCCGGCAGCCGTAGCACCCGGCGCTAAAAGCTACACCGTGACACTCAAGCAATTGGGCCGCAATTACCCGATGAGCCTGCGCGGGGTAGAGTCTACTGACAGCGTCAGTTTCGATGTACGCGCAGACTCGATCGTTACCGGTGCCCGACTCAACCTGCAGTACACCTATTCCCCGGCGCTGCTGGCGGAGCTGTCGCAAATCAACGTGCTGGTCAACGATGAAGTGGCCGCCAGCCTGCCGTTGTCCAAGGACAAGGCCGGGCAACTGCAGCAGCAGGTAGTGCAGATTCCGGCGCATCTGATTACCGAGTTCAACCGCCTGAGCCTGCAGTTTATCGGGCACTACACCATGAGTTGCGAGGACCCTCAGCACTCCAGCCTGTGGGCCAAGATCAGCAACGCCAGCGAACTGGGCATTGATGTGTCCCCCCTGGCCTTGCCTGACGATCTGGCGATCATGCCGCTGCCGTTCTTTGACCGGCGCGATGCCCGAGCCCTGGACTTGCCGTTTGTATTTGCGGCATCGCCCGACAATGCCACGCTGGAAGCGGCCGGTGCGCTGTCGTCCTGGTTTGGTGCCCAGGCCAGTTATCGCGGTGCGCGATTCTCCTCTGCGTTCAACCAGATCCCTGCAAGCGGTAATGCTGTGGTTTTAGTCAGTGGCCCTGATGCTTTGCAGGTGGGCAGCCTGAGCCTGCCGCCCGCCAAAGGGCCGACCCTGACCGTCATGACCAATCCCAACGACGCCAATGGCAAGTTACTGGTGCTCAGCGGTCGCGACGGCACCGAACTCAAGCGCGCTGCGACCGCTCTGGTGCTGGGCAACCAGGCCTTGTCGGGCAATAGCGTGGTCATTGAGCGGATGGAGGTGGTGCAACCGCGCAAACCTTATGACGCACCGAACTGGCTGCCCAGTGATCGCCCGGTAAAACTGGGTGAGTTGTTGCCAGCCAAGGAGTTGAGCGTCGCGGGCTACAACCCGGGCGATATTATCGTGCCGCTGAACTTTGCCCCTGACTTGTTTACCTGGCGCGATGAAGGTGCGCCACTGCACCTCAAGTATCGCTACACGCCGCAAGAACGGTCCAATAATTCGTCGCTGATCATCAGTTTCAACGAGGCCCTGATTCAGTCGCAGAACCTGCTGTCCCAGGAAAAACTCGACGGCGGTGTGCTCAGTGCGCTGAAATCCGATGACAGCCTTGGCCGTGAAACCACGGTGTTGCTGCCGTTGAATTCGGCAGCACTGGAGTCGCGCCTGCAGCTGCGCTACATGTTTGATTACCTCAAGCAGGGCGAATGCAACGACATCATCATCGACAACATGCGCGGTGCTATTGACCCCGAGTCGACCCTCGATGTCAGTGGCTACGACCACTTTATAGCCATGCCCAACCTCGGCGTGTTCAAGGGCGCCGGTTTCCCGTTCACGCGCCTGGCTGACTTGTCGCAGACCGCCGTGGTATTGCCGGAAAACGCCGGTACTGCGGAGCTGGCTGCCTACCTGACGGTACTCGGCCGCTTCGGCCACGCCACCGGGTATCCGGCTACCGGGGTGCAGGTGCTCCAGGCCGCGCAGGTAGCCAGCGCTGCGGACAAGGACTTGCTGGTGCTGGCGTCCGGCAACAATCAGCCGTTGCTTGCGCAATGGGCCGATCGTCTGCCTGCCAGTAATGCCGAAGGGCAACTGCGGTTCCACCTGTCTGATCTGCCGATGCGTGTGCGTGACTGGCTCAGTCCGGACCCTGAAGCCAACCTGCGCAGAACGCGCATGGCCATGGCGTTCTCCGGGGGCACGCACAGCACCTACCTGACCGGTTTCGAGTCGCCGCTCAAAAGCGGGCGCAGTGTGGTGCTTATAGCCAGCGGCCAGCCGCAAGGTCTGGCCGATGTGACCAATGCCCTGATTGGCGGCGAGGATTACACCGAGTCGATCCAGGGCAGTCTGGTGGTGGTGCGTGGCAAAAATATCGAGCCGCTGGTGGCTGATGAACAGTATTACGTTGGCAGCCTGGGGCCGATCAAATACCTGCAGTGGCTGATCTCGCGCCATTTGGTGCTGGCACTGGTGCTCACCGGCCTGGGCCTGATCCTGCTCAGCGGGCTGGCGTATCTGCTGTTGCGTGCGCGGGCCAACAAGCGCTTGCAGGGCGAGCCCGAGCGTGAAATCCATGACTCGAAACCTGACGCCTGATGTGGGCTGGGGGGGATCCCCCACTGTTACTTTTGTGAGCCAGGCCTGATTTTGCTGGGTTTTATGGACAAGTACTTCCCCGTGCAGGGGAAGTAACAATCGATGTGGGAATAAAAATGTCAGCTCGCCGCCACGCCCTAGCGTTCGGGATATTTGCAAGCCTGATGCACAGCGCCAGCCACGCCGCCCTCGACGACGCGGGCAAGGCGCTGTTGCAACAGGGCCAATACTGGCAGGCCCAGGATGATCAGGCGCGGGCCACCGAAGTCTGGAAAAAGCTGTTGCTGATCGACCCCAAGCAGGCCGATGCCTTGTATGGCCTGGGCATGCTCGAGCTCAAGGGAAAACGCATCGACGGTGCCAGCAATTATCTTGGGCAACTGCGGCGCGCCCATCCGGGCGAACGCCCTACCTTGTTGCTGGAGCAAGCCATTGCCCTGCAGACGGGCAACAACGCTGAACAATTGGACACGGCGCGCTTGCTGGTGACCAATGGCGAGCTTGAAAAGGCGGTGCCGATTTACCGCAAGATTTTTGCGGGCAAGGCGCCCCAGGGTGATTTGGCGCTGGAATACTACAATGCCCTGGGCTACACGCCAGGTGGATGGAGCGAGGCACGTCAGGGGCTGGAGCGTTTGCAGCAGCAGACGCCGGACAACGCACGGGTGCGCCTGGCGCTGGCCAAGCTGCTGGTGCGCAACGAAACTACCCGTTCCGAAGGCCTGCGCCGACTGGCGCAATTGTCGACGGTACCGGAATTGGGCGGCCAGGCTACCGAAAGCTGGCGCGAAGGGCTGGTTTGGGTAGGCACGCCACGGCCTGTGGACAAGCCGTTGTTCGAGGCCTATCTCAAGGCCAATCCGGACGATACGGCCATTCGCACGCAAATGAACAGCCGCGGTACCGCGGGTGTGGCGGCGCCGCAGAATCCTCAAATTGCCCGTGGCTTCAAGGCTTTGCAGAGCGATCAACTGGAGGTTGCCGAGCAGGAATTTCTGGCGCGGCTCAAGGAGCAGGCCAGCGACAGCGATGCTTTGGGTGGCCTGGGCGTGGTACGCCAACGGCAGGGGCGTTTTGACGATGCCAATGAACTGCTGCGCCGGGCCATCGGCCGTGGCGGCAACCCGCGCTGGCAAGCAGCGCTGGACGGCAACCGTTATTGGAGCCTGCTCGATCAGGCCGAAAAGGCCCGCGCCGACAATGACCTGGCCAAAGCCCGCAGGCTCTTGCAGCAAGCCATCTCAAGCAAGCCACGGCAGGCCGACGGTTACCTCGCCCTCGCCGGGGTGCAGGCCGAACAGAACCAGCTTGACAGTGCCGAGGCCAGCTACCGTCAGGCCCTGGCCCTGGACACTGACAACCCGGATGCGATGCTGGGACTGATCACCGTGATGGCACAAAACGGCCTGGCCAACCGGGCACTGAAGATGGTCGAAGCCTTGACTGCGGCTCAGCAGCAACGCCTTGGCGATTTGCGCCCGTTGCACGCGGCAGTGGCGGCGGGGCAGGCGAAAAACGCCGAGCGCAGTGGCGACCTCAAGGGCGCGATTACCGCCCAGAAAGAAGCGGTCCGCAACGACCCGCAGGGTGTGTGGACCCGTTATGATCTGGCGCTGTATTACCTGCAGGGCAAAACCCCGCAGTTGGCCCGCCAGACCATGGATGAACTGCTCAAAGCCAGCCCGCAGCGCCCCGAGGCCCTGTTTGCCAGTGCCTTGCTGGCGAGTCAGATGGGGGAGTGGTCGAGCGCACAGAGCACGCTCGAGCGTATACCTGTCAGCCAGCGCACCACGGCCATGCAGCAATTGGCCAGCGAGGTGCAACTGCAATCGCTGGTCAGCCAGGCCACGGCTTTGGCCAAACAGGGCAATGGCGCCCAGGCCCTGACCCTGCTGCGCCGTGCCGAGTTGCTGGCGAACGGCAAGCCGCAGTCGCTGGGTATGTTGGCGCTGGCCTATGTCGATATCGGCGACTCCGAGCATGCTTTGTCCATGCTGCGCAACGCCATCGCGCAAAGCAGCAACCCGCCGCCGGCCTTACGCCTGGCCTATGCAGGGGTGCTGCTGAAAACCGGAGACGATGAACAGGTCAACCAGCTCCTGCATGAGTTGCAGCGCCAGCCGTTGACCCCGGCCGATCAGCGCAGCTACGACGAAGTGCTGTACCTGTACACCGTGCGCCAGGCAGACTTGCTGCGGGAGAAGGGCGATCTGGTGGCCGCCTATGACACCCTTGCCCCGGCCCTGGCCCAGCGCCCCGATGACCCTGTGGCGGTCGGTGCCCTGGCGCGCATGTACCTGGCCAATGGTAACAGCGCCAAGGCCATTGAGCTGTATAAGCCGCTACTGGCCAAAGCCCCGGATGATGCGCAATTGCAGATCGGCTTGGCCCAGGCACTGAGCAAGTCCGGCGACAGGCGCGGGGCTGAAACCGCCACCGAAAGAGCCCTTGCGCTGGCCCCGAACGATGCTCAAGTGTTGGCCAGTGCGGCAGGTATTTTCCGTGCCCAGGGCAAGAACGCCAAGGCCGGCGAGCTTTACGCCCGTGCCCTTGCCCTGCAGTCACCGGTCAAGGCCCAGGCCAATCCGTTTGCCGGAGCGGTTGCCGACAACCCCTTTGTCGGCAAGTCCGGCCAGCGCACTCACTCGCGATTGTCCGAGGCCGATCTTTCACAAATCCCGGAACCGGCCCAGGTGCAGATTGCGGCATTGGTTGACGACATCACACCCGCGGAGCAGGAGTACCACGTTCAGCCATTGCGTCGTGGCCTGGATAACGCCCGCGATGTGACAGTGGCCCGCCCGCTGGATCCCCAGGAGGAAGCGCGCAAGTCGATGCAGAGTGCCCTGGATCAGATCAATCAGGAGCGCAGCCCCCGCATTACCCAGGGCGTGACCATTCGCACCAACGACAGCGAATCGGGCCTGAGCAAAATCACCGATGTTGAAACCCCGCTGGAAATCAGTTTGCCAGTGGGGGATGACCGTATCGCCCTGCGCGTAACCCCGGTGTCACTCAATGCCGGCGCCGTGAAGGACTCGGCCAAGACCCGCTTTGGCGGGCCGAACGATGCACAAATGACGGCCGTGCAAAACCTGCTGGCAACGGCCCCTGATGCTGACCAGCTGAATACGGCCTTGGGTGATCTCAATGGCTCGGCCGGGCGCCAGAAAGACAGCGGCGTCGGTCTGGCGTTGGGCTATGAAATGCCGGCGCTGGGCCTCAAGGCCGATCTGGGTGCAAGTCCCATGGGCTTCCTTTACAGCACGGCGGTGGGTGGCGTGAGCATTGATCGCCCGTTTCGCGAGGGCAGCAACTTCCGTTACGGGGTGAGCCTGTCGCGGCGTGCGGTCAACGACAGTCTGGTGTCCTTTGCCGGCGCCGAGGACGCCCGCAGCGGCCTCAAGTGGGGCGGCGTGACCGCCAATGGCGGGCGCCTGCAGCTGGGGTACGACAACGGAGATTACGGCGTGTACGGCTACGCCGGCCTGTACAGGCTGCTGGGCCATAACGTCGAAGACAACACCCGCGTCGAAGCTGGTAGCGGTATCTACTGGTACCTGCTCAACGACGACACCCGCCAGCTGACCACCGGCCTGGGAGTCACGGCCATCCGCTATGACAACAACCAGGGCAACTTCACCTACGGTAATGGCGGTTACTTCAGCCCGCAGAACTTCTTTTCAATCGGCGTGCCGTTCAGTTGGTCGCAACGTACCGACCGTCTGAGCTACACCCTGCGGGGCTCGGTGGGCCTGCAGCATATCGAGCAGGACTCGTCCCCGTACTTTCCCGGCGACAGCGCCATGCAGGCCCAACTGGAACAGGTCTCGCAGGTGTTTGCCGCGTCCGGCAGCAGCCTGGCTACCCAGTATGCGGGCCAGAACAAAACCGGCATTGGTTACAACCTTGGCGCGGCAGCGGAATACCGCCTTGGCAACAACTACTTCCTGGGGGGCAGCTTCGGCATGGACAACGCTCAGGACTACAAGCAATGGACCGGCGGTTTATACCTGCGGTACATGTTTGAAGATTTCACCGGGCGCATGCCGATGCCGGTCAGTCCTTATCTTTCCCCATATTCTTCGAATTAAGCAGCAGGAGCTTTCACTGTGGCAGCATCGATTCTCGCAGGCATGACCATTTTGATGATTGGCGACAGCCATCTGGCGACGCCTGATTACTTGATAGCCACTCTGCACAACGATCTGGTTGCTCAGGGTGCAAACGTTCACACGCTGGGCGTTTGCGGCGCCAACGCCGGTGACTGGCTCAAGGCAACACCGGGCACCTGTGGCGGTGCAGAACGCCGCGGCAGCGAAAAGGCCGTGGTGCTCGGCGGCAAGGCCGCGACCGTGCCGATCAGCCAGTTGCTGGCCACCGACAAGCCGGACCTGGTGCTGATCGTGATGGGCGACACCATGGCCAGCTACACCAAGCCGGCCTTTCCCAAGGCCTGGCTGTGGCAGCAAACCACCGGGCTGACCAAGGCAATCGCCGCCAATGGCACTCGTTGCGTGTGGGTCGGGCCGAACTGGGGCACGGAAGGTGGCAAGTACGGCAAGAACTTTGCCCGCGTCGAAATGACGTCGAAGTTCCTCGCCGCCAACGTTGCACCGTGCAGCTATATCGACTCGCTGGCTTTCTCTAAACCCGGGCAGTGGGCCACGATTGACGGCCAGCACATGACCGCCACGGGTTACAGGACCTGGAGCAACGAGATCAACAAAGCATTGCTGCAAACCGCGGTCATCAAGGATGCCAAAAAATGAGTAAAGTGTTCGCGGCCCTCGCAGGTGCTCATGCGTTGTCGTTCTGTGTACTGGCAAGCGCGCAGGTGGCGCTGTACCCCACTGGCCCCGATCAGGACGCCGCCTTTATCCGCTTCGTCAACGCCACCGCTGCCCCTCTGGACGTAATGGGCCAGCCCGGGCAACCACCGTTGCGCCTTGAAACGGCAGCGCCTGCTTCATTGTTGTTCCCGGTGGATTCGGGCAAGGCCGTCAAGGGCTCGCTGGCCAGTGGTGCGCACCAGTTGGCCCTGGACCTCAAGGTCGAGCCCGGTGAGTTCGCGACCATTGTGGTGGTGCCGCAAGGCGACGGGATCGAACAAGTCGCGGTGCGCGAAACACCGGATGACTTCAACGGCCTCAAGGCTTCGCTGGCGTTTGTCAATGTCGACAAGTCCTGCAGCGATGCCAGTCTGCGTCCTGCCGGGCGCACGGGCGATCTGTTCAAGGCGGTACCGTTCGCCAGTCTGCAGCGACGTTCAATCAACCCGGTAAACCTGTCAGTGCAACTGGTATGTGCCAACGCCAACACCGGTGCGCCGCTGGACCTGGGCGCACTCAAGGCTGGCGAACGCTACAGCGTGCTGTTGCTGCCATCTGCCAGCGGGCCGCGTTTGTTGAGTACCACGGACACGCTGTCCCACTGATCGGATTCTGCTGCCACCATGGTCTTCGCCTCACTCGAGTTCCTGACGCTGTTTTTACCGGCCTTTATGCTGGTCTACGCCCTGGGCAAGCCGCAGTGGCGCAACGTGATTCTGTTGATCGGCAGCTGGCTGTTCTATGGCTGGTTGAACCCGATGTTCCTCGCGTTGCATGTGGCTTTGACGGTCGTGGCATGGCTTGGCGGGTTGCTCATCGATCGCAGTCGTGAGGACTCCCGGGGCAGGGTGCGGCTGTTGATTGCGTTGATTGTGTTCAACACGGCGGTGCTGTGCTGGTACAAGTACGCCAATATCCTGGCCGCGACCTGGATTGACTGGATCACGTATCCGGGGGCGATGCCGCTGGAATGGCAGCGGGTGGCGCTGCCCGCCGGGCTTTCGTTTATCGTGCTGCAGGCGATTTCCTATCTGGTGGATGTACATCGCCACACCGTGCCGGTGGAGCGCAGCTTCATCAATTACGCCACCTATATCTCGATGTTCGGCCACTCGATTGCGGGGCCGATCATTCGTTATGACTGGGTGCGTCGCGAACTCACCCAACGTTATTTCGACTGGCAGAATTTCTCCCTGGGTGCGCGCCGTTTCATGATCGGCATGTGCATGAAAGTGCTGGTTGCCGACACCCTGTCGCCGCTGGTGGATGTTGCGTTTCACCTCGACAACCCCTCTTTTGTCGACGCCTGGATCGGCTGCCTGGCCTACTCGCTGCAACTGTTTTTCGACTTTGCAGGCTATAGCGCCATGGCCATTGGCCTGGGCCTGATGCTGGGTTTTCATTTCCCGGAAAACTTCAACCAGCCGTATCTGGCCTGCAGCATTCAGGACTTCTGGCGGCGCTGGCACATGTCGTTGTCCAGCTGGCTGCGGGACTATCTTTATATCGCCCTGGGCGGCAACCGCAACGGTGCCTGGAAAACCTATCGCAACCTGTTCCTGACCATGGCCATTGCGGGGCTGTGGCATGGCGGTGACAGCTGGAACTACCTGCTATGGGGCGCGGCCCACGGTATTGCGCTGTGTGTGGACCGGTTGTGGTCGCGTTCCAGCCTGCCGAGCATTCCGTCATGGTTGTCACATACATTGACGCTGCTGTTTGTGTTTATGGCCTGGACCTTGTTCCGCGCTCAGGATTTTGCTTCGGCCCTGAATATGTACGCCGCTCAGTTGGGTTTGCACGAGTTTGCCCTGGGCGACGCGCTGGCCGTGACCCTGCGCTCGGCTCACGGCCTGGCGGCATTGCTGGGGGTGGCGTGCATCATCGCGCCGCTGTTCAAGCGCCGGTATGAAGAGCGTTTTGGTGCGCAATTCTGGTTTGCGCCGATGGCGGCGCTGTGGCCAGTCGCGGGTTTTCTGCTGTCGTTCGCCTTGATAGCGAGCCGTGAAGCGGTGCCCTTTCTGTACTTCCAGTTCTAATGGTCGCGCCCATGTCCTCGTCATCGCCCAAACCGGCTGTAGCCACTGAATTCACTGCCAGTGTGAGCAGATTTGGCGGCGCAGTGTTTGTGCTGTTTCTGGCGGCGAGCTTTGCCTCGTCCCTGTGGTTGTTTGCCAGCGGCAAAATACAGATGCTTGCCCCTGACCTGAGCCGTGATGCGGTGCTGCATGGCGAGGTGACCCACAGAATTGCCAAGCAGTTGTCCGAGTCCGGCGTTGCACAAAAGGCGGCCGATCTGGAGCGTGGCGCCAGCTGGTTGCTGTTCCACGACACCGGCGCGCGGGTGCGTCCGGGCTGTACGGGCTGGCTGTTCTTGACCGATGAAATGCGCATCAATCGTCATGCTCAGGTTAATGCTCAAACCAAGGCAGCAGCGGTGCGTCAAATCCAGCAGCAGTTAGCCGGGCGTGGTATCCGCTTGCTGGTGGCCGTGGTGCCGGACAAGAGCCGGATTGCCAGTGCGCAACTCTGTGATTTACGCCGCCCGGTACAGTTGCAACATCGCGCCGAAGCCTGGGTTGAGGGATTGAACAAGGCAGGGGTGAGCGCTGTGGATCTCGCGCCAGTTCTTCAGTCTGTGGGCAGCGATGCCTATCTGCGCACTGATACCCACTGGAGTGAAGCCGGGGCCTCGGCGGCAGCCAGGGCCATTGCCGTGCAGGTACAGGCAATGGGGATCAGCGCCACGCCGCACAAGCTTTATGAAATTGCCCGGCAAGACCCGGCGCGTCGCCCGGGAGATCTGGTGCGACTGGCCGGTCTTGAATGGTTGCCAGTGGGGTTGCAACCCGCAGTAGAATCGGTGGCGGCCAGCCGGTTCAGTGAGAAAGCCGATTTATCCCAAAGGGATGCTGACAACCTGGATGATCTGTTTGGCGATGACAACCTGCCCAACGTTGCCTTGATCGGCACATCGTTTTCGCGCAACTCCAACTTTGCCGGTTTTTTGCAGCAGGCCCTGGGTGCGCCTATAGGTGACTTTTCCAAGGACGGTGGCGAGTTCTGCGGTGGTGCCAATGGCTACTTCAGCAACCCTGCATTCGTGCAGACACCGCCAAAACTGGTGATCTGGGAAATCCCCGAGCGTGATTTGCAGACGCCTTACAGCGAGCCAATAAAACTGTAACCCGTAGCAGCTGCCGCAGGAACGAGGCTGCGTCCGGCGACGCAGTCGCCGCAAAATCAGGCACTGCGGTGTGCCAGGTAAACCCGACTCGCAGGGTTTACGGTCGCTTCGCAACCGAACGCAGCCTCGTTCCTGCGGCAGCTGCTACGGACGGTCAGCCAAGGTGCTAGTCTGGTGATCAGACACCTGCCCATCACGGTCACGCTACCATGCCCGCAAGCCCGTCAACACACTGCGCTACACCCCGGTTCTGGCGGGACGCGCAGTTGCCCTTTATCGAAGCGCGCTCCATCGCCGATGGCCGTAAGGTCTGCTATGCCCGACACTCCCACGAGATTTTCTCCATCGGCGCCATCACCTCCGGCTGCTGCACTTACCTGCATGAGAAAACCAGTCACGGTATCAGCGCCGGCACCGTGGTGTTGATGAACCCGGGAGATGTCCACGCCTGTAATCCGCTGGACGACCAGCCATGGTCCTATGTGATGCTGTATGTCGATGCGCAGTGGCTGGCAGGCATTCAACAGGCGTTTGACGGTCAGGCCAGCGGGGTGTACCAGCCCCTGGCAGCCACCCACACCCGCTCGCCGGGGTTGTTCAATGGCCTGACCGCCCTGTATGCGCAGCTGGTCGACCCGCACCTCGAGGGGCTGGCCAAGCACGAGTCGGCGGTCAAGTTCTTTTCAGCGATGCAACAGGAACTGGGCGGCCCGCTGGTGCTTCGCAAGAGCGCCAATGCACGGGTGGAGCGCGCCGCCAAATTTATCGACGAGCGTTTCCTGCACACCATTCGCCTGCAGGATATCTGTGCCGCCGCCAGCCTGTCGGAGGCTTACCTGATCCGTGCCTTCGAGCAGCGTTACCATATGACGCCCCACGCCTATCTGATCAATCGGCGCATTCAACATGCCCAGGCGCAACTGCGCGAAGGGGCGTTGATCGCCGATATCGCCCAGCAAACCGGTTTTGCCGATCAGGCGCATTTCCAGCGGGTGTTCAAAAAACACCTCGCGGCCACGCCCGGGCAGTACAAGGGCTAAAACCACAGCAAGGACACCGCGCAGCCCGCCAGCATGGCCGCCATGCCGCGATTGAACAGGCGGATGCGCCGGGTGCTGTGCAGGTAACGGCTCAGAAAGGCGCCGGTGTAGGCCCAGCAGGCCACTGACAGGTAGCAGACTACAAAGTAGATCAGTGCAAATGCCCAGATCAGCGTGGCTTCGCCCCCCGAAACAAACGCGCCCATACCTGCAACCGCCGCCAGCCAGGCTTTGGGGTTGAGCCATTGCATGGCGGCGCCGGTAAAAAACGATGGCTGCCGGGCGTCCCCGCCAAACTCGATGCGGCCGTTATCCATCGCCAGTTTCCAGGCCAGGTACAACAAAAATGCCATGCCGGCCCAGCGGATCAGGTCGGTGAGGATCGGCCACTGCTTGAGCACTTCATGCAGGCCAAAACCGGTAAACAGCAGCAACACCACAAAACCGACGGTGGCCCCCAGCACATGGCGCAGACTGGGCCCCAGGCCGAACTGCATACCCGAACTCAGGGCCACCACATTCACCGGCCCCGGTGAGATGGAGGCTGCCAGGGCGAACGCCGCCATTGAAATCAGCACGCTCATCGTTATTGTTCTCCGCTCCAAGGTTGAGCCCTGAGGTTATGGGGCGCGGACCCAAGCGTATTGAACAAAACTCCCCTGTACGGAGGCATCTTGCGTTTATGAAATTTAATCTGTATTTTTTCATGAAAATAAATGATTTAAATTTCATGGCGGCCCGGGATGAACAAGCAAGAAGAGATGGCCGCCCTGGCCATCCTTATCCACGACCTGCGCAAGCACAAGAAGTACACGCTCAAGGAACTGGCCGATAAAATTGGCCGCTCCGTGGGTTTTTTGTCCCAGGTCGAGCGCGGCCTGTCCCAGCCCACGGTGGCCGACCTGACGGCCATCAGTGAAACCCTGGGTGTGCCCACCACCTATTTCTACAGTTTGCCCAAGCCCAAGCAGTTGCCCTGGGTGACCCGCCCGGACGAGCGACGCACGCTGTACCTGGGCAACGGCATCACCGATATCCTGGTCTCGCCACAAATCCGTGCGTCGTTCTCCATGCTCGAAAGCCTGCTGGAAGCGGGCGCCAGCAGCGGCGAACGGCTTATGACCGACAGCTCGGAGCAGGGCGGCTATGTCATTGAAGGGCAATTGACCCTGTGGCTGGGCGACGACGCTGAGCCTGCCACCCTCAATGCCGGTGACAGTTTCCAGTTCGACAGCCATACGCGCTGTCGCTACGCCAACCTGACACAGCAGCTTGCCCGCGTGCTGTGGGTTTACACCTGATAACAACAAAGGAACCTTGAAGATGGATGCTGCCTGCTCTGATCTGCTGGCCGAAGTGCGTGCGTTTCGTCAGCGCAACCCCGAGGTGCGTTATGTCGACCTGATCTCCCTGGATATCCCCGGGCATTTCTACGGCAAGCGTTACCCCATCGACATGCTGGAAAAAGTCGCGGCCGGCAGCGTCCTGAAACTGCCGCAGAACTGTGTGTTGCTAGGGGTGCAGGGCGGATTGTTCAAGATAGGCGACTATTGTTTCAACGATGGCGACCCGGATGCCGTGCGGCGTCTGGTACCGGGCACGCTCAAGCCGGTGACCTGGGAAGACAAGCCCCTGGGCCAGATGCTGATCACTTCTGACGGCACTGAACAGCCGATCGTCTTTGAGCCCCGCGAAGTCCTGGCCCGGGTGCTGGCCCGGCTGGCGCGCAAAGGCATTCGCCCGGTGGTGGCGTTCGAGCTGGAGTTCTACCTGTTCGACAAGAAGCTGCGCGATGGCTTGCCGCAGTTCCCCCGTGATCACTTGAGCGATGATGCCGACGATCAGCCCACTATGCATATCGAGCGGTTGTCGCGCTTTGCCCCGGTGCTGGATGACATGGTCGATGCGGCCCAGGCCCAAGGGATTGATGCCACCGTGATTACGGCCGAGCTGGGCCCGGGGCAGTTCGAAATCAATTTCGCTCACCTCGATGACGGTTTGCGTGCCGCGGACTGGGCGGCGCTGTTCTGTCGCAGCACCCGCGGGGTGGCGCTCAAGCATGGCTATCGCGCCAGCTTTATGGCCAAACCCTACCTGGAGCACCCGGGCAGCGGCATGCATGTGCATGTCAGTCTGTACGACGCGGGCGGCAACAACTTGCTGGCGGCCAACCAGCAGCAGCCCTTGCGCCACGCTATCGGCGGTTGCCTGGAATTACTGCCGGCGTGCATGCCGATATTTGCACCTAACCACAATGCTTTTCGCCGCCTGGGCGGTACGACCAATATCGCCACCCAGGCCAGTTGGGGGTATGAGGACCGCGATGCGTGCTTGCGTATCCCGGAATCGGACAGTAAAAACCTGCGGGTCGAGTATCGCCTTGCGGGCGCTGATGCCAATCCGTATCTGGTATTGGCGGCGATTCTGGTGGGGCTCGAACACGGGCTGGAAGCGGGCAAGGAGCCGATCCTGCCCCTGAACGAAGACCGCAGCAGCGGCATCGCCTTCCCGCTGGACATGCTTGAGGCCGTGCGCGCCATGCAGCACCAGCCGCAGCTGCGTGAAGGGCTGGGCGGCGAATTTGTCGATGTGTACTGCGAGAACAAGCGCCAGGATCATCTGGCCTTTATGCAGGAAATCAGTGCCCGGGAATATCGCTGGTTTATGTAAAAACCCATACAAGAGTTTTTGATCGCAACAATGCCTACTCCTGACAGCAGGTTTTCAGGTGAGAGCTGCTATACCTAATGATCAAATCAGATGCTGGTCAGTCAGGGCGATGAAAAATACAAGGTTCAATAGAGCTGCAACGGCTTTGCCGCTGTTGCTGTTCGTGCAGGTGGCACATGCTGATCAGCCTGCGGACTCACAATGGTTATTGCTGGCCAGCCCCTTTGTCTGGGCGCCCTCCATGAGCGGGCAGGCGGCGCTTGGCGGGGTCAATACCAAGGTTGATGTTCCGTTTGCGGATGTCTGGGAAAACCTGAGCACGGTATTTATGGGCAATCTGGAATTGACCAATCGCACACTGGGTTTTTATATCGACGGCGTCCACGCTAAAACCGATTAGTCCGAACGGGTGTACGGGCGCAAGGTGGGCCTGGCGATCACCCAGAGCACCCTGGCTGTCGGCACCTATTACCGGGCCTATGAGTATGAGTTGGGTGGTCAAACGATTTTTGGCGAGCCGCGCACCTGGCGTGTCGAACCTACGATCGGTGTGCGCTGGACCAAGCTGTCAACCAAGCTGGACATTGACTCGCTGGGGTTCAGCACCAAGAAAAAAACCGAGTGGACCGACCCGTTCGTAGGGCTGCGCATGCAGGCTGACCTGACCGACCGCTGGACCCTGTCCGGTGAAACCGACACCGGCGGGCTGGATACCTCCTCAAAGAAAACCTGGAACGCCCAGGGCTACCTGGGTTATCGCATGTACCTGGCCGATCACCCCACGATCATCCGCGTCGGCTATCGGGTTCTGGCGCAAAATTACCGCACCACCGACTTTACCGGCAACAAGTTCAAGTACGACGTGACCCAGCGCGGCCCGGTACTGGGCCTGTCCATGCGCTTCTGACAAGTACCGAGGAGACAAGGGAATGCAACTGCTCAAACACACCCGCAACCTGACGCTGGCCCTGGCGGGCTTTATGCTGGCGCTGCCGGTGGCTACTGCCTGTACCCGCCTGGTGTATCTGGGGGACAACGACAGGGTGATTACGGCGCGTTCGATGGACTGGAAAACCGACGTGGCCACCAACCTGTGGATCTTCCCCCAGGGCATGCAGCGCACAGGTGAAGTAGGGCCGGGGTCGCTGAAGTGGACATCAAAGTACGGCAGCGTGATTGCCAGCGGCTATGACATTTCCACCACCGACGGCGTCAACGAAGCGGGGCTGTCGGCTAACCTGCTGTGGCTGGTCGAGTCCGAGTACCCGCCGGTCAATCAGGGTAAACCGGGGCTGAGCATTGCCGCCTGGGCCCAGTATGTACTGGACAATTTCAGCAGCGTTGCCGAAGCGGTGGCGGTGCTCAAGACTGAACCCTTTACCGTGGTTACCGCCAATGTGCCCGGTGAAAGTCGCCTGGCGACCTTGCATCTTTCAATGTCCGATGCATCGGGTGACAGCGCCATCATTGAGTTTATCGATGGAAAGCAGGTGATCCACCATGATCGCAGCTATCAGGTCATGACCAACTCCCCGGCGTTCGATGCCCAACTGGCCATGAACGCCTACTGGCAAGCCATCGGCGGGACGGTAATGCTACCGGGTACCAATCGCTCGGCGGACCGTTTTGCCCGGGCCTCGTTTTACGTCAATGCGGTGCCGAAAAACCAGGACTCGCGCTTGTCGCTGGCCAGTGTATTCAGCGTGATCCGCAACGTTTCAGTGCCGTATGGCATCACCACTCCCGGCGAGCCGAATATTTCCTCGACGCGCTGGCGCTCGGTAATCGACCACAAGCAGGGGCTGTACTTTTTCGAGTCGGCCATTACACCAAACACCTTCTGGGTGGACTTGAACAAGATCGATTTCACCAGGGCTACAGGCGCGGTCAAAAAACTGGATCTGGGCCCGGACCAAAGCACCATTTACTCCGGGGAGGTTTCAAGCCGCTTCAAGGCCACTCCGGCCTTCAAGTTTGAAGGGGCGTAAGGGGTTAACCCTGTTCGGCTGTGTGCTCCGGAACCAGACGAATTTCTACGCGTTGGCCTAATGCCCGTGCGGCGCTGGCCAGGGTGGCCAGGGTCATGCCTGGGTCATTCTGGTCGAGCGCCCGATCCACCGCCGTGCGGCTGGTATGCATGCGGTCGGCCAGGTTTTTTTTGCTGACGTGCTGCTCTTTCATGGCCTGGGTTATCTGCCAGGCAATAACGCGTTTGAGTGCGGCGGCCGAAACCTCTTCTGCAAGGCCTTGTTCCGAGAGAAAGTCGTCAAAGTCGGAGCCGATATGGTTATTCATGCGCTGTACCTCGTAGTTTTGCATGGCGCTGCCTGGCGGTTTGCAGATCCACCGCCGGGGCTTTCTGACTTTTCTTGATAAATCCGTGAAGCAGGATCATCTGTGAGCCGATTACCGTAAAGATTATACGGGCAATGACGCCATCCAGATCAGAGCGAACTTCCCACAGTTTTGGCTCCAGTTTGCGAACAACCGGCATGCCAATCGGCCAGCCAAGTTGCACGGTCTTAATATCGGTGCCAATCAGTCGTCTTTGCTCGCGCCCAAGGCCGATTAACCATTCGCGAACGGGTTCGTTACCGGCTTCGGTGCGAAAAAATGCAACCGTCAGGATGGGAGGGATTCCAGTCATGAACTTGAGTGTACCTAAAATGGTACATCTATCAAGCGCGCCTGATCTCCAGATGACCAGTGGCTCAAGCCCGTGCGATCACCTGTCGTGCTTTTAAAACGTCTGCCCCATGGAGAACTGGAACACCTGTGTTTCTGCATCATCAGGTTTGCGGATGGGCAGAGCGAGGTTGACGCTCAGCGGGCCCATCGGGCTGTACCAGGTCACGCCCACCCCTACGGAACTGGCCATCTGGCTGAGGTCCACGCCGTCACAGCCGGTGGTGGTGCTCAGGTAGCATTTGTCCGAGTACACGCTGCCCACATCCCAGAACAGCGAGGTGCGCAGGGATTTGTTGTCCTTGATAAAGGGCATCGGGAACAGGTACTCGACCCCGCCGGTGATCATGATATTGCCGCCTAGCGCCTCGGTGTCGCGGTCGGAGTAGTACGCCTGCCCGGCGCTGCTATAGGTGCCGGTGGCCGGGGTGTTGCGCGGGCCCAGGGTGCCGCTTTCAAAACCGCGCACCGTGCCTTCACCGCCCGCAGTGTAGTTTTCATAGAATGGCAGGCCATCGGTGGAGCCATAGCCGTTGCCGTAGCCCAGCTTGGTGTGAAAGCGCAGTGAGGTGGATGCACTGACGGGCAGGAAGGTCTGGCCGGTGTAGTCGATCTTGTAGAAGCTCAGGTCGCTGCCGGGCACCGTGACCATCAGGTTAAGGTTTTGCGCATAGCCGCGGGTAGCCAGGATGCCCTTGTTCAGGGTCGATTCCGACCAGCCCAGGTTGGCCTTGAAATTGGTAAATTCCTTGCCTTCGCGGTCGATAAAATCATAGATCTCGTCGGCACTGTAGGTGCCGGGCTCGATGCTGTCGTGCTGCGCGGTGAGGCCGAAACTGATCCGTGAGGTTTCATTGATCGGGTAGCCCAGGGTGGCACCGGCGCCATAACTGTTGATCGAGTAGTACGACACGCCATCGTCGTAGTAATCGTTGTAGTCGGTCTTGTTGTAGAACGCGTTGTAGCCAAGGCTGACGCCATCCTTGGTGAAGTACGGATCGGTAAAACCGATGTTGTACTTGCTCTGGTACTCGGAGCGGGTCAGGCCCAGGCTGGCGGAGTTGCCCGTGCCCAGAAAGTTGTTCTGGGTGATAGAACCACCAAGAATCAGGCCGGCACTCTGGGCAAAGCCGACGCTGGCAGTGATCGAGCCGGAAGACTGCTCTTCAACGCTGTAATTGACGTCAACCTGATCGTCGACTCCCGCCACCGCCGGGGTCTCGACGTTGACTTCCTTGAAGTAACCCAGGCGCTCAAGCCGCGTTTTGGACTGGTCGATCAGGTAGGTCGAAGCCCAGCCGCCTTCCATCTGGCGCATCTCTCGGCGCAAGACCTGGTCTTCGGTCTTGGTATTGCCGCGAAAGTTGATGCGGTTGGCATAGGCGCGCTTGCCCGGGTCGACCACGAATTCGATATCTACCGTGTTGCCGTCCTTGCTCGGGACCGGCACCGCGTTGACGTTGGCAAAGGTATAGCCTTCGTTGCCCAGGCGGCGGGTGATCAGGTCCGAGGTGGAGGTCATCAGCTTGCGCGAAAATACCTGGCCCTTTTGTACCAGCAGCAAGGCGTGGATCTGATCTTCGGGTACTTTAAGGTCACCGCGCAACGTAATGTCGCGCACGGTGTATTTGGCGCCTTCGCTGATATTGACGGTAATGAAGACCTGCTTTTTGTCCGGGCTGATCGACACCTGGGTCGACACGATTTCCATATTGATATAGCCGCGGTCCATGTAGTACGAGCGCAAACGCTCCAGATCACCGGACAGCTTTTCCCGGGCATACTTGTCATCATTCTTGAAGAACGACAGCCAGTTGCTGGTCTTGAGGGTGAACTGATCGTCCAGCTCGGCCTGGTCGAAGACGGTATTGCCCACCACATTGATGTGCTTGATCGCGGCCACTTCGCCTTCGTCGATCCTGATCTTGAGGCCGACGCGGTTGCGCGGCTGGGCCACCACCTCGGCGTCCACCGCGGCCGAGTAACGCCCCTGGGCTACGTACTGACGCAGCAGCTCATTGCGTACACCTTCGAGTGTGGCGCGCTGGAACACTTCGCCTTCGGCCAGCCCCGATTGCTTGAGGCCTTTCATCAGGTCATCGGTGGAGATCGCCTTGTTGCCCTCGATGTCGATACTGGCAATGGACGGCCGCTCGACTACGGTGATCACCAGGACGTCGCCGTCGCGGCCCAGCTGAATATCTTGAAAGAATCCGGTCTTGAACAGTGCGCGTGTGGATTCCACCAGTTGCTGGTCATCGACCTGTTCGCCAACGTTCAAGGGCAGGGCACCGAACACGCTGCCGGCGGACACCCGCTGCAGGCCGTTGATACGGATATCGGCAATCTTGAAGCCCTGGGCGTGGGCCAGTGAGGCATTGAGCAGCAGTGCAACCGAGCAGAGCAGGCGCGCAAAATTCATGTAGATCATTTATCCAGGACACATCGACAAACAGCACAAGCAGGCTGGTGGAGGTCCAGCATAAAAGCTCGGGGCGTATGGTGCGGTTAACCGAGTGTCAAGTTAGGTAAAGGTTGGCTGCAGGCAATGACGCTGCGGGCCGCAAGGACGATAATGGGCAGATCCCCCCTTCAAGAGTTCGCCATGATCCGTGTATTGCTCGTCGACGATGACCAGGAACTGACCGGTTTGCTCAGTGAGTATCTGGAGCGCGAAGGCTTTGAAGCGACTGCGGTGCATACCGGCGAAGAGGGCGAGGTGCAGGCTTTGTCCGGGCAATTCAGCATTGTGGTGCTGGATGTGATGCTGCCGCGACTGTCGGGGATCGAAGTGCTGCGGCGCATTCGCGCGCGCAGTCAGGTGCCGGTGGTGTTGCTCACTGCCCGTGGCGACAACATCGACCGCATCACCGGCCTGGAGCTGGGTGCCGATGACTATGTGCCCAAACCCAGCTCGCCGGGGGAGCTGGTGGCGCGTTTGCGCGCCATCATGCGCCGGGTGCAGCCGGTGGAGCAGGCCACCACCGAGGTGATCAAGACCGGCCCGCTGGTGTTGTGGCCCGGCAAGCGCCAGGCGCTGTGGCAGGGGCGGGAGCTGGGAGTGACCAGCACCGAGTTCAGCCTGCTCGAAGAGCTGGCCCGCAGTGCCGGGCAAGTGGTGAGCAAGCAGGACTTGTCGCTCAATGCCCTGGGCTGCCCGTTGACCCGCTATGACCGGCGTATCGACGTCCATATCAGCAGCATCCGCCAGAAGCTCGGCCCGCGACCAGATGCCAAGGCGTGGATCCAGAGCGTGCGTGGGCTCGGCTATCTGTTGATCGCGGAATGATGAAACCCAGCCGGCTGTTCTGGAAACTGTTCCTGGCCTTCTGGCTGGCTACCAGCCTGACGTTTTTTGTCGGTATCGGCATTATTACCTTGAGCCGCCAGGGCCCTGGCAACCCGCATCTGGATACCATTCTTGAAAGCGAGGAACAGTTGCTCAGCCAGTTTGGTGTCGAGGCTGGCAAGCAGTTGCTGCAGGTATGGCACCACCCCGATGACGAGGCCATTGCGGTGTATGACAGTGGCGGGCAACTGCTGGCCGGGTTGCCGATTGTGCGCCCGGCGTTCGAGCGCACGGTGATCAGCAAGGAAGGCCTCACGCTGTCGCTCAGGTCGACGCGGGTGCCCGGCAATGGCGGTGGTGGGGAGGGCGGACCGGGGCTGATGCCATTGCTTATCGGCACCGTGATGAGCGCGCTGTTCAGCAGCTTTATGGCGTTTTACCTGGCCTGGCCGTTGGCCTATTTGCGTCGGGCGATGAGCGATGTGGCCCAAGGGCGATTCGAAACCCGGGTAAAGCCGTTTATGGGCGCGCGGCGTGATGAAATTGTCGACCTGGCCGAAGACTGCGACCGTATGGCCAACCAACTCAAGCTGCTGGTTGATGCCCAGCAACACTTGTTGCATGACATCTCCCATGAATTGCGTTCGCCCCTGACACGCATGCAGGCCGCCATCGGGTTGTTGCATCAAAACCCGTCCCGCGCCGATATGGTCGAACGCATCGAGCGCGAATCGCAGCGCATGGACACCCTGATCGAAGCCCTGCTGACCCTGGCCCGGGTGCAAGGGCGGCCCGAGAGCATCGCACGCGAGCCGGTGGACATCATCGAGTTGCTGCACTTGATAGTCGAAGACGCGCAGTTCGAAGCGGGCATCAAGGGTTGTCGGGTGATCCTGGAAGGGTGCCCGTCCTTTGTCAGCCGGGTCAGTGGCGAACTGTTGTATCGCTGCTTTGAGAACGTGATCCGCAATGCAGTGCGCCATACCCGTGCCGACAGCACGGTGCTGGTAATGGCTGAAGCCAGCCCGGCGGGCCACTGCCTGACAGTACGGATCAGCGATCAGGGTCCGGGTGTTGAAGAATCGCGGTTGCAGCGGATTTTCGACCCGTTTGAGCGGGGTGTCAGTGAGACGGGTAGCGGTTTTGGCCTGGGTCTGGCGATTGCTTCAAGGGCGGTGGAAATGCACGGCGGCAGCATCAAGGCGAGCAACCTTGCGAGCGGCGGCTTGAGTGTGACAATTACCTTGCCGCTGTAGATACTCTGTTGCAGGTCAAGCCCTATTGTGGGAGCGAGCCTGCTCGCGAACGACCTTCGCGAGCAGGCTCGCTCCCACAGTTGCAGTGTTCCTGTAGATACTACGGGATCGCCGGGGATCTTTACACGAAATTACATTGCCTTGACGGCCCTGTACGCCATGCCCCCGTAGACTTTACCGCTCAATATCGAGCGGAGTTGGGCATGTTTCTGGTGCATAAAAAAGGGTTCGTTGCCGGCAAGAAAATGGTTGATGGCCTGGTGCCTTATGACTTTTTTTGCGAGGACAATCCGGCCATCAATCTGTTTGTGTTTACCGGTGCCGGCGCGTTGGGCAAACCGGTAGAAGAGCAGACGCTATGGGGCTTTACCCGCCTTGAACGCTTTGAAGCGCTGAGCAGTACCCTGGTCGCCAACAAAAAGAACCAGGGCTGGTTTCAAAGCGTCAATGTGCTCACCGGGCCCGCACAGAACGGCACCCAGACAGTGAAGTTCCAGCGGGTGCTGAAGATCATCAAGCATGTCAGCGTCAACAATCGCGTAGCCAGCAAGGCGGGCTACGAGATCCTGACCGAAGAGGGCGACACCTACTTCACCCTCAGGCATGCAGCCGGGCATAGCGCCCAGACCGTGATTTACGCCGCCGATCAGTGATCCAGCGGATTGCGGCTGTGGCTGCCGTTGACCAGACGCTCGATACCCAGCGGGTTGGCGTTTTTCAGCGCATCCGGCAGCAGGCTGTCAAGGTAGTTCTGGTAGCACACCGGGCGCAGGAAACGGTCGATGGCCAGGGTGCCGACCGAGGTGCCACGGGCATCTGACGTCGCCGGGTAAGGCCCGCCATGCACCATCGCGTCACACACCTCGACACCGGTAGGGTAGCCATTGAGCAGCAGGCGCCCGGCCTTGTGCTCCAGCACGGGCACCACCTCGGCGAAGGCTTCAAGGTCGCCAGGTTCAGCAATCAGCGTAGCTGTCAGCTGCCCATGCAGGCTGTGCAGCGCTTGCAGCAACTGCGCCTTGTCCGCGATCTCGACCACCAGGGTGGTTGGCCCGAAGACTTCCTCCTGCAACACCTCGGCACCACCGATCAACAGGCTGGCACTGGCCTGGAACAACTGCGGGCTGGCCTGGTTGCCCTGTTGCGGCGCACCGGCAAGGTGGCGGATGCCATCGACCTGGGCCAGACGCTGGATGCCTTTGCTGTAACTGGCCAGGCCCCCGGCGTTGAGCAGTGTTTGCGCCGGTTGAGCACTGAAGAACTGGCCAAGCGCGGCGACAAAGGCGCTGAATTCGGGGGAGCGGATACCCAGTACCAGACCGGGACTGGTACAGAACTGCCCGGCGCCAAGCATCACCGAACTGCCCAGCTCCTGTGCGATCTGCTCGCCACGCTTGAGCAGTGCCTGGGGTAATACCAGCACCGGGTTGATGCTCGACATCTCGGCAAACACCGGGATTGGCTGGGGTCTGGCGGCGGCCATATCGCACAGGGCGCGACCACCGGACAACGAACCGGTAAAGCCGACGGCCTGAATCGCCGGGTGCTTGACCAGCGCTGCGCCCACACCCGCGCCGAAGATCATATTGAATACACCGGCGGGCATGTCGGTGCGCTCGGCAGCGCGAACTATGGCCAGGGCAACTTGTTCAGCAGTTGCCATATGCCCGCTGTGTGCCTTGAACACCACCGGGCAACCTGCGGCCAGTGCCGAAGCGGTATCACCGCCAGCGGTGGAGAACGCCAGCGGGAAGTTGCTGGCGCCAAACACGGCCACCGGGCCCACGCCGATGCGGCATTGACGCAGATCTGCGCGCGGCAGGGGCTGACGGTCCGGTAGCGCCTGATCGATGCGTGCGCCATAAAAATCGCCGCGCCGCAGTACGTTGGCGAACAGACGCATCTGCCCGCTGGTGCGTCCCCGCTCGCCCTGGATCCGGGCGGCAGGCAGGGCGGTTTCGCGACAGACGATGGCAACAAAGTCGTCACCCAGCGCGTCTATTTCTTCGGCGATAGCTTCCAGAAACTCGGCCCGGCGTGTGGCCGGCAAACTGCGAAAGGCCGGGAAGGCGGTATTGGCCGCGCTGACAGCGGCATCCACTTCGGTTTCGGTGGCCTGCACAAACGCGTATGGCAATGCCTCGCCAGTACTGGCATCCACGCTGTACAGGTGAACGGTGCCGGCGCCGCTGCGCTGACCGCCAATAAAGTTCTGGCCGGTGATGGGGAACATAGGGATTTCCTTTAGGTGGGAAGGCAGAGACGCGCTGTTGCGAGACGAATCATGTCGCCGCTGACGAGCGCAGCGAGGCTGCGGCAAGGCCCGAAGGGCCTTGAACAGGCAGGGGCCGCTAGCAGCCTCGCTGCGCTCGTCAGCGGCTACAGGGGATTGCCACCCAAGTACAGGCAGTGGCAGCGTTTTCGCCGCCTATTGTCGTTATAAGTTGCACCGCAGTTATCCCGATAGCGAGCCATAAGGGCTCTTTCAGGCGACCACTGTAGGTTTTGTCGGGGGCACTGCCCAATGACGAATATTGATTGGCCGATAACCAGCGCTCATCCCTCAGGCGCGCGCGGCATCCCAAGTGCTCATCACCTGGGTGATCGCAGCGTCCAGTACGGCATGGGCTACACCATCCCGGGCCAGGGTGGTCAGGCCCAGCAGAAAACTCTCGAACACCGTGGCCAGCGTTCGCGGATCAGTCTGGGCGGCAAGCTCACCCTCGCAGATGGCGCGCTCGACACAAGCCATAAACCCGGCCCGGTTACGCGCCCTCGCTTCGGCCAGAGGGGCGCTTATCGCCACCGCTTGAGCTGAACTGGCACTCATCAGCCCCAGAGCGACCAGACAACCCCGTGGGTGACCCGGCTCACATTGCATTTTGGCGGAGCTGCGCAACGTTCGCTCGATCGCTTCGCGTGGGGGCAGGTGAGTGTCGAACAGGCTTTCGGTGACCCTGCCATGGCTGTTCAGGTAGCGCGTCATGACCTCTTTGAACAGCGCCTCCTTGGAGCCGAAAGCTGCGTAAAAGCTGGGCGCGGAAATGCCTGAGCCCATATTGGCCTTGAGCTGGCTCAGCGATGTCGAGTCATAACCGTGCTCCCAGAACAGGTGCATGGCCTGGGTGATTGCCGCGTCCCGATCAAATGTGCGCGGGCGTCCCATCTGTGCCATTTGAGTCTCCTTCGTAGCGAGATATAAATACTAGTCGATACAAAAGTCATTGACCAATATTTCCCGTCGCCCTACATTTGTACCTATCGATACATAACTAGCAGGAGCAGGGCATCCATGGGCAAAGAGCAAAACACCACTGAGCGATTACCCATGGGCGCGCTGCTGGCGCTGGCCATGACCGGTTTTATTTGCATTGTTACCGAGACCTTACCCGCAGGCCTGTTGCCGCAAATCAGCAGCGGCCTGCAAGTGTCATCGGCGCTGGCGGGGCAGATGGTTACGGTCTACGCGCTGGGCTCCCTGCTGGCGGCGATCCCGTTGACCATCGCGACCCAGGGCTGGCGGCGTCGCAACGTACTGCTGCTGACGATTGTCGGGTTTCTGCTGTTCAATTCGATTACCGCGTGGTCGTCTCAGTACGGCGTGACCCTGATTGCACGTTTTTTTGCCGGCGCATCAGCCGGGTTGGCCTGGAGCCTGCTGGCAGGTTATGCGCGGCGCATGGTTGCCCCGCAGTTGCAGGGCCGGGCCATGGCGGTGGCGATGGTGGGCACGCCGATTGCCCTGTCACTGGGTGTGCCATTGGGCACCTGGCTGGGTGCGCTGGTAGGGTGGCGTACGGCATTTGGCCTGATGTCGGCCTTGACCCTGGTGCTGATGGCCTGGGTAGTGCTCAAGGTGCCTGATTACCCAGGGCAGTCTGCTTCGCAACGTATCGGCTTGCGACAGGTGCTGCTGACACCGGGAGTGCGCTCCGTGCTTGCCGTGGTACTGACCTGGATGCTGGCGCACAACATGCTCTACACCTATATCGCGCCTTTCGTGGCATCGGCGGGCCTTGCCGATAAGGTCGATATTGTGTTGCTGGTCTTCGGATTGGCGGCGCTGCTGGGAATCTGGCTGACCGGGCGACTGGTAGACCGGCATCTGCGCAAGGCAGTCATGGCTTGCCTGGCGACATTTGCTGCGATTTCGCTGCTGTTCGGTTTCTTCTCGCAGTCGGTGGCTGTCGTATATGCAGGGATTTTTGTTTGGGGGTTGTCCTTCGGCGGTGCCGCCACCCTGCTGCAAACCGCTCTGGCCGATGCGGCAGGCGAGGGCGCCGATGTTGCGTTGTCGATGAACGTGGTGGTGTGGAACAGCGCCATTGCCGCGGGGGCATTGACCGGTGGCATATTGCTCGATCAATTCGGGGTGAACGTCTTCCCCTGGGTGTTGCTGGTGTTGTTGCTGGTCGGGCTGGGGATCGTGTTCAGTGCCCGTGCCCATGGTTTCCCGCAAGGGCACCGGCAGGCGGGGGCGGCGGTTGTCGGTCATTAGGCCGATAGCCGTGTTGGTCAGGCAGCGACTACCAATCGTGCCCGGTTTCCAACGCGTTATCAGCTGACCTGGCCACCACCTTCAAGTACATCATCTTCGGTATTCAGGGCCGTGATTACGGCGATGCGCAACCCTTCCACCTGGGTGGCCAGTGCCATGGACGGGCCACCAGCCACCACCGCCTGTTGCGGCAGAGGCGGGACGTGGATAAAACCACCGCGTACGCCGGTCCCGGCCAATGCATGCTGTAGGCAATAGAACACCTGATTGCAGACAAAGGTGCCCGCCGTATGGGAAACCGACGCGGGAATCCCGCCGGCCCTGATCGCCCGCACCATTGCCTTGAGCGGCAAGGTACTGAAATACGCCGCTGGCCCTTGCGCCACCACGGGTGTATCGATCGGCTGATAGCCAAGGTTGTCAGGGATGCGGGCGTCGTTGATATTGATCGCTACCCGCTCGATACAGATGTCCGTGCGACCGGGGCCAAGCCCGACGGCGATCACCAGCGTCGGGGTGAACTCCTGCAGAAGTTGGCTCAGTCGCTCGGGCGCTCCGGCAAACGTACAGGGCAACTGACGGGCGATGATCTGCGTATCGTCCTGCAAGGTGCCGTCCAGAAGGCGTACGGCCTCCCAGGACGGGTTGACGGTGTCTTGGTCGAACGGCTCAAAACCGGTCAGCAGTACAGTGCGCATGCTGTTCTCACATCAGTACGTAAAGAAGCACGATATTGACCACTAGCATCATCAGAGCGGTGGGCATTTGAGCCTTGATCACGGCGTATTTGTCCGGCAGCTCCAACAGGGCCACGGGCACGATATTGAAGTTGGCTGCCATTGGCGTCATCAGCGTGCCGCAGTAGCCGGAAAACATGCCGATTGCCGCCATGACAGCCGGGTTGGCATCGTAGATGCCGACCAGTACCGGCACGCCGACCCCGCCGGTCATGACCGGGAATGCAGCAAAACCGTTGCCCATGATGACCGTGAACAGCGCCATGCCCAGCACGTAGACCATCACCGCTACCAGGCGATAGTCCATGTTGATATAGGCGGTGGTGACATGAGCAACGGCGGTACCGACCCCGGCGTCATTGAACAGCAGGCCAAGCATGGCCAGCATTTGCGGCAGCACCATGGTCCAGCCCAGGGCTTCGGTCAGGCGGCGCGATTCACGCAGGCCTTGCAGCGGCGTATCACGGGTCAGGATGCAGGCCAGAACCAGGGCCACCATGCAGCCGATGCCCAGGGACACGAACGTGGTGTTTTTCGGGTCAAGCAGCGGTACGCCACCGATCTGGGTGTTTTTCAGCAGGATCGAACCGATCACGGTCACCAGCGGAATCGACAGGGCCGGGATAAACAGCTTGTGCCCCAGACGGCCAGCACTGGCCCGTGCAGCCTTGACATGCAACTCGGCGTGGGTGCCTCGGCCAACACCGCCAACACCGCCAATGCCGGCAATGCCGGCCATGACCAGCACGCCAATACCTACCACGAACGGCGAAAGGCGATCGCCAATCAGGAACACCATGGCGAACAACGCCCAGAACAGGCCACTGGTCCAGCGTTTGGGGTGGGTGCGGTCTGTCAGGATCATGCCCGCGGTGATCAGCAGCAGCACACCGGCCAGCCAGTAGAAGTACTCAATGGAAATAATCATCGTGCCAGCTCCTGAGCTGCGTCAACTTCTTCCCGGGCAACTTCGGCCATGCTGCGCTCCAGCATCAGGTCAAAGCGATACAGGCGCAGGGCATGCACGATAAAGGCGCAAATCGCCGTCGGAATTCCCCAGAAAGCGATGTGCAGCGGCTCGACATCAAGCCCCGAACCCAGCAGGAAGGTGTGCATCAGTGCGATTGCGCCGAAGGCCACAAACACGTCTTCACCAAAAAACAAGCCGATGTTGTCGGTGGCGGCACACATGGCCAGGACTTTCTGCCGCACAGGAGCAGGCAGCTTGCCGTACTTGTTCTCGGCTGCGCCCTCGGCCATCGGGGCCAGCAGCGGGCGGACCATTTGCGGATGCCCGCCCAGACTGGTCAGGCCTACAGCAGCGGTGGTCTCACGCACGAACAGGTACATAATCAGCAACCGGCCGACCGTTGCGCGCTGGAAGCTGGCGATCCAGTTTTGCGCGTGCAGGCGCAGGCCGTGACGCTCCAGCAAGCCGATCACGGCCAGGGGCAGCAGCAGAATCAATTGCAGGGCGCGGGTTTGCAGGAAGCCTTCACCCATTTCACTGATGATTTTTTCCAGCGGGAAGTTGGCAGCAAGGCCGGTGACGATAGCCGCCGCGCTGACCACCAACAGTGGGTTAAAGCGCAGCACAAAGCCGATGATGATGACGAACACGCCAATCAAGGGCCAAAGGTTTACGACGGTTTGCATGAGGGGGCAATCCCTTTAGCTGATTGCCGCAGCACCAGGGCAGGCTGGTGAGGGCAAGTCGAAAGCGGTCAGGCACACTTTCGAAAAATCGGTACGCTGCCGGACTCAGCGTGTTTTTTTATTGTTGAGGCCCTATGGGCCTCATTGCCCGATATGGTTGGTGGCTTTGGGTTGTGCGTCCAGTCAATAAAAGTTGTCACCACCGAACAGAAAAGTTTTATCAATCACCGACTTAAGCCGACTGGCCTGTCCCTGCGGCAAGGGTTTACAGTGCTGCCCTGGTTTTGATTGGGTGGGGCGTCCTGTATGAACATGCGATTTCTTCTGACATTCGTCTGGGTAGCGCGCCTTGGCAGTTTTCGGCTGACCGCCGAAAAGTTATCCAGTACCCAGGCAGCCATTTCGAGCCGTATTTCAGTCCTCGAAACCGAGCTTGGCGTGCAGTTGTTCCAGCGCGATTCCCGTGGTGTCAACCTCACCCGTGAAGGCCATCAGGTGCTGGGTTACGCCGAAGAAATGCTGGCCACCCAGCAACGCCTTCTGCAATCGCTGGGGCAGGCGGACAGGTTTGCCGGGCGCCTGCGCATCGGCGTGATGGACACGGTTATCCATAGCTGGCTGAGCGATCTGATCAGTGCGCTGAGCCGCGACTACCCCCAGGTAGAGGTTGAACTGACCGCCGATACGGCGCTGAACCTTAATGAACAATTGCTTAAAGGTCAGCTGGACCTGATTTTTCAGACGGATTTATTGCGTGCCGACGGCGTGCGCAATGTACAACTGGCCAGTTACCCGTTGAGTTGGATTGTGGCCAGGGACGCAGCTCTGAACCGCAGCTACCGTGACCTGGCGGATCTTTGCGAGGAGCGCTTGCTGACCTTTTCACGCTTGTCGCGGCCGCATCAGGACATGCTCAATTTTCTGCACCAGCACGATATTGCCGCGCCACGCATCAGTTGCATCAACTCGGTGGCGGCGATTATCAAACTGGTGGCGGACGGCTTTGGCATCGGTGCCCTGCCGCCGGTACTGGTCAGTCGCGAATTGCAGAGCGGGGCCATGATTGCGTTGCCGATCGAGACTGCACCGGGCTTTGCGGTATACGCCAGTTGGCGCACGGGGGCGGGGCTGGAGCTGAATGAGGCGGTGGTCAACCTGAGTCAGGCGGTTGTTGCCGAGTACCAACACAGCGTTGAGCCTGGGCATTTTGTGCTGCCGGGCATCTGATCCGTATTTTTTCGCGTTATCTGCACCTGTTATGTGTGCAGTTTGCGGCGCAAAATTTCCTCCAACCTTCCGAGACAGACGAGGACGCGACTACACAGCAGCACCTGTGTGTGGTCGGCAGCTGTTCTGCGCCTGTTTTATGACGAACGACTGACGGGGAAACATCATGAACAAGATGGCTTGGTTTTTGGGCGGTTTTTTGGTGCTGACCATCGGCATCGGTATTTTGGCGACAATTCCGCCGGGTTGATATTTCATCCTGTCCTCCACACGGCTTGTAGCAGCTGACGAACGCAGCCTCGTTCCTCGGCAGCTGCTAGGTCTGAAGGGAATTTTAACTGTGGGAGCGAGCCTGCTCGCGAAAGTCGTTCGCGAGCAGGCTCGCTCCCACAGGGAGGGTTGACCGGCAACAGAGTATCTACAGGGGAGGCTGGCGCTGCCCCCCTATAATGCCTGCTCTATATCCGCCAGCAAATCGGCGACATCCTCCAGCCCCACCGCCAGACGCACCAATCCTTCACTTATTCCGTGTCGTGCCCGTTCCTCCAGGGTGTAGGTAGAGTGGGTCATGCTCGCGGGATGCTGCGCCAGTGACTCGGCCCCCCCCAGGCTGACCGCACGGCTGAACAATTGCAGGGCATTCATAAAGCGCTGTCCTGCAGCCATGCCGCCCTTGAGCTCAAAGGCAATCATGCCCCCCGGCAGTTTCATCTGCCGGGACGCCAGCTCGTATTGCGGGAAAGAGGGCAGGCCCGGGTAGGCCACCCATTCCACGGCAGGGTGATCCTGCAACATATGCGCAATGGCCTGGGCGCTGCTGCAATGGCGATCCATGCGCAGGGCCAGGGTCTTGATACCGCGCATCAGCAAATGCGCATCATGGGGCGACAAGACAGCCCCGGTCAGGTCCTTCAAGCCTTGCAGACGGATCCGGTCAGCCAGGAGCTGGCTGGTGACCACCATGCCAGCGGTGATATCACTGTGCCCGCTCAGGTACTTGGTGGCCGAATGCACCACCACGTCGGCGCCCA
Source organism: Pseudomonas sp. TMW22080 (assembly GCF_022496745.1). Classification (NCBI taxonomy): domain Bacteria; kingdom Pseudomonadati; phylum Pseudomonadota; class Gammaproteobacteria; order Pseudomonadales; family Pseudomonadaceae; genus Pseudomonas; species Pseudomonas sp. TMW22080. The sequence goes on along the minus strand of NZ_SCFF01000001.1, from coordinate 966,148 downwards.
GTTCCAGTGGACGCTGCAGATAGGGCGTGCAGTAGGTGTTGTCGATCACCACGAGCAGGTTGTCATGTGTGTGGGCAATCCGCGCTACGGCAGGGATGTCCACCAGTTGCATATTCGGATTGGCCGGCGTCTCGAAGTAGATCATGCGGGTTGCAGGGCTGATCGCGGCTTGCAGTTCGGTCGGGTTGGCCATGTCCACATGTTTGACTACCACCCCGAATTCACCGATGCCGTGGTGCAGCAGGGCAAAGGTGCAGCCATACAAGGTGCGGTTGACGATGATTTCATCGCCGGGCCGCAGCAGGGTCCAGAATGTTGCGGCGATCGCGCCCATGCCGGAACTGAACGCCACACCCGCTTCGCCGTTTTCCAGCGCCGCCATGCGTGCTTCCAGCAGGGCCAGGGTGGGGTTGGAAATGCGGGTGTAAAAATGCCCGTGCTCTTCACCGGAAAAACAGCCTGCGCCGTATTCGGCCGTGGCAAAGGCAAAGGTTGAGGTCATATAAACAGGGGGGATTACCGCGCCGTTGTGTTCCAGCGGGTTATAACCGTAGTGGATGGCGCGAGTAGAAAAGCCGAAGTTGTTGTTCTTATCGTTCATGGTGAACTCTCCGATATTTCCTACAATGCTATGCTTTAAATGAACGTGGAAAATTCCAAATTTACCTGTAAATACACCACTTACCAGAACAAAAAACCGCCACGCTGACCGCTAGGGGCAAAACATGCCAAACGCTCTGGACAGAACCGATAAAGCCTTGCTTTGCGCACTGCAGGGCAATGCCCGACTTACCGTTGCAGAGTTGGCCGAGAGTGTCTCACTGACCACCTCGCCGTGTTGGCGACGGGTCAGAATGCTGGAAGAGAGCGGGATCATTACGGGCTATCAGGCGGTTCTTTCGCCAAAGGAACTGGGATACGGGGTCACGGCGTTTGTCAGCATCATGATGGCCTCTCACTCGCAAGAACTGGCCAGAAGCTTTGAACAACGGTTATTGGAAATTCCCGAAATCGTCGCGTGTCACAACGTGTCGGGTCGTTACGACTTTTTATTGGAAGTCGTGGCCAGGGATCTCGAATCCTTCGGCGAATTTGCCCGTGAAGTCCTGCAGACATTGCCCGCGGTCAAAGAGATTTACTCGAGTTTTTCGTATAAGTCGGTCAAGCCAAGGCGAGAGGTGCCTGTTGAAGGTTGAGTGCATCAAGGGTGCATTCAAGTCGTATCTGTAAAATAACTTTTCGATGAGTTGTAAGTGTTTTCTTTGAGTAGAGTAGTTCTGGCCTGATTACTCTTTTGGTGACGGCAGGTGCGTGGCTTTAGTGCTTGGCTTTTACTTTTAATTACATTGATTAAGAGTAAATCCCCATGTTGAGCCGCGAAGTAATGCTCCAGCTGTTCCCCAAAAGTACGGCCTGCGTCGATCTGTATTTGCCCCTTGTGCAGGCCGTTAGCCGTCAAGTGTTGATCAATACCCCCCGACGCCTTGCTGCATTTCTAGCTCAGGTAGGCCATGAAAGTGCAGGGTTCACGGTACTTGTCGAAAACCTTAATTACAGTGCCGGTGGCCTCGCGGCTACCTGGGGCTCCCGCTTTGCGCAGAAGGATGGCGAAGGTCAATACATTACCGTAACGGACGGCAATCGCTCCCGGCGCGTACCCAATGCTGACGCGCTTATGCTTCAGCGCCGGCCGCAGGCGATTGCAAACCGGGTCTACAGCAACCGCCTGGGCAATGGCTCAGAGGCGTCGGGGGAAGGCTGGTTATATCGGGGCAGGGGATTGATTCAAGTCACCGGTAAAACAAACTACTGCCAGTGCAGCCAGGGGTTGTTCGGGGATGAGCGCTTGCTCACCAGCCCGCAACTGCTGCAAGAGTGGCAATGGGCAGTGGCGTCGGCGGGCTGGTACTGGAACTCGCGCAGTATAAATACCCTGGCAGACGGGGAGGATTTCGAACGCGTGACAAGGGCTATCAATGGTGGTCTCAATGGTCACGCCCAGCGTGCGGCGCTATACCGCAAGGCACTGGTTTTATTGCACGCCTGAGCGGTTCAATCAGGCCATAATGCCCGCGCAGTTTGTTCGCAGCCATCAGGAGCCATAGATCAGTGATGTTCGAGATAAAGCCGATTAACCCCGAGACATATCGTCAGCAAACTCGCCGCAGTACGCTGTATATCGCGTTGACGTTTGTCTTGCTGGCGCTGCTGTTGTCAGGTGTGCTGGTCATGGTTTTGGGTGTCGCCGGTGGCGACAATTTTCGCCTGAATCTGGCCGGGGTCATTGTTGCCCTGATCACGACCTTCCTGCTGGTGCGCTACGTGTTCTGGTCTCAACCCTGGATGGCGCCCGCAGTCTACGGCTGGCAACTCAAGCGTAGCCTGATGAAGGTCACCAATGTCATGCATCACGTAACGGCGGGAGTCATGGCGGGGGATGTGGCGGCGATGAAGCTGCTGCGCTTCTATCATCTGGGCGTGACCCAGATGTACCAGCTGGACGCCAATTCCAGCGCGTTAAGCCAAATGGTTCGCGAGATCGATTTGCACAAGGCACGTCTTGAAGCACTGGGCATCGACACCGGGCAGACCCGGCTCGATCCGCAGTGGATTGATGCGGTGAAAAAGTTTGCGCCGCTGAAGTAATGCTGCTCACCGGACCTGCTGTGTTTGTGTGGGAGCGAGCCTGCTCGCGAAGTTCGTAAGTGATAGCCTGTTTTTACGGGATAAATGCGACGATCTGGAGCTCTTCGCGAGCAGGCTCGCTCCCACCGTCGGGGCATGCGAGCCTTATGGGTGGGGTTCAGCTTACGACGCGATAGCACGGCTCATAGGCCGCACCGCCTGGCAGTTTCATACGGTGCTGCTCAACAAATGCCTGCAGCAGTTTGTCCAGAGGTTTCATCACGGCAGCGTCACCGTGGATCTCGTAAGGCCCGTATTGCTCGATCAGATGGATGCCTTTCTCTTTTACGTTACCCGACACAATCCCGGAGAAGGCCTGACGCAGGTTGATGGCCAATTCATGTGCTGGCATGTCGCTGCGCAGTTTCAGGCTGGCCATGTTGGCGTGGGTCGGGTCGAACGGGCGCTGAAAGCCTTCGTCGATTTTCAGTAACCAGTTGAAGTGGAAAGCGTCGTTGCGCTCGCGGCGGAATTGTTTAACCGCCTTGAGCCCGGCGGTCATATGACGGGCCACTTCGGCCGGGTTGTCGATGATGATCTGATACTGCTGTTGCGCTTCTTCACCCAGGGTAGCGCCGACAAACTCATGCAGTTGCTGCAGATAGGGTTCGGCTTCCTTGGGGCCGGTCAGGACAACCGGGAACGGCACATCTTTGTTCTCCGGGTGCATCAGAATGCCCAGCAGGTACAGGAATTCTTCTGCCGTGCCAGCACCGCCCGGGAAGATAATCACCCCGTGACCGACCCGCACAAAGGCCTCAAGACGCTTTTCGATATCCGGCAGAATGACCAGTTCATTGACGATGGGATTCGGCGCTTCGGCAGCAATGATGCCCGGCTCGGTCAGGCCCAGATAGCGGCCCCCGGTCAGACGCTGTTTGGCGTGGGAAATGGTGGCGCCCTTCATTGGCCCTTTCATCACACCGGGACCGCAGCCGGTACAGATATCCAGGCTGCGCAGGCCCAGTTCGTGGCCGACCTTTTTGGTGTATTTGTACTCTTCGGTATTGATGGAGTGGCCACCCCAGCACACCACGATTTTCGGTTCGACGCCCGGGCGCAACGTGCGGGCATTGCGCAGCAGATGGAACACGTAGTCGGTGATGCCCGCCGAGCTGCTCAGGTCAATGCGTGGGCTGTCCAGGCCGCTCTGGGTATAGACGATGTCGCGCAGGGCGCTGAAGAGCATTTCACGGGTACTGGCGATCATTTCGCCATCCACAAATGCATCGGCAGGGGCGTTGAGCAGTTCAAGCCGCACGCCGCGGTCTTGCTGGTGAATCCGCACCTCGAAGTCCTGATAGGCCTCAAGGATGGTCTTGGCGTTATCGACGTGAGCGCCGGTGTTGAGGATAGCCAGTACGCACTGGCGGAAAAGCGTGTAACTGGTGCCTGAGCCAACCTCGCTCAGCTGTTGTACTTCACGTTGGGAAAGTGTTTCCAGGCTGCCTTTCGGGCTGACCGAGGCGTTGATGACTTGTCTTTGGACCATTGCGAGCTTCCTTGAGCGGGGTCGAAAAATTGCTTGGCGCAGCTTTTGAATTCATGTCATCAGTGCGAGCGAGGCGTCCCGACTCTTGCGTCTTTGGATTGCATTTCTGTAAGCATAGTAGCCTTGGTCCTGTAATTAAAAGAGCCGCAGTTAACTCCAGTTACAGTACCAGCAGTGAGCACGGCAGCGATAAGGTAACCTCGCAAGTCACTGAAACAGAAAATGGACGGGCAGATGATCATCACCACCACACACAGCATTGACGGCAGAAAAGCCACTGAATACCTGGGGATTGTCAGTGCCGAATCGGTTCACGGCATCAATGTGGTACGAGATTTTTTTACCGGAGTACGCGACTTTTTTGGTGGACGCTCTCAGACGCTGGAGCGAGCACTGAAAGAAGCGCGAGCAGAGGTCACGGACGAGATTCGAGACAGGGCCAAAGCCATGGGAGCGGATGCGATTATGGGGCTGGGGTTTGAAATCAGCATGCCGTCAGGGCGTGGCGGCATGCTGGTGGTGTTTGCCACGGGCACGGCTGTGCGCTTGAACTGAGGCACCAGGATTCGACCGCACAGGGCGGTCGAATGGGCTTTACGAATTAAACCGTTTTCGCCAAAGGTACGCCTGCAGTGGTTTTGGACAGCGCGTCCTGCAGTTTTTGCTCTTGTTCCGGGGACAGGGAGGTACGCAGGACCTTGCCCTTGAAGTCCGAGTCTTCCAGTTCCTTCAGCACTTTTTCCGGCTGGAATTTGCGCAGCAGAACGAACAGGGCCGAGGAATCATTCGGAATGGTCTCGCTCAATGACTTGATGAAATCATCATCGATCCCGTAATCGCTCAATGAGCCCGACAAAGCGCCGGTACCGGCACCCAGTGCGCCGCCGATGGCAAAGCCTGCCAGCGGGTTGAGAAACAGCAGCCCGACCAGTGCGCCCCACAGGCCGCCGGTGACCAGGCCTGAAGTAGCCCCGATCGCTGTCAGGTTAACGCTTTGCTTGATATGGATCTTGCCTTCGGCATTACGCACCACAATCACCGCATCTTCCAGCTCGACCAGATGCTCCTTGCTCAGCGAAACCATCTTGGTGAGGGCACGATCTGCTTTTTCGGTGTCTGAAAATCCCACTACGATTAAATCGGACATGTCTTTCATTCCTTGACGGTACAGGTCCAGCCCGGCGAAGGGCTGAAGGGTGGAGGGGTTTCTCAAGGCGGCACAATGCAAACACCCTGGCGCGCAGTGGTTCAGCTTTCTGGAGCCTGCTGCGAGGAATGAGCGTGGTCGCTAACCTTGAAACGGTCAAGTCGACGAGACATATCTCTTGATAAAGAGAGGGGTGCGGCAAGGGGATAATGCCGTGGCAGGTGCAGTGTGCAAATGATTTGAGGAGGGCTGGCTGAGCAGCCCTGACCTCAAGCCTTGGGCTGATACCTCACAGGCTTATGGCTGTTCGTTCTTTTCAGGTGCATTCAGGCCGGCCTGGATACGTTGGTAAATTTCTTCACGGTGAACGGCTACATCCTTCGGCGCATTGATGCCGATTCTGACCTGTTGTCCGCTGACACCTAAAATAGTGATCGTAATATCGTCACCGATGTTTATGCTTTCACCAACTTTGCGGGTGAGTATCAGCATTTTTTTCTCCTTGATGGCTTTGTAAGGCACGTCTCTGAGACGGTGCGGCTTCGGTCATGACTACAGAATACTGCTAAGTACGTATTATTGCGCCGCTCATTACAGACGACATGGCCAGAGGTTTAATTCCCTTTACGGGGAAAATTCTCGCGCATAAGCCTTAAATTGGGGCACTTTGGATTTGTTCAAGGAGAGCAAGGCCGCTGCCCCAGTGATAAAATCTACCCATTCAAACAGACAGGGGAAACGCAGTGCGTATAGTCATCGTGATGACAGCAATATTGGCCTTGACGGCTTGCGGTCAGGAGTCTAACGATAAAATCCAGCGGGCTAAAGCAGCTTCTGAAGCAACGATGGCCCAGGCCCCTGTTGCTCACTGGGCTTTGGAGATCACTGAAGGCCAGAGAGCGACCATTCCGGACACGACCGGCAGGCTTCTTGACAACGGTTTTACTCCTTACATTTACGAGAGTGGCGGGGTTCAGCACTTCCTGATCGGACCATTCACCACCCAGGCTCAAGCGCTTGAGGCCCAGCAAAAGATGAAACTCAAGCCCAAGCTGGACGGTATTGAAACCAACGTGATCGAACTGCCCGCCGCGAAATAGTCTGATACAGCGTCGGGTACCCGCCTGAGCTTAGCTGCCGCTGGCGTTATTCGACGCTTTGTGCAGGAAATATTTGTTCACTCGGCGCACATCAGAGCAACACGACGGCAAGGGCCATCGCCATGAGCAATCACAAGATCGCAATTCGACGCAGCAATGTCGAAAAAATCCTTCTGGGGGCTGAAAAGGTTTTTGCCGAAAAAGGCTTTGCCGGTACGGCGATGGCGGACATTGCGGCGCAAGTCCAGTTGCCACGTTCCAACCTGCATTACTACTTCAGCACCAAGACGGATCTTTACAGCGCGGTATTGCTGGGGTTGCTGGAAGTGTGGAAACAGGATGCGCTGTGTTTCGAGACCTACGACGATCCTCGTCTGGTATTGAGCAGTTACATTCGTGCCAAAATGCACCACTCACGTACCCGGCCCCATGGCTCCAAAGTCTGGGCCAATGAAATGATCCATGGCGCCCCGACCCTGGGTCTTGCGCTTGATGCCAGTTTGTATGACTGGGCCAAGATCAAGGAGGCGAAAATTCGCCAATGGGTGCAAGACAAGCGAATCCTGCCTGTTGAGCCGTCCAGCCTGCTGTATATGATCTGGGCATCAACTCAGCATTACGCTGACTTTGACCATCAAGTGATGATCATCAACGATCACCAGCCGTTGTCCGATATCCAGTTTGAACGTGCGGTGCAGACCGTCACCAGCGTGATCCTGCGCGGGATCGGGCTGGAGCCGTAAGCAACCCTGCTTATCGATCGTGTGGGAGCGGGCTTGCTCGCGATGGCATCACCCCGGTGTACCTGACACACCGCATTGCCTGCATCGCGAGCAAGTCCGCTCCCACAGGGTTGATTTACGAAGCCACGCAGTACGGGTTACGTGGGTCGTGGTTCCAGTCCAGAAATGGCAGGCCATTGTTGTGTGGCACCATCTCGATACAGTCCTCCACCGGGCAGGTTATCTGGCACAGATTGCAACCCACACATTCATCGTCGATCACTTCATACCGATGTGTGCCGTCGGCCTGCTTCAAGCTGGCGATGGCCTGGTGCGAAGTATCTTCGCAGGCAATATGGCAGCGCCCGCAACCAATACAGGCGTCCTGATCGATCCTGGCGATAACCTGATAATTGATATCCAGATATTTCCAGTCAGTAGTATTGGCCACTGCACGGCCGGAAAAGTCCTCCAGGCTGGTATAGCCTTGACTGTCCATCCAACGCGACAAACCGTCTTTCATTTCTTCAACAATTCGAAATCCGTGAAGCATCGCTGCGGTGCATACCTGTACCGAGCCACAGCCCAGGGCAATAAACTCTGCAGCATCACGCCAACTGCCAATGCCGCCTATCCCGCTGATAGGCAAGCCTTTGGTCAGCGGGTCGCGGGCAATTTCCGCCACCATATTCAGGGCTATCGGCTTGACTGCCGAACCGCAATAGCCACCGTGGGTGCTCTGGCTGCCCACTACGGGTAGCGCCACCATGCGTTCAAGGTCGACACTGGTGATCGAGTTGATGGTGTTGATCAATGACACCGCATCGGCGCCGCCACGATGGGCCGCCCGGGCGCTAAGGCGCACATCGGTGATATTGGGCGTCAGTTTGACGATCACCGGCAATGAACAGTAGGTCTTGCACCAGCGTGTGACCATTTCCACGTACTCGGGCACCTGGCCCACGGCCGCGCCCATGCCGCGCTCCGGCATGCCGTGGGGGCATCCGAAATTCAGCTCGATGCCATCGGCACCGGTGGCCTCCACCAGTGGCAGGATGTATTTCCAGGACTCTTCTTCGCAGGGCACCATCAGCGACACGATAAGGGCCCGATCCGGCCAGTCCTTCTTGACCTGGGTGATCTCGCGCAAGTTGATTTCAAGGGAGCGATCGGTGATCAGCTCGATATTGTTGATGCCCATGACTTCGCGGTTGGGGCCGTAGTGTGCCGAGTAACGCGAGGACACGTTAACCGCGGCCGGGTCTTCACCCAGGGTTTTCCAGACCACGCCACCCCAGCCTGCCTCGTAGGCTCGTACCACGTTGTAGGCTTTGTCGGTAGGTGGCGCAGACGCCAGCCAGAACGGGTTGGGGGCCTTGATACCGGCGAAAACAATCGAGAGATCGGCCATTTATGCAGCCTCCTGATCAAGCATGAGTTGGGCATGCATGGCTTCTGCGGCCAGCTTGCCGTGTTGCACGGCCTGTACGGTCAGGTCTTGCCCCAGGGAGGTGCAATCGCCTCCGGCATAGACCCCGGGAATATTGGTGCGCAGGTGTTCGTCGACTTCGATGCGATCGCCCGCGCGCTTGAGTGTTTGCGCCAGCGGATCGCTCAGGGCTGCATCATCAAAGGCCTGGCCTATGGCCTTGAACACCGCGTCTGCGGCCAGCTCGAAGGTTTCACCGGTGGTCACCAGGCGCCCGTCTTCCAGGCGTGTGCGGGCAAAGCGCATGCCGCGCACCTTGCCGGTGTTGTCCAGCAACACGTCCTGTGGCTGTGCCCAGGTCATTAGTCGCACCTGATTGGCCTTGGCAATGTCCTGCTCGTGCCCGGTGGCACCCATGTCCTGCAGCCCGCGGCGATACACCAGATTCACTTCGCGAGCGCCAAGACGGGCCATTTGCACGGCCATATCGATCGCGGTGTTGCCAGCGCCCAGCACAATGCAGCGCTCGGCCAGGGGTAATCGGGTCAGGTCGTCGCTCTGGCGCAACTCGCGGATGTAGTCGGTGGCAGCCAGCAGCCCCGGAGCATTTTCATGGGGCAAACCCAGCTGGCGACTGGCAGCCAGACCCAGCCCGAGAAATACCGCATCGAATTGCTGGTGCAGTTCGCTCAGGCTCAGGTTGTCGCCCAAGCGCTGGCCGTGGCGCACTTCAATGCCGCCAACCTGCAGGACGAAATCCACTTCGCGCTGGGCAAAATCGTCCACCAACTTGTATTTGGCAATCCCGTACTCGTTAAGCCCGCCGGATTTCTCCCGCGCTTCGAAAATCACCACCTCATGCCCGTGCAGTGCCAGGCGATGGGCGCAAGCCAGCCCCGCAGGTCCGGCGCCGACCACCGCGATGCGTTTGCCGGTGGGCGCGGCACGCTTGAACGGATGCTCGCTGAACTGTGCATGATCGACCGCATAGCGCTGTAACAAACCGATCAGTACAGGCGCGCATTCCTGGCTGTTGTTGCGCACGCAGGCTTGCTCGCACAGTACCTCGGTAGGGCACACCCGGGCACAACTGCCGCCGAGGATATTGGCCGAAAGAATTTTCTGTGCTGCGCCCTGGATGTTTTCCTGTTGGATATTGCGAATAAACGACGGGATATCTATATCGCTGGGGCAGGCATTGACGCAGGGGGCGTCGTAGCAATACAGGCAACGTGAGCTTTCCAGCACGGCCTGGCGAGCATTGAGGGGCGGCGCCAGATCGGTAAAGTGGCTGGCCAGGACCTGCGCAGATTCATGGGGGTGGGGTAAATGGTTCAAGGACTTGATCACGGTGCTTACCTCAGGGGTGAGGAGATCTTTGTGCCTCTGTCGGGCAGTGTTTTTATGCTCAGCGTTTAACAGCCACCGGTTGCTGATGCTCGGCGCGCTTTTTCAGCAAGTCGAACACCGCAGGGTAGGCCGGGCGTTCGATATAGCGACCGGCTCCGCGTTCGGCCCGCAGGTCACCGTCAACCCACACCAGGCGACCCTGACTGATGGTATGACTGGGCACACCGCGTACGGTCTTGCCTTCAAAGATGTTGAAGTCGACATTTTGATGGTGGGTTTTGGCGGAAATGGTGCGGGTGCCCTGGGGATCCCATAGCACCAGGTCGGCATCGGCACCGGCCCGGATCGTGCCTTTGCGCGGGTAGATATTGAAGATCTTCGCGGTGTTGGTGGAGGTCAGCGCTACAAACTCCTGCATCGACAGGCGCCCGGTATTCACGCCTTCATCCCACAGCAGCGCCATGCGGTCTTCGATACCCGCCGTGCCGTTGGGGATCTTGCTGAAATCGTCACGCCCGGCGGCCTTTTGTTCGGCGCAAAAGCAGCAGTGGTCGGTGGCGGTAGTGTGCAGGTTGCCCGATTGCAGGCCGTGCCACAGTGCCTCCTGATGCCCGCGAGGGCGGAAGGGCGGGCTCATCACGTAGCCTGCTGCCGTTTGCCAGTCGGGATGCTGGTACACGCTGTCATCCAGCAGCAAATGCCCGGCCAGTACTTCGCCATATACCGGTTGGCCCTGACTGCGGGCGTAGGTGATTTCGTCGAGTGCTTCACGGGTCGAAACATGCACCAGGTACAACGGCGTACCGAGGGTCTGAGCGATGCGGATCGCCCGGCTGGCAGCTTCGCCTTCCACCTGGGAGGGACGTGACAGCGGATGGGCTTCCGGCCCCGTCATGCCCTGGGCCATAAGTTTGCGTTGCAGGTGGTACACCAGTTCGCCATTTTCGGCATGCACGGTGGGCACTGCGCCCAGCTCCAGGCAACGCTCGAAGCTGGCCACCAGGGTGTCGTCTGCGGCCATGATCGCGTTCTTGTAGGCCATGAAATGCTTGAAGCTGTTGATGCCGTGATGGCTGACCAATTCGGCCATTTCTTCACGTACCTGCTCGCTCCACCAAGTGATTGCGACATGAAAGCCATAGTCTGCTGCCGACTTTTCGGCCCAGCCCCGCCACTGATGAAAAGCCTCAAGCAGGGACTGCTGCGGGTTGGGAATGACAAAGTCGATAATCGATGTTGTACCGCCTGCCAGACCGGCCGCGGTGCCACTGAAAAAGTCTTCGCTGGCGACGGTGCCCATAAACGGCAATTGCATATGCGTGTGGGGGTCGATACCACCGGGCATCAGATATTGGCCGCGACCATCGACAACTTCGCAGCCTGGGGGAACATCAAGATCAGTGCCAATCGCGCGGACCAGACCGTCAGCGCAATATACATCCGCACAATAACTTTCATCATGGGTCACAAGCGTAGCGCCACGGATTAACAGCGACATACGGAGTTCCTCGAAGGCTGACCGGCTAGAGCCGGTTCTAACTGTTGTTATTGAAATTTAGTGGGAAGTTTGCATTCCTGCCACTGGTGACAGGAATAAAATCTAGAGGGTTGTTGAAGAATGATCAAACTTTATTTTTAACGAGGTTAGATATGTATAACTATATGATTTTTAAAGTTAATTATTTTAAATCACCAAAATGATGCACGGCCTCACCATTTTGACGCACTTGACAGGATTCAAATATAAGCGAACTTTCTTATGCGAAATCAGGTGCTTGAGCTTGCGGATGAAGGGAGGTGAGTCGATTAAGTTAATAAGCACGCACCGAAGTGTTTCGTTTGGCGATATAAAAAAACTGATAAAGGCCTTTAACGGGAATGAGAGTCATTTGGCTGGTGTTTAAAACGGTTTTAAAAGCAGCGTGTTGCCAGACATGCAGGACGGTTTTAGCAGGCGAGGGAAGTAACACGGCACAGTTCTTGATTGTTGCTGCCATGACCGGGCGGGATAGGCAAGTAAGTGTCCAGGCAAAGGAGCGCTTTGTGTCCATACGCAGCGCCAGGCAGTTCAACCAGGAGCAGCACAACAAGAGAGTGATCGACTATGCAACCGAGCAGATCAAAAGTCACCGAACGTAACGGTTTGTACGAACTGGATGCCGGGCCTGAAGTCCTCGATAGCCCCCGGTACAACCACGATATCGCCCCCACCAAAGTTCATGAGCGCACCTGGAACAAGTGGCATATCACTGCCTTGTGGGTCGGCATGTCCATTTGCGTACCCACCTATACCCTGGGCGGGGTTCTGACAGCCTATTTCGGACTTTCAGTGGGTGAGGCGCTGCTGGCGATTCTTCTGGCAAATATCGTGGTATTGATCCCGCTAACCCTCAATGCCTTTGCGGGCACCAAATACGGCATTCCCTTTCCGGTGTTGCTGCGTTCTTCCTTCGGCATTATCGGCTCCAACGTACCGTGTCTGATCCGTGCTCTGGTGGCCTGCGGCTGGTTCGGGATCCAGACTCTGTTCGGCGGTCTGGCCATTCACCTGTTTCTGGGCTCGGTGTTCGAGGGCTGGAAAAGCCTGGGCGGTACGGGTGAAGTGATCGGCTTCATGATTTTCTGGGCGCTGAACCTGTGGGTGGTATTGCGCGGTGCCGAGTCGATCAAGTGGCTGGAAACCCTTTCAGCGCCCTTGCTGGTGCTGGTCGGTCTGGGCCTGCTGGTGTGGGCACTGCCCAACGTGTCGATGAGCGAACTGCTGGCCCAGCCGCCCAAGCGCCCTGAAGGGGCCAGCGTGTATGGCTACTTTTTTGCCGGCCTGACTGCGATGGTCGGTTTTTGGGCAACATTGTCACTGAATATTCCGGACTTCAGCCGTTACGCAAAAAGCCAGAAAGACCAGATTCAGGGGCAGATTTTTGGCCTGCCGCTGACCATGTTCCTGTTCGCTGCCCTGGGCGTGGTGATGACAGCCGCGTCGGAAAAACTGGTAGGCGTTACCGTGTCCGACCCGGTCAGCCTGATCGGCCATATCCAGAGCCCGGGCTGGGTGGCACTGGCCATGGCGCTGATCATCATCGCCACGCTGTCGACCAATACGGCGGCCAATATTGTGTCGCCCACCAATGACTTCCAGAACATCGCTCCCAAGTTGATCAACCGCACCACGGCAGTGATCTTGACCGGCCTGGTGGGCTTGGCGCTGATGGCTCATGAATTGCTGAAGAAACTCGGCCTGCTGGTCTCGGATGTGAGCCTGGAAACCGTGTACTCCAACTGGTTGCTGGGTTACTCCAGCCTGCTTGGGCCGATTGCCGGGATCATGGTGGTCGACTATTTCGTTATCCGTCAGCAAAAACTCGACCTTGCCGGGCTGTACCGTGACGGGGTGTACCCGGCCTGGAACTGGAAGGGTTTTATCGCTTTTGGTGTACCTGTGGCGCTGACGTTGCTGTCGTTGGGCAGCAGTGCCTTCAGCTGGTTCTATGACTTCGGCTGGTTTACCGGGTCGTTGCTCGGGGCCGTGATTTATTACGGGTTGTATCGCCTGAACAGTCAGCAAGCAGAAGCCGTCAAAGGCACGGTTTGAAGCGCCTTCCTATAAAAACTGCCTGAGGAAACTATCATGAACGCCGCACACGACCTTCAGCAGCACCGCGCGCCATTGATCAACGGCGAGCGCCTGTGGGCCTCGTTAATGGAACTGGCCCAGCTGGGTGCCACGGTAAAGGGCGGTGTATGCCGCCTGGCCCTGACCGACCTGGACCGCCAGGCCCGGGATATTTTTGTACGCTGGTGTGAGGACGCCGGTTGCACCGTCAGCGTGGACGCCGTGGGCAATATCTTTGCCCGCCGCCCGGGGCGTAATCCAGACTTGCCGCCGGTGATGACCGGCAGCCATATCGACACCCAGCCCACCGGCGGCAAGTTCGACGGCTGCTTTGGCGTACTGGCCGGGGTTGAAGTACTGCGCACCCTCAACGACCTCAATATCGAGACTGACGCGCCGCTGGAAGTGGTGGTGTGGACCAATGAAGAAGGCTCACGCTTTGCGCCTTGCATGATGGGTTCCGGGGTTTTTGCAGACAAGTTTACCCTTGAAGAAACCCTGGCCAAAACCGATGCCCAGGGCGTGACCGTGGGTGAGGCCCTGAATGCAATTGGCTATGCTGGCAGCCGCCAGGTCAACGGCCACCCGGTGGGGGCCTACTTTGAAGCTCACATCGAACAGGGGCCGATTCTGGAGGACGAGCGCAAAACCATCGGCGTCGTACTTGGCGCCCTGGGGCAGAAATGGTTCGACCTCAACCTGCGCGGTGTAGAAGCCCATGCCGGGCCTACGCCCATGCACCTGCGCAAGGATGCATTGGTCGGGGCGGCGGCCGTGGTTGCCGCCGTCAACAAGGCAGCTCTTGGCCATCAACCCCACGCCTGCGGGACCGTGGGTTGCCTGCAAGCCTATCCGGGCTCGCGCAATGTTATCCCCGGTGAAGTACGCATGACCCTGGACTTCCGGCATTTGCTGCCCGAGCGGCTGGACTCGATGATCGAGCAAGTGCGTGGGGTGATTGAAGCCACCTGCGAGGAGCATGGCCTGAGTTTCGAACTGACTCCCACAGCAGACTTTCCGCCGCTGTACTTCAACCCTGATTGCGTCAACGCCGTGCGGGATGCGGCCAATGAGTTGGGCTTGTCGAACATGGATATCGTCAGCGGGGCAGGGCACGATGCTATCTTCCTGGCCGAGTTGGGTCCGGCAGGGATGATATTTGTGCCCTGTGAAGGCGGCATCAGCCACAACGAAATCGAAAACGCCGATCCCAAGGATCTGGCAGCGGGATGCGCGGTATTGCTTAAGGCAATGTTGGCGGCGTCGAAAAATGTAGCGCATTGATGCTTATTTAAAGATCCAGCACTTTCTCCTGTCTATGGGAGCGGTAAAAGCCGCTCCTGTTCCCATATTTTCTTGTTCTTTAGATGCCCGCGAGATCGAATATTTGTTTCGTGATGTTTCTTTTCGCCTGCTGTGTCGGCATTTTTGTATTTTAAGTTTGCGCAATAACAATGGCTTAGTTTTGTCCTAAAGATGATTCTGTAAGATGGTGTAGGATCTTTCTATGTATATTTGTTTGCGGCTATGGTCTCTTGAGGGTAATGTTTATTTGAGAGTTTGTTGAATTATTAATAACTGGGAAGTTATCAGGCTTAAGGTTGTGGGGGTTTTATGAATCTGGACGATATTGGCAATACACCACTCGTTGAGCTGATGCGATTTGCCTGCAATGGAGGTCGCTTGTTTTCGAAGTGTGAATATATGAATCCTTCTGGCAGTCATAAAGATCGAACTTATTTGAATATCATCACTTCGCTAGAGCGTGAGGGTGTCATTCGTAAAGGTATGACGCTGGTTGACTGCTCGACCGGTAACGGTGGGGCGGCGCTAGCCTGGATTGGAAAGAAGAAAGGTTATTCCATCAAAATATTCATGCCGGAAGGGATGACATGTGAACGTAAAGAGCAAATAAGAGCGTATGGAGCACATGTGGTCGAAACCCCCAAAGAAAGCTTTTTGGTAGGGGCCGTTGATGCAGCTAAAGAGTATGTGAAAAGTAAAAATTCTAGTGAGGTCTATTTCTTGGATCAGTCGAGCACGCTACTTAATAAGTTGGCCTGGCATACCTGCGGAGAGGAGATTGTCAAAGCGCTTGGTGAGTACAAAGTTGTACCGGATTATTTTGTGTGTTCTTTAGGTACTGGAGGCACGTTCTCGGGTATTGCTGAAGTCTTGAAGCGGCATTATAGAGATATTAAAACAGTCGGTATTGAGGTGGATGCTTCTGCTCCATTGTATGCCGCAAGGCAAGGGCTTGAGTTTGAGCATCGGTCGCATAATCTTATGGGGCTGGGAGCAGGTGTGTTGTCGATTAATACAATCCCTAACTTGATCGACGAAGTGGTTGTCGTGGATGGTGATGAAGCCTGGGAGCAGATGAGGTTGTTTGTGTCAAAAAATGAATATGGCATAGGGCCGACGTGTGGTGCCAACTTGTTAGTGTGTGAAAAGATAGCGGCTATGCAAAGAGGTTTAAATATCGTCACGCTTTTTTTTGATAGTGCGTGGAAGTACAAGAGCTGTTGGGATGGGGTTTATCCAACGTATACGGAGGTCAAATTATGCTGCTGAAAGAGGTATATGAGAGAGCTAAAGTAGTTAGTGTGGGGGCAACAAGAATTACAGTAAATGAATTTACGGATCAGCTGCCGGCTTTGAGGCCGGAGGTGCTCCTCGAAGCGGCACGTGGTGTCATTGAGGTCATGGATTGGCATGTTGATAAAATAGTGACGGAGGAAGATAAGGGCGCACCGCTGGCGACAGCAGTCTCCATATTGACGGGTATTCCAATGGCTATTGCACGATGGTACACATATAGCCTTGAAGATGTGAATGATGTGTGTGTGGATCTTGAATCAGAATATTATCAAGGGAAGCTTTACCTTAATGGAGTTGTTGCGGGTGATAGAGTGGTCATTGTCGATGATACTCTGAGTACGGGAGGTGCTGTTATATCGTTGGTGGAGGCTGTTCGGCGTAGTGGGGCTGAAGTGGTCGATGTCGTGTGTGCAGTAGAGAAAGTACAAAATAATGGTAGGGAGCAGGTTTTGAATAGTACGGGTGTTGCAGTTAAAACGCTCGTTAGGATTGTGTTGTCTGAAGATAGGGTTCGGGTGTTGGACTGATCCAGAAAAGCTCGCTAGGCGTGAGGGGAAGTAAGTAGGAAGGGTTGTCTATGAAGCCTGAAAACTTGGGTGTTATATTAGGGTTGTTCTTTTGTTTTATCAGCGCCGCCTTTGACGTGTATGTCGCGTTTATAACGCAGGTACTTGATACCCTGGTGGTTGTTTTCTATTGCTTTGTTTCGTCTGCTGCATTGTTTATGATGTACAGCCTCCGTGCAGGCAGGCATAGCTTGATGGACAAGATCCGGCAAGACTGGCCATTGGTGGTATGGATCAATCTGTCGGTATTGTTGAATTGGGGCGGTCTTTTTTATGCCCTGCGATTTCTGGAACCAGCGGTAGTAGGGGTAGCCTCAGTAGCCTGCGGCCCAGCATTGACTTTGCTGGTGTCGAGCTTTGTAAAAGGTGCTGGCAAGGCCACTGCACTCGAAACCCTGATTGCCGGATTGGTATTGCTCTCGGTTGCCATAATGCTGTTTCAGTCTTTGGTCGGGGAAAGTGGTATTTCTTCGACTTCCATAGAACAGAGAATTATCGGTATTGTCAGTGTAGTGCTGTGTGCAATGGGCACGGTATTTTATACGATTGTTTCCAAAAAGATGTTTTATTGTCGTTGGAAAACTTATGACATTCTGGCTGTGAGGAGCGTCATGATGGTAGTTGTTTGCAGCCTATTTATCAGCTTCAGCGACACCTCATTCAGTCTCGCCCCCCAGTGGATCTTGCCGCTGTCAGTTCTGGTTGTCGTCGGCCATCTGTTGCCTGTCTACCTTATTCAAAAAACCATTTTTCATCTCAGTCCAATAGCGGTGTCATTTGTATTGCTGACGTTGCCGGTTTTTACCTTGCTACTTCAATACCTGGATTCGCGGGTGGCGATTTCAATGCCGAGCATCCTGGCCGTCTGTCTTATTGTTGGACTGCTGGCCTGGCTGGCTATATCAAACAGGCGAGGTGCGAAATGATAAGAGTTGTAGTGGTTGACGGATTTTCGTCGGGTAAATTCCTGGCAAAGAAATTGTACGAAAATGAATGTGCTTTATTTCATGTTGCGTCCAGTTCTGATCTCGATGGCTATTATTATGCCGGATTTGATTCGTCTATTTACGAGCGATCCATCGTTCATACGGATACGACGTTCACGTTGGCGGAGCTCAGGCATTTTAATCCCGATGTTATTATTGCTGGGGCAGAAAGCGGGGTGTTATTGGCCGATCTGTTGAATGAACAGTTGGGGCTGGATTACGCCAATGAGTTTTTCAGGAGCAGGGCTCGCAGAAACAAATACGAGATGATTCAGTGCGTTACCGAAGCCGGTTTATCCGCCCCTGCCCAGTGCGCAGTGGATACGTGGAGCGACGGTAAAGACTGGGTGGCTGCCCATGGCAGGTTTCCGCTAGTCGTAAAACCCCTGGAAAGCGCAGGGGCGGACGGGGTTTATATTTGCCGCGATCTGGCAGCGTGCAAGGGGGCATTCAAGGCGCTGTTGGGTACGCGCAACAAGTTGAGTCTCGAAAACAGCCAGGTGCTACTTCAGGAGTATTTGGTGGGCACTGAGTATGTCGTCAATATGGTGTCCTTGAATGGGTATCAGTTGGTCACAGAGGTGGTGAAATACACCAAGCGTGTGCTGGAAACAGGCAGCATCGTATATGACATCGATCAACTGCTTGCTTGCACCGACGCTCCGTATGCCGAGTTGGTGGCCTATACCCGTAAGGTGGTGAAGTGCCTGGGTATCCGTAATGGCCCCAGCCATGCCGAGGTTATGTACACCGAGGACGGGCCAAAACTGGTGGAGATTGCAGCACGTACAGACGGGATTCTAAGGCCCGGTGTCTCGGCACTGACCACCGGTCTTGGACAGATTGATGCATGTGCACTGTCCATTACTCGGCCCCTTGAGTTTGAGCAGCTACTGGCCGGCAATCAGGACTATGTACTGTCCAGGCACACTTACAATGTGTGCCTGATCAATCATTCGGAAGGTGTTTTCTGTACCGGGGCATTTGTGCAGCAATTGCGCAGCCTGGCGTCTTTTTTCGAGGTGGTGTTCTACGTCGAAAATGGTCAGCGAATTGCGCCTACCCGGGATGTATTCAGTCAGCCGGGCACTGTTTATCTGGTTCATACCGATCTGGCGCAGATCGAAGCCGATTACGCTCGAATCCGTGAAATGGAAGCAGCCGGGATCTATCTACAAGAGAAGAAATAAGACAGACGCCCCAACCTGTGGGAGCGGGCTTGCCCGCGATGCAAGCACTGCGTTCTGTCAGGCAAATCGCGGTGTTGCCATCGCGGGCAAGCCTGCTCCCACTGATGCGCAGGGCGTCAGCCCTGCCAACCACCCCCCAACGCCGTCAATAACCCTACGCTGGCCTGTAACTGTCGGGTGTGCAATGCCTGCACCTGGCGCTGGGCCTGCAGGGCGGCAGTCTGTGCGGTGACTACGTCCAGGTAACTCACCGCGCCGGCTTCATAGCTGTGGGTGGCGATTGCCCGGGTGTGTTCGGCGGCGTTGGCTGCGGCCTGTTCATCGAGGCTTTCCTGTTGCAGGTCACGCAGCTGGGCGAGGTTGTCTTCAACTTCACGCACCGCGTGCAGCACCTGGCTACGGTAATGGGCTGATGCTTCTGCAAATTCGGCCCTGGCCTGGCGTTCCTGGCCATCGAGCCTGCCGCCGTCAAAAATCGGCAGGTTGATCAACGGCCCCAACGCCCAGAACCTGTTACCGGCAGACAGCAAATTGCCGCTACCCTGGGTTTGCCCGCCAAGCAGGCCGGTCAGGCTGAAGTCCGGGTACCAGGCGGCCTTGGCTACGCCGATCCCGGCATTGGCGGCGAAAACCCGGCGCTCGGCCGCGGCGATGTCGGGGCGCCGTTGCAGCAGGGTACTGGGCAGGGTGCGCGGTTGATCAGGCAGGTTTAGCGTTTGCGAGTTGGCCACCAGCTGAAAGTTGCTGGCAGGTTCGCCCACCAGTTCACCGATGGCGTGTTCGGTCAGGTTGCGTTGGGCGCGGACGTCATCCAGCTGCGCCTCGGCTTCGGCCAGTTGGCTTTGGGCACGGGTCAGGTCGAGTTCCGAGGCGATCTGCCCCTGATAGCGCGAGCGGGTCAGTTGCAGGGCCTGAGCGTAATCATCCAGCGAGCGGGTGAGGATTTGCTGCTGCGCATCCAGCCCGTCAAGTTGCATATACAGGCTGGCCAATTGGCGTTGCAGGCTCAAACGCGCGACGGCCAGGTCATCCGCCGAGGCCTGGGCTTGAGCATCACCCGCCGCCACCTGATTGCGGATTTTGCCCCACAGGTCGAGGTCGAAATTCAACGCAAACCCCGCCGTATTGCTGTTGTAGACCGATGGCTGGGTACTGCCGCGCAATGGACGGTTGTCCGATTGACGCTGGCGCAACGGCTGGCCACTGGCGGTAATTTGTGGGAACAGCCCAGCGTGCAACTGGCTGGCATACGCCTGCGCCGCATCGGAGTGGGCCAGTGCCGCGGCCAGATCCGGATTGGCCTTGAGCAACTGCTGTTGCAGGCTGTTCAGGCGTTCATCCTGGTATACCCGCCACCACTGTGGTGAGAGCTGGTCGGCAGGTTGCGCGCTGTGCCACGGGCCGTCGCTGGTTTGCTCACGGTAGTGCTCGGGCAACTTGAGGTCGGGTGTCTTGTAGCCTGGTGCCAGTGAGCAACCCTGCAACGCCAGGGTCAGTAACAGGGCGCTGCGTTTAAGCCTTGGCTGCATGGGGGGCTCCTGCGTCGGCCAGCTTGACCGAGTCGCCTTCGCGCAAGGCGTCGGGCGGATTGTCGATGACGGTGTCGGTGGCCGTAAGGCCTTGATCGATCACCAGTCGTTCGCCCAGATCAAGGCCGATATGGATCGTTTGCAAATGCACATGCCGGGCCTTGTCGAGCACTGCCACCTGTGTGCCCTGGGCACGGAAAATCAGGGCGCTGGCCGGGATACTGACGCCATGGGTATCGGCCGGGATCGACAGCAGCGCCTCGGCATAGTCGCCGGGCATCAGCGCGTCACCAGGGTTGAGGGCGACGAACTGGGCCATCAGGGTGCCGGAGCGCTGGTCAATTGCTGTCGAGTTGCCGATCAGTTTTGCATTGAACATTTGCCCCGGATGTTCCGGCACACTGAGTTGTACCTGCATGCCGGGGCGGATCACGCTGGCGTAGTTCTGTGGCACTGGCACATACAGGCGCAGCTGGTGCGTGTCGGCCAGATCGAACAGCTCGGTATCGCTGTCGGTGTCGGCCTTGATCAACTGGCCGATATCGGTATTGCGCGCGGTGATGGTGCCTGCAAAAGGTGCGCGAATGGTCTTGTAGGCTTCCAGCGTCGACAGTCGTGCGTAATCCGCCTCAGCGGCTTGGGCATTGGCCTTGGCGGCGGCAGCATTGGACAGCTTTTCGTCAGCCTCCTGGCGCGACACCGAATGGCTTGCCAGCAGATTTTGCCAGCGTGTGGCCGTAGTGGCCGCGAGCCGGGCGTTGGCTTGCTCCTGGAGCATATGGGCGCGGGTCTGCGCCAGTTGCTGATCCAGATCCGGACTGTCGATAACCGCCAGGACCTGCCCGGCCTTGACCTTGCTGCCAATGTCGGTTTGCCAGCTTTGCAGGTAGCCGTTGACCCGGGCATGGATCGGCGCCTTGCTCCAGGCCTCCAGATGCGCGGGCAGGCGCAGGGTATCGCCATGGGCGTTCTGCAGGGGCTGGAATACGTTGACAATCGGCAGTGCGGCCGCTTCGGTCCATTGGCTCACCGCGTGCTCATGGCGACTGCGGGCGGCCAGCCCATTGGCGACCAGCAAGGCGGCCAGGGTCAGGCCACCGATGCCCAGGTATATCAAGCGCTTGCGCGAGGGTTTTTGATCAGACGACATGGGAAGTTTCTCCAGCAGCAGCTCGATTTTTTTCACGGCCGTGCACCAGGCTAAAGACCACGGGCACGAACAGCAGGGTGGCAACGGTGGCTAGCATCAGACCGCCAATAACGGCGCGTCCCAGGGGGGCGTTCTGTTCTTCTGACAAGGCCAGCGGGAGCATGCCGATCATCATCGCCAGTGCGGTCATGCACACGGGTCTGAAACGTGTATAGCCCGCTTCCATTGCTGCCTTGAGAGCGTCGCCATGTTCGGCCAGGCGTTCGCGGCAGAAGCTCACCACCAGGATCGAGTTGGCGGTAGCCACCCCCATGCACAAAATAGCTCCGGTCAAGGCGGGCACCGACAGCGAGGTACCACTGAGAAAAAGCATCCACACAATCCCGGCCAGGGCCGCGGGCAGGGCAGTGATGATCACAAAAGGATCGAGCCACGACTGGAAGTTGACCACGATCAGCAAGTAGATCAGCACCACCGCGCCGAGCAGGCCGAAGCTCAGGCCGCTGAAGGCTTCATGCAGGGCATCGATCTGGCCGTGAAGGCTGATGATTGCGCCTTTGGGCCGCAGGTTGGCAGCGCCATCAATTACTTTTTGCACATCGGCCGCCACCGAGCCCAGATCGCGACCCTGAATATTGGCGTAGAGGTCCAGCGTCGGCTGAATGTTGTAGTGAGTGACCACGGCCGGGCTTTGCACACGGCTGATAGTCGCCAGCCCGCCCAGGATTTGTGACTGGCCGTTACTGCCGGTCACGGGCAGGGCTTCGAGGGCCGGCAGGCTGTCCAGACGATACTGCGGCGTTGCGGCTACCACACCATAAGACACACCGTTCTGCGGGTTGAGCCAGAAGGTCGGTGCCACCTGGGAGCTGCCCGCCAGGGAGGCCACCATGCTGTTGGTCACATCCCGTTCGGTAATCCCCAGGCCATTGGCGCGCAGGCGGTCCACCTTGACCTGCAGCGACGGGTAACCCACCGACTGCTGAATACGCAGGTCGGCAATTCCCGGTACATGTTGCAGGCGACGTTGCAGCTCCAGGGCATAGGCGCGGTTGGCCTCGTCATCACGCCCGGAAATTTTCACGTCCAGCGGAGCCGGTGCTCCGAAATTGAGGATCTGGGTGCTGATATCTGCAGGCATAAAGGCGAACTGGCTGCCGGGGAAACTCTCCGGCAAGGCTTCTCGCAAGCGTTTTACATAGTCAGCCGTCGGGCTGTGGCCTTCTTTTAGAGTCACCTGAATATCGCCGTCCTGCGGGCCGATAGTGCCACTGCTGCTGTAGGCCATATCGATGCCGCTAAGCGGAATGCCGATATTGTCGATCACTGTGTCCAGTTGCTCGGCCGGGATGATTTCTCGAATCCGTGACTCGATGCGATCGAAGTCCGCAGCGCTTTCTTCGATGCGCGTGCCCAGCGGCAAGCGCACATGCAAGGCCAGGGCACCGGCATCGGTGGCCGGGAAAAAGTCCTGGCCCAGGCTTGGCAGCAAGGCAAAGGAGGCCAGTACACAGGCCATAAAACCCAGCAGAAAGCGTTTGCGATTGGCCAGGGCCAGTTCCAGTACGGCGTAGTAAGCGTCCCGTACTGCCGAAAAACGGCGCTCGAATCCAGCCTGAAAGCTCAGCAGTGCACGCACTGGTGCCGAGTGCTGGCGGGTGTGCTGATCGCCCTCGTGATGGTTGATGTAGCCGTCTTCCGGGTGATGCCCTGAACCTTGTTCCGGCACATGTGGCTTAAGCAGAAACATCGCTAGGGTCGGCACCAGAGTGCGCGACAGAATAAAGGAACTGCCCATGGCGAAAATCACCGACAGCGCCATCGGCCGGAACAGATAGCCAGCAATGCCCTGCAACATGAACATCGGCACAAACACGATGCAAATACACAGCAGCGACACGAACGCCGGGCCGACAATCTGCTTGGCGCCGTCCAGGATCGCATCGCGCACCGACTTGCCTTGCTCGAGGTGCCAGTTAATGTTCTCGATGGTTACTGTGGCATCGTCCACCAGAATCCCCACCGCCAGCGCCAGTCCGCCAAGGGTCATGACATTGAGGGTTTGCCCGCTCAGGGCCAGCAGGGCGATGGCCGACAGCACGGCCAGGGGGATCGACACGGCAATGATCAGGGTGGAACGCCAGCTGCCGAGGAACAGCAGAATCATTGCGCTGGTCAGCAGGGCGGCAATGATGCCTTCCTGGGCCACGCTGCCCACCGATTGCTTGACGAATACCGAAGCGTCGCCCAGCAACGAAGTTTTCAGTGACGGCGGCAAGGTTTCGTTGATGCGCGGCAGCATTGCGCGAATACCGTCGACGATCGACAGGGTCGAGATATTGCCGTTTTTCAGCGCCGGCATCAGCACCGCACGATGGCCGTCGACGCGCACGATATTGGTTTGCGGCGGCGAGCCGTCACGTACGTGGGCCACTTGGCCGATGGTGATCAGCGCGCCATTGACGGTCTTGATCGGCAGGTCATTGAGTTCGTCGATGGCCTTGGGGCTGTTGTTGAGCAACACCGTGTATTCATAGGTGCCAAGCTTGGCGGTGCCCACCGGGATGATCTGGTTTTGCGCTGCCAGGGCATTGCCCACATCCTGTGCGGACAGGCCTTTGGCAGCCAGTGCCTGGGGGTCAAGGTCGAGGGTGATCTGGCGTTGCTTGCCACCCATCGGCGTCGGCATGGCCAGGCCCGGCAGGGCGCTCAGGGGCAGACGGATATTGTTCTGCACCAGGTCGCGGATTTTGGCTTCCGAAAGTGTCGGGCTGGAGAACGCCAGTTGCAGGATCGGCACCGTGGACGCGCTGTAATTAAGGATTAGCGGCGGGGTAATCCCCGGCGGCATCTGCTTGAGCACGGTCTGTGACACGGCGGTCACTTGCGCGTTGGCGGTGCGAATATCGACGCCGGGCTGGAAGAAAATTTTCACGATGCCCATGCCGGGCAATGACTGCGACTCGATATGTTCGATGTCGTTGACCGTGGTACTCAGCGAGCGTTCGTAGGTGTAGATCACCCGGCCGGCCATGTCGGCAGGTGCCAGGCCGGTGTATTGCCAGACCACGGCGACTACCGGAATGCCAATATCAGGAAATACATCAGTAGGGGTCCGCACAGCGGCAAGTGGCCCGATGATGCAGATGAAAATCGCCAGCACGATAAACGTGTACGGCTTGTGCAGTGCGGTCTTTACCAGCCCGAGCATGCCAGAACCTCCGAGGAGTGGAATTGCAAACCTCGGCAGTCTCACCGCTCAAACCTAACGTTCAGCTTTCAGCAACGTGAAGGATCCTTTAGGAAAGGGCTGAAATTCCCTTCATTTTCATTCATTTGGCGCAAGGCGCGAGGCGCCGCAAGCTTGCGGCCTACTCTATTGTTTCGAGGCTCGACTGCGATGAACCTTAAACCGCTTCTGCTGATTCCGTCCCTGAGCCTGGTGCTGTTGCTGTCGGCTTGTGCAGGGCCCATGCCCAAGCAGGACCCGGGCGAAGCCTGGATCGGACTGAAGGAAGAGGGCAACAGTGACCTGATGGCCGAGCGTGTAGACGGCAAAAGCATCAA
Organism: Pseudomonas sp. TMW22080; assembly: GCF_022496745.1. NCBI lineage: Bacteria > Pseudomonadati > Pseudomonadota > Gammaproteobacteria > Pseudomonadales > Pseudomonadaceae > Pseudomonas > Pseudomonas sp. TMW22080. The sequence goes on along the minus strand of NZ_SCFF01000001.1, from coordinate 941,021 downwards.
CGATGGCCGCTATTTTGAAGTCACGCCTGGTGCCCACCGGCTGGACGTGACCCTGTATGAAGGTGCCACGGGTGATGAAAACCAGGTGGATTGCCAGGGCAAGGTCAACTACAGCGGGTTTAAAGCGGGTGAGCATTACGAATTGATCGAATCGAGCCTGGGGCCTGAAGTGAGTGCACGCCTGGTGGATGGCCACGGCAAGGAAGTGGCCCACACGGCGGACTTCACCTGTATGCCGGGGTGAGATTGCGATCCCTGTAGATACGCTGTTGCCGGTCAACCCTGCCTGTGGGAGCGAGCCTGCTCGCTCCCACAGTTGAAATGTCCTTCAGACTTTGTAGCCACTACCGAAGGAACGAGGGCATCAAGTGAACGATTTGACGATTTTGCCCAGGGTCTCCATGGCCTTTTCGCAGGCAGCGTCCCATGGGCTGCCGTAGTTCAGGCGGATGCAGTTTCTAAAACGTTGGGTAGCCGAGAAGATCGGCCCCGGCGCAATGCTGATACCTTGGGCCAACGCCATCTGAAACAGCTTGAGCGAGTCCATTTGCTCGGGCAGCTCCAGCCACAGAAAGTACCCTCCCGATGGCTGGCTGACCCGGGTTTGTGCCGGGAAATAACGCCCTATCGCTGCCAGCATCGCGCTTTGCTGCTCTTCCAGGGCATAGCGTAATTTACGCAGGTGGCGGTCATAGCCGCCATGTTGCAAATAGTCGGCAATCGCCGCCTGGGCTGGCATGGAGGCGCACAGCGAGGTCATCAGTTTAAGCCGCTCGATTTTCTGCGCGTAACGCCCCGCAGCCACCCAGCCAATGCGATAGCCCGGGGCCAGGCTTTTGGCAAACGAGCCGCAATGCATCACCAGCCCTTCGGTATCAAACGCCTTGGCCGGCTTGGGCGGGTGCTGACCGTAATACAGCTCGGCATACACATCGTCTTCGATCAACGGCACCTGATGGTCACTCAGCAACTTCACCAGTGCCTGTTTCTTGGCCTCTGGCATGGTCGCGCCAATCGGGTTCTGAAAGCTGGTCATGCACCACACGGCCTTGATCGGGTGGCGCTCAAGGGTTTGTGCCAGCACGCCGAGGTCGATGCCATCTCGCGGGTGCACCGGGATTTCCACGGCCTTGAGCTTGAGCCGTTCCAGCACTTGCAGGCAGGCGTAGAACGCCGGGGCTTCGATGGCCACCAGATCACCGGGTTCGGTGACGGCCTGCAGGCATAGATTGAGGGCCTCCAGCGCACCATTGGTGATCAGCAGTTCCTCCATCGGCAGCATCAGCCCGCCGACCATATAGCGCAGGGCGATTTGCCGGCGTAATTGCGGGTTGCCGGGGGACATGTCGGTCACCACCATGCGCGGGTCCATTTCGCGGCTGGCGGTGGCCATCGAGCGGGCCAGGCGTTGCAAAGGGAACAGCATCGGGCTGGGGAAGGCCGAGCCAAAGGGTACGGTGTGCGGATCCTTGATCGAGTCCAGCACCGAAAACACCAGGGCGCTGACATCCACCTGGGTGGACTCGGTGACGTGGCTGCTGAACACTGGCTCGCAAAACGGACTGGGTGCATGGGTGTTGACGAAATAGCCTGAGCGCGGCTTGGCCCGGATCAAACCGCGACGCTCCAGCAAATAATAGGCTTGAAAAACCGTCGAGGGGCTGACGCCGTAGGTCTGGCTGGCATAGCGCACCGAAGGCACGCGCTGGCCGGGGCCGAGCACCCCGGAGCGAATCAGTTCGGCAATATCGTCGGCAAATTTTTCGTAGCGTTTCATGGAATAAGGCTCGGTCCGGCGTTGGGTTACTGGCGGGGCAATGGTGTGGGAGCGGGCTTGCTCGCGATGGCCTGACTGCGATTTGCCTGACACACCGCAGCAATCCTGTCGCGAGCAAGCCCGCTCCCACACAAAGTATTTGCAGCTTAACGGTTCAGCGGGGCAACAAAACGGCTTTTGGCCACACTGCGCACGCTCGGTTCATCAGTGTCAGTGACCACAAACTCGATGGTCTGCGAGCTGCTTTTCGGGCGCTCGGCCAGCAGGGCCACAGACACCGGTACGTCGACAATCTCGCCGGGGGCCAGGGTCAGTTCGGTTTTGCCCTGCAACTGGAAATCCTCGCCGTCCTGCAACGAAACCCGGTAGTGCTGAGGCTCCTGGGTCTTGTTGATGATTTTCAGGCTGTAGATATTCTCGATCTGGCCCTGGCTGTTCTCACGGAACAGACCGCGATCCTTGATCACATCCAGGGACACCATGGTGCGCATATTCAGGGCCATCACCAGCGCGCCGATCATCACCACCAGCACCACGGCATAGCCGATCAGGCGCGGACGCAGCAGATGGGTCTTGCCGCCTTGCAATTCGTGCTCGGAGGTATAACGCACCAGGCCCGGAGCGTAACCCATTTTCTCCATCACCGAGTCGCAGGCATCGATACAGGCCGCGCAGCCGATGCACTCCATCTGCAAGCCATCGCGAATATCTATCCCGGTGGGGCATACCTGCACACACATATAGCAATCGATGCAATCACCCAACCCGGCCTGCTTGGGTTCGACCCCGCGTTTGCGCGGGCCGCGGTTTTCGCCGCGGGCCACATCATAGGAAATGGCCAGGGTGTCCTTGTCGAACATCACGCTCTGGAACCGTGCATACGGGCACATGTGCATGCACACTGCCTCGCGCAGCCAGCCGGCGCTGATATAGGTGGCGCCGGTGAAAAACAGCATCCAGAACAGGCTGATACCGGCGATCTCCAGGGTCAGCAGCTCTGTGGCCAGTGGCCGTACCGGGGTGAAATAACCGACAAAGGTCAGTGCCGTCATCACGCTGATGGCCAGCCACAACGAGTGCTTGGCCGTTCGGCGCAGGATCTTGTTCAGGCGCCAGGGCGCTGCTTGCAGCTTTATGCGCTGGTTTCTGTCACCTTCGGTGATCTTTTCGCACCACATAAACAGCCAGGTCCAGGTGCTCTGCGGGCAGGTGTAGCCACACCATACGCGCCCGGCAAATACCGTGATTGCAAACAGGCCAAAGGCGGCAATGATCAGCAGTGCCGAAAGCAGGATGAAATCCTGCGGCCAGAAGGTAGCGCCGAATATATGAAACTTGCTTTCAGACAAGTCCCACAGCACTGCCTGACGGCCGTCCCAGTTGAGCCATACGGTGCCAAAGAACAGTAAAAACAACAGGCCTGCTCCCACGATTCGCAGTGTGCGAAACAGGCCGGTGAAACTGCGGGTATGAATCAGGTTGTCGCTGGACTTGTTATTGGTTTTTGCGGCTCTTGGTCGGGGAGCCTCAAATGATTCAAGTATCTGGACGGGAATTTGTTCGCTCATGGTCTTTCGCTCATCAGCCTCCATCAGGCCCGAGCACTATGCCCAGCGAACTGTTTGCATAACAGACTCAGTTATTTGAATTAAAAGCGGATCAGATGGCGCTTTCAGGCGGCCTGCGACAATCGGCTGCACCCGAGGTTCTGCCCCGGTTTTGCTGGCTTTGCACGCCTGTAACGCAGTTGGGTGGTACAGGGGGTGATCGGGGTCAAGAAAATCTGCGAATCACGGTCTGATGGGTTGTGATGACTTGTGCATGTCAGCCCCACATGCGGCCTTGATAAAGGCTTGATCGAGGGTGCTGGCCTGATAGTGATATTTGAACGCTTCACCGTCTTCAAAGTGTAGGAATTTCTGTTGGCTGATCATGTAAAAGCCTTGGCAGTTTTCGCTGATTTCATCGACATTGTGCGAGGACACAAGGATTGCCGCCCCGTCCTGTGCCGCACCGCGCAGGCATTGCCAGATATGAAAGCGAAATTCCGGATCTACCCCTGCAGTGGGTTCATCCAAAATGTAGAAATCAGCTGCGACCGACAGCAGTGAAACGGTGAAGAACCAGCGTTTTTCACCGTAACTGCACAGAGAGGATTTTTTGCTCCAGATCTCGTTATAGCGGTCAAGGATTCGAGGGCTCCAACGGGCCAGCTTCTCTTGTATATGGCATTTGTTAATGGGGGCGGGCGAGCAGAGTAAGGCCGTCATTTTGAAAATGTCATACATGCGCAACGCGGGAGGTGTCATTAGTGTCTGAGATAAATAAAGTTGTTGAGTAAAAGGGTTTATGATCTGGCCATTATCTGGTTTTTTTAAACCGCATAAAATATCAAAGAACGTGGTCTTGCCTGCACCATTAGGTCCTAGTAAACCAGTCATTGAGCCTGAGCAAACCTGCAGGCTAGCTTGGCTGAAAAGCGGTTTTTCTGGGTAGCGGAAATCAATGCAGTCTGCCTGTAAAATACTCATTAGTAGCGGCTCCATACTGGATTGATACGCAAGTACTTGCAGGCCAATAACAAGGCGATGATGAAGGTCGCAAAAATGCTGATAATGATTTTCCATAGCGGTTGTATGCCCTGTTGCATAATGCTTTTGCCAAGGCTTAGAGGGTTGAATAATTCAATTGGGAAATAGGTGGGTTCAGGAAGGGCAGCTTGTGCTACCCCGAGGGCAAGCATGATAAAAGATAAGATTGAAAAAACAGCGTTGGCCGTTTGGAAGTTGAGTGGTAGTGCGGTAATGAGCAGGCCGGGTGAGCAGAATAAAATAAAGCAACTATAAAATCGGATCATGAGTATTGAGGCTTCATAAGTGGAGTAACCCCCAAAAGGGAGCCGTGTCATCATGTAAAAAAACAAGCAGTACAAGCAGGCGATTGTGGAGTAAGCGATGAGTTGCGCTATCAGGAACACTGCTCTGGCGTGTGGCGTATAAATGAATGAACGGATGAAACCACTTTCTCGACGGCCAATGATATAAAAAGAAAATCCAAAGAACGCTACGCTTGAAGATATATAGGCATAAAACCATGCGGTGACAGCGCTGTAATCTTGATTGAAATTATCGTCTCCTTTCGAGTAGATCAGCAGATAGAAAACAGCACCGGGCGACAGTAATATCCAGAACAGTGCAGTCGGTTCCTTGAGCTGTTCCTTGATAAAAATCATAGCCAGTTGAAAGGCTCGAGATCCTGTATTCTTGTGCATGTGGTACCTGCTAAGGGAAGGGCACCATGTTTATTTGGCGCGAAGGGAGAATATCGCCCTGGAAAATGGCAGAGTAGTCATTGTCCAGGTTGATATGCCTTGAGTTGTTCATGTGCATAAAGAGTTGAGGTGATATGAATTTGCAGAAGACGCATCTCTTATCTTCAATATGTGAAGGTTTTAAGTATAGGTACCCTTGTATTTTCTGATGGGCCAATGAGTTGAGTAACTCGTTTGTAGTGAATCGCCGTGCGAGTTGGCTAGTAGAACGACAGCCTGCTTCGCATGAGGTGATTTCCTTGAAGGATTCGTAGGTGTTGCAATTGAAAAAATGCTTTAGGTAAGGATCTTTAAGCGTGTTCTTGTCGCCTTTGCAATGTGTAAATAAATTCATGAATCGGTAGGTTTGCCACAATTCTTCGAATGCTTTCTCCAAGGCATGTGTTTGCGTATCTGAATAGGCCATGCCGGTACAATAGTTGACATGATGGCTACGATTTTTTTGGCCATAACACGCGATTATGCACCGGCCTGGAAATGAGGGGTCGGAAATGTCAAAAGCAATAATGTCTCCCGCTTTGTTTAAACTGCTCGCCAGCGCTAAAATATTACTTTTCGTTAGTTGGTCTATTATTGATTGAGCGCTTATGCGTTTCTGGTAGTGGGCTGTGAGCCAAAAACGGTTTAAGAATTGGCGTTCCAGACATTCCTTGAGTGCGCAGAAAATCGCTTTTTTTGCATCCCAGTGGAAGCTGCACCCGCATGTGTCCCTCAATGGGTAAATGGTATTGTCTTCCCCCAAGCCGTAGTGTGTTAAAGAGAGGCATGCCGTGGGGATATAGCATTCAGTGAGATCAGATATTCGTATGACTTTTGTTAAGTGGTACGTATGTTCCAGCAAGTTATCCAGCTGACGTGTCGGATAAGACGTTTGCGAAAAGGCGTGTACAAATTGATAGGCTTCGTCCGGTCTCAGAGAATAGGTGAGCTTATTTTGTGTGTCTGAAAGAATTTCTGTATAAAAATGCTTTCTTTCGTAGTATTCACCCAAGGCCGTTTTCAGTGAGTTAGATCCACTGCCGATCCCGGATCCTGCCACAGACCAAGCATCACTGACTTCAGTGCAGGAAGGAAAGTCCAACATGCAAGCAGGTTGGCAGTAAAGTCTTCTTGGTACATGCCGAGTGGGATGCATACAGGTAATGTTCATTTGCCTTGACCTATAAAATGGACGCAGAGAGGGGAGAAAAGCGCTGGATTCAAACCCAGTGACTTACAGAGCATCGAATCAGTGAAACCGGACCATAGACGACATCTCAGATCGAGGGCCTTTGCTTGTAACTCAATAAGCATATACATCGAGCCTGCTTCCATAAGCGCTAGTCGGTAACCGCGATATCTATATTTGAAAAGGGTTTTAGGCCAGTATGCAACATAAACAAGTGCCAGGGCTGGGGTGCCTATGGTTGAAGGAGGGCAAAGTATTGAGTCTTTAAGGTGTTTGCTGCTTAAAGTATTCTGTACAGTTTCGAGTGCGCGCGAATAAGGTAGGAGATGGAGGACCTTTTCAACAAAAGGCCAGTGTTCAGGACTTTCATTTAAAGAACAAATAAATACTTCTACAGGGTACAGTGCCCCGCCGCTCGGGTAGCCGCGCTTGTGGTTGGTTGGATGGGTGTTGAGTAACGGAGAAATGAGCTGTTCAATTGTCGAGAATGCAATGTTGCTCTTCTTGAATGTGACGCAGGATTCATTTCTCATTAAAGCGTGATGCGTTATTGATGCCCTATGTAAGGGTGTGGACAGGTTCATGTCCGGGTACAGATGAAGCTCTTTACCTGTCAAACTATCCAGGTCGAAGGGGGTGAGTGAGTGCAGGTAACTCATATGCTTGAATGCGCTATGAAGGGTGTAGTTTCCCTTGTTGTGAAAGGCTTGAATGTCAGACAATACTTCGCTGTCTGTGAACTTCAAGTAGTAGTCATGTGGCATGGTGGTCATTTTATAGGCCTCAGGCAGTCACACATTTGCCAATGGGTAACGTGTTCTTCGGTAATTTGGCCATTAAATAAGTTGATGTGTGACGACAACATGATTCTGTCTTGGGTTCTATGTCCGGAGCCTGGACAAGTCCAGAGCTTTATTCGTTCTACTAACAAACCCGCCATCAGTGCGAATTGCAGTTTTGTCATTGGCTGTTCAGGCAGGGCAATATGGCTATCGGTGCAAAAATTGAACAGTGATGACCAGTTATTAAAGGTAGGGCGGACACGTTCCGTACGAGCTATGTTGTCAAAATTGCAAAAGTGGCACGGCCCCCCAATTTCGGATAAGTAGGGTTGGCTGATATAGAAAGAATCACCTGTTCGTAAGGCTACGCAGAGACAACAGGCCGGGTGCTTTTTTGCGATTTCGAAATAGATATGTTTGATCTTATGGTGGTCATATTTTGTTGGCATGATTATGACGAGGCTTTCGCTTAGCTGTGTCTGTTTGGTCAGATGTGTGTTGATGGGGAGTGCAAAGAAGGCCTCTTTGAATTCTGAATTGAGGATGTTGTCGAGTTCGCAGCCCCATTCGTGTGCGATAATAATTTTCTTGAAATGTTTTTCAGTAACCGCTTTGATGTGAATTGCTTGCTCCAGGAAACTGAAAGCTTCATCCGGAGCAAGGTTGAATTCTTCGAGCGTGTGCAGTATGTGTTTCTTGGTTTGCTGCGTTGATGTGAGAGTGCTCAGTTTATGCAGCGCTTTTATTAGTGGGCGAGATTTGATAGTGGTCACCCCCTTCTCGGAAATGACTATTGTGTGCTCCTTTAATTTGATGACTTGAAACTCTGAAATGATCAAATTCATGGTTGTTGCGCCGTGATGGTTAATAAATGAGGTTTCTGGTAGGGCGCCAGAAACCTCACGGGCTAATCCTCTTGCAGAGGGTTTATTGCGTTGCCACCACCGCAACCGCCGCTTCCCCCGCTTCCGCCATTGCATCCGCCGCCGCCCCCACATCCGCCGCTTCCGCCGCAGCCCCCTGCGCTACCTGAACCTCCATTATTTACTTGAGAGTTAACATCGAAGTCGGATTCTTTGTTAAACAGGAAAATAATTTCGCCAAACTTATTGTTCATATTGATAGCTCTGTAGTGTATTTTTTGTGTTTTGTGTTTTGTGTTTTGTGGTCTGGGGCCAAAATAAGTCTCAGGCAAGCGTAGGTTTAATACTTGATTTCAGTATTGTCAAAGATCCTCATCTGTAGTTTGAGATTATTCCTACAGCAAAAGAGGAGTGTTACTTGCTAATTAATAGCACTCGCTGTAGCGCTTGCGGCGATCTAAATTTTTTGTTTGAAAGATATTTATATATGTTGTCTGGAAATATTAAAAATTTCAAACGCTTGTAAGTGTTTTCTTTTTTCGGGCTGGTATGTTTAAAGGGATATTTGTAAGGCTGTTCTGTAGTATGGCAATTGCTTTTTTTTCAAAAAAAGGGACGAGCGGCATGCTGTTTGAATGTGCGCTGCAATACCGCTCCTTGTTAATTGCCGTAATTAGAACTTTTCAGTCTTTACCTTTCGCGGCACTTGCTCACAGGGCGGGTCACCCATGGGTTGCGGGTCACGCTCGGGCGGCTCCTGTTGCGGTTGTGGCTCGGGAACGGGCGGCAAAGCTGGCTGGTCGATATTGGGGTCAGGGGTTTCAGGTGCAATGGGGATACTCATCACGATGACCTCTCGGTGGCGGGATGTAGAGGGCTGTCGGAAGGTTGACCGTGTGATGGCAGGTTTGATTCCGCTCACGTGACCGACGGCGCACTGCGCTGCGCGTACCGCAATATTTGCATGGGTTTTGCATAAACCAAGGGTAATTAGCCCTCACGGGGTGCCCCACAAGAGCTAGTCTTGGTGGGACTGTGGATTCAGGACATAGGCCAAGTCGAAGACCGAAACGTATGCACAGGCATGCACAACCTTTACCAGACGGAGAGCAGCATGAGTTCGAGCATGGATACTGGTAAAGGTAAAGACTCGCTGTTACCCGCCCCTACAGACATCGACGCACTGACCAAAGCCGAACACCCCGATCCGTTTGCGGTGCTGGGGCCTCACGCCGATGCTGCAGGCGGGCAGTTTGTCCGGGCTTTTTTGCCCGGCGCGGTCAGTGTCAATGTACTCGCCAGGGATACCGGTGAAGTACTCGGGCGCCTTGATGACGCACAAGTCACCGGCCTTTTTGTCGGGCATTTCACACAGGCGCGGCCGTACTTGCTCCAGGTTGATTGGGGCAATGCCGTGCAAACCAGCGAAGATCCTTACAGTTTTGGTCCGTTGTTGGGTGAGATGGACTTGTACCTGTTTGCCGAAGGCAACCACCGTGATTTAAGCAGCTGCTTCGGGGCGCAATTGCTGGAGGTTGATGGCGTGCCGGGGGTGCGCTTTGCCGTGTGGGCGCCAAATGCGCGGCGGGTGTCTGTGGTAGGCGATTTCAATGGTTGGGATGGCCGTCGCCACCCCATGCGCCTGCGCCACGCCAACGGCGTGTGGGAGCTGTTTGTGCCGCGCCTGCAGGCGGGCGAGGCGTACAAATACGAAATCCTTGGCGCCCACGGCATCTTGCCGCTCAAGGCCGACCCTGTGGCGCTGGCCACTCAGTTGCCGCCTGATACGGCGTCGAAGGTGGCGTCACCCCTGGCCATCGACTGGCAGGATGGTGACTGGATGCAAGCCCGTGAGCAGCGTCAGCGCCGTGACGCACCGTTGTCAATTTACGAGTTACATGCAGGGTCATGGCAGTGCGAGACCGATGATGTTGGCGACATCGAGCGTCAGTACAGCTGGCCCGAGCTGGCCGAGCGCCTGATCCCTTACGTGCAGCAACTGGGTTTCACCCATATCGAGCTGATGCCGATCATGGAGCACCCTTTTGGTGGCTCCTGGGGCTATCAGCCTCTGTCACAATTTGCGCCGACGGCCCGTTATGGTTCGCCTGATGATTTTGCCGCGTTCGTCAATGCCTGCCATATGGCCGGTATCGGTGTGATTCTGGACTGGGTGCCGGCGCATTTTCCCAACGATACCCATGGGCTGGCGCAGTTTGATGGCACGGCGCTGTACGAATACGCCAACCCTCTTGAAGGTTTTCATCAGGACTGGAACACCCTGATTTACAACCTGGGCCGTACCGAAGTGCATGGTTTTATGCTTGCCTCGGCCTTGCATTGGCTCAAGCACTTTCATGTCGACGGGTTGCGGGTGGATGCGGTGGCGTCCATGTTGTACCGCGACTATTCGCGCAAGGCCGGGGAGTGGGTACCCAACCGGCATGGCGGGCGGGAAAACCTCGAAGCGATAGAATTTTTGCGCCATCTCAATGATGTGGTTGCCTACGAGGTGCCGGGTGCGCTGGTGATTGCCGAAGAGTCCACGGCCTGGCCCGGCGTCAGCGAAAGCACCGATCAGGGCGGGCTGGGGTTTTCCTACAAATGGAACATGGGCTGGATGCACGATTCGCTGCATTACATCCAGCAAGACCCGGTGTACCGCGCCCATCATCACAACGAACTGAGCTTTGGCCTGGTGTACGCCTGGACCGAGCGCTTTATCCTGCCGATCTCCCACGATGAAGTGGTGCACGGCAAACACTCGCTGATCGACAAGATGCCCGGTGATCGCTGGCAGAAATTCGCCAATCTGCGTGCTTACTTGAGTTTTATGTGGGCACATCCGGGTAAGAAACTGCTGTTTATGGGCTGCGAATTCGGCCAGTGGCGTGAATGGAATCATGATCAGCAACTGGACTGGTATTTACTGCAATACCCCGAGCACCGGGGGGTGCAAAAACTGGTTGGCGACTTGAATCGTTTGTACCGGGAGCAGCCAGCGCTGTATGAGCAGGATGATGTATCGCAGGGTTTCCAGTGGTTGATTGGCGATGACGCAGCCAACAGCGTTTATGCGTGGCTACGCTGGAGCAAGGACGGTTCGCCCTTGCTGGTGGTGACCAACTTTACCCCGGTGCCGCGCGAAGGTTATCGGATCGGTGTGCCATTTGCCGGTACCTGGCAGGAGGTTATCAACAGTGATTCGGCGATCTATGCCGGTTCCGATTATGGCAATGGCGGCGGGGTGGTGACCCAGGAGGTAGCCAGCCATGGTCAGGGCGTATCGCTGGCCTTGAATCTGCCGCCGCTGGGGGTGCTGATATTGCGGCCGGTGACGGGGTAGAGCAACAGCGCCCTTACCCAGGCCTCACCCTCGGGAGAGGGTTGGGGTGAGGGCAGGCGGGCACCTCGGTATTACAGATGCACCTCAACCGCCAACGGTAAATGATCGGATAAATGGCTCCACGGCTTATTGCCAAGGATCTCTGGATTGTGGCTGCGGGCATTGCGCAAGTAGATACGATCCAGACGCAGAAGTGGCCAGCGCGCGGGATAGCTCTTGGCCACTTGGCCGTGATGGCGCTCAAACACCTCATGCAGGTCGTCACGCTGGCGCAGGGCAGCATTGCCTTGCTGCTTCCAGTCGTTGAAGTCACCGGCAATGATCACCGGCTCATGGGGCGGCAAGGATTTGAGCAGTTGGTTGAGCAACACGATCTGCAGTTGGCGATGGCTTTCCAGCAGGCTCAAATGCACGCAAATGGCATGCACATTGTCATGCCCCGGCACATCCAGCACACAGTGCAGCAAGCCGCGCCGCTCAGGCCCGGTGATCGACACATCGAGATTGCGCGAAGCCTTGATCGGGTACTTGGACAACAGGGCATTGCCGTGATGACCGTCGGGGTAAACGGCATTTTGCCCGTAGGCAAAGTCGCTCCACATGCTGTCGGCGAGGAATTCGTACTGTGAGGTGGCAGGCCAGTCTTCATAACGTGAGGCGTGCTTGCCGTGCTCGCCGAGCACTTCCTGCAAAAACACCAGATCGGCACCGGTGCTGCGCACGGCTTCGCGCAGTTCGGGCAGGATGAAGCGGCGGTTGAAGGCGGTAAAGCCCTTGTGTGTATTGACCGTCAGCACCTTGATTCGATGCACGGCAGGTGCTGTTGCCGGGGTGGCAGATAAAAGTGTATTGCCGACAGCTTGTTCGGTAGGCATGGTCACTCCTCTGTCAGGGGCAGTTTCAAAGCGGCAAGTTACAGTCACAGCTTGCCGCTTTTTATGGGGGTGCACTTGATATTTATCAATACATTCACGACACCTCGGTGTGTTGCAATTCAAACAGCACCAGCGAACGCCCGGTGACATTGTAGGGTTTGTTGAAGGGCAGATGCTGCGGGCCCTTGATGCTCGGGTCAGTGGTGTCGAGCCGGCATGACCAGCTGATGCCGTGGGGCACTTTGGGCAGGTTGAAGTTGACCGGGTCGTGGTTGGCATTGACCACGATCAGCAAGGTGGCATCAGCGCCGGCGCGCTGCACCCCGGATACCTGCGCCCGGCCATCGAGCAGCATGCCCATGCACCGGGCCTCGGCGTCCTGCCACTGTTCGGTGGTCATCTCGTTGCCATCGGCGGCCAGCCAGGTCACGTCCTTGTACTCGGGCGTGTCAACGGAGTGCCCCACCAGGAACAGGCCGCGCCGCAGGATCGGGTACTGCATGCGTAACTTGATCAGGCGTTTGACAAAGGCCAGCAGGGATTTGCCGGTCTTGTCCAGTTCCCAGTTGATCCAGCCGATTTCGCTGTCCTGGCAGTAGGCGTTGTTGTTGCCGTGCTGGGTGCGGGCGAATTCGTCGCCGGCCACGAGCATCGGCGTGCCCTGGGCCAGGAACAGGGTGGCCATGAAATTGCGCATTTGGCGCTGGCGCAAGGCGTTGATTTCGGGGTCGTCGGTGGGCCCTTCGACGCCGTGGTTCCAGGAAATATTGTTGTTGCTACCGTCCTGGTTGTTTTCGTCGTTGGCCTCGTTATGTTTATCGTTGTAGGACACCAGGTCGTGCAGCGTGAAGCCGTCATGGGCGGTAATGAAGTTGACCGAGCTATAGGGCCTTCGGCCCCGGTGGTTGAACAGGTCGGCCGAACCGGTCATGCGCCCGGCAAATTCAGCCAGTTTGCCTTCGTCGCCTTTCCAGAACGCGCGCACGGTGTCGCGGAAGCGGTCGTTCCATTCCGCCCAGCCGGGCGGGAAGCCGCCGACCTGGTAGCCACCGGGGCCACAGTCCCAAGGTTCGGCAATCATTTTTACCCGGCGCAGCAGCGGGTCCTGGCGACAGGCCACCAGAAAGCTGTGACGTTCGTTGAAGCCGTCGTGATAGCGCCCCAGAATCGTCGCCAGGTCGAAGCGGAAACCGTCGACGTGCATCTCCCGGGCCCAATAGCGCAGCGAGTCAGTGACCATCTGCAAGACGCATGGATGGCTAAGGTCCAGAGTGTTGCCGGTGCCGGAATCGTTGATGTAGTAGCGCTTGTCCTCGGGCATCAGGCGATAGTACGAGGCGTTGTCGATGCCGCGCATGGACAGGGTCGGACCTTGTTCGTTGCCTTCGGCGGTGTGGTTGTAGACCACATCCAGAATCACCTCGAGGCCGGCCTTGTGCAGGCGCGCCACCATCTCCTTGAACTCGGCAATCTTGCCGCTGGCCAGATAGCGCGGGTCGGGGGCAAAAAAAGCGATGCTGTTGTAGCCCCAATAATTGGTCATGCCTTTTTGCAGCAGATGCTGGTCATTGACGAAGGCATGCACCGGCAATAGCTCGATGCTGGTTACGCCCAGGTCGGTGATGTGCTCGACCACTTCATCGATCATCAAGCCGGCAAAGGTACCACGCACCGCATCCGGCACGGCGGGGTGGCGCATGCTGATGCCGCGCACGTGGGCCTCGTAGAAGATGGTGCGTTCCCAAGGCACGCTCAAGCGGTGGTCATGACCCCAGGTGTGCGCCGGGTCGATGACCTTGCACTTGGGCACGAAGGGCGCGCTGTCCCGTTCATCAAAGCTCAAGTCGGCATCCGGGTGACCGATGGTGTAGCCAAACAGGGCCTCGGACCACTTCAGTTCACCCACCAGCTGTTTGGCGTAGGGGTCGATCAGCAGTTTGTGGTGGTTGAAGCGATGGCCATTTTCCGGGTCGTAGGGGCCATGCACGCGATAACCGTAGACCTGCCCGGGATGGGCGTCCGGCAGATAGCCGTGGAAGGTCTCGTCGGTGTACTCGGGCAGCTCGATACGCTCCAGCTCGACCTCGCCTGCGGCATCGAACAGGCACAGCTCGACCTTGGTGGCATTGGCCGAGAACAGGGCAAAGTTGACGCCCAGGCCATCCCAGGTGGCCCCAAGGGGGAAGGGCAGCCCTTCGCGGATGCGCAAGGGGTCGCCAGTGGGCGGTGCTGACGTGTGTTTACTCATGACCTGCTCCTGCACAACCGGATTTTTGGGTGTAGGTGGCCTGTGGGGGCGGGCTTGCGATTGCACTTCTGCGGTTCAATCCGTTGGCCGGGTTGAGGCAATCGCGAGCTGGCGCTCCCACAAGGGGGAAGGTGGACTCAAGACGAGGCAGGCTTGCGCGGTGCCCGGGGCTTTTTCTCCCCAGCAGGTTTTGCTGCGGCCTTGGCCTTGGTGGCCTTGGGGGCTGCCTTGGAGGGGGCCAGGGCTTGTGCCTGGGCCAGTTTGTGGGCCATTTCCCAGTGACGCGCCTCCTGGCCCTCCGGGCGACCTTCAGACTCCCAGATCTGATAGGCAAATTCACGAATGTGCTTGTCGTCATTACTCATGGTGAAGCTCCTTGCTCATGGGTGATTTAGCGGTCTCGCTCGTGGGCTTGCTGGCGGGCGCAGGCCAGCAGTTCAAAACGTTGAGTGGCATCGATGGCGTCCAGCAAGGTATTGCCGTCGCCCGGCAGACGTCGGCACCAATTGGGGTGGCCGCTGACGGTGCCGGGCAAGTTGGCTTGCTCCTCGAGCCCCAGTGCATCTTCGATTGGCAGCAGTACCAGCGGCGCACGGGTGTGCCCCAGATAACGGATGCTGGCGTCCAGTGTCGGAGCGTTGCCCTGGGCTTCTTCCTGAAAGTTTTGCGGATCCAGGCGCAAGGCCAGATCCAGGCCTTCGCACTCGCGCTGACGGCTTTCGCGCCAGTGGTGTGCAGTGACCGGGTCAATCAGGCCCAGGCGTTCATTCCAGTCGATATCGCGTCCGTGCAGCCAGCCGGTGAGTGTCGGCAGGTCGTGGGTGCTGGTGGTGGCCAGGGCATCGTCCGGCCAGTCCAGAATCGGTTTGAAGCGCGCGCCGTAGTCCTGCTCGAACAGCAGCACGCGAATGCCCAGGATTGCCCGCTCGCTGAGCTTTTCCCGCAGGCCGTCAGGTACGGTGCCAAGGTCCTCGCCCAGCACGATGGCCTGGTGGCGCACCGATTCAAGGCACACCAGGCGCAGCAGGTCGTCGATCGGGTAATACAGATAGGCGCCTTCATCGGGCGAAGCCCCCAGGGGTATTACCCACAGGCGCTGCAAACCCAGCACATGGTCGATGCGCAGCCCGCCAGCATGGGCAAAATTGGCCCGCAGCATCTCGATAAAGGCACGAAAACCATTGCGCTTCAGGCCTTCGGGGGAAAACGCCGAGATGCCCCAGCCCTGGCCCGCGCGGTTGAGTGCATCGGGTGGCGCGCCCACGGTCAGTTGCGCCAGCAGTTCATCCTGGCGGCACCAGGCCTGGCTGCCGGCACCATCGGCACCCACGGCCAGGTCGGCGATCAGGCCGATGGCCATGCCGCTGCTACGCGCCGTGGTCTGGGCCCGGTCCAGGCAGCGGGCGATCAGCCATTGGCAAAAGGCGTAATAACCGATGAGCGCCTGGTGCCCCTCGGCAAACCGCAGTAGCGCCGGGCTGTCCGGGTTGCGCCATTGTTCGGGCCACTCGCGCCAGTCGAAGCTGTGATGCCCGGCCACACAGGTTTCCTGCAGGGCCTCAAAGCGGCAGTGGTTTTCCAGTGCTTCGCCACCCAGCTCGCGAAAGTGATTGAAGTCGGCCAGCAGCGGGTGTTCGTCCCGGGCAAAGTCGTTGTAGAGCTGACGCAGCAATGTCTGTTTGGCCAGGGTTGCGGCTGGCCAGTCGATCAGCGGCAACTGTTCAAGGCGTTGCAGTTCGTCTCTCAGGCCTGTGGCTTCAATGGCCCTGTGCAGTGCCTCCTCGCCAAGGATACTGGCGGGTGCTGCATACAGGCTGTTGAGAAACAGGCGACTGGAAGGTGAGTACGGGCTGTAATGTTTGGGCGCGCTGCTGAACATGGCGTGCAGGGGGCTGATCGCCAGCGCATCGGCGCCGCGCTCACCCACAGCCTGCAACAGGGTTTCGAGTGCCCGGGTATCACCAAAGCCGCCATCGCCGTGGCGCCGCAGCGAGTACAGTTGCACGCTGACACCCCATGCCCGTGGCGCTGTCTGATGCAGGGCATCGCCGATACTGAAGCACCTGGCCGGGGCCACGGCCAGGGTGAACTGTTGATCTTCCAGCTGCACCCGGTGGTAGCCGACGGGGATCATGCCCGGCAACATGGCGTCGGCATCCAGCTGGATTGGCAACGCATCGCCGTTCTCCAGATGCACGATGCACTGACTATGGGCGTGAAAGTAGCGTGACAAGTCCAGGGCCTTGCCGACGTCTGCCGTGAGCAAGGGCGGCAGGCGTTTGTTCTGCTGCTCCAGTTGCAGGTTGAGCAGACTGGTTTCGATGGCTTCGGCGCTGTCGGCGGGCAATCCCAGCCCCGCCAGAATGGCCTCCAGCACCTGTGGCCTGACCCTCTGTGGCTGGCCGTTGGCATCAATCCAGTCAACGGCCAGTCCGGCCCGGCCGGCGAGTACTTCAAGTTGCGCTTCGCTCATTGGCGGTTCCCTTGATGGCGATAAATGAACGAACGTCAGGCAGATCCGCAGGGCTCATGGCTTCACGGTGCGAAGCAATGACTTGGCAACCAGTTGCTCATACAGCTCGGCATAGGGTTCCACGGCCTTGCACCAGTTGAATGGAGCGGCCATTGCGCGGCAGCGCATGGCATTCAACAGTTTGGGGTAGCTGAACACCTTGAAGGCGCGCTTGAGTGCTTCCTCGTAGCTGGCCACGGTGGACTCGTCGAACAGAAAACCGGTCACGCCGTTTTCGATGGTGTCCGCCAGGCCGCCGGTGTTGCGCGCTACTGGCAGCGAGCCGAAGCGTTGTGCATACATCTGGCTCAAACCGCAGGGTTCATAGCGCGAGGGCATCAGCAAAAAGTCGCTGCCCGCGAACATGCGCCGTGCATCGGTTTCATTGAAACCGATGCGTACTCCGATCTGACCCGGGAAGCGCAAGGCAAGTTCACGCATGGCCTGTTCTTCTTCGGGTTCACCGCGGCCGATGATGCAAATCTGCCCGCCCGAAGCGACGATAAAGGCGGCCACGGCTTCGGTGAGGTCCAGGCCCTTCTGGTAAACCAGGCGCGACACGACGGCAAACAATGGCCCTTTGGAAGGGGTGAGGCCGAACAGGGTACGCACATGGGTGGTATTGACGGCGCGGGCATCCCAGTCACCGATACCGAAGGGCGCCACCAGATGGGGGTCGGTGGTGGCTTCCCAGCTTTCATCGATGCCATTGGGAATACCGCTCAACAGGCCTTGCTGGGTCTTGCTGGCCAAAAAGCCATCGAGCCCGCAGCCAAAGGCCGGGGTGGTGATTTCGGCGGCGTAGGTCGCGCTGACCGTAGTGATGTGGCTGGCGTAGGCCATGCCGGCCTTGAGAAACGACAGTTTGCCGTAGAACTCCATACCGTCCTGTTGCAGGGCATGGTGCGGGATGCCCAGCTCCGGGCAGCAGGCGCGGCTGAATACGCCCTGGTAGGCGAGGTTGTGAATAGTGAACAGGGTGGGGGTGCGTTGCCCGCGCCAGTGCATATAGGCCGGGGCCAGCCCTGCAGGCCAGTCGTGGGCATGCACGAGGTCGGGTTGCCAGTGTATCTGTGCCAGATTGGCAGCGATATCGGCTGCAGCCAGCCCCAGGCGGGCGAAACGGATGTGGTTGTCGGGCCAGTCGCGGCCATTGTTGGCGCCGTAGGGCGTGCCTTCGCGCTCATAAAGCTCAGGGCAGATCAGTACATAGATGACCAGGCCGTCGGTCATGTCCATGCGTCCGATCTTGCAGGCGGGCAGGGCGGCATGGCCACCGAGTTCACCGATGATGTGGATCGGGTTGTCGCTGTTGAGCACTTGTGGGTAGCCGGGGATCAGCACCCGTACATCATGCAAGTGACGCATGGCCCGCGGCAGTGCTGCCGACACATCACCCAGGCCACCGGTCTTCACCAGGTCGGCCAGTTCGGAGGTGACAAACAGCACCTTCTTTTTATTGGGATTGGCGTTTATCACCGCCAGCGCGGGCCTCCCTGCAGGGGCCAGATCTGGCAGTGAAATCAGCTCATTCACAACTTGCGGGGTCAGACGTTCTTCTTGATGTGGCGCAGCAGCACTGATCATGAATCTCTCCCGTTGTATTTATTGATCTGCTAACGGCCACCCGGCCGGCACTTCCCCACTGACTGATCGGCCATGTCATCCACGGCAAAAATGCGTAAAAGATGATTTGGGCACTGCAAGGAATGCACCAACAGCTGCAACCCAGCCCCAAGTTGGCCTATCACGGGCGAAGAAGATCCGATTATTCAAATACGACAAATACACGCCGTAGATGCGACAGCGTTGAGTGTAGAAGAGATGGGTCAAGCTGCTAGCTAAAGTCAGTGTTTTTTGTAAGACAATGAGAGTTGTCTTGTAGGAAAAGTATCTATCACAAAGTCTGTTTCAGTTTTTGTAGCAGCTGACGAGCGGAGCGAGGCTGCGCAGCAGCCGTAAAATCAGACACTGCGATATGCTAGCCCAATCGGGTTCGCAGGGTTCACTGCCGCTACGCGCCCGAACGCAGCCTCGCTCCGCTCGTCAGCTGCTATGGGGATGGGGGGCGGTTCTGCAAAATAACAGGGCGCGCGCACCGATGTGGTGCGCGCGCCTCGCGTATTTCAGTTGCCAGGGTACTCGGCGATCACCTGGTCTTTACCGTCGTTGTCCAGGCCGATCACCTGGTAGGCGTCCTTGCGGTCACCCATTTCCATACCCGGCGAGCCCATTGGCATGCCCGGTACAGCAATACCCTTGAGGTCGTTGCGCTGGGTCAGTGCCACCACTTGTTCGGCAGGCACGTGACCTTCAACGAACTTGCCGTTGATCACTCCGGTATGGCACGACGCCAGCCGGGGCTGCACGCCGAGGCGCTGTTTGACGCTGGCCATATCCGTTTCTACATGGTCATTGACCTTGAAGCCGTTGCTCTCAAGGTGAGAAATCCAGGCTTTGCAGCAGCCGCAGTTGGCATCGCGGTGCACATCAATGGTCAGTTGTTCGGCCGCTTGCGCCAAAGAGGTCAACAACAGGGCCGAGAGTGCGAAAAGGCGCAATGGAGTCTTCATCGAGATCCTCTATACGAAAAAACGTCAGCCTGAGCGACAGGGACTGTCAGGCAACTGATGGACAGATGACAAATCTGTCAGGTTGGGGCGCTTTGGGTGGAATCAAGGCACTATAACCTCGTTCCCTTAATCGCTCACTTTTCTGATGTGTACCGTATATGGCGCTTGCCGTTCCACCCGATTTGTCTGACACCGATGTGCGGGTACAACCCTTGGCGCGTACTTATCCCCGTGGCCTGTATATCGAGCCGCATCAGCACGAGTGGGGGCAGTTGCTCTACGCAAGCAGCGGCGTGATGTGGGTCGATACCCCGGATGAAGCCCTGGCCGTGCCACCACAGCGGGCGGTGTGGTTGCCGCCGCAGGTGCCCCACGGGATTCGCGTGGTGTCGGATTTGCAGATGCGAAATATCTATTTGCCACCCAAGCTGGCCAGCACCCTGGACCGTCGTGTGCAGGTGATTGAAGTCGGCCGCTTGCTCAGAGAGCTGATTATCAAGTTGGTGGAGCGGGCGGACGGGCAAACGTCCTACACCGAGGCTCTGCTCAATCTGACGTTGCTGGAATTGCAGCGGGCCCGCCGAACCCAGCTTAAGGTGCCCATGCCCGATACCCCGGACCGGCGCCTGCTCAACCTGTGCCAGTCGGTCATGGCCAGCCCTTCGCTGGATATCGCCTTTGAGCAACATGCCGAGAACGCCGGGGCCAGTGTACGAACCCTGGCCCGTCTTTTTCAGGGCGAACTGGGCATGGGCTTCGCCCAGTGGCGGCGGCAGGTGCAATTGGCAACCGCCGCGGCCGAGCTGATCCAGGGCGCTTCTGTCAGCCAGATCTCACGTTCGCTTGGTTATTCGCCCAGCAGTTTCAGCGATATGTTCCGACGCGAGCTGGGTGTGAGTCCTTCTTTGTATGCCTCAGGTCAGGTAGCAGAGATCTGAACTTGTCCGGCAGACAGAAGGCATTGGCAGAAGCACCACGCTTGTCGGCCATAAACTGGGGCATCTCTACAGCATCCAGAGGGCTGAATATGAAAGCACTGCAATTTTCCAAAACCGGTGATCTGGCGGCGCTGAACCTCGTTGAGTTGCCGCTGCCGGTACCTGGTGCCAATGAAGTGCTGGTGCAGGTCAGGGCTGCGGGCCTGAACCCCAGCGATGTGAAAAATGTACTCGGCCGTTTTCCCTACACCACCTTGCCCCGCGTGCCCGGTCGGGATTTTGCCGGGGTGATCGTGGATGGACCGCAGGCGTTGGTGGGGCAGGAAGTCTGGGGTACGGGTAAGGAACTGGGGTTCTACCGGGACGGTTCTCATGCGAGCTATTTGGTCTTGCCGATTGAAGGCGTTGCGCTGAAACCCAAGTCGCTGAGTTTTGAGCAGGCCGCCAGCCTGGGCGTGCCTTACACCACGGCGTGGGATGCTCTGCAACGAACGGGTGTAGGCGCGGATACCCGTTTGCTGGTGATCGGTGCCAATGGCGCGGTAGGCACCGCGGCTATCGCGCTGGCGAAAGTGCTTGGCGCGCGGGTGCTGGCGGCGGTGCGTCGTATCGAGCAGGCGCAGGTGCTGCTGGAGCAGGGCCTTGAAGTGCTGGTTCTGGATAAACCGGAGTCGCTGGGGGCTCAAGTGAGTGAAGTATTTGCAGGTGGCGCTGAAGTGATTTTCGACACCACTGGCCATTGGTTGCCAGCGGCAGTGTCGGCGTTGCGCACTTTCGGGCGAATCGCCTTTATTGCCGCACCGCTGGACGGTCATGTGCATTTGCCTGCGCTGGCCCTGTATCGCAAGGGCGGGTCGCTGGTCGGGGTCAACACGCTGCTGTATAGCTGCGGCGATTGCGCGCAGAGGCTCAATCAGTTTGGCCAGTACTTCGATCAAGGGCTGTTGCCGGCACCGGGTGGTTTTCAGGAAGCGGCCCTGGCGGATGGACTGGCCTGTTATGCGCAGGTCAATGAAGGTGCGTGCGCCAAAGTGGTGCTGATCCCGTAGGCACTGCCTGAACTGTGGGAGCGAACAGGCTCGTTCCCACAGAGGCAAGTGCTACCCGGTTATTGCCCCAGCCGCAAGCTGGCGCGAATGCCATTGACCTCAGGCTCGTTGGCTTTGTAGCCGTCAGCCGGGCCTGCGTAGGAAAGGGCGTAGGCGCTGTTGCCCTGGGTGGCGGCCACCAGGGTCTGGGTGATCACGTGGTTGCCGTTCTGGGTGATCTTGCAGGTGGTTTGCAAGGCGTCCAGCCCGCCCAGAGTGCTGCTGTGGATCTTGTTGCAAGCGCTCTGGTAACCGCCTTTGGCGAAATTCTGCTGCAAGGTTTTGCGCATTTGCAGCAACACCGCCTCCATATTGACCTTGTGCTCGGGCACCAGGGTCGACTGAGTCAGCTCCATAACCATCTGCGGGTCACCATTGGCATCGTTCTTCACCGCCCGCTGGCGCACACTGCTGTCGTCCGGGGCAGTGGGGACGGCCTGCACTTCCCAGCCGCCGGGCCAGGTAATCATCAGACCGTCGGCGCTGGCCATGGGCGCTGCAGCCAGCAGGCACAAGCCGATAAAAACGGGATAACGTCGGGCAAAATGCATGGTTCTCGGGCCTTTTGAGCGATGGGGGGACTTCAATAGTGTATCAATTGGTGTCCAGGTATTGCTTTGCAACGTGACATCATTTCGACCATTGCTCAGCTAAACCTTTGCTTCTTATGTCTAATCCCGGACAATCGCGCCCCTCTTATGGCCGGGGCGATGTCAGCAAGATGTTTCTTGTCCGCCCCGGCTGCGTGGTAACGACCGGCTAGCGGAGATTCGACCGGATGAATGACCAGGCTAACAGCGTCGACGAACGCTTCGACGAGACACCAGCGACCCTCACTCGCTGGAATCGTCATGACACCACCTGGATGCTGGGCCTGTTTGGCACGGCGATTGGCGCAGGTACCTTGTTTTTGCCGATCAACGCTGGGCTTGGCGGCTTTTGGCCGTTACTGATCCTGGCGCTGCTGGCGTTCCCGATGACCTTTTACGCTCACCGCGGCCTGACCCGCTTCGTTCTCTCCGGGCGTGAAGGCTCAGATATCACTGACGTGGTTGAAGAACATTTCGGCCTGCGTGCAGGTGCTGTGATTACGTTGCTGTACTTCCTGGCCATCTTCCCGATCCTGCTGATCTATAGCGTAGCGCTGACCAACACGGTTGGCAGCTTTATGCTCAACCAGATGCATATCACTCCACCTCCACGGGCAATCCTGTCGCTGGTGCTGATTCTGGGCTTGCTGATTGTGGTGCGCTGCGGCGAACAGGTGATCGTCAAGGCCATGAGCATGCTGGTCTACCCGTTTATCGTGGCGTTGCTGTTTTTGGCGGTGTTTTTGATCCCGCACTGGAACGGCGGCATTCTCAGTACCGCGACTACGCTGCCTGCGCCTTCGGTATTGCTGCATACCTTGTGGCTGGCGATTCCGGTGATGGTTTTCTCCTTTAACCATTCACCGATCATTTCGGCGTTCGCCGTAGACCAGAAGCGCCGGTATGGCGCCAATGCCGATGAGCGCAGCTCGCAGATCCTGTCCCGTGCTCACCTGCTGATGGTAGTGATGGTGCTGTTCTTCGTGTTCAGTTGCGTGCTGACCCTGTCGCCGGAACAACTGGCCGAAGCCAAGGCGCAGAACCTGTCGATCCTGTCCTACCTGGCCAACCATTTCAGCAACCCGACCATCGCTTTTGCCGCGCCACTGATTGCTTTTGTGGCCATTGCCAAGTCCTTTCTGGGCCACTACATCGGCGCCAGCGAAGGCCTTAAAGGCCTGGTGCTGAAAACCGGCAAGCGCCCGGGCGCGAAAAACCTGGACCGCATGACGGCCGCTTTCATGCTGGTGGTGTGCTGGGCTGTGGCCACGCTCAACCCGAGCATCCTGGTGATGATTGAAACCTTGGGCGGGCCGGTGATTGCAGCCATTCTGTTCCTGATGCCGATGTACGCGATTCGCCGGGTGCCGTCTATGCGCCAGTACTCGGGGCAGATCTCCAACGTGTTCGTGACGGTTATCGGCCTGATTGCGATCTCCTCGCTGGTGTACTCGCTGATCCCTTGATGCATGCCCCTGGCGCCGCCGTCCTGGCGGCGCCAGGGCGCTGATTGACCCGCGCAAGCCGTCCAGGGCTTGAGTCTGGCCGGTACTGCGAATATGATTGCGACCCATTCCTATTCGCAGTGTGCCCACGGCACGTCCCGAGGGTTTCCGTGTCGCCATCCCCGCCGAACCCGCCGTTGCTGCACGCAGATGTGCAAAGCCTCTACAGCGATCACCATGGCTGGCTGCTGAACTGGCTGCGCAGGCGCCTGCGAGATACCGACAATGCTGCCGACATGGCGCAGGACACCTTTCTCTATGTGCTGGGCAAGCCGGAACAGGTTGCGCATTTGCGCGAGCCACGGGCCTGGCTGAGCACCATTGCCAAGGGCCTGTTGATTGACCGCTTCCGCCGCCAGAAAGTCGAGCAGGCCTATTTGCAAGCGCTGGCTCACTTGCCCGAGCAGCACATGCCTGCCGCCGAAGAACGTTTGATCCTGCTGGAAACCCTGACCCGCATCGATGCGTTGCTCGAGGGCCTAAAAGCCAATGTACGCACTGCCTTTTTGCTGTCACGCCTTGAAGGGCTTGGCTATCAGGCTATTGCCGAGCGCCTGGGGGTGAGCGTGAGTTCAGTGGAAAAATACATGGCCACGGCCATTCGCCATTGTTTTCTGATGCGTAACGCCCTGTGAGCGCTGGTTCGTCGCCGCCAGGATTCGCCCCCCATGTCCTTGACCAGGCGATTGACTGGCTGGTCAAAACCCAATCCGGTGCGGCGCCGCCTCAGGTATTTACAGCGTGCGAGCAATGGCGTGCAGCCGATGCCAGCCATGAAGCCGCGTGGCAAGCCCTGCAAATGACCGAAGCGACCTTGCGCCAGGCCTCGGTGCTGCCGGGTCGTGTGGCTTTGGACACCCTGGCCGGCAGTGGCCGCCTGCGCTCACGGCGTCAGGCCCTCAAAGTGCTCGGCCTGGGCATCCTCGGCGCAGGCGCGGGCGGCCTGGTACTGCAACAGCAGCCCTGGCGGAGCGTGGGTGCCGACTATGCGACCGGCGTGGGAGAGCGGCATTCGTTCAATCTGCTCGATGGCACGCGCTTGCAGCTCAATACCGACAGTGCTGCTGATGTGCTGTTCACTGCGCAACAGCGCCTGATTGTGTTGCGCGAAGGCGAGATATTTATCCGTACCGGTCAGGATCCGGGATCTGCGAGCGGGCGCAGGCCATTCTGGGTGCATACCCGTGAAGCGCGCCTGCAGGCTATTGGCACCGCATTCGATGTACGTCAGGAGTCAGGGCGTACTCGCTTGATGGTCGAGGAGGGCGTAGTGGCGATTCACTTGCCCGATACCCGACCAGTGCTGGTACAGGCGGGCAGCGAGTACCTGATCGATCCACGTTCTGCGCAGTTGCAACCTGCGCCCGTGTTTAGTGCCAATGGCTGGGTCAGCGGTGTGCTGGTGGCCAGGCAGATGCGCTTGCAGGATCTCGTGCAAGAACTGGCGCGCTATCGCCACGGCTGGTTGCAGTGTGATCCGGCGGTGGCTGAATTGCGGGTTTCCGGGGTGTTTCAACTCCAGCGCATTGACCATGCGCTGGAGGGTTTGAGCCAGTCGCTGGCGGTGCGTATTGAGCGCCGGACACGGTTCTGGACACGCATTGTGGCGGCTTAGTAGTGTGGAAGCGAGCCTGCTCGCGAAAGCCATTCGCGAGCAGGCTCGCTCCCACAGCGCAAATTTCTTTGCGGGTTTTCGGCTGGCCTTCGACAGATAGGCATAAGACTTATCCATTGCAGGAGCCCCGCGCCAATGTCCCGTGTTTTTCGCAACCCTTCATTGCCTCCCCGCAACCGCCTGGCCATGGCCTTGCATATCGTTTTACTGAGTACCGTGGCGCAGCCGCTATCGCTGGTCAGTGCTGCGCCCTTGAGTGTTCAGCGCAGTTTCGACGTGCCCGCTAGCACGCTTGAAGATTCACTGAACCGCTTCGCCCAGCAGGCCAATATCTCCCTGCCTTATGACCCGGCGCTGGTGCAAGGCAAGCAGGCGTCAGCCCTCAAGGGCCGCTTTGATGTGCCCCAGGGCTTGCAGCAACTGCTCAAGGGCAGCGGTTTGACGGCCACCGAAGGCGCCAGCGGAGTCTGGACCCTGTACCCACTGACTTCCGCCAATGTGGACGGCCAGTTGCAATTGCAAGCCACCAGCGTCACGGGTCTGGCGTTGGGCAGCACCACTGAGGGCAGTCACTCCTACACCACGGGTGAAACCAGTACGGCGACCAAGTTGCCGCTTTCGCTGCGTGAAACGCCGCAATCGGTGACGGTCATTACCCGTCAGCAAATGACTGACCAAGGTTTGGGCAGTATCGCTCAGGTATTGGCGCAAACCCCCGGCATCACCGTGGTGCATGACGACAGCGAGCGCTACAACTTTTACTCTCGCGGTTTCACCCTCGATAACTTTCAGTACGACGGTGTGCCGACCTCGGATTTCACCACCAATACCAATGGCCTGGGCATGCGTGACATGGCCATTTACGATCGCGTAGAGGTGGTGCGCGGTGCCACCGGCTTGATGAGCGGTGTGGGTAGCCCGTCGGGGGCCGTGAACCTGGTGCGCAAGCGTCCCACCAAGGAGTTTCAGGGCTATGTATCAGGCAGCGGCGGCTCATGGGACCGCTATCGCAGCGAGCTGGATTTGTCCGGGCCGCTGACGGAAAACGGCGCACTGCGCGGACGTGTCGTCGCCGCCCACGAAGATGGCCGTTCCTTTATCAATCGCTATTCCTCGACCAAGGACGTGTTCTATGGCATCGGCGAAGCGGATTTGACCGACGACACCACTCTGTACGCCGGTATCGACTATCAGCGGATCAATTCCAACGGCTCGAGCTTTGGCCAATTGCCGCTGTATTACAGCGATGGCAGCCGCACCCATTTCAAGCGCTCGATGAATCCCGCCGCCAAGTGGGCGTATGCCGACAGTGAAAGCACCAAGTATTTCGCCGGTGTTGAACAGCGTTTTGCCAACGACTGGCTGCTCAAGGTCGAGGCCAGCCACTGGAAGGGCAACACCGAGCAGTTGCAGGGCAACCTGGTGGGCTGGGGGCCTTTTCCGGACAAGGCCACCGGCCAGGCGCAGTTCATGAGCGGGAGCAAAACCTTCGAAATCAATACCGATACACTGGACGCCTATGCGACCGGGCCGTTTGAGCTGTTGGGGCGTACCCATGATCTGGTGGTGGGGATGAACGTCAGTGACCGGCGCACGGACTACCTGGCAATGAATGCCGATGACCTGACCGTCAACTACGAAAACTGGAACAATGACGCGCCGCGTCCTACTGATCTGAGCCAGGGGTTGAAGCAAAAGTACAAAACCAAAGAGTCGGCAGCCTACGCAGCATTGCGCCTCAAACCTGTGGACGACCTGTCGATCATCCTGGGAACCAGGGTAGTGGACTACGATCGCAAAGGCACAATGACCTATAACGCGGCGCAAACTGTGCCAACCACGGATAACAGCAAAAAAACCGGGAAGATGATTCCTTATGCCGGGATCGTCTACGACCTGAACGAAAACCACTCGGTCTATGCCAGCTACACGGATATCTTCACGCCGCAAAGCTACTTCGACCGTGACGACAAGGTTCTGCCGCCGATGACTGGCCAAAGCTATGAAGCGGGTCTGAAGTCCGAGTATTTCGGCGGGGCGCTGAACACCAGTTTTGCCCTGTTCATGATCAAACAGGACAACTACGCCGAATACGATGGTGTGCGGGATGATGGCCAGGATGCCTACAAGGCAATCAGCGGTACCAAGACCAAGGGCATCGAGGCCGAAATATCCGGCGAAATCATGACCGGCTGGCAATTGCTGGCGGGCTACACCTACGCCCAGCCACGGGACAAGGACGGCAAGCGGATCAACAGCAACCACCCTGAGCAATTGTTCAAACTGGCCACCAGCTATCAACTGACCGGCGACCTCAAAGACCTTAACGTGGGCGGCAACCTGACCTGGCAGGGCTCGACCTACAGCGAGCTGGATTCAACAATCAAGACCGAAGCCAAGGAAGGCAGCTTTGCCGTGGTCGGCTTGATGGCCCGCTATGACATCACCAAGAACCTCAGTGCGTCAGCTAATTTAAACAACGTTTTCGATCGTGAATACCTTAGCGGTTACGGTTTGTACTCGACTTATTACTACGGTGACCCGCGCAACCTGATGCTGGGCATGAAGTACCGTTTCTGACGAGGTTTTCATCTCGCGTGTGCCCTGGGTCGACTATGGTTAAAAACCACGAAATCGGAGGCTGGCAATGAGCGATACCACCATCCACAAGGCAGCAGCAGATGGTTACAAGCAGGGCGCCGACACCTATGTGCGCGGGCGCCCGGATTACCCGGCGGGTGTGACCGCATGGTTGTCCGAAACCCTTGGCCTGGGGCCCGGGCAAACCGTGCTTGAAGTTGGAGCCGGTACCGGCAAGTTCACCACGCGCCTGTTACAGACGGGCGCGCGGGTGATTGTGGTCGAGCCGGTGCAGGCCATGCTCGACAAGCTCTCCAGCAGCTATCCGCAAGTCGAAACCCATCAAGGCACTGCCCAGGCCATTCCTCTGGCCGATGCCAGTGTCGATGTGGTGGTGTGCGCGCAGGCTTTTCACTGGTTCGCCACCTCTGCAGCGCTGACCGAGATTCATCGCGTGCTCAAGCCTGGCGGGCAACTGGGGCTGATCTGGAACCTGCGCGATGCCAGTGTGCCGTGGGTGGCGCAACTGGATGCGCTGGTCAATCAGTGGGAAGGTGATGCCCCGCGCTTCTATACCGGCGCGTGGCGTCAGGCATTTCCTCATCCGGGTTTTGGCCCTTTGCGCGAGCAGAAACTGAGCCATTCCCACGACGGACCGGTAGAGGACGTAATCTTCAATCGGGTGCGTTCGACCAGCTTTATCTCGGCTCTGATACCGGCCGAGCGTGATCGCCTGGAACAGCAACTGGCGGCTTTTGTCGCCTCGCATAACGCGTTGAATCACGGTGGCACCGTCAGCGTGCCGTATGTCACGTCGGCATTTGTCACCCGCAAGGACGCTTGACCTGCATCAATGCTGACGCGTCGCACAGGCATAGCCTGAGCTCAACTCATGTTCCAGGAGGTAGCCATAGATGAGCATCATCGTGACCGGAGCTGCCGGGTTTATCGGCAGCAATCTGGTGAAGGCCCTGAACCGACGCGGCGAGCGCGACATCATCGCCGTCGACGATCTGACTGACGGCGACAAGTGCCGCAATCTAGCAGACTGCGATATCGCTGATTACTTCGACAAGCGTGAATTCGTACAGCGCTTTACGACCCATCAACTGGGCGAAGTGCGTGCCGTGCTGCATCAGGGCGCCTGTTCCAGTACGGTAGAAAGTGATGGCCGGTTGATGATGGACAACAACTACCGTTACAGCTGCGACCTGCTGCAAGCCTGTCAGGAACAGTCGGTACCTTTGCTGTATGCCTCTTCGGCGGCGGTCTACGGCGCGAAACGGGAGTTTCGTGAAGCCCGCGAGTACGAGCAGCCTCTGAATGTCTATGCCTACTCAAAATTCCTCTTCGACCAGCGGGTACGCCAGTTGCTGCCCAGGACGCGCAGCCAGATTGTGGGCTTGCGCTACTTCAATGTGTACGGCCCCCGCGAACAGCATAAAGGGCGCATGGCTTCGATGGTCTGGCACTGTTTTAACCAGTATCGCGATCATGGCCATGTCGAGTTGTTTGGCGAGTACGGCGGCTACCCGGCGGGCGGGCATGAGCGCGATTTTGTCTCTGTGGAGGATGTGGTCAAGGTCAATCTGCATTGGCTGGACCATCCGCAAACCAGTGGTGTTTTCAACCTGGGCACTGGGTGCGCGCGGTCATTCAATGACCTGGCACTGGCGACCATCAACAGTGTACGCGCTACCGAGGACAGACCGCCCCTGACCCTTGAGACGGCCTTGCTGGACGGAGTGTTGCGGTATTGCGAGTTCCCTGACGGGCTCAAGCACAAGTATCAGGTGTACACCTGCGCAGACCTCGGGCAGTTGCGCGAAGCGGGGTATCGCGAGCCAATGCTGGGGCTGGAGGAGGGCGTGCAGGGCTATTGTGCAGGGCTTCTTGCATCTTAGGTCGTGGGAGCGAGCCTGCTCGCGAAGGGCATTTCGCTAGCAGGCTTGCTCCCACAAGATGAAGTTATTTACCTGACAGCAGTGCTTCCAGCTTTTCCTGGTCACGGGCGAATTGGCGGATGCCTTCGGCCAGTTTTTCGGTGGCCATGGCATCTTCGTTGGAGGCCCAGCGGAATTGTGCTTCGTTCAGGCTCAGGCGTGGTTCGCCTTTATTGCCCGGAGCCAGTTTGCGTTCCAGTTTGCCGTCGTCCAATGCCAGTTTTTCCAGCAGGTCGGGGCTGATGGTCAGGCGGTCGCAGCCGGCCAGCTGTTCGATCTGGTTAAGGTTGCGAAAGCTCGCGCCCATCACCACGGTGTTATAGCCGTTGGCCTTGTAGTAGTTGTAGATGCGGGTCACGGACTGCACGCCCGGATCATCGGAGCCGGTGTAGTCAATGCCGGTGGACTTCTTGTACCAGTCGTAAATCCGACCCACGAACGGCGAGATCAGGAACACCCCGGCATCGGCACAGGCAGCGGCCTGGGCAAACGAGAACAGCAGGGTCAGGTTGGTTTGAATGCCGTCCTTTTCCAGTTTCTCGGCAGCGCGGATGCCTTCCCAGGTCGAGGCCAGCTTGATCAGCACGCGGTCGCGACCTACACCGGCCTTGTCGTAAAGCTCGATCAACTGGTGGGCTTTTTGCAGCAGGGCAGGCTCGTCGAACGACAGGCGGGCGTCGACTTCAGTGGAAATGCGCCCCGGAATCACGTTCAAGATACCGCTACCCACAGACACCGCGAAGTGGTCGCAGGCCTGACCTACATCACCTTTGGCGTGGCTGATGGCGTTTTGCAGCAGTTCTGCGTAGCCGGGCATCGCGGCGGCCTTGAGCAGCAGCGACGGGTTGGTGGTTGCATCCACGGGTTTGAGGCGGGTAATCGCGTCGAGGTCGCCGGTGTCTGCGACCACGGTGGTGAACTGCTTGAGTTGTTCCAGCTTGGAAGTCATGAGCGTCTCTGTCGGAAAGGTATTAATGGCAGTACAGATTGAGTGCGTCTTCGATCATTAGTTCGTTGAACGGTAAGTGGCAGAATGCCGTTGAATACGCCCGCAGTGCAACTAATGGTGCAGATTTAATCTGTCGCAGTGCCATTACCCTGCTTTCACAGGTCGAGCGTGCCCCATCCCGGCTTGCGCAGCTCTGGTTCGGCGGTCTGCACGGCGCTGACGGTTTTGCCGGTGGCCAGCTCGACCCGGCGTGCTACTTCCGGGTCATCGGCAAAGGGAATCAGGCTGGCGTCGTCGAGGTCGTTTTCGGTCTTGTGTTTCAGGCACCAGCCTACGGCAAAGTAAAGGCTGATAACCGCGGCGCTGTTGAGGGCGATGTCGAGCATGGGCAAGGTTCCTTGCTGTAGGGCACCGCAGGCCCTGGGGCTTGCGGTGCAGCGTGGTCAGGCGATGTGTGCGGTCAGTTCGGCCTGCTTGAGGTTGCCTGCACGCACCGTGCGCCAGACGTTCCAGGCCATGAGCAACATGCCGCAGAGGAAGAACAATCCGCCCACCAGGCGAACTACGAAGCCCGGGTGGCTGGCCTGCAACGATTCCACAAACGAATAAGTCAGCGTGCCGTCATCGTTGATAGCTCGCCACATCAGACCCTGGGTGATGCCATTGACCCACATCGAGGCGATGTAGAGCACCGTGCCGATGGTGGCCAGCCAGAAGTGCAGGTTGATCAGGCTGGTGCTGTACATCTGCTCGCGGCCGAAGATTTTCGGGATCATGTGGTACAGCGCGCCAAAGGTGATCATTGCCACCCAGCCCAGGGCACCGGCGTGGACATGACCGATGGTCCAGTCGGTGTAGTGGGAGAGGGCGTTGACGGTCTTGATCGCCATCATCGGGCCTTCAAAGGTCGACATGCCGTAGAACGCCAGGGACAGCACCAGAAAACGCAGGATCGGGTCGGTGCGCAATTTATGCCAGGCGCCCGAGAGAGTCATCATGCCGTTGATCATGCCGCCCCAACTGGGTGCCAGCAGGATGATCGACATGGCCATGCCCAGAGACTGCGCCCAGTCGGGCAAGGCGGTGTAGTGCAAGTGGTGCGGACCGGCCCAGATATAGAGAGTGATCAGTGCCCAGAAATGCACAATCGACAGGCGATAGGAGTAGATCGGCTTGCCAACTTGTTTGGGCACGAAGTAGTACATCATCCCCAGAAAACCGGTGGTCAGGAAGAAACCTACGGCGTTATGCCCGTACCACCACTGCACCATGGCATCGGTAGCGCCGGAGTACACCGGATATGATTTAAACCAGTCCACCGGAATGGCCAGGTGGTTGACCACATGGAGCATGGCGATCACCAGGATAAAGGCGCCAAAAAACCAGTTGCCGACATAGATGTGCTTGCTTTTGCGGCGTACCACCGTGGTGAAAAACACGATGGCGTAGGCCACCCATACCACCGTCAGCCAGACTGCGCCGGTGAATTCGATTTCGGCGTATTCCTTGGTTGTGGTGTAGCCCAGGGGCAGGGTGACCAGCATGATCACGATCACCGACTGCCAGCCCCAAAAAGTGAAGGCTGCGAGTTTGTCCGAATACAACCGCACCCCGCAGGTACGCTGTACGGCGTAGTAGCTGGCGGCAAATTGCGCGCTGCCGGCAAAGCCGAAAATCACCAGGCTGGTATGCAGCGGGCGCAGGCGGCCGAAGGTGGTCCAGGGCAGGTCGAGGTTCATCTGCGGCCAGGCCAGTTGTGAGGCGATCCACACGCCCATGGCCATGCCGACAACGCCCCATACCACGGTCATGATGGCGAATTGGCGGACGACCTTGTAGTTATAGGCCTGCCCGTTCAGTGCTGTGCTCATGCTCAAGTCTTCCACGGTTCAAAGTCCTGCCAGGCCTCATGGTCTGGCGCAGGGGGAACTTTAGGAATCAGGGCAAAAACAAAACAGATTCAGAAAACGAGAATTAATGCAGATCACAATTTTGCGCTGGATCAGGCGAATATTTACCCATCTGATCTGGTTTTAGAGTGTTTCTTGACAGCCAAATAGAACTGAGCTGTAAAAAGTATGCCGATGTGTATTGAGCATTCGATCACAATCGCCGTCGGATCAATTCGGGTTCTGCGGCGATTGTTCAATGCTTGGCTATACCTATAGGGCGCGTTTCTACGGCTGCGCCCCCTACAGGAGCTACAGAATGAAGCTTGGTCTAATGATCGGTACGTTGTGCATTGCATCAATCGGGATGGTCGGTTGTGCGAGCAAGGTCCAGCAACCTGACGAATATTCCGGATTCTTGAAGGATTACAGCCGCCTCAAAGAGGCCAAGTCGCCCTCTGGTGCTGAGGTGATGCGCTGGATTGACCCCAAACTGAAGCCAGGACAGTACACCAGCGTGTATATCGAGCCGACCCAGTTATATCCGGCGCCAAAACCGACAGAAAAGATCCCGCAAAGCACCCTCAATGGTATTACCCAGTATTACGACCAGGCGCTCAAGCGCGAACTGAGTAAATCATTGCCACTGGCAAGTGCCCCTGGGCCGGGCGTGATTGTGGTGCGTGCAGCCATCACTGCGGTGAGCAGTGAAACCGAAAGCCTGGCACCGTATGAGTACATTCCGGTAGCGCTGGTGGCGGCTGCGGTGAGCACAGCGTCGGGGATCCGCGACCAGGAAACCCAACTGGCCACCGAGGCGGTGTTTATCGACGGGAAAAGCCAGGATGTAGTGGCCCAGGTAGTGCGCAAGGGCACAGGCAAGCCCCTGGCCAATGCCAGCCAGGCGATGAAGGCCGATGACGTGAAAAACGTGATCGATACCTGGGCTTCGGACTTGCATCAGTCGTATTTGAAACTCAACAAGTAAACGTACCCGGTGTAGCCGCCAGACCCGGATATTGCGTAGCAGCTGACGAGCGGAGAGAGGCTGCGTTCGGCGGTGTAGCCGTCGTAGAACCTGAATCCAAGGTTCTACGACCATACCGTGCACCCTGGCATTACGAAGGCCGCACTACGCGGACGCAGCCTTCGGCAGCTGCTACGGAGCTGTTTGGCTAACCACCGGCGTTAGCAAGGGCATTTTCCATGCACCGCTGGCGACCTCGGGCTTGGGCATGTAAATGCGCAATACACCATAAAACGGTCCGTCAGGTGCTGGCAGCCAGTTGTTTAGCCACTCCCCGGCGGGCGGCTGGTTCTGCACATACAGAGTCAAGCTGCCATCAGCGTTGCGTTTGAGATCTGACAGCATGCGCGAGTTGATCAGGTAGCGATTGATCGGGTTTTCGACCAGCAGTTTGGTTTTGCCGTCATACATTGTCAGCGACCAGAACGCATTGGCGGGCGGCAGTGCATCCTTGTTGAAATGCAGGGTGTAGCGATCCCTGGAGGCGTCGACAGGGTGCTGCTGATTGTCGACGAAGTAACCGATGTAATTGGCCTCCGCGGCCGAGTTGCCGAAAATCCCCATATTGGCGCCCGCATAGCGGTACAGGTAATTGTTGTTCAGGTGTTCGCGGGAGCCGAACAGGTCACCGCTGGTGATTTTATGGGTGTCTACCTTGTCATGCTTGAATTGTGCGAACTCGGCTTTGCCTGCCGCAATTCCATCCTCCAGTGAAGTGCGCTGCTCAAGGGTCAGTTCATTGAGGTTGAAGGGCTGGCCCGGTTCAATCCCGATTTTCCTGAAACGCTCGCGCAATGCCGCTTCGCTGGGCTGGGGCTGGGCAAACGCGAGCATGAAACTCAGGTACCTGAACAGCTCGGGGCTGTCGCTCATATCGGCAACAGGTGCGGGCCAGTCCACGGCGGGCGCCGCAGCTGGCGTGGGTTTGCCCAGGAACTGGCTCAGGGGCCGGACCTTGTAACCGCTCTGGATGTGCTTGACCTTGGCCAGGTCTTTGTCATCGAACAACTGGGTGCGGTACAGGCCGTAGGCAATGGCACTCTCGCTGGGAATCACGGCGTCGATACCGGCCGGTTTTTCCCCTGTCCAGCCAGGCCCGGCGATCATGTAATTGCCGCCTTTATTGCCTGTGGTGCGGGTGCCCAGGTACGCGAAGTTTTGTGTGTACAGGTCGATCAGTTGCGTCGAGTAGTAGCGGCCGTCCTCGATGGCAGGCAGGGTCAGAACCAGCGGCTCTGCACGCAGGTCCATCCACAGGAATGAGTAGGGCGTGTCCGAGTTGGGCGTCACGAATGCGGTATCCCTGGGGGTAAATACCATGGCGGTATTGCCGATTTCATTGAACGGCGCCTTGAAGTTTTTGCCCTGCGTGTCCACGGCCTGGGTGTAGAGGGTCTTGTACATTTCCACCACGGGGAAGCCGTACAGGTAGGCCTCCCTGGCGATGCTGGCAGCCTCGGTGGGTGAGGCACTGAAATTGATGGCGTCAGCATTGCCCGCCCCCAAGGAGAGGCAGGCAGCGAGCAGACAGGCGGGTGGCTTTATGTGCATGGCAGGTTCCTATTTTCCGAAGGTGACGTTGATCCCGGCAAACAGGGTGAACTGGGGCAGGTCGTCGCCCTTGCGTTCCACGGTCCATTGCGGCTCAACGAAGGCATTGAGGATGTTGCTTCCGGCTTTCCAGGCCTTGCCCACGCCCAGCCCGACGGGGATGTAGTGGGTGTTGTTTTTCAGGTCCCAGGTCCAGGTGCCGGTGGAGCGCAAATACCACCCCTTGGGCAGGTTGTGGATGATAAAGGGCTGGAACGTGGCGCTCTCGACATGCTGGCGGTCGCTGTCCCCGGCAAACGAGCTTTGATACTGCACCAGTGCGCCCAGCAGGCCCCGTGGCGAAGCATCGATGGCAATGGCCGCCAGGCCGGCTTGCCACTTGCCGGTGCCCAGTTCGTCATGCTCGGCAGTGGGTGCGGTTATCTGCGGGCCAATGCCCAATTGCACGCCTTCGGTTTTGAGCAGGAAAATATCGAACAGGTTGAGGTCGCCGATCCCGGTGCTGTAGCCACCGTGCGGGTCTGGACGGGTGCTGACCGGAAGCGTCACGCGCAACAGTTGCGGTACACCGATAACGTCGTTGGGTGCCACGGGCAGGGCGCCGCGCAGCAGGGCGTCATTGGTGTGGATATTGCTGTCGTACACCTGCGGCGTGTAGTAGTCCTGCAGATTGACCCCCGGGGCCAGATTCAGCGGGTTGTTGCTCTTGTTGGCGGTCTCGGCATTATCTGCCAATGCATCGGCAGCCGGGTACAGGGCCAGGGTGAGCAACAGACTTGAGGCAAGGCGAGTGATGGGCATGCGATCCTGTTCCTTGGGCGCTAGCCATGTACGCTAGCAGTTGGCAGGGAACTGGCGCTTATGTCGGGGCTATTTGCGTCTTTTTTGCGCACCCGGGCACAAAAATACAGCTAATAACTGCGGTGCATGGCGCCTTGTAGGAATCGTCTTTTAGTGCCGCAGAGCATAAGATTTTTTGTTCGATCCATAGGTCAGCCCGGCTGATTCATGTTTAACTTCGGCCTCTTCAACAACCTGTCAAAAAGGACATCGTTCATGGCTCAAGTGACGCTTAAAGGCAACCCTGTTCAAGTCAACGGCGAATTGCCTGCAGTAGGTTCCAAGGCACCAGCGTTTTCGCTGGTTGCGGGTGATTTGTCCGATGCAACACTGGCGAGCTTTGCCGGCAAGCGCAAAGTGCTGAACATCTTCCCAAGCGTTGATACGCCAACCTGCGCTACTTCGGTACGCAAATTCAACGCCGAAGCCAACGCTTTGCCGAACACCGTTGTGCTGAACATCTCGGCTGACCTGCCATTCGCCCAGGCCCGCTTTTGCGGTGCTGAAGGCCTGGAAAACGTGCAAAACCTGTCGACCCTGCGCGGCCGCGAGTTTATCGAGAACTACGGCGTGGCAATCGCTGATGGCCCGTTGGCCGGCCTGACTGCCCGTGCGGTGGTGGTGCTGGACGAAAACGACAACGTGCTGCACAGCGAGCTGGTTAAAGAAATCGCTGAAGAGCCAAACTACGAAGCAGCCCTGGCTGTTTTGAAGTAAGTCGTACTGCAAGACCTGAAGCGGCCTGGCACTTAAGTGCCAGGCCGTTTTTTTTGTACGACCTGTTGATCGGTGGGAGCGAGCCTGCTCGCGAAATCTTCAAGCACCATCGTCGGCTGCCTTCGCAAGCAGGCTCGCTCCCACACAGATTCCACAGATTTCGTCGATCTTCATCTCAATGCCATCTCTATAACGTAAATAGCGGGTAAAGAGCCTTTTCATAACGGCCCGCACTGCTTATCGTTCCACCTCCTGAAAATTATCGCTCGCGCTAATGGTTGATCACTCCATGCAATCCTCTGTTTCCCACAAATCCCGTTTCTGGCTGTTTGGCCTGCTGGTCTTGCTGATAGTCCTTGGCCTGTGCTGGTGGCTATGGCCGTCTGCCGCAAAAAAAGCTGCGACCGATCAGCCCGCCGGGCACACCGGTCGCTCGGGCATGATGCGCCCGGGCTTTGGTGGCTCGACCCAGCCCGTGCCGGTGCGGGTGTCGGAAGTAACGCAGGGCGATTTCCCGATTTACTACAAGGCGCTGGGCACAGTGACCGCATTGAACACCATCAATGTGCGCAGCCGTGTAGCAGGGGAACTGGTCAAGGTCTATTTCAAGGAAGGGCAGATGGTCAAGGCAGGCGAACTGCTGGCTGAGATCGACCCGCGCAGTTATCAAAATGCCCTGCTGCAAGCCGAAGGCACGTTGCTGCAGAACCAGGCCCAGCTGAAAAATGCCCAGGTTGATGTGCAGCGCTACCGCGGGCTGTACGCCGAGGACAGTATCGCCAAACAGACCCTGGACACCGCCGAAGCGCTGGTCAGCCAATATCAGGGCACGGTGAAGACCAATCAGGCGGCGGTCAACGATGCGAGGCTGAACCTGGATTTCACCAAGATCCGCGCACCGATCAGCGGCCGTGTGGGCCTGCGTCAGCTGGACGTCGGTAATCTGGTAGCTGCCAACGACGCCACGGCCTTGGTGGTGATCACCCAGACCGAGCCGATTGTGGTCAGTTTCACCTTGCCCGAGACCAACCTGGCGCTGGTCCTTGAGCGTTATCGCAGCGGCGCGAAAATGCCGGTGCAGGCCTGGAATCGTGGCGATACCAAAGAGCTGGCAGTCGGTGTGTTGAGCAGCATCGACAATCAGATTGATATCACCACCGGTACCCTGAAGTTCAAGGCATTGTTCGAGAACCGCGATCAGGCGCTGTTCCCTAACCAGTTTGTCAATGTACGCCTGTTGGCCGACACCCTTGAAAACGTGGTGCTGGCTCCCACTGCAGCGATTCAGTACGGCACCAACGGCTCGTTCGTGTATGCCATGGACGGTGACAACAAGGTCAAGATTCGCAGCATTAAAGTGGGTGCCACCGATGGCGATGTGACCGTGATCGAAGAAGGCCTCAAGCCCGGTGATCGTGTAGTACTCGAAGGTACCGACCGTCTGCGTGATGGTGGCGCGGTGGAAGTGGTCAACGACAGTGCCGACGTACCGGAAACGGCTGCCGGGCAACTGCTCGATGGCGGTGCCGATACCGATGCCACCCCGGCCGCGCACAACACCAAGTCCAAGGCCCGCGAATGAACCTGTCGCGCCTGTTTATCCTGCGCCCGGTTGCAACCACGCTGTGCATGCTGGCCATCGTGTTGTCCGGGATCATCGCCTATCGCTTGCTGCCGGTATCGGCCTTGCCCCAGGTGGATTACCCGACCATCCGCGTGATGACCCTGTACCCCGGGGCCAGCCCGGATGTGATGACCAGTGCAGTGACGGCACCACTTGAGCGTCAGTTCGGGCAAATGCCGGGGCTTACGCAGATGGCCTCCACCAGTTCCGGTGGTGCTTCGGTACTGACCCTGCGTTTCAATCTCGACATCAATATGGATGTTGCCGAGCAACAGGTGCAGGCTGCGATCAACGCCGCCAGCAACCTGCTGCCCAAGGATTTGCCGGCACCGCCGGTGTACAACAAGGTCAACCCGGCGGATACCCCGGTACTGACCCTGGCCATCAGCTCCAAAACCATGCTGTTGCCCAAGCTCAATGACCTGGTCGATACGCGCATGGCGCAAAAAATTGCCCAGATCAGCGGCGTGGGCATGGTCAGCATCGCTGGCGGGCAACGCCAGGCGGTGCGGATCAAGGTCAACCCTGAAGCGCTGGCTGCCAATGGCCTGAACCTGGCCGATGTGCGCACCCTGATCGGCGCGTCCAACGTCAACCAGCCCAAGGGTAACTTCGACGGCCCTACCCGGGTGTCGATGCTGGACGCCAATGACCAGCTGAAAACCCCGCAAGAATACGCCGAACTGATTCTTGCCTATAACAACGGCGCACCGCTGCGACTCAAGGACGTGGCCGAAATTGTCGACGGCGCCGAGAACGAGCGCCTCGCAGCCTGGGCCAACGAAAACCAGGCGGTGCTGCTCAATATCCAGCGCCAGCCCGGTGCCAACGTGATTGAGGTGGTGGACCGGATCAAGGCACTGCTGCCAAGCATTACCGACAACCTGCCCGCCGGCATCGATGTCACGGTGCTGACCGACCGTACACAAACCATTCGCGCCTCAGTGCGCGATGTGCAGCATGAATTGCTGATCGCCATCGCCCTGGTGGTGATGGTGACCTTCCTGTTTCTGCGCAGGGCCAGCGCCACCCTCATTCCGTCGATTGCCGTACCGCTGTCGCTGGTCGGCACCTTTGGCGTGATGTACCTGGCCGGGTTTTCCATCAACAACCTGACGCTGATGGCCCTGACCATCGCCACCGGCTTTGTGGTCGATGATGCCATCGTCATGCTGGAGAACATCTCGCGCTATATCGAGGAAGGTGACAGCCCGATGCAGGCGGCGCTCAAGGGCGCCAAACAGATCGGCTTCACCCTGATCTCGCTGACCCTGTCGCTGATCGCGGTATTGATCCCGCTGCTGTTTATGGCCGATGTAGTGGGGCGCCTGTTCCGCGAATTTGCCATCACCCTGGCGGTGGCGATCCTGATCTCGCTGGTGGTCTCGCTGACCCTGACCCCGATGATGTGCGCGCGCCTGCTCAAGGCCGAGCCCAAGCCTGAAGAGCAGGGGCGTTTCTACCGTGCCAGCGGCGCGTTTATCGACTGGATGATCGCCGAGTACGGGCGCATGTTGCAGTGGGTGCTCAAGCACCAGCCGCTGACCCTGCTGGTGGCCATCGGTACACTGGCCTTGACCGTGTTCCTGTATATGGTGGTGCCCAAGGGCTTTTTCCCGGTGCAGGACACCGGGGTGATCCAGGGCATTTCCGAGGCGCCGCAATCGATTTCGTTCAGTGCCATGAGTCAGCGTCAGCAGGAGCTGGGCAAGATCATTCTGCAAGACCCGGATGTCGAGAGCCTGTCCTCCTATATTGGCGTGGACGGGGATAACCCGACCCTCAACAGCGGTCGCATGCTGATCAACCTCAAGCCCCACAGCGAGCGCAGCGACAGTGCCATCGAGGTGATTGCGCGGCTGCAGCCGCAACTGGACAAGCTGTCGGGCATCCGCCTGTTTATGCAGCCGGTGCAGGACCTGACCATCGAAGACCGCGTCAGCCGTACCCAGTACCAGTTCAGCCTGTCATCCCCGGATGCTGACATGCTCAGCACCTGGACGCAGAAACTGGTCACCGCGTTGTCCAATCAGCCTGAACTGGTCGATGTGGCCAGTGACCTGCAGGACAAGGGTCTGCAGGTATACCTGGTGATCGACCGCGATGCGGCATCACGCCTGGGCGTGTCGGTGGCCAATATTACCGATGCCCTGTATGACGCTTTCGGTCAGCGGCAGATTTCGACCATTTACACCCAGGCCAGCCAGTACCGCGTGGTCTTGCAGGCCAAGGACGGCGAGAAAATCGGCCCGCAGGCGCTGGATCAGATCCACGTCAAGACCACCGATGGTGGCCAGGTGCGGCTGTCGAGCCTGGCCCGGGTCGAGGAGCGTCAGGCACAACTGGCCATTTCCCATATCGGCCAGTTCCCTTCGGTAATGGTCTCGTTCAACCTTGCGCCTGGCGTGGCATTGGGCCAGGCCGTGGAACTGATCGATCAGGTGCAGAAGGACATCGGCATGCCGGTGGGGGTCAAGACCGAATTCCAGGGTGCCGCGCAGGCGTTCCAGGCTTCGTTGTCGAGCACTTTGCTGCTGATTCTGGCGGCGGTGGTGACCATGTATATCGTGCTGGGGGTGCTCTATGAGAGCTACATCCACCCGATCACCATTCTCTCCACCCTGCCATCGGCAGCAGTGGGTGCCTTGCTGGCGCTGATCCTCAGCGGCAATGACCTGGGCATGATTGCGATTATCGGCATCATCCTGCTGATCGGTATCGTCAAGAAAAACGCAATCATGATGATCGACTTCGCCCTCGACGCCGAGCGTAACCAGGGCATGGCACCGGAGCAGGCGATCTATCAGGCGGCACTGTTGCGCTTCCGGCCGATCCTGATGACCACCCTGGCAGCGTTGTTTGGTGCCGTACCGCTGATGCTGGCCACCGGTTCCGGGGCAGAATTGCGCCAGCCCCTGGGTCTGGTGATGGTCGGTGGTTTGCTGGTGAGTCAGGTCTTGACCCTGTTTACTACCCCCGTGATCTATCTGTACTTCGATCGTTTGGGGCGTCGCTGGCGCGGTGATGCGGCCCAGGCTGAGCAGGCGTCGGTATGAACCTGTCCGGCCCGTTTATCAAACGCCCGGTAGCCACCATGCTGCTGAGCCTGGCAATCATGTTGCTGGGCGGGGTGAGCTTTGGTTTGCTGCCGGTGTCGCCGTTGCCGCAAATGGATTTCCCGGTGATCGTGGTGTCGGCCAGTTTGCCCGGGGCCAGCCCCGAGGTGATGGCATCTACCGTGGCCACGCCGCTTGAGCGGGCCTTCGGTGCGATTGCCGGGGTCAATACCATGAGCAGCAATTCAAGCCAGGGCTCGACCCGGGTGATTTTGCAGTTCGATCAGGACCGCGACATCAACGGCGCGGCGCGGGAGGTGCAGGCGGCGATCAACGCCTCGCGCAACCTGCTGCCCAGCGGCATGAAAAGCATGCCCACCTACAAGAAGATCAACCCCTCGCAAGCACCGATCATGGTGTTATCGCTGACCTCCGAGGTGTTGTCCAAGGGCCAGCTCTATGACCTGGCCTCGACCATTCTTTCGCAAAGCCTGTCCCAGGTGCCGGGTGTAGGTGAAGTGCAGATTGGCGGCAGCTCGCTGCCCGCCGTGCGCATCGAGCTGGAACCGCAACTGCTCAACCAGTACGGCGTCTCGCTGGATGACGTGCGCAACACCATTGCCAATGCCAACGTGCGCCGGCCCAAGGGCGCAGTGTCCGATGGCGAGCGCAACTGGCAGATCCAGGCCAACGACCAGCTGGAAAAGGCCAAGGACTACGAACCGCTGATCATCCGTTACCAGGATGGCGCGGCGCTGCGCCTGAGCCATGTGGCCAAGGTCAAGGACAGTGTTGAAGACCGTTACAACAGCGGTTTTTTCAATAACGATGCGGCGGTGCTGCTGGTGGTCAACCGCCAGGCCGGGGCCAATATCATCGAGACCGTGAACGCGATCAAGGCCCAGTTGCCGGCCTTGCAGGCGGTGCTGCCGGCAAGCGTGCAGCTGAACCTGGCCATGGACCGTTCACCGGTGATCAAGGCTACGCTGCACGAGGCCGAAATGACCCTGCTGATCGCCGTGGCGCTGGTGATTCTGGTGGTGTTCCTGTTCCTCGGCAATTTCCGCGCTTCGCTGATTCCGACGCTGGCGGTGCCGGTGTCGTTGGTGGGCACTTTTGCCATCATGTACCTCTACGGCTTCTCGCTGAACAACCTGTCGCTGATGGCGCTGATTTTGGCCACCGGGCTGGTGGTGGACGACGCCATCGTGGTGCTGGAGAACATCTCGCGGCATATCGACGCCGGTGTGGCGCCCATGAAAGCGGCCATGCTGGGCGCCAAGGAAGTCGGTTTTACCCTGCTCTCGATGAACGTGTCACTGGTAGCAGTGTTCCTCTCGATCCTGTTTATGGGCGGGATTGTCGAGAGCTTGTTCCGCGAGTTTTCCATCACCCTGGCCGCTTCGATCGTGGTGTCGCTGGTGGTGTCCCTGACCCTCACGCCCATGCTTTGCGCACGCTGGCTAAAACCCCATGTGCCGGGCACGGAAAACGCCATGCAGCGCTGGAGCATCCGCCTTAACCAGCGCATGGTCAGCGGCTATGCACGCAGCCTGGACTGGGTGCTGCGGCACAAGCGCCTGACATTGCTCAGCCTGCTGGTGACCATTGGCGTTAACGTGGCGCTGTATGTGGTGGTGCCGAAAACCTTTATGCCGCAACAGGACACCGGGCAACTGATCGGTTTTGTGCGCGGTGACGACGGCCTGTCGTTCAGCGTGATGCAGCCGAAGATGGAAATCTTCCGCAAGGCGGTGCTGGCCGATCCTGCGGTAGAGAGCGTCGCCGGTTTTATTGGCGGCAATGGCGGCACCAACAACGCCTTTATGATCGTGCGTCTCAAGCCGATCTCGGAACGCAAGGTGTCGGCGCAAAAGGTCATCGAACGGCTGCGCGAGAGCATGCCCAAAGTGCCCGGCGGCCGCCTGATGCTGATGGCCGACCAGGACCTGCAGTTTGGCGGTGGGCGTGACCAGACCAGCTCGCAGTACTCCTACATCCTGCAAAGCGGCGATCTGGGCGAGTTGCGCACCTGGTATCCAAAAGTGGTGGCCGCGTTCAAGGCATTGCCTGAGCTGACCGCTATCGATGCCCGTGAAGGCCGCGGTGCCCAGCAGGTGACCCTGGTGGTTGATCGCGACCAGGCCAAGCGCCTGGGGGTGGATATGGACATGGTCACTGCCGTGCTCAACAACGCCTACAGCCAGCGGCAGATTTCCACCATCTACGACAGCCTGAACCAGTATCAGGTGGTGATGGAGGTCAACCCCAAG
The DNA here is from genome assembly GCF_022496745.1 of Pseudomonas sp. TMW22080. Taxonomy (NCBI): domain Bacteria; kingdom Pseudomonadati; phylum Pseudomonadota; class Gammaproteobacteria; order Pseudomonadales; family Pseudomonadaceae; genus Pseudomonas; species Pseudomonas sp. TMW22080. The sequence continues at coordinate 897,361 of NZ_SCFF01000001.1, read as the reverse complement.
TACGCCCAGGACCCCGAAACCCTGAATCAGGTGCAGGTGATAACCGCCGATGGCCAGCGTATTCCGCTGTCGGCCATTGCCCACTATGAGAACAGCCTGCAGAACGACCGGGTATCCCACGAGGGCCAGTTCGCCTCGGAGAGCATTGCGTTCGACCTGGCCCCCGGTGTCACCCTGGAGCAGGGTACGGCAGCCATTGAACGGGCGGTGGCCAAGCTCGGTCTGCCGGAAGAAGTGATCGTGAAAATGGCCGGTACGGGCGATGCTTTTGCCGCCACGCAAAAAAGCCAGCCGTTCATGATTCTTGGCGCCTTGGTAGCGGTGTACCTGGTACTGGGGATTCTCTATGAGAGTTACATCCACCCGTTGACCATTCTGTCGACCTTGCCGTCTGCCGGTGTTGGTGCGTTGTTGAGCATTTACCTCACGGGCGGGGAGTTCAGCCTGATTTCACTGCTGGGGCTGTTCCTGTTGATTGGTGTGGTAAAGAAAAACGCGATTTTGATGATCGATCTTGCCCTGCAACTGGAACGTCATTCGGGCCTCGACCCGCAAGCGTCGATCCGCAGTGCCTGCCTGCAACGTTTAAGGCCGATCCTGATGACCACCCTGGCGGCCATTCTCGGTGCCTTGCCACTGATGCTGAGCAGCGCCGAAGGCGCGGAAATGCGCCAGCCCCTGGGCCTGACCATTATCGGCGGGCTGATCTTCAGCCAGATTCTGACCCTTTACACCACGCCTGTGGTTTACCTCTATCTCGACCGCCTGCGCCATCGCTTCAACAAATGGCGCGGCGTGCGCACTGATGCTGCTCTGGAAACTCCGCTATGACCTCTCGTTCGTTTTTCCTTGCCCCGGCGTTGTCCGTTGCGCTGCTTAGCGGCTGTGCCATCGGCCCGGACTACCAGCGCCCGCAAACGGCGGCGCCCCTTGAGTACAAGCAGGCAGCCGGCTGGACCCAGGCCAATCCGAGCGACTCACTGGCCCGAGGTGCCTGGTGGGAGCTCTATGGCGACCCGCAGCTCAATGCGCTGGTCGACAAACTCAACAGTGCCAACCAGAGCGTTGCGCAGTCTGAAGCCCAGTTCCGTCAGGCCCAGGCCTTGGTGCGCAGTGCGCGCGGGGCGTTCCTGCCCAGCGCCGACCTTAGCGTGGGCAAGACCCGTTCCAGCCAGGGCACCGGCAGCTCAAACTCCAGCTTGACCAGCTCCAGCAGCGGCATACGGGACACCTTGAATGCCCAGGTCGGGGTGAGCTGGGAGGCCGACGTTTGGGGCAAGTTGCGCCGTGGTCTGGAAGCCAACGAGGCGAGTGCCGAGGCCAGCCTGGCCGACCTCGCGGCGATGCGCCTGAGCCAGCAGTCGGAGCTGGTGCAGAACTACCTGCAATTGCGGGTGATCGATGAGCAGAAGCGTTTGCTCGAAGCCACGGTCGAGGCCTATCAACGTTCACTGAAAATGAGCGAAAACCAGTACCGTGCGGGAATTTCCGGCAAGGATGCGGTGGCTCAGGCGCAAACCCAGTTGCGCAATACCCAGGCCAGCCTGATCGACCTGATCTGGCAGCGGGCGCAATTTGAAAACGCAATAGCGGTGCTCACCGGTCAAGCACCAGCAGGGTTCAACCTGGCGGAAATTAAAAACGTACCCAAGTTGCCGCAGATCCCGGTCAGCCTGCCGTCGCAACTGCTGGAGCGGCGTCCTGACATCGCTTCGGCGGAGCGCTCGGTGATTGCTGCCAACGCCAACATTGGTGTAGCCAAGGCGGCTTACTACCCCGATTTCAGTTTGAGCCTGTCGGGTGGCTACAGCAGCAGTCAGTATCAGGACTGGATCAGCGTGCCCAACCGCTTCTGGTCGGTGGGGCCGAAAATCTCCCTGCCGTTGTTCGATGGTGGCCAGCGCTCGGCAGAAGTCGATCGCAATGAAGCCGTGTATGACCAGACGGTGGCCAAGTATCGCCAGACCGTGCTCGACGGTCTGCGGGAAGTGGAAAACTACATGGTGCAGTTGAAGGTGCTGGGCGATGAGTCGGTGGTACAGGAGCAGGCACTGGAGTCGGCCCGCGAGTCGTTGCGCCTGACCAGTAACCAGTACAAGGCGGGCTTGATTGCTTACCTGGACGTGGTTTCGGTGCAAACAACAGCCCTGAGCACCGAGCGCAGCGTACTTAACTTGCTGCAGAGCCGTCTGATTGCCAGTGTGCAACTGATTGCGGCGCTGGGTGGCGGCTGGGATGGCAATACCGAGTTGAGCGACTGACGCAGACCCCTCACCCCAGCTTGATCCGCTTTTGCTCTTGGTTCCCTCTCCCTCTGGGAGAGGGCCAGGGTGAGGGGCTTTTGATCCGGCTCAATACGGCCAGCTCGCCGAATTACGCTATATCCCCCGATCTGCCAGCCGCTCACGAATAAAACGTAAACCTGTCCTTGCCGTCATGCTTGGAGCCGTACAGCGCCTTGTCGGCCTTGGCCAGCGCCTGGTTGAGGGTGTCTTCCTCTTCGACCCGGGCCAGGCCGATACTGATGGTCACTGGGTGTGCGTCGGGATCTTCACGCACCCGGCGACACAGGCTCTGCGCCAGTACTTCGACGTCTTCGCGGCGCACGCCGGGCAGGTACACGGCAAACTCCTCACCACCCAGCCGTGCGTACGCAAAATCAGCCATCACTGCCTTGATGCTGGCGGCCGTACGCTTGAGCACCTCATCGCCAATATCATGGCCGTACTGGTCGTTGACCTTCTTGAAATTGTCGATATCGATCATCGCCAGATAGTGGTCGTGCTCCCTGGGGCGGGTCAGCAGTACATGCCCGGCCTGAAGCATGAAAGAGCGCCGGTTGGGGATCTCGGTCAGGGCATCGATGTAGGCCTGGGCCACCAGTAACTTGGACATGGTGTAATTGTGCAGCTTGATCCGGCGCAGCTTGAAAAAACTGTAGGTGGTCAGGCTGCACAAAAAGGTGAAGTAGCAGAGGATCAGCAAGCCGCGCAGATCCATGACCGAGACATCGGCCATCAGGAAAGGGTTGAGGGTGACACAGCTGATGGCGGCAACGGCGAGAAACGCCCAGCGGCTGAGCGGCAGCACCGACGCGCTATAAAGAATGCTTGAGGTGGCGAGTGCCAGCCAGATCGGCTGGGTCTCGGCTGGCAGGCCGAAAATGATCAGGCGCAAACCGAGTGTGATGATGGCTACGAAAACCGTATTGAGTACATCGAAGTGCCGGTAATTGCCGACAAAGCCCAGAATAATGGTCAACCCCACCATGACGCTGATAAACAGCAGGGACAGGCCGGTAAACCCCTGGCCGCCCTTGGTGCTGACAATCAGGTTGAACAGTAACCAGATAGCAATGCTGGTGATATAGGTCAGGCTGCAAAAATTGCGCAGCTTTTCGAAATCATGTTGGGCAAATTCAGCTTGCAAGGCGGGCGGGGCGGCCTGTTTCGAGATCTCATTTTCAATGGTTTTGAGCATTGCGAGCCTTGATCACTGTCGGATGGCGGAATCCGGGTGATCAGGCACTCAAGCATGTCTGCCGCCCAGGTTACCTCGTTAACCCTAGCAGGAGTTGGGCGCTTATCGATACAGGGCAAGCAGGGCAGGCAGCGCCCCAGGCTCAACCGTTCTGGCTGAACACTTCACCGATACTGCGCCGGCGCGCATGCAGCTCGCTGGCTCGAATCAACTCTTCGAGATCTTCGGGGGTAACGTCGATAAATGCGTCCATTTGCTGCAACGCATGGTGCAAATCTTCAGCACTGATGCCCGGGTTGATCGGTGCCTGATCGGTGCTGGCCGCAGGGCTCGGCTCGGACGGTTTTTTCGGGTAACGCACGCGGGTCAGGTTGTTATAGGCCAGCGCCGCGAGCAGCATGCACACTGCGCCGAGCATCACCGGTGCAAGCATGCCCCAGCCAAGACTGGCACTGTCCGGGTCGGCCAGTACCACCAGCAGCGCCAGTGCACCTGCAGGCGGGTGCAGGCAGCGCAGCAGGCACATGCTGATCATTGCCAGACCTACGGCCAGGCACGCGCTGTCGAGGCTGCGGCCAAGAAAATGCACCACCCCCAGCGACACGACCGTGGCGCACAGATAGCCGCCGACAATCGACCAGGGTTGCGCCAGTGCACCCGAGGACACGGCAAACAGCAAAATGGCCGAAGCGCCCAACGGGCCGATCAGGTGCATGGCCACGGGCAGGCCATAGAACAGGCTGCAGAACCACACACTGAATAGTGTGCCAAGGGACACGCCAATGGCGGCACGGCTCCATTCGGTGGGGCGGGTGTTCGTAGCCGCAGGCAATAGGCGGCTGATCCAGCGGGTTTGCATGGTCAGGTAAATCCGGTTTTGTGAAGCAGGAAGGTAAAAAAAGGGCCTGGCGGGTTAACCGGCAAGCCCTTGAAAATGTTCCTTCATCTGGGGGAGGAACGCGAGCAGTCTGCCCAGCCGTTAACCAATACGCAAATGCATAATAATGATGGTTAAGTGCATTTAAATTGATGTTTGGTGGGGTGGAGCATTACCTGGGCATGGCTGCCCGGTTTCCCGGGCGAGCCAGCCATGAAAAGTTGGCCCAATACGCGCTCATGCACCCCATTGCTTACTAAACGTCGCTCGATCTGGTTGCACACGGCAGGGCTGTATTGGCCAGTGGTTCTTTTATTACGAGCAGGGCATTTCGCGGTTTTATCGGCGTGCCCGGTTCGGGTGCGCGGGTCTCGCCCTTAACAATATAGAGATGACCCACCAGCTGTGGGTCATCGCACCTGGCAGGGGATTTTCAGCCTGCGCATTGAATTTCTTGCTATAAACGCACTCCATTAGCCCCGCTGAGCACGTTTTTCGTCACTTTCCAGGTTTTGCTGGACAAATAGGTGTGTTTTCAGTTGCTGAGTCGATAACTCGGCCTTAGACTGCCGGCCCTCGTAAATTGAGTGCCGGGTGGCGCTTGAAATAGATGGCACCTAACTGGTTGGGATGAAGATCGGTCAGAACGCTCCCTAATTCGCCTTAATGCACGTATTTTTTATAGAGAAATCAATGACAAAGGATAAGTTGCTGGCCATGCCGGCGGATGACTACATGAATGCCGAGCAACATGCTTTTTTCAGCGAGTTGCTGCAAAACATGAAGGTCGAAACCCACGAGCGTATCGAGCAGAACCGCATCGCGATCGAGAGCCTGGACACTCCGGCTGACCCGGCCGACGCTGCTTCGGTTGAAGAAGAGCGCACCTGGCTGGTGAACGCCATCGACCGTGATCAGCGCATGCTGCCCCAGCTCGAACAGGCGCTGGAACGTATCAAGGATGACAGCTTCGGCTGGTGTGATGACAGTGGCGATGCAATTGGCCTCAAGCGCCTGCTGATCAGCCCTACCACCAAGTACTGCATCGAAGCTCAAGAGCGTCACGAGCAAATCGACAAGCATCAGCGTCAAGCCTGAAGGCTTGACCTTGCCGGAGCCGTGTCCTGCGGTTCCGGTAGCTTGGGCTGCGCAGCCGTCCGCGCTGTCGCCCTGGCCTCTGTTGTAATTCCCCGTAAAAATTTAAACCTGACGTTGAGCTGAGTGTTTTGGTCATGCCCCTTTATATTTGGCACGGCGTTTCCACGCGAAGCTGAAAAGAACGAGGGCCAGTGTCATGAGTCACTCAAGCAATACGGGGTATGTATTGCGTGTCGGTATTTTTTTTGATGGCACGGCCAATAACCAGTTCAATATCCTCTCGGGCCGCGAGCGCCAGGCCCGGGGCCTCAAGGTCGAACCCGTCAGCAGTTATGCCGGTGAACCCACCAATATCGCCCGCCTGCACCGGCACTACCCTGTGCAAACGACGTTCAAGGATTCACAGGCGCTGACTTCGCTCTACGTCGGCGGTATTGGCACAACCACAGGGGCAGTTGATACCTCCTTCCCGGGCCTGACCTATGGCCGTGGGCGCACCGGGGTGCTGGGCAAGGCCGATGAGGCCCTGGAGCAACTGAGCCAATGTCTGGCGCAATTTCTACGGCTGGCTCCCGCCAATACCCTGAGCCGTCTGCAACTTGACCTTTTTGGCTTCAGCCGCGGCGCTGCCGCAGCCCGCCACTTTGCCAACAAGGTGCATGCCACGGCCTTCACGCAGCAGTTTGCGCTGGCTTCTGACTTCAAGTGCAGCATCGAGTTTATCGGGCTCTTCGATACTGTTGCAGCCATGGGCGGGCTGGAGGACCTGGGTGATGTGGGGGATGACATCAATCCGGGGCTCAATCTGTATCTGGGGCCTGACTGCGCGCAACAGGTGGTGCAACTTTGTGCGCGGGATGAATACCGACGCAATTTTTCCCTGACCCGCATTGCCCCGCAATGGCCGCTGGATATATCCCTGCCCGGAGTCCATGCCGATCTTGGCGGCGGTTATCCGGTCGAGATGCAAGAGCAGGTGCAGTTGACGCGCTGGCAAAGCAATCTGGTCAGCCCGTCCACACCCATCAGGCTGACCAGTGCCTGGAAGCTGGCCCAGGCGCAGTTGCTGGACTGGCAAGCAAGGGATTTGATTGATCCGCTCGCTGAGCAGGACTTCGTGCAAGTGCGCACCGAAGAGCAGAAGGCCGGCAGCCGCCAGGACCCGATGAAGCGCGTCCAGGCCGCCGTCTTTATGCAGCGCCGGGTGCTGGGTCATCTTTCCCGTGTGTATCTGCGCATCATGCATTCGCTGGCATGCAAACAGGGTGTGCCCTTTGCCGCCTTGAACAGTGCCCAGGATGCCTTGCCTGATGAACTGTTGCCCATCGCTGCAAGGCTCGAAGCGCAGGTACTGAAAAGTACAATCAAGCTCACCCCTGCCCAGGAGCGCTTGTTGCGTCAGCGCTACGTTCATCAATCGGCCAATTTCAATGCCAATGTGGGCCAGGGGCTAGGGGTACTCGACAAGGCGTTTTTCAATATTGCCCAAGAGGGCGGGCGCAATGTTTTCGAGCAAAAACCGCCGGTTTGAGCCCGCATGCAGGGGATATTGTTACCGCTGATGCAATGCAGCTATGCAGGGCATAGCTTTTTCCAGCGTCCTTAACTCTTTAAGATGGCCGACATCGTTAGGTGACTAACTAAATAGTTGGAGTATCCACCATGTCCAATCGGGTAGATGTTGCCGTGATGATCGGCTCGGGTGTCCCCAAGGGGTTGCGGGCCACGGGGCAAAAGGCCTGCTGGGTTGTGCTGGTCAACGGCGAGCAACGCGGGACGGCGTTCTCCAGCCGCATGGAAGCTGAAGAGTGTCGCGCTGCCTGGCTGGCGCAGCTGAGCGCTAGCGCGTGCGCAATGCAGGCTCGGGCTCAGCGTGCTTGACGGGTTACGTCAAGATGCGTTCAGGGCGCCTGCGTCCACTGCGAGCTTCAATTCCTGCGCCGAACCCCTGGCGGCAATTTCAGCCTGCTCGGCGGTCTTGAACCAGCGGTCTTTCTCGACCTGATGGTAAGTCACGGTTTTCAACGGTGGCTTGGCGCGCATCACGATCACGGCCTGAAACTCACCATCGACTTCTTTGGACTCGCCGCGGATAAAAAATTCGCCAATATCAAATTCCGTCACGTGTCGCTTTCCCTTCGAGGTAATGAAGCCGGACAACCCGGCGGCATGGGCCAGGCTGATTTTTCGGCCAGTATGGCAGTTGTTGACAGCCAGCGGCGCAGTTAACGACGAAAGCCCTGTAGAACCGGGCCTCAATCAAGAAAAATTTACGGATTCCCTGACTGAGAAGTGGATGTGTATACCCAACTTCGGGCATGAGCCGGTAGAATGGTGGTCCTGTCGTATTTTTAGTCTTGATGTCACATGCCACTCCTTGCCCCATCAGCCAGGAGATTTTGCTGTACCCGGTTTTTTAATAAGTGGGCTGAGGCCTTTTTTCTGCTGCCTGTTATTTGTTCTGGTAGCGCCACTTCACGTTTTCGAGGGTTTTTCGTTGGCAGTCAGCAATCTGGAAATGCATGCGTTGTTTGTTCTGGGTGATTTGCGGGCACGTTTGGTCAAACTGTTCCAGTCCCGCTTTGTGTACGTTACCGAGCAGAACGCTGAAGGTATTTACATCGCTGAAATCGATACTGAATCAGCGCTGGTGGTAGATGACAAGCCGGGTCTGGGGCTCAAGGTCGGTGATCATTTTCGCGCAGCACTCTTGCCCAGCCGCGAAGGTGGCAAGTTCGAAATCAAATTTCGCGATATCAAAATGACGATCTACGGCATCGGTGACTACGCCTATGTCAGCTCGCCTCTGGGCGAAGGTATCGTGTTCAAGGAAGGTCAGACCGTGATGCTGATCTTCGCAGCCCAGGAGCAGCTCAAGGAAGGCCTGAGCAAGACCCTCAAGGCAGTGACCGCCAAAGCGGCCAAATGGCCCAAGGGCGAGCTGGCGTTCAAGGCCAGCAAAGAGTGACCGAAACCTGAGCAAAACACCTGTTGCAGTTGACGAGTAGAACGAGGCTACGTCCGGCGGCGAAGCCGTCGTAAACCCGGTGAGCCGGGTTTGACTGGCAGACCGCAGTGCCTGTTTTGGGGCTGCTGCGCAGCACAACGCAGCCTCGTTCCTACGCCAGCAGCTACAGAATCACTGCAACTGTGGGAGCGAGCCTGCAACAGAGTCTCTCCAGAGACTGCCAGCTCACGTTTTTCGGGATTTTTCGTACAGGTTTGTCAATTGCTGCGTGACGGTTGAGGCCTGCTTGATCTTGTTTGTTTAACTGATACGTTGAGTACATATCCGGCATTTGTGTCTAACTGAGACTATGGTTTCGACCTTACGTCGAGTCCCTTTTGGAAGGACCCAAAAGGAACCAAAAGGTCCTCGCCCCATCGTACGGCCTTCGCTGCGCTCAGGTTCCCTCGCTCCGGTCCTGCTCCGTGGGCACGCCGCCACGGGCCATCCATGGCCCCGTCGCGGCTCTCCCGGCATCCATGCCGGTCGACCCACTCCTCAGCACCTCCTCTCGGCCTCCCGGGAGGGCTGGCAGATCAAAAACACTGCGCCCCGAGGCGGCCGACCGGCCGGCCTGTTCGGTTCGCGTGTACTGCGCAATCTCTGTAGATACTCTGTTGCAGGTCAAGCCCTATTGTGGGAGCGAGCCTGCTCGCGAACGACCTTCGCGAGCAGGCTCGCTCCCACAGTTGCAGTGTTCCTGCAGCAGCCTTCGTTCCTCGGCAGCTACAGGGGCAGTTGCCCCATCCCTCAAACAGCCTAACCCTTACGGACGATGTTCAAGGCCCGGCCCCGTCTGATTATCGCGATCACTTTCAACCAGTGTGCGAGGGACCGCGAGCATGGGCGCTTTTGTCTTGTCATCGGCTGTGCAACGCTGCGCCGAGCAGTTGATGGCCCGGCGCAAAGCCTTGCTCGGCTTTTTTCTGTTGCTCACCCTGGCCTTGGGCTACAGCGCCACCCAGGTTCGCCTGGACCCCGGTTTCAACAAGCAGATACCGGTGCGCCATGCCTACATGATCAACTTCCTGGACTTCAGCCGTATCTTTACCGGCGCCAATCGCCTGCTGGTCAGCGTGCACTGGAAAGGCGAGGGGGATATCTATAACCCCGAGTTCCTCCAGACCCTGCAAAACGTCACCGATGACGTGTTTTATCTCTCCGGGGTCAGCCGCCCCAGCGTCACCTCGCTGTTTACCCCCAACGTGCGCTATATCGAAATCACTGAAGACGGCTATGTCGGTGATCTGGTGGTGCCGCCGCAATACGCCGCCACCCCCGCAGATTTGCAACAGGTACGCAGTAATGCCGCGCGCTCCGGGCAGATCGGCCGGCTGCTGGCCAATGACCTCAAATCCGCGCTGGTGCGCGCTGACCTGCAGGACATCGATCCGAAGACCGGCCAGCCCGTAAGCTACATACAAATTGCCCGTGGCCTGGAAGACATCCGCGCCAAATACGCCAGCGACGATATCGAAATCAATATCGTGGGCTTTGCCAAACTGGTCGGCGACGTGGTCGAAGGGCTGAACACGGTGATGGGCTTTTTTGCCATCGCATTTCTGATCACCGCTGCGCTGCTGTGGTTGTATTCACGCTCGTTACGCCTGACCCTGGTGGCGCTGTTTGTCGCCTTGCTGCCGGTGATCTGGTTGCTTGGCCTGCTGCCGTTGCTGGGCCTGGGTATCGACCCGATGTCGATTCTGGTGCCGTTCCTGATCTTCTCCATCGGTGTGTCCCATGCCGTGCAAATGACCAACGCCTGGAAGCAGGAAGTACTGGCCGGAAGTGATTCAGTGAGTGCGGCCAAGGTGGCGTTCAGCAAGATTTTTATCCCCGGCGCGCTGGCGCTGCTGATGAACGCCCTGGGCTTCGGGGTGATCATGCTGATCGATATCCCCATCGTCCACGAGCTGGGCGTCACGGCCTGTATCGGTGTGATGCTGATGATCATCACCAACAAAATCGTTCTGCCGCTGCTCATCGCCCATCTGCAACTCGAGCCGCACCTGATGACGGCCAGGGCGCGCATTGCCAGCTCGCGTCACCCCCTGTGGTGGCGATTGTCGGCGCTGGCCACACCGGTACCGGCACTCTGGGTGTTTGCCCTGAGCCTGCTGCTGCTGGCGGCAGGCGCGTTCAAGGCCCGCGAACTGGCCACTGGTGATATCGGCACCGGCGCGCCGGAGCTGCGGGCCGACTCGCGCTACAACCAGGACAACCAGAAAATCATCAGCAGTTACGCCATCGGCCTGGATGTGCTTTCGGTGTTTCTGACCATTCGCGATCGCAGTGAAGCCTGCCTGGACCCGGCCGTCATGCGAGCGGTGGAAACATTCGACTTCAAGATGCGTGAAGTCCGCGGTGTGCAATCGGTGCAGAGCGTAGCGGGGATGAGCAAGCAGGTGATTGCCGGCAACAACGAAGGCAACCCGCGCTGGGCGGCCATCCCCGGTTCCGCCCAGGGTTTGCAACAGGGCGCCTACGCCTATTCACCGGACTCGGGGCTGGTGACGGACGGCTGCCAGAAAATGCAGATCCTGGTGTTCCTGACCGACCACGAAGGCGCCACCGTGGCCCATGTGCTGGATGAGGCCAGGCGCATTATCGCTGCGATTGCCGTGCCGGGGGTGGAGTTCAAGCTGGCGGGGGGCAATATCGGCGTGATGGCGGCGTCCAATGAAGCGGTCAAGCAGGCCGAAGTGGTGATGCTGGCGGCGTTGTTTGTGTCGGTGGCGCTGTTCTGCCTGCTGACCTTTCGCTCGGTGCGCGCAGTGCTGTGCATTCTGGTGCCCTTGGCGATTGTCGCGGTGCTGTGCAATGCACTGATGGCCCTGCTGGGTATTGGCCTCAAGGTCGCGACCTTGCCGGTAATGGCGCTGGGTGTGGGGGTAGGGGTGGACTACGGCATCTATCTGTACGAGCGCATCGAGCATGAGATGGCCGCGGGGCATGACCTGCGCGAAGCCTTCTACCGCGCCATGTGCCAGCGCGGCACGGCGGCGGTGTTTACCGCGCTGACCATGTCGCTGGGGGTGTGCACCTGGGTATTTGCGCCCCTCAAGTTCCAGGCCGACATGGGTGTGCTGTTGGCCTTCATGTTTATGGTCAACGTGCTGGGGGCGATCTTCCTGCTGCCGGCACTGGCTGCGTGGTTCAACCTGGGCAAGCCGCTGGTGGAACCCGCGATGCTCACGATTGCGCAATCAGCCAGAGCGTGAGTGGGCGCCAGGTTTCAGGTGGGAGCGGGCTTGCTCGCGATTCAGGCGCCGCGATGTATCAGCCAGACCACGTCGATCCAATCGCGGGCACGCCCGCTCCCACCAGTAAATGTGCATGACCAATAAAAAGGAGAACTCCATGGGACGCATCACCCATATGGGCGGCTGGCTGTCAGTTGCCCTGGCATTGCAGGGTTACAGTGCTCTGGCGCTGGCCCAGGCCCCTGCCGACCAGATCACCCGGCTGGGCAAGGACCTGACCTGCGTCGGCGCCGAAAAGGCGGGCAACGCCGCAGGCACCATCCCTGCTTTTGGCGGCCAATGGCTGGGCGCGGCACCGGGGATGAAGTTCGAGGGCACGGGCAAGCATCCCGTAGACCCTTACCCCAACGAAAAGCCGCTGTTTGTGATCACCGCGCAAAACCTCAGTCAGTACGACGGGCACTTGTCCGAGGGGCAAAAGGCCCTGTTCAAACTCTATCCGCAAACATTCCGCATGCCGGTTTACCCTTCGCACCGTGACTTTCGTTTTTCTGACACGGTGTGCAAGGCCACCCTGGAAAATGCCTCGGTCGCCAAACTGGTCGACGACGGCGAAGGCGTGGTTGCCCGCACTGGCGGGGTAGCATTCCCGATACCGCAAAACGGTATTGAACTGCTGAAAAATGCCTCGCTGTTTACCGTGCGTGCCTGGACCGAGGAATACACTTCGGACAACGCCTATGTGCTCAAGGATGGCAATATCAACTGGGGCCGCGTGCACTCGCGCAACATGGCGCCGGGGCTGGAGCCGGGCAAGATTGGCGACACGGTGGGCAATTCGTCTTTCTACCTTAACGAAACCCTGCTGCCACAGCGCGACAAGGGTGAAATCAACACCGGTACCGAGTACTGGAACGACAAGACCGAGCCGCGCCAGAGCTGGCGCTACGATCCGGGTACGCGGCGTGTGCGGCAGTCGCCGGGTTACGGTTTTGACATGGCCTTTCCGGGCTCCGGCGGTTCGATCACCGTCGACGAAGTACGCATCTTCAACGGCTCGGCCCAGCGCTATAACTGGAACATCGTCGGTAAAAAAGAGCTGTATATCCCTTACAACACTGCGCGCCTGCACGCCGGTGACCTGAAGTACGCGAGCATGCTCACTCCCGGTCATATCAACCCCGACAACATGCGTTACGAACTGCATCGCGTGTGGGTGCTCGAAGGTGTGCTCAAGCCGGGTAACCGCCATCTGTACGGCAAGCGCACGCTGTATATCGACGAAGACAGCTGGTTCCCGATCATGGGTGACAACTACGACAACCGCGGCGAGTTGTGGCGCACCTCGATGGTCAATTACTTCTATGCCCCGGAAACGCAAACCTGGCAGGCCGGTGTTGGCCTGTATCACGACCTGAACGCTGGCAGTTATCTGGCCTTCAACCTGATCAACGAACAACGCAACGGCTATGTGCTGAACAAAGGCGGTTTTGCTGCTGGCGATTTTGGCCCCGAAGCGGCACGTCGGGCCGGCAAGTAACGCCCTGACGCCATCCTGCTGTCTGCCACGGGCCCTGCCTGTGCGCAGGTGGCCGGGCGGAGCAAAACAACAATAACAAGGAGCAAGGCATGTTCAAGCAATACACGCGTGTTGTCGGGACCGGTTTATTGTCGGGGCTGAGCGGTCTGGCCCTGGCGGCACCTACCCTCGAGCTGGGCGAAAACACCACCCTCGACTCTTCCCTGACCGTCAACTACACGGCCTCGATGCGTACCGCAAAACCGGATCACGAATACCTGAACAACATCAACTACGATGATGCCACGCGCAACTTCAAGCGCGGCTCGCTGATCAACAACCGGGTCAGCGTATTTGGCGAGTTGATGCTCAAGCACGACAACCTCGGCGCCGTGGTGCGCGGCAGTCATTTCTATGACGAGGTCTACCACCAGCGCAACGACAACGACTCACCGGACACGGTGAACAAGACCGGACGCTACAACGACTTCAGCCAGGACACGCGCAAACTCAGCGGCAGCAAGGCGCGGCTGCTGGATGCTTATGTGTATGGCGACTTTACCGTCAATGATGACCAGTACCTGTCACTAAAGGCCGGGCGGCATCTGGTGGCCTGGGGCGAGAGCCTGTTCTGGCCCAACATCAGCCAGGGCCAGGCACCGGTGGATTCGACCAAGTTCAACGTGCCCGGCACCGAAGCCAAGGATGCCTACTTGCCGGTGGGGCAGATATCGGGCGCGTGGTCGGTGAACGAAGACCTGACCCTGCTCGGGTTCTACCAGTACAAGTGGGAAGAAACCCAGCTCAACCCCGTGGGCGACTACTTTGGCAGCGATACCTTTGGCCCGGGGGCCGAGTTTTTCCGGCTCGCCCCGGGCATCGTCGACCACCTGCCCAACGGGGCCGCAGTCGGCTACGCCGGCTCGGTCAAACCGGGCGACAGCGGCGAGTGGGGCCTGGGCACCCGATACCGGGTGACGCAAAACACCGAGGTCGGCCTGTTTCATTACCGTTATCACGACCGCGTCCCGGCACTGTTCTTCGACTTTACCGGGCAGACCCATTACTCGTCCCTGAACAAAGTGGGTGGCAACGGCAATGGCCCGAGTTACCAGCTGGGTTACTTTGACAACATCAAGCTCACCGGCATCAGTTTCACCACCAAAGCCGGTGATTCGGTGCAGTTCGCCGGTGACCTGAGCTATCGCGACGGCGCGGCGGTGTACCTGAGCAACGGTGCGCCGGCGCGGGGGCAGGTGTGGCAGGGAAACCTGAATGCCGTGTACATGATCGGGCCGACGTTTATGGCGCAGCAGACCACCCTGATGACCGAGGTGGTGCACCAGCGCATCCAGGGCGTGGATGACCTGACCATTAGCGGTGGCGGGGCGGGCACGGACGGGACTTTCAATAAATATGTGTATGACGGTCAAACACGGGGTTCAAGCCTGTTGGGGATCGGCGCCTATTTCGATCACCCCAGCGTATTCAACGGCTGGGACTTGACCACCAAGGCCACCTGGACCCAGAACATTGACGGCAGTGCCTATTCGGGGTTGGGCCGTGCTGAAAAGCGTCTGACAGTGGGTGGTGATTTCAAGTACCTGGGCAACTTTCAGCTGGGGCTGACTTATGTGGCGTATTTGAGCTCGGCCGATATTGCCCAGGGACGGACAATGGCGGATCGGGATTACCTGTCGTTCAATGGCAAGTACACCTTTTGACCCGGGCCCTCACGGCAACCCTCTCCCGGAGGGAGAGGGGCGGGATGAGAGGGCTTGTGATTCTCAGCCCGTCTACCGGGCCTCCCGCGGCATCCCCAGCGCTCGTTCGGCAATGATATTGCGCTGAATCTCATTACTGCCGCCATAAAGGGTATCCGCACGGGTAAACAGAAACAGCGCCTGCAACCGTGTCAGCTCATAAGGCGCCCCGGCCAGCAACTCGGCCTCTGGCCCCAGTACATCCATCGCCAGCTTGCCCAGGGCCACATGCCAGGTCGACCAGGCCAGTTTGTAGATCGTCGCTTCAGGCCGCAGGCTGCCATCCTGTACCCCGGACAACATGCGCAACGAGTTGTAGCGCAACACCCGCAAGCCGCTCCAGGCCTGTGCGATGCGCTGGCGCAGCACCGGGTCTTGCGCCGCACCATTGGCCTTGGCAATACGCACCACTTCGTCCAACTCATTCTGAAACTGCATTTGCTGGCCCAGGGTCGATACCCCGCGTTCAAACCCCAGCAGCGCCATGGCGATTTTCCAGCCATCACCCGGTTGGCCGATCAGGTTGTCTGCCGAAGCCCGCGCCTGATCAAAAAAAACCTCGTTGAATTCACTGGTACCGGTCAATTGCCGGATCGGCTGTACCCGTATACCCGGCTGGTCCATCTCCACCAGCAAGAACGACAGGCCGCGATGGCCAACACTTCCCGGCTCGGTACGTGCCAGCACAAAGCACCAGTCCGATTCATGAGCCAGTGAGGTCCAGACCTTTTGCCCGCTGATCAACCATTGCCCGCGGTCTTCATCGAAACTGGCGCGGGTCTTTATATTGGCCAGGTCCGACCCGGCACCCGGTTCGGAGTAGCCCTGACACCAAAAGTGCTGGCCCGCCAGTATCGGCGGCAAAAAACGTTGCTGCTGTTCCTGGCTGCCAAAGGCCGCAATCGTCGGCCCTACCAGCCCTTCGCCGATATGGCCCATACGTCCCGGGCCACCCGCCCTTGCGTACTCTTCGAAAAAGATCACTTGCTGGCTGATGCTCAAGCCACGGCCGCCATGCTCGGTGGCCCAGCCAGCACCCACCCAGTGGCCTTGGGCCAAGACCTGTTCCCAGCGCTTGCGCAACCCGGGAGCAAAGTCCTCATCCCCCGGGCCACCGCGAAAGCGCAAAGCTGCAAAGTCACCGCTCAGGTGCTGCTGCATCCACTGCGCAACCTGTTGGCGAAACTGCTCATCTGCTGCGCTAAAACCGATATTCATGTGCACTCTCCGAAAATCTGCCGGGCCAATTGCTCGCGATGAAACGCCGGGGTGCCGAGCATCTGCTCACTGGCCCGGGCTCGCTTGAAATACAGATGCGGGTCGTATTCCCAGGTAAAACCCACGCCACCGTGCAACTGGATGGACTCGGCGGCACACTGGAAAAAGCCTTCGCTGGCAAAAATTTTCGCAGTGGCCGCGGCTTCCCCAAGTTGCTCACGGATACCCGGATCACCATCGATATTCAGGCACTCGGCGGCAATGCAGGCAGCGTAGTAACTGGCCGAGCGCGCGCATTCGATGGCCAGCATCAAATCGGCACAGCGGTGCTTGATGGCCTGGAAACTGGCGATAGTGCGACCAAATTGTTCGCGGCCGCTGATATAGGCCAGAGTGATGTCCAGCGACTGCTGTGCGCCACCGGTCTGCTCGGCCGCCAGGCCAACACAGGCTATATGCAGCACATCGCGCAGCATCGGCCAGCCTTGCCCGGGTTCGCTGAGCAACTGATCGTCGTGGACGACTACATCGTTCAGGGTGATGGTAGCCAGGCGGCGGGTCTGATCCAGTGTCGGTTGCCACTGGCAAACAATCCCGGGAGTATCGGCAGGCAGTGCAAACAGGCGGATACCGGCTTCGCCGACGCTGCCCGGCGTGCGTGCGGCAATGATCAACAGCTGGCAATCGCTGCCATCGATCACATAGTGATACTCGCCATTGAGGCGATAACCCCCCGCATGGCTCTGCGCATACACCTGCACGGCGCTGTCGTCCCAGCGAGGCGCGCTGGTGTAGGCGAGGCTGGCGCGAATCTCACCGGCGGCAATCAACGGCAGCCAGCGTTCCTTGAGTGCTTCATTGCGACTGAGCAGCAGGGCAGGGGTGGCCAGGCAGCAGGTTGCAAAGAATGGTGTGGGCAGCAGGCAGCGCCCGAGCTGTTCCTGGAGCAGACTGACTTCGACAAAGCCCAGGCCAAGACCTCCATAGGCCTCGGGGATCGCCAGTGCGGGCCAATACAGCTCCCTGGCCATTCGCGCCCAGGTAGCGGTGTCGTACCCCTGATCGCTGGTCATGGCCGTGCGCACCGCAGCGGAGCTGGCCACTTGGTTCAAAAAACGTTCGGCGGATGCCTGAATCATTCGCTGTTCGTCTGTCAGGGCAAGCTCCATATGGGCCTCGTCGTAAAAATACGGATCAAGGCGCCAGCATGAAAGCGCGCAGCACGGGTGCAATCCCTGAGCCGGACTAGTCCGTTTGATTAGCCCGAGTCAGATTTCGGAGTCCCAGACTACCGTGATATTCCCGGAATACTTGCCTTGCTCGGACAACATCTGCAGGACATGCTGCCTTTGTATTTCAAAATGCAGCGTGGATGGCTTGTTATCGACATAGTGCGTGGACTTGAACAGCAGTCCAGTTGAAGCCCTCAGGGGTTCTCGAGAGACCGAGGAGTCATCATCATTGCCGATGCCATTGGGCATGCTAACCAGTACATCGACTGGAACTGCGTGGCCGCTGCTGGTATTGCTGATTGCGCAGGTATCGCCTACCAACCGGTCACAGGCCAGTTGCATCTTGAAACGTGAGCTGGCAGAAATCATGAAAGGCTGATCCCGAAAAAGTTTCTCGGGCGTGCGGCCATTTTGCATCCATTCTTGCCAACTACCCTTGGGTGTCAGTTCTACTTTATTGCCGCCGGGTGGAATATCCACTTTAAGGGTGTGCTGGACATTAAGCAGGAATTTGATCGTGAGTATATTGTCGCTGGGGAGCATATTGTCTCCCATGTCAATGTCTTGGTAAGGCCCCACGGTATAGTTGATTTCACCATTATAATCACCCGATGACATTCCGAGTGGGTTGGGCGTCTTCATTTCATAAGAGAAGTCCAGGGTTCGATAAGTGAAGTTGGGGATGTCGTACAGTGCTGCTCTACTACAGGTTGCTCCGGAAACAGGTGTTGTCCAGTAGATCGGGATTCCGAACCAGTTAGCGACGAATGTCGTCGCACCAATGCAGGTGCCAGCCCCCCGCCATATATAACCTCCCACCCATAATTTATTGAGACCATCCGACCAGCTGCTTGCATTGGGTACCAAGGTATGGATGTTCTGTGGTTCGATAGATGTATATGTTCCAATGCCGGTGATACGAACCTGTAACTCTTCAGTTTCCAGCGTTTGAGCATGGGTGACGATCAGAGTACGCCAATCACTGTTTGCCCGAATCATCATGCCTTGCCTGGGGTCTGGGTTGTTGGCAATTATCCGGCTGGAGTTGCGAAAGGAAATAGGGGCGGAAATGCTGATAATGCCTTTATTGATACAGGTTTGAGGCACGTAGCTGCAGTAGTGGCTATTGCTGGGTGTTTTGTTTGTGAATGTATTTTGGTGTGGAAGTGCCGGGTCGGGCTTGAACTCGGCCCGCACATTGACGTTCGCAGCATACACAGGCTGAAGAAAACCAAGTGTCAATACAAAAATGGCCAATACACAAGTTTGCCGATATATTGAGAATGGTACGTTATTCAAAGGAGTGGGGTTGTAATCAATGACAGAGGCCCTGGAGGGTTTATTCTTCATGCTATTACCTGAGTGCTGTTTATTGAGCTGCAGAAGGCGTCGGCCCATCAAACATGATTTGGACACTGCCAAAGTATGCCCCTGGCTTAAAACCTGTTTCAGGCTTGATCGCCTCGATTCGTAAGGGAACCCTGTAACCCGTTTTGGCTTCGTTGTCGGGCACGACCACTGTGTCGGTCAGCGCAAGTTCGTGGCCATTGAACTTGACCCGCAGGCTGATCAGATCCCTTCCGTTGGACAGCATTGATTCATGGCCCAGGCGTGCGGTAATGGCGCCACTGCGACTGCGTACATCGAATGACGCCTGCAGGGGCTCCAGATACCCGCGGGCAAGGTTCCACTTCATTATTTGTGTGCGCTCTAGAAACTGCGACTCCACGGGCAATATATAGAAGTCCGGGGTCGGAATAGTGACACTCACTTCAAAGATGTGTTCTTCGCGCGCTGCAAACCCCGCTTGCATCCAGAGTGCCAGGCTTGCCGCGACAGTCAGGCATGAGATTTTGCACGCAGATAGATGCATCAGCCTTTAACCTCCATGGGTTTATTGTTACTGCCCTCAATCAGGATAAAGCGATAATGACGGCCAGCTTTTTTGGTAAAGCTGAACAGGCGACCCGGCAAGATATGGTTTTTGGTAACGGGCTCGCACTCCAGCGGGTTCTGGACGGAGCAGTCTTTGAATTCATCAAGCAGCATGATGGTATTGCCGTTGTTTTTGACTGAGTACTGTTGTGCGGTGTCGTTTATCTGGGTATCAAAACCGGCGTTTTCAGGGCGTACAACAAAGAAGGTGCCATAGCCTGCGAGCACGTTGATCCCGGCCGACAGGGTCTTTTTATAGACGTCGGTTTCTTCGGTGGAAAGGGCAAATTCATCTTCTTTTTCCGGCACGACCGGCACAAAACGCACGCGAAAATACCGCTCTTGGTCTCGTATCCCCTTGAACAGCAGGCGGGTGCCCTGGGTGCCGCTGGCAGGGATTATCAGCCGTGCCGGGCTGGCGATCAGGCCATCACGCATGGCTGCATTGCCTTGGGTTTTCAGCGGTACTTCTTCTGAAGTGCCGTCGGCTTTGTAGACTATCTCCAGTATGGAAACGCGAACAAAGGCGGTGCTGCCGCCGCCGTTATACACCCGCTTCAAATAGGTGCTTTTATCGCCATCCATATAGTCAAAGACGGTTCCGACGTTGATACTGGGGCCCGCGATGGCACCCAATGAGATACCCCATAGACTGAGTATGGCACTTGCAAGTTTCATGGTAAGTTCCTGTTTTCTCTATTGACTACCCGGGAGTCTTAAACTTCCGAATCCCAGATGACGGTCACATTTCCTTTATAGGTGCCTGCCTGGTCGAGCATTTCATTCACGTATTTCTTTTCGATTTCGAAGTGCAGTACCCCGGTTTTTCCATCCACATATCGGCTGGGCTGGAACAGTTCAGTACCCTGGCCGCTTGTAAGCAAGGGCTTACGGGTGATCGAAGCGCCGTTTGAATCGGTAATGCCGCCGGGCAGACTGACAAATATATTGATCGGCACGTTGTGGCTCACGTTGTTGCTGAGTGCGCAGGTGTCGCCCATGACTCTTTCGCAGCTCAACAGCATCTTGAAACGTGAACTGGCGGAAACACTAAAGGATTGGTCGCTGGCAAGTGTTTCCGGTACTCGAGCTATGAGCAACCATTGATACCAGCCGCCTTTGGGAACCAGCTCGACCCTATTACCGCCCGGGGGGATATCAACTTTTAAGGTGTGCTGAACGTTCAGGTTAAAATTGAGATTCAGCACGGAGCTGTTAGGGATCAACAAATCACCCATGTCGAAATCCTGGTAAGGCCCTATTGTGTAAGCCAAGTTTCCGGAATAGTCACCTGCTGACATGCCTAATGGATCAGGTGTCTTTAATTCGTAGGCGAAGTCCAAAGAGTGGTATGCCAACTTTGGGATGTTGTAAAGTGCCTTTTTGGCACAGGTTACATCGGCCTCCGGTGCTCCCCAAAAGAACCAAAAATTTCCACCGGTGTAGAGGGGCGTCGATTTTCTGGTGCAGGGTGACGGCGGTATCGACCAGTTACTTCCGGACCACAGTTTGTTATGCCCGTCCCCCCAGCTTGTCGCACCAGGAACCAGGGTGTGTACGGTGTCGGGGTCAATGCTCAGTACTGTACCAAAACCGGTTATACGGATCTTCACTTCCTCTGTTTCCAGAGTCTGGTTGTGCCTGACGGTTAATGTCCGCCATGCTCCCGGGATTGTCACCATCGCACCTTGACGCGGATCTGTGTGATTGGCTACTACAGGCACCGCAGACCTGAAAACTACGGGGGCGGCGATGCCGAACACGCCTTTGGAAGCGCAGTCAGCAGGGTTGTAATAGCAATATTGACCGGTATTCGGTGTTTTATTCGTAAATACATTGCGGTTGGGAAAGGCGGGGTCAGGTTTGAACTCTGCATTTATTGTTATCTCTACCCCGTGAGTATTGGGCGGGGCAACAAGGCCACAAACAAAAATCAATACAATACCGGCAGCGGTTTTTGCCATCCGATTTAGCCTGCGGCTTTGTACCAGACTCAATAAACACTTTACGTTGAAGTCCGCTAGATTGTTCCGCTTCATCCTGCTGCCTCAACATTATTAGCCGATTCTGCCAACGTGTCGGGATGGCAACGCAGGTCGCCGATTTCCAGCACATTGTTCTGCCTGAGGGTTTTGGTGATGTCGATACGGAATTGGCAGAGTAATGCTTCGTCCTTGCGCACTTCCAGAGTGGGAGTGCCGGCGTTCATCTCCATTGAGAAGAAACCGTCCACTTCACTGATGCCGCGGCTGGTGGTGTTGATGATGTGATAACCCTTGAGCGGGTTACCGTCCGCGTCAATCAAGCGGCCAAGAACGGTGACGGTATTCACCACGTTGATCTTGCGGTAGCCCACGCCGCCCTTGTTCAGGTGATAACGGGCGCGAGGTGGCTGGATCGCAGCGGCGGGCACGTGGTTGCCCTGAAAGTCGAAACTGACTGAGCTGCTCTCGTACGCGGTGAGGGGAATATAGTTGCGGCCGGGGCGCAGCATGGTGCTGCCACCGCTGAGGTCATCGGCACGCAAGGCAATGTTGGCGATATCGGACTCGACGTCGACGATCATTCCGGCCCCGCGCCCGGAGGGCTCACTGCTCATGGCCATGGTCAAGCCGCTCAGGGCGATGGTGCTGTCCAGGTTAAGGCCACCGCTTAGGTAGCCGTTATAAGACGAGCGTTGCACAAAGGTATCGGCGCTGAGGCTGTCGGTCAGGAAGGTGGCCCGGCCATTGACGCCCACTCCGTAGGTATCGGTACTTGCGGTGGCAGCCACGCTTTGCAGGACGTGGCCTTCGATATTTTTGCTGTAACTGAGGGAGGCATTGTTGTCACGCTCACCGTCCCGGCCGGTGCGTGACCCCAGGCTGGCTGACCAGCGTTCACCCGGGCCGCCGAGGGCCAGGCTGATGCTCAGGTCGACCCCGCGATTGCGCTTGTTGCCGGAACTGAGGCTGCCGGGTCGATCAAAGACCGACAAACGCCAGTTACCGTCGCTGCCAAACAGGTGCGTGGGTTGCGCCCAGCCCACGTCCAGGCCGTAGCCGCGGCTATAGCCATTGCTGTGGGAGAGGCGGGCACTCAAGGTGCTTTGCAGGCCGAAGCGATGGTTCAGGGACAGGGCGGTAGTGCTGGTCTGGCCCACATAGCTGGACTTTGTGCGCAGGCGCGTGCCGTCCGGCAGGGTTTCGTAGGTGTTACGGGTGTCGAGCCAGCTGCGGTTGTGGTTGAACACGACATTGCCGAGGCCGTAGTGGTACTGGCCGTTAAAGTCGACACCGGTGCCGTAGCTTTGAGTCTTGTAAAGATTGGCATAAAAGGTGAGATTGCTGGCCAGCGTCCAGTCAATGGCGGTGCCCCATTGCATCCTGTTTTTTACCTGGCGCGCAGACAGACCCAGGATGGCGCGCGGGTGCAGCAGGTAATTGAGCGAGGCGCCGGCGGTCATGTCGCCGGTGGCCTGGTCGTCCCAGTTGCTCAGCAGTTTGCTTTCGCGTCCGGCGAACAGGTTATAGCGCCATGGGTCGTCGTAGTTGCGCCAGTTGGACGGTTTATAGATCAGCTCCGAAGACGTGCTGCTAACTCGGCCGTCTTCGACCAGGCGAACCTCGACTTCGTAAATACCGCTGGGCAAGGGGCGGGTATCGAGGCTCTGCAAACCGGCGGCAACCAGCTGGGAATTGATCAACAGGCCGTTGCGGTAGATTTGTGCCGTTGCCGGACGACTGGCGGTGACATACACCGGGTATACGCCGGGTTTGGCTTGATCGATGACCAGGCTGTCGGAACTGCCATACATGATGCCCACTGTGGTATCGGGGCTGGCGCCAAAAGTGCGAATTTGCCGGGTCAAACCTTCGGAGCCTGGAGTGAAATAGCCCAGGCGCAGAAATGTACCTTCCAGTTCACGCTGGGTGTGGGCTTCATAGACAGCATGTTTGAGCTGACTTTGGTCCGGACCATCCATGCGTGTGAGTTGCAGGTTGAGCGTTTGGCTCCAGTGGCCGATGCTGCCGCTGGCCTCCAGGCCATAACGACCGTCAACTTGCTCTCGCTGGCCGGCGGTGAGGTTTAGCTGATTGCGCACAATCAAACCGCCGCTGCCGCCGCTGGGCAATTCGTGATAGCGGCTCTTCTGATAATCCTGTTCCGCCCTGGCGGTCAGCAACGAGACCATGGAGTTTTCCAGGTTGTAATGAACCGCCATTAACTGTTCGGGGCATTTGCCAGTGCAGGCTCCCAGTTGCACTCCTTGCTGGAGAAACTCCGACCAGGTGTCGCGCTCACTGGCCGGAATCTGGCTGGCGTTGAAGTCGGTGAACTCAAGGAGGGTCAGACGATCATCGCGGGTCAGTACGACCATGGCTTCACCCACCAGTTGCGAGTTGCGCTCGACCTGAACGGCCAGCGGTACATCGAAAAGGTGCTCTTCGAAGTCAGCCGGCAAGCCTTTGGCCTGGGCAAGCAAACTTCGGGGTGTACTGACTTCTGCGGCTGCCATTGATGCTGCAGGGAACAACAAGGCCAGCGTCACCGCGATGCGAGTCATCGGGAACATAAACGCAATACTCTAATAACGGACAGTCAATCCAGAAGAGGCGCCCGGTCGAAAACCGGCCGGGCGCGGGTATCGCCAGATGAATCAACGGTGTTGGCAGATCAGGGGGTGGGTGGCGTGCTGTCGAACATCACGGTAAATGCGGTACTGAAATTGCCAGAGGCACCTGTTGGTATGGCGCCAGCAGATACCTCCAGCTCTGCAGTACCGCCTGCGGCGGAGGCGGGGGCGGTTGCCACCTCCAGGGCTGCAGCCGTAAGGGTCACACCGTTGAATTTGGTGGTCAGAGGGATGTTGTGTGCGGTGTTACCGTTGAACAGCGCCCGTGGCCCGCCATCGATATACGCGCGCAATGCACCGCCTGTGCTCTTGTAGGTGAAGTTTTCACGAAGGCTGTTGATTTTGTTTTGGCCGATGTCATAGCCCATTACTTCAGCCTGACCGAAGGTCGGGCTAGAGGCTTGTGCATAGAAAGCAGTGCTTGGAACAGTGGCGCTGATATTAATCTGGGTACTTGTACTGTCGGCAGCCCATGCACTGGAAACACCGAACACCATTACGGCCGCAGCAACCAGAGCGGTTTTGTTTATTAACATTTTGTTTACCTGTTGTATAATAGGTGTAAAGGAACATGCATTTGTGGAAACAGAGTGTTTTCCAATCGGCCGAGGATGATTAAGTTTGAATTCCGTCCAGATATCTGGCGTTTGTCATCAGGCTGGAATGGGCTTTCGACCCCCGGCTGGTCAAGCTGGATCAGAATATTAGAATTTCAGGATGGTTAAAGTAGCCAAGTGCGAACGTTTAAGTGGCTTTGGTCTTGCGATCTTGCGGCTTTCTTTCTTTGATAGTTGAGTGAATAATCCTGCTTGTATGAGTTCCTCCTGTAAGTGCAGGCTATGGCAACAAGTTGTATTGTTTGAGCTTTGTTATTTTCTGCTGGGTCGGCTGATCTGTTTTTATAAGAGAGTGCTGTGTTGTTTGAGTGAAATATCCAAGTGAAACGTAAGTTCATTAGTTCTTATGGCGTAGGGTGTGATTAATTAATGATGATTGATCGCTGCCGCGGTCATTTACTTGTGGCTATAAGGGCGTGCGCCTGTGGCTCTGTGTCTTATGTTTAGTCTCAACGGACGATGATCCGCCTCGCGCGCCTTCCCATACTGCTCCCATGGTTTTTTTGCCAATCCAGGAGCACATGTGAACAGCGCAGCCCATACCGCATTTCAGACCAGTATCGACGCGGGCGTCGCTGAACTGGTGATCGACCGGCCACCGGTCAATGCCCTCGACAGCCAGGAATGGCTCGATCTGGCACGTACTCTCGAAGCATTGGGGCAAGACCCGCAAGTGCGAGTCATCGTGATCCGCTCCGAGGGCCGTGGCTTCTGCGCCGGGGTCGATATCAAGGAACTGGACGCCCACCCCGAACGTATCGTGACCGTCAATGCCGGCAACTACGCCACCTTCAAGGCCATTCACCGCAATCCGGTGCCGGTGATTGTTGCCGTGCATGGCTATGTGCTGGGTGGCGGGATCGGTATTACCGGCGCTGCCGATATTGTCGTTGCCTCCGATTGCGCCAGTTTTGCCTTACCCGAAGTGGATCGCGGCGCCATGGGCGGCGGGGCGCATTTGCAGCGTCTGTTCCCGGTGCAGAAAGTCCGTTATCTGTTTTTGACCGGCGACAAGATCAGTGCCGTTGACGCCCAGCAATACGGCTTTATCGAGCGCGTGGTGCCCCTTGAGCAATTGCGTGAAACCGCGCTGCAAATTGCCCGCAAGATCGCCAGCAAAAGCCCGGACATGATCCGCATCGCCAAGGAGGCCCTGAACGGTATCGAAGACGGCAACCTGGAAGACAAATACCGCTGGGAACAGGGGTTCACGCTGCAGGCCTACAACAGCACGGACTCCGCCGAAACCCGCCGCGCATTCGTTGAAAAACGCGACGCCAACTTCTGAGGAGCTGACGATGGATCTGACCTACTCCCCCAAACAAAAGGCCTTTCGCCAGGAGGTGCGCCAATGGCTGGCGGACAACCTGCCGACCACGCCGCTGGCCAGCTACGATACCCGCGAGGGCTTCGAGCAACACCGCCAGTGGGAAGCCAAATTATTCGAAAACCGTCTGTCGATGGTCATGTGGCCCACCGAGCTGGGCGGGCGCGGCTGCGACCTGATCGAGTGGCTGATTTTCGAAGAGGAATATTACGGCGCCGGCGGGCCGATGCGGGTCAATCAGAACGGCCAGCTGTTGCTCGGCCCGACGCTGATGGAGTTCGGCACCGAGGCGCAAAAACTGCGTTTTCTGCCGCGCATGGCCGCCAGTACCGACATGTGGGCCCAGGGCTGGTCCGAACCGAACGCAGGTTCCGACATGGCCGCTATCACCAGCAAGGCCACCCGCGATGGCGACAGCTACGTGCTCAACGGCCAGAAAACCTGGTCCACACGAGCGATTTTTGCCGACTGGCTGTTCGGCCTGTTCCGTAGCGATCCGTCGTCCAGCCGCCATCACGGGCTGTCCTTCGTGATGGTGCCGCTCAATGCACCGGGTGTCACCGTACGCCCGATCAAGGCCCTGAACGGCAAGGATGCGTTTGCCGAAGTGTTCTTTGATGACGTGCGCATCCCGCTGGAAAACCGTATTGGCGATGAAGGCCAGGGCTGGCATGTGGCAATGGCCACTGCCGGCTTCGAGCGAGGTCTGCTGCTGCGTTCCCCGGCCCGTTTTCAATACACGGCGCGCAAATTGGTGGAGCTGTACCAGGCCAACCGCACCAGCGCCGATCGTGATCCGAGCCTTGGCGAGGCGGTGTGCAAGGCCTGGTCGGACGCCCAGGCTTACGCCCTGTCTGCGTACCACACCGTGGGCCGCCTGAGCCGCGGGGCACAGATTGGCGCCGAGTCGAGCACCAACAAAATATTCTGGTCGGAGCTGGATCTGCGCATGCACGAAACCGCCATGCGCATTCTCGGCGCCAGTGGCGAGCTGACCGGTCAATCGGAGGGCGGCTACAGCTGGCTGGACGGCTTTTTGTTCGCCCAGGCCGGGCCCATTTACGCCGGCACCAACGAGATCCAGCGCAACATTATCGCCGAGCGCATGCTCGGCCTGCCGAAGTGAGGCCGGGCATGGACTTTACCTTTACCGAAGACCAGATCTCTTTTCGCGAGGCCATCAGCCGTTTTCTGATGACCGAAGCGGCCCCCGAAATGCTCCGTGAAATCTGGGAAACCGATGTCGGTCGCTCCCCGGATTTGCGCAACAAGATCGCCGAGCAGGGCCTGACCGCATTGTCGATCCCCGAGGCTTTCGGTGGCCTGGGCATGGACGATGTGGCCTGGGCCCTGATGACCCAGGAACTGGGTTACTACGCCATTCCTGATTCCCTGGGTGATACCGCTTATGTGGCCAGTGCGCTGATCGCCGGGCTGGATGACGGCGTAGCCCGTCGCGGCGAATGGCTGGAACGCATTGCCGACGGCAGTTTGCGGGTGGCCATCGGGCACCCGGTCAATCCGCTGGTGGCCGATGCCGCCCACGCTGACTTGCTGCTGCTGGCCCATGGCGATGAAGTCCACGCCGTGCCGCGTAGCCAGGTGGATGTGCAAAATCACGCCAGTATCGATGCCTCTCGGCGCCTGGCGCAGGTCAGTTGGCAACCCGGCGCAGCCACCCTGGTGGCGCAGGGCGAACAGGGCCGCCAGCTGTGGGCGCAAACCCTTGATCGTGGCGCGCTGTCGGTAGCCGGGCAGTTGCTCGGGCTGGCTCAGCGCATGCTGGATTTATCGGTGGACTACGCCGCGCAGCGCAAACAATTCGGTAAGCCCATCGGCAGTTTTCAGGCAGTCAAGCATCATCTGGCCGACGTGGCTACTGCGCTGGAGTTCGCCAAACCGGTGCTGTACCGCGCCGCTTACGCGCTGGCACACAACGAACCGAATGCCGCCGTGTGGGTGTCCCAGGCGCGTCTGGCCAGTTGCGAAGCCAGCTGGCTGGCGGCCCGCCACGGCATCCAGGTGCATGGGGCGATGGGTTACACCTGGGAAGTCGACCTGCAAATGTTCATGAAGCGCGCCTGGGCACTGGACAGTGCCTGGGGCGACCGTGCGCTGCACAAGGCCCGTGTGGCCGAATATGTATTGAGTGGCGCGGCGCCTCTGGGCTGCGGTCACACCTTCGAGGATTGACCGATGCCCCAAGCCTATATTGTTGATGCATTGCGCAGCCCCACCGGCAAGCGCAAGGGTGGCCTGGCCCATGTCCATGCCATCGACCTCGGCGCCCATGTGCTCAAGGCACTGGTGGAGCGCAACGCAATTCCGGCCGACGAATATGACGACGTGATTTTTGGGTGTGTCGACACCATCGGCTCCCAGGCCGGTGATATCGCCCGCACCAGCTGGCTGGCCGCCGGTTTGCCGCTGAACGTGCCGGGCACCACCATCGATCGCCAGTGCGGTTCATCGCAACAGGCGCTGCACTTCGCCGCGCAGGCGGTGATGAGTGGCACCCAGGATGTGATTGCCGTGGGTGGCGTGCAGACCATGACCCAGATTCCGATTTCCTCGGCGATGCTGGCCGGGCAGCCACTGGGCTTTGCCGACCCGTTCTCTGGCAGCAAGGGCTGGCAAGCGCGCTTTGGCAAACAGCCGGTCAACCAGTTCTACGCTGCCCAGCGCATCGCCGATCACTGGGGGATCAGCCGCCAGGACATGGAAGCCTATGCCCTGGAGAGCCATCGCCGGGCGCTGGCCGCCATGGCCGACGGCCGTTTCGTCAACGAAATCGTGCCCTGTGAAGGGGTAAGGGACGACGAGACACCGCGCCAAACCAGCCTGGCCAAAATGGCCGAACTGGAGCCGGTGTTTGCCGAGTTTGCGTCGATCACCGCTGCGGTATCCAGCCAGACCTGCGATGCCTCGGCCGCCTTGCTGGTGGTCTCCGAGGCGGCGCTCAAACGCTACAACCTCACGCCACGGGCGCGGATCCATCACCTGTCGGTGTTGGGCGACGACCCGATCTGGCACCTCAGGGCCCCGATTGCCGCCACCCGTGCCGCACTGAAAAAGGCTGGCATGGGCATGCAGGACATTGACCTTGTTGAAATCAACGAAGCCTTCGCCTCGGTGGTGATGGCCTGGGCCAAGGAGCTGGATTTCGACCCGGCCAGGACCAACGCCAACGGCGGTGCAATTGCTCTCGGCCATCCGTTGGGGGCAAGCGGTGCACGGTTGATGACCGGCCTGCTCAACCAGCTTGAGCACAGCGGTGGCCGCTACGGTTTGCAGACCATGTGCGAAGGCGGCGGTCAAGCCAACGTGACGATTATTGAACGCCTCTAGGAGCAACGACATGGCAATTTGTGCAGAACGTACCGTCATCATTACCGGCGCGGGCGGCGGTTTGGGCCGCGCTTACGCGCTGGCGTTCGCCGGGCAGGGCGCCAATGTGGTGGTCAACGATATTCGTCGCGAAGCCGCCGAAGAGGTCGTGGCAGAAATCCTCCAGGCCGGTGGGCAGGCCATTGCCAATGCCGATGACATCACCACCCTGGCCACGGCACAGCACATCGTCGACGCCGCCCTGGCCGCGTTTGGCGAAGTGCATGTGCTGGTCAACAACGCCGGAATCCTGCGTGACCGCATGTTTATCAGCCTCGCTGAAGAGGACTGGGATGCGGTCATGCGTGTGCATCTCAAGGGGCATTTTTGCCTGGCCAATATCCTTGGCAAGCGCTGGCGCGACCTGGCCAAGGCCGGCCGGCCGGTGGCGGCACGGATCATCAACACCAGTTCCGGCGCGGGCCTGCAGGGTTCGGTGGGGCAGTCCAACTACAGCGCAGCCAAAGGCGGGATTGCCGCGCTGACCCTGGTGCAGGCAGCCGAGCTGGGGCGCTACGGCGTGACGGCCAATGCCCTGGCGCCGGCGGCGCGGACCTCGATGACCGAAAGCGCGATGCCGGACATGGTGAAAAAACCTGAAGACGGTGGCTTTGATTCATGGGCACCGGAAAACGTCGCGCCGCTGGTGGTATGGCTGGGCAGCGAACTGTCGGGGGATGTTACCGGGCAGATCATCGAAAGCCAGGGTGGGCGATTGTCCCTGGGCGATGGCTGGCGCACCGGGGTGACCCGCGACAAGGGCGCGCAATGGCAACCCGAAGAAGTGGGGGTTGCCCTGGGCCAGATTCTGGCCGAAGCGCCTGCACCGCAGCGGGTGTGGGGTAGCTGATACCGCTGGCCCTCACCCCAACCCCTCCCTTTGGAAGAGGGCCAGGGTGAGGGGCTTTTGATTTGCCGCTTAACAAGAGAATTCAACCATGAGACAAGCACCTCCCTATGTCCCCGGCCACCAGTTACTGGCTGGCAAGTCGATTTTGATCACTGCCGCAGCCGGCGCCGGTATCGGTTATGCCGCGGCCAAACGCTGCGCGGAAGAGGGCTGTCGCGCCCTGATGATTTCCGATATCCACCCGCGTCGTCTCGAAGAGGCAGTCGAGCGGCTAAAGGCCGAAACCGGCTTGCAGGCGGTCTACGGGCAGCTGTGCAACGTCACCGTCGAAGCCGACGTGCAAGCCCTGGTCGCCGCCGCTGAGGATGCGCTGGGCGGTGTCGATGTGCTGATCAACAACGCCGGGCTTGGCGGTCAGGTACGCCTGACCGAAATGACCGATGAGCAGTGGTCGTCGGTACTGGATATCACCCTGACCGGCACCATGCGCATGACTCGCGCCATGCTCCCGCATATGGAGCGTCGTGGTGCCGGGGCCATCGTCAACAACGCCTCGGTACTGGGCTGGCGCGCGCAAAAGGAGCAGGCCCACTACGCTGCGGCCAAGGCCGGAGTCATGGCCCTGACCCGCTGCAGCGCCCTGGAAGCCGCCGAAAACGGCGTGCGGATCAACGCTGTGGCGCCGTCGATCGCCCTGCACGACTTTCTGAAAAAAGCCGCCAGCAGCGAATTGCTCGACCAGCTCACCAGCCGCGAAGCCTTTGGCCGCGCCGCCGAAGTGTGGGAAGTGGCCAATGTCATGGTGTTTCTGGCCAGTGACTATGCCTCGTACATGGTCGGCGAAGTGCTGCCCGTCAGCTCGCAACAAGCGTGAGGAACAGAGCATGAGCACAGTTTTCAGCAGCACCGGGCAGTTGCTGGCGGCCGAGGGCATGGATCTGGGGCGCACAGACTGGCTGCTGCTGACCCAGGAACGGATCAACCTGTTTGCCGAAGCCACGGGCGATCACCAGTGGATCCATGTCGACCCTCAGCGCGCCGCCACCGGGCCATTTGGCGCCTGCATCGCCCATGGTTACCTGACCCTGGCCCTGGCCAATCTGTTTATGCCGCAACTGATGCAGTTCGAGAACCTGGCCATGGGCGTCAACTACGGCAGTGACCGGCTGCGCTTCCCTGCGCCGGTCAAGGTCGGTTCGCGGATTCGCGGCCATGGCCAGTTGGTGCGGGTCGAGATGCAGGGCCAGGCCGTGCAGGCTGTAGTGCGCATGAGCGTCGAAATCGAGGGCAGCGAACGCCCCGGCTGCGTGGTGGACACCATCAGCCGCTACACCTTCAACCCCCTTGAACAGTGAGCCTTGAACATGAATTTGAATGACGTTGTGATCGTATCCACCGCCCGCACTGCCTTGACCAAATCCTTTCGTGGCTCGTTCAACGATACCGAGGCGCCTGTGCTGGGCGGTCACGTGGTGCGTGCCGTGGTCGAGCGCGCGGGTATCGAGCCGGGTTCGGTGGAAGACGTGATCATGGGTGCCGCCGCCCAGCAGGGCACTCAGAGTTACAACATCGGCCGCCTGTGTGCGTACACCGGCGGTTTGCCCGATACTGTGCCGGGCATGGCGCTCGATCGCATGTGCGCCTCGGGCCTGATGAGTATCGGCGTGGCGGCCAATGGCATCATGACCGGCGAAATGAAGATTGCCGTGGCCGGTGGCGTGGAGTCATTGTCGCTGACCCAGAACAAGTACAAAAACACCTACCGCGCCCAGTCCGAGGCCGTGCTTGAGTGCATGCCGACGGCTTATATTCCGATGCTCGAAACCGCGGAAATCGTGTCGCGGCGCTACAACATCAGCCGCGAGGTACAGGATCAGTATGCGTTGCAGAGCCAGCAACGTACTGCCGCCGCCCAGGCTGAGGGCCTGTTTGCCGATGAGATCGTGCCCTTGGCGGCGCGCAAGCTGTGCTTTGACAAGGAAGGGCCCGCCGGTCATCAGGACGTGATCGCGGACCGTGACGAATGCAACCGTCCCTCCACCACCCTTGAAGACCTGTCGACCCTCAAACCGGTGTGGAAAGACGGCAAGTGGATTGAACAGGGTGAGTTCATCACGGCAGGCAACGCCTCGCAGTTTTCCGATGGGGCCGCTGCGGTATTGCTGATGAGCCGTGCCGAAGCCAGGCAGCGCGGTATCGAAGCGCTGGGCGTGTATCGCGGGATTGCCGTGAGTGGTTGTGCACCGGAGGAAATGGGCATTGGTCCGGTGTATGCGATTCCCAAGTTGCTCAAGCGTTTTGGCCTGACCGTTGCGGATATTGACCTCTGGGAGATCAACGAAGCGTTCGCCTGTCAGGTGGTGCATTGCCGTGACTTTCTGCAGATCCCCAATGACCGCCTGAACGTCAATGGCGGGGCGATAGCCATTGGTCATCCGTTCGGCATGTCGGGTGCACGGATGGTGGGTCACAGCCTGCTCGAAGGTCGCCGCCGTGGTGCGCGGTTTGTCGTGGTTGCCATGTGCATTGGCGGCGGGATGGGGGCGGCGGGGTTGTTTGAGCTGAGCTGAAGGCAGGGGGACAGTTTCTTTGTGGGAGCGGGCATGGAGCTTAAGGATTTAGTCGCGCGGATAGGTGCGTAAATGCAGGGAAGCAGTACAATTGCGCTTCTTTACCGGGCATGGACGCTGTTCGGCATCTGTTCACGAGTAGGCCCATGGTTTCCGCTAGTTACTCCCCCGCGCTGGTCCTGATTTCCCTGTGTGTGGCCATTCTGGCCTCTTATACCGCCCTTGACCTGAGTGGTCGCATCGCCACGGCGCGCGGCCGTACCCAGTACCTGTGGATTGCCGGCGGTGCACTGGCAATGGGCTTTGGCGTGTGGTCGATGCACTTTATCGGCATGCTCGCGTTGCAGTTGCCACTGGCGCTGGGCTACGACCTGGGGCTGACCCTGTGGTCATTGCTGGTTGCCATCCTGTCTTCGGGCTTTGCCTTGTGGCTGGTCAGCCAGCCGCGTTTGCCGGCGCTGCAGTTGTTGTTTGGCGCCCTGATCATGGGCGCGGGCATCAGCGCCATGCACTACAGCGGCATGGCCGCGTTGCGCATGCAGCCGGGCATCGATTACGACCCGGCACTGTTTGGCCTGTCGCTGGTGATTGCGGTGGGGGCCTCGGCGGCCGCGTTGTCGATCGCGTTTCGTCTGCGCCGGCAAACCCCTTACGTGCGGCTGATGCGCGGTGGTGCTGCGGTAATCATGGGGCTGGCCATTGTCGGCATGCATTACACCGGTATGGCTGCGGCGAATTTTCCCATCGGCAGTTTTTGCGGTGCCGCTATCGACGGTCTGAGCGGTAACGGCCTGGACAATCTGGTACTGGTTTCCAGCCTGGCGGTATTGGTCATCGCCCTGCTGACCTCTATTTTTGATGCCCGCCTCGATGCCCGTACAGCTGCCCTGGCGGACTCCCTGACCCTGGCCAACGAAGAGCTGACCCAACTGGCGCTGCACGACACCCTGACCGGGTTGCCCAACCGCATCCTGCTGGCTGACCGTATCGGTCAGGCGATGAGCAAGGTGGCGGAGCAGGGCGGCTGCTTCTCGCTGATGTTTATCGACCTCGATGGCTTCAAGCCGGTCAACGATGCCTTTGGTCATCATCTGGGCGACCGTTTGCTGCGGGAAGTTGCCCTGCGCCTGCGCGAGCAGTTGCGCAGCCAGGACACCCTGGCGCGTATTGGCGGCGACGAATTTGTGCTGCTGGTGCGTCTGCTGGAGCCTGATGACGCACCGCAAGTGGCAGCGCGGCAGGTGGGTCTGTTGTCCAGGGCGTTTCGGGTCGATGAGCATGAGCTGCTGATCTCCGCCAGTGTCGGTATCGCCCTGTACCCCGGCAATGGCCTGACCGCCGAAGAGCTGCTGATGAACGCCGATGCGGCGATGTATCACGCCAAGGGCGCGGGCAAAAATGGCTACAGCTTTTTCGACGCGTCGATGAACACCAATGCCCGCAAGCAATTGCAGCTGCTGCAGGACTTGCGTCAGGCCCTGGAGCTGCAGCAGTTTCGCCTGCACTACCAGCCCAAGTTCGATGCCAGCAACAGCCGGCCGGTGGGGGCCGAAGCGCTGTTGCGCTGGGAGCATCCGCAGCAAGGGTTGCTGCTGCCGGAAAATTTTATCGACCTGGCGGAAAAAACCGGCCTGATCATCCCCATCGGTGACTGGGTGCTCAATGAAGCCTGCCGCCAGATGCGCATATGGTTCGATCAGGGCTATAGCCACTGGCGCATTGCGGTCAACCTGTCGGCATTGCAGTTCTGCTATTCAGGGCTGGTTGACAGCGTGGTCGCGGCGCTCGAGCGTCATCGGTTGCCGGCCAACAGCCTGACCCTGGAAATCACCGAAACCACCGCCATGAGCGATGCCGATGCGAGCATGGTGGTGTTGCAGCGGTTGTCGCAAATGGGCGTGGACCTGTCCATCGATGACTTTGGCACTGGCTATTCCAGCCTGATGTACCTCAAGCGCCTGCCCGCCAATGAACTGAAAATCGACCGCGGTTTTGTGCGCGACCTGGAGCACGACAGCGACGATGCGGCGATTGTCTCGGCCATTGTCGCGCTGGGCCAGGCCCTGGGTTTGCGTATCGTCGCCGAAGGGGTGGAGACCGATACCCAGCAAAGTTTTTTAACCACGCTTGGCTGTGATGCCCTGCAAGGTTTTCTGCTGGGCGAGCCGCTGCCGGCGGAGCAATTCATGGCCGATATCCAAGGTGCCGAACCCGCCGGGCCGGGCAACAAAACAGCGACCTGACAAAACCGGGCCTTCGCGGTTATTCTGACAGCCAGATTTGGATCGGTGTAAGGGGAACACGTATTTATGGATAAAGTCATCGTGATCACCGGCGGCAGCCGCGGCATAGGCGCTGCCACGGCCTTGCTGGCTGCAAAGCAGGGTTATCGGATCTGCATCAACTACCTGACCGATGATGCTGCGGCCCATGAGGTGCTGGCGCAGGTTCGCGCCATGGGCGCCAAGGCCATTGCCGTGCGTGCCGATGTCAGCGACGAAGAGGAAATCATTCGCCTGTTTCTCGAAGTTGACGAACAGTTGGGGCCTGTTACCGCGCTGGTCAACAACGCCGGCACCGTGGGGCTCAAATCGCGGGTCGACGAGCTGACCGACCTGCGCATCATGCACACCCTGAAAACCAATGTGCTGGGGCCCATTCTGTGTGCCAAGCATGCCGTGCTGCGCATGTCGCCACGTTACGGCGGGCAGGGCGGTAATATCGTCAACGTGTCGTCGGTGGCGGCCCGCCTGGGTTCGCCCGGTGAATACGTCGATTACGCCGCCTCCAAGGGCGCGCTGGACACTTTCACCCTGGGGCTGTCCAAGGAACTGGCGGGCGAGGGGATCCGGGTCAACGCGGTGCGGCCGGGCTATATCTTCACCGATTTTCACGCCTTGAGCGGCGATCCGGGCCGGGTCAGCAAGCTTGAACCTATCATCCCCATGGGGCGTGGCGGGCGGCCGGAAGAAGTGGCCGAAGCCATTGTATGGCTGCTGTCGGACAAGGCGTCGTATACCACCGGCACCTTTCTCGACCTGGGCGGCGGGCGCTGAAGGTCGTGCTTTTGTGGGAGCGGGCTTGCTCGCGATGGCATCAGCGCGGTCAGGCTGAATAACCGCGCCGCCTGCATCGCGGGCAAGCCCGCTCCCACATGGCTTGCATTTATGCTTGATCCGACGATAATGCGACTTATTGCTATTTAAGTATGGTTATCTATCGTGTCGAGTCCTGTGGATCCCCAAAGGCTGCTGGCCAGTCTATATC
Source organism: Pseudomonas sp. TMW22080 (assembly GCF_022496745.1). Taxonomy (NCBI): domain Bacteria; kingdom Pseudomonadati; phylum Pseudomonadota; class Gammaproteobacteria; order Pseudomonadales; family Pseudomonadaceae; genus Pseudomonas; species Pseudomonas sp. TMW22080. The sequence goes on along the minus strand of NZ_SCFF01000001.1, from coordinate 861,396 downwards.
ACGACAATCACGCGTGGCTGCGCGGCTGGTTGTCGCGACAGGTACGATGCCCGCAGGATGCGGCCGATCTGGCCCAGGACACATTTTTGCGCGCTTGGGATGCCCGCCAACTGGAACGTATTCAGGAGCCTCGGGCTTACCTGAGTACCGTTGCCCGGCGCTTGCTCTGCTCACTGTGGCGGCGGCGCAAGCTTGAGCAAGCCTATCTCGACCAACTGGCCGAGCTGCCTCTGGCCTACGCACCTTCTGCAGAAGACATTGCCCTGGTCCGAGAGGCGATCGAAGCCATTGATTGCCTGCTCGAAGGGTTGCCATCGCGGGTCAAGCGCGCCTTTTTGCTCAATCGTCTTGAAGGCATGCCCCAGCAGGCCATTGCCGAGCAATTGGGCGTATCCCTGGCCACCGTTGAGCGCGACTTGCGCCGCGCTTTTGTTCATTGCCTGTCGCAAACGGCGGAGAGCCCATGAGTACAGCCAAGGTTGACCCGACCACCCGTGCCGCCATTGACTGGATGCTGCGCCTCGAGTCCGGCCAGGCCTGCCCGTCGGAGCGTCAGGTGTTCAAGGCGTGGCTGGCCGAAAACCCGGCACATCTGGCTGCGTGGCAGCGGGTCGCCGGGGTGCTCAAGGCTCCCGTAGCCGATCTGCAATCGGTTGAGCGGCGCAGCCCGGGGCAATTGCAGGCGGTACGTCGGGCGCTGCTGGCCGGTACATCGCCATCGGGCAAAAAGACCCTGCAAGGCGGCCTGCTGCTGTTGTTGCTCGGCCTGGGTGCCGCGGGTCTGGTGGATCGCGTGACGCCCCTGACGGGGTTGACGGCCGATTACCAGACGGCCACCGGCGAGCGCAAAACCGTCGAACTGGCCGATGGCAGCCTGCTCACCCTCAACGCCCGCAGTGCGGTGGATATCGACTTCAATAGCGATCAGCGCCGGGTGCACCTGCGTGAAGGCGAGTTGCAGGTGGATGTGGCAGCCGACGCCCAGCGTCCTTTTGTGGTGAGCACTGCCCAGGGCCAGGTGCAAGCCCTTGGCACGCGCTTTATGGTGCGCCAGGGCAGCACTGAAAGCCTGGCCAGCGTGCAACAGCACAGCGTGCAGTTGCACACCCTGGGCGGTCAGCAACTCCACCTCGAAACCGGTCGGGCGGCGTCATTTACCGCCACCCGGATAGATCCGCAAACCCCGACATCCCGTAGCCAGCCCGACTGGCTCGCGGGCCGGGTCGAGCTGCACGACGAACCTCTGTCAGCCCTGGTCGAGGCGCTGCGGCCCTACCAGACCGGCATGCTGCGTATCAGCCCGGAAGCCGCGCGGGTGCGGGTATTCGGTGTATTCCCGCTGGACAACACCGCACACACCCTGAATACGCTGGCGCAAACCTTGCCGATCAAGATCACGCGCTATGGGCCGTGGCTGACCCTGATCGATGTGCGCCAGTAAAAACCAATGAATGCGAATTAATTGCAGATAAGGTGAGGGGAAAGGCTTTCTCGTTGGTCAAGGTTACAACTGCCTACCTTGCAACGAGAAAGGATGCCCCATGCCGTACGCCCATCCCAAAACCTGCCTGCTGGCGCTGGCCATCACCCTGAGCATTGGCGGTTACCCGCTGAGCGCGGTGGCCGAAACCCTGTCTGGCGAGCAAAATGCCACGCGTTTTTTTGACTTGCCTGCCGCGCCCCTGGGCGTGACCCTGAGCCGCATTGCCCGCGACAGCAACCTGACCCTGTCGGTGGCTCCGGCCTTGTTGCAGGGTAAAACCTCCGCGCCGGTCAATGGCATGTACACCCCGCAACAGGCCGCCGAACGCGCGCTGGCGGGCAGCGGGCTGGGCCTGGGGGTGACCGGTAGCGGTGCCTTGAGTGTCTACCCCAATGCCGGTGACGGGGTACTGAATCTGGGCGCAACCAACGTGTCTGCGCGTCTGGGTGAGGATGGTCGTGGCCATGTTGACGGCTTTGTCGCCACCCGTTCGGCCACCGCCACCAAGACCGACACACCGATCCTCGAGATTCCGCAAACCATCAACGTGGTCACTGCTGATCAGGTTGAAGTGCAGGGCGCCCACGATCTGACCCAGGCCCTGCGCTACACCCCGGGGCTGAGCACCAACGGCTATACCGACCGCAACACCATTGCCGATGAAATCACCAGCCGCGGTTTTGCCCCGACCCTGCTCTACCTTGATGGCGCCTATCTGCCTTCGGCGGGCAGCCTGGGCGGCACCCCGCAGATCGACCCCTACACCCTGGAGCGCATCGAAGTGCTCAAGGGGCCGTCCTCCGTTCTGTACGGGCAAAACCAGCCGGGGGGCATGATCAATATGGTGGCCAAGCGCCCGAGCACCGAGGCCAGGCATCAAATCAAGGTCGGCACCGGCAGCTTTGACCGTTACAACCTGGCCTTCGATACCACCGGCCCGCTGGATGAAGGCAAAACCCTGAGCTATCGGCTGATCGGCGTCGGCAACACCGGCAGCGAGCAAATCGACTACACGGAAGATTCCCGCATGCTGCTGGCGCCCAGTCTCACCTGGGCGCCGGATGACCGCAATGAACTGACGGTCTACGCGCAAGTGCAACGGGACGATGCCCTGGCCGACTACCAGTCCTTGCCGGCCGTGGGCAGTCTGTACCGCAACTCCCAAGGCAACAAGATAGATCGAGACTTCTTCTCGGGCGACTCGAAATGGAACGACTACAAGCGCGATCAATATGTGCTCGGCTACCAGTTTTCCCATGCCTTCAACGAGGTCATGACCTATCGCCAGAGCCTGAGCTACATCGACGTCAATGACCGTTACAAGGGCTTTTACCTGAACCGTTTCGTCACCGCCCCGGGCGGCGCCACCGATACCCATGCCAGCCGCACCAAGCTCGACTGGCGCCAGCAAAACAGCTCTTATACTTTCGACAACCACCTGCAAAGTGACTTCACCACCGGGCCTGTGCAGCACACCCTGCTGGTGGGGCTCGACTACCGTGACTTCACCCGCAAGTTCCAGGGCTACAACCTGTCCGGCAGCGAGGTGATTGACCTCTACAACCCCACCAACTACCGCACCACGGGTGTGCCGACCCTGACTACCAAATGGGATAACAGGGTCAAGCAGACCGGTTTTTATGTGCAGGACCAGATCAAACTGAACAACTTTATCCTGACCATTGGCGGTCGCCAGGATTGGGCCAAGGTCGACAACAATGACTTGCTGGCCAACTCCCACGAGATCCAGAGCGATAGCAAGTTCACCGGGCGTGTGGGCCTGACCTATGTCACTTCGTTTGGTCTGGCGCCGTATATCAGTTACACCGAATCCTTTCTGCCTTCCGTGGGCACTGCGGCACCGGCCCGAGGTGGCAAGGCGTTCGTGCCCATGACGGGCAAGCAATATGAAGTGGGGGTCAAATACCAGCCCGATGAGAGCACTTTGCTCAGCGCCTCGGTATTTGAAATCACCCAGCAAAACGTCCTGACCGGTGACTTGCAGTACCAGGAGTATCAAATCCAGGAAGGCGAGGTCCGGTCGCGGGGGATCGAACTTGAAGGCAAAAGCAGTTTCAGCAACATCGACCTGATCGCCTCGCTGTCGTATCTGGACGTGTTCTACACCAAGTCCAACTATGGCAATGAAGGCAACCGCAGCGAGGCACAGGCACCCTGGGCAGCCAGCGTGTGGGCCGACTACCACTTCACCGGACAGGCCCTGGCGGGCGTGACCCTGGGCGGCGGTGCACGTTATACCGGGAAAAACTTCGGCGACTCGGACAACACTTTCAAGACGCCGTCGTTTGTGGTGTATGACGCAACGCTCAGCTATGACCTGGCGGCCCTGGATGCGAGCTTCAAGGGTGTCAGTACCCGGCTGAACGTGCAGAACCTGTTTGATCGAGAGTACGTATCTTCGTGCAACTACAGCTTTGGCTGCTACTACGGCCAGCAGCGCACGGCGTCGCTGGAGGTTAAATACGATTGGTGAGGGAGCGCTCTGCTACGGGGGCGGGATTGCTCAGCGCCGCAGCTTGAGCGCGCTGGCCAGGCTGATAGCCAACGGCAAACGGGGCAGCAGCGTGGCCTGGTAAGCATGGTAAAGGTCCGGCTTGCCCGGCCAGATGTTTTGCGAAGGCAGGTTGTCGATCCCCAGTTCGTGATGCCAGCTGCCGTTCTGGCGGTCGATCATGTACAGGTCGATATAGTCCCAGAACTGTTGATACCAGACTTCGTATTCATGCTCACCGCTGCGTTGCAACAACGCCGCCGCAGCTGCCGAGGCTTCGGCCAGGGTCCAGTGCAGACGCTCACGCACCAGCGGCTGGTGGTTCCAGTCCACGGTGTAGACGATTCCGCAGTCACCATCGACGTTCCAGCCGAACTGGCATGCACTGGCGAATAACCGCCGCGCGTCTTCCAGCAGCCATTCGGGCGCCGCCAGGCCGCGTTGCTTGCGTGCCGCCTCGAGGTGCAACAGCAGGCGCGCCCATTCGAAGGCGTGGCCGGGCGTTTTGCCGAACGGGCGAAAACCGTCTGCCGGGTTGTCCCGGTTGTAATCGGGCAATGGCTGCCACTGGCTGTCGAAATGCTCCACGGGCAGGTAGCCGGATTGCGCTGCATGCTGGTGAACAAGCTTTTCGGCAATCGACAGGGCGCGATCGAGCCACAGGTCTTCATCGAGGACATCGGCCAGGGCCAGAAAAGCTTCGACACCGTGCATATTGCTGTTGGCTCCGCGATACGCCTCGCAGTCACTCCAGTCGCCAGCAAAGCTTTCCAGCAGGGCGCCTTCTGCCTCGGACCAGAAATTGCCTTCAAGAATGGCCACCGCATCGCCCAGCAACTCGGCCGCACCACCGCGCCCGGCCACCGCTGCAGAGCTGGCGGCCAGCGCGACAAAGGCATGCAGATAGGCCGCTTTGCGCGTGTTGCCGTCCTGCGCGCCGGGGCGGGCAAACCAGCCGCCATGCACGGCATCACGCAGCGGCCCGGCCAGTGCGGCCAGGCCGTGGTCGATCAGCGGCGCGCAACCGGGCAGGCCTTGAATATGGGCCAGGGCAAAACTGTGCACCATGCGTGCGGTGGTGATGGTGTCTGCCGGGGCGTTGTTCGGGCGGCGACCAAACGGGTCGAGCGCGGCGAAGCCGCAGGGCACGCGGGCGGCCTTGGCGAAATCCACCAGCGCCTGGCCCTGATCGCGCAGCCACTGTTGATGGGTCGGCGATGTCAGCCAGCTTTCGTTGGCCCGGGTTAGGTCGGTCATGTGCCACCTGTATTGTTTTTATGGGTGATTCAACGCTCGCAGACTAAGGGATATGACACAAAGCTGAAAGCTTTCATCCGGAGCCTGGCGACTTAAATTTCCGGCTCCCGGGGCTGTGACCAGTCGCTGTCCTGTCTGACGATTTCGCGCAGCAGCGCGATGCCCTGTTGCAAGGCTGCGCAGTCACGCTCGCGGGAGTACACCAGGTAGGTGGGGTAGCTGAATTCCGGGGCCTTGGGCACCCGTTCCAGGGCACCGCTGTCCAGATAGCGCTCGACCACACGGGTGCGGAAGTAGCCGCTGCCGCCGTTGTCGAGGATGTAATGCAAGGCCACCGGGCCCAGGTTGAAGCTGATGGCCGCTCGCGCCCTGTCGGGCAGGGCGGCGTCATGCTGGCGGCGAAAACCCTCACCCCATTCGACGTATACATAAGGTTCAGGTTGTTCGGGGCGGCGGATCTGGATCAGTTTTTCCTCCAGCAACTGCTCCACTTGCACACCGGGCCAGTAGGCGGGCTGATAGACCAGCGCGGCATCCAGCAGGCCCATCTCGATCTGACGCAGTAATTGTTCGGCATCGCTGATTTGTATGCGCAAGGCATGGGTGGTGAGGTGCTGACGCAGGGCTTTGGCCCAGTTGAGGATCAGCGGGTTGCACAGGCTGACTTCCCCGCCGATATGCAGCAACTGATGCAAGCCTTCGGGGCGCGGCAGATCGCGCCGTGCGGCTTCCCAGGTGTGCAGCAACTGGTTGGCGTACACCACAAAGGCCTCGCCTTCGGGGGTGAGTTTTGCGCCGGCGCGGTTGCGGGTAAACAGGGTGACGCCGAGCAGGCTTTCGAGCTTGTGTACCCGTGCGGTCACGGCCGTCTGGGTAACGTGCAGCTTTTCGGCCGCGCCCACCAGGCTGCCGTAGCGGACAATTTCAAGGAAAGTACGGGCCAGGTCGAGGTCCATAAGCGCGCCAGTGTGCAAGGGGCTTGCAGTGTAAGGGTAATGGCTGGAAAACACATGAAACGCGACGTTTATTGGCACGCATCAATGTTTGTTTTCAGGAGCAGGCTAAGGTCGTCGGCCCTGGTACCCGGTGCCAGTGATTGACCGGGCAACACCACATAAAAAGGATGACAGACATGGATGACTTGAAGCGACAGTACGATATTCAACCCTTGAGGCAGGCCGACATGTCCATTCTGGTCAATGGTCAGCCAGTCAATGCCGCTCAAGGTGAAACCGTGCTCAGCGTGTTGAACTCAGTGGGTGTGCGGCAACTGTCGCGCAACGACCACGGGCGGATGACGGGCGCTTATTGCGGCATGGGCGTGTGCTACTGCTGCCTGGTGAATATCGATGGCAGGCACAAGCGTCGCGCCTGCCAGACCGTGGTAAAGCCCGGTATGCAGGTCGAGACCGGGATCAACCGCGTCGCCAGCCAGGAGCTGGTGCTATGAGCGCCCGTACGGTGATTGTCGGTGGCGGACCGGCAGGGATGTCGGCGGCAATAGAGCTGGCGCAGCATGGCGTGCAAAGCACGTTGTTCGAAGAAGCCTCGCGGCTGGGTGGTGTAGTTTATCGCGGGCCTTTGCGCGACGGTGTCGAACTCGACTATCTGGGAGAACGCTACAAGGCTGCGCTGCACAAGTTGCACGGCGAATTTTCGGTCATTGCCCACTCAGTGGATGTACGCCTCAACCATCGCGTTGTCGGCGGGCAAGGTCAGCAAAGCCTGCAAGTGCTGGATGAGCATGAGCAATTGCAGCAAATCGGCTTCGATCAACTGCTGCTGTCCGCTGGCTGCCATGAGCGCAGCGTGCCGTTCCCGGGTTGGACCACCCCGGGTGTGATCATGCTGGGTGGCCTGCAGCTGCAGATCAAAAGTGGTGTTGTCAAACCCCATGGGCCGACGCTGATTGCGGGCACCGGGCCCTTGCTGATGCTGGTGGCGTGCCAGTTGCACGCAGCGGGTGTGGAAGTGGCCGGGGTATATGAAGCGTGCGAGTTTGGCCGCATTGCCAAGGAAAGCCTGGCGCTGCTCAACCAGCCCCAGTTGTTCCTCGACGGCCTGAGCATGCTGGTTTACCTCAAGCGCCATGGCGTGGCCGTGCATTACGGCTGGGGTGTGGTGCAGGCGTTTGGCGAAGGGGAACTGAGCGAAGTGATCGTGGCTCCCTATTCCAACACCTGGCAGGCCGACATGAGCCAGGCGCAGGCGGTGAAAGCCTGCACCCTGGCGGTGGGTTATGGCTTTATTCCACGCACTCAGCTCAGCCAGCAGATGGGTCTGGATCATGCTTACAACGTCGACGGTTATCTGGCGGCCAAAGCCGATAACTGGCAGCAGAGCAGTCAGGCATCAATCCACCTGGCCGGTGATGTCACGGGCATGCGCGGGGGCGAGGCAGCGATGCTCACGGGGCGGATTGGCGCGTTGTCGATCTTGCAGCAGCGTGGGGTCCTGAGTGCAAAGCAGGCGCTTGAACAGCGCCGCGAGTACCTATCCAGGCTCAACACCCTCATGCGCTTTCGCGGCGGGATTGATCGTTATACCCGGCGTGGTACGCGCCAGATCGATCTGCCCCAGGCCGACACGGTGGTATGCCGTTGCGAGCATGTCACCCGCGCCGATATCGACCTTGCGCTCAGCCAGGGCGTGCAGGACATGGCCAGCCTTAAAATGCGTACACGCATAAGCATGGGCGACTGCCAGGGCCGCATGTGTGTCGGTTATTGCAGTGACCGCCTGCGTGAAGCCACCGGGCGCAAGGATGTGGGCTGGTTGCGCCCGCGATTCCCGCTGGAACCCGTGCCGTTCTCGGCTTTTATCAACGCGAGCAAGGATGCCTGACATGATCAAGACCTATGACGTTGTCATCGCCGGTGGCGGTGTTATTGGCGCCTCCTGTGCGTATCACCTGTCCCGGCGCAAGGATCTTAAAATAGCCCTGATCGACTGCAAGCGCCCCGGCAATGCCAGCCGCGCGTCGGCAGGCGGGCTGTGGGCCATCGGCGAGTCCGTGGGGCTGGGCTGCGGGGTGATTTTTTTTCGCATGATGTCTGCCGAACGCAAGCGTGAAGCCCAGGGTTCGGCCGTGATTGTCGACGCCAGTACCCCGCATATCCTGCCAGCGTGTTTTTTCGACTTTGCCCTGCAATCCAATGCCTTGTACCCCGGCTTGCACAAGGAACTGCTGGAAAACCACGGGATGGATTTCAAGTTCGAGCGCACCGGGCTCAAGTACGTGATTTATGACGATGAAGACCGGCTCTATGCCGAGCATATTGTCGCCAATATCCCGCATCTGGCCGATGAGGTGCGCTGGCTCGACCAGGCGGCCCTGCGCGAGGCGGAGCCGAGCGTCAGCCACGATGCGCAAGGTGCGCTGGAGTTTTTGTGCGATCACCAGGTGAGCCCGTTCCGGTTGACCGATGCCTACACCGAAGGGGCCCGGCAAAATGGAGTCGATCTGTACTTCAACACCAACGTCATCGAGGTCATGCGTCAAGGCAGCAAGGTGACCGGCGTGCGCACCGACAGCCAGGGCGCGTTCCACTGCAAAACCCTGATTAATGCCGCTGGCGCCTGGGCGGCAGAACTCAGCGTGATGGCCACTGACGTGAGTATCCCTGTGGCCCCGGTCAAGGGGCAGATTGTATTGACCGAGCGCATGCCCAAGTTGCTGAACGGCTGCCTGACCACCAGTGATTGCTACCTGGCGCAAAAGGACAACGGCGAAATCCTGATTGGCAGCACCACCGAAGACAAAGGCTTCGACGTGACCACCACCTTCCCTGAAATCACCGGGCTGGTACAGGGAGCGATGCGCTGTATTCCCGAACTCAAGGACGCCAACCTGAAGCGTACCTGGGCCGGGTTGCGGCCAGGCTCCCCCGATGAGCTGCCGATCCTGGGGCCCATGAAGGGGATTGAGGGGTATTTGAATGCCTGCGGGCATTTCCGTACCGGCATCCTGACTTCGGCGATCACTGGTGTCATGCTCGACGCACTGGTGCGGCAAGAGCCGCTGCCGCTGGAGGTCACGCCGTTTCTGGCGGAGCGTTTTGACTTGCAACCGGTGGCGCTGAAAAAAGCCGTGAGTGCCTGACACGGTCTGCTCGCGATGCGCTTGGCCTTCGCGAGCAGGCTCGTTGCCGCTGCTGACTTAGAAGGTGTACTTGGACGTCAGCATCAGGCTGCGTGGTTCGCCATAGTAGGTGGTGTTGAAGTTACCCAGCCCCGACAGGTACTTTTTATCGAACACGTTGTTGGCGTTGAGGTTAAACGTCAGGTGTTCGTTGTACTCGTAGCGGGTCATCAGGTTGACCAGCGCGTAGCTGTGCTGCTCGATGATGTCGTAGTCGCCCTTGGCATCGTTGTAGATCTTGCCGTAGAACGGGCTTTGCCAGTTCACGCCACCGCCCACGGTGACTTTGTTCAGCACCCCCGGCAGGCGGTAAGTGGTGAACAGACGCGCCACGTTTTCCGGCTTGGTGGTTTCCAGCGGGTAGCCGTAGACACGTTCGCCATCATCAGAGCGGGTGCGGGCGTAGGTGTAGCCGGCGATCAGGTTCCAGTCCGGCATCAGTTCACCGGCCAGTTCCAGCTCGATGCCGTTGGTGGTCGCACCATCAAGGGATTCATAGATGCCCAGGTTGGTGTTGGCGTTGGTGCCGACCTGAATCGGTACATTTTTTTGCTCGGTACGGAAAACGGCCGCACTGGCATTCAAGCGGCCATCAAAGTACTCGCCCTTCAAACCGAGTTCGTAGCTGTTGCCTTCTGTGGGGGCCAGGGTGGCACCGGAACTGCTCTGCTCGGTAAGAGGTTTGTAGATCGAGGTGTAGCTGCCGTACACCGAATAGTTGTCGTTGATGTCGTAGACAACCCCGGCGTAGGGCGTCACCTCGCCGTGCTGTTTTGCCGTGGTCTTGTTGTCCTGGAACGTGCTGGTCTGCTCGTAGTACTTGTAGGTGCTGTTGTACTGGAAATCACTTATGCGGCTGCCAAGGATAATCGACCAGTCGTCTGCCGGCTTGAAGCGTGCGGCGATATAGGCGCTGTTTTGATTTTGGTTGGTTTCGTATTTGCCGTTTTTCGGGAAGTCCGGTCTCGGGTATTTGCCGTTCCAGTCAAAGATGCTGCTCGACAGTTCACGGAATTCGCTGCCGTCGAAGGTCGCGCCGGTCTGGCGGGAGGTCTGGGAGGTTGCTCCCACTACCAGTTCATGTTCGCGGCCAAACAGGGTAAACGGGCCGGTCGCATTGATATCGAAGGTGTTCTGGACGCGATGGCCTTCCCACTGGCCCCAGTAGAAGAACATGCCGTCACCCGTGACCGGATCTGGCATCCCGCCGCTGGCCGAACCCAGCAGGGTGTCGTGGTCGTTGGTTTGCTGGGTGAGGGTGCCTTTGACTTTCCAGTCATTGGCGAAACGGTGCTCCAGGGAGGCGAAGGTGGACTGGATCTGGACGTCGCGGCGGCTCCAGTCGGTGGCCGGGTTGAACGAGCGGCTGAAGTCGGTTTTGGTGTAGTTGGAGAAGTAATACGGGTTGCCGGTCCAGGACGAGCCGCGAGGCTTGATATTCTGGTAGTCCATGCCGAAGGTGAACAGGGTGTCGGGGGTGAGGTCGGCCTGGATGATGCCGTAGAACACGTCATTTTTACGTGAGTAGTGGTCGCGGTACGAGTCGGCATCCTGGTAAACCGCCACCATTCGCCCGCGCACGCTGCCATCGTCATTCAACGGCCCGGAGATATCACCTTCGGTGCGATAGTTGTCCCACGAGCCCGCGCTGGCAGTGACCGATGCCTTGAAGTCGCGGGTCGGTTTTTTGCGAATCAGGTTGACCGTGGCCGACGGCTCGCCCGAGCCGGACAACAGGCCGGTAGCGCCCTTGACGATATCGACGCGGTCATACAGGGCCATATCGACCTTGGTCGCACCTTCATCGAACACGCCGTCATACAGGGTGTTCACCCCGTCGTACTGAAAGTTGGTGATGGCATAGCCGCGGGCCGAGTACTCCATGCGGTCGCTGTCGTAGGCCTGGGTGGAAATGCCCGGCGCGTTGCGCAGTACATCGCCGATGCTCTGTGCGGCTTGATCGTCCATCAGTTGGCGGGTGACTACTGTGACGGTCTGCGGGGTTTCGCGAATCGACAGCGGCAGTTTGGTCGAGCTGTTGCTGGCGCCGGTGGTATAGGAATGGGTGTCTTCGGTGGTCAGCGAATCGCCCAGGCCCTGGCCTGTGACAGTGGTTGCACCCAGTTCCAGACCTTTGCCTTGGGGGGCGCTCAAAATCACCGTGTCGCCGTTGAGCTGATACGAGATGCCGCTGCCCTGCAGCAGGGACTCCAGTGCCTTGACCGGCTCCAGCGAACCGCTCACTGGACGCGACTTGATGCCTTGCACCTGATCCGGGCTGTAGAGGATCTGCAGGTTGGCCTGCTTGCCCAGTTCATTCAGCGCGCTGGCCAGGGCTTGCGACGGAATGTTCAGGGCCACCGGCGCCGCGCTGGCAAGGGATGCCCCCAGCATGACCGAGGCCATCAGGGCACTGGACAGCAAGGTGTGACGTACCGTCCGGCGTTGGGTGGCGATCGAAAGAGGGGTCCGGCTCAAGTTGGGTCGTTGCATCGCGTGCCTAGGCTCCGAAGTAAGAAATTTCATTCTTGTTAATAGGAATAGTTATTAGACGCAGCACGATTGATAAACCAGAAACAAGTTTCTGATTTAGTTGGTTTTGCTCCGGCCATTACAGGCTTGACCCGCTGATGCAGGGCGGAATAATTGTTCCATCCATAGAACGATCAGTACCAAAAAACCTGTCTAGTCTTATAGGTGCGACGAATCTATAGTTGTTGCCATGATTTACAGGAGGTGCAACATGAAAAAAATGCTTGGTGTTTATCAGGCCCCCCGCCCTCATTGGGTCGGCGATGGTTTTCCGGTTCGCACGATGTTTTCCTACGACAGCATGGGCAAACACATCAGCCCGTTTCTGTTGCTGGATTACGCCGGGCCAGCCGAGTTCACGCCCACTACAGAGCGTCGTGGTGTAGGCCAGCACCCGCACCGTGGTTTTGAAACGGTGACCATCGTCTACAAGGGCGAAGTGGAACACCGTGACTCCACCGGCAACGGCGGGGTGATCGGCCCGGGTGATGTGCAGTGGATGACCGCAGCGTCCGGCATCCTGCACGAGGAGTTCCATTCCGAGGCGTTTGCCCGCAGTGGCGGCCCGCTGGAGATGGTGCAGCTATGGGTCAACCTGCCTGCAAAGGACAAAATGGCCGCGCCGGGGTATCAGGGCATCGTCGACCGTGACATCCCCGACCTGGCGCTCAAGGACGATGCCGGCCGTTTGCGCCTGATTGCCGGTGAGTTCGATGGCAAACGCGGCCCGGCCCATACCTTTACGCCGATCGACGTGTGGGATATCCGCTTGAATGCGGGCAAGTCGACTACGCTGGATCTGCACCCGGGCCGCAACACTGCGCTGGTGGTGCTGCATGGTGCGGTCGAGGTCAACGGTCAGGACGTGGTGCGTGAAGGGCAGCTTGCGCTGTTTGAGCGTGATGGCTCGAGCATCCGCCTTGAAGCCAATAACGACGCCGTGCTGCTGGTCCTCAGCGGCGAGCCGATCGACGAACCGATCGTGGGCCATGGGCCGTTTGTAATGAACACCGACGCCGAAATCCATCAGGCGTTTGTGGACTTCCAGTCGGGCAAGTTTGGCCGCATGCCCGCGTAGCAATGCTGCACCGAAGCGCAATGCCAGGCCATGAGGGTCATGGCCTGGCCTTTTCTGTCTTATCCCAGAGAGGTAAACCCTGTGACAACTTCTTACAAGCGTTTGGACAAGGACAATGCCGCCGTTTTGTTGGTGGACCATCAGGCGGGTTTGCTGTCGCTGGTGCGGGATATCGAACCGGACAAATTCAAGAACAACGTGCTGGCGCTGGCTGATCTGGCCAAGTACTTCAAGTTGCCGACCATTTTGACCACCAGCTTCGAAACCGGACCCAACGGCCCGCTGGTGCCCGAGTTGAAGGCGCTGTTCCCGCAAGCGCCCTATATCGCCCGCCCGGGGCAGATCAATGCCTGGGACAACGAGGATTTTGTCAAGGCGGTCAAGGCAACAGGTAAAAAGCAACTGATCATCGCAGGGGTGGTCACTGAGGTCTGCGTGGCATTCCCGGCACTGTCGGCACTGGCTGAAGGCTATGAGGTGTTTGTGGTGACGGATGCGTCGGGTACGTTCAACGAAATCACCCGCCATTCGGCCTGGGATCGCATGTCATCCTCGGGTGCGCAACTGATGACCTGGTTTGGTCTGGCCTGTGAGCTGCATCGCGACTGGCGCAATGACATTGAAGGCCTGGGCGCGCTGTTCTCCAACCATATCCCGGACTATCGCAACCTGATCACCAGCTACTCCACGTTGACAGCCGGTAAATAACCGTTGGGCCCGTAGCGGCTGCCGAAGGAACCAGGCTGCGTTCGGCGGCAGTTGCTACGAGTTTTGGTCGTGTTTCACACCCGCTCGAAAATCACCGCTATGCCCTGGCCGCCGCCAATGCACATGGTCGCCAGGGCATAACGACCCTGTGTCCGATGCAGCTCATGGATGGCCTTGGTCGCGATGATCGCGCCCGTGGCCCCCACCGGGTGGCCCAGGGCGATGCCCGAACCGTTGGGGTTGACCCTGGCCGGGTCCATATCCAGTTCCTGCATCACGGCACACGCCTGGGCGGCGAAGGCAATGTTGGCTTCGATCACGTCCATGTCACCGATCTTCAAGCCAGCCCGCTTCAATGCCAGCCGCGTTGCCGGTATCGGCCCCAACCCCATCAGCTCGGGCTCAACCCCTGCATGGGCGTAGGCCACCAGCCGCGCCATAGGCGCAAGATTGCCCGCCTGTACTGCCGCGCCACTGGCCAGCACCAGCGCCGCCGCCCCATCATTGAGCCCCGATGCATTGCCTGCAGTCACGCTGCCGTCTTTCTTGAAGGCCGGTTTCATCAGCGCCAGCTGCTCCAGGGTAGTGGCCCGCGGGTGCTCGTCCTGGCTGAACATCACACTGCCTTTGCGGCTGCGTACCTCGACGGTGGCGATCTGGCTGTCGAAGTAACCTTGCTCGATAGCCCGGGCGGCGCGTTGCTGGTCTTCAAGCGCCAGAGCGTCCTGGGCCTGGCGGCTGATGCTGTTGCGTTGGGCGATATTCTCGGCCGTTACACCCATATGAATGCCGTGGAACGGGTCGTGCAAAATACCCAGCATGTAGTCGAGCATTGGCGTATCGCCCATGCGCGCACCCCAGCGGGCGGCGGGCATCAGGTAGGGGCCGCGGCTCATGGCTTCGGCCCCGGCGCCAATGGCGAACTCGGCGTCGCCGAGCATCAGGGTATGGGCGGCAGAAATGATCGCCTGCAAGCCCGAACCGCACAGGCGGTTGACGTTGTAGGCCGGGGTTTCCTTGGGGATCCCGGCATTGATCGCCGCAACCCGCGCCAGATAGGCATCCTGGGGCTCGGTGGGAATCACGTTGCCCATCACCACATGACCGATGCGCCCGGGATCGACCTGGCTGCTGTGCAACGCGGCCTTGACCGCAGTGCTGGCCAGCTCGGCCAGGGGCACGTCCTTGAGCGAGCCGCCAAAGGTGCCGATGGCCGTGCGCCGGGCGCTGAGGATGAAAATTTCAGGAATTTGCATGGCGGGTCCTTATTGTTTTATCGGGCCAAATGCGCGGGATTATTTCACCGGTGTACGGTTTGGGCGTCGTCCGTTTGTGCGGGCAGGGCATCTACCTGGGCATCGAGCAGGGTCATAAAGGCATGGGCCGCATTGGACAAGGTGCGTTCGGTATGCAGGATATACCCCAGCTGGCGGGTCAGCTGGATGCCGGGCAGGGCAATCGATGCCACCTGTTCATCCAGCATGGTGCGCGGCAACACGCTCCAGGCCAGGCCGATGGACACCATCATCTTGATGGTCTCCAGGTAATTGGTGCTCATGGCGATGTTGGGCGTCAGGCCCTGGGCTTCAAACAGGCGATGGACAATATGATGGGTAAAGGTATTGCCGCCGGGAAACACCGCTGGATGGCGTGCAATATCGGCCATGCTTACGGCTTTTTGCCGGGTCAGGCGGTGCTCCGGGGCCACCACGAAATCCAGCGGGTCATCCCAGACCGGTACCGCGCGAATCAGCGAATGGGGCTCCGGCGCCAGGGTGATCACAGCCAGTTCTGCGCGACCATGCAGAATCTCGTCGTAGGCCACTTCGGAATCGAGAAACTGAATATCCAGCGCGACCTTGGGGTAAGTGCGGGTGAACTCGCGCAGTAAAGGTGGCAGGCGGTGCAGACCGATATGATGGCTGGTAGCCAGGGTCAGGCGCCCGCTGACTTCGCCATTGAGGTTGTTGAGTGCCCGGCGCGTGTCATCCAGTACGTTGAGGATCTGGTAAGCGCGCGGCAGCAAGGCCCGGCCGGCTTCGGTCAGGCTGACCTCACGGCCCAGCCGGTCGAACAGCCTGAGCTTGAGTTGCTGCTCGATGCTGGCAATGCGTTTGCTGATGGCTGGCTGGGTCAGGAACAGCCGTTCGGCGGCCCCGGAAAAACTGCCGGTTTCAGCAATTGCAATAAACGCATTGAGATTCGCGAGATCCATCTATTCGAATTCCTGTTGGTTATCCAAAGCATAAAAATTATGAATTTGAGTTATTCACTGTAACCCCATAGGATCGACCTCACAAGCCAAGTGGTTATTGGCACAGAAAAGTAGCTGATGAGGAAACCGTCTGATGGCCGGCAAAACGCTCTACGACAAGCTCTGGGATTCGCATTTGGTCAAGCAGCGTGACGATGGCTCGGCGCTGATCTACATCGACCGTCACATCATTCACGAAGTGACCTCGCCGCAAGCCTTTGAAGGCCTGCGGCTGGCCGGGCGCAAGCCTTGGCGTATCGATGCCAACATCGCCACCCCGGACCACAACGTACCGACCACGCCGGAGCGTAAAGGCGGGATCGAAGCGATTGCCGATCAGGTTTCCCGTCTGCAGGTGCAAACCCTGGATGACAACTGTGACGAATACGGCATTACCGAATTCAAGATGAACGACGTGCGTCAGGGTATCGTCCATGTGATCGGCCCGGAGCAGGGCGCGACCTTGCCGGGCATGACCGTGGTCTGCGGTGACTCGCACACCTCGACTCACGGCGCCTTCGGTGCATTGGCCCACGGTATCGGCACTTCCGAGGTCGAGCATGTGCTCGCCACCCAGTGCCTTGTCGCCAAAAAAATGAAGAACATGCTGGTGTCGGTCGAAGGGCAATTGCCGTTCGGCGTAACCGCCAAGGACATCGTACTGGCCGTGATCGGCAAGATCGGCACCGCGGGCGGCAATGGTCATGCCATCGAATTCGCCGGCAGCGCGATTCGTGACTTGTCCGTCGAAGGCCGCATGACCATCTGCAATATGTCCATCGAAGCCGGTGCCCGTGTAGGCCTGGTGGCCGCCGATCAGAAAACTGTCGATTATGTAAAGGGCCGTCCGTTTTCGCCTAAAGGCGCTGAATGGGACCTGGCGGTCGAAGCCTGGAAAGACCTGGTGTCCGACAGCGATGCGCAGTTCGACACCGTGGTTGAACTGGACGCTACGCAGATCAAGCCGCAAGTCAGCTGGGGCACTTCGCCCGAGATGGTTCTGGCGGTTGATCAGAACGTGCCGGATCCGGCACAGGAAACCGACCTGGTCAAGCGTGGCTCGATCGAACGTGCATTGAAGTACATGGGCCTGACCGCCAACCAGGCGATCACCGATATCCAGCTCGATCGCGTATTTATCGGCTCGTGCACCAACTCGCGGATCGAAGACTTGCGTGCTGCGGCAGTAATTGCCAAGGGGCGCAAGGTGGCGTCCACCATCAAACAGGCGATTGTGGTGCCGGGCTCGGGTCTGGTTAAAGCCCAAGCCGAGGCTGAAGGTCTGGACAAGATCTTTATCGAGGCCGGTTTTGAATGGCGTGAGCCGGGTTGTTCGATGTGCCTGGCGATGAACCCGGACCGCCTTGAGTCGGGCGAGCATTGTGCCTCGACCTCCAACCGCAACTTTGAAGGCCGTCAGGGCGCCGGTGGCCGTACTCACCTGGTCAGCCCGGCCATGGCCGCTGCCGCCGCCGTGAATGGTCGTTTTATTGATGTCCGTGAATTGATCCAGGGGAGCGCAGCATGAAGGCTTTTACTCAGCACACCGGTCTGGTCGCGCCTTTGGATCGTGCCAACGTCGATACCGACCAGATCATTCCCAAGCAATTCCTGAAGTCGATCAAGCGTACCGGCTTTGGCCCTAACCTGTTTGACGAGTGGCGTTACCTGGATGTGGGCCAGCCCTACCAGGACAACTCCAAGCGCCCGCTGAACAAGGATTTTGTGCTTAACGCCGAGCGTTACCAGGGCGCCAGTGTGTTGCTGGCCCGGGAAAACTTCGGTTGCGGCTCCAGCCGTGAGCACGCGCCGTGGGCGCTGGAAGAGTACGGTTTTCGCAGCATCATCGCGCCGAGCTACGCCGATATTTTCTTCAATAACAGCTTCAAGAACGGTTTGTTGCCGATCATCCTGAGCGACGCCGAAGTCGATGAGCTGTTTGCCCAGGTTGAAGCCGAGCCGGGTTACCAGCTCAAGATCGACCTCGAGGCGCAAACCGTGACCCGCCCGGATGGCAAGGTGCTGGGCTTTGAAATCGATGCGTTTCGCAAGCATTGCCTGCTCAACGGCCTGGACGATATCGGCCTGACCTTGCAGGACGGCGATGCAATTGCCGCGTTTGAAAGCAAGCACCGTGCGAGCCAGCCGTGGTTGTTTCGCGACGCTTGAATGGCCTCTTTGCGGGCAAGCCCGGCACCCACAGGGGAATGCATTTCAAATGTGGGAGCGGGCTTGCCCGCGATGACGGCAGTGTGGACAACCCAAGTCTTGACGCTAAAAGGAAGTTTTAATGACCAGTACCGCCCAGCACACCCAGGTCGTACAAAGGCAGTTCGGCGAACAGGCGTCGGCCTATCTGAGCAGCGCCGTGCATGCGCAAGGCACCGAGTTCGGTCTGCTCAAGGCCGAGCTGGCGGGTAAAGTTGAAGCGCGGGTGCTGGACCTGGGGTGTGGCGCGGGCCATGTAAGCTTTCATGTGGCTGCACTGGTCAAGGACGTGGTGGCATACGACCTGTCGCAACAAATGCTCGATGTGGTCAGTGCTGCCGCCAGCGATCGCGGGCTGGGCAATATCAGCACCGTTTGCGGCGCGGCAGAGCGTTTGCCGTTTGCCGATGGCGAGTTCGACTATGTGCTCAGCCGTTACTCGGCCCATCACTGGAGCGATCTGGGCGTTGCCCTGCGCGAAGTGCGCCGGGTGCTCAAGCCGGGTGGCGTAGCGGCATTTATCGATGTGATCTCACCCGGCAGCCCGTTATTCGACACCTACCTGCAAAGTGTCGAAGTGCTGCGCGACACCAGCCATGTGCGCGACTATTCGAGCGCCGAATGGCTGCGTCAGGTCAGCGAAGCCGGTTTGCACGTGCGCAGCACACAGCGTCAGCGTTTGCGTTTAGAGTTCAGCTCCTGGATCGAGCGCATGCGTACGCCACAGGTTATGAGCGCGGCCATCCGCCAGTTGCAGCAGTCGATGGGCGCCGAAGTACGCGATTATTTTGAAATTGAAGCCGATGGTTCGTTCAGCACCGATGTGCTGGTGCTGTGGGCCGAGAAGTAACCTGAATATTTCCGGGTGCGCCTGCGGGGGCATCAACAGACAAGAAAGAGGAACCCATGAGCAAGCAGATTCTGATTCTCCCTGGCGACGGTATTGGTCCGGAAATCATGGCCGAAGCGGTCAAGGTGCTGGAGCTGGCCAGTGACAAGTTCAACCTGGGCCTGGAGCTGACCCACGACCTGATCGGCGGCGCAGCCATCGACAAGCATGGCGTACCGTTGGCCGACGAGACCCTTGAGCGCGCCCGTGCGGCCGACGCTGTCTTGCTGGGCGCCGTGGGTGGCCCGAAATGGGACAAGATCGAGCGCGACATTCGCCCCGAGCGCGGCCTGCTGAAAATCCGTGCGCAACTGGGCCTGTTCGGCAACCTGCGCCCGGCAATCCTGTACCCGCAACTGGCTGATGCATCGAGCCTCAAGCCGGAAATCGTTTCCGGACTGGATATCCTCATCGTTCGCGAATTGACCGGTGGTATCTACTTCGGCGCCCCCCGTGGCACCCGCGAGCTGGAAAACGGTGAGCGTCAGGCTTATGACACCCTGCCGTACAGCGAAAGCGAAATCCGCCGCATTGCCCGCGTCGGTTTCGACATGGCCCGCGTGCGTGGCAAAAAGCTCTGCTCGGTGGACAAGGCCAACGTGCTGGCGTCCAGCCAGCTGTGGCGTGAAGTGGTCGAGCAAGTGGCCAAGGACTACCCGGACGTCGAGCTGAGCCATATGTACGTCGACAACGCGGCCATGCAACTGGTGCGCGCACCCAAGCAATTTGACGTGATCGTCACCGAAAACATGTTCGGTGACATCCTGTCCGACCAGGCTTCGATGCTCACCGGCTCTATCGGCATGCTGCCATCGGCATCCCTGGACACCCACAACAAGGGCATGTACGAGCCTTGCCACGGTTCGGCGCCGGACATCGCGGGGCAGGGCATTGCCAACCCGCTGGCGACCATTTTGTCGGTGTCGATGATGCTGCGTTACAGCTTCAACCAGACCGCTGCTGCCGATGCCATTGAGCAGGCCGTAAGCCTGGTTCTGGACCAGGGTTTGCGTACCGGTGATATCTGGTCGACGGGTTGCACCCGGGTCGGAACACAGGAAATGGGCAATGCAGTAGTCGCGGCGCTGCAGAATCTGTAATCTCTCGGGCCCGTTACTTCCTGTTGGTGGAAGTAACGACCCCACTTTTTGTTAAAGGTGTAGTTGCGATGAAACGTGTAGGTCTGGTCGGTTGGCGCGGTATGGTTGGTTCCGTGCTCATGCAGCGGATGCTGGAAGAGCAGGATTTCGATCTGATCGAACCGGTGTTTTTCACCACTTCCAATGTCGGTGGACAAGGTCCGTCCGTGGGCAAGGATATTGCCCCGCTCAAGGATGCTTACAACATTGAAGAGCTGAAAACCCTCGATGTAATCCTGACCTGCCAGGGCGGCGACTACACCAGCGAGGTGTTCCCCAAGCTGCGTGAGGCGGGCTGGCAAGGTTACTGGATCGATGCAGCGTCGACCCTGCGCATGCAGGATGATGCGGTCATTATTCTGGACCCGGTCAACCGCAAGGTCATCGACCAGCAGCTGGATGCCGGCACCAAAAACTATATCGGCGGCAACTGCACTGTCAGCCTGATGCTGATGGGTCTGGGCGGTCTGTTCGAAGCCGGTCTGGTAGAGTGGATGAGCGCCATGACCTACCAGGCGGCCTCGGGCGCCGGTGCGCAGAACATGCGCGAGCTGATCAAGCAGATGGGCACCACTCATGCGGCGGTCGCCGATCAACTGGCCGACCCGGCCAGCGCGATTCTGGATATCGACCGTCGTGTGGCCGAGGCCATGCGCAGCGATGCCTACCCGACCGAAAACTTCGGTGTGCCATTGGCCGGCAGCCTGATCCCGTGGATCGACAAAGAGCTGCCGAACGGTCAAAGCCGTGAAGAGTGGAAAGCGCAGGCAGAAACCAACAAGATCCTGGGTCGCTTCAAGAACCCGGTTCCGGTGGACGGTATCTGCGTACGTATCGGTGCGATGCGTTGCCACAGCCAGGCCTTGACCATCAAGCTGAACAAAGATGTGCCTATCGCCGATATCGAAGGTTTGATCAGCCAGCACAACCCCTGGGTCAAGCTGGTGCCAAACCAGCGTGAAGCCAGCATCCAGGAACTGAGCCCGACCAAGGTTACCGGCACCCTGAATGTACCGGTTGGCCGTCTGCGCAAGCTGAACATGGGTTCGCAGTTCCTCGGTGCCTTTACCGTGGGCGACCAGTTGCTGTGGGGCGCGGCAGAACCGCTGCGCCGCATGCTGCGGATTTTGCTGGAGCGTTAATTCGCCTCTGGCAGGTTCAAGCCCGCGTCTCGCAAGAGGCGCGGGCTTTTTATTGGATGATCAGCTGCTACGAGTTGTCATCATCCATCAAATAGGCCGGGCGCGTTGCCTGTCGGGGTTGTGCCCGGTACAGTGCCGCTCCCCACGTTTCGCCTGAGGTAGATACATGAACCAGTCCTTTGATATCGCCGTCGTTGGCGCCACCGGCACTGTCGGCGAAACCATCGTACAAATGCTCGAAGAGCGTGATTTTCCGGTTGGCAAGTTGCACTTGCTGGCCAGCAGTGAATCTGACGGGCATTCGGTGCCTTTTCGCGGTAAAAACGTCAGGGTGCGCGATGTCGACGCGTTCGATTTCAGCAGCGTACAGCTGGCATTCTTTGCCGCAGGCCCTGCCGTGACCTTGAGTTTTGCTGCCAAGGCCAGTGCAGCCGGCAGCATGGTGGTCGACCTGTCCGGGGCTTTGCCGTCTGCACAGGCGCCGCAGGTGGTACCTGAAGCCAACGCGCAGGTGCTGGCAACCTTGAAAAAGCCACTGCAAGTCAGCAGCCCGAGTCCTTCGGCCACCGCACTGGCCGTGGTGCTGGCGCCTTTGCTAAGAGTGCTGGAAATTCAGCGAGTCAATGTGACGGCCTGCATGGCAGTTTCCGCTCAAGGCCGTGAAGCGGTCTCGGAGCTGGCACGCCAAACCACCGCGCTGCTGAACCTGCATCCGCTGGAAACCAGCTTCTTTGATCGTCAGATGGCCTTCAACGTCCTGGCCCAGGTCGGCACGCCGGACGCACAGGGCCATGTGCCGCTGGAAAAACGTTTGGTCAATGAGCTGCGCGAAGTTCTGGCTATGCCTACGCTGAAGGTATCGGCCAGCAGTGTGCAAGTGCCGGTATTTTTTGGTGACAGCTTCAGCGTGTCCCTGCAACTGGCCGGGCCGGTGGATCTGGTTGAAGTCAATGCCGCCCTCGAGGCAGGTGAGGGTATCGAGCTGGTGGAAGCCGGTGACTACCCGACTGCTGTTGGCGATGCCGTAGGTCAGGATGTGGTGTATGTCGGTCGAGTGCGTCACGGTGTGGACGACACATCTGAACTTAATCTGTGGCTGACGTCAGATAACGTACGCAAGGGTGGCGCATTGAACGCCGTGCAGTTGGCTGAGTTGTTGATAAAAGACCAACTGTAAAAGATACTTGGCTGCTATACAGGTCTCGTGGGACGAGGCCTGTACCAATAAGGAAGAGGCTATGGTTCAGGTTCGCAAATTGGTGTTGGCAATCGCTGCCGCTTCGGCGCTGTCATCCGGTATGGCGCAGGCGCTTGAGCTTGGGGAGCTGACGCTCAAGTCGGCGCAGAACCAGCCGCTGCTGGCAGAAATCGAGCTGCTCGATGTCAAGGACCTGACTGCTGCGCAAGTGGTGCCAAGCCTTGCCCCCGAACAGGAGTTCAGCAAAGCCGGAGTTCCGCGCCCGGCGTTTCTGGATGATTTGCGCTTTACCCCGATCATCAACGCCGATGGCAAGAGCGTATTGCGCGTCACCTCCAGCCAGCCGCTGTCCGAACCTTTTGTGAACTTCCTGGTGCAGGTGATGTGGCCCAACGGCCGCTTGATGCGCGACTACAGCGTGTTGCTCGATCCCGCCCGATTCTCGCCGCAGGCCGCGTCGGCGGCATCAACGTCTGCGCCTGCCGCGCCCGTGCAGTACACCACCACGTCCCGTGACACACTGTGGGAGATCGCCGCCAAGGCGCGCAACGGCGGCTCGGTGCAGCAGACCATGCTGGCAATTCAGGCCCTGAACCCTGATGCGTTTATCAACGGCAATATCAACCGGCTTAAAACCGGTCAGGTGCTGCGCCTGCCAGATGCCTCGCAAAGTGTGCAATTGCCCCAGGCCAGGGCCATCAACGAAGTGGCGTCGCAAAATGCCGACTGGCGCAGTGGCCGTCGCACCGTACCGTTGGCCCAGCAACTCGATGCAACCGGTCGCAAGCCTGTACCGGCGCCTGCCGCCAAGGCTGTGCATCAGGATGCCTTGAGTCTGGTTTCCGCTCAGGCAGGCAAGGGTGCTGCCGGGGATGCGAAAAAACTGGCTGACCAGCTGGCGATGACTCAGGAAGGTCTGGACAGCAGCCGTCGTGAAAATGCCGAGCTGCAAGACCGGATGAAAGACCTGCAAAGCCAGTTGGACAAGCTGCAGCGTTTGATTGAATTGAAGAACGATCAACTGGCCAGGCTGGAGGCCGGCAAAGGTGCGCCTGTCGACCCGGCAGTTGCGTTGGCCGGCGTGCAGGCCGCGGATGCGCCTGAAGCCGATATTGCGCCGGCAATCGAAGGTGCACCGGCCACTGCAGTGGCACCAAGTCCTGAAGACACCGGGGCGACGCAAGGCCATGAGCGAAACATTCAGGACCTGCTGAACAGCCCGCTATTACTGGGGCTTGTCGGCGGCGGGGCGGTCTTGTTGCTGCTCTTGCTGTTGTTGCTCGTGCGTCGGCGCAAGGCGCTGCAAGAAGCACAAAAACATGCGCGAATGGCTCGGGATCTTGAAAATGAGTCCGGGTTTGCAGCCGATCTGGATCTGCCGCAAAGCAGTTTTGAGGGGCTTGAAACGCCGTCGCGCAGTATCGATCCTGCACCTGCACCTGCACCTGCACCTGCACCTGCACCGGTCGTGGAGGCAGTAGCTCCGGTGGTCGCGCCGGTTACCCTGGCCAAGCCTGCGGCTGATGTGCTGGATCAGGCCGAGCGGTTGATTGAGCAGCGTCAGTTGAGCGAGGCCGTTGTATTGCTCAAGGCTGCGATCGATCGGGAGCCCCAGCGCAGTGATTTGCGTCTTGAGTTGATGCGGGTTTACGCCGAACTGGGTGATCGTGACGCTTTTATCGCTCAAGAGCGCCAACTGGTAGCCAATGGCAAGAATCACGCTCAGGTCGAGCAGCTCAAAAATCGTTATCCTGGCATGGCGGTGGCGGCAGCGGCCGGCATTGCTACCGCAGCGGTGGCCACCCAGCTGCAAGCGCAATTTGTCCAGGACATGATGCGCGACGATCGCGAGGTCGAACCTCAGCCGGAGCCTGCTGCACCTGCACCTGCAGCGTTCGATCACGATTTTGATCTGAGCCTTGATGAACTGGAAGCGGCTTCCCCTGCGGTGGTGACGCCAGAACCTGCAGGGCTCGACAAGCCGGCGGCAGACAGTTTCGAAGCGGTGCTTGAACAGCAGGCTCAGGTTCAGGCAGCTCACGAAGGGGCGTCGGACTTTGATCTGGACCTGCCGGCGGACTTTGACCTGTCCCTGGCTGAAGAAAGCGCTCCACCCGCTGTGGCGGCGGACAGCTTTGCCCTTGAGCTGGACAAGGTCAATGCCGAGTTGCATCGCCTGTCGCAAAGCCTTGAGCAATCATCGCTGGAACAGCCCTTTGCCGATGATGAACCGGAATTCGACTTCCTCTCGGGCGCCGATGAAACGGCCACCAAACTCGATCTGGCCCAGGCCTATATCGATATGGGTGACGACGAAGGTGCGCGGGATATTCTGACCGAGGTCATGGAGGAGGGTAATCCACAGCAGCAGGCCGAAGCCCTGGAAATGATGGCACGCCTGACCTGAGTGAAACTCCTTTAGATATTCTGTTGCCGGTCAACCCTCCCTGTGGGAGCGAGCCAGCTCGCGAACGACCTTCGCGAGCTGGCTCGCTCCCACAGTTGAAATGTCCTTTGGCAGCTGCTACGAAGCCTGGTTTGTCTGACGTTCCGGTGAAATGTTTCATGGCGTCTTGCCGGGTGCGCCCTATAATGGCCGCCTTTGCGTTTATGAGCAGGCTGCAAGTCCTTGGCAAATATAGATAACCCGGCCGCTGAAATGGCCGCGGAAGGTTTTTACCGAATCGCCCTTGGGGTGGAATACAAAGGTTCGCGCTACAGCGGCTGGCAGCGCCAGGCCAATGGTGTGCTGACCGTCCAGGAAACCCTGGAAAACGCCCTGTCCAAAGTGGCCGCCTCACCGGTCTCCCTGATGTGCGCCGGGCGTACGGATGCCGGTGTGCATGCCTGCGGGCAGGTGGTGCATTTTGACACCCGGGCCGAGCGCTCACTGAAAGCCTGGGTCATGGGCGCCAATATCAATTTGCCCCATGACATCAGCGTCACCTGGGCCCAGGTCATGCCCGCGCACTTCCATGCCCGCTTCAAGGCCATCGCCCGGCGCTATCGCTATGTGATCTACAACGATCAGATCCGGCCAGCCCATCTGAATCAGGAAATCACCTGGAACCACCGCCCGCTGGATGTCGAGCGTATGGCCGAGGCAGCTCGACACCTGTTGGGCGTGCATGATTTCAGTGCCTTTCGCGCCGGACAGTGCCAGGCCAAATCCCCGATCAAGGAAATGCACCATCTGCGCGTGACCCGTCACGGCAACATGATTGTGCTGGATATTCGTGCCAGTGCCTTTCTGCACCATATGGTGCGCAATATCGCCGGGGTGCTGATGACTATCGGCACGGGCGAGCGGCCGGTGGAGTGGATCAAGGAAGTGCTGGAGAGCCGCGAGCGGCGCTCGGGCGGTGTGACGGCCCATCCCTACGGCCTGTATCTGGTGCAAGTTGAATACCGCGACGAGTTCCAGTTGCCGGAACGTTACATTGGTCCACATTTCTTGACCGGTTTTAGCGGCCTGGACGGCTGACGCCCGGATAAGCATTTGTTACCATCCGGGGCTTTCGCGTTCGGGGTGTTATCGAGATGTCCGTTGTTCGCAGCAAGATCTGCGGTATTACCCGCATAGAAGATGCACTGGCTGCGGTCGAGGCCGGGGCTGACGCCATAGGCTTCGTGTTCTACGCCAAGAGCCCGCGGTCAGTCACGGCCGCGCAGGCGCGGGCCATTATTGCCGCCTTGCCGCCTTTCGTGACTTCGGTGGGGTTGTTCGTCAATGCCAGCGCCTGTGAGCTGAACGAAACCCTGGATGCCGTGCCGCTGGATCTGCTGCAGTTTCATGGCGATGAAACCCCGGAGCAGTGCGAAGGCTATCACCGTCCTTATATCAAGGCGTTGCGGGTCAAGGCCGGTGATGACATCGCCGGTGCCTGCAAGGCCTATGCAGGGGCCAGCGGTATTTTGCTCGATGCCTATGTTGAAGGTGTACCGGGTGGAACTGGTCAGGCATTTGACTGGTCTTTGATACCTCAGGGTTTGCACAAGCCGATTATCCTGGCCGGCGGCCTGACGCCCGGCAACGTTGCAGACGCCATCGCCCGGGTGCAGCCCTACGCCGTGGATGTCAGTGGCGGCGTTGAAAAGAGCAAGGGCATCAAGGATCACGACAGGATTCGTGCCTTTATGCGGGCAGTGCGCACGGCAAACTGATGCGGATGTGACGGCTGGCACTCTGCCGCCGTCCATCAATACCGCTCTGCGAAGCAGGCGGGCCCGGTGAGAAGACGGGCAGAAATTTAAGTGGCGGCCGCTCTGGTGCGTGCTGTCGGTAAGGCTGAGGGTTGCAGGGTTTTGCTGGTTTGCCGAGTGCGGACCGCGGTTCCGGCAATTATCGCCACACACCTGATTAATTTAGCTCAAGGGCATACACGGGGCCTGAACTGAACTGTTCTGGCCACCGGTACTGGAGAAAGAAAGCATGAGCAACTGGTTGGTAGACAAGCTGATTCCTTCGATCATGCGTTCCGAGGTCAAAAAGAGCTCGGTACCTGAAGGCCTGTGGCACAAATGCCCGTCCTGCGACGCTGTGCTTTATCGTCCGGAGCTGGAAAAGACCCTGGACGTTTGCCCGAAATGCAATCACCACATGCGTATCGGCGCCCGCGCCCGCATTGATATCTTCCTGGACGCCGACGGCCGTGCCGAACTGGGTGCAGACCTGGAGCCGGTTGACCGTCTCAAGTTCCGTGACAGCAAGAAGTACAAGGACCGTCTGGTCGGCGCGCAAAAGCAGACCGGCGAAAAAGACGCCCTGATCTCCATGAGCGGTACCTTGCTGGGCATGCCGGTGGTGGTATCGGCCTTCGAGTTCTCCTTCATGGGTGGCTCTATGGGTGCCATTGTTGGCGAGCGCTTCGTGCGTGCGGCCAATTACGCCCTTGAACACCGCTGCCCGATGATCTGCTTCGCAGCCTCGGGCGGTGCGCGGATGCAGGAAGCCCTGATCTCCCTGATGCAAATGGCCAAGACCTCGGCGGTACTGGCGCGTCTGCGTGAAGAAGGCATCCCGTTTATCTCGGTACTGACCGACCCGGTATACGGCGGTGTTTCGGCCAGCCTGGCGATGCTGGGTGACGTGATCGTGGCTGAGCCAAAGGCGCTGATCGGTTTTGCCGGCCCGCGTGTTATCGAGCAGACCGTTCGCGAAAAACTGCCGGAAGGTTTCCAGCGCAGCGAGTTCCTGCTGGAGCACGGCGCCATCGACCTGATCGTTGCACGTCAGGAGCTGCGTCCGCGCCTGGGCAACCTGCTGGCGCAAATGATGGGCTTGCCGACACCGGTGTTCGTGGCCGCGCCTGTTGAAACCATCGTTGTTCCGCCGGCACCTGCGAACCTATGACCCAGCGCACCCTTGGCGAGTGGCTCGCCTATCTTGAGCAGTTGCATCCATCGGCCATCGATATGGGTCTGGATCGCGCACGCGAGGTAACGAACCGCTTGGGGCTGCAAAAGCCTGCGCCTCGGGTGGTGACGGTCACGGGTACCAATGGCAAGGGCTCGACCTGTGCGTTTGTGGCTTCGTTGCTGCAGGCGCAAGGGCTCAAGGTGGGGGTTTACAGTTCGCCCCACCTGCTGCGCTATAACGAGCGCGTACAAATTGAGGGTGTTGAAGTCTCGGACGAGCTGCTTTGCGAGGCCTTTGCGGCCCTGGATGCAGGGCGCGGCGAGACATCCCTTACATATTTTGAAATGGGTACGCTGGCAGCCTTCTGGTTGTTCGAGCGTGCCCAGCTGGATGCCGTGGTGCTGGAAGTCGGCCTGGGCGGGCGCCTGGATGCGGTCAATCTGGTGGATGCCGACCTGGCGCTGGTGACCAGTATCGGTGTCGATCATATTGAGTATCTGGGCAACACCCGCGAATCCGTGGGCTTTGAAAAGGCCGGGATTTTCCGTGCCGGCAAGCCGGCCCTGTGTGGCGACCTGAACCCGCCGCATACATTGCTCGACAAGGCCGAGGAGCTGGGTTGCCCGCTGTTTCTGCGTGGTCGTGACTTTGATCTGGCCAGTGCTGACCAGGTCTGGCATTGGCGTGGTCAGGATGCCCAGGGGCAATTGATCGAGCTGCGCGATATTCCGCTGCTGGATCTGCCGATGGAAAACGCGGCGCTGGCCGTGCAGGCCTACGGGTTGACCGGTCTGCCCTGGCAGCCGGAGCGCATTGTCGCGGCGCTGGCAGGTACTCGCATCACGGGGCGCCTGGATCGTCGCCAGTTCAGCTGGAAGGGCAAGCCCTTGCATATACTGCTGGATGTAGGGCACAACCCCCATGCCGCCGAGTATCTGGCGCGGCGTCTGGCGCAGCGGCCGGTGGCAGGCAAGCGCCTGGCGGTGTTCGGTTTGCTGGCCGACAAGGACCTGGATGGCGTAGTGTCACAACTGACGGGTTCGGTCGCGCATTGGGCTGTTGCGCCGCTGGATACCCCGCGCACGCGCCCGGGCGCTGAAGTCGAGGCCGCGCTGCAGGGTTTTGGGGCGGCTGTTTCGGCTTATGCCAGCGTGGAGCAAGCGCTTGAGGCGCAGTGCGAACGGGCCACGACTGACGACGAAATCCTGTTGTTCGGATCATTTTATTGTGTTGCCGAAGCGCTCGAGTGGTTGGAGCGGCGTGCCACGCAGGAGGCTGCAAATGGCTTTGCTGGATAAGGCGTACAAACAACGGATGGTGGGTGCCCTGGTGCTGGTGGCGCTGGCGGTTATTTTTCTGCCGATGCTGTTCTCCCGGCAGGACGAACTGCGTCAGATTGAGGTGGATGCACCGAGCGCCCCTGAAATGCCGGTAATGCCGCAGGTCAAGGTCGAGCCGGTTGCCGTGCCTGAGCCTCAGGTGATCCCTGAGGAACCGGCTCCGGTTGAGCAGCCGGTTGTCGAGCAGCAGGCACCAGCCCCGGTCGCACCGGTCGTGGCAAAGCCTGCAGTGGCTGCGCCCAAGCCTCCGGCTGTCACGCCGGCGCAAACCGTTGCCCAGGCACCGGCCAAGCTGGACACCACGCAAAAGCGTGTCGACCCCAATGGCTTGCCAATCAGCTGGTCGGTGCAACTGGTGAGCCTGTCCAATCGGGCCAGTGCTGATAACCTGCAAAAAACCCTTCGCAATCAAGGCTATAACGCTTATGTGCGATCTTCCGGCGGGATGAACCGGGTTTTTGTCGGCCCATTGCTGGAGCGTGCAGAGGCCGATCGCCTGCGCGATTTGCTTGGCAAGCAGCAAAACCTCAAGGGTTTTGTGGTGCGCTTCCAGCCTGAACGTGGCTGACAGCGTAAAAAGGTTCAATCTGATTGCACAAGCACGGATAAATCGCCTTACCTGAGCGGCGGCGCTCTGCTAAAATGCGCCGCCTCATCTATCCGTAGGCTGAACTGTGCCATTTACCTGGGTTGACTGGGCGATCGTTGCAATCATCGCCATCTCCGCTTTGATCAGCTTGAAGCGCGGCTTCGTAAAAGAAGCATTGTCGCTGTGCACCTGGATCATTGCCGGGGTCGTTGCCTGGATGTTCGGCGGTTCGTTGTCGCAATACCTCTCCGGATACATCGAAACACCTTCCGCCCGCGTTATCGCAGGGTGCACCATCATGTTTGTGGCCACCTTGCTGGTAGGCGCAATGATCAATTTTCTTATCGGCGAACTGATTCGCGTCACCGGCCTGTCCGGGACCGATCGTTTTCTCGGCATGGCTTTCGGCGCTGCGCGTGGCGCATTGCTGGTGGTCACTGCGGTCGGGCTGTTGAGCCTGGGGCCGGTACAGCAGGACTCATGGTGGCAGGAGTCACGGCTCGTGCCACAATTTCTATTGGTTGCCGACTGGTCCAAAAACCTCATTCTGGGGTGGAGCAGTCAGTGGCTGGCCAGCGGAATCAGCGTACCCGCTGACATTCCGTTCAAGGAGCATCTCTTGCCGGCTACCCAGCCCAAGTGAGTGGTGTTCAGTTCAGATCCATTAAGTAGGGGTTGCGTCGCATGTGTGGCATCGTCGGTATCGTCGGTAAGTCGAACGTCAATCAGGCGCTGTATGACGCGCTAACCGTCCTCCAGCACCGCGGCCAGGATGCTGCCGGTATTGTGACCAGCCATAATGGCCGGTTATTTCTGCGCAAGGACAACGGGCTGGTTCGTGACGTCTTTCATCAGCGTCATATGCAGCGCCTGGTCGGCAACGTGGGCATTGGTCACGTGCGCTACCCAACCGCGGGCAGCTCGACTTCAGCTGAAGCTCAGCCGTTTTATGTCAACTCGCCGTATGGCATCACCCTGGCGCATAACGGCAACCTGACCAACGTTGAACAGCTGGCCAAGGAGATTTACGAATCTGATTTGCGTCACGTCAACACCAACTCCGATTCGGAAGTGTTGCTTAACGTTTTCGCTCACGAACTGGCGCAGCGCGGCAAATTACAGCCGACTGAAGAAGACGTGTTTGCTGCCGTGACTGACGTGCACAACCGTTGCCGTGGCGGTTACGCCGTGGTTGCGATGATCACCGGTTATGGCATCGTCGGTTTCCGCGACCCGAACGGCATTCGTCCGATTGTCTTCGGTCAGCGTCATACCGACGAAGGCGTCGAGTACATGATCGCCTCCGAGAGCGTTTCCCTGGATGTACTGGGCTTTACCCTGATCCGCGATCTGGCGCCGGGTGAAGCGGTTTACATCACTGAAGACGGCAAGCTGCACACCCGTCAGTGCGCGGTAAACCCGAAACTGACCCCGTGCATCTTCGAACACGTGTATCTGGCGCGCCCGGACTCGATCATCGACGGCGTGTCGGTGTACAAGGCCCGTCTGCGCATGGGCGAGAAACTCGCCGAGAAGATCCTGCGTGAGCGTCCTGAGCACGATATCGACGTGGTGATCCCGATTCCGGACACCAGCCGCTGCGCTGCACTGGAACTGGCCAACCATCTGGGCGTCAAGTTCCGCGAAGGCTTCGTGAAAAACCGTTACATCGGTCGTACCTTCATCATGCCGGGCCAGGCTGCACGTAAAAAATCCGTGCGCCAGAAGCTCAACGCCATCGAACTCGAGTTCCGCGGCAAGAACGTGATGCTGGTGGATGACTCGATCGTGCGCGGTACCACCTGCAAGCAGATCATTCAGATGGCCCGCGAAGCCGGCGCCAAGAACGTTTACTTCTGCTCGGCGGCCCCGGCGGTTCGTTACCCGAACGTGTATGGCATCGACATGCCAAGCGCTCACGAACTGATCGCCCATAACCGCAGCACCCAGGAAGTGGCTGAGCTGATCGGCGCCGACTGGCTGATCTATCAGGATCTGCCTGACCTGATCGACGCTGTCGGTGGTGGCAAGATCAAGATCGATGCGTTCGATTGTGCAGTGTTTGACGGCAAGTACGTCACCGGCGATATTGACGACAACTACCTGGAGCGAATCGAGCGTGCGCGCAACGATGCTTCCAAGGTGATTGCCCAGGGCGTCGGTGCGACGATAGGCTTGTACAACAACTAAGTGTTCACCAAACCGGCCCTGATGGGCCGGTTTGCGTTTATCCAATACAAAGTAGAGCAAGGAGTGGGCAGCATGAGTCAGGATTGGGATGCGGGTCGGCTGGACAGCGACCTTGAGGGCGTAGCGTTCGACACCCTGGCGGTGCGTGCTGGCCAGCACCGTACGCCGGAAGGTGAGCACGGTGATGCAATGTTCCTGACCTCCAGCTACGTGTTCCGCACGGCGGCAGACGCGGCAGCGCGGTTCTCGGGCGAGGTGGCAGGCAATGTTTATTCGCGTTACACCAACCCCACCGTTCGTGCTTTCGAAGAGCGCATCGCCGCCCTTGAAGGTGCCGAGCAGGCTGTAGCCACGGCCACGGGCATGGCAGCCATTCTGTCGGTGGTGATGAGCCTGTGCAGCGCCGGCGACCATATCCTGGTCTCGCGCAGTGTGTTCGGTTCGACCATCAGCCTGTTTGAGAAGTACTTCAAGCGCTTTGGCGTGCAGGTCGATTACGTGCCGTTGGCCGAACTGGCTGGCTGGGACGCGGCGATCAAGCCCAACACCAAGCTGCTGTTTGTCGAGTCGCCGTCCAACCCGCTGGCCGAGCTGGTCGATATCGCCGCGCTGGCTGAAATCGCCCACGCCAAGGGTGCCTTGCTGGTGGTCGACAACTGCTTTTGCACGCCAGCCTTGCAACAGCCGCTGAAGCTGGGTGCAGACATCGTGGTGCATTCGGCAACCAAGTTCATCGATGGCCAGGGTCGTTGCATGGGTGGGGTAGTGGCCGGTCGTGGCGAGCTGATGAAAGAAATCGTCGGTTTCCTGCGTACCGCCGGGCCGACTCTGAGCCCGTTCAACGCGTGGATCTTCCTCAAGGGTCTGGAGACCCTCAACCTGCGCATGCGCGCTCACTGCGCCAGTGCCCAGGCCCTGGCCGAGTGGCTGGAGCAGCAGGATGGCGTAGAGAAGGTTCACTACGCCGGTCTCAAGAGCCATCCACAGTACGAATTGGCCCAGCGCCAGCAGCGCGGCTTTGGTGCCGTGGTCAGTTTTGAGGTCAAGGGCGGCAAAGAAGGCGCGTGGCGCTTTATCGACGCGACACGTCTGATCTCGATCACTGCCAACCTGGGTGACAGCAAAACCACGATTACTCATCCGGCGACCACTTCCCATGGTCGCCTGGCACCGCAAGAGCGTGAAGCGGCCGGTATTCGTGACAGCCTGATCCGCATCGCCGTAGGCCTGGAAGATGTCACGGACCTGCAAGCCGACCTCGCACGAGGCCTGGCCGCGCTGTGACCGACTGGATGCTCGAGGCGCCGGTAAGCGGCAATGGCCGTGTAGCACTGGTCACCGGTGCTGCGCGGGGCATTGGCCTGGGCATTGCAGCCTGGCTGGTCAGTGAAGGCTGGCAAGTGGTGCTCAGCGACATTGACCGCGCCCGGGGCACAAAAGTGGCCAAGGCGCTGGGCGACAGTGCCTGGTTTGTGCGCATGGATGTGTCGGTTGAAGACGATGTCATCCAGTGTGTCGCGCAAGTGCTGGGGCAGTTCGGACGGCTGGACGGGCTGGTGTGCAACGCCGCGATTGCGGACCCGCACAACACGCCCCTGGAAAGCCTCGATCTGGAGCAGTGGAATCGCGTGCTGGCGGTCAATCTCACCGGGCCGATGTTGCTGGCCAAGCATTGTGCGCCGTATCTGCGTGCCCATTGCGGGGCGATCGTCAACCTGGCTTCCACCCGTGCGCGCCAGTCGGAGCCTGATACCGAGGCTTACGTGGCAAGCAAGGGCGGGTTGCTGGCATTGACCCATGCGCTGGCCATCAGCCTTGGCCCGCAAATCAGGGTCAATGCTGTAAGCCCGGGCTGGATCGACGCCCGTGATCCATCTGTAAGGCGTGCAGCGCCGTTGACGGACGCCGATCACGCTCAGCACCCTGCTGGCAGGGCAGGGGTTGTGGAGGACGTTGCCGCGATGGTTGCCTGGTTGTTGTCGCGCAACTCCGGTTTTGTCACGGGTCAGGAGTTTGTGGTGGATGGCGGCATGAGCAAGAAGATGATCTATGGCGATTAAGGCCAGGCCACTATTTTTGCTTGTTTTGAAAAAAACCAATCTTGTCCTTGACTTAGCTTCGATAGGTGCGTAAATTTCGCGGCCTCAACGAAGCAAAGGGTGATTAGCTCAGCTGGGAGAGCATCTGCCTTACAAGCAGAGGGTCGGCGGTTCGATCCCGTCATCACCCACCACTTCTTGAGATTCTCGCAAGAGAAAGGTCGTTCCGAAAGGAGCTGCCACCGACGCGCAGCGGTAGTTCAGTCGGTTAGAATACCGGCCTGTCACGCCGGGGGTCGCGGGTTCGAGTCCCGTCCGCTGCGCCATATTTGTACAAGTCAGGTTCGCCTGGTTTGCGATTGAAAAGCACCGAAGCTCTTCAGTCACAGGTTTTAAAGTTTCAAACGGACGCAAGTCCGAGCGATACGCAGCGGTAGTTCAGTCGGTTAGAATACCGGCCTGTCACGCCGGGGGTCGCGGGTTCGAGTCCCGTCCGCTGCGCCATATTTGCTTCAGGGCCCTTGAACTCCCTGAAGCTACAAAAAAAGCGACCCCAGGGTCGCTTTTTTTGTGCCCGGGATTTTGTACGGACCCAGCCACTGTGGGAGCGAGCCTGCTCGCGAAGATGCCGGACTTGCCGGATAACCGCGAAGCTCTTGGCGCCTTCGCGAGCAGGCTCGCTCCCACAGTGGGGTCGAATGCGGTTTCAGGCCGCGATCCACGATCAGATGCGACAAACTGCCCGCGATTATCACCACTTGATGCACAATACGCCCCGTACCGTTCTCTTCAGGATTTTCAATGCTTATGTCATTCCCCGTGCGTGCCGTGGTAGTCGCTCTCGTGCTGACTGGCCTGGCAGGTTGCTCGTCGAAGAAAACTGCCATCTATGAACATGAAAACTTCGATGACTCCGGTACGTTCTCGCGCAATTACCCGGTGACCGACAAGACAGCCTGCGAATCAGCGCGGCGCGCCTTGCTTAGCCAGGGCTATATCATCACCAGCAATGACCCGAAAATGATCAGCGGCCACAAGAGCTTCCAGCAAACCGGCGAAAGCCATCTGGAGATCAGCTTCAACATTGTGTGTGCCGACGATGGCGGTTCTGAGCATCACGCCACCATGTTTGCCAATGCGCTGCAGGACCGTTACGCCCTGAAGAAAGTCAACAACTCTGCCAGTCTGGGTGTCGGTGTGCTGGGTTCGGTGTCGATGCCGATTGGTTCAACCGATGATTCGATGGTCAAAGTCGCCAGCGAGACGGTGTCTTCGGCGCAGTTCTATGACCGTTTTTTTGGCCTGGTCGAAGTGTTCCTGCCCAAGCCCAAGGAAGTCGTGAAAGCGGTAAAGGCGCCGCTAAAAGCCAAGCCTGATCTGGGCGTGCCTGAGCCAGCGCCAGTGCCGACTGAAGTGATTGTGCCTGCACCCCAGCCGGTTATTGTGCCCGAGCCAGTTGTGGCGCCTGCCAGCGAGCCTGTGCTGCTGCCCCCGGCCGCAGCCGAACCTGTTCTACCTGTGCTGGAGGCCCCGGTAACGGTACCTGCAGTGGTGGCGCCAGTCACGCCTGTGGTCGAGCCTGTGACCGAACCTGCCATCACCCCCGTACCTGCCGCCGTAGAGCCTTCCCCCGTTCAATAACTGTGCAGTAAATCTCAAAAGCTCTGCTACGTTTAACGATGAGTATTGACAGTGCCCGCGAAGGTGTCATTTTTCCTTCATGCGGGCACTTTATGCTCAGGCATGACTTAAACAAACAGACTGAAAAGGGATGCTGTATGGACGACTATCAGGAAGAGCTGCTTGAATACCAGGCCTTTGAACTGGACCCGCTGGAACCTGCCGACGATGCGACCGAGCTTTGAGCCCGGTGCAGCATCAGGCAGTCTGGCGCTGACGCCGTCGGTATTCTCCCGGCGTCTGCGCATTCCAGCGCTTGAAGGCCCGCTGAAACGCCTCGGCTGAGGCAAACCCCAACAAATAAGCGATTTCCCCGAAGGCCAGCTCCGTATCACGGATATAGGTCATGGCGAGGTCGCGGCGTGTGTCGTTGAGAATGGCGCGAAATTGCGTGCCTTCTTCGGCCAGCTTGCGGCGCAAGGTCCAGGTCGGCAGCTTGAGGCGTGCCGCCACTTCCTCCAGGTCGGGTTCGCGACCGCCATTGAGCAAAGGCCCCAGCAGTTGCGTAATGCGCTCGCGCAGGCTGCGGGTGCGGGTCATTTGCTCCAGTTCGCGCTCACACAGTTGCAACAGGTAGGCCCAGGTGCTGGGGCAGTGCTGCGGGTTGCGCAGGTCGAGGGTGGCGTGATTGAGGCGCAGCTGGTTGGTTTCTGCACGAAACTGCAGGGTCGAGCTGCCCAGCCCGTTGTAGCATTGGGCGTAATCCGGTTCGCTGAATTCGATATCGATCTGCTCGCAGCTCAAGGGCCGGGCTGCAACCGCGGACAGGTGCTGCAACCAGCCGGCAATGATCGAGTCCACCACAAAGCGGTTATAGGCGTTGTACGGGCTGATGGAGTAAAACCGCAGCCAGGCACCCTGGGCGTCTTCGTGCAGGCTTGACTGCCCGCGGTAGTTGGAGCCGTACAAGGGTTCGAAACGTATCAGGGTGCGGGCCGCTTCGCGCACTGTGGGTGCCTGGGCTGCGGTGACGCCGGCCAGGCCCACCTGGCCCAGACGGCTGAGTTGGCCCATACGCAGGCCCAGTGCCGGCTCGCCGGTCAGCATAATTGCGGCGTGGCCCAGGCGCATATAGCGCGGGATCGACAGGCGTGCCAGAGGCTGGGCCAGACGGGCCGGGTCAAGGCCGAACTGGTCGAGCAGGGGGGCCGGGTCGTGGCCGCAACTGCGCACGGCGTCGGCCAGGGACTGAACGAACCCGACCGATAGATCGCCCAGGCGCATCGGCAGCGGTTTCATCATTCTATAACCAGAGGTTCAGCAGTCGTGCACCGCTGCCAGGCTGGTCCGGGCTGGTCTGGCCGTTGCGGCTGATAAAGCCCTGGCCGGTGCTGTGCTTGTCCCAGAACTTGCCGCGCAAGAACACGGTGACGCCAGCGTTGGCGGTGCTGATGGGCAGGCTGCTGGTGAAGGTCAGGCGATGCCAGGCATCGCCCTCGGTGACTTCGCCGGGCTTGAGGCTGATTTCACTGGGCGTCGACACGCTTTTGTAACCGCCCCAGGGTTTGTCCCAAGTGGTTTTACCGACGATAAACGCGGGCACTGCGATCAGTTGCGCGCCTTTTTCGTTCAGCGTGCGGTAGTTCTCGGGGTACCAGCTGTCGCTGCCGATCAGGATGCCCAGGCGCCCGGCCGGGGTGTCGACCACATTCAGCTCATGATCGGGGCTGGGCTGGATATAGCTCTGTTCTTCATAGGTGGGCAGCAATTGGCGCTGCGGAGTGCCGATGGCGGCACCCTCGCGGTCAAACACCACGCTGCTGTTGTATAACGCGCCGGTGCCGACCAGCAGTTTGCCGTGTTCAATGCGCGGGTCGGGCAAGGCGATGCTGCCGGCCACCAGGGTTACCCCGAACTCTTTGGCCAGGCCGCCAAACAGGGTCTGGTAATCGTCGGCCATGCTGTTGGCTTTCATGCGCAGATGAGCATCGTTGACCCGGCTTTCGCCGTCAGCGCGCAACCATGCATTGGCAAAGGCCAGCGGGTTGCTGATGGCCAGCCAGTGCATCGCTTGATTGAGGTTGGCGGCTTGATACAGCTGGATTTTTTCACCGCGAAACATCAACCAGGAACCGATATGTTCCGGCAGTACCACTACGGTTTTGCCGTTGACCAGCCCGGCATCGCGGGCGCTGTTCAAGTAGGCCGCCAGTTTCAGATGGACCAGCGCCAGGCTTTGGTAGTCGCGGGGTGACAGGTCGGGCTCGATGCCCAGCAGGTTGCCGCGATCATTATTCACACCCTCGTTAATCGCGAGCTCGATGCGCAAGTCAGAAAGGTAGTGGCCAACATCCCGTTGCGTGGTCCACCAGGCATAACCGCCTGCAGCAGCAAAGAGGGCAATCAGTAAGGTGCAGCCAATTATTTTGCGCATATAAATAAAACAGACAGCTTTCAGCGGAATTCAATCTACAGGGTAGGCGGCGGTTGTTGGCTTGCCAAGGGGTGCTGCGCATTTGGGTTAATAATTTGTAACTTTGGGTCATTGAGTGGGGTCGGTTGAGTCTTTACTGTGCCTCAGATCAACGACGGGAGCCGCAGAGCATCCCGCGTTCCGTGATTTCGCCCGTTGTGGAGCCTACTGATGACCGCCACTCGCTACCCGCACTTGCTCGCCCCGCTGGATCTGGGTTTTACCACTTTGCGCAACCGCAGCCTGATGGGCTCGATGCACACCGGCCTGGAAGAAAAGCCCGGTGGCTTTGAACGCATGGCCGCCTACTTTGCCGAGCGTGCCCGGGGTGGCGTGGGCCTGATCGTCACGGGCGGCATTGCGCCCAACGACGAGGGTGGGGTGTACAGCGGTGCAGCCAAGCTGAGTACGGTGGAAGAGGCCGAAAAGCATGTGGTTGTGACCCGCGCAGTACACGATGCCGGCGGCAAGATCTGCCTGCAGATCCTCCACGCCGGGCGTTATGCCTACAGCCCGCGCCAGGTCGCGCCGAGTGCGATCCAGGCGCCGATCAACCCGTTCAAACCCAGGGAGCTGGATGAAGAGGGCATCGAAAAGCAGATCAGCGACTTCGTGACCTGCGCCAGGCTGGCCCAGAGTGCCGGCTATGACGGTGTCGAAATCATGGGGTCCGAGGGTTACCTGATTAACCAGTTCCTGGCGGCGCACACCAACCAGCGTACTGACCGTTGGGGTGGCAGCTACGAAAACCGCATGCGCCTGCCCGTGGAAATCGTGCGTCGCGTGCGCGAAGCCGTTGGCCCGAATTTCATCATTATCTATCGTCTGTCGATGCTCGATCTGGTGGCAGGCGGCAGCGTCTGGGAAGAGATCGTGCAACTGGCCAAGGCGGTCGAATCGGCCGGTGCGACCCTGATCAACACCGGTATTGGCTGGCATGAAGCGCGCATCCCGACCATCGCCACCAAAGTACCCCGTGCCGCGTTCAGCAAAGTCACCGCCAAGCTGCGCGGTTCGGTGAGTGTGCCGCTGATCACCACCAACCGCATCAACACCCCGGAAATCGCCGAGCAGATCCTGGCCGAAGGCGATGCCGATATGGTGTCGATGGCGCGGCCGTTTCTGGCTGATCCGGAGTTCGTCAACAAGGCGGCTGCCGGGCGCAGTGATGAGATCAACACCTGCATCGGCTGCAACCAGGCCTGCCTGGACCACACCTTCGGCGGCAAGCTGACCAGTTGCCTGGTCAATCCCCGAGCCTGCCACGAAACCGAACTCAATTATTTGCCGACCATTGCGGTGAAAAAAATCGCCGTGGTCGGTGCCGGCCCGGCCGGTCTGTCTGCGGCTAGCGTGGCGGCTGAGCGCGGGCATGAAGTGGTGCTGTTTGACGCAGCCAGCGAGATTGGCGGGCAGTTCAATGTGGCCAAGCGCATACCGGGCAAGGAAGAGTTCTTTGAAACCCTGCGTTACTTCAAGCGCAAACTGCAAACCACCG
The DNA here is from genome assembly GCF_022496745.1 of Pseudomonas sp. TMW22080. Lineage (NCBI taxonomy): Bacteria > Pseudomonadati > Pseudomonadota > Gammaproteobacteria > Pseudomonadales > Pseudomonadaceae > Pseudomonas > Pseudomonas sp. TMW22080. The sequence continues at coordinate 821,747 of NZ_SCFF01000001.1, read as the reverse complement.
GTGTCGAGGTGTGCCTGAACACCCGGGTGGATGTGCAGCAACTGGTCGAAGGCAAGTTTGACGAAATCATCCTGGCCACCGGCATCGCACCGCGCACGCCGGCGATCCCGGGTATCGACCACCCCAAGGTTCTGAGCTATCTGGACGTGATCCTGGAGCGCAAGCCGGTGGGCGGTAAGGTTGCAGTGATTGGCGCGGGCGGTATTGGTTTTGACGTGTCGGAGTTTCTGGTGCACCAGGGGGTGTCTACCAGCCAGGACCGTGAAGCGTTCTGGAAAGAGTGGGGCATCGACACCGAGCTTGAGGCTCGCGGCGGTGTGGCCGGGATCAAGCCTCAGGTGCATGCCCCGGCGCGTCAGGTGTACTTGCTGCAACGCAAGGCCAGCAAGGTGGGTGACGGGCTGGGCAAGACCACTGGCTGGATCCATCGCGCCGGGCTGAAAAACAAGCAGGTGCAGATGCTCAACAGCGTGGAATACCTGAGCATCGACGATGCCGGTTTGCATGTGCGTATTGGCGAGGGCGAGCCGCAGGTATTGCCTGTAGACAATATTGTGATTTGCGCGGGGCAGGATCCGTTGCGTGAGTTGCAGGATGGCCTGGTTGCAGCGGGGCAGAGCGTGCATTTGATCGGCGGTGCCGATGTGGCGGCGGAACTGGATGCCAAGCGTGCGATTGATCAGGGGTCGAGATTGGCGGCGCAGCTGTAAAGCGCCCTCACCCTAACCCTCTCCCGGAGGGAGAGGGGACTGATTTGTGGCGTTGCGAAGATCTGCTTTGGCCTTTAGCCCCCTCTCACTTTGGGAGAGGGTTGGGGTGAGGGGCTTTGCTCTTAATGCACGATCTGGGCTAAAAACGCCTTGGCCCGCGGGCTTTTCGGGGCGTTGAAAAACTCCTCGGGCGGCGAGTCTTCAATCACCATGCCGCCATCCAGGAACAACACCCGCTCCGCCACCTGCCGGGCAAAACCCATTTCATGGGTCACGCACAACATGGTCATGCCACTGCCCGCCAGGTTGACCATCACATCCAGCACTTCGCTGACCATTTCCGGGTCCAGCGCCGAAGTCGGCTCATCGAACAACATGATTTTCGGTTCCATGCACAACGCCCGGGCAATGGCCACACGTTGCTGCTGGCCGCCGGACAACTGGCTCGGGTATTTATCAGCCTGGCTGGCAATGCCAACCTTGGTCAAAAAATGCTGGGCCAGTTCGATGGCTTTCTTGCGCGACAGGCCGCGCACCGACATCGGCGCCAGGATGCAGTTGTCCAGCACACTCATGTGCGGGAACAGGTTGAAATGCTGGAACACCATACCGATCTCACTGCGCACTTTCGCCGCTTCACGGGTTGGCAGCGCCAGGTCGGTGTCGTTGATCAGGATGCGACCCTGCTCGGCAATTTCCAGGCGGTTGATGCAGCGGATCAGCGTCGACTTGCCAGAGCCGGACGGGCCGCACAGCACAATGCGTTCACCTTCGCGCACCTTCAGGTCGATGCCCTTGAGCACGTGAAAAGCGCTGTAATATTTGTTCAGTCCGGCGATATCCACGACGACCTTGCGGGTGTCAGTGACTGGCGACACAGGATGAACGTAAGCAGGTTGTGCAAGCATGGTGTGTCTCCAGTGATCAGTGAAAACGCTCGGCGCTGTAGGGCGCAGGGTCGGTGAAAGGTTTTTCCCCGGTCATCATTTCGGCCAGCAGACGCCCGCTGACCGGGCCCAGGGTCAGGCCGTGGTGGGCGTGGCCAAAATTGAACCACAGGCCCTTGTGGCGGCTGCCAGGGCCAATCACCGGGCACATGTCCGGCAGGCACGGGCGCCGGCCCAGCCAGGGTTCGGCATCCACACGCTCACCCAGCGGGTACAGGCGTTGGGCGCGCTCCTCGCAGCGGCGCAACTGGATTTCGTTGATCGGGTCATCGCTGTCGGCAAATTCGATCCCGGTAGTCAGGCGAATACCGCCCACCATCGGTGCCAGCACATAACCGCCCACTGAATCCAGAATCGGGTGCTGCATGGTGTGGCCGTCTTTGGCCGCGTAATGCATGTGATAGCCGCGCTTGATTGCCAGGGGAATGCGATAGCCCAGCGGTTCGAAAATCGCCCGTGCTTGCGGGCCGAGGGCAATCACCACTTCGTTGCCGACGATCAGGCCCTTCTGGCTCTCGACCTGCCATTGCCCGGCCGTTGCCCGCAGGCTGGTGGCGTCACCGATGACAAAGGTGCCTCCACGCTTTACAAACAATTCGGCATAACCACGGGTCAGGCCGCCCGGGTCACTGACGGTCTTGGGATCGAGCCAGTGAATGCCTCCGATCACATCGTTATGCAGGCCCGGCTCCAGGGCGTGCACCTGCTGTTCGCCCAGTACCCGGTAGTTGAGCCTGTAGTCGCTCAAGGCCGCCGCATCGCGTTGGGCCTTGTCGAAGTCGGCCTGGGTGCGATAGACCTCGATCCAGCCGCTGTCATCGATCAGCGCAGTCACCCCGGCGGGCTCGGCCAGCAAGTCGTGTTCGCTGACGCATTGTTCAATCAGCGGCAGCATGGCCCGGGTGGCCCTGGCCAGCGCCTTGGGAGCGGATTGCTGCCAGTACTTCAACAGCCACGGCCCGGCCTTGGGCAGGTGCTTGAGGCTGTAGCGCACGTCTGATTGCTGGTTGAGGCCGTAGCGCAACAGGCGCGAAAGTTCCCGCGGGAACGAATAGGGGATCACGCTGGCGCGCTCGATCAGCCCGGCATTGCCGTGGCTGGTGCCGCTGCCTGGCTGGGCGCGGTCAAGCAGCACGACGCTGCGCCCACGAGCCTGGAGTTGCAACGCGGTACTGACGCCGACAATGCCGGCGCCCAGAACGATAGTGTCGCAGTGCATAAACAAATCCTTAAAACAGGGGGCCGTGTGCGCAGCCCGGGCAATGGGCTTACTGCAAATGGCGGCCGAGGCGGCCTTCGATCAGTTTCAGGCTGCGCCGCACCACTTCCACGATCAGCAGATACAGCACGGCGGCCCACAGGTAGACCTGAAAGTCGAAACTGCGCGAAAACGCCATCTTGGTCACGCCCATCAGGTCGTAAATGGTTACCAGCGAGGCAATCGCACTGGCCTTGATCATCAGGATCAGTTCATTGCCCAGCGGGCCGATGGCCACCAGCAACGATTGCGGCAGAATGATCTTGCGAAAGGTGGTCCAGCGCGACAGGTTCAGCGCTTTGCAGGCCTCACGCTGGCCCTGGGCCACGGAGAGGATACTGCCGCGCAGGATCTCGGCCTGGTACGCCGCCGTGTTGAGGGTGAAAGCCAGCAGGGTGCAGAACCACGCATCGCGGAAAAACCACCACAGGCCCACGTCCTGCCAGAAGCCCTTGAACGAGCCGAGGCCGTAGTACAGCAAAAACAGTTGCGCCAGCAGCGGTGAGCCGCGGAAAAAGTACACGTAGGCACCGGTAAAACTGCGCAAGAAGCGGTTGCTCGACAAACGCCCCAGGGCGATCAGCAAGCCGAGCAAAGCCCCCAGGGTAAAGGAAATCGCCACCAGTTTGCCGGTGACCAGCAGCCCGTCGATAAACCGCGGGCCGTAGCGTTCCAGCAGGTCGGGGTTGAGAAACATGTTTTGCAGATCCGCCAGACTCATGGCTGCGCGCTCCGTTGATGGCGGCTGAAGTAGCGTTCAAGAAAGGCGAACAGACGCCCGGAAATCGCCGAGAAAAACAGATAACCCAGGCAAGCGACGGTGTAGAACAGCATCGGCTCTTTGGTCACGCTGACCGCCAGGTTGGTCTGGCGCATCAGGTCCACCAGGGAAATGGTCGACACCAGCGAGGTGTCCTTAAGCAGCGACAGCCAGTTGTTCGACAGCCCCGGCAGGGCGATGCGTGCCAGTTGTGGCAGTACCACCTTGCGAAAGGTGGTGAATTTGCTCATGCCCAGTGCCGAGGCCGCTTCGAACTGGCCCTTGGGAATGGTTTTAAACGCACCCAGCCAGATCTCGCTCGAGAAGGCGGCAAATACCAGGCTGAAAGCCACCATCGCAGCGACGAAGGTATTGATCGTCACCTGCGCGTCGTAGCCCATCATGGCGAGCAGCTTTTGGGCGGCGATCTGGCAGCCGTAATAAATGATCAGCAGGGTCAGCAGTTCCGGCAAACCACGAAAGACCGTGGAAAAGGTCGTCGCCCACGCCCGCAGCCAACGGTTTTTCGAGCGTGCCGCCACCGCCACGACCAGGCCCAGGGGCAAGCCGATAGGCAGGCAGCTCAAGGCCAGGGCAATGGTCACCAGCGCGCCGGCGAGCAACGCCGAGCCCCAGCCGCCACTGGCAAAAGAAAGAAGTGAGAGTTGATCGAGCATGCTCGAATCCCCGGGCAAAAGTGGGCCGAAGTTCAGCCGCCGCGCACGTTACGTGCGCAGGGCAGGGTCATTGGCAGGGAGGCCCTCAAGCGAGGGCAGGCGACTCAGTAAATGTCGAAGTCGAAGTACTTGCTGCTGATCTTTTTATAGGTGCCGTCAGCCACGATTTCGTCCAGCGCCTTGTTGAAGCGCTCGCGCAGCACGGTATCGCTCTGGCGTACGGCAATAGCGGCGTCGGCATTGGTGCCGTTAACGTCACCGATGATTTTGCAGCAGTCGTCGCTGGCTTTGTTGATCCATTCCAGCAGCGGGAATTTGTCGGCAATCACCGCATCGACACGACCGTTTTTCAGCTCGGCGTTGGCCTCGTCCAGGGTCGGGTACAGGTTGAGCTTGGCGCCGGCTTTTTCGTAGTGGTCTTCGGCGTAGATACCCTGGGTTGCAGCGCCCTGGGCACCGATGGTGCGGCCCTTGAAGTCGATCTGCGCATCGGTGATATCAGAGTCTTTAGGCACGGCGATCGACAGCGGGGTGCGGTAGTAGTGATTGGTAAACGCGATCTTCTTTTTGCGTTCATCGGTCACGATCATCGACGCGACGATGGCGTCGTATTTTTTCGCCATCAGCCCCGGGATAATACCGTCCCAGTCCTGGGCAACAATCTTGCATTGCGCGTTCATGCGCTCGCACAGGGCATTGGTGATGTCGACGTCAAAGCCGGACACCGTGCCGTCCGAGTTGGTGGTGTTGAAGGGAGGGTAGGCGCCTTCGGTGGCGATAGTCAGCGTGTCGGCCTGAGCGTTGGCTGCAACGGCGGCCACCAGTGCGCATGCACTTGCAAAGCGAATGACGTATTTCATCTAGCACCTCGTTTTATTGTTTTGATCCGGGTGAGGATGTGTAGCCCACGAACTCATTGTGTAAGGCCGCGGTTGCCTCAAGACGCTTTTCAACGTCAGGCCCCAGTTGTTTGCACACTTCATTGATCAGCAAATGCACCAGCGACAGCATGGCCGCGGTGGACTCCCAGAACAGGTTGAACTCGGTGGGCACGCGAAACACTTCATTGGCGCTCTGGTCGGCCCAGTCGCAGAAGGTATCGGTGACCAGCGTGACTTCGATACCGGCCTCGCGTGCCTTGCGGCACAATAACTGGGCGTGGCGCGAGTAGCGACGGGCTTCAAACACCACCAGGGCGCAGTCTGCGGGCGGGCACAGCAGTACATCGGCGTAATGCCCGGCGGCGCCGTCGACCAGCTGCACGCCATCGCGCAGGTATTGCAGTAAATGCACCATCGAGGCGGCGATGCCGCGCTCGGTCTGGAAGCCTGCGACAAACACCTTGGGCCGCGTGGCCAGGCGCTGGCTGACGGCACGCCACTGCGGGGTGAGGCTGTATTCGTAGACCTTGACCAGCGCCCCGACTTCCAGCTCGAAGCTGCGCGGCAGGGCCTGCGGGCTCTGGCTCGACTGCTGGCGGAATTCTTGCAAGCGATCACCGACCAGCCACGGGCCATCGCCCAGGTCGTCCTTGAGATCGTTTTTCAAATCCTTGAAATGGCTATAGCCCAGGGCACGGCAAAAGCGCCCCACACTGGACTCGCTGACCCCCAGTTTGCTGGCGATGTCGGCGGCGGTCTGAAAGGGCAGCTCGTAGAGATTGGCCAGCATGTAGCTGGCAATCGCCCGGCCCGAGGGGGCGGCGGTTGACAGACTGCTTTCAAGGCGTTGTTTAATCGGCTGGCTCACGACTGCTTCCTGTTTTTATTTCAGCGCGTTGCAGAAAGTGAATGTTTTCTGTCATTAAGTCAACAATTGACAGAGAACTGTCATCGAAGGATAGTTTGCCTCAGACAAAAATAATCAGACTGGAGCCCCAGAATGTCATCCACGCAGTCGCTTTCCCTCGCCGAATTGACCGCCTTGCTGCAACGGATTTTTGAGCGTCATGGCACCTCGCCGGAGGTTGCCGAGGTACTGGCGGACAACTGCGCCCGGGCGCAGCGCGATGGTTCCTATAGCCATGGGGTATTCCGCATTCCGGGTTATCTGTCATCACTGGCCAGCAACTGGGTCAATGGCCAGGCGGTGCCGGTTGTAGAAGACGTTGCCAGCGGGTTTATCCGCGTGGATGCGGCGGGGGGCTTTGCCCAGCCTGCATTGGCGGCCGCCCGCGAGTTGCTGGTGGCAAAAGCCCGCAGTGCCGGGATTGCGGTGCTGGCGATTCGTAACTCCCATCACTTCGCCGCGCTCTGGCCGGATGTCGAGCCGTTTGCCGAAGAAGGCCTGGTGGCCTTGAGCGTGGTCAACAGCATGACCTGCGTAGTGCCTCACGGTGCACAAAAACCGTTGTTTGGCACCAACCCGATTGCCTTTGCCGCACCCTGTGCGGATGGCAATCCGATCGTATTCGACCTGGCCACCAGTGCGATTGCCCACGGCGACGTGCAAATTGCCGCTCGTAAAGGCCACTCGTTGCCTGCCGGCATGGGCGTAGACAAGCAGGGTGAGCCCACTGAAGACCCGAAAGCCATCCTCGACGGCGGCGCTTTGCTGCCCTTTGGCGGGCACAAGGGCTCGGCGCTGTCGATGATGGTCGAGTTGCTGGCGGCGGCGCTGACGGGGGGTAATTTCTCGTTTGAGTTTGACTGGTCGAAACACCCGGGTGCACAAACCCCGTGGACCGGCCAATTGCTGATCGTGATCGACCCGAGCAAATCTGGCGGCAACAGCTTTGCCCAGCGCAGCGCAGAACTGGTTCGGCAGATGCATGCAGTAGGGCTTGAGCGCATGCCGGGTGACCGGCGCTTTATCGAGCGGGCCAAATCGTTGAGCGAAGGCATCCCGCTGGGGGCTGAAGAGCTGGCCAAATTGCGTGAGCTGGCGGGGTAACTGCGCCAAGGATCCGTTTGGTAAACGCCGCTAAACCTGTGGGAGCGGGCTTGCTCGCGATAGCATCACCGCGGTTTTCCAGATAACCGGCGTGGCCTGCATTGCGAGCAAGCCCGCTCCCACAATCCACCTGCGCGCATCAGGTTTGGGGAGTGGCTTACAACGCCAGAAACTGCCGTATCAGATTGGGCGTACACCCCGTCCAGCGTTTCAGGGCCCGGCGAAAGTTCGCCGGGTCGTTGAAGTTCAGGTACTCGGCCACCGCTTCATTGCTCAGCCCCTTGATCTGGTAAAGATACAGCGCCATATGCTTGCGCGCCTGATCCTGCTGGGCCTGAAAGTGGGTGCCGTGCTTGTTCAGCTTGCGCTTGAGGGTGGCCTGGCTCACCGAAAAATGCTGCGCGGCCTGCTCAAGGCCCGGAGCCTCCCGGGCATTGTTGCGCAAGTACACATACAGCCGGTCAAGCAGGCTGGCGCGAAAGCCCAGGCTGTGCAACTGCTCCTGTGCCTGTTGATAGGCCACTTGGCGGGCAATGGCCGAGGCATTCGGCCAGGGCCGGGTCAGGTATTCACGGGGCAGGCGCATCATGTCCAGCTGGCAGCCAAACTGGGTGTTCTCCCCCAGATGTACCCAGTACTGCTCCACATAATGCGGCTCGGCATGGCTGAAACTGCATTCCCACGGCAGGCGCTCGCCACTGAGCCACTGACTCATGGCCATCAGCGCCGTCATACTGGCCTCCAGTACAAAACGCAATTGCTCCTGGGCCCCACAACTGTCGAGCCAGTACACATAGGCGTATTTGTCGTCCAGCAACAGCCGCGGGGTGAGCAAGGGGCTGAGCAGGGCGCGGTGATGGATCAGGGTTTCCAGGGCCTGCTGCAGGTTCTGTGCCTGCTGCAGGGCGTGGCTGGCCGGGCCGTAATGCCCCGGCCACAGGCGCTGGCCAAACAGAAAACTGCTGTCATCGGCTTCGAGTAAGCGTTGTGCATTGGCGATCAGGGTAAAACACTGCTGGGGGCTGAGGCGCGTGTGCCCGGCGACGATGTCCTCGTAAAACAGCCCGGTACCGCGCAGCAGGCGATGGCTGTCGATATCCCGCGACAACGCCAGATCAATCAGGGTCGCAGGTTGATAGTGCCCGGCAATAAAGCGGCTGTCGGCTTCGTACCAGCGGCTGTCCAGGGTCATGCGCGTTTGCTCCGTGGCGGCTTGGCCCGCACCAGTGTCAGGTTCAGGCGCTTGAGCAGCTCATCGGGCGCTTCGTTGACGGCCATCACCACCGCGGTACTGGCCGACAGATACACCCGTTCACCCTGTTGGCGGGTTTTGTGGGCCAGGCTCTGTACCGCCTGCTGCAGTTCCAGCGCCAGCAAGCGGGCCTGACTCTCGCCGGTATTAGGCAACAGCACCACAAAACGGTCACCGGCCAGCCTGCAGAGCAGATCGTGGCGACGCAGGTTGAGCAGCAGCAACTGGCTGAGGGCCTGCAACACGGCATCACCTTCGGCGTGGCCGTAATGCTGGTTGATGGACGTGAAATCGTCGATATCCAGCGCCAGCAGTGACAGCGGCTGTTGCTGCTCGACGCTTTGCGCCAGGCAGTCGCTGACCTGGTGCTTGAGGTAACCGGCGCCGCCCAGAGGGGTGAGTTTGTCGAACAGCCGGTGCTCGCGAAATACCCGCTCGCGCTTCTCCATCTGTTGATTGATAGCCTGCTGCTCGCGGTGCCAATGAAACAGGCCGATGGTCAGCAGAATCATGCCGACGGGCATGGGTGCCGACTCCATCCAGTGATCCCAGCCAATATGTTTGGGCAGGCGGATAAACTCGTCGAGCACATCCACCCACCAGGAAAAAAACATAAAGCACAGGCCGTACGCCAGGTAGTTGGTGACCCGCCCGGTGGGCCGGCTTTTAATCACCAGCCCCAGCCAGAACAGCATAAACAGGGCGGTGCCGCCTTCGCCGAAGATATCCAGCCAGTGCCATTCGCTGAAGGCCTTGGGCGTGCCGAATGCCAGGTTGAGCAGTACCGCGGCATTGGCGGCCAGCAGCAGTAAACCAAGCTTGTAGCGATGGTGTTTAAGGACGTTTAACCAAGTCATCACAGTTCTACCCAAACCTATTGCCGGTCAGCAGAGCAGAGCGGTGTGACAACTGTATGACGGGGCTTGCGGGTCGAATCAGCTCAGGTGTGTGGTGAAAAAAAAGTTAAACGCAAGCTCGTGGTTGCACCCGATTTCGTAGCAGCTGCCGAAGGAACGAGGCTGCGTTCGATTGCGCAGCAATCGTAAATGCGGGGTGTCGGACTGACCTTAAATACCGCACAACCTGATTTTACGACGACTCCGTCGTCGAACGCAGCCTCGTTCCTTCGGCAGCTGCTACGGGGGGCGATCCTTTCGTAATCAGGTCAAATCAGCTCATTTACCCCTTTCTCACTACTTGAAACCTTTTGTTTCGGGCGTTTCGCCGAACACTGTCACAGCGCTGTCATCCGCCGACCCTAGCTTTCGCTCCCAAGTTGTCGGGCCATTTGCCCGGCCTGACGTGCGATTTTGGGGGAGCACCAACATGTACAAGTGTCGCAGCAAGGCGCAGTGGGTCGGCTTTACGGTCAGTGCATTGGCCCTGGCAATCGCCAGCGAACGTTTGAGCGCCGCCGAGACATCGGCCATCGGTGCCACTGAACACGTCGAGGTAGTCGGTCAGGCCGTCAGCCTGGACAAGGCACTCAAGCAACAACGCAACTCGGACACCATCGAAAGCGTGGTGCATGCCGATGGCGTGGCGCAGTTGCCCGACGCCAACGTGGCCGAGGCGGTGCAGCGCCTGCCCGGTATCAGCATTGAGCGCGATCAGGGCGAAGGCCGCTTTGTCAGCGTGCGCGGCCTGGGCCCGGACCTCAACAGCGTGACCATCAACGGCACCCTGGTACCGTCCCCGGAAAGCGCCCGCCGCGCCGTGGCCCTGGATGTGTTGCCCTCGGAACTGGTGCAGTCGCTGTCGGTGATCAAGACCCTGACCCCGGACATGGACGCCAACTCCCTGGGTGGCACGGTAGACGTACAAAGCCTCTCGGCCTTCGACCATGACGGCCTGTTTTTCACCGGCAGCACCGAGGCCGGATACAACAAGAACAGCCACAAGACCAGCCCCAAGGTGTCGGGCGCCATCAGCGACCGTTTCAGCCTGGGTGACGGTGTCGACAACTTCGGTGTGGCCGCAGCCCTGAGCTGGAACAAGCGCGACTTTCGCTCCGACAACGTCGAAACCGGCGGCGATTGGGATTTCACCGACGGCGCCCGTCTGAACAGCTTTGAACAGCGTGTTTACGAGATCAGCCGCGAGCGTGCCGGTGGCGGCCTCAACTTTGATTACAAGCCCGACGACGACACCAGTCTGTACCTGCGCACCCTGTACAGCCGCTTTGAGGACAACGAAACCCGCAACTCCACCGCCTTTGAATTCTCCGACCCCCAGGCCGAAGACGTGGTGGGTAAAACCAAGACCAAGCGCAAGCTCAAGCAGCGCGAGGAAACCCAGGAAATCCAGTCCTACGTATTCGGCGGTGAACGCACCATGGGCCTGTGGACCCTCAGCGGACAGGCCGGTTACAGCGAGTCCAGCGAAGACAACCCGGGGGGCATCGCCGGGGCCACCTTCAAGGGCAGCTCGAGCATTGGCAACGGCGGTTTCTACGACACCGAAAAACCGCGGCCGATCATCGGCGCTGGCTTTTATGACCCGACCAACTTCAGCCTGGACAAGGTGGACTGGCAAGAGCAGCACACCAAGGACACCGAGAAAAATATCCGCCTGGACCTGGCCCGCGACTACGACGTGCAGGGCTATGCCTCCCAGGTCAAGTTTGGCGGCAAGGTCAGCCGGCGCAACAAGGACAACGATCTCAATGCCTGGACCTACAAGGACTTCTCCGACCTGGGCTTCAGCGACGAGCAACTGAGCCTCAATGCGTTCAACAAGGGCAACCTGCACTACAACCTTGGCCAGTACGGTCCGGGCATCAGCGGCGGGGCGATCAAGGACCTGATCGGCGGCCTCAACCGCGACGACTTCTACAACGAGCAGGACTCGCGGGCCAATGACTTCAAGATGCGCGAAGACATCAATGCGGCCTACCTGATGAACACCCTGGATATCGATGACTGGCGCTTTATCGCCGGCATGCGCTACGAGGGCACCGAGTTCGAGGCCAAGGGTACGGGCGTGCGCGATGGCGTCTTTGCAGACCAAAACACCCAGCGCGATTACCACCACTGGCTGCCGGGCCTGCATGCGCGCTATCAGTTGGCGAAAAACACCCAGGTGCGGGCGGCCTGGACCAACACCGTCGTGCGCCCGACCTTTGGCCAGCTAGCCCCGGGCTTTGTTATCGAAGATGACAAAGCCGAGTTCGGCAACCCCAACCTCAAGCCGCTGGAATCGAGCAACTTCGACCTTGGCATCGAGCACTTTATGGGGCAGGCGGGCACGGTGTCGGCGTTCCTCTTCTACAAAGACATTAAAAACTTCGTCTACAACAACGACCTGGCGGGCAGCGGCGAATGGGTCGACTTCACCGAAGCCCACAGCTATGCCAACGGCGACAGCGCCAAGCTCTATGGTCTGGAACTGGCCTACTCGCAAAAATTCGACTGGCTGCCGTCACCCTGGAACGGTTTGATCCTGGGCGCCAACAGCACGTTCAGCCGCTCCAATGCCAGTATCAAGGGCGTTGACGCAGCGACCGGAGCCAGCCTCAAGCGCGATATCGATTTGCCCAACCAGTCCAAGACCGTCGGCAACCTGATGCTCGGCTGGGAAGACGACAAGCTGAGCCTGCGCCTGTCGGCCAACTACAAGTCGGACTACCTCTACGAACTGGCCGGGGTCAACGACAAGGCCCATGACACCTATGTCAATGCCCAGACCTTTGTCGACTTCAGTGCCCGCTACTCGCTGACCAAGAACCTGCAAGTCAAGTTCGACGCCCAGAACCTCACGGACCAGCCGTACTTCACGTACAGCGGCAACAGCCGCTTCAACAACCAGTACGAAGAATACGGCCCGACCTACTCACTGGGCCTGACCTACACCCATTTTTAAGGCTTCGATGCCCCCCCCCTTGTGGGAGCGAGCCTGCTCGCGAAGGCGGTAAGTGATGTTGAGACCTTCGCGAGCAGGCTCGCTCCCACTGAAGCGCCATTGTTTTTTTGAACAGAATTCAGGATTGATCACTCATGTTCACACGCAAACCCCGCCTCCTGCCCTTGCTGGCCTGCCTGACCGCAGGCAGCGTCCAGGCAGCTACCGATATTGCTGCCCCGACATTGCAGCAATGGTCCACCAGCAAGGCCCAGGCCCTGAGCTTTTTACCCGGTAGCACAGGTGACGAGCGCCTGGCGGCAAGCAAGCGTGAAGGCCTGTTGTTGCTTGATAAACAGGGCAACACCCTGAGCCGGGTCCAGGGCGCCTTTGCCGGGCTGGACAGCCGCGCCCTGGGCGACCAGGTGCTGGTGGCCAGTAACGACAAGGACAAGCAGCAGGTTGCGCTGTTCAATCTCGACCCCAAGAGCCATCAATGGCAGGCGCCATCCTATCTGCCCACCCGCGACTACGCGGTGAATGGCGTGTGTCTGTACCAGGACGACGCGAGCAATATCTACCTGTTTACCGTGGGCGAAGAGGGCAGGGGCGAGCAATGGCTGGTTGCCGCTGACAACCGCCGTCTGCCGACGCCGCTGCTGGTGCGCAGCCTGCCCCTGCCGCCGCAGGCCAAGTTCTGCAAGGTCGATGACGCCGCGCAGAACCTCTTCGTCAACGAAGAGAATGTCGGTTGGTGGGCCTACCCGGCCCATGCCGAGGCCGACGTCGAGCGTGTGCCGGTGGCGATGGTCGAGCCATTTGGCAACGTAAAAAAATCCACCGGGGACATGGCCCTGGTGCCGGGCGGTATGCTCGGCCTCGATCCCGAGGCGGCACAACTGAATCTGTATCAGCAGCAGGGCAAGGGCTGGGCAGCCGTTGCCAGCTTGCCCCTGGCCGGGGTCCGCGAGCCGGAGCATCTGGCCCTGCGTCAGACGCCGCATGGCCTGCAACTGCTGGTGCAGGACGGTGCCAGCAGCAAAATGTACGAAGGCGCATTGGGCTGGAAGGCCACCCCGGCCAGCCACCCCCCTGTGCTGGTCAGCGTAAAACCTGCGGTGCAAACCGACGTGGTGATGAGCCAGGGTGATGCCGCGGATGACCCGGCCATCTGGGTACACCCGAAAACCCCTGCTCTGAGCCGGGTACTGGGCACCAACAAGCAGCAGGGCCTTGAGGTGTACGACCTGCAGGGCAAACGCGTGCAGCATCTGCCTGTGGGCCGCCTGAACAACGTCGATGTGCGCCCGGGTTTCGAGCTGGGCGGACGCACTGTGGATCTGGCCGTGGCAACCAATCGCGATCACAACAGCCTCAGCGTGTTCAGCATCGACCGCGCCACCGGCACCTTGCAGGAAGCGGGCGAGATTGCCACGCCGGTCACCGATATTTACGGCCTGTGCCTGTTCAAGGCCCCTACCGGCGAGATCTACAGTTTCACCAACGACAAGGACGGCACTTTTTTGCAGCACCGCTTGTACGCCAAGGGCGACAAGGTGCAGGGCGAGCTGGTGCGCCAGTTCAAGGTGGCCAGCCAACCCGAAGGCTGTGTAGCGGACGATCGCAACCAGCGGCTGTTCCTCGGTGAGGAGGATGTGGCGGTGTGGGCGGTGGATGCCCGGCCTGACCAACCGGCCACGCTCACCAGCGTGATCAGGGTGGGTGAACAGGTGCATGACGATATCGAAGGCATGGGCCTGTACCAGACCGACAAAGACAACTACCTGGTGATCTCCAGCCAGGGCAACGACAGCTATGTGGTGGTCGATGCCGAGCCGCCGTATGCCCTGCGCGGTGCGTTCCGGGTGGGGGTCAATGCGGCGGCGGGCATCGACGGCGCGTCGGAAACCGATGGCCTGGAAGTGACCTCGGCCAACCTCGGCGGCCCGTGGCACAAAGGCATGTTGGTGGTTCAGGACGGTCGCAAACGCATGCCCGAGCAGGCGCAGAACTTCAAGTACATCCCCTGGGCTGAAGTGGCCAAGGCCCTGCACTTGCCATAACCCGGTCATTTAAGACGCTTATAAATACCCCTTTACTGGAGCAACAACATGCACGCAACCATGGAACATATGACGATCTGGGGCCTGATCAGCGACGCGAGTCTGCTAGTCAAGGGGGTGATGCTGATCCTGCTGCTGGCCTCGCTGTTGAGCTGGTTTCTGATTGTGCGCCGCAGCGCCATCCTGCGCCGTAGCGAGCGCGACATGGACAACTTTGCCGGGCGCCTGCGTGGCCAGGGCGAACTCAATGCCCTGTACCGCGAAAGCCGCGACGCCAGCCAGGAAGATGCCGGTGCCGAGCGAGTATTCGCCGCTGCCTACAGTGAATACGCCCAACTCAAGCAGCAGCCGGGAGTGGATGCCGAAGGCGTGATGCAAGGGGTGGAGCGGGCGCTGTATGTGGCCATCAGCGAGCAGGAGATTCGCCTGGAGAAAGGCCTGCAGTTTCTCGCGACCGTCGGCTCGGTGAGCCCCTATATCGGACTCTTCGGTACCGTGTGGGGGATCATGAACTCCTTTATCGGCCTGTCCCAGGTGCAACAGGCGACCCTGTCCACCGTCGCCCCGGGCATCGCCGAAGCCCTGATCGCCACCGCCATCGGCCTGTTTGCGGCGATCCCGGCCGTGATTGCCTACAACCGTTTCTCGGCCCGTAGCCAGACCCTGCTGACCCGTTACTACAGCCTCGGCAATGAAGTGCAGATGCGCTTGTACCGCAGCCTGCATGCCGGTTCGCGGAACATGTCCGCCGTCGCTTGAAAGGGAGTTTCATCATGCTTGCTCGACCACAGCGCAAACACGGGCCCAAGGCCGAAATGAACGTAGTGCCTTACATCGACGTGATGCTGGTGCTGCTGGTGATCTTTATGGTGACCGCGCCGATGTTGACCCAGGGGGTGAAAATCGAACTGCCGAAAGTGGCCAGTGAAGCCCTGGTCAATGACAGCCAGCAAAAAATCCTCACTCTGTCAGTCAAGGCCGAAGGTGGCTACTACTGGAACCTGGGCAGTGAACTGGACACCAAGAACCAGACCGACAGCGCCGTCAGCCTTGAGGAGTTGCAGGCCAAGGTCGGCCAGGTGGTGGCGCAGGACAGCAACACCCAGGTGTATATCCGCGCCGACAACGAGGCGGGTTATGGCAGCGTGGTCAAGGCGATGGCGGCCCTGCAGCAAGGTGGCGTGAGCAACCTGGGGCTGGTGACCGAGGCGCCACAATGAGTGCCGCGTTGATGCACGGCGAGCTGGCGCCTGCACAGCCGTTGCCCTGGTCGCGGATGTGGCATAACAGCCAGGCGCTGGTGGTCAGCGTGGCTCTGCACAGCGCTGTGGTGGCGTTCCTGGTGCTGGGCTGGAGCATGGAGCAATCGCTGCCGGAGCCTGTGCCATCGACCCTGAAAACCCGGCTGGTGATGCTGCCCGCCGAACCGGTAATGGCGCCTCCTGCGCCGGAGCCGCTGCCGGTGGTGACTCCGGCACCGGTGGTTGAGGCCAGGCCCGAGGTGGTCAAGCCTAAAGTGGACCCGCAGATCCAGGCGCGCAAACTGGAACAGGCGGCACTCGCACGCAAGCGGGTCGAGGAGCAGAAGCAGGCGCAAGTGGAGCAGCAAAAAGCCGCGCAGCAGCGCGCCGAGCAGGTTGAGGTTCAGCGTCAGCAGGCCGTGGCTGAACAGGCCCGGGTTGCAGCGGCGGATAATGCCCGGCGAGCGCAGCAGGCGGCTGCGGCAGCGGATGTGCGCCAGTACCTGCCCATCAGTAAACAAGCCCCGGACTACCCGCAACGGGCACTGGACAAGGGCATTCAGGGCGATTGCACGGTGGAGTACTCGGTGACGCCGCAGGGCAAGGTCGACAACCCCAAAGTGGTGGGCAACTGTCACCCGGCGTTTATCCGGCCGTCTTTAGTGGCGGCGGCGACGTTCCGCTACCAGCCACGCATGGTCGATGGCCAGGCGGTGACGGTGCCGGGGGTGCGTAATACCTTTCACTACAAGATCCAGTAGCCCAAAGCCCCCTCACCCTAACCCTCTCCCAGAGGGAGAGGGGACTGATTGGCGTTGAGTTTGAATCCGCGTGCGGTCAGCTCCCTCTCCCTCTGGGAGAGGGTTGGGGTGAGGGTGCCTCTGAGCTGATCAATATCAAAACCCATCCGCCGCTCTTGACCTATGCTCCACGGGTTTTCAAGCTCAAGGAGATGGCCATGAATGCGCCTGCAACCAGCCCCACGCCTGCGACGGCAAAAGCAAAACTCCCCATTGGTCTGGTGATAGCAGTCCTGGTCATGATCGGCATTCTACTGTTGCCACTGCCCGCCGACTTGCCGGTAGCCGGTCATCGCATGCTGGCGATCCTGGCATTTGCCGTGGTGGTATGGATCACTGAAGCGGTGTCGTACGAAGCCAGCGCCATCATGATCACCTCGCTGATGGCGTTTTTAATCGGCATGGCGCCCACCCTGGCGGACCCGTCCAAGCTCTACGGCACCTCTGCTGGCATCACCATGGCCCTGACCGGGTTTTCCAATGCTGCCCTGGCCCTGGTGGCGGGTGCCCTGTTTATCGCGGCTGCTATGACCCACACCGGCCTTGACCGGCGCATTGCCCTGGTCACCTTGTCGCGTATTGGCACCAGCACCCGACGCATTTTGCTGGGGGCGATTGCGGTCACCATTTTGCTCAGCCTGGTGGTGCCCAGTGCCACGGCGCGCAGTGCCTGCGTGGTACCGATCATGATGGGGGTGATCCTGGCCTTCGGCGTGGACAAACGCTCCAACATTGCTGCCGGGATCATGATTGTCGTGGCCCAGGGCACCAGTATCTGGAACGTCGGCATTCAAACCGCGGCGGCACAGAACCTGCTGACCGTGGGCTTTATGGACAAGATGCTCGGTGCGCGGGTGAACTGGCTCGACTGGCTGATCGCCGGTGCACCCTGGGCCATTATCATGTCGGCGGTGCTGCTGTTTGTGGTGCTGAAAATGCTCCCGCCAGAGAGCGACAGCATCCCCGGCGGCAAGGAGGCCGTAGAAAAATCACTGGCCGAACTGGGCCCCATGACCGGCCCGCAGAAGCGCCTGATGGGCGTATCGATCGCCTTGCTGCTGGCCTGGGCCACCGAGGGCAAACTGCACAGTTTTGACACCACTTCGACCACCTATGCCGGCCTTGTATTCTTGCTGCTGCCGCGCTTTGGCGTGATGACCTGGAAAGACGTGCAGTCGCGTATCCCCTGGGGCACGGTGATTGTGTTCGGGGTGGGTATCAGTTTGGGTACGGCCTTGCTCACCACCCAGGCCGGGCAATGGTTGGGCGGGCAGGTGGTGGCCAATACCGGGCTGGATCAGGTAGGGCCGCTGGGGATCTTTGCGATTCTGGGCGCGTTTTTGATATTGATTCACCTGGGCTTTGCCAGTGCCACGGCATTGACCTCGGCCTTGCTGCCGATTCTGATCGCGGTGCTGCAAACCTTGCCGGGCGAATTCAACCGCCTGGGCATGACCATGTTGCTGGGCTTTGTGGTCAGCTACGGTTTTATCCTGCCGATCAACGCCCCGCAAAATATGGTGTGCCTGGGCACCCAGACCTTTACCGCGAAACAGTTCGCCAAGGTCGGGTTGATCGTTACGGCGGTGGGTTATCTGCTGATGCTGCTGTTCGGTGCCACGTACTGGAGCTGGCTGGGCTGGATGTAGCCCAGTGGGTGGGAGCGGGCTTGCCCGCGATGGGCGCACTGCGGTCTGACAGACACACCGCGTCGTTCCTATCGCGAGCAAGCCCGCTCCCACAGGTTCAGTTAGCGTTTTCGCTACGCCCGCCGCTGCTGACTTCCGCCGGTACATCCTCGCCTGCCATGCGCTTGCGAAACAACGAAGTCCGCGCCAGCAGCAAGGTGGTCACCGGTACGGTAATCGACAACAGGATCGGCATCAGCCAGGCATGCAGTACCGGGGTCGATTTAAGGGCGGAAAAGTACAGAATCGAGGCCAGGGCCACGCCCCAAGCGCCAAGGGTTGAAGCCAGTGCCGGCGGGTGCATGCGCTGAAAAAAATCCTTGAGGCGCAACAGCCCGATAGCGCCGCACAAGGCAAACAGGCTGCTGAGCACCAGCAGCACAGCCACCGATATTTCGATCCAGAGACTCATTCGATCACCTCGCCACGCAGCAGGAATTTGGCCAGCGCAAACGAGCCGACAAAGCCAAACAGGGCAATCAGCAGTGCGCCTTCAAAGTAGGTGTCACTGGCGTATCTGATACCCAGCACCAGCATCATCAACATGGCCAGGATATACAGGTAGTCCAGCGCCAGAACCCGGTCCTGGGCCGAGGGGCCCTTGAACAGGCGGATCACGGTCAAGACCATTGCCAGGCTGAAAATAAACAGGCTGAGCAGGATGGCATTGGTGAGCAGGGCACTCATTCAAAAATCTCCATCAATGGGCGCTCGTAGGCGGTTTTGAAGTGCTCGATAAACGACGCCTCGTCATCCAGGTCGAACACGTGCAGCAACAGCACGCTGCGGTCCAGCGCCAGTTCCGACCAGATGGTGCCGGGCACCACGGTGGTGATCATCGACAGGGCGGCAAGACCGTTGGCATCGCGCAGGTCCAG
Source organism: Pseudomonas sp. TMW22080 (assembly GCF_022496745.1). Lineage (NCBI taxonomy): Bacteria > Pseudomonadati > Pseudomonadota > Gammaproteobacteria > Pseudomonadales > Pseudomonadaceae > Pseudomonas > Pseudomonas sp. TMW22080. The sequence goes on along the minus strand of NZ_SCFF01000001.1, from coordinate 802,741 downwards.
GGGGATTTTGATAAACCGCGAACGGGGCGGATTTTTGCCGGCGCGCAGTACACCCCAGGCCACGGCAATATTGGAGGCCACCACATCGCGGCCTACCAAAAAGAACAGCTTGATAATCACCCCGGGACGGCGAATGCGCACCGGCAGCGGACGCAGCGGCGCAAACATCACCGGCGCCAGAATGGCCAGCGCCGCGCCCAGCAGCAGATTGCCGGCACTCAGGGACAGGTTGAGCAACAGCCACAGTGCCCACAGTGCCAGGGACAGCCAGGGAGCAGGGAACAGGCGCCTCATGGTTGCACCTCCTGTAGTGCCGCCTTGGCCTGCGGGCTTGGTACAGGGCGGGTGGCGATCACGGCCATGACATAACGCTCGGGGTTGTTCAGGGTGTCGGCAGCGGCCTTGGTATAACGCAGGACCGGCTCGGCCTTGAACGTCAGCACCACACACAGCCCCAGCAGCAGCACGATGGGCAGGCATTCAATGCGGCGCAGGATTGGTGACGGGCGCTCAAGGGGGGTCCAGAAACGCTGGATGCCCATACGTGAAAAGCCGATCAACGAGGCCAGCCCGGAAAGAATTAACAAGGCCAGCAGGCTCCAGGCCGCGGTTGAGATTGGCGCATCGGTGGCATTGCCCAGCCCCAGCGGATTGAGCAGGGCATTGAGCAGGCCGAGTTTGCCGATAAAGCCCGACAGCGGCGGCATGCCGATGATCAACAGCGCGCAGGCGATAAAGCTCAGGCCCAGAAAGGCCATCGTCCACGGGATGACCAGCCCGACCACCACTTTCTGTTCGTCGTCCAGGTTGCTGCCCCGGGGCGGGGCCGTGGGCTCGCTGAGGCTGGGCGTGACCTCGACATCATCCTCAAGCACCAGGTCGGCAGAAGAACGCGAGCGTTCAATCAGCTCGGCCAGCAGGAACAGCGCACTCAGGGCCAGGGTGGAACTGACCAGATAGAACAGCGCGGCGCTGGTCAGGTTGGGCTGGGCGAAACCCACGGCTGACAACAGGATCCCGGCAGACACCAGAATACTCAGGCTGGCCATGCGCTCCAGGCGCTGGGCGGCGAGGATGGCGATGGCGGCGCAAACAATGGTGGCCATGCCGCCGTAGATCAGCCAGTCACCGGCAAAGTACGCCGATGCCCCGGCTTGCCCGGAGAACAGCAGGGTCCACAGGCGCAGCACGGTATAGATACCGACCTTGGTCATGATCGCAAACAGCGCCGCCACCGGCGCACTGGCCGACGAGTACGCCGGTACCAGCCAGAAGTTAAGCGGCCACATGCCGGCCTTGGCCAGAAAGGCCACCGCCAGAATGGCCGTGCCTGCATGCAGCAAGCCGCGATCGGCCTCGGGCACCAAAGGGATTTTCAGCGCCAGATCGGCCATGTTCAAGGTGCCGGTCACCCCGTAGATCAACGCCGCCCCAATCAGGAACAGCGATGAAGCCAGCAGGTTGATCGAGATGTAATGCAGCCCGGCAGAGACACGCGCCTTGCCCGAACCATGCAGCATCAAGCCGTAGGAGGCGGCCAGCAGCACTTCGAAAAACACGAACAGGTTGAACAGGTCGGCGGTCAGGAAGGCGCCGTACAGGCCCATCAACTGAATCTGGAACAACGCGTGGAAACTGGCCCCGGCGCGATCCCAGCGGGCCATGGCGAACAGCAGGGCGCAACTGGCGATAATGCCGGTCAGCACCAGCATCAAGGCGCTCAGGTGATCGACCACCAGGGCAATCCCGAACGGCACTTGCCAGTTGCTCGGCAGGTACACGCCAATCGAAGCCGGAATCGCCTGCTCGCGAGTCCACAGCAACAGCATCACCGAAATACCCAGGCCGAGCAGGGTCGAGACCAGGTTGATCCGCGCCTTGAGCGGGCGGTGTTTTTCCCCCAGCAACAGCATGCAGGCAGCGGTCAGCAGTGGCAGCAGAATGGGCGCGACAATCAGGTGCGGCATTACATTCATTCTTTTGGCTCCCGGCCATCAACGTGGTCGGTACCGGTCAGGCCCCGAGAGGCCAGCAAGACCACCAGAAACAGCGCGGTCATGGCAAAACTGATGACGATGGCAGTGAGTACCAGTGCCTGGGGCAGCGGGTCGGTGTAATTGAGCAAGTCCTGGGGCACGCCGTCCTTGATCACCGGCTCCTTGCCGATAAACAGGCTGCCCATGCTGAAGATAAACAGGTTAACCCCGTAAGACAGCAGGCACAGGCCCATGACCACCTGAAAGGTTCGCGGGCGCAGAACCAGCCAGGTGCCCGATGCGGCCAATACTCCGATAGCGATGGCGATGACTTCTTCCATCAGGCGGCTCCTTCTTTGGATGCAAGAGGCGGTTGCAGGGCAGGCAGCGGGGCAAGCTGATTGCTCGGGCGATGGGCGCGCACCGACTGGTGAGCCAGTGCCGTCAGGATCAGCAGCGTTGCACCGACCACCACCGCATACACGCCAATATCGAAGAACAGGGCGCTGGCCACATGAATATCGCCCAACAGCGGCAGGCTGAAGTGAGCGGTGTGGGTGGTCAGGAACGGATAGCCCAGGGGGATCGAGCCCAGCCCGGTCAGGGTTGCGCACAGCAGCCCGGTACCCATCCAGCGCAGCGGTCGCAGGCTCATTTGCGCCTCCACCCACTGCGTGCCGGCAACCATGTACTGCAGGATAAACGCCACACTCATCACCAGGCCGGCGACAAAGCCACCGCCGGGCTGGTTGTGACCGCGCATGAACAGGTACATCGACACCACAAAGGCGATCGGCAGCAACAGGCGCACCAGCACCGCCGGCACCATCATAAAGCCCAGGGCGGTGTCACTGGCGCTGCGCGGGTTGACCAGGTCGGTCATCACGTCCTTGGCCAGCAAGCGCTGCTGGGCAGGCAATTGCATGCTCTCTTTCGAAGGGCGGAAGCGGCGCAGCAGGGCAAACACGGTCAGCGCCACGGCGGCCAGTACGGTGATCTCGCCCAGGGTATCGAAGCCGCGGAAGTCCACCAGCATCACATTCACCACATTGCTGCCGCCGCCTTCAGGCAGGGCGCGGCTGAGGTAGAACGAGGAGATATCGTTGGGTGTCTGACGGGTCAGCATCGCGTAGGACAGCAACGCCATGCCGCCACCGACCGCGGTGGACAGGAGCAAGTCGCGCAAGCGACGGACCTGGGCCTTGCGCAACGTGCCCGGCAGCGGTGAAACCTCTTCGATCCGTCGCGGCAGCCAGCGCAGGCCCAGCAGGATCAACACCGTGGTCACCACTTCAACCACCAGTTGGGTCAACGCCAGATCAGGCGCCGAAAACCATACGAAGGTCACGCAGGTCATCAGGCCGCATACGCTGACCATGGTCAGGGCTGCTAGACGGTGGTACTTGGCTTGCCAGGCGGCGCCCAGGGCGCAGGCAATCGCAATCAGCCACAGGGTGATAAACACGATCGAGCCCGGTATTTTCGGGCGGTCGCCCCAGCCCAGCCCGCTGTACAACATCGGGATCAGCCCGGCGATCACGGCGACCAGAATCAACAAAAACAGCTGGGTTTGCAGGCGCTGGGTGCTGATGCGGCGTTCCAGGCGCCGCGCGCCGCGCATGATCACCACCAGGCTGCGCTCGAAGAAGCGTTTGCCATTGAAATACTGGATCAGCGGCGGCAGCGGGAAGCGGTCGAGCTTGAGCTGCTTGCGCAACAGCACATACAGCACGATACCGCCGGACATGGCGATCAGGCTCATGATCATGGGGGCATTCAGGCCGTGCCAGATGGCCAGGCTGTACTCGGGCAACTCACCCCCCACCACGGGTTGAGCCGCTGCAGCAAGCAGCGGGCCGACGGTTTGCGCCGGGAAAATCCCCACGGTCAGGCAGGTCAGCACCAGCAGTTCAACCGGGGCACGCATCCAGCGCGGTGGCTCGTGGGGTGTATGGGGCAAGTTGGTCGCGGGTGGGCCGAAGAACACATCCACCGTAAAGCGCAGGGCATAAGCCACGCTGAAGGTACCGGCGATGGTCGCAATCACCGGCAGGGCGATTTCTACCCAGGCCGTGGAATTGATAAACACGGTTTCGGCAAAGAACATCTCTTTGGACAGGAACCCGTTCAGCAGCGGCACCCCGGCCATCGAGGCACTGGCCACCATGGCCAGGGTCGCGGTGTAAGGCATGAGCTTGAACAGGCCGCTGAGCTTGCGGATATCCCGTGTGCCGGTCTCATGGTCGATAATCCCCGCCGCCATAAACAGCGACGCCTTGAACGTGGCGTGGTTGAGGATATGGAACACCGCAGCCACAGCGGCCAGCGGGCTGTTCAGGCCCAACAGCAGGGTAATCAGGCCCAGATGGCTGATGGTCGAGTAGGCCAGCAGGCCTTTAAGGTCATTTTGAAACATCGCGCAATAGGCGCCCAGCACCAGGGTGCAGGCACCGGCGCCACTGACAATCCAGAACCACTCTTCGCTGCCCGACAGCGAAGGCCACAGGCGCGCAAGCAGAAAGACCCCGGCCTTGACCATGGTTGCCGAGTGCAGATAGGCCGATACGGGGGTTGGCGCCGCCATGGCGTGGGGCAACCAGAAATGGAACGGGAACTGCGCGCTCTTGCTTAGGGCGCCGATCAGGATAAGCGGCAGCAGGATCGGATACAGGCTGTGGGCGCGGATCTTGTCGCCCGCAGCCAGCACGGCATCCAGATCATAGCTGCCGACGACATGGCCGAGCAGCATGACCCCCGCCAGCAGACACAACCCCCCAGCACCTGTCACCATCAGCGCCATATAGGCGCCGCGGCGGGCATCCGAGCGGTGGTGCCAATAACCAATCAGCAAAAATGAAAAGAGGCTGGTGAGCTCCCAGAAAAACACGATCTGGATCAGGTTACCCGACAACACCAGGCCCAGCATGGCCCCCATAAACGCCAGGAAAAACGCAAAAAAGCGCGGGACCGGGTCCTCGGGTGACATGTAATAACGGGCGTACAGCGACACCAGCGTGCCGATGCCAAGCACCAGAATCGAGAACAGCCAGGCGAACCCGTCCAGGCGCAGAACGAAATTCAGGCCGAGGCTGGGCAGCCACATGAACTCTTCACGGATAACCCCACCGTGGGCAATCTGTGGATAGAGCAGGGCTACTTGTACAGTACCGATCAAAGCAATCAGACCGGCCAACAGTGATTCACTGTTGCGTGCGTTATGCGGCAAAACAGCCGCCAGACAGCTGCCGATAAAGGGCAGAAGCAGTAGAACTATCAGGGACATAGGCTTCTAATCTGCAGGAGTTTGTAAGCGATCATACGGGGCGGGCTGCAGATCACCAACAGCAAACCTGTGGCTGAATCCTACAAAGACTGTCGATAACCTGTCTGGTTTCCTACAGCTCTACCCCTATATAAGCGCTTGTAAGTAAAAAAAATCGTACCGTCTTTCAGGCTTGCAGCTTTAATCGCAGGCTTGATCGCCTTGCTTGTCCTCAAGCGCTTCGGGCTTTTTACCCTTGGTTTTTAACTCACTGACGATCACCGCTGCAACAATCAATACGGCACCCAGCAAGGCTATGCCTGGCAAACGCTCGCCCGCCAGGCGCCCGGCAATGCCTGCCCAGACCGGCTCGCCGGCATAAATCAGGGTGGCGCGGGTGGGTGAAACGCTTTTCTGTGCCCAGTTCATGGCCACCTGAATCACCGCACTGGCGCCACCCAGGCCGACAGCACTGGCTAACAATAGCCATGAAAAGTCAGGAATGGCCTCTTGTGTTGGAATAATCATCAAAAAGGCCAGAATGGACGCAGTACTGAGCTGCACCACCGTGACGCGGCGCACATCCACCTTGCCTGCATAAGCACTGATCAGAATAATCTCCGCCGCTATGGCAATGGCACTGATCAACGTGGCGATCTCCCCCGGGCTGAAATCCAGCGATGCGCCGCCGGGGCCGGACAGCAGCATCAGCCCGGTAAAGGCCAGCATGATCCCCAGGCTCGGCATCAACCCGGGCCTGCGCCCCAGCACCAGCCATTGCAGCAGGGGCACGAACGGCACATACAGCGCGGTAATAAACGCCGACTGGCTGCTTGGAATGGTTTGCAGGCCGATGGTCTGCAAACCGTAGCCGAGCATGATCGACACCCCGATAAACATCCCGGCCTTGAGCTCGAACAGCGTGATGCCACGCAAACTGCGCAGAGAAAACAGCGCGACCATGGCCGCCGCGGCCGCAAAACGCAGGCCGACAAAAAACATCGGCCCACTTGCCGTCAAGGCATGTTGTACCAATAGAAAGGTGATGCCCCAGACCATGGTGATCAGGATCAGCACACACTCCGCTTTACTGAAGCGGGACGTCAATGACAGCAACCCGGGTAGTTTCAATGACATTGCAACCTTGCGTGTGACGGGAATGGAGACGCACAATGCGCCAAAGCTGGGCAGTATACTGCGCAGCCCCACAAGGTGAGCAATATAGTGCCCAAAGAAAATTCACAACGCGCATCCGTTCTCCAGCACGTCAGCCAGAACGTACGACGTCTCAGGCTGCTTGCGCACCTGAGCCAGAGCGCATTGTCAGAACAGTCCGGGGTAAGCCGGCGAATGCTGGTGGCGATCGAGGCAGGCGAAAAGAACGTCAGCCTGAGCACCCTTGACCGTGTGGCGGAGGCGTTGAACGTAGCCTTTAGCGACCTGATCCAGGCCCCGGGTTCCGCGGACCCGAGCCGCATCAACGAAGTGGCCTGGACGGGCACGCGGGTGGGCAGCAAGGCAGTTCTACTGTCCAAGGCCACCGCCACACGGGAAGTAGAACTGTGGGAGTGGACACTGGAGCCGGGTGAGGAATACCACTCCCAGGCGGATGCCGAGGGCTGGAGCGAACAGCTCTACGTATTTGAGGGTTGCCTGACCCTCGTGATGGACGACCGGACGCTGCATATAGCGGCGGGCGAGTTCCATATGTACGCCAGTAACCGCCCCCATGCCTACCGCAACGAAGGCGACGGACTACTTCGCTTTGTACGCAACGTCGTGATTTGAAAACGGGGGGCTGAAAAATAACTAAAAATTATTAGAATTCAGGGGGTTGCCAGCTTCCAGCTTCTAGTACATAATGCGCGCCATCAGCCCGGGGGCAACAACCTGAAGTGCTGAAGAATCAAATGCTTGTAGCGATATAGTCGCAGTAACACACTCTTGTTTTTGATGTTTCCAAGGAATCATCAAGCACAATTGGCCGAATAGCAAAATGGTTATGCAGCGGATTGCAAATCCGCCCACGCCGGTTCGATTCCGGCTTCGGCCTCCACATTCGAAAGCCCCGTAGATTAACGTCTACGGGGTTTTTTTATGCCTGCGGAAAAGGGGGGATGTGTTCCGCATATTTGGTAGGTGTTCCGCATGGAGGTATCTAAGGCGGGAAGTCAAATGGGGGGGGGTGGTATTTCTGGCGGCGAAAACTGAATTTCTCTTTTTTTTTGCGAGCGCTAAATTACTACTCAGTGATTTTTTTGAAAGCTCATAGTCAGGATATTTTCTGGACATGGAGGCATTTGGCCATCTAAAATATGACGGTTCAGGTGTGCTAGGTATATTGTATTTAGAAAATTCTCTGAAGATTATTTTGATGTTTGATGCGGGAGATCACAGTTGGTCTGATTACTGTTGAATTCCTTAAGAAATAGTTAACGCTGGGCGATAATAATTATGACACCCGCAACTTATGCGGCGATACTGCCATTGTTGTTGATACTTGCTTCATTCATGCTTAAATTGTTGGTTGGTAAGTCTATAAAAGAGATAGAGCTACTAAAGTGTGTCGTAGAACTCCCTGTAGACATATCAGTTTTTTGTGTTTCGACAATCATTAGTTTGATTATAACGATAAAGACAGGAGAGGTTGTTGCGTCTACACTTGCTTTCTTGTTTGGTGCTTTCATATTGAAAGTTTTTTCTATTTCGTTGTGGCGGTACTGTCTCTCAGCATTGGATGGGAAGCCAGAAGGTGCTAAAGGGGTCGCTAAGATATATTGCACAACAGTGTTTAATCTGACGCTGACTAGCTTTATGGGATATTATTCTGTGATGTTGTTGCTGGGAGAGACTCATGCACCTTGAGTATATGTCTGATGCATTTTATTTTGCAGGTATTGTAGCTTTCGTGCTTTCTTTTCCGCTTGTATATTTGCTGGTTAAAGTTAAGCAATCTAAGACAAAGTATAATCATGCTCTTGGGAAGGTAGAGCTGGGGGCTGTGAGGTCCTCTCTAGAGGGGAGTATTTATAAAATAAATGAAAAGTTCCAGAAGGATCATGCAGGTTGGCAAGAGTTAAATCATTTAGTCGTTGATGGTGGAGATGCTGATATTAAGCACTCTGGAGCTGCTGAAAATAATCACGGTGTAGATCAATTCAGATTTATTAAAAATCTCGGTATAGACTTTCAAGCTATTCAAGAAAAAGATGATAAGGTATTTCTGATAACCCCATTCCATGATGCTTACAAGGATGAGCATTTGGCTATTAAAGAAGCCTGCGGGATGCTAGGGTTGGTTTGCGTGAGAGGGGATGAAGTTTTTAAAGAGGGGAATATTCTTAAGCATATTGTAGAGCAAATATTATCTGCAAGATATGTGATAGCCAACCTGAATGGACGAAATCCGAACGTTTATTATGAAGTAGGTATTGCTCAGTGCCTTGGAAAGGCTGTTGTATTGGTGTCATCAGGCTTCGAAGAAATCCCCTTTGATTTGCAGAGTCAGCGTATATTGACTTTTGTTGATTTGAAAGAGCTCAAGGCAAAATTATATGTAAAGCTTTTTCAACTTAATAGAGACTAGTTTCAGGGTTCGCTCTGCGAGGCTTCTGATATATTTTTGTCACCAATCACTTAATTTTGAAGCTGGTATTTTTAATGCTGGCTTCCACTTTGTATGATCGTGTTTTCTTGTGAGGGTGATTTGTTGGTTTTTATTGGGTGGGTCGTACAACCTCCCCAACCAGCCGATATACTTTGCGAGTCATTTCTTCTTTGGAATGCCCCAACAGTCGGCTGGCATGTTTTAACCCAATCTCACTGGCGGCTTTAGGCCGAATATCCCTGAATTGAAACTGTCGAATACTTGCTGCCAGTTCATGATTGTCATCAGCAACGGCTTGTTTAGCCGCTTTTAAACGAGCCTCAACCCAGCGGTTGCGCAACATTTGTGAACTCATGCATAACCCTCCGGAATTTGTGATTAGTCGGGAGTTCCGAATTCCGCTCAGCATCCGGCGCTCCATCGGGTTGTCTATAAATATACTCAGCTTGGTTGGACTGCCCCCTACACCATAGACATCTACAGCAGGGGCAGCGTGCCGTATTGAAATCTGAGGACTAAAAGTGAAATTGACTCCTGAACGCTTGGTCACGATAGCGATGACCAATCCGATTAACGCGCAGATTGCAGAGCGGTTGCCTTCGCTTGGGCTGAGCCAATGCATGCTGACAGCAGGCTGTCTATTTCAGGCCGTCTGGAATCACCACTCGAGTCTGCCACCGGAATCAGGCGTAAAGGACTACGACATTTTTTACTTCGACACGGATCTGTCCTGGGAGGCCGAGAACGACGTTATTCTCCGTACCCAGCAGCTTTTCCAGGATCTGGGCGCAAAGGTTGATATCAAGAATCAGGCTCGTGTCCATCTCTGGTACGGTGAACGCTTTGCTAGGGCTTATCCTCAGCTTGAGTCGGCCAGGGACGGAATTGACCGGTATCTAGTTGCGGGTACCTGCATTGGCCTGGACCCTGGTACGGGTGAGGTGTATACGCCTTATGGGTTGGATGATGTCGCACTGGGGTATCTGCGGCCCAACACCAAAAATATCCAGCCTGACTTGTTCCATCAAAAGACCACAAGCTATCAGTCGCGCTGGCCGTGGCTGCGGATCGTTTAGTCCAGCGGATAGGGCCAGAGCCTGTACACGTTGACTAAAACGATGGTTGATCTATCTCGATAGGGGAAACTGATGCTCATTGTTTTTAGCGGCCTGCCGGGCACCGGAAAAACAACTATTGCTCGCGCATTGGCGGCCAAGTTGGGGGCTGTCTATCTGCGTATCGACAATATTGAGCAGGCAATTCGTAATGCGGGAGTCTTGAGAGATGAAGTCGGTCGCAGCGGTTATTTTGTCGCGAATGAACTGGCGCTAAGCAATCTTGGGCTGGGGCAAACGGTCATAGTGGATTGCGTCAATCCCGTTGCCGAAAGCCGGGAAGCATGGCGCGAGATTGTCAGTAGGGCAGGTGTCCCATTAATGGATATTCAGGTGATTTGCTCGGACCAGGATGAGCACCGTCGTCGTGTGGAAACCAGGCAGGTCGGTGTCCCAGGACTGACTCCCCCAACTTGGCAATCTGTCCTGAGTCATGAATACGAAGTGTGGGACTGCGTGCCTTTTACTGTGGATACTGCAAACATGCCGGCAGATCAGGCAGTGGCGTTAATCAGAGGGAAACTTTCTGGCTGAGCGGTGACACGTGTTGAGGGTGGTTCAGTATTTTGACGCTCATCCCCACGTGTCTTTCAGCACTGAACGAAACAGGTCTGAAAGTAACGGTTCTACTCCTTTGCGGTCTCCACGTTGTGGTTTGATGCTTTCGAGCCGCTGCAGTTCACGCTCAACGAATTGTTGGATCGGTGCAATCTGGGGGGATAGCCCCATTTCTGGTGATGCTCGTTTGAGCATAAGCAAGTCGTCTATGGCCTGCTGGAGCGCTAGCTCCCGGTCGATCACAACGCGCAGTTTTTCAAACTCGATAGGGGCGGGCTTGCCAAATTCTTCAAGCCAGCGGACTGATAACAACGGGCGAAGCACGTAGAAGTACTTTTTTAGTGGTACTTGTGGGCCTTGCAAGTACCCCCTGTAATTGGTCTTGGCCATGCTGCGGTAGTGGTAAATACCGCTCTCGACCGAGTAAACCTCGGGTAATAACGCCTTAGCACGTTCGTGGAATGATCCGGAGCGTTCGTACACGATTGTCGATTGCACCCACTCAACAAACCCGGGGTTGGACTTCCAGAAAAGCCTCAGGGCTTTGCGCAGATCCCAGCCATTGATATCCATCTCGTCAATGATCGGGTACTCAATGACGTCACGTTGCTCTTCAAGGCCAACAGAAAGATACCAGTCAGGTTTATTGACGTAGATGAGCCGTGCGTCGTAGTCGCTATTGGGAGACGCGAACCCCCAGGCCCGGCTTCCTGACTCAACGGCCAAAAGCACTTTTACCTCATGCTCTTCCTCCGCACGGCGAAGGCGCTGTCGGACTTCCTCCCTAACTGCTGCAGAAACCATTACCTGACCCAATTAAGTGATATTTGACTTAGACGCTACTGCGCAGAAATCAGACTGTCTAGGGGGGGGCGTTCCAGGCTGGTTAGTTACTTCGTTAATGTATGTTTCATATTGAGAATCGAAAAAAAGTACTACATGGACGCTCTAAAACGGTTCCGCATCCAAAATCCGGATGGCTCAAAATTAGTTATTTCAGCCTGTCGATACAAACTCAAGTGTGGTTCCGTAACGATCGTAACTATATGAAAATAAACAATATTTACCGTGGAATGCAAATCCGCCCACGCCGGTTCGATTCCGGCTTCGGCCTCCACATTCGAAAGCCCCGTAGACCTTGGTCTACGGGGTTTTTTTATGGCTGCGATTTGGCGGATCACTTCCGCAATTTTTCGGATCGCTTGCGCAACCTGGGGAATGACCTAAATCATGCGGCTTGTGGTCAGCTCGATGAAATCAGCGTGGTAATTGTTGGGGATGCAAGTTGTTGAAGGCTAGGTGTTAAGCGGGAGGTAGAGCGCTCGTACCTCACTTTTTCGAGCGTCACACCACCTCTGACAAAATTGCGTCTGCTTGCCATTTCTTCGACCCGCCGGCCTTGGGGCAAAAGCGTGTCACCCTGACATAACGGACTAAAACCCGAAGGGTTGGTCGGCAATCTTTGAGCGCTGGCTGCGGATTATGGGCATTCGTCCATACCGAGCTGCAGCAGCCGGTTTTGCCAGAGTTGCTCTCTGTCCCGCCATGGCTTGTCGATCTCAATGGCGCAGGCCAAGCCTGTGCCTGGGCACACTCAGAACAGCCGCCCCTGCGACAGGTCGTCCTGGCGCGCGCTGATCACAGGCCTGGATCCTAAATAGCGGAGAAAAGCTGCTGGCGACTCGGTGGCCTGTTCGAGGTGGTTTCTCTGCTGCAGGGAAACGAAAAGTGCAACCGAGTAAGCCTGGCAATTGATGGATTTTTGCGGGCTGAACTCAATGTCGGTGAACGCAGAATATTCGGATAGCTGATCCGCCAGGTCCGCCCGGTGTTTCAGCGCGCTGATATACAGCCAGTCATAAAATGCTGTTTGCGGTTCCAGAGGCCATTGCACGTTGGCGAAATCAAAGCCTGTCAGCCTGCCAGAAACACGCAGCCGTTCATCTCGCTTTGCCTCGCGGGAGGACATTGCATAGATATCGGTGAAAGGCCCACCCTGAACGAATACCTTGCTGCCCTGGAAAGCGCATTCGACACTCAACGAGTGACCGAGCACCGAGTGAGCAAAGCACAGATTGAAAGCACTGAGGGCGGCGCCCAGAGGTTCTGTGGATTTAGTGGACACCTCCAGCACCTTATTTACACCAGGTATTGCATGGGCTGCCTGATGCAGTGCGGTGACGGATTTCTGCTTCTGGGACAGGCTCAGACCTGCAAACCATCGAAAGGCCAGGGTCTGTGTACGCACCAGCGCTTGCCCATCAAGGTCAGGGATAAAAACGGGTCTGCTGGCCATCAATAAGTCCATCCGGTTTTGCGCGCATAAGTTCTTGCGCCGAGAAAGCCGTGGCTCTCAGTGTGCAAGTGCGCAGGCTTGCCCGCAATGCAGTCTTTATACGTTTGCAGGTTGTGCGGGTCACTGAAAACCACACCGTTGATAAGCTCGGGTAGTAACGTGTCGAAGATTAAAACCTCGGCTTGTACATCCGTAGGGTCGAAGGGCAGCAATCTGCTGTCCTCTCGAGAGGGCAGGGTACTCAGCGGCATAAAAAGGCTGTCGAAGGCCGCCAGGGTTTTAAGGTCGCCGAGGGGGCGTTGGCGAATTCGGTGATCTGCTGCGTTGTGATTGCAGAATGCTGTATCCAGTGACCATAAGGCGCAGCGATCAATCACAAGAACGGCCCAGCCTTGCTCGGGGCTTTTCCAGCGGTAACTGGCGAACATTTTGTCATTGGGATGGCCGATAGACAGGCAAATGGCATGGGGCTGACCTTCAAGGCGCAGATGATCGTTAAACCTGAAGTCGATCTGTTTGTCATTAAGGGTAGTGATGGAGCACAGGCCATGCTGCATGATCGAAGGCAGGTTTTCGACGCGAGTGAAATGAACCAGATAGGGGAGTTCCAGCACCCGCGCGCGAGTCTGGAGCGCTTGTTTTAGCAGGAACCCTGGCAAAAAGCCGATTGATTCACGGCCTTGTAACACGGGTGTCGGGCGATCCGCCGTTGATGTCTGGACCTTGCCCAATATGGCTCCAAACATAAGGCGCGCAAGGGGTTTGTGGGTGAATTCAGCCTGGCGGGAAATGCACGCCCAGGTCTCGTGGCCGCCCACCTTGCTCAGCTCATCAGCCATGGCAATGCGAAGAGAGAGATCAGCCCAGACTTGCTGAGCAATATCGCTGAAAAACCTGTCGCGTTCCCCTTGCAGCTGGCGTTTTTTGGCCTCTATGGCAATCGCCAGCGGGGTATCACCCTCCCTGGCGCTGGAAAAATCGATGTGCCTCCACTCGGGCAGTGGCGCGGCTACAGCGGCGTTGGCACTGGAGTCGAGCGCTTTGGTGTATATGGCCTGCGCTTGCAGATAATGCGCCCAGGCTTTCTCGCCATGCTCCTGGCGCCAGGCAGCCAGCTTTAAAGCCGCGCGCGCGTGCTCCAGCGCTTTTTCGGTGCAAAGCTTCTCGGTAAACAAGACGGCTGCGAGCGAGGCGGTTGCCTTTTGAACCTCAAGGCTCAAACAGACCGAGTCGTTGAAGGATGAGAGTGCATTGTTTAGGGTGTCGAGCGAGCGAAGAAAGCCGCCGTCCGTGGGTGGACTCTCAAGAGGCGTTGAGGCTACAGGCACCAAAAGCAGCGGCGGGGTCGGCGTAGGGCCGGATACTGCAGGCCTCTTTTCGGCATGCGTTGTTGCAGGTGCCTCTGCGGCGTGGTTTGTTTTGCGCTTCAGAAACCAATAACAGCCTGCCCACAGGGTAAACAGTTGGAGCAGAATCACGCCGGGCAGAAACCCGTTCGAAAGGCTGAATATGGACCATGCACAACAGACAATAACCAATGACTTTTTACCCAGGCGGCGCGCGAGATAAAGAGTAAAAATAATCAAGATCTGAAAATAAAGAATGGCCATCCATTGCACCTGACAACTGGGTAAGGGCTGCCCTCGGCACCCGGGGTAGCAGGAAGGGGCCGCCGTATGGCAAAACAGCGAGCGTTAAAAAGTGCCAGGGGTTAATCGACAAGCTCTTCTGCAGCTTTTGCCGGGACCTGCGGGGCGGCGTCGGGTACTGGAACAGTTACCTGGGTATAAGGCGTTAAATCCCCCGATGGCCAGCGCTGGAGCCGGTGCATCTTTACCCGAACCCATAGCCAATAGCTGAAGCTCAGGAACGCAACCCCGGCCCCTATCTGCAGGCTGAGTGTTTCCAGCAAGGGCACACCCTTTTGCGCATTGGCGCCATACCAGGACAGTACAGGCACCGCCAGCAAGGCCCAGGTGGCGAACCAGGCCAGCACGCCGGCAAGCAAGGTTCTGACAATCATTTTGTAAGGGCTGCTGAATGCGCGATTGCGCAGCACGTTGTGCTCTTGGCCGGCAGGCCGTACAGCGGCGATAACCAGCGCTTTATTGAACCCGGGGGCGTAAAACCAGAGCCGGCTTTTACCACTGCGGTCAGCGCCCATCAGGTGGTGATAAAGGTCATGGGTCATGGCCAGGCGCTTGGCCGTACGACCATTAATACGGGCAGAAAACTCATCGCGGTGAAAGTCTATTTGTTTAAGATCGGTTATTACGCAGTCCGTGTAAAAGAACTTCGGCACACAAAACATCCTGTTTGGGTGGGGCTTGCTTGTCGGGGTGATATCATATAGCCATGTATGTTTTCTGTCGAGACGATGAGGCTGTTTTGTTGTGTGTTTAGAGTGGGTTAATTAGAGGGTATATTGACGCCAATTTAATGGCTGGCAACTAAAGATGGATAAGAGTATTGAAGTTGCTATTGCGGAGGGGGTGTTGAGTGCGAATTTTAAGGAAGAGTCACGGAGGGAGTAAGGGGCGGGAGGTACGGGGGGAGTGAAGCTATTAAGTGGGTGGGAGCGAGCCTGCTCGCGAAGTTTTAAATAACATCGCGAGCAGGCTCGCTCCCACAGAGGTAGGGCGCTTTACTGTCAGTAAATATCTTTAGAGATCAAGGTAAGCGGGGTTTTGATCATGATTTTGATATCGAGCCACAACGACCAGTTGTTGATATAGTCGAGGTCGATCTCAACCCGCTTCTGCATCTTTTCAATGGTATCGGTTTCGCCTCGGCAGCCACTGATTTGCGCCAGGCCGGTAATGCCGGGCTTGATACGGTGACGGGCCATATAAGCGTGGATCTTGCCGGTGTAATAGTCGTTATGGGCAACGGCGTGAGGGCGAGGCCCCACTAATGCCATATCACCATGTAACACATTGAACAGTTGAGGCAGTTCGTCGAGCGAGGTACGGCGGATAAAGCGGCCAACGGCTGTTACGCGTGAATCGTTGCGGCTGGCTTGCTTGACGTGTTTGTCATCATGAACTTGCATGGAGCGAAATTTCCACACCTTGATTACCTTGCCATTCCAGCCATGCCGATGCTGTTTAAACAGGATCGGGCCAGGGGAGGATAACTTCACGGCAATGGCAATCCCTGCAAGCACCGGGCTTAGGCAGATAATGGCCGCCAGTGACAGCGAGCGCTCCATCAATGCCTTGCTCAAGGCTGCAGTTGGATAGCTGGTAAGCGGGCTTTCATTCAAATGGATAGCAGGGCGGCCGCCAATTTCACTGACCGAATGGTTAAGCAACATCATGCTGTCCAGGTCAGGTACCCAGACAACGTCGACATTCAAATCAAGCAGGTCGATATACAGTGCTTCAATACGCTGAGCTTCTTGCAGGGACAGCGAAATATAAAGCCGGCGGATGTTATGTTCGGTAATCAGTGAGCGTAACTGGGTCAGTTCACCCACGATAAGTGGGGAATTGGTCGCGTCTTCAAAGGGGGAAGCGCTGACCACTCCGACTAATGGAAAGTGGTTTTGTTCAATAAAACTGTCAGCCAGTTTCAGGGCCACACCATCAGAACCAATAATAAGGCTGTTGTAATGATGGTTATTGCGCTGGTGATAAAACCTGGACAGCCGATGCAGGATCAAATACGGCGGCACTTGAATCAGAAAGCCCAAGGCGGCCCAACTGAGCAGGGTTTCCCGGGAAAATAGTGCGCCGGATTTTGTTACGAAGCCGATGGTGCACAGGCACGCCAGGGTCAGCATCCATCCAAGAAACAGGCGCACACAGCCGTTAAAAAGGGAGTGCCTTTTGTAGTAAACATGGGTGGCAGAATAGGCGGGCACTGATACCAGCAAGGTCAGAACGGCGAGGATGCGATAATGGAAATCGACGCTGCCAAATTTGGTATAGACCAGTGCTACCAACAAGGCGATGACAAAGGCCATGGCGACAGACCACTGGCCCCAAAAAGTCAGCCCTCTGGCCACGGTTTTACGATCTAGACGTGTATGAATCAAGGTAGCAGCCTTGTGATAATGACTTGACTATAGGGGAGTAACTGACGGGAATAAATCACAGCACTCTTCCATGTGCAGGCGTTGAGTGGCGCTATATCTGAAAAGGTATCGGCCACACGAAACGTTGATAATAAAGGTTCTCAGTAACAAGGGTTCGACGTTTTATAACAAGGCATTGAGCGGATGTTATTTTTAATAGAGCGATAAAATACGACTTGCAGTGATGTCGATATAATAGCTAATTGCCTGTATCGGTCGGTTGCGTGATTGCTTTATGCCAGTTATTCGGCCATTTGCACATCTTGTACCAGGCAATAACCGCGGTTGCGTACCGAGCGAAACAGTCGCTCGCCAAATACACCTTTAAACTTGCTCTGGAGTCGGCTGAGGCACATTTCCAGGCCACTGTAGCTGGATGCATCTTTATTGATGCCGATAATAAGTTCCTGTTTGCTGCAAACACGCTCATCTCTTTGGGCCAGAGTCTTGATCAGCAGCGACTCTATGGCAGTAAGCTGAATACAGGTGTTGTTATTGCACAGGCGATGTGTTGTTGAGCAAAACAACCAGGTATCAGGACTGTTGGAATAGCGTGCGCTAGGCGCAAGGGCTGGAGAGGTCAGGGGAGTTTTCAAAGTAGGAATAACAGTCAGGCCCAGAGAGCAGGGGTGGATGTTCAGCAAGTGAGGCTTTATTGCCGTTATCAAGCTGGCTGCGTTGGATACATGATTGTTAGCAGGCACCATGCCACGCTGTGCATTTACCCAGCTATCCAATTGCAGCGTACGCCACTGCGAACTACTGCGTTCGCCGGTCTGTTGGCTAGCAGGGCTTTGTTTAAGGGCTGCGCTGGATAAGCTATATGCAATCCAGTTGTTATTGGCCGAGGGTATGTAAGCTGAGTATCTGAGTGTTACCTTCATGCTTCAACGTCTCCATTCGTCGGTGTCAGGCGGGTGCCAGTTGGCGAACTACAGCGCGCTGCAGCGCAGTTCATGAAGTAATTGTTTTATTCCTGAATAGTGCCCCGGCGCAGTCGATAGCCGAATGCGCGAACACTAAAGATCAATTCCAGGTGGTAGTATTTTTTTATCTTGGTTCTCAAGCGGCTAATGGTTTTTTCCAATGCTCGCGGGTCATAAAATACAATGTTGGGGTCCAGGGTTTTAGCAATGCTGTCCTGACTCAGTGCATGCTGCGGCGCCTGTAACAGTGCGTCGATAATGATCATTTCAGTGTATGAAATATCAATTTTTTGACTGGCGCTGCATAATAAAAGCCGAGTGCGGTCAAGGGTCAGGTGGGTAGTTGTGGCCCAGTGTGACTCCGCTAAAGTGCGTGACAGTAATGCCTGCTTTTCCAGTGGATCAATCGGCAACTTAATACAGTGATCCGCGCCAGCTAGATAATAATGGGTGCTGTTGAACGATTTGTTATGGGTTACCAATATATAAATACAGGCGGCCTCATTGATTGTACGGATATGCTTAAGCAACTCCAGGCTGTCATTAACAGCTTCAGGAGCATTCACCTCAATAAAAGCGGCTTCTGTGGTACTAAAATCGCAAGCCATATTCCCCAACGTGTCGCAGGCGTCGAGATGTCTCACTTCAGCAGTGACAAGCTGATTTATATCATCGACCAGCGCTTGGCTATAGACAAAATTAAGCGCTTTGGGGGCCTGAATATCGGTAGTGCATCCTGCAGCAAGCATATCACCTAACCCAAGTACTTAGAGGCTGTGGGATTTTGCCATACAAGACAATATCGAATCAGACATTTTATAACATTTGCTGCATTTAGTGTTATTCCTGCTGGCAATTTTCAAGTTTGTGCATATCGAAGGTCGATTTATCGAGATAAATCGCGTTGTTGGCAGTATAAATTATTGGCGATAGCATGAATTCACATATTATTCAATGCGAGTTTACGGGGCGCGAGAAGCGCCAAGCCACAAGCAGGCCCAGTGCCACCCCGGCAGTATTGGCAAGTGCGTCGTAAAATGACGCCGTGCGCAATGGAATAAGGGCCTGGGCATATTCAATCAACACCCCGGCCAGTACGCAGCCGATGGCGATCCAGTGCAGCTTGACAGGCAAAAACGCAAGGCGGCAACTGAATGCCAGGGCGAAAAAACCAATAAAGTGATGCAGCTTGTCTTCCTGGGCAAAAAGCTCCGGAATCGGCTGGCTGCGCAAGCCTGTAAACAGCAGGCCTGCGCACACGGCCAGAAACAGCAGTGCGCGCAGCCAGAAGGGCAGTTCAACTATGCGTTGAATCAGCGGCTTCATTCGGTGATCTTCTCGAAGTTTTCATAGAAGGCATCACGGTTGCGGCCATCGGTCATGGTATGCAACGAGTACTGGCGATGCAGCATGGCGCCACCGTCCCGCGTCAGCGGTGCCCAGGCGATATTGGCGCGGCTCATGGTCGACACACTCATCATTTCGTCGAACGGAATCGAGATATAAATACCTTTGTCGAAACTACCTTCGCCGTATTCCTCACTGGATGCCGTGGTGCGGGTTACCCAGCCACCGAATTTCACGCCATTGGTGAATTCGCGGGAGATATCGATGGTGGTACCCCAGTCTCGGGCTAGATAACGGCCGACGCTGACTGCGGCGTCCAGATCGAACGGCAGCTTGGTGTAAGTGGTGACATGACCGGTTACTGTCCTGTAATCACGCAGGCCAAAGCCCTGGTCAAACTCCCGTTGGCGTACATAGTTCAGATCGGCACCGATCGACCAGCGCTCGCCCATTGGGCGATACAAGAGTTCGCCGCCGACACCGGCATACATCGATTCCAGATAACCGCCGTAGACCATGCCATACAGATCCTGGTCCAGTCGCTTTGCCTTGTTAAGTTGTAAGGCTGGCATGGTGACATCGGAGGTTGTGACATATTGGCGCAAGTCGGTACGCACACGCGGCATGTTGCTTGGCGCGTCATAAGTGAACTTGTCATAGTTGTTCAACAGGTTGACGCTGACGCCGCCACTTGCCCATGTATTAGGCGTGAAGCGATATTGCCCTTCAGCATAGGCGCTGATCTGGTAGAGCAGGAAGCCGTCCGGTCCACCCAGATTTTGCTGGTAACCCAGGCCAAATCCATAGGTGAACGGGTCAGGCTTTTGCTGATACAGGGTTTTATCATAGTGGGCCGTGGCACGGTTGACCTCGGTGGTGCGGTGCAGGTTGACCAGATCCTGCTCGTTATTGACGACGTCGCGAAAGGTTGAGCGCGGAACGCTGACTTCTTCCACTGGCATGTCATAACGCTTGTTCACCATGGTGAACCACTGGATCTCATCGTTGGCAGTATTGTCCAGAATCCGGCTGGCCCGGCCCGCGCCTTTGGCGGTGTAGAAGTACTTTGACTGCTCGCCATACACCATCAGTTCGGAATCACGTTGGGCGATGCGCTCGACTTTATAGCCTGCGTTTTTCTCCAGTTTTTGCGATACCGCAGCCCAGTCGATCTCTTCCAGAGGTGCGACAGGTGCCTGAGTTGGGAGCGGCTGCGCCGGTGGATCAAAGCTCTTGACGGGTGCCTTGCGGCTGACAAAATTGGTATGCAGGGTAATACCGAACAGGGCGGTATCGCCGCGTTCCCAGCCTGCAGTCAGGTCGATATTTTCGTTAAGTTTATAGACTGCGCCGATATTGATTGGGGACTTCTGAGCTTGGTTGTTATTTCTCGGTTCGTGCTTGTAGTCGTTGCCATCGTACTCCAGCTTAAGGCTTAAAGGTGCCCACGGCGTTTGGTAAGCTATACCACCAAACAAGCTTGGTCTGCCCCGGAAATACGAGCTAGTATTTACATCCCCTGTTCCTACGGTCTCGGGACGGGTGTCAAAGCGGTCATCGATATAGCCCAGCGGGTTATCCAGATCGCCCCGATTACCTATGTATCCCCAAGCAATCCCGAGGCTGAAATCCAGGTTCTTGTAGCGTTTGTTGGCCACAAAGTACTCACTGGAGAACAGGCCAGTACCGCCGATATCGCGGAAACCCAAAGCTACTTCAGGCAGCCAGTGGCTTTCTTGCCAAAGTCGGGCTTTTGCGTCTACTGCTTTGTCCTTATAGCTCTGATTACCTGTGGCGTCGGCTGCACCGTATTTGATGTTAGTAATAGCGGTGTAGCGGAATGTCCCTTCGAGCCAGTCAAGGGGCTGCAAAGAGAGGCTATAACGTGAATAAGGCTCTGTACGGTTGGCGTTAAGACTGAGTTCGCCAGCAGGAGCCATGCGTGCAGTCGGTGTTTGCAACAGACCAACGCCACCAAAATCATTCTGTGTATAGCGCGGTTCCGCATGGGCCAGGCTATAAGGTAACAAGGCGACAACAACAAAACGTAACTTCAAGGTGCAACCTCAGCCAGCGGTTGGGTGGCGAGGAACTGCGCCAACTGCTCGTTTAAATCAGGTGTGGGCAAATCGGCATTGTCGTTGCGCACGGGCACCAGAATCTTGCTGCCCGCCACGGCATATACGCCGTCCTCACGGTTCCAGGCAGCAATGGCAACACGCTTGAAAGTGCCATCAGGGTGAATCAACCACAAGAAATCCGCTTCTGCCTCTTTGAGGCGCGGGCAGCCGTCGAGATAGTCACGTACTTCCAGCAGGGGCTGATAGGGCAGGGTGCAGTCATGTTCAACTGCGCCTACCACGGTCACACTATTGGTGCGCGTAGGGTAAGTTACCTTATCGCCATCACTGAGCAGATAGTTGTGGGCAAAGCCGACTTCCAGCGCGACCGGGTCAAGGTTGACCACTTTGCGGCCAGTAACCGGTAATTGGCTGATGTCCTGGTGCAGGCGCGCCGCCACAGCCGCGAGGCTGACGTTGTTATTGAGCAAGGCGCCGCGTTGCAGCATTTTCAGGTCGAATAGCACACCAGCCTTGAGCCGTACCTGCTTTTCAACTTCTGGCTGATGCAGCCATGCGGCTGCCAGCCAGTAGCTTTCAGGGTTGGGCTGGGCCTTGCTGATCACATCCAGCAAGCGCATGCCTGGCTTGAATGTCATGCTGAGCGGCTTGAGCACATCACCGCTGACGGACACGGCGGCTTGACTGATTGCGGCATGACTGAGCAATACGCACAGTGCCAGTTTTTTCAAAGAGATCACTGGGCAGCCTCCCAGTCAGGTCGCAGATGCACAATGCGCAGCTCAAGCCCTGGGGTGACGTACTGCTCGCTTTGCAGTATCACGCCATCTGTGGGCCTGACCCAAAAATGGTTGGTGCCGCTAAAATCAAGGGCCGGAATTTCAAATTTTTCATCGATACGCTGCAGCATATAAGGCTTGTCGAGAATGGTCACGGTTTCCAGGCCTTTACGCACAAAGCGGCTATTAACCGCCAGGCCAACCTGCTCAACCTGATACATATCGATCCAGCGCGTGCTGCGCTCGCCGTCCGCCACCAGATGCAGGCCGCGCTTGAACGGTGACTGCCCGTCGAAACGGGTACCGTCCAGGGCGGGCTGCAGCCCGGTGGTACGAACCACCAGGCCGTTACGCATCAGCAACACTTGCTTGCCCGAGGCGACCCAGTACTGCAAGTCACCCTGCTGACGAAGCTTGGCCATCACCCCTTCACTGGAAGGCGTGGTCACCAGGATTTGCGCATAAGGCACCGCCGCGACGTCCGCCGCGGTCAATTCCAGCTGCACGGGGCCTTGAACGGCGGCCTTGAAGGTATCGAGCGAGCCTTGCATCAGCGGGCTACAGCCACACAGCAACAGGCACGCCACCAGGCATGAGCGGTTACGAAGAGTTTTCAAAACGGCTCAAACCTTATCGGCTGTTGGCTTCACTGAGGTTATTACCGGCGGCGGCGCCTGTGCCCAGAATGGTTGCAGAAGGCAGCAACTGGCTGATCAGACGGTTCCAGCGGGTGACTTGCGCAGGGCCAACGTAAACGATGTCCTGGGGCTTGAGCTCAAAATGGCTGGCAATTGCAAAGGCCGTTGGCGACTCGGCATCCAGCTGGAACACCTGGGCCGGTTCGGTTTCAAGGTTCTCGGCACCACGGATCACATACAGCGCATTGCCGTTGGAGGTGGTTTGATTCAAACCGCCCACCGAGCCGACAACATCCGCCAGGTTCATACGCTTGGTCTTGAACTTGACCGCTTGCGGTACAAGCACTTCACCCATTACATAAATCTTCTTGCGATCGTTGTAAGGCAGATAGAGCTGGTCGCCATCCTTCAGGAACACATTGTGCAGCTGTGCGCCCTGACCATTGAGCGAATCCATGTCCAGCGCGTACTGACGGCCATCACGAGTGAGTACAAGGCCCGACAGGTCAGCATTCAGAGGATCGATCTCGGAGGCGCCAAGTGCTTCCACAACACTCACAGGGGAAGTGGTGATCGGAATCGGGCCGGCTTTAACAACGGCGCCTGCCAAAATTGCCTTTTGGCTGGCAAAGCGCAGAACGCTCAGGTCCACTTGCGGGCTGTCGACGAACTGCGCCAGGCGTTGTGCAATCGTAGAGCGCAGTTCTTCAATGGTTTTACCCGCTGCATCGAGCTTGCCGATATAGGGGTAGAAAATAGTACCGTCCGGCCGCACCAGGCGACCATTCGCATCAATTTGTTGTTGCGGGCCCGAGGGCGCCGTCAACTCGGGATGGTCCCAGACGGTGATATACAACACATCGTTGGCACCGATCCGGTAGGCCTGAGGCTTGAATGCCAGCAATTCTGCCGGCACCGAGCTTGACACGTAGGTCGCCGCGTTTTGCGCAATCAGCTTCGGAGTGATAGGGATCAGCTCGACCCGACTGCTTTCAGGTGAGCCTTCAGTTCCGATCTCACTGGTATCCAGGTACTGACCGGGCGCAAACATACAACCTTGCAGGGCGAGCCCTGCAAGTACCGCGAGCGACAAACTACGAATCATCATTGAGGACACTTGTAAAGGAAACACATCAAAATCAAATGCCTGGAATTATCCAGGTGGTTTAGTCCTTTCGACCTGGCAGGTACTTAGTTGGTACCGGTAGTGCCCGTGGTGCCAGTAGTGCCCGTGGTGCCAGTAGTGCCGCCGTTACCACCGCCACCGCCGCCGCCACCGCCCGAAGCTGCGGCCGCAATGCCGGCTGCTGCGGCAACGCCCACCCCAACGGCGGTGGTAGTGCTTACGCCACCCAGAACGCCGGTTTCAGTTGCCAGGGAACCGGCTTCTGCAGCAGGCGCTTCAACAGCTGCGTCGTCAGCAGATACTGCAACAGGTTCGGCGGCGAAAGCGGTAGAGCTCAGAGCCAAGGCGAGTGCGGAAACGATAAATTTATTCATTTGAAAATCCTTTTGTAAAAGTCTGTATTGGCGATTGTGCCGGAGCGCCTATGTCCAAGGCTATGAACGTCGAACCCTGGATATGCTTGTAGCACCTGGAGGGGCTACACATGTGGCACTCGAGTGATTCTTTACAGGCATTTTAGTGTGCAATAGCGATTCAAGAATACCCGTGTAGAGCGTTTCGGGTGCCTGACGTTTTATAACGTGCCTGCAAATAAAGCATTGGTTTTGACCGCATTAAACATCTCAGCGCCTGTGCTGTATTAAGCAAGTCGCCTGAGTATACCCGACAACGTTTCAGCATTATGGCAGCTAGGCTGAACGGATCATTGCCACTCTTCGGGGCAATCTTTTTTCCAGTCTGCAAACGCAGTCTGCAGGTTGAATCTGTACTCATAGCCGTTGTCGACCAGATAACCTGGGTGGATGTCGTTGGAACGTACCAGTTTACGAATCCGCACCGGGCTGAACGGATGCTTGATACCTAGCGGACGGGCAATGACCTCGATCGCGTATGCGCAACCCAGCATCACCGGGTAGGGGATGGCCGGGACCTTGCGTTGAACACCCGCCACCTTGCATACCGCCTCCACATATTCCTGAATTGAGGGGCCAGGATTCATGGACATATTAAATAGCGTGAAATGCTGACCCTGATCTTTCTGGCGCTGCAATGCCCACTCTATGGCGTTGCACAGCTCCTTCACATAAGTACCGGCCTTGCGGGTATCACGGTTGCCCATATAGAAAAAGTAACGTTTCATGACGGCTTTGATCAGGCGAGATACGTTGCCGCCTTCTCCCGGGCCGAACACGACGCCGGGGCGCACGATCACCAGGTGGCGCTGTGTGCTGTCTGCCGCCAGCCAGATCTGATGAATTTTTTCTGCTACCAGTTTCGAACCACCGTACGCTGTGACAGGCACGGGCAGGGATTGTTCCGTTTTTTGTTGCTCACTGGGGCCATAAGGTGAAATTGAACTGGTGAAAACCATTTCGTTGCAGGCTACCTTTTCTGCCCATGCGCAGACATTCTCGGCCCCCAGCAAGTTGGTTTCGTAGTATTCAAAATCTTCATGCCCCGGTTCACGGTGAATGGCAGCAAAGTTGACCGTAAGCGAGACTTTCTCTTCAGGTTGCCAGGTAATGCTCTGGCGAACATCGCCCTTGACCTCGACGATCCTTGCATCGTCACGAACCAGTTTGGTGCGATAAGGGAACGGCTTGTCAGCGACCTGTTCTCGGTCATACAAATAAACTTTAGTGGCGCGACCGGACGCAAGCAGTTGCTTGGCAAAGAAGACACCGATAAAACCGGAGCCTCCGAAAATGACAGCAGAGCTCATGTAAATCCTTCAAAGGTAATTGAGTTGTTCACTCGGATTCAGCCAGCAGCGGTTCACGCAGAACCGCTGCCGGGTCGTCATTTATGCGCGGCCGTATTTATCTTCAAAACGCACAATATCGTCTTCGCCCAAATAAGAGCCGGACTGCACTTCAATAAGCTCCAGGTTGATAACACCCGGGTTTTCCAGTGCATGGATCTGGCCGATCGGGATATAAGTCGATTCGTTTTCGCAAACCAGATAGGTACGTTCGCCATTGGTAACCTTGGCCGTACCGCTGACCACGATCCAGTGCTCGGCACGGTGATGATGCATCTGTACCGAGAGCTTGGCTCCGGGTTTTACCGTTATGCGCTTGACCTGGTAACGGTGCCCGTTGTCGATCGAATCGTACATCCCCCACGGGCGATACACTTCACGGTGGTTGATATGTTCCTGACGGCTGCCGTGCTTGATCTGCTCAACGATTTTCTTGACGTCCTGAACCTTGTCCTTGTGGGCGACCAGAACGGCGTCCTTTGTCTCTACCACGACCAGATCGTCGACACCGACCAGTGTCACCAGCCGGCTATCGGCGTGAACATATGAGTTTTGCGATGCCTGGCTGAGCACGTCACCCTTGAACACATTGCCGTGTGTATCTTTCGGGCTAACATCCCACAGTGCCGACCAGGAACCGATATCACTCCACCCGGCGTCCAGCGGAACCATTACAGCATCTGCTGTTTTTTCCATCACGGCGTAATCGATGGAATCGTCCGGGCACGCAGCGAATACGTCACTGTCCACGCGAGTGAAATGCATGTCCTGCGTACCCCCCTCAAGGGCTTTGCGGCAGGCTGCAAGAATCTGCGGCTGGAACCGCTCAAGCTCCTGCAGATAGCGGCTGGCCTGGAACATGAACATCCCGCTGTTCCAGAAGAAATTGCCGCTGGCCAGATAGTCACAGGCGGTAGCGAGGTCTGGTTTCTCCACGAAGCGACTGACCGCAAAACCGCCCGTACCGACAGCCGGACCTTTCTCTATATAGCCATAACCGGTTTCAGCACGGTCGGGTACCACGCCGAAGGTCACCAGCTTTCCGTCTTGCGCGAGAGGGAGTGCCGCTTGAATGCTGGCATGGAAAGCCGGAACATCCTGGATCAAATGGTCAGCCGCCAACACCAGCAACACAGGGTCCTGGCCGTCCTTGCAGGCCTGCAGCGCCGCCAGGGCTATGGCAGGTGCGGTATTGCGGCCCACCGGTTCCAGCAGAATGCTGGCGTGTTCCATATCCAGTTGGCGCAACTGCTCTGCGGCAAGGAAACGATGCTGTTCATTGCAGATCAATTGTGGCGTCGCAGCATCCAGCCCACGCAGGCGCAGGATAGTGGCCTGCAGCATCGACATCTCGGCATCGGCCAGTGGCAAAAACTGCTTTGGGTTGAGTTGACGAGATAGCGGCCACAGGCGCGAGCCTGTACCGCCAGCAACGATTACTGGAAGAATCATCTGGAACATCCTGTTATTCAGAAACCAGTAGGCACTGGCCGTATGTTTACAACGAGGGCAGAGGCAACAAGGTTCAGGCTTCTGACAGCGCCTTGTCGACAAAGTTTTTGATCTTTTGCTTGAATACGGATTTGTCGAAACCGGCTGCATGCTCGTGCAAGTGTGATGGTGTAAACACAAACTGCCCCGATTCGACTTGTTGCACAGCAGCTATCAATGCTTCCACGGACTGTTCATGGAAATGCACGCCCGTGTGGCCGTGGATCACCGTTTCCAGTGCTCCGCCCTTGGCGAAGGCAATTACGGGTGCACCAGCCGCCATTGCTTCGACCGGCACAATGCCAAAGTCTTCCACACCCGGGAAAATCAGGCCGCGGCAACGCTCAAGCAAATCCTTGATCACAGGAAATGGTTGGCGGCCCATCAATGTCACGTTATCACCGGCGCAAGCTTTCAAGGCTTCGAACAATTCGCCTTCACCCACCACTATCAGAGGCAGACCCAGCTTGTTAAAGGCATCAACCGCAATGTCAGCCTTTTTATAAGGCACCAGTTGCCCCAGGCACAGATAGAAATCGCCCCGCACTTGCTCATGGGAGAATTCGGTGGTATTGACCGGCGGATAAATCACATCGGCATCGCGGCGATAAAACTTCCTGATCCGTGAAGTAATAAATTTGGAGTTGGCAATAAAGTGATCAACACGGTCTGCTGAAAGGCGGTCCCACATACGCAGATAATGCGCAATAAACGGGAACAGCGCTTTGACAACGCGGCCAGCGGTTGAGCGGTACTCGTGGTACATGTCCCATACATAACGCATGGGCGAGTGGCAATAACAAATATGCACGGCATCGGGGCGAGTGATAACACCTTTGGCCGGGCCTGACTCGCTGCTGAGGATCAGATCGTAGGCGCTGAGGTCCAACTGCTCCAATGCGAGAGGCATCAGAGGGAGATATTTTTGATAGTGTTTTTTTGCTCCGGGAAGTTTTGATATGAAAGTCGTGCTGATCTTTCCTACATGGTTAGCAGGTAATGAATTCTTAACCGTATCCTCATTACATACGTGAAGGTATAAATCTGCATTCGGGTAAATCTCAGTAAGCGCAGAAACCACTGCTTCGCCACCGCGATTGCTGAGCCACCAATAGTGGATTATTGCAACTTTCATTTTTTATTCCAAAGGGTCTAAGAGAGCGTGTTTGTTTGATCGGCTTTTTTTGTAATCCGCTTAGATTTGATTAGGAAGGCAAGAGGTATGGCTGAGATCATTGCGTATTGTCCTCCCCCAGAGGTAAAAAGATTTACGACAAAGACAAATGGCAAAAAGGCACTAAATATTAAATATAAAGGAGCCCAGCTAATTTTTTGCTTATAGATTAATCGATGTAATAGTCCGGTTAGACCTCCAAAGAAAAAGCTCGCAAAGGCCCCTCCTGTTGGACCGAAGTCATAAAGTAAGGGGCCAAAGAATGTAGTGTAAACTCCAGGTCTCAATACACCACTTGCATTCAGTGTTCCGACATCTGGGCCGCCAAAGATAGTGGTAACTATTTTTGCAGGTATATATAAGGTTTGAAGGCCGAAGGTTGTTGCTGAATTTGTATTTGCTGCCAGATAAAAAAACTCATACATTCCGTGCAAAAAATATTGGCTGAAGTTTACTGCTGAAAATAAGAGCCCGGAAACTATACTGCTTTTGTCGTTGGTTAAATAGGTTAGTACAGTATCGCTTGCAGGTGCAAAAATGGCATAGCCTGACGTTTGCATTGATGCAATTGGGTCTAGGCCGAGCTGTATTGTTCTTTGCCAAAAAATTGAGCCACCAAACCAAATAAAAGCAATTGATAAAAATGCCACCAATATAGTTTTTTTAATATTGAACTTAAGTAATCCAGTTGTTATCGCTGAGATAGCGAATATGCTTATGTACATTACCAGGCTGCTTCTTGAGCCTTGAAAAGCCACGTCGAATAATGGGTTGAGAAGAGATGCCAATAGTAAGAAGTAGTGATATCTGTAGCGGAATCCAGTAGCGCGGGCGAGGAAAATAAAGAACGGGAGGAAATAAAGAAATGATGACAATAAAGAACCGATTAGTGCAATGCTACCTGAACCTCCAGCTGAGATCATCTCCCTATTCGCAATAAAATCGGTACTGATTGCTCCGCCGGAACGAATGAAAATACGCTCAAAACAACGAATTAGCAGGCCTATACTGCCTAGCCAAGAAATAGTGTTTATTAGTGAGAGTATGTTTTTTTTGTTTACAGGTATGTGTGTTTTTGATTCGCTTTTGCGTCTGTATCCGGCGCTTAGGCCTAGAGCAAATAACAAATTGTAAAAGAAAAATAGTACGACGGAGTCTGCGTCCCCTTGGAAGTTAAAGTCGATCGGGGATAGAACCCACAGAGCAAGATAGACGGATAGGCCGAGAAAATATATTTTCAACGGGCTAAGTATTCTAAGTGTGGCTTGAGGAGCGTTCATTTTGTCTTTTCGCTTGGGGGTTGCTTGTAGGGTATTTACTTTTTTGAGTGCTTAGTGTTCGCTTTTTTGTTAATTGTTTATGACTTTCTCTATCGTTTTAGCTAGCTTTTCTTGAAAGCTGTTGTTGAAATGAAAAAAATCAAAATTACGATTGTTTTTATAGTGTTTTTCAGATATCGCATCATCCTTTATTAGATTTCTGTGATGGGAGTTGTAGAGGTGTCTGTTTATGTTGTTCGCGTTAAGGTTGTGGGTTTTCCCATAAATATGTTCGCTAACCTTGAAGATTGGAAGAATATGTAACTGCTTTGTTTTGGTTGAAAGTAGCTCTATGGTTTTGGATATTAACTGCTCGAGTTCTGGGGCTGATGTGTAAGTTTCTATGCGCAATCTGACTGTGAGGATTCTAACTAAAAATAGCGGTAGTCTTAAAAGGTAACTTAGATTGATATTTGGGGGGACAGAGAAGTATGAGTCTCTAGCTGAAGAAAACCCTAGTCTCTTGAGCAAGCCAATGACAGCGCGTGGCATTCGCGGGTGCACGTCAGGATTACCTATGCCCAGCAGTATTGCGTCGAACTGATTGAGCTCTTTATCACATAGCAAAGAATGAATTTTTTTTAGGCTTATACCTGGGTAAGCTAAAATTAGGGTGTTCCATTCATCATTGAGTAGTGATTTTAGTCTGTTCGCATAGCCCACGCATCCCCAGTCTGTACCATGCGAGTCACATATTATTAATAATGTTTTTTTATTCATGTTTTTTTATGCACTCCAAAAATGCGCTCCCAACATTCATTATGTTTTCTTCGGATATGCAGTTTGGATAACTTACAGGGTCACTTATTGAGCCGATAAATGAATTTGAAATTATAGACGATAAGGTTTCTTTAAGGTTTGAATCTGGATCGGCAATAAGCGGAGCTGAAAGAATTTCAGGAATCATGTCCGGAGATTTTATATAGTGACAATTACTTATTTTATTGAAAAACATTGGTGCGAATGTAGCTGATTTCTTGCCATATAGTGCTGCTTCGAAAGCTATGGTTCCTGAGATGGTAATGACGAGTTCAGATTTTTTTATCAGTAAATGTGAGTCAAAAGTGGGATTTATTAGTCGGACATTCGGGATTTTTTTTATGGTATCTAAATAGTTAAGTGGGCGTTCCCCAATAGCGTTTGAGTGTTCTTTTACGTATATTCTAAAATCTCTCGGTGTATTTATAGATATGTTTCTTATTAGCTCTATTTGGTTGGAGTACGCCGTTCCTAGAACATCAATGGAGGCTTCAGGTTGCTTGTGCAGTGTGTAAAGTATGAATTTTTCACCCTCAATTGGATCTTCGAATTGATTTGATTTTGAAGATATTAGAGATTTTAAAGGGGTTAGAAATTTTTGTTCTATGAATAGGTGGTGATAAATGCTTTTTTCGGATGCATTTTTTTTAGGTTCGATGTAGGAGTCTGGTATTTTTTTGATTGCCGAAGTAAGAAATTTTTTGTCAAAGTAGTTTGGTCTTTTGTTGTTGATGTAAAAATAATCAGGTTTCTGGTTTTTTTTAGTGACAGATATTATTTGCTGTTCAGCTTTTTCAATGTCGATACTAGACGGCAGCGTGTCTTCGGTAGCGAAATTGTTTTCTAGGTAGCCTTTGAAGAAAGCAAAATGTGTAGTGGGGATTCGTATGGTATGTGGTTTAAGAAAAGCGACAGCGTTAGCTTCACAAAGGAATGCTGTTAATACCTCATGCAGAGCAGTAGCTTCTCCGAATACTATTTTTATTTGGTTAGTTGAAAGAGAGTCATGTATTTTTTTTGTGGCTAATAATAAGTATTCTTCTGCTTTATTATGGTTCCAGTGATTTATTATTCGATCAGAGAGAAATATGAAGTTTGCTGATTTTTTATTTTTATGCTCGGCAAAGGATATTAGTTGTTTTGCTTTCTCCTCCTCTGCAGGTAGTAGTTTTTCGTCAGCATTTATTTGTGTGATGTTTTCAGGGTTCGTTCCATTATCGATCAGATATTGACTCCATTTTGGGGAGGTAGAGAGCCAATATATTGTAATTTCTGGATTTGTTTCCTCTAAGTAATCAGATATTTTTTTGAAAAAAATAGTTTTGTTGAAACAGGTAATGAAGCATATATTCATTTTATTTATATAGTTCGCAGGTTGCTGGTGTATTGGCTTTAATATTTCTTGTTGCTTTTTTGCCGATAATATCATCCGTCATTTTTGGAGGTAATCCATAGCCAGGACGAACGCTGCGTATCGATGACTTAGTAATAATATCTCCTTCATTCAGAGATTCGACAAAATAAAGTGACCGTCGAAATTTAACATTTCCCTGTTCACTTGATTTACGACCGTAATCGACTTGACCCAACGACGCCCAAGCAGTCTTGCTGTCACGGCACAAGGCTGCCAGTTCAGCAGGCTCGAGCGAGAAACTGTCATCGGGGCCGCCGCCACTGCGATCAAGGGTAAAGTGCTTTTCGATAACCGATGCACCCATCACTACACTGGCAATGGCTGTCGTGTTGTCCAGGGTGTGATCGGACAATCCGGTAACCAGGCCGAAGCGGCTCATCATGTCGGGTATGGTGCGCAGGTTGTAATCCGCCGCAGGGGCAGGGTAGCCACTTACGCAGTGCAGGATGGCCAGCTCTTTGCAGCCACCGTCGCGGGCGGCCTGGATGGCTTCCTGAATTTCATCGGCATCAGCCATGCCGGTCGAGATGATCATCGGTTTGCCGGTGCTGGCAACGTATTTGATCAATGGCAAGTCTACGGCTTCGAAAGAGGCAATTTTATAGGCCGGTGCGTTGAGGCTTTCCAGCAAGTCGACCGCTGTGTTGTCGAACGGGGAGCTGAAAATGGTGATGCCCAGTTTGCGTGCATGTTCAAACAGGATCGAATGCCATTCCCAAGGCATTTGTGCTTCTTTGTATAGCTGATACAGGTTTTTACCGTCCCACAGCCCACCATGGATCTGAAACTCTTCCGAGTCGCAATCCAGGGTGATGGTGTCTGCGGTGTAGGTTTGCAGTTTGACCGCGTCGGCACCGGCCTTTTTCGCCTCTTCGATGATTTTCAGTGCGGTTTCAAGCTTGCCATTATGGTTGGCAGAGAGCTCGGCAATGATATAGGGGGCGTGATCGGGCCCGATCGGGCGGCCAGCAATCGAAATAGTCGGATTCATGCGCTTTTTCCGGAAAGTTTGATTAATTTGTTCAACATATCGGTGCGTTTTTCTGCCCACTCTGTTTCCAGCAGGCCTAACCGATAGATATCGATAAAGGTGTCATCGATTTTATGATGCTCGCGCAGGATGCCTTCTACGCTAAAACCGAACTTTTGATGCAGCTTGATAACGGGTGCATTAAAGGCGAGCACTTCACAGTAAAGTTTGTGCAGGGCAAGTTGATTGAATGCACACTCCAGTGCCAAGAACTCCATTTTGCTGCCGGTGCCTTTTGGCGCCTCGGGTGAGGCATAAAAAGCCCAGGATGAGTTTTCACTGGTTTTGTCGATCCCTACAAAGCCCACGATACCCAGTGGCGTATCATCAGCTTCGTACATGAAATACTGCTGATCGTCACGTTTTTGTACCCGTGCCCACCAGGCCAGATGTTCCTCCAGGCTTATTTCGTGGCGGGTATACATATTGGCCCGCACATTGGGTGCGTTGCGCCAATCAAGCATCAACTCAAGTTCATGCTGTTCTATCGGGCGTAGCTGTCCAAGTTGCTGCATAACCTGCTCCATTAAATTTGGCTCAACACATTCAGCTGGCGGGCGACATGCTGACAGCCTGTGCCGTCGGTAATGTTTTTGGCGTGTTCAGTCATGCTTTCAAGGCGATTTGAGTCATGGGTGAGCGTACTGACTATCTGTTCAAGCTCGCTTGCCAGTTGCTCATCCAGCGCAAGCTTGATAACAGCCTGTGCGTTATCAAGAATCTGTGCGGCCAGGGCCTGGTTATCCGCCAGCACCACCATAATGGTCGGCAACCCCAGGCAGCAGCGCTCCCATGACGTTGCGCCCGCCGCACCAATAGCCAGATCGCTTTCGGCCATCAGTTGTGCCATGTCGCTGATACCGACTTTCACCGTGGTCGGCCAGGGCATTTGCCCGGCCAGTTGCTGAACTTCTGCCAGCCATGGCGCGGTACTGCCCATCACCACGCTGAAATGACAATCCGCCGGCAGATCCGTGTTTTTCAGTGCCTGCAGGATTTTCCCGGTGGCGTTGTCCTTGTCCACACCGCCCATGGTGATCAGCAGGTGTTGCAGTTGCGGGTTGCGCCGACGCTCGAGGCTGAAGTCTCGCAAGGCTGCGAATTCGGGCCGCAGTAGCGAAAATTGCGAGCCACAGAGCAGGGTGCATGTCTGCGGGGTCCAGGGGGCATAGTCGCTGGCGTCTCGGCCGAAGGTCTGATCCAGCAGCAGGTCACTGATATGTGGCCGGTCTGCCAGGTCGTCGATCACCATCAATTTGCGGTAATACGCCGCCAGCGCGGCTTCCCATCGGGCATCCAGCGCGTAGTGATCTACGATCAGCCAGTCGGGTTTGAGCTGACGAATAATGGATGTGCATTGCTGCGCATCTTCTTCTTGCGTGGCCCCGAGCCAGGCAGCATGTGCCAGTACGGGGCCATCGATGGCTATCGAACCCGTAGAGGGCAGTTCATGCACATCAAAACCCTGGCTGCGGATATGTCCGATCAGGTTGCCAGCATGTTCCCTGCAGATGAATTCGCATTGATTGCCTTGCTGCTTGAGTACGTTGGCCAGGGTCAGGCAGCGCATGACATGACCTGTGCCCATTTGCAGCGAGGCATCGACACGCAAAACAATCTTCATCGGGGTTGTGCTCACTGCGCTTCGGCCTGCATGGCCTTGAACAACCACTCGGCACGTACCCAATCTTCGGGTGTGTCGATATCCTGTACCCGGTGACGCGGTAGCGGCACAGGCACCGAGCCAGTACCGAAGATCATTCGCCCTTGAAGCCACGCATCTGCGGTGCCCCAGTAGAACTGACCGGCATCGTGAAACGCCTCTTCAAGATCCTGGGAGCGGATGTTGAAGTACTCGGGATTGAACATCTGCACCCGACCTTCATCATTGAGGCGAATTGCCCGCTGGATGGGGAAGGCATAGCTGGTCACTGAGAAGGCGTAATCGCTTTGGGTGGCGTCCAGGATGTCAAGGCCGCGATTGATATCTTCAGCGCTGACAAAAGGGGCCGTGGCATACAGGCAACATGCCTGCTCGACGGGTTGGCCCTGGGCATTGACCCATTCAATGGCATGCTGGATCACCGGAACAGTACCGGTGTGGTCGTCAGACAGTTCGGCTGGGCGCATAAAAGGCACCGTTGCGCCGTACTGACGTGCGACCTCGGCAATCTCTTGATCATCAGTGGACACTATGACCTGATCAAAGCAGCCACTTTGCAGGGCTGCATCAATGGACCAGGCGATCATCGGCTTTGCGCAGAACAGCTTGATGTTCTTGCGTGCAATACGCTTGCTGCCTCCGCGTGCGGGGATGATCGCCAGTTTCATGCCTGCACCGCTACGCGCAGAGCAGCAATTACTTCATCCTGCTGCTCATCCGTCATGGTTTGAAACATCGGGATGCTGATTGCTTCCTGATAGTAAGTTTGCGACTGCGGGAAGTCGTCCGGTTTAAAGCCCATGCGCTCATAATAAGGCTGGGTGTGTACCGGAATGTAGTGCAGGTTTACGCCGATACCCAATTCGCGCAGCGCTTCGAACACCTGGCGATGGGTCTTCTGGATCTTGTCCAGTTGCAAGCGGATTACATACAGGTGCAGACCGGAGTAGCTGTCGGCATGCTGCCATGGTGCGGTTACGGGCAAGCCGGTCAGCAGGTCGTCATAGCGACGGGCCAGTTGATGGCGGCGAGCAACGTACTGGTCCAGGCGCTCCATCTGGGTCACGCCCAGAGCGGCCTGCAGTTCGGTCATGCGGTAGTTGAAGCCCAGATCGATCTGCTGGTAGTACCAAGGACCATCCGCTTCGCGGGTCATCAGCGCCGGGTCACGGGTAATGCCGTGGCTGCGCAGCAGGGCCATTTTATTGGCCAGTGCTTCATCGTTGGTCAACGCCATGCCGCCTTCGGCGGTGGTGATGATTTTTACCGGATGAAAGCTGAATACGGTGATGTCGCTGTAACGGGAGTTACCGATGAACTCACCCTGGTATTTGCCACCAATGGCGTGAGATGCATCTTCAATAATCTTGAATCCATAGCGCTGGGACAGAGCATGGATGGCTTGCATATCGCACGGCTGGCCACACAAGTGAACGGGAACGACGACTTTAGGCAGAGTGCCTTCGCGTTCGGCCTGTTCCAGCTTGAGGGCAAGCGCCTGCGGGCAGAGGTTGTAGGTGCGTGGGTCGATATCGACAAAATCCACGTCGGCGCCACAGTACAGCGCGCAGTTGGCCGAAGCCACGAACGTGATTGGCGTTGTCCACAACCGGTCGCCCGGGCCAAGCCCGAGGGCCAGGCAGGCAATGTGCAATGCCGAGGTGGCACTGTTGACAGCCAGGGCATGGGTGGCACCCACATGCTGCGCCACGCTTTGTTCAAAGCGGGGGACCATGGGGCCCTGGGTCAGAAAATCGGATTGCAGTACCCCCACGACCGCATCGATATCGGTCTGGGTGATGTCTTGGCGGCCGTAGGGAATCATGCTTTAGATGCTCCCGATCTTGGCGCGGTTGATTTCGATCCAGTTTTCCAGATCGGCATCGCTCATCCACTCAGTGTTGTTGTCACTGGCGTAGACGAAGCCTTCAGGTACCCGTACACCATCCTTGATGCGTTTAGGGCAATCCGCCCAGCCGTTGATGGTCGGCAGGATCTTGAAGTGCTCAGGGTATTCGTAGGTGTAGTAGGCGTCTTCAGCGCTGATCATCTGCTCGTGCAGTTTCTCGCCCGGGCGAATACCGATGACTTTTTGCTCTGCTTCAGGGGCGACTACGCGGGCCAGATCCGTGACTTTCATCGACGGGATCTTTTTAACGTAGATCTCGCCGCCTTCCATATCTTCAAAGGCGTGCCAAACCAGTTTCACTGCATCTTCCAGTGAGATCATGAAACGGGTCATGCGCTCATCAGTAATCGGCAGCACGCCTTTGTCCTTGATGGACATAAAGAATGGGATGACCGAACCGCGCGAACCCATTACGTTGCCGTAACGCACTACGGAGAAGGTTGAGTCATGGCTGCCGGAGTAGGAGTTGCCAGCCACGAACATTTTGTCGGAGGCCAGTTTGGTGGCGCCGTACAGGTTGATCGGGCTGCTGGCTTTGTCGGTGGACAAAGCAACGGTGCGATGAACGCGCTTGTCGATGCAGGCATCGATAAGGTTCATGGCGCCATTGATATTGGTTTTTACGCATTCGAACGGGTTGTACTCGGCAGTCGGTACAATTTTGGTGGCTGCGGCATGTACCACATAATCCACGCCGTCCAGAGCACGGTACAGACGCTCCTTGTCACGCACATCACCGATGAAGAAGCGCACGCGGGAGTCGCCTTCAAACTTCTTGGCCATATCCCACTGTTTCATCTCGTCACGGGAGAAGATGATGATTTTTTTCGGGTTGTACTTGGCCAGGGTCATCGGTACGAAGGTATTACCGAAAGAGCCGGTGCCGCCAGTGACAAGAATCGTTTTGTTGGTAAGCATTCAACAGGTTCCTTTGTGAAATTCTTTAAGGGTTGGATGAGGTGTCAGCGGTACTGCGCCGGGGTTAAACGGACAAACGCCAGGCATTTCCACAGCAAGATAAACAGGAAGGCTATGCACAGGCCTGCAGGTACTGCTTGCAGGGGCCAGTAACGCGACAATAGCCAAGTGACTGGAATAAAAATCAGCAAGCTGGCGATATGGCTATGAATAATGGGGCGATCTAGGCCCTGGGCATATAAGGCGTAGTGCGGGATCATACTCAGTGAGTAGAGTAGGGTGATTAATAGTGTCCATAAGAAAATGCTTTTGTGCGCAAGATATAAAGGTTTGTTAAGCCAGATTAATAGGGGGTCTATTGCTACGAGTGCAGTGGCTACAAAGATGCAGGAAAAAATTAGTGTTTGGAGTAGTAGCGTTTTTGATTTGAGGCGGAAAGCGATTGCGTCTTTGTTGTGGTGTGCGCTGATCATTGCAGGGTATAGAAAAGCGAATACTCCTGCATCTAAAAAAGATAATAGCGCGGTGCTTACCCCCATAAATAGAACGTAAGCTCCCAAGGTTTCCAGATTTGTCAGCTCTGCAAACCAATAACGGTCTACCGTGAGAATTCCGCGAACAGCTAAGGTAGCAACTAAGAGGGGGATGGCGGTTTTCAGTCCCCTGAGAATCCATTTCCAGTCAATATGTTTATGCCATCCGGTAATGTTCAATTGTTTTAAGCGATAAATACCTAAGCATAGCGCAGCCAAGCTTCCAAATGCCCAGCTAATAAGAACAATATTGAGTTCGCGTGTGTCCGGTCGCATGAGCATTAAAAACGTTACAAAAACAGCCCAGATTCCAGAGCGTAGAAACAACATCACGCTTGCAAGCAATTGCTCTGATACGGCTATTAGGAGGCGGCCAAGTTCTTGAGTTATATGTTCCAAAACTAGTAAGGTGAAAAACCAACCCGCTACACTCCAGGGCAATAGGTCTTTAATAAAAATCAAGCTGAGTATCGGGAAAATTGCAAGGTACAGAATTATTGAGAGCACGCTTTGATTTTTGAGTATTCCGCCCCAGTTGCCCTTTTCTTGTTTGATCACTTCTCGTGTTGTGAAGGTGTAGAAGTCGAAGCCAAGCAGATATAAAGCATAGCCAATTGTAACAGTAAGCAAACCATATAGGCCTAGTTCTTCCGGCTCAAGAAATTTGGCGAGAAAGAAAATCAACAAGAACTTGCTGGCGAGTGTTATGCCGCGCAGTGCGATATTGATAAAGCGTATGAGGCTTTGCTTCGGCATAAGTCGTGGTGTCATTTAATTTAGGTTCTGAGTGTTGGAGTTGCCAAGCAGGTACTATCACTGTGCTATTTGTCGCTACCCGGAATTTACGGTCGTTCAGGCACGCTACCGCCACAAGATTAATCGCCAGTCCTTGAGGGCGGTATATTTGATGGAGATGTATTGTTGCTTGTGGTTTGAGGCATTAAAAGAGCACCTGGAATATTGCAGGTGCTCGGGGTTGTTTCAGGCTGCTGTAATTAAACGCTGTCAGACTTGTATTCGTAGTTGTAATAACCGTATGCACCATAACCATATTTGGCCGAAGCGCGCTTTTCAACACCATTGAAGATGGCGCCTTTTAGATCAATGCCGTTTTGCGCAAAGCGTCGCATGGTCAATTCTACTTCGCGGGCCGGGTTCAGTTCAAAGCGGGTGACAATCAAGTTGGTGCCAGATTGGCGACCTACAATGGCAGCATCTGTCACTGCCAGGAAAGGCGGAGTATCGAGGATTACCAGATCGTAGTGAGCACTTGCTTGTGCCAGGAAGTCGCTGAAGTTCTTATGCATCAGCAGTTCGGATGGATTTGGCGGGATCTGGCCACGGCCAATTACATCCAGGTTTTCAACTTCAGTTTTGTGAATGGCTGTACTGAGCTCACAACGCTTGGCCAAATAATCAGATAAGCCATTTTCAACTGGGATACCAAACATTTTATGGATATAGCCTTTGCGCATATCCACATCGACCAGCAATACGCGCTGGCCGGATTGCGCAATTACCGCTGCCAGGTTGGCAGAGATAAAAGACTTGCCTACCCTTGGGCTTGGGCCGG
Organism: Pseudomonas sp. TMW22080; assembly: GCF_022496745.1. Classification (NCBI taxonomy): domain Bacteria; kingdom Pseudomonadati; phylum Pseudomonadota; class Gammaproteobacteria; order Pseudomonadales; family Pseudomonadaceae; genus Pseudomonas; species Pseudomonas sp. TMW22080. Next base: position 763,407 of record NZ_SCFF01000001.1, on the reverse strand, counting down.
AAATCATCAGGCGATTATTGTCTGCCTCGAGCATGGCAAAGTGCAGGCTGGTACGCAGGCTGCGCAGCCCTTCGATAGCCAGGTCGGTAGGGTGGCTGCTGGCCAGGAGTGGTGTTACCCGGGTACCGCGACCGCCAGGGCTCTTTTCGTCTTCGACTTTTTGCAACGAGCTGAAGGGGATCGAGGCGTAAACCGGCAGGCCGAGCTTTTCGATATCGTCGGGGTTTTGCACGCCTCGGTTCAGTGCCTTGCGGAACAGCACGTAACCGATGGCCAGGAAGGCGCCGAGCAAGGTGGCGATCAATACGATCAGGGCTTTCTTGGGTTTGACCGGGAAGCGAAGGTCTACGTCTGCGGTATCGATCAGGCGAACGTTACCCACTGCGCCGGCGCGCATTACATCCAGCTCCTGGGACTTGTTAAGTAACTGGGTATAGATCTCGGTGCTGACTTTCAGGTCGCGGGTCAGGCTCAGCAGTTCCTGCTGTGTGCTTGGCAAGCCTTCAACTTGTTTGGCCAGACGGTTTTGTTTTGCGGTCAGCTCAGCCAGTTGCCCCATCAGCGCGCGGTAGGCCGGATGCTGAGGCGTAAATTTGCGGTCCATTTCGGCTTGTTGAAGTTTCAGGGTTGAGATGCTGGTGTCCAGAGCCACGATCTGGTCGAGGATGGCTTTGGCTTCCAGGCTGATATCGATCGACTTGCTACGAATCTGGAAGGCATTCAGTGCGTTTTCGGCTTTTTCCAGATCTTTGCGAACCTGTGGCAATTGATCTTTCAGGAAACCCAGGCTTTGTGCGGCCTCGGCCGAAGTACGCTCGATGTTTTGCTGCACATAGAGGCGGGCAATTTCATTGAGGGTCTGGATGGCGATGGCAGGATCCGTATCTTCCAGCGCCATGCCAATCATGCCAGACTCTTTACCGCGCTCGGAGATGTCCAGTGCTTTCTGATAAGCCAGGATGGTGGTCAAGCGTGGCTGTCGAACAACGCTAAATGTAGTTCCGGGGTTCGCTTGAAGTGTCTCTACCAGCAGCTTGACGCCATTTTCATTAATGGCCGTACCCACTTGGCCTTTGGCCAGTAAGTTGTCGTCTTCATCCAGCAGGGTAAAGCTGCCTGCGTCACCACTGATCAGTGTCAGCTCTTTGCCCAGCAATTCCTTCGGCAATTCCAGCTCGGCAATTTTCAGCTCTTCACCACCCCAAGCGAAGCTGTTCATACCGAACAGTGGGCTGGCTACAGCATTTTCCGCATCCGGCTTGAACCGTCGCGCCATAAACTCGCCAATCAGCGGAAAACGATTAGGCTCTACCTCAATATCCAACTTCAGATTATCGACAGCAGCACCAATATTTCTGCGGGACTTGATCAGCTCGATTTCTGTAGCGGATGGCGACTCTTTACCCAACATGCTGCTGATATCGGAGAAGCCCAGCGGATCATTCTTCTTGGCCTCCACCTGAATCAACGCATTCGCCTGGTATACCGGCGTTGCCAACAGGGCATAAGCAACCCCCGCAGCCATAAACACGCCCGTGACGCCGGCAATCAGCCATTTATGGTCGATCAGCGTACCCAACAACCCCATCAGGTCGATTTCGTCGTTGTCGTCATCTTGTTCATGGGGCTTTGTCACGGGTGTTTGCTGCATAAGTCGGTTTCTTATCTTCACAGGTAATTCGAGGAATGACTCAGCGTTTGATCCGCTGGGCCCATGCATTTACGGCGGCGTCAATCAGTGCGTACGCATGCACAAAAGCAGGCTTGCCCTGGCGGTACGGGTCGTTGATTTCGCGGTTGTCTTGCCATTTGCCCAGCAGAAAAACTTTGCCCCGAGCCTCTGGAGCGAGGCTTAGGACACCATTAATATGATGTTGTTCCATGACCAAAATAAGATCGGCTTCATTTATTTTGGCGGCGGTCAGCTGGGTGGAGATATGTTCAGGCACAGTGTGGCCATGTTCTTCTAGAACGGCCGCCGCTGTGGCTTCGATGGGCTTGCTTTTTACGGCGCTCAGGCCTGCGGAGCTCACGACGATGTCGGTAGGCGCAAGGGCGACCCGCAAGAGATGCTCGGCGGTAGGGCTGCGGCAAATATTGCCAATGCAGACAATCAAGATTCGTTTAAACAAGGCAGCTTCCTTTGTGCCATACATGCTCAGCCGGCGAGAGCACTTAACGAATCGTCACGACCAATACTCCCTGTCCAGGGAGTGGCTGTGCCTATCAATAAAGGCTGCCGGCATCAGTATGATGTGGCGATGGCCTGGGCAGGAGCACAGTTGCTCCGGCTTTATTACAGATAAAGGGTCGGTACGAAATTGAACGGGCAAAATATTAACTGCGAACCGATTGCAATATCAACCTTTAAATCTGCAGGCGATTTTGTTTGAGCTATATAGCTGTATTTCAATATCTATTGTTCGACAATAAATAACATTTCGGCCATTTTCGACTAAAAATAACTCCGCTCAATGGCAGGTCTCTTGAGCCGGGCCCTTTGTTGGCGGGCGCTGCCGCGGACTTGGGTGCGGCCCTTGCCGGGGCCGTGTACAGACGGGTGGTGTGCGCAGGCCGGTGTTCAGGGGCCCGAAATCGGGTGTTTTTACCGCAGGTGTGTGGCACGGCCTAGCCCTGCCAGGGCTCGGTCGGGCGGGATAGTGGCACTATGATATGTCTGTGTAAATAGTGTTTTAGAACTTGTTTCGGGGCAGGGCAGGCATGGCTTATAACCCTGGAATAATAGTTCTGACTATAAAGCTATATAATTTAAATGATGGCTTAGTTGCTGCATTAAGTTAGTGCATGTTTCAAAGTTGTGCCCGGGATTGTGTCAGTACAGTGACTTGAATATGGCTTATGGTCGCGATAGGGGCGGCGCAGGGGTGAATATTCACAGTTTGCTGCTTGGGAGGTGGGTTGTCGTTGTTGGGTGGTACGGGGCCAGGTGGGGTTTTTTGACCTTTGTTTTCAGGCGTTTCGTACGACGTTTCGCTTTCATTGCCGTGAAACATCCTAGAAAATCCCCCTGGCTTGCGCCTGTCCAGTTCGGGGCATAGTCTCGGCCCATCGCTGCCTTTCAGCGGTCGGGTTTAGTCGCCCGGCTGGTAAACTTGACGCAAAATGCCATTGTTATGGTGGCCGTGCGTAGGGCACCTTCGTGTGCGCCGGTTTCCAAGTTTTCCGGTCGACTAACCTGCGTACGGCTGCCTTCCCATTCGTTTAGTCGCGATCAAGGGCAGCTCCATAAATTTGGAGAACCCCATGAAAAAGATCACCCCCGATCCACCCGTGTTAGCCCTCGCTGCTGCTGAGGCTAACGACCCGTTGCTGGACCGTGCCGCCGCTGAGCGCGCGCTCAATTACTACCTGCAAAACCATAAGCCTCTTCGCCCCTTGGGCACGGCCTTGTTTGCCATCCCGCACAGTGTCAATTCAGAAGCGGCCCTGGCCCAGGCGTCAGACTTGTTGCGCTGTGCGGGTGCCTGCGCGAATGAGGCGGGGAATGGCTTGAGCGGGCCCGCGCGCGATCTGGTGTTGTCGGTCATGCACTTGGTGGAGCTGGCCAAGGGGTATGTCGACAAGTCGCTGGATACGCTGGCAACGCACTGAAGCAGCACGCGCCTGATTGGCGACAGGCGCGTTATTTAGCTTTAAATAACAGATCCACCGGGTACATATCCGGCATTTGTGTCTAACTGGAATATTGGTTTCGCTCTTACAGCGAGTCCCTTTTGGAAGGACCCAAAATGAACCAAAAGGTCCTCGCCCCATCGTACGGCCTTCGCTGCGCTCAGGTTCCCTCGCTCCGGTCCTGCTCCGTGGGCACGCCGTCACGGGCCATCCATGGCCCATCACGGCTCTCCCGGCATCCATGCCGGTCGACCCACTCCACTGAACCTCCTCTCGGCCTCCCGGGAGGGCAGGCAGATCAAAAGCACTGCGCTCCGAGGCGGCCGACCGGCCGGCCTGTTCAGTTCGCGTGTACTGCTCTATTGCTGTAGTCGCTGACGAGGAACGAAGGCTGCGTTCGGCGTGATGCGGCACTCCGACGAAGTCGTCGCAAAATCAGGCAATGTGTTGTGTCTGTTAAATCAGGTTCTCAGGTTCTCAGGGTTTACGGCTGCTGCGCAGTCGATCGCAGCCTCGTTCCTTCGGCAGTTGCTCCAGGAGCGGGGCGCTTGGCCGCGGGTTATGCGCAAAAGCACAACACTTCACGCGTAAAAGCCGGATAATGGCCGCCATTATTTGTTAGCAACTCTGGTAATCCCGCATGGAAATCAAGGTCAACTTTCTCGACAACCTCCGACTTGAAGCCAAGTTCGATGACTTCACCGTGGTTGCCGATCAGCCCATCCGCTACAAGGGCGATGGTTCGGCTCCTGGTCCGTTCGATTACTTTCTGGCTTCGTCGGCGCTGTGCGCGGCTTACTTTGTGAAGTTGTACTGCTCGACGCGCAATATCCCCACCGAGAATATTCGCCTGTCGCAGAACAATATTGTCGACCCCGAAAACCGCTATAACCAGATTTTCAAGATTCAGGTCGAGTTGCCTGCGGATATTTCCGAGAAGGACCGCCAGGGCATTCTGCGTTCCATCGACCGCTGCACGGTGAAGAAGGTGGTGCAGGCCGGCCCCGAGTTTGTCATTGAAGAGGTGGAAAACCTCGACGCCGATGCCCAGGCCTTGTTGATGCCGGCGTCCGGTTCTGAAGGCGGTACCTTTATCGCCGGCAAGGATCTGCCCCTGGAGCAGACCATCGCCAATATGTCTGCCATTCTGGCGGGCCTGGGGATGAAGATCGAAATCGCTTCGTGGCGCAATATCGTGCCCAATGTGTGGTCGCTGCATATTCGCGATGCGCAGTCGCCGATGTGCTTTACCAACGGTAAGGGCGCCACCAAGGAGGGCGCGCTGGCGTCGGCCCTGGGCGAGTTTATCGAGCGCCTGAACTGCAACTTCTTCTATAACGATCAGTTCTGGGGCGAGGAGATCGCCAATGCCGAGTTTGTGCATTATCCGGACGAGCGCTGGTTCAAGCCGGGGCCCGAGGATGAGTTGCCGGGCGAGATTCTCGACCCGTACTGCCTCAAGGTTTATAACCGCGAAGGTGAGCTGCGCGGCTCCCATCTGATCGATACCAACTCGGGTAATGAAGCACGCGGGATCTGTTCGCTGCCTTTCGTGCGCCAGTCAGATGGCGAAGTGGTGTACTTCCCCTCCAACCTGATCGAAAACCTGTTCCTGAGCAATGGCATGAGTGCCGGTAACACCCTGGCCGAAGCCCAGGTGCAGTGCCTGTCGGAGATTTTCGAACGGGCGGTCAAGCGCGAAATCATCGAGGGTGAGTTCGCCCTGCCGGATGTACCCCAGGCTGTGCTGGCCAGGTACCCGTCGATTCTGGCCGGGATCCAGGCGCTGGAAGAGCAGGGCTTCCCGGTGCTGGTCAAGGATGCGTCGCTGGGCGGTGAGTTCCCGGTGATGTGCGTGACCCTGATGAACCCGCGTACCGGTGGGGTGTTCGCTTCGTTCGGGGCGCACCCGAGCCTGGAAGTGGCGCTGGAGCGCAGCCTGACCGAGTTGCTGCAGGGCCGCAGCTTTGAGGGGCTTAACGATTTGCCACAGCCGACCTTCGAAGGTCAGGCGGTAACCGAGCCGAACAACTTCGTCGAGCACTTTATCGATTCCAGCGGTGTGGTGTCGTGGCGCTTCTTCAGTGCCAAATCCGATTACGAGTTTGTCGACTGGGATTTCACCAGTCAGGGCGAAAACGCCAATGCCGAAGAAGCCGCGACCCTGTTCGCGATTCTCGAGGGCATGGGCAAGCAGGTGTATATGGCGGTGTACGAGCATATCGGCGCCAAGGCCTGCCGCATTCTGGTTCCGGATTATTCGGAAATCTACCCGGCTGACGATCTGATCTGGGACAACACCAACAAGGCGCTGTTTTTCCGTGCCGATATCCTTGACCTGCATCGCCTTGATGAAGAAGCGCTGCAGGGGCTGGTCGAGCGCCTGGTGGAAAGCGAGCTGGATGATTACACCGATATCACCACGTTGATCGGTATCGAGTTTGACGACAATACCGCCTGGGGCCAGTTGACCATCCTGGAGTTGAAGCTGCTGATCTGGCTCGCCCTTGAGCAGTATGAAGAGGCGAAAGAGGCGGTGGAGATGTTCCTGCAGTACAACGACAACACCGTGGAGCGCGGTTTGTTCTACCAGGCGGTGAATGCGGTGCTGGAGATGAAACTGGACGAAGATCTGGAGCTGGAAGATTACGAGGCCAATTTCCGCCGTATGTTTGGTAACGAGCGTATGGACGCCGCCATCGGTTCGGTGAACAGTACAGTGCGTTTCCATGGTTTGACCCCCACCAGCATCAAGCTGGAAGGGCTGGACAAGCATCTGCGCCTGATTGACAGCTACAAGAAACTGCATGCTGCGCGGGCCAGGGCAGCGGGCCTGGCCGGCTAAGCCGTAGCGCAGGCAAAAAAGCACCTCCGGGTGCTTTTTTTGTTTTTGGCGTTCATGGTGAAGCGCGGGTATCGGTGCTTTACTGGATCTTTAAACGGGCACGGGTCGCTAGCCAGGGAGGCCGGCGGATCAGGCACCTAACAGCCTCTTATTTGAGCGCGTTCCATGTCCAATACAGCTGCCACACTCTTGATCGTGGATGACGATGTTCATGTTCGCGAGCTGCTTGAAGCCTTGCTGCAAGAGCAGGGTTACCACACGCTGACGGCCAGTTCGGGTGAGCAGGCCTTGAGTACGGTTGCGCAACAGCAGCCGGATCTGATTTTGCTCGATGCGATGATGCCGGGCACTGACGGTTATCAGGTTGCCCGCCAGCTCAAGGCCAATTCATCCACGGCCAATATCCCGATCATCATGCTGTCGGGGCAGGGCGAGCAGAGTGCGCGCCTGCTGGGGCTGGAAGCGGGCGCAGAAGACTTTCTGTGCAAGCCTGTGAGCAGTGACGAGTTGTGGTTGCGGGTGCGCAATCTGTTACGGCTCAAGGCGTTTGGCGATTATCAGGCGGTGCATACCCTGATGCTTGAGCAGCAGCTTGAAAAACGCACCAGCGATCTGGAGCGTTTTCGAACGGCAATGGGGGCTGATGAGCGGCTGCTGAAGATGGCCAATTACGACCCGCTGACGGGCTTGCCCAACCGCGACCTGTTTTACACCACCTTGCAGATGGGCCTTACCCAGGCGGTGCTGCGCGGCTGGCAGCTGGCGGTGGTGACGGTTGGCCTCAATGACTTCAAGAATATCAACCTGACCTGGGGCCATTTGATGGGGGACAAGGTGTTGGCCGAGTTCAGCCAGCGCCTGTCCAATTGCCTAAATGTCAGCGATACCCTGGGACGGATGGACGGTGACGAGCTGGCCTTGATCCTGATGATCCGCAAGGGGCAGCCCGGCCCGCGGCAGATGGTTGATCGTATCCGCGAGGTGCTGCGCGAGCCGTTCAGGCTGCAGGGGCATGACACGCCGATGACGGCCAGTTACGGGATTGCCCTGTATCCGGATGACGGTGCCGAGGCGCACCGCCTGATCAAGCACGCCAATACCGCCATGGGCCTGGCCAAGCAGGCGGGCAAGGACACTTACCGGTTTTACACGGCCCAGATGAATGTCGAGGTTCTGGCCCGGCAAGAGCTGGAAACCGCGCTGCGCGATGCGGTGCGCAAGCAGGCCTTCGAGGTCTATTACCAGCCCAAGATCAGCCTCAAGGACGGCAGGATTTGTGGCGTCGAGGCGCTGTTGCGCTGGCACCGGCCAGGGGTTGCGACGATTTCGCCTGCGGTTTTTGTGCCGCTGCTGGAAAGCCTCGGGCTGATTTCCCGGGTGGGGCAGTGGGTGATTGACCGGGTCTGCAGCCAGATTGCCCAATGGCAAGGTGCGGGGCTTGGCGGGGTGGAAGTGGCGGTCAATGTGTCGGCACAACAGATTTGTGAAGGCGACCTGGTCAGTGATATCGAGCGTTCGCTCAAGGCCCATCAACTGGATCCGCACTTGCTCGAGGTGGAGCTGACGGAGGGTTCGCTGATGGAAAACACGCCCCATACCGTGGCCAGCCTGCTGACGCTGCGCGATATGGGGGTGAAAATTTCCATTGATGACTTTGGCACGGGGTATTCGAGCCTTGCTTACCTGAGCCGTTTCCCCATCGACAAGTTGAAGATTGATATTGCGTTTATCCGTGAAGTCACCTTGAGCCCTCAGGATGCGGCTATAGCCCGGACGATTATCGAGTTGGCGCACAGCCTGAGTTTGCAGGTGATTGCCGAAGGTGTAGAGACCCGGGAGCAGCTGGCGTTCCTGACCGACAACGGTTGCGACCAGGTGCAGGGTTATCTGTTTTGCCGACCTTTGCCGGCCGAGGAGCTGGAGGTCTTGCTGCGCGAGCCGCGCAGTTTTATCTAAGCCCTAGGTCTGTAGCAGCTGCCGAAGGATACGGATATGGATATGATTTCAGTGACCATGCACTAGCCCGTTACCCCAGGTTACGGCCGAAATTTCCTTTAACTGTTGCCTTGACCCAACAGTGAAGGATACCCCTGTGAATACAGCCGATTTACCCGACACCCGGCTGCTCCAGCAAGCCGTGGCCAGTGAGTTTGCCTTGCGCCCCAATCTGCGCAGCGTGGTTCACCAGTTGCTCCTCCAAAAATTGACCGAGGCCTTTGCGCCGCAGGTCTTCGATATTTTTCATACCTGGCTGGTGCATACGGTGGCCCCGGACGGTACTGCGCTTGAGCAGCCCGGCTATCGGTTGCTGAGCAATGTGCTGCTGGAGCATATCGCCAGCCAGCAACCGCTCAACGACGACTACTACTCCGGCGAAGAGTGTTTTATCGGGGTAAGAACCGCCCATTCGCAGATGAGCCCTGTCGCGCCCATCAGCCGGGTCGTAGCACTGATGCGCAACGTGGTGCAGGGCTGGCGTGTGGCGCTGCAACAAGCCCTGGTCGAGTACTGGAATCAACCCGCCGATGCCGGGCCGAGCCGTCTGATCTGGTTGTCGCGCCTCATTCAGGATCAGCTACTGGCCAGTGCCGAGACCACGGTTAACCTGAGTGCCCGGCAGCGCGCCGTGCTGCGCTCGGTGTTCAGTTACCCCGACCGGCTCGATCGCTACGGTTTGCCCGGCCTCGACAGCAGCACCTGGGTCTACACGGTGGCCGCGAAGATGATGGCCGCGGGCAAGACCTGGGAGGTGCTGACCCCCGATGTGCTGATTGTGCATGGGCTCAGTGGCGAAAATGGCGTTTTCCACTGCAAGGTGGACGGTACTATCCAGGCTTTCGCGTCCATCAGCGGCTTTACTCAACACTGGGGCGGCGACATGGCGGCGCGCTATGCACTGGACTCCATAACCCGCGTGCTTTATGAGCCTGAAGGTAACTTCGTGCAGGCCCAGGCCATGTGCATACTTGAACGTCATCTGGATGCCATTATGGCGCCCGTGCCGCCGGCAAGTACTGATGCCCTGGAAGTTCAGGTGCTGGACATTACCGACACCTCAGCCGTGTTCAGCGCCACGCAAGCACGTGCGCCGCGGGACCTGTCGAGCCTCTACGCCAGCCTGCCCGAGTGGTTGCGCCAGGCATCTGCAGCTGACCGGTTTGCTTATCGCAGCCATCTGACGGCGTTGGCCAGCACCAATCAGCAGGCCAATGGCCGTCGTTTCAACGACGATATCCCCAGCCTGCATGACTTCACCGTCGATGCCCTGCGCCGGCGGATGCGCCGGGATCAGCCACTGGCACCGGGCTATAACCCTGATGAGGTCGTGCTGACCTTTAACCAGCCGCTGGGCCCGGGCGGTGAGGGCACGGTCGGCACGCTCAACCCTTACACCCTGACCCTGACCGAGCTGGCCGTGCAAAACCTCAGGGGCGCACTGAGCCGCCCGGTGCGCATCAGCCATGCCAAAGGCCAGTTGATCCAGGACTGGTGGATGACCCCGGACTATGTCCGGCGCCTGGTCCAGGCGGTCGATATTGGCCAGAACTACCCGCAATGGATCAGGCGCTGCCTGCTGGGCAACCCCGAGCATGCCCAGGCAAGGGAGCGGTTGTTTGTCGATGAGCTGCGGGTGCACTTACCTTTGCAGGCGCTGGAATGCAAATTGCGCCAGCGCTGCAACTTTACCGAACGCGGTTATCAGTGCGTAAAGGGCCTGATGATGCTCGACCCTGCGTTGCGCACGATGCCCGGGCAGGCGGTGGTGATCCGGCCGCTGGCTTTTTTGGCAGCGCCCACGGCGCGGGCGGATGTGGTGCGCAACATGTTCGTGATCGGCCCGCAACAGGTCTCGGCGGGGCCCCATGTGCTTTATCGGCCCTTGTATAAGGATGCGCTGCTGGAGTTTCCGTCCTGGGCGGCACTCAGGGCGTCCATTGTGGCGCCGGGGCCGCTGCAGCAGAGCGTCCTTGACTGGCTGCCTGCCGGTGTTCGGGAGGGCTATGCGGTCGCTGGCTTCAACCGCGCTTTCCCGGCATCGTCATGGGTGTTTGACGAGTTTCCCGTGCCGCCTGTTTCCCGCCCGGCCCAGCTGGGCGAGGACGCCCTCGAGGGCGACTTCGGGCATACGTTATATACCGAAATGGCCCTGGCACTGAGCGAGCTGGCAGACCGGCAAACCCTGTCCAACAGTGAGCGCCGCTGGGCCTCACTGCTGGAAGGGGGCTGGCTGCTGTTCAATACGGTGGTGCCCATGCTCAAGTTGCCAGGGGCGCTGCATGTGCTTAATGCGGTGGTGATGACAGTGCTGGCGTTGCAAACGGATGTGCAAAGCCTGCGCAGCCCTGACTCAACCTCCAGGGCGCCGGCGCTGATCGATCTGCTGTTCAATGTCGGGCTGACCCTGTTGCATCTGCGACCCACCCAGGTACCGTTACCGGCAAGGGTGCTACACCCCGATACCGCGCTGCTGCCGCCTGAATTTCAGCAGCGACGCATTGCCCCCGAGGCCGAACCCCCGGTGCCTGCAGTTATCCGCGACGGTGTGACTTTCCTGCCCGCAGTGCCGTTGGGCAACCATAAAAGCCAGCTGGACCATGCCTGGTTCAACAACAATTGGGTGCATATCAAGCCTTCCCATCTCGAATGGCTTGATCGCAACCGGGGGGAATGGTCCGCCACGCAAAATATGTATGTGCGGGAGGGGGTCTATAAGGGGTTGTACATACTGAACGGCAAATGGCATGCCCTTGTTGAGGATTTCCCCTATCAAATCGGAATGGATTCGTCAGGGGTCTTTCTGGTCAGTCCACGTAACCCTTCCGAGCGGGGGCCGCGTATTCAGGGTGATCACGAGGGGGTGTGGCGGTTTTCCCGCGAGGCAGGGCTGCGGGGAGGCAGCGATGAGCCCCAGGTTCTGCCCAGAGGCGTCGCCCGTATCAAGCGCATCAATGAATTGCGCAAAAAAATGGCGCTCTACAATGAGCGGGTGCCGGTTCTGCAGGCTGAAATTAACCAAGCCACCCTGGCTTATGAACAACTCGGCGCCCAGGGTGCGCCACCGACTGCCTGTATCCAGGCGCTGGAGCGCTGTATTGCGGTGTTTGAAAAGCAGCTGCCGGAATACCTTGAGGCGCTGGATCATCTGCTGCAAAAGCACGGGCTGCTGGTGGAAGACCATGACCATGTGATCGTGTCGCAGCAGTACAAGAACCTGATCCTGCTGACGGCGCATCTGTTCGACTCGAGAGTGAGTATCTGCCGTTCTCTGCAGGAAATGCACCCCGAGGTGTTCAGGGGCGAGAAGCAGGTAGTGGATGCCGCGATGTTCAAAACGGGGGCTTATCGAGCCGATTGCCTGAGGATTTTCGAACAGCTGGAGGGCGCCGTTAATGACTTCAAGGCCATGCAGGGGTATCTGGAGAAGCTGCGCGGGGTGCCAAAGTCGGGTTTCAGGGAGGCGCAGGATGCGCGCAGGCGCTATTTCGGCTATGAGGTCGAGATTGAGGGTGAGACGGTCACCCGTTACCGCTCCGATGTGCTGTGCCGATCCCATCAACTGGTGGTGCTGCGTGATCTTGTACCGCTGGAGCCGCTGGGCGATGACCGTCGCGCCGTGGATGAGATTGTCGGGCCGCTGTATTTCAAGGCTAAAAACCAGTCCGAACTTGAAGACGAAACCTTGTTCAGCCGCAGTGAACGCCTTGAAGTCCTCAGTGATGTGCGCGAGCACTACGCTGCGGCTGATGATGCGTTGAGCATTTTTCTTATGCGCCCGGGGACACGGCTCGATCAACGTCAGGTTGGGCAGGTCAGGGCGGTGATCAAGGCCCTGGATACCCGGGCCGAGGCGATGCAACTGGAGCAGGCCCGGGCCCGGGATGAATGGCTGCCGGCGCAGCCGGGGCCTTCCCGTGTGCCTAACGCCAGGCGCAAAATCGTGCGCACGCGCAACAAGGGACTGCTGATCGGAACCGTCAGGGCCAGCCCGGTACAGGGCGAGGCGTCAATTGTCGATATCGGCGACCTGCCGGTGGCCCGTGCGGCGGGTGGTCTGTCGACGAATGTCTCGACGGCCTATCAACAGACGGCGGCGGATCAATGGGTCGAGCTGCACACACCTGAGGTCGCGCCGGTACGCCCCTATGGCACGGTCAGGACCCAGGCTGCCACCCTGTTAAAGCAGGTCAATGGCGAAATTCATCGCGTAAAAAGCCACGTCAAACGCACGAAGTTCCCGCCGGAGCTGTATGGCTCTCTGGATCGCTTTGCCCATAACCTTGACCGGCTCGTGGCTGAAATCAAGGCGTTGCATCCCGATCGGGGGCCCGCGGCGGTGCCCGTGCCCGATACGCCCCAGGCATTGATCGGCCGTCTTGAGGCCGCATCAACCCGGTTGCGCGCCGAGGGGCTGGGCATCCTTCTGGGCATGCCGCCGACCTCGGTGACGGTGGATTTTTTGCTGAAGCAGGGCCAGGTGCAATTGGCCAAAATCAATCAGCGCATCGCCATGACCGGTGAGCGGCAGGATTTCGTGCAGGAATATGCCGTGCAGGATCGCGCCGGTCAGGTGCTCTGGTACGCGCATTTGCACTATGCCCAGGCGCGTGGCGGGGACGAGCACCCGACGGCGGCCCACTTCAAGCTGCCCGGCCAGCGCATGGACAGTAAAAAGAGCCTGGAGGCCAAGGCCGGGCCCGGGCAGAAAGTGCCCGAGGTGTATTACGCAACGATCAGCGAACAGTTGCTCAAGACGCATTTTTTTGGCAAAGAAGCCTGATCGCGCATCGGGTACGTGGGTTCCCGGGCCCAATTGACCTATCATTACGCCTTTCCAACAGGTGATTGATCAATGAGCGATTCAAACCAGACCTTGCGCACAGCCCTTGAAACCAGCGATATGCTGGTGATTGACGGGCTGCATGCCTGGGATTTCTCTCTGGACGATGTGCAATTGCTCATCAAGTGCATGGACGGACGTGCTGAAAAGCGCTGGCATTTCACTGCGCCACAGATTGATGCGGCGCAGTTTGACCAGGGTTTGCAAAGCTGGACCCTGGTGGGCGACTCGGGCGAGCATCGCCTGGTTTGCCTGAGCGCCTTGAGCGCAAACAACGACGACGATGAAGCCGAGGCCGAAGATGAAGTTTAAATCGCTGCCAATGCTGATGGCGCTGAGCGTGGGCGCGATGTCGGCCCAGGCCGAGTCCCGCGATGAAGTCGAACTGCTGGTGGGTTCCTATACCCAGGGCAAAAGCCAGGGTATCTACCGCCTGCAATTTGACAGTGCCAAGGGGCATATCACCCCTGAGCCGCTGCAAGTGTTCAAGGCTGCCAACCCTTCGTGGCTGACCCTGTCCAAAGACCAGACCCGCCTGTTTGTGGTCAATGAAAACGGTCAGGGCCAGGCCGATGTGGTCGGGCGCGCCAGTAGCGTTGCCATCGATCCGAAAACCAACGCGCTGACGCTGATCAACCAGGTCAAGACCTTGGGCGAAGAGCCGACCCACTCCAGCCTGAGCGCCGACGAGCGTTATCTGTTTGTGGCCAACTACGGGGTTCACGCCGACCCTGGCGGCAGCCTGGCGGTATTGCCGATCGACGCCGAAGGCCAGTTGCAACCTGTGACCCAGATGAGCAGCCACCCGGCCAGTCGGGTCAACCCCGAGCGGCAGATGTCGGCGCATGTGCATTCGGTGGTGTCCTCGCCCGATGGCAAGTTTGTGTACGCCAGTGACCTGGGTGCAGACAAGGTGTTTGTCTATCGTTACGACCCGGTAGCCAGCCCGGAGCATCCACTGGTAGCCGCGGCACCGGCCTTCATTGAGTTGCCGGCAGGTAGCGGGCCGCGTCATCTGCTGTTTTCCAAAGATGGCAAGCATGCGTACCTGACCACTGAAATGAGTGCCCAGGTGTTTGTGTTCGACTATGCCGATGGCCAGCTCAAGCAGCGTCAGGTGGTGGAGCTGGCTCAGGGTATGCCTGCGCAAAACCGTGCCGCCGGTGCTGTGCATGCTTCACCTGACGGCCGTTTCCTGTATGTCAGCAACCGTGGCAAGGCCAATGAAATCCTGGTGTTTGCGATCGATCCGGGCAATGGCGAGTTGACTGAAGTCCAGCGCCGCTCGGTGGAGGGTGATCACCCGCGCGAGTTTGCCCTGAGCCCCAATGGCAAGTTTTTGCTGATTGCCAACCAGATGAGCAATGCCATTGTGGTGCTTGAGCGTGATCCTGCCAGCGGCAAGCTGGGCAAGGCCGTGCAGTCCCTGGCAATGGACGCGCCGTCTGATGTGAAATTTATCAACCGCCCGTAATCAAGGGCGTGCTGGCCTCTATCAATTGCGCTGATAGAGGCTAGTGCTGCAATGAATTTCTGCACGATCGCCCTTGGCGTTAAGTTGGTTGCACGGCCTGAAAAGGCAAGCAAACCAACTGAATCGTCGAGGGTTAGTGCCATGAACTTCAATCTGTTCTCTGTAATTGCTGCTTCAGCCATCTCCGCTACTGTGGCTTTGCCTGCCAGCGCGACCCCGGTGCTTGGCGACAAAAAGTCTGCGGCCTATACCCAGAAATACCTGCAACAAAGCGCCCATTTTTATGCGGCGCTGAATCATAAAACCCGCTCTTGAGAGCACGCTATCCGTAGCAGCTGCCGAAGGAACGAGACTGCGTTCCTTCGGCAGCTGCTACGAAATACTTGTGCGCCGTTTAAAGCTTCACCGTCTCCAGCAACCCGGCCGGGCCAACCATGGCGTAGTTGTAGCCAGGGCCGGACCAGTACTGGGCCTGCAGTTCGCCATCCTGGCGGTTACCCCGTGGCAACAGGCTGTTGTGTGGCCCAGGCGGACGGATATAGAAGCTGATCTGGCGCCCTTGCCGATCCTGGTATAACACCATCGCTGCGCCGCCCTGGTCGGTGGTCAGCAGGCGACTGCTCACCGGTCTGAAGCCTGCGCCCGTCAGATCCGGCAAGCGTTCGGCGTGGCTGAAGTAACGGTCAACCCAACCTTGCATCTCGCTGCTTTGCACGACGTTATAGTCCGCGGGCAAAAAACCCTGCTCGGCAAACATGCGATGAGCTGCCAGGGCGTCGCTCATGGGCAGGCTGCCAGGCTGGATGATTTGTCGGGCTTGCCAGCCCCCCAGCCCACCCACACTCACGGCAATCAGCAGCACCGCCGCACTGGCCCAGTGGCGCCGTGATTGTCGGCGCTGGCGCTGGCGCAGGGCCGTCGGGTCAAGTGCCGGGTTGGCCGGTTGCAGCAAGTCTTGGTTCAACGCAGAGCGCAGGTTCTGTGCATCGCGCTGCCAGGCTTCGACCTGGGCGGCGATAGGCGGGTTGGCTTGCAGATAAAGCTCAACTTGATGGCGTTGAGCATCGCTGAGCGCGTGATCGACGTAAGCATGAAGATCGCGCTCGCTGGGCGGGATGCTGATCATTTGAGTCTCCGCAGGGCAGGGCGGGTGATTTCGCCCTCGCTGAGTTGGCGCAAGGCGTTGCGCGCTCTGGACAGGCGCGACATAACGGTGCCGATCGGCACGTCGAGTATTTCGGCCACTTGTTTGTAGCTCAAACCCTCCACCGACACCCACAACAGCAGGGCGCGCTGTTCGGTGGCCAATTGGTCGAAGGCTTCGAGTGTCGATTGGGCAAGTACCGTGCGCTCAGTCGAAGGCTGGGTGTCATCGCGGCCGGTAAAAAATTCCAGCATGCGCGCATAGCGCCGTGACCGCCGGTGGTTGTCGACAAACTGGCGATACAGGATGGTGAACAGCCAAGCGCGCAAGTCACCGTCAGGGCGTTTATCGGCAACGCTGCCGAGGGCTCGCTCCAGGCAGTTTTGCACCAGGTCGTCGGCATTGCTGGCATGACGGGTCAGCGACAGGGCGAAGCGCCGCAGGCGCGGGATCAGTTCACGCAGTTGCTCATCAAGTGAGGTCATCGTCTGGCCAAATGACTGGGTGGGTGCAGGCAAGACGTTCAGGATGAGGCCTTATTCCCGGTGTTGTCGAAAAAAATTAATCGTTCATGGCTGGAATAAGGTTTTGCGGCCTGCGTCCTATAGGTCATTCACCTCACGGTCCTGTGGCCCCGGAGTTTTATATGGTCGATCAATTGCCGCCTGTGCGGCCCGCCACCCCCCCGTTGCGTCCTGCCAGTGTGCTGTTGCGCCTGGCGGGCATCGGAGGGGTGGTGGCGGTTATCCTCGGCGGGTTCTATTACGTCAACGGCACGCTGGACCCGCAGCGTTTGAGCCCCGGCAAGCTGGTCAATGCGCTGGAACACAATAACGGCGTGCATCCAGGTTACCGGCGTAACCATGCCAAGGGCCTGTGCGTGGCGGGTTATTTTGAGGGCAGTGGTGCTGCGCAGGGGTTGTCTACCGCGCAGGTATTCGGTACCGGGCGTACGCCGGTGGTCGGGCGCTTTGCCTTGCCCAGTGGCAACCCCTATGCCCCCGACAGCAGTGTGCCGATCCGCAGTTTTGCCCTGCGCTTTACCCAGGCCAATGGTCAGCAATGGCGTACCGGGATGAACAGCATGCCGGTGTTCCCGGTGGGCACGCCTGAGGCGTTCTACCAGATGCTGCAAGCCGGTGCCCCAGAAGCGGCCACGGGCAAGCCTGCGCCCGGTGCCATGCCGGCGTTTTTTGCCGCGCACCCGGAAACGGCGGCCTTTTTGCAATGGGTCAAAACCGCGAAACCCTCGGCCAGCTATGCCACCGAGAGCTATAACGGGATCAATGCGTTTTATCTGGTCAACGCAGCCGGGCAGCGGCAGGCGGTGCGCTGGGGTGTGGTGCCGTTGGGGCAGGACGCGCCGGGTGCTGCGGCGCCCGACGATGCCGATTATCTGGAGCAGGATCTGGATAAACGCCTGGCGGCGGGGCCTTTGAAATGGCAGTTCAACCTGACATTGGCCGAGGCGGGTGACCCGACCACTGATGCCAGCAAGGCCTGGCCAGCGGGGCGCAAGGTGGTGGATGCAGGCACCCTGGTACTGGTTAAGGCCCAGGCGCAGAACGACGGCGAATGCCGCGATATCAATTACGATCCGCTGATTTTGCCCAGTGGCATAGAGGGCTCGGCTGACCCCTTGCTGGCGGCGCGCTCGGCGGCCTATGCCAGTTCCTATGTACGACGCACCAGCGAAGTTGACCAGCTACCCAAGGAGACACGGCCATGAGCGCACCCACTAAGCATTTCGCCCCGGTGGCGCGCCTGCTGCACTGGCTGATGGCGCTGATGATTATTGCCATGCTGTTTATCGGGGCAGGTATGGCGGCTTCGGTGTCGCAGCGGCATGAATGGCTGCTCAATCTGCACAAGCCCTTGGGTATCGCCATCCTGTTGCTGGTGGTGGTGCGCCTGTTTGTGCGTTTTGCTACCCGCCAGCCGCCGTTGCCTGCAGATCTGCCTGGGGTACAGGTGCTGGCTGCCAAGCTGTCCCATCTGTTGCTGTATGCCTTGATGCTGGTGTTGCCGCTGGTGGGCTGGGCGATGATTTCGGCAGCGGGGGATCCGGTCATGCTGGGCGGTTCATTGCAGTTGCCGGGTATTCTGCCGGCTGATCCCAGGGTGTTTGCATCGTTGCGCAAAGCGCATACGTTTCTGGCTTATTTGCTGTTTTTTACCGTCCTGGCCCATTTGGCAGCGGCGCTGTTTCATGGCTGGGTGAGGCGCGACGGGGTGTTGCAGAGCATGGTGCGGGGCAAGCAGGGTTGAGCCTGAATCAAAAGCCCCTCACCCAGCCCTCTCCCGGAGGGAGAGGGAGCTGATTATCAGTGGTCATGAAGTCGCGTGTGCTCAGTCCCCTCTCCCTCCGGGAGAGGGCTGGGTGAGGGGCTTTTGGCCATCGCCGAAGCAAACAGGTCAGAAGCCAGAAACCGCTCCAGCCAGGCATTCAAGTGCGGCAAGGGCGCCTGCGCAAACCACTCGCGATCGACATGGGCAAACTGCCGAACAAAAGGCGCCAGAGCCACATCGGCAAGACCCAGCGCAGACCCTGCAAGGTACGGCGTGTGCGCCAGCACATCTTCCAGCCGCTGCAAATACTCGACACCCTGAGCCCGGTAATGCTCCATCGGATGCTCCGGGTAGCGAATGGCGTATTTGTAGCGATCGAGGAGTACCTTGAACACGCTGTCATTCGCCTCGATCAGCCCCCTGTGATCCGCTTGCAACCAGTTGTCCGGGTCATGTTGGCCCAGCGCCCAGAGCATGATCTCCAGACTTTGTTCGATTACCCGACCATCAGCACAGACCAGCACCGGCACCGTGCCCTTGGGCGAGGCCGCGAGCATTTCGGCCGGCTTGGCCTTGAGGCTGACCTCGACGATCGATAACGGCACGCCGCTGTAACGCAAGGCCATGCGGGCCCGCATGGCATAGGGGCAGCGGCGGAAGGAATAAAGCAGGTGCCGGTTCATTTCACCTCCACGGTGCTCAAGCCGTTGCCCTGGCGCTGCACCTGGATTTGCACCGGGATGCGTTCATGCATTTCCTGCACATGGGAAATCACCCCCACCTTGCGCCCCTGGGCCTGCAGGCCGTCCAGGGCGTCCATGGCCAGTTGCAGTGATTCGGGATCGAGGCTGCCAAAGCCTTCGTCGATAAACAGCGATTCGATTTTCAGGGTGCTGGAGGCCATCGACGCCAGCCCCAGGGCCAGGGCCAGCGACACCAGGAACGTTTCACCCCCCGACAGCGAATGCACCGAGCGCAGCTCGTCACCCATTTCGGTGTCCATCACCAGCAGGCCAAGCATGCTGCCGCCACGCTTGAGGCGGTAGCGGCGTACCAACTGGCGCAATTGCGCGTTGGCGTGATGCACCAGCAGGTCGAGGTTGTAGGCCTGGGCGATCTTGCGGAATTTGTCGCCGCTGCCCGAGCCGATCAGCTCGCTGAGGCGCGCCCAGCGTTGCCATTCGCTATCGGCTTGGGCGATACGTTGCCCAAGCGCCTGATTGACGTCCTGGCGCCTCTGGTCTTCTGCCTGTTGTGCGCGCAGTTCGGCGATCTGCTGTTCGCTGGCGCTGATCAGCGCAGTGAGTTCGGCCAGTGCCTGGTTGAGGGCGTCGGCGTCCAGGTTGCCATTGGCTTGCGCCTGGTGTTGGGCCAGGCGCTGTTCGCGCTCCTGCAGCAGTACGCGGGCTTGCTCGACGGCTTTTTCGCCGTTTTGCAGTTGCTGACGCAGTTCGCGCACCTGTGTGTCGTCGTAACTGAGCAACTGTTGCAGTTGGTTGTCATCAAGTTCGCTGTGCAGCGCGCGCCATTCGCTGAGCCGGGCGCTCAGGTTGGCGTGTTCCTGCTGCAAGGCCTGCAGGCGCTCCTGGCCGGATTTGAGCTCGGCGGCCAGTTGCAGCAACTGGTTGGCGGTGACCTGCAAGGTTTGCCCGGCCTGGGTCTGGACCGTGCGGGCCTGTTCGACAGCCTGCTCCAGGGCCTGCTGCCACTGTTCGGCGCTGCTGTAGTCACCCAGCAACGCCTTGAGGCTGTGCTGGCTGGTCTGTTGCTGGGCCTTCAGTTCGCTGACGCTGCGCTGCAGGGCGTCCAGTTCCTTGCTGCGATTGGCTTGCTGATACTGCTCGCGCTCGATGCTGCTGGCCCGCTGCGCCTGCTCCGCCTGTTCGTCGCGCTGCTGATCGAGTTGGGCCACTTGCTCAGCCACTTGCTGGTCGAGGCTTATAAAGCAGGCGGATGCGTTGTCGCGCAGGGCATTGAGGGTGGCCGGAGGCAGCAGGCTGGCAAATTCGCGCAGCTCGTCCTCAAGGCGCTGGCTGTCGGCATTGAGGTGTAATTGCTGCTCTGCCAGTTGCTGGCCAGCGAGCTGGCTGGTCTCGCTGCAGCGCTGCACTTGTTGCTGCAGGTGGGCCGCTTCCTTTTGCAGGCCAAGCAGGACGTTCTGGCGCTGCTCGTCCTGGCTGATGCTGTGCTGCAACTGGTTCAGGCGCAGGGTCAGCCATTGTGCGCGCTTGTCCGGGTCCTGGGCCTGCCACTGTTGATGCAGTGGATGCGCTTCAAGGCTCGGCGCGAGGGCCTGTTGTTCTTCAATGAGGTGTTGATGTTGCACACGCAGTTCCTGGATCTGCGCTTTCATTGCGCTGAATTTATCGCGCAACTGATCCAGTGTTTCTTTAAGCCCGTCTACGGTTTGACGGGCGTTGGTTTCTTCCCGTTCATCGTGGCGGGACAAGCTGTGCAACAAGGCTTCGGGCTGGTGGTAGGGGTGTTCGTGGCTGCCGCATACCGGGCAGGGCTGATCGTCCTGCAGTTGTTCGCGCAGCTCTTCAACGCTGGCGCTACGGGCCAGGCGCTGGCGCTCCAGTAGCTGGCGGGTGATTTGCAGGGCTTGCTCGGCAGCCTCGTACTGACTTTTGGTCTGGTTGCCTTGCTCGACCAATGTTTCGCGCTCGGCGTGCAGTGCCTGCAGTTTGGTGTGTAACGCCAGCAGGCGATTGTCGAGGGTCTGCCGGGTGCTGCTCAGGCGTTGCAGCTCTTCAAAGGCGCGCTGCTGCTGGCGGTTGTCCTGGAGCAGGCTACCCAGGGTCTGGATTTGCTCGTTGACCGCATGGGGCTCGGCGCCTGCTTCCTGGAACAGGATTTCCAGGCTGTTGCGCAGCTCGGTCAGTTGTTGCGTGGCCTGCTGGGCGCGTTGTTCAAGGCCGGGCAGTTCCTTGCGCCCGGTAGTGAGGTTATTGCTCAGCCGCACCAAGTGTTGCAGCCGGGGGCGATAGGCGTCCCAGGCGCTGGCCAGTGGCGCCAGTTCGCGGTTGTGTTCGAGTTGTGTGGCTATGTGCGCCAGGCGTTCGGTGCCTTGCTGCTGGCGCTCAAGCAGGGCATTGAGTGCCTGCTGCCCAGTGCCGCAGGCCTGTTCAGCCTGCTGCTGGAGGGCTTGTTGGGTGCTCAGCGCCTGGGTCAGGCGATCGAAGTTGGCTTGTTCCAGCAGGGCTTGCTGGACCTGCGGTGCGGCTTCCCGTTGCTGCGTCTGTGCCTGGGTTGCCGCCAGCGTGGCGCTTTGCACCTGGGCTTGCAGCTGGACCTGGCGCTGGCTCAGTTCGGTCTGTTGCTGCAGCTGGGCGCCGATGTGCTCGGCCAGCGGGTTCAGTTGCCCATTTAGCTCGGCAAGGCGGGCAAATTGATGCCGTTGCGGCGCCAGTTGCTCAAGCAGATGCAGGGTCTGGCGCTGTCCGGCCTGGCTGTCGAACAGGGTTTGTGCCTGTTGCAGTTGCTCGGCCGCGCTCTGGCGCTGTGCTTGCAGTTCGCCCAGGGTGTTGAGCCAGGTCTGTTGCAGCTCTAGCTGTTTGAGCTGGCCCTGCCGGTTTTTCAGCTGTTGCTGCGCTTCGTTGAACTGTCGGTCCAGTTCGGCACGGGCTTCGGGTTCCAGGGGGGTAATGCCCACAGCCTGGTCTTTGAGTTGCTTGAGCGCTTCCCGGGCTTCTTTGGCCTTGTCGAAGGCACGCTTGCCCAGGCGCGTATAAAGGGCCGTGTCGGTGAGCTTTTCCAGCAGTTCACTGCGCTCGTTGTCATCGGCCTTGAGAAAGGCGCTGAATTCGCTTTGCGCCAGCATCACCGCACGGGTGAACTGTTCGAAGTTCAAGCCCAGGCGCGCTTCGAGCTGGACTTTGTAATCGCCTTTCTGGCTGGCCAGCAGTTGGTCGCTGTCCAGGTCGCGCAGGCTCTGGCGGCTGGCCTGCAGCTTGCCGGTGGCCTTCTCGCGGGCGCGGTTGGCCTCCCAGCGGGCGCGGTAGCGGCGCCCGTCGATGCCAACAAAATCCACTTCGGCATAGCCTTCACCGGTGCCGCGGCGCAGCAGGGTGCGCGGGTCGCCGGTGGCGATTTCTCCGTCGGCATCCGGCACTTTGGCATCGCGACCGGTGTTGTTCAGCCGTGGCACGGCGCCAAACAGGGCCAGGCACAGGGCGTCGAGCAGGGTGCTTTTACCGGCGCCGGTGGGGCCGGTAATGGCGAACAGGCCGGCACTGGCCAAAGGTTCGGCGGTAAAGTCCAGTTCAAAGGGGCCCGCCAGGGAGGCAAGGTTTTTCAGGCGAATGGCGAGGATTTTCATGGCTGTTCACCTTCTAGCTGTACTTCCTGCAGCAACACGGCAAAGTCCTTGAGGGTCTGTTCGTCGACTTCGCTGCCGTAGCTTTCCTGCCAGGCGCGGCTGAACAGTTCCTGGGGGGTGAGCTGGTCGAGTTCGATCAGGCGGGTGGCATCGTCATCGCCGTGGCGGCTGCCGCTGCCGGCATAGTCGGCGGCGATGCGCACCAGGCGTACGGACTTGCCCTGCAGCGCGGTTTCGATCTGCTGGCGTAAATCGGGCTGCGGTTCGTCGAGGGTGACCCGCACTTCGAGCCAGGGCTGGCGCTGGGTATCGGCGAGCAGGTCGATATCAGGCAGTGCGGCCAGGTGGGTGAGGATTTCAGCCAGTGGCAGCGGGCCAATGCGTTGCAGGTTGACGGCGCGGGGAATCAACAGCGGCTCAACGCTGACCAGGGTTTCGCCTTTGAGGGTGACATCGAGGATCTGGTGCTGATAGCCAATTTCCGAGAAGGACAACGGGATCGGCGAGCCGCAATAGCGGATGCGTTCTTCGCTGTTGACCCGCTGCGGCTTGTGTAAATGGCCCAAGGCCACATAGCTGATATCGGGCCCGAACAGGCTCGCGGGCAGGGCTTCGGCATTGCCGATGATCAGGCTGCGCTCGGAGTCTTCGCTGACCGAGCCGCCCGCCATATGGGCATGGCTGATGGCGATCAGGGCCTGGCCCGGCTTGCGTTTGGCGTTGGCGGCTGCGATCAGCCATTCATGCACCTGGCCGATACCGCGCAGGTAGTCATCGCCCAGGTGGGCGCCGGTGACTTCGGCGGGGCGCAAAAACGGCAGGGCCAGGCACCAGGCGGCAATTTTGCCCTTGGCATCGGGCAAGGGGATCAGCAGGCGTTCGGCATCGAGCTGGCCGTCGTCGAGCCACAGCACCCGGCCCAGGGCATGGGTGCGCAGACGACGCATCAAGGGGGCGGGCAGTTCGATCCGCGAGCCGGAGTCGTGGTTGCCGGCAATCATCACGATGGTCAGTTTGGGCTGTTGCTCATGGGCGCTGACGATAAAGTCGTAGAGCCGCTCCTGGGCTTTGACCGGCGGGTTGACGGTGTCGAAGATATCACCGGCGATCAGCAACACATCGGGCTTGTGTTCTGCCAGCCGGGCCAGTAGCCAGGTGAGAAAACAGGCGTGTTCGAAGTCGCGGTCCTGGCCGTGGAGGTTTTGCCCCAGGTGCCAGTCGGAAGTGTGAAACAGGCGCATGACAGAATCCGTTTTCAAAGGTGCAGGCAGCCCGTTCGCTCAGGCGGTTCAGGGGCTGCCTTGAATTTATTTGGGGTAAAGCGGCGGCAGGCTGCTCGGCTCGGCGCTGTCTTGCTGCTCGCGCTCGGCGGCAGGAATACTGCGGATGGCCTTCCACAGTTCTTCGCCTTGCCAGTGCTGGCCGGTTTCGCTGTAGAGCGCCCCATTGAGGCCGTCGAGGGCATCGGACAGTAATACAAAACGAGCGGCCATGTCGGCCAGGGTTTCCGGCTGTTGCCGCGCCCAGGCATCCAGGGCCTGGCGGGTGGCTTGCGGGTCGTTGGCCAGGCTCGCGCGCTTGAGGTCGTCCAGCAGGGTGCGCGGGCTCGGGCCGGTTTGCGCGGCGCGCAGGATTGCCGGTTGCCAGCGGGCACGCCACCACAGGCCCAGGCTCGCCAGGGTGGTGAATGCCAGGAACAGGGTGCTCAGTTGCCAGATCCACAGCGAAGACGTTTCGTTCAGGGCTGCGGGTGTGCCGCTGGCAGGCGTGTCCACGGCCAGATTGGGATTGGCCGCCGCCATCAGGGTGCGGGCGGGCAGGTAAGTGCGCTCCAGATGATCTTCGTGGGTGTTCCACCACACCACTTCGACTGCGGGCAGTTCAATCTGGCCAACCCGGGTCGGGACCAGTGCTTCGCGTTCTTCGCGGCTGCCGATCAGGCCGTTTTCGGTGATCTGGTTGCTCAGTTGCGGCAGGTCAGGGTAGCGCCGCAGGCCGTTGACATCGGTGGCAGGCAGGGGCGGCAGCTGGGCGCTGGACAGGCCTTCGGCCTTGAGCGTGAGGGTGCGGGTCAGGGAGTCACCGACGAGTGTATGGTCAGGTTCCGGGTTCCAGGTTTCGCTTATGCTCAGGCTGCGCGCAGGCAACCAGGGAGCCGTGGCTGGCCAGGCGTCGGGCTTGGGCAACACGTTCAGGGGGATTTCAGCCGAGGTTACGTGGACCATCTTGCCGGGTGTTGGCCCCAGCGGGGCAGGGGCCGTGGCTTGCTGGCTGTCGACCTGGGTGGCGCTGAAGGTTTGTGCCGGGATGATCAGTTCGCCGCTGCGCTGCGGGTAGATGCCGTAGCGGCGTTCGATCACACCATGGCGCACGCCGTTGATAAGCTTTTCATAGGTGCGCGACTCGCCCAGTTGCTCGACGATGGCGTCGTCCAGGTGCAGGGTGGTCAGGCTGCTGTCGTCGTACAGCGCTACGGAGTGGTAAATGCGCAGGGTCAGCAGCGCCTGTGCCTGCACATAGACCTTGGGCTGGTCGAGGCTGGCCTCGATAAACACCGGTTCCAGTTCGCTTTCGCTGGCCACGCTCTGGGTCACGGTGAGGGTGATCGGCTGGCTGTGGTAGTCGCCGATTTGCAGTGACGGGATGATCACTGTGCCGGTCTGTCTGGGTTGCAGGGTGATGATCCAGCGGGTGGTGCCCTTGTTGTCGTCGCTGAGGCTGTTGAGCTGGTTGACCTGGCGAGTGCCGCGCACTTCGAACAGCCCGTCCAGCGGGGTGAGGTCGGGCTTGCCGAACTGGGTGACGTCGTCGGATTCCAGGGTCAGTTCGACGGTTTCACCGGAGTTGAGCTGGTCGCGATCAACACTGGCGATCAGGCCCAGGGCGTTTGCCGGCAAGGTCCAGCAACACAGCAAAAGAAGCAAAACACAGAGGCGGTTCATTTGGGCGTGTCCTGATGGAGCTGCTGTTCGTACCAGAATTTGCGGCGTAACAATTCGGCAGGGTTGTCGGGGATCTGTCTGAGCCATTGTTCCAGGGCCTGGCGTTGTTCTTCTGCGGTCTGGTTGGCGGCCGGAGCGGGCGGGCGCGTGGTGGGCCCGTCGTCCGGTTCGCCGTCGGCGTGCGGAGCAGTGTCGGGGTCGAGCTGCTCGTGCGGCGCAGGCTCGGTGGTGGGGCTGGTGGCCGAGCTGTTGTCTTCATTGCGGGTGCTGCTGGTGGCACCCTGTGCGCTGCTGCTCAGCGGGGTTTCAGTCTCGGCTGGCGCGGGCGGCTCGGGGGGGTGTTCGGCTTCGGCTTCAGCTTCGGCCTGGGCGCGTTGCTGCTCGAGCAGCTGTTCGACCAGGGCTTTGTTCTGTGCCGCAGCCTCCAGCTCGGGTTGCAGTTCCAGCGCCTGTTCCCAGGCATCGATGGCCGCTTCCAGCTCGCCGTTCATGGCCAGTGCATTG
This sequence comes from Pseudomonas sp. TMW22080, assembly GCF_022496745.1. Taxonomy (NCBI): domain Bacteria; kingdom Pseudomonadati; phylum Pseudomonadota; class Gammaproteobacteria; order Pseudomonadales; family Pseudomonadaceae; genus Pseudomonas; species Pseudomonas sp. TMW22080. The sequence goes on along the minus strand of NZ_SCFF01000001.1, from coordinate 737,417 downwards.
CCGCGATTATAGTGCGCGCTGGCGCTGTTGACTTCGGCAAAGCGTCGGGCTGCACCCGCATAGTCACCCGCCCGGTACAGGGCCACGCCCTGCCAGAGCGGGTCGCTGAAATGCTCCACGGCCAGCAGCGGCTTGTTTTGCTGCAACAGGCGCAGGCCCTGTTGGTCGGGACGCAGCCACAGGTCGGTAAAGCTCATGGCCTGCGCGGGCTGCGGTTGCAGCATAAACAGCAGGGGCAGGCAGAACAGCCAGCCACGGCGGCCCGCGCAGGCCACCAGCAGCAGAAGCGGCAGCAACAGCCAGTAACCCTGGTCGGCCCAGGTATCCAGTTGCAGGGTCTGGCCGTCATTGCGCAGGTTGCGCGGGCCGTCGAGCAGGCCCAGGCCGCGCAGGTCGTTGTCATCCAGACGCGCCTGGCGGTAGCGACCACCCACATCGAGGGCAAAGGCGCGCAGGCTCGGGCTGTCGAGACGCGGCAGGAGAATGGCACCCTGGTCGTCCTGGAGAAACTGCCCGTTTTCATCCACCACGGGGGCGCCTTCGCGACTGCCAATACCCAGTATCAGCAGTTGCGGTGCATGGCCGCTCAAGGCCTGGCGGATGCCGTTGCGCTCCAGTTCACTGAGCGATGAGGTGATCAGCAGCAAGCGGCCCTGGCCCAGTGCGCTCTGATCCAGCAGTTCAAGGGCTTTGCCAATCGCCAGGTCGGCGCGATGGCCCGGCTGCGGCATGATTGACGGCTTGAGGGCTTCAAGCAGGTTGCGGCTGGTGGCCATGTCATCGGACAGCGGCACCAGGGTATGGGCGCTGCCCGCGTAGACGATCACGGCGGTTTGCGCGTCGCTGCGGTTTTGCAGCAGGTCGTAGATTTTGCGCCGTGCCTGCTCAAGACGGTTGGGCGAACTGTCGGTGGCGAGCATTTCGGGGGTCAGTTCGAGCATCACCACCAGCGGGTCTTCGGGTTTCTGCGAGGACTGCTCGACGCGCTGCCAACTGGGTCCGAGCAGGGCCAGCAGGGCCAGCAGCCAGCCGAGCCCGAGGGCGATCCATGGCAATTTGCTGCTACGCCCGGTGCCGCCGCTGAGCAGCACCCGATGAAAGGCCGGCGGCAGGATTTTCTGCCAGCGGCCCGCGCGTTTTTCCCGGTGCCAGCGCTGCCACAGCAACCAGCCGAGTAGCGGCAGGATGAGCAGCCATTCGGGGCGGAACCAGTGCGGCCAGAGCGTGCTCATCGACGCCTCCGCAGGCGCAGGCGTGTGAGGCGCGCACGCCAGTCAGGATGTTGCTGCAGAAAATGCTCCTTGCTCAGCCAGCGCTGCAGCGGGTTGTTGGGCCACAGTTCGCGGATCACCAGCAGCATACTGAGCAACAGGGCCGCAGCCAGTGGCCAGCTGTAGAGTGCCTGCGCCGGACGCGCCTGGGTCGGTTGTTGGGCCACAGGCTCCAGTTGGTCGAGGGTGTCCTTGATGGCCGCCAGCTCACCACCGTTGCGGGCGCGGAAGTAGCGGCCACCGGTGACTTTGGCGATTTCTTCGAGTGCCGGCTCATCGAGGTCGACCCCGGGGTTGATGCTGAGCAGGCCCTTGCTGCTCTCGTCCGGGTCTGCGCCGATGCCGATGGGGTAGATTTTGACTCCCTCTTCGGCAGCCAGGCGAGCGGCGGTCAGCGGGTCGATATGCCCGCCGTTGTTGGCGCCATCGGTAATCAGGATCAGCACCCGGCTTTGTGCCGGGCGTTGGCGCAGGCGCTTGAGGGCCAGGCCAATGGCGTCGCCGATGGCGGTGTTCTTACCGGCGATGCCAATGCGTGCTTCGTCGAGCCAGGTATGCACGGTGTGGCGGTCGAAGGTCAGCGGCGCTTGCAGGTAAGCCTGGCTGCCGAAGAGGATCAGGCCGACGCGATCGCCCTCACGGTTTTCGAGGAACTCGCCGAGCAGGTTTTTGACCAGGTCCAGGCGGGTTACGTCTTCGCCCTGCCATTGCATGTCGGGGTAGTCCATCGAACCCGAGACATCCACGGCCACCAGCAAGTCACGGCCGCTGGCGGCAATCGGTAAAGGTTCGCCCAGCCACTGCGGGCGGGCAGCGGCCGTCAGCAACAGCAGCCAGAGCAGGATATGGGGGATTTGCTGGCGCCAGGAAGGCAGGGTGGCGCGGGCCTTGCGCCGGGTCAGTTGTTCAAGGTCACTCAAGAAACTGACCTGCAGCGCCGCCTCCCCGCTGTCGGCAGGCGGCAGCACCAGGCGCATCAACCAGGGCAGGGGCAGCAGGATGAAGATCCACGGCCAGGCAAATTCAAACATGTTTGCGAATCCAGGTTTCGACCGCCTGATTGAGCCCGGCAATGGCCTTGTCGTCGAGCTTGCACTCGGGCTTGTAGGCACCTTCGACCAGCACCATCCAGCGGGTCAAGCCGGCAGCCGGGCAGCGGTTGTCCAGGAACGCCAGCCACTTGCGGCCATTGAGGGTGTGGCTCTGGCTGTAGGGGTAGTGGTTGCGGCACAGGCGCTTGAGCAGGCCGTTGAGCTGTTGCAACCAGGCGCCGGCCGGTGCGCCATCGTAGGGTTTGGGGAAACGGGCCAGTTCTTCCAGGGCAGCCAGGCGTACCGGGTCAAGCGGTTGTTCGGTGCGTGCCGGCAGGCGTTTGGCGGGCAGGTAGCGACGCAGCCACCACAGGCCCCATCCCAGGGCGGGCACCACGAGCAATAATAGCCACCAGCCCGGCGCTGGCGGCCAGATGCCGAGTGCAGGCGGCAGGATCAAGGGTTGCAGTTGTTCAAGTTCTTTCATGAGGCTTTGCCGGGGCGTTTGGCGTTCAGGTATTCGCGCAGCTGTTCGACCATCTCGCTTTGAGTGCTCAGCGGCATCAGCAACACCCGCAGTTTTTGCGCCAGCAGTTCCCAGCGGGCGATGCGGGCCTCGGCCTGGGCGCGGTAGGCCTGGCGCAGATCATAGTTGAGGGTGTCCAGTTCCAGTTGCGCGCCGCGCTCGGCAAAGCGCAGCAACCCTGCCGCGGGCAAGGCGTGGTCGAGAGGATCGGACAACGGCAGTAGCATCAGGTCGCAATGGCGTGACAGCAGGCTCAGTTGCTGCTCGGCGGCGTCGGTGAGGCCGCGTTCATCACAGATCACGATCACCAGGCTGCCGGGGCGCAGTACTTCACGGGCGCGGATCAGGGCCATGCCCAGCGCGTCGCGGTCCGATTGCACTTCGGTGTGCAGCGACTGGTTGACCCGCACCAGGCGGTTCAGCAGCTGCAGTAGGCTCTGCTTGCTGCGCCGTGGTTTGATTTCGTAGTGTTCATGGTCGCCAAATACCAGCCCGCCAACACGATCGTTGTGACCCAGGGCGGCCCAGCCGATCAGGCTGGCGGCCTGGGCGGCAAGCACCGACTTGAACATCAGCCCCGAGCCGAAAAACAGCCGCCGGCTTTGTTCGGCAAGGATGAAAATTGGCCGCTCGCGTTCCTCATGGAACATCTTGGTATGCGGTTCCTGGGTACGCGCCGTGACGCGCCAGTCAATGGTGCGCACATCGTCACCGGCCTGATAGACCCGCACCTGATCGAAGTCGACCCCGCGTCCGCGCAGTTTCGAGTGATGCAGGCCCACCAGCGGGCTGCGCTGGCTGGGCGAGGCGAACAGCTGCACTTCACGCACCCGATGGCGCATCTCGATCAGTTCCGCAAGGGTGACGCGGATGCCGGGCTCGGCGGGCAGGGGGGTGTTCATGGGTCAGGCAACGGCCACGACGTCGAGGATGCGTTGCACCACGCGGTCCTGGTCGATACCGGCGGCTTCGGCTTCAAACGACAGGATGATGCGGTGGCGCAGCACGTCAAACAACACAGCCTGGATATCTTCGGGGCTGACGAAGTCGCGCCCGGCCAGCCAGGCGTGGGCCCGTGCGCAGCGGTCCAGGGCAATCGAACCGCGGGGACTGGCGCCGTAGGCGATCCACTCGGCCATTTCCGGGTCGAACTTGCCCGGGGTGCGGGTGGCCATGACCAGTTGCACCAGGTACTCCTCCACGGCATCGGCCATGTACAGGCCGAGGATTTCCTTGCGCGCGGCGAAGATGGCCTGCTGGCTGACCCGGCGCTCGGGCTTGGTTTCCCCGTTAAGGGCTTCGCCACGTGCCTGCTGCAGAATGCGGCGTTCGACGGCGGCATCCGGGAAACCGATTTTGACGTGCATCAGAAAGCGGTCGAGCTGGGCTTCGGGCAGCGGGTAGGTGCCTTCCTGCTCAATGGGGTTTTGCGTGGCCATGACCAGAAACAGCGGCGACAGCTCATAGGTACTGCGCCCGACACTGACCTGGCGCTCGGCCATGGCTTCAAGCAGCGCCGATTGCACCTTGGCCGGGGCGCGGTTGATTTCGTCTGCCAGTACCAGGTTATGGAAGATCGGCCCTTGCTGGAACACGAAGCTGCCGGTTTCCGGGCGATAGATCTCGGTGCCGGTGATATCGGCAGGCAGCAGGTCGGGAGTGAACTGGATTCGATGGAACTGCGCTTCAATACCTTCTGCCAGCTCCTTGATGGCCTTGGTCTTGGCCAGGCCGGGGGCGCCCTCGACCAGCATATGGCCATCAGCGAGCAAGGCGATCAGCAGACGGTCGATCAGTTTTTCCTGACCGAGGATCTGGGTTGAAAGAAAGGTTCGCAGCGCCAGTAGCGCTTCACGATGTTCCATCGATGACTGTTCCTGAAAAGGACACCGGCGGCGCAGAAATTACACCGGGGCTGGGGGCGTTACTTTAATCCATTGGAGGCTCTGCGGACTAATGGCGGTGGGGATTTTTACAGGAAAAACCTGAAATGCCCGGGCTTGTTGAGATTGGTGCTCATCTGCACGGGGTCTTGTAGCCGCTGATGAGCGTAGCGAGGCTGCGAACGGCTGCGCAGCAGTCCTAAATCCCGGCCATCCGATAGTTCGGCTGCACCGCGTCTATCGGATTAGCGAACGCTTTGCGTTCGATCTTGGCCTCGCTACGCTCGTCAGCGGCTACAGGATTAAAAGCCATAAAAGCTGCGTGCGTTATGCCACAGGGCTTTGTGTGCGCCATCTTCGCCAAGGGCCTCTACCAGCAAGGCGATATCGTTGTCCTCAAAGGCCCGTGGCGCCCGGGTTGATGGCAGGTCCGTAGCAAACATCAGGGCGTCGGGGTTGATGCTATGGATCTGTTGCAGTACTTGCGGCACGGCAAAATCAACCCGGCCAAAACCGCAGGCCTTGATCCGCACGCCGTGCTCCGCCAGGCGCAGCAGGCTGGGCAGGCCCTCATGGCTTATACCCAGGTGGTCGATGCTCAGCGCCGGCAGGCGTCGCAACCGGTCTTCCAGCCCTGACAGTTCCCGTGAGTCAACGTACAGCTCGGAATGCCAGCCCACTTGTTCATGCACGCGCATGGCCAATGATTCGAGCTGGTCAAGTTGTTCGGAGCCTCCGCGCTTGAGGTTGAAGCGCAGGGCGCGGATGCCCTGCCGGCGCAGGGTCTGCAGCTCGGCATCGGTGACACTGGCGGGCAACTGGGTCACGCCCACAAACCCCGGGCCTAAACGCTTGAGTGCAGCGATCAGGTAGCTCTGGTCGTAGCCCTGAAAGGAACCCGATACCACGGCACCGCCCACGATACCCAGGGGGGTGGCCCGGGCCAGGTAGTCATCGACACTGAAGAACTCGGGCACATAGCCATTGTTGGGAATCAGCGGGTAGGCGCTGTCAATGATATGGCAGTGGGCATCGAAGATCGGGCGCATGGTGGTGAGCTCCAGTGGAAGTGTATGACTGTGGGAGCGAGCCTGCTCGCGATGGTATCAGTGCGCTGGGCCAGACAGATCGCATCGCCTGCATCGCGAGCAGGCTCGCTCCCACAATGTGCCCTGCAAGACTCCCTTCCTCATGGAGGATTAATTCAGATCGCTGATATAGGTACCGGTGCCCTTGAGGATGTTCTGCAGGGTCTCTTCGACTTCGCCAAGGTCTGCCGCAGGGGTGTTGTGGAGGATTTCCAGGTGGTCATCGCCCTTGAGAACGTCCGCATCACCCGCGCCGATTTCGATCAGCAGGCGGGTAGGGCTCAAGGTGACCTTGACGCCGTCCAGGGTCGAAGGCTCGTCCTCCAGGGTGATTTCCAGCTCGTCTTCGTCCGGGTAACGGGTCATCAGAAACATTTCGCCGCTGTCGGTGTGGCAGCACAGCATGGCCATATTGTCTTCTTCGTCGTCGCACGGGTTGGCGAGCAGGTGGTCGGTGTTCATTTGCATGGGTAATTCCTGGCGCTCTGGGCGCGGGTAGGTCGATCAGAGGCCAATTTTGCCAGCCTGAACCGATTTGTGCAGGTTTGAATGGAACAACTGGGCAAATGGTCAGTCATTTCTGTTGCTCGCTACGGAAACTACGGTGCTTTTATGAAGGTTTTTCGCTTGCCGATGCTAGGGTTGTTCTATGTCCGCCCTGGCGGTTGCGTCCCGATGACCGAATATGTCGCCGCACCGTAAGCAGGCCGTACAGCGCAATCGTTAAGCTGCGCGGTGATTGTTATCTCTAAAGACACAGCCTGTTCAACCGGCAGTCGTTTTTGTAGATCACCATCCTTGCAGGTGAATGTGACCCGTGGGTCACGGCCAGCTTCACCTCCTCACGCGGGAACAACACGCGACGCTTCTCTCAATAACAAGCCCAAGCGGAGTACCACAGATGGCGTTCTTCACCGCAGCCAGCAAAGCCGACTTCCAGCATCAACTGCAAGCGGCACTGGCGCAGCACATCAGTGAACACGCACTGCCACAAGTGGCGCTGTTCGCTGAGCAATTCTTCGGCATCATTTCTCTGGATGAACTTACACAGCGGCGCATGTCCGACCTCGCCGGCTGCACGCTGTCGGCGTGGCGCCTGCTGGAGCGTTTCGACCCGGCCCAGCCGCAAGTGCGGGTATTCAACCCCGACTACGAGCGCCACGGCTGGCAGTCCACCCACACGGCAGTTGAAGTCCTGCACCACGACCTGCCGTTTCTGGTGGACTCGGTGCGTACCGAGCTGAACCGTCGCGGTTACAGCATTCATACCCTGCAAACCACGGTGTTGAGCGTGCGTCGCGGCGGCAAAGGCGAGTTGCTGGAAATCCTGCCCAAGGGCACCACGGGGGAAGGCGTCTCGCAAGAGTCGCTGATGTACCTGGAAATCGATCGCTGCGCACACGCCGCCGAATTGAATGTGCTGAGCAAGGAACTGGAGCAGGTTCTGGGTGAAGTACGGGTTGCCGTGGCTGACTTCGAGCCGATGAAGGCCAAGGTGCAGGAACTGCTGGCCAGTGTCGACAACTGCCAGTACGCCGTCGATGCCGATGAGAAAGCCGAAGTCAAAAGCTTCCTGGAATGGCTGGTGGGCAACCACTTCACCTTCCTGGGCTATGAAGAATTTGTGGTGCGTGACGATGCCGATGGCGGTCATATCGAATATGACCCCGACTCGTTCCTGGGCCTGACCAAGCTGTTGCGCGCCGGGCTCACCGCCGAAGACCTGCGTATCGAAGACTACGCCGTCAGCTACCTGCGCGAGCCGACCCTGTTGTCGTTCGCCAAGGCCGCGCACCCAAGCCGCGTGCATCGCCCGGCGTACCCGGACTATGTGTCGATTCGCCAGATCGATGCCAGCGGCAAGGTCATCAAGGAGTGCCGCTTTATGGGCCTGTACACCTCTTCGGTGTACGGCGAGAGCGTGCGGGTGATCCCTTATATTCGTCGCAAGGTGGCAGAAATCGAGCGCCGCTCGGGCTTCCAGGCCAAGGCTCACCTGGGCAAGGAACTGGCCCAGGTGGTGGAAGTCCTGCCCCGTGACGACCTGTTCCAGACTCCGGTGGACGAACTGTTCAACACCGTGATGTCGATCGTGCAAATCCAGGAGCGCAACAAGATTCGCGTGTTCCTGCGCAAGGACCCGTACGGCCGCTTCTGCTATTGCCTGGCCTACGTACCGCGGGATATCTACTCCACCGAAGTGCGGCAGAAAATCCAGCAGGTGCTGATGGAGCGTCTGCAGGCGTCGGATTGCGAGTTCTGGACCTTCTTCTCGGAGTCGGTGCTGGCCCGCGTGCAGCTGATTCTGCGGGTTGACCCGAAAAACCGCATCGATATCGACCCGCTGTTGCTGGAAAAAGAAGTGGTCCAGGCCTGCCGCAGCTGGCAGGACGACTACGCCAGCCTGGTGGTCGAAAGCTTTGGCGAGGCCAATGGCACCAAGGTGCTGGCCGATTTCCCCAAAGGTTTCCCGGCAGGCTATCGCGAGCGCTTTGCTGCACATTCGGCCGTGGTCGACATGCAGCACCTGATGAACCTCAGCGAAAAGAACCCGCTGGTGATGAGTTTCTATCAGCCGCTGGGGCAAAGTGCCGGTCAGGAGCTGCATTGCAAGCTGTATCACGCCGATACGCCGCTGGCCCTGTCCGATGTCCTGCCGATTCTGGAGAACCTCGGCCTGCGCGTGCTGGGCGAGTTCCCGTACCGTTTGCGGCATGCCAATGGCCGTGAGTTCTGGATCCATGACTTCGCCTTTACCGCTGGCGAAGGCTTGAACCTGGATATCCAGCAACTCAACGACACGCTGCAGGATGCGTTCGTGCATATCGTACGCGGCGATGCCGAGAACGATGCGTTCAACCGCCTGGTACTGACTGCCGGCCTGCCATGGCGCGACGTGGCGCTGCTGCGTGCGTACGCGCGTTACCTGAAGCAGATTCGCCTGGGTTTTGACCTGGGTTATATCGCCAGCACCCTGAACAACCACACCGACATCGCCCGCGAGTTGACCCGGCTGTTCAAGACCCGCTTCTACCTGGCGCGCAAGCTGACGGCCGAAGACCTCGAAGACAAGCAGCTGCGTCTGGAACAGGCGATCCTGACAGCGCTGGACGATGTGCAGGTGCTCAACGAAGACCGCATCCTGCGTCGTTACCTGGACTTGATCAAAGCCACGTTGCGCACCAACTTCTACCAGCCGGATGGCAACGGTCACAACCGTTCCTACTTCAGCTTCAAGTTCAACCCGCACCTGATCCCCGAGCTGCCAAGGCCGGTGCCGAAGTTTGAAATCTTCGTCTACTCGCCGCGGGTTGAAGGCGTGCACTTGCGCTTCGGCAACGTGGCCCGTGGCGGCTTGCGCTGGTCGGACCGTGAAGAAGACTTCCGCACCGAAGTGCTGGGCCTGGTAAAAGCCCAGCAAGTGAAAAACTCGGTCATTGTGCCGGTGGGTGCCAAAGGCGGCTTCGTGCCGCGCCGCCTGCCGCTGGGCGGCGGCCGTGATGAAATCCAGGCCGAGGCGATTGCCTGCTACCGGATCTTTATTTCCGGCCTGCTGGACATCACCGACAACTTGAAAGACGGCGCATTGGTACCGCCGTTGAACGTGGTCCGTCACGATGATGATGACCCGTACCTGGTGGTGGCTGCCGACAAGGGCACCGCGACCTTCTCCGATATCGCCAACGGCATTGCCATCGATTACGGCTTCTGGCTGGGCGATGCGTTCGCTTCGGGCGGTTCGGCCGGTTATGACCATAAAAAGATGGGCATTACCGCCAAAGGTGCCTGGGTTGGCGTGCAGCGTCACTTTAAAGAGCGCGGGATCAACGTTCAGAAAGACAGCATCAGCGTGGTCGGTATCGGCGATATGGCCGGTGACGTGTTCGGCAACGGCCTGCTGATGTCCGATCAGTTGCAACTGGTCGCGGCGTTCAACCACCTGCATATCTTTATCGACCCGAACCCGGAGCCTGCCAGCAGCTTCGCCGAGCGTCAGCGCCTGTTCGATCTGCCGCGTTCGGCGTGGTCGGACTACGACACCGGCATCATGTCGGCGGGCGGCGGGATCTTCTCGCGCAGCGCGAAAAGCATCGCCATCTCCGCGCAGATGAAACAGCGCTTCGCGATTACCGCTGACAGGCTGACCCCCACCGAACTGCTCAATGCCTTGCTCAAGGCCCCGGTGGACCTGCTGTGGAACGGCGGTATCGGCACCTACGTCAAGGCCAGTAGCGAAAGCCATGCCGATGTCGGCGACAAGGCCAATGATGCATTACGGGTCAACGGCAATGAGCTGCGCTGCAAGGTGGTAGGCGAGGGCGGCAACCTGGGCATGACCCAACTGGGCCGTGTCGAGTTCAACCTCAATGGCGGCGGCTCCAACACCGACTTTATCGATAATGCCGGCGGTGTGGACTGCTCTGACCACGAAGTGAATATCAAGATCCTGCTCAATGAAGTGGTGCAGGCCGGCGATATGACCGAGAAGCAGCGTAACCAGCTGCTGGGCAGCATGACCGATGAGGTGGGCGGCCTGGTCCTGGGCAACAACTACAAGCAGACCCAGGCCATTTCGCTGGCCGCGCGCAAGGCCTATGAGCGGATTGCCGAATACAAGCGCCTGATGAACGATCTGGAAGCCCGTGGCAAGCTGGACCGTGCCATCGAGTTCCTGCCGTCAGAAGAGCAGCTCAACGAGCGCGTAGCGGCGGGCCACGGCCTGACCCGTGCCGAGCTGTCGGTGCTGATCTCGTACAGCAAGATCGACCTTAAAGAGGCGCTGCTCAACTCCCGGGTGCCGGATGACGACTACCTGACCCGGGACATGGAAACCGCGTTCCCGCCGATGCTGGTGAGCAAATTTGCCGAAGCCATGCGTCGCCATCGCCTGAAGCGTGAAATCGTCAGCACCCAGATTGCCAACGATCTGGTCAACCATATGGGCATCACCTTTGTCGAGCGCCTGAAAGAGTCGACGGGGATGAGTGCTGCCAACGTGGCCGGCGCCTACGTCATCGTGCGTGATATTTTCCATCTGCCGCACTGGTTCCGGCAGATCGAGGCGCTGGACTATCAGGTACCGGCTGAAATCCAGCTGGCACTGATGGATGAGTTGATGCGTCTGGGGCGCCGCGCTACACGCTGGTTCCTGCGCAGCCGTCGTAACGAGCTGGATGCTGCACGGGATGTGGCGCATTTCGGCCCGCATCTGGCGGCATTGGGCCTCAAGCTCGACGAACTGCTGGAAGGGCCGACCCGCGAAGGCTGGCAGACCCGCTATCAGGCCTACGTCGAGGCGGGCGTGCCGGAGTTGCTGGCGCGCATGGTAGCGGGTACCACGCACCTGTATACCCTGTTGCCGATTATCGAGGCTTCGGATGTCACCGGGCAAAATGCTGCGGATGTGGCCAAGACGTACTTCGCCGTGGGCAGTGCGCTGGACCTGACCTGGTACTTGCAGCAGATCAGCAACCTGCCGGTGGAGAACAACTGGCAGGCCCTGGCCCGCGAGGCGTTCCGCGACGATATCGACTGGCAGCAGCGGGCAATTACCATTTCGGTGTTGCAGATGACCGAGGCCGGGGAAAGTATCGAGGCACGGCTGGCGCTGTGGCTTGAACAGAACCACTCGATGGTTGAGCGCTGGCGCTCGATGCTGGTGGATCTGCGTGCCGCCACCGGCAGCGACTATGCCATGTACGCGGTGGCCAACCGCGAGCTGCTGGACCTGGCGTTGAGCGGTCAATCAGGGCTCTGACAGCCTGAGTTGCAAAACAAAGCCCCGGCTCATGTGCAATGAGTCGGGGCTTTTTTGTTTCTGGGGGTTACCGGAAATCAGATGCCGATATTGCCCAAGGTTTGCACGATGCTGCGCAGGGTAACGGCGAGAGTGGGATGATCGACCTCAAAGCGCTCTACAGCGAGGTTGACGCTGTCGGCAAGGCTGGAATCGTTGGTCGCTTTTTCGATGTCGATCTGAGCCTGGATTTGTGTGGCGAGCTGGTTCAAGTGTTCACGCTCTTCCTGGGTGAGCGGCGGGTTCTGTTCCAGTTGCTCGCGCAAGGTATTGAGTTGTTCTTGCAGATCGCGGGCAGGCATAGCATTCATCCTTTATTGATAGGCTCTGGTGTAGACCTTCGAAGTGAGCAAAAGGTCTGCCTCTAGATTAATCCACTCGCGGGCGAAGTGCATGATCTCTATCAAAATCCCCGGTGCGTGTTTTTGTCGTTCAGGCGGGTGGTTTTAAAAGAATCGGCAGCGGGGGGAACGTCTATCTTTTATACAAGTCTGTTTAGGCGATTGCTTGGGGGCTGCCTAAAAGCCATTTGCCGTTATACTGATGTTCAGACTCAGGGCATAGCGCCCAAGTGTTGAGTAACTTCAGGGAGTTTTGCTATGCGCTGGACTGTTCGTCTCGCCCCATTGTTTGTCTGTGCCGGTGTGGCCATGATGCCGTTTGCTGCCAATGCCGCCACCGAGGATGACCCGTGGGAAGGGTTTAACCGGGTTGTGTTCAAGTTTAACGACACCCTCGACACCTATGCCCTGAAGCCGATTGCCCAGGGCTACCAGTTCATCACTCCGCAGTTTCTGGAGGATGGCATCCACAATATGTACCGCAACGTCGGTGACGTGCGCAACCTGGCCAACAACGTGCTGCAGGTAAAACCCCACGCTGCGGGCGTGGATACCGCCCGTTTGCTGATGAACACCATTATCGGTGTCGGCGGCTTCTTTGATGTGGGCACCAAGATGGGCCTGCAGCGCAACGACGAAGACTTTGGCCAGACCCTTGGCTACTGGGGGCTGAGCAGTGGCCCTTACCTTGTATTGCCGCTGCTGGGCCCAAGTACGGTGCGAGATGCCCTGGGCATCTACCCGGACTCCTATGCCGAACCTTACCGCTACATGCATGACGTTTCAGCACGTAACACCGTTGCCGGGATGAAAATCATCGATGCCCGCGCCAATCTGCTGTCGGCCGAAAAATTGATCACAGGGGATAAATACATCTTTATCCGCAATGCGTATCTGCAAAGCCGTGAATTCAAGGTCAAGGACGGGCAGGTTGTCGACGACTTTTGAGTCGTTTGACCGATGCGCAAAAAACGGCCCTTGTGGCCGTTTTTTGTATGGGTGCAGATGAGAATCAATCGGCTTTGCGGCCTTTGTTACCAAGGTTTTAGTTGCCGTAAACGTGGTTCTTATAACCCGCAGTAATTTAACGTGACGAACACCTCAAGCCGCTATCGGCCTGAGCTTGAAACACCCCGCGGATGGGAGTACCGTCTGCGCCTTACACGGGCACCTTTGTAGGATCGAGCAATACAGTCGATTTGAATCAGGGATGTTCACAAGCCATTTCAGTTGTTGAGCCCGACGTTTACGAGCTTCAACGACAACCTAATTCTGGCGCCATTTGCCCACATGCAAAAAACCAGTGCCACGCTGCTGATCATTGATGACGACCAGGTAGTACGCGCAAGTCTGGCGGCCTACTTGGAAGACAGCGGCTTCAGCGTCCTTCAGGCCAATAATGGCTTGCAAGGCCTTCAGATGTTCGAGCAAGAGCAGCCAGATCTGATCATCTGTGACCTGCGCATGCCGCAAATGAGTGGCCTGGAGGTGATTCGCCAGGTTGCCCAGCGGTCGGCGCAAACGCCGGTGATCGTCATCTCGGGCGCAGGCGTGATGAGCGATGTGGTCGAGGCTTTGCGCCTTGGCGCTGCCGACTACCTGATCAAGCCGCTGGAAGACCTTGCCGTGCTGGAGCATTCGGTTCACCGAGCTCTGGATCGTGCGCGGTTGCAGCTTGAGAACCAGCGCTACCGTGAGAAGCTGGAGTCGGCCAACCGGGAACTGGAAGCCAGCCTGCATTTGCTGCAGGAAGACCAGAACGCCGGCCGGCAGGTGCAGATGAACATGCTGCCGGTCAGCCCCTGGACCACTGATGAGTTCAGTTTTGCCCACAAGATCATCCCGTCACTGTATCTATCCGGGGATTTTGTCGACTACTTCCGGGTTGACGAGCGTCGGGTCGCTTTTTATCTGGCGGATGTTTCCGGGCACGGCGCCTCTTCGGCCTTTGTCACGGTGCTGCTCAAGTTCATGACCACGCGCCTGCTGTTCGAGTCCAAGCGCAATGGCACCTTGCCGGAGTTCAAGCCCTCCGAAGTGCTTGGGCATATCAACCGTGGTCTGATCAACTGCAAGCTGGGCAAGCACGTGACCATGGTGGGCGGTGTGATCAATGAAGAAAGCGGCGAGCTGACCTATAGCATTGGCGGGCACTTGCCGCTGCCGGTGCTCTACACTCCAGACAGTGTCCGTTATCTGGAAGGGCGGGGTTTGCCCGTTGGCCTGTTCAACGAAGCCACCTATGAAGACCAGGTTATGAAATTGCCTGAAGCTTTCAGCCTGACTCTGATGTCGGACGGTATCCTGGATCTTTTGACCGAGCCGACGCTCAAAGAGAAAGAAGCTGCTTTGCCGCAACGGGTGAAAGCAGCAGGCGGCAGCCTGGATGGTCTGCGCAAAGTGTTTGGATTAGCTACGCTAGGGGAGATGCCGGATGATATCGCCTTGTTGGTGTTGAGCAGGAATCTTAAATGAGTACCGGTAGAATTCAGTTCGCCGAACAGGACGGCACTTTTGTCCTGAAGTTTGTGGGTGAAGTGCGTCTGACGTTGTGTTCGGCACTGGATGCGACGATCGAGAGGATTTTCACGGCGTTGAATTTCAATGCCATCGTGATTGACCTCACCGAAACCCGCAGTATCGACAGCACCACCTTGGGTTTGCTGGCGAAACTGTCGATATTGTCGCGCCAAAAAACAGGCCTGTTACCGACTGTTGTCACCACCCACGAAGACATCACCCGGCTGCTGGAGTCGATGGGCTTCGATCAGGTGTTCAACATCATCGGCAAGCCGATCCCTTGCCCGGATTGCCTGACCGACCTGCCTTCGCAGGATCAGACAGAAGAAGTTGTGCGGGTAAAAGTGCTGGAAGCGCACAAGATTCTGATGGGGCTCAACGACTCCAACCGTGAAGCTTTCCATGATCTGGTGAATGCACTCGAGCGGAATTGATTTCCGGTCGCCTCATCCCGCAGGTTGTCAAAGATCAAAAGCCCCTCACCACGCCTCTCCCTCCGGGAGAGGCGTGGTGAGGGGCTTTTAGCTTTTTATGTTACAACCAACCATGGTATTTCCCGGCGCTGATAACGGTGCGCGCGGAAGATCGCGTTGTTTTCACCCGGCAGATAGGCTCTGGAGGCTGCATCCGGGTACGGGGCAAAGAAGGGATTGATATATTCCCAGACCACTTCTCCCGTCGGCGTGATTTCAAACAGTCGACCAAAATTGGCCTCGGTCACCAGCGTATTGCCGTTGTGCAGGCGTTGCGCGCCGCCCATGAACGGGGTGAAAAAGGCATAGCCCGGGGTATCGGCGTACTGCCACACGATCTGTTGGCTGAGTGGCTCTATTTCCAGTATTCGTGAGTGCGGCATGCTGGTATGTGGCCGAAAGATGCCGTTGTCGAATACCAGCACGTTGCCGTTTTCCAGCTCGCTCGGGCAGTGCTGTTGCGCAACCAGATCATGGCCCAGGCGCCACAGCACCTCACTGCTGCTGCGCGAAATGGCAATCACCGCAGAGACGCTGCGCAGGCTGAGAATGATTTTGCCATCGCGGCCCGGCGAGACGGCGTTGGTCATCGGCCAGTGGTAGCGTTCAAACGCAGCATGCAGCGGATAGTCTTCAGGGCGCAGGTGCTCCCAGCTGCGCCACTCCCACACCACATGGCCCTGGCGGTCGACTTCTTTGACCACATCGGCATAGATCACCCCGCCGGGTGCTTCGCTGCCAGGAATGCCACCCACCACGCGCGCGGCCAGATGCGGGCTCAGCGGTTCAACGGTGGTGTAGAGCAGATGACCGTTGTCCAGCCATTGGGCATCGTGATGGTGCATCAGGTCAGTGTGTTCCCAGACCACTTCTCCCTCGGCAGTGACTTCGCTGAAGGCGCCGCCGTGCCAGACTGACCAGCCCGTAAACAACTCTGGCGAGTCGGGGTGGTTGCCGTTGTATCCCAGGTTGCCGTTGCGCAGTATTACGGCGTCGCGGCCGGGGCGCCAGGGCAGCTTCCAGCGGTGTACGATTTCGCCTTCCAGATCGATCAGGAACACATTGCCATCTGCCGTTTGCGGGGCGAACAGTGTGTAGCCACCGGCGCTACGGGCGTGGTCGACGCCGACCAGACCGGTCTTGTGGCGCTTCAGGGTGGTGTTGTGCAGTTTTGACATGGTGCCACTCCCACTAGGTTCCACTGGTATTGTGCGCGGCAGGGGAGCATTGTCGGTCTCCCCTGTGTGCGTGGAATCGAGTATGTCGAGGCAAACCGTGGCGCTCCATGCCAAACACCCCTCTTTTGCTGCCATGCCGGACGCTACGCCGCGTACGGTGGTGGTGCTGGCATTCGATGAGCTGTTATTGCTCAACGCCGCGGGGCCACTTGAGGTCTTCGCCGCGATACCGCGGCTGTTGGGCGGCACTTTTGCCAGCGATCCACCTTATCGGCTGTTGCTCGTATCGCCCATGGGAGGCCAGATAACCTCGGTTTCCGGGATCAGCGTCAATACACTGTCCCTGGAACAGATCGACCAGCAAGCGGACGTTATCGACACCCTGATCGTGGCAGGGGGGCCGGGTGTGGCAGCACTTGAAGCCAGCGTACCTGTGTGCAGCTGGTTGCGCCGCCGCGCCACGGCCGTACGCAGGCTGTGTTCCATAGGTACTGGCACATTCGCCTTGGCCGCTGCCGGTCTGCTTGAGGGGCGCAAGGTGGTGACCCACTGGAAGTTTGCCGAAGAACTGCAAGCCCGCTATCCGGCGCTCCAGTGCCAGACTGAAGGGTTGTACCTGCATGACGCGAATCTGTGGACGTGCGCGGGAGCTGCTGCCGGTATCGACCTGGCGCTGGGGTTGGTGGAGCAGGATCTCGGCCCCCATGCGGCATTGGAGCTGGCGCGCTATTTCACCGTTTTCGTATGGCGCTCGGCGGCTCAACCCCAGCTCAGCGCTTCGCTCAATGCCCAGTCCCTGGCCTTGCGTACCGCCCCTGACGTGCGCCTGGTGCGTCTGCATGCCTGGATTGCAGCCAACCTGCAAAGCGACCTGCGTGTGGAAACACTGGCGGAGCAATTTGGCATGAGTGCGCGCCACTTTGCCCGTGCCTACGTGGCCACTACTGGCCATACACCTGCACATGCGGTAGAGCTCTTACGTATTGAAGCTGCCTGCCAGTTGCTGAAAACCACCAGCGAGCCGATCAAGCGGATAGCCGAGACCGCAGGTTTTGGTCGGGAAGAGCGTATGCGGCGAGGGTTTCACAAGCACTTGGGCATCGGCCCGCAGCATTACCGCAACCAGAGTCGATGCGCTGCACCGCAAGGCTGATCTGACGGCTTATCGCATGCCGGGTCTGATCGCTGGCCAAGGATATCGGTGCAGGACTAATTGCCAGGCTCAACGCTCTTGTGATGCTCCAGCACCCTGTTGATCAAGGCCCGGGTCACCTTGGGCAGTGCCTGCAGGTCGCGCACCAGAATGCTGCGTTCGCGCACCCGCCAGGGCTCGTCCAGTTCGATCACCGACAGGCCCATGGTCTGCTGGTGACGACGGGCCGAAGACTCCGGCAGGATGGCGATACCCACCCCGGCTTCGACCATCCGGCACATCGCTTCGAAGCTGTAGACCTTGATGCGCATGTTCAGGGTATTGCCGTGCAGGGCGACCTGCTCATTTAAAAATCGCAGCAGGGTAGTGCCTTCGTGCAGGCCGATATGCGGATAGGCCAGGGTTTCGGCCAGCTTGATCGACCTGGAGTGGGCCAGGGGGTGATCCAGTGAGGTGACCAGGATCAATTGGTCGGTGCTGAAGTGGATGACCTGCAGGCTGTCAGCCTCGACCGGACCGGCGATGATGCCCATATCGGTTGAGCCATCCATGACCCCGCGGACGATATCGCGGCTCAGGCGCTCTTGCAGGTCCACTGTCACACCTGGGCGTTCGGCAAGAAAACCGGCCAGGATACCGGGCAAGAATTCCGTGGCTGCCGTGGTGTTGGCAAAGATCCTGATATGCCCCGACGCGTCGGTGTCGTACTCGGTGAACTCGCTTTTCATATAGTCCACCTGGCGCATGATCATCCGCGCATGGTGCAAGAACAGTTCACCGGCGGGGGTCAGTTCAACCCCGCGGCTGTCGCGGTACAACAGGCGGCTGGCCAGGTTCTCTTCCAGGCTCTTGATCCGTGCACTGGCGGCTGGCGGCGAGATAAACGCCTTGCGCGCACCCTGGGTGAGGCTGGGGGATTCGGCGATATGAATAAACAGGCGCAGGTCGACAAGATCAAAATGCATGGCTGATTTCCGTTGGGCTTGAGCGTTAAGTAAAACCGAACGCCCCCTTACCGAAACGCAGATTCACAGATCGCCCGGCTTTTGGCAATCATGGCCAAAATAACAAGCCACGGGGCAATCACCGATGAGCGATAACGCACTGGCCGACTGGATCGGTCGTACTGAAGAAATCCATGACGTTCTTAGCCTGAACCTGGTCACCCGTATCGCCGCGACCTTCGGTGAGAAGGTGCCGCAGGCCGGGGAGCCTCTGCCGGCGTTGTGGCAGTGGTGTTTCTTTCAGCCCACGGTAGAGGAACAGGGGCTGGGTGATGATGGTCACCCGGCCCGGGGCGGCTTTTTGCCTCCGGCCCACAACCGCAACCGCATGTGGGCGGGCGGGCGTGTCGAGTTCTTTACTCCGCTCAGGGTGGATGCCAGGGCGACGCGTTTTTCCACTATTCTCGATGTTCGGGAAAAACTCGGTAAAACCGGCTCGCTGCTGTTTGTCACTGTCCAGCATGATTATCTGCAGGACGGCCAACTGGCCATTCGCGAAGAACAGGACATTGTCTACCGCGAACCAACCCCGCCCAAGCTGGCAGAGGGCGAGCCCTTGCCTGCGGGCATCTGGCAGGAGTCGATCACGCCGAGCCCCACCTTGCTGTTCCGCTACTCGGCGGTCACCTTCAATGGCCATCGCATCCATTACGACTGGCCTTATGCGACCGCAACGGAAGGCTACCCGGGGCTGGTGGTACACGGGCCGCTGATGGCCACCCTCAGCCTGCGCGCTTTTTGCCGCGCCAATCCCCAGGCCCAAGTGCGGCGCTTTGCCTATCGCGGCGTGCGGCCGTTGATTGCACCTCAGCCCTTTGTGCTGCGGGGGCGTGTCGTGGCGGCGGGCAAAGCCGAGTTGTGGGTGGGCAACGCAGAGGGTATCGCCCAGCAGGGCGAAGTGAGCTTCGACTAATAACGACAACAAGGAGCGCTAATGAATCCGTATCTGAACGAAGACTATAACGCCATTCGCGAGGGTGTCCGCGCCCTGTGTGCGGAGTTTCCAGCCGAGTACTGGCGCAAGATTGACGAAGACAAGGGCTTTCCTGAAGCCTTTGTCGCCGCCATGACCGAAGCCGGCTGGTTGTCGGCGATGATCCCCGAGCACTACGGCGGTTCGGGCCTGGGGCTGGCTGAGGCCTCGGTGATTCTTGAGGAAGTGAACCACTGTGGCGGCAACTCCGGCACCGTGCATGGCCAGATGTACAATATGTTTACCTTGCTGCGTCACGGCAGCGAGGCGCAAAAAAGTTATTACCTGCCCCGGCTGGCCAGTGGCGAGCTGCGTTTGCAGTCGATGGCAGTGACCGAGCCAACCACGGGCACCGACACCACGAAGATCAAGACCACTGCCGTGCGCCAGGGCGACACGTATGTGATCAATGGCCAGAAGGTGTGGATTTCGCGGGTTCAGCATTCCGACCTGATGATCCTGCTGGCCCGCACCACGCCGTTGGCCGACGTGCAGAAAAAAGCCGACGGCATGTCGATCTTTCTGGTCGATCTGCGCGAAGCCATCGGCAACGGCCTGACCGTGCAGCCGATTGCCAATATGGTCAATCACGAAACCAACGAGCTGTTTTTCGACAACCTGGTAATCCCCGCCAGCAGCCTGATCGGCGAAGAGGGCAAGGGCTTTCGTTATATCCTCGACGGGCTCAATGCCGAGCGCACGCTGATCGCCGCTGAATGCATCGGTGATGGCCGCTGGTTCAATGAAAAGTCTGCACAGTACGCCCGTGATCGTGTGGTATTCGGTCGTCCGATCGGGCAGAACCAGGGCGTACAGTTCCCGATTGCCGAAGCCCATATCGAGCTGGAAGCCGCTGACCTGATGCGCTGGCGCGCCTGCGAAGAATACGACAGTGGGGGTAAAGCCGGGGCGGCGGCCAATATGGCCAAGTACCTGGCAGCCAAGGCCAGCTGGGAAGCGGCCAATGCCTGCCTGCAAACCCACGGCGGTTTCGGTTTTGCCAATGAGTATGACGTCGAGCGCAAGTTTCGCGAGACCCGTCTGTACCAGGTGGCGCCCATCTCCACCAACCTGATCCTGTCCTATGTGGCCGAGCATCTGCTCGAGTTGCCGCGTTCCTTTTAATTAACGGAGACAGAACATGCAGATCAGTCATCTGGACCATCTGGTCCTGACAGTACGGGATATCCCCACAAGTCTGGATTTTTACAGCCGGGTGCTGGGCATGCAGCCCGTGGTGTTCGGTCAGGGCCGCCATGCCCTTGGGTTCGGCCAGCAAAAGATCAACCTGCACCAGGCCGGTGCCGAGTTCGAGCCCAAGGCCAGCCAGCCACTGCCGGGTTCGGCAGACCTGTGTTTTATCGTCGCGACCCCATTGGATGCTGTGATCGAGCAGCTGCACGGCCTGGGTGTTGCCATCCTCGAGGGGCCGGTCATGCGCACCGGTGCCCAGGGGCCGATTCGCTCGATTTACCTGCGTGACCCGGATCTGAACCTGATCGAGTTGTCCAATCGAGTGGAGAGCGCGGCATGAGTCAGCACACGCAAGCGCTCACCCGTTTTTTGGCCAGCCTGGATTACCAGCAATTACCCGAAGCCGTTATCAGCCGTACTGAAGAGCTGTTTCTCGACTGGCTGGGATCGGCCCTGGCCAGTCAGGGCGCGCACCCGATCCCGTTGTTTGAACGCTACGTGGCGAAGATGGGCCCGGGCACCGGGCCTGCCGGTATTCTGGTCAATGGCCAGACCACCTCGGCGTATTTTGCCGCGCTGGTCAATGGCGCCAGCTCCCATTTGGTGGAGCAGGACGACCTGCATAACAGCTCCGTGCTGCACCCGGCGACCGTGGTGTTTCCTGCGGTGCTGGCGGCGGCACAGGACCTGGGAAAATCGGGTCGCGATCTGATTGTCGCCGCCGTCGCCGGTTATGAAGCGGGCATTCGCATCGGTGAGTTTCTTGGCCGTTCGCATTACCGCATCTTTCACACCACGGCTACGGTCGGCACCCTGGCGGCAGCGGTGGGGGTCGGCAAGCTGATGGGGTTCAACCCGCAGCAGTTCACCCACCTGCTGGGCACTGCCGGGACCCAGGCCGCGGGCCTGTGGGAGTTTCTGCGCGATGCCGCGGACTCCAAGCAGCTGCATACCGCCAAGGCCGCCGCTGATGGTTTGCTGGCTGCTTACCTGACGGGCGAGGGTCTGAGCGGTGCGCAAAATATTCTTGAGGGTGAGCAGGGCATGGCTGCCGGCATGTCCAGCGACGCCAACCCGGCGTGCCTGTCCGATCGCCTGGGCAGCCGCTGGGCGCTGACGGAGACTTCGTTCAAGTTTCACGCCTCGTGCCGCCACACCCACCCGGCGGCCGATGCGCTGCTGGCGTTGATGCAGCGGGAGGGGCTTGGAGCAGAGGACATCGCCAGTGTCACCACCCGCGTCCATCAAGCCGCCATCGATGTATTGGGCCGCGTAGAGGTGCCGCAGAGCGTGCACCAGGCCAAGTTTTCCATGGGCACGGTGCTGGGCCTGATTGCCGTCTATGGCAAGGCCGGCTTGCCCGAGTTTCATCAACATGCGCTGAGCGATGCGCGCGTTGGCGCGTTTCGCGACAAGGTGCGCATGGTCCTCGATAACGACGTTGACGATGCGTATCCACAACGCTGGCTGGGCCGGGTGCTGGTGACCACGGTGCAGGGGCGCAGCCTGCAGGGCAGCATCGATGAGCCCAGGGGCGACCCGGGCAATACGTTGAGCCGCGCCGAACTGGAAGACAAGTTTCGCCGCCTGCTGGCCTTCTCGGGAGCGCGTAGCGACGAACAGGCCAGCGGGCTGCTCGAGCAGGTCTGGCACCTGCGCCATCTTGACGACTTGAGTGTACTGACCTGCATCGGGAGACCATCATGACCGCCACCGCGCACAAACCCCGGCCGCTGGACGGCATTACCGTGATCAGCCTGGAGCACGCTATCGCCGCGCCGTTTTGCACCCGCCAGCTGGCTGACCTCGGTGCACGGGTGATCAAGATCGAGCGCCCCGGCTCCGGCGACTTTGCCCGCGACTATGACGGGCGGGTCAACGGTCTGGCCTCGCACTTTGTCTGGACCAACCGCTCCAAGGAAAGCCTGACCCTCAACGTCAAGCAGCAGCAAGCTGCGGACGTGCTCGACAAGCTGCTGGCCACGGCCGATGTGCTGGTACAGAACCTGGCGCCGGGGGCGGCAGAACGTATGGGGTTGTCGTTTGCAACCCTGCATGAGCG
Source organism: Pseudomonas sp. TMW22080 (assembly GCF_022496745.1). Lineage (NCBI taxonomy): Bacteria > Pseudomonadati > Pseudomonadota > Gammaproteobacteria > Pseudomonadales > Pseudomonadaceae > Pseudomonas > Pseudomonas sp. TMW22080. Next base: position 714,923 of record NZ_SCFF01000001.1, on the reverse strand, counting down.
TTTCCCGCGGTTGATCGTCTGCGATATTTCCGGTTACGGCGAAGGCGGACCCTACGAGCAGAAAAAGGCTTACGACTTGCTGATCCAGAGTGAAGGCGGGTTTTTGTCGGTGACCGGCGGGCCGGATGAACATGACATGGCCAAGGCCGGTTGCTCGATTGCCGATATCGCTGCAGGCATGTATGCCTACACCGGAGTGCTTTCGGCGCTGCTGCTGCGGGACAAGACCGGGGAGGGCAGCCGTATCGATGTGTCGATGCTCGAAAGCCTGGTGGAGTGGATGAACTACCCGCTGTATTACGCCTACGACGGTGCCGCGCCCCCGCCGCGGGCGGGGGCCGCGCATGCCACCATCTACCCCTACGGCCCGTTCCCTGCCGGCGACGGTGGCACAGTGATGCTTGGCCTGCAGAATGAACGCGAATGGCAGCAATTTTGCGACAGGGTGTTGCTACAGCCAGACCTGGCGAGCAACCCGCGCTTTAATGCCAATGCGCGGCGCTCAGAGAATCGCAGCGAGTTGCGGGCCATCATTGTCGAAACCTTTGCTGGAATGGGTACCGATGAAGTGATTGCCCGGCTCGACGGGGCATCGATTGCCAATGCCCATGTCAACGATATGGCCGGTGTGTGGGCTCATCCGCAACTGGCCGCCCGTAAACGCTGGCGCGAAGTGGACAGCCCGGCGGGCAAGTTGCCGGCGCTGCTGCCACCGGGGTGCAACACCGCTTTCGAGCCACGTATGGAGGCGGTTCCCGGTCTGGGCCAGCACACCGACAGCCTGCTGGGTGAACTGGGTTATGGCGCGGACGAGATCCAGCGTCTGCATCAACTAGGAGCGGTATAAGGCATGGAGCATCGTGATGGATAACACCAGCATTCGTTCAGCGCTGTTCGTCCCGGCTACTCGCCCCGAGCGGATACCCAAGGCGCTGCAAAGCGGCGCCGATCAGGTGATCGTCGATCTGGAAGACGCTGTGGCCGAGGACCTCAAGGCCCAGGCCCGCGCCAGTCTGGATGCTTTCCTTAATGACAATCCGCAGGCCAGGGTGCTGGTGCGGATCAATGCGCCGCAGCATCAGCAGCAGGCAGCCGATATCGAGTTGTGCCGTCGCCAGCCCGGCGTGGTGGCGGTATTGCTGCCCAAGGCCGAAAGCGCTGCACAGGTCGAACAGGCTGCGGCGTGTGGCAAGCCGGTGTGGCCGATTATCGAAAGCGCCAGGGGCTTGCTTGAATTGCCGGCCATTGCTCGGGCTCGCGGGGTGGAGCGCCTGAGTTTCGGTGCGCTGGACCTGGGCCTGGACCTGGGCCTGGCCAGCGATACGGCTGGCGCGCAGCGCATTCTCGATCAGGCCCGCTACGCCATTTTGCTGCACAGCGTCCTGGCGCAACTGGCGCCGCCGCTGGACAGTGTATTTGCGGACATCAACAACAGCGCCGGCATGGCCCACATGGCCGCCGATGCCAGGGATATGGGCTTTGGCGGCCTGCTGTGCATTCATCCGGGCCAGGTGGCAGTGATTCACGCCGCTTTTATGCCGCGTCAGGACGAGTTGGACTGGGCGCGGCGGGTTCTGGATGCGGTTGCATCCACAGGCGGGGTGTTTGTGCTCGACGGGCAAATGGTCGATGCCCCGGTCATCGGCCTTGCCCGGCGGGTATTGCGCCGGGCCGGTCTGCCTTGTAACTGAGGCCAGGCGAAGCGGTTAAACGCAGCACAGGCAACACCAGGCACTACCAAATCTATAACAACAAGAGGTATGTCCCATGTTCAAGCACACTCTCAAGGCTCTGGCCTGCGCATTGCCATTATTCGCAGGTTTTGCGGGCGCTGCCGACCCCATCAGCATCAAATTCGCCCACGTTGTCGCCGAGCACACACCCAAGGGGCAGGGCGCGCTGTTGTTCAAGAAACTGGCCGAGGAACGCCTGCCCGGGCAGGTCAAGGTCGAGGTCTATCCGAACTCCTCGCTGTTTGGCGACGGCAAGGAAATGGAAGCGCTGCTGCTGGGTGACGTGCAACTGCTGGCGCCGTCGCTGGCCAAGTTCGAGCATTACTCCAAGCCGATCCAGATTTTCGATTTGCCCTTTCTGTTCACTGATATCCAGGCCCTCGACCGTTTCCAGCAAAGCCCGCAAGGTCAGGCTCTGCTCAAGTCGATGGAAGGCAAGGGCATTACCGGGCTTGGTTACTGGCATAACGGGATGAAGCAACTGTCCGCCAACAAGGCGCTCTACGAGCCCAAGGACGCCCGCGGCCTGAAGTTCCGCGTACAGGCTTCCGCCGTGCTGGATGAGCAGTTCAAGGCCCTGCGCGCGGCGCCACGCAAGATGAGTTTTGCCGAGGTTTATCAGGGCTTGCAGACCGGTGTGGTGAATGGCACCGAGAATACCTGGTCCAACTACGAAAGCCAGAACGTCTATGAGGTGCAGAAGTTCTTCACTGAGTCCAACCATGGCGCCATCGATTACATGGTGATCACCAATACCAAGTTCTGGAATGGCCTGCCTGAAGAGGTGCGCAACACCCTGGATGCGGTCATGGCCGAGGTCACCGTGGAGGTGAACAAGCAGGCCGAGGCGCTTAACCAGGCTTCCCGCCAGCGCATTGCCGATTCCGGCAACAGCGAAATCATCATCCTTACCCCGGAACAGCGCGAGTTGTGGCGTGAAGCCATGCGCCCGGTATGGAAGAAGTTCGAGAGCGACATCGGCCCTGATGTGATCGCGGCCGCCGAGCAGGCCAACCAAAGCAGTTAATAGTCGCCAGCGCTGATTGCCGTCGGTGGTCCCGCAGGGGATCGCCACGGCAACCTTTGCTTTGTCGTTTCTCGACCGTTCTTTCAAGGGAGATTACCCATGCACGCAGCCGTTCGTGTCTGGAATCACGCGGAAGAAATGCTGGTGGCATTCCTGCTTGCAGGCATGACCCTGGTCACCTTCGCGTATGTCGTATTCAACAACCTCTATGGTGTTTTCTATTCCCTAGGGGACTCGCTGCCGTTCGCCAACGAGACCCTGCTCGGCATCGGCGACAGTATTCTCTACGTCGCCCAGGAGATGACCTGGAGTGTGGCCCTGACCAAGGCCATGTTCGGCTGGCTGATTTTTGTCGGCCTGGCCTGGGGCGTGCGCATTGGCGCGCATATTGGCGTCGACTTGCTGGTGCGCCAGTTCAAGCCTGCCAATCAGCGGCGGGTGGCCTTGCTGGCAGTGGCCATTTGCCTGGGCTATTGCGTGCTGATGGCGTACTCCAGCGAGCAGTGGGTGGCCACGTTGTATGCCGTTGGCACCAGTGCCGAAGACCTGGACCGCTTCGGTATCAGGCAATGGCAAATCGTGATGATCGTGCCGATCGGTTTTGCCTTGATGTTTGTGCGTTTTCTGCAGGTTTTTATCCGCATCATTCAGGGCAAGCAGCAAGGCCTGGGCTTGCACAGTGAAGTGGACGACGCCGTCAAACTGGCGGAAAACGACCAGCAGGGGACTCCAAAATGACTATTGCCTTCCTTTTTGTCGCCCTGTTCGTGCTGATGTTTGTCGGTATTCCGGTGGCGATTTCCCTGGGCTTGTCCGGGGCCATGACCATTCTGTTCTTCAGTAACGACTCGGTGCGTTCGCTGGCGATCAAGCTGTTTGAAACCAGCGAGCACTACACATTGCTGGCGATCCCGTTTTTCCTGCTATCGGGTGCATTCATGACCAGCGGCGGCGTGGCCCGGCGCCTGATCGATTTCGCCAACGCCTGCGTCGGGCATATCAAGGGTGGCCTGGCCATCGCCGCAATCCTGGCCTGCATGCTGTTTGCGGCGCTGAGTGGCTCTTCTCCGGCCACGGTGGCGGCGGTGGGCTCGATCGTTATCGCCGGCATGGTCCGTTCTGGCTACAAGCAGGATTTTGCTGCCGGTATCGTCTGTAACGCCGGGACCCTGGGCATCCTGATTCCGCCGTCGATCGTCATGGTGGTTTACGCTACCGCCACCGAAACCTCGGTGGGCAAGCTGTTTATGGCCGGTGTTGTGCCGGGTCTGTTGCTGGGGCTGGTATTGATGGTGACCATCTACATCCTGGCGCGGGTCAAGGACATGCCATCGCTGCCCCGGGCCTCGTTCAAGGAAATCGTCACCGCCGGGCGCCGTGCCGGCTGGGGCCTGATGTTGATCGTGATCATTCTCGGCGGTATTTACTCGGGCATGTTCACCCCTACCGAAGCGGCTGCTGTGGCAGCGGTGTATGCAGCGTTCGTGGCGATCTTTATCTACAAGGACATGACCGTCCGCGAATGCCCGAAGGTGATTGTCGAGGCGGGCAAGCTGAGCGTGGTGCTGATGTTTATCATTGCCAACGCCATGCTTTTTGCCCATGTGCTGACCACCGAGCAGATCCCGCAGTCGATTACCGCCTGGGTGGTGGAGCAGGGTTTTACCCCGATTGAGTTCCTGTTGGTGGTCAATATTGTGCTGTTGGTTGCAGGGACTTTTATGGAGCCTTCGGCAATCATCCTGATTCTGGCGCCGATCCTGTTCCCGATTGCCATGCAACTGGGCATTGATCCGATCCATCTGGGCATCATCATGGTGGTGAATATGGAAATCGGCCTGATCACCCCACCCACCGGGCTAAACCTGTTTGTCACCTCGGCGGTCACGGGCATGCCGCTCACTCGAGTGGTCCGTGCGGTATCGCCGTGGTTACTGGTGATGCTGGCGTTCCTGGTGCTGGTGACCTATGTGCCGTTTGTGTCGCTGGCGTTGCCGAATTGGCTGGGGATGTAGCGGGCGGGCGCAGGGAATAGTGTGGGAGCGGGCTTGCATCGCGATGCAGGCGACGCGGTCTGGCAGGCTCACCGTATGGATGCCATCGCGGGCAAGCCGCGCTCCCACAGGTTTTGTGGCGTACTTAAGAGCTGCGGTTTGCAGGATTCATTGTGATGCAGGCGGCGCGGTCTGGCAGGCTCACCGTATGGATGCCATCGCGGGCAAGCCGCGTTCCCACAGGTTTTGTGGCGTACTTAAGATCTGCGGTCTGCAGGATCCATGTGGGAGCGGGCTTGCTCGCGATGCAGGCGGCGCGGTCTGGCAGGCTCACCGTATGGATGCCATCGCGGGCAAGCCGCGCTCCCACAGGTTTTGTGTCGTAGTTAAGAGCTGCGGTTTGCAGGATTCATTGTGGGAGCGGGCTTGCTCGCGATGCAGGCGGCGCGGTCTGGCAGGCTCACCGTATGGATGCCATCGCGGGCAAGCCGCGCTCCCACAGGTTTTGTGGCGCACACATGAGTTGATGCCTGCATGCACGCTACTTGGGTCAAACGCGGCCGACTGCCGCAATCAATTCCTCAGGCTCCACCCGTTGCGCGTAGTCCAGGTTGACGAACGCTTCGCGTATTACCGCATCCTGGTCGATTACAAATGCACTGGCCAGTGGCAGTGTCAGCGAGTCAGACCCGTTGACGCTCTTGAGGTCCGCACCCAGGGAACGGTAGATTTCGTCCAGTTCGTCCTCAAGCTCGAAAACAATGCCGTACTGACGGGCAAGGTGGTTGTCGATATCACTGAGCAGCAGGTAAGTGATCCCCAGCGCTTCACGGGTTTTACCCGTGAACTGCGGCGTCTGCGCCGAGACGGCAACCAGCGTCGCCCCCGCGGCCGTTAGATCACTGACCATCTGCTGGTATGCACTCACGGCCCCATGTCGAGAAAATCGCGCAGATCGACGTTCTGCCCGTTCTCGTCCTTGAGTATCGCCAGCGGCGCCTTGTCGTTAGCTTGCAACGCCTTGCTACTCAAATGGCTATCGACCAGCTTTTGTAGCGAGGTCGAGCGCTTGGCTGGCCGAGAGGCAATAGATCGACTCGGCCAGGGCCTGGCGTTGCCCGGGAGGCAAGTCCTGGATCATTCCGCTGATCCAGGCGGTGTGCTCGACAAAAACGTCATCGACCACGCGCTTGCCTTGCGCGGTCAGCGTAATAATCAATTTGCGCCGGTCCGTTGGGTCGGTTTTGCGCTTGATCAACGCGGCGCGCTGCAAACCATCGAGCAGCCCGGTGACCGTTCCCGTGGTAATCGACAATCGGGTCGCCAGTTCCAGAGGGGAGAGCTTGCCTCCCGCGTTTTTGAGGGTCAGCATGATGACAAAACGGCCCTCCGACAGGTTGTAGCTGGCCAGCCGTGTTGCGCAGGCGCGATTGATCGCCGCTGCCGCCGAGAGCAACTCGAAGCACAGCTTTACGCTGTCCCTGACCTCGGGCGCTGCGCTCTCTAGTTCACGCAGCATGATGTGGTGCTTGTTCTCTAAAATATTCATAAGGCGCAGTTTATCTTGGCGCCTTACTAAGTCAAACGGTTAGGCCGCAGCCCCGCCTGGGGTATACTTTGCCGCCACGCAATTCAGCCAAATCATACGTATCGGGATTTCCATGAGTCGTTCTCTTTCCATAACCCCTGGGCGCAAACCGCTTGCGCCGCTGTTGGCCTTTATCTTGTTGCTGCAGGGCGCTGTTTTCCTGCAAAACAATGTCGGTACGCGCCAGGTGCTGTTGCTGATCGTCGGCGCGGCGCTGGGCTTGACCCTTTATCACGCTGCATTCGGTTTTACCTCGGCCTGGCGAGTCTTTATCAATGATCGCCGTGGTGCTGGCCTGCGCGCGCAAATGGTGATGCTGGCCGTGGCTGTGGTGCTGTTTTTCCCCGCGCTGGGGGCGGGCACCCTGTTTGGCCAGCCGGTCGTCGGGCTGGTGGCGCCGATCGGTGTGTCGGTGGTGTTCGGTGCGTTTATTTTCGGCATCGGCATGCAGTTGGGCGGCGGGTGTGCGTCCGGCACCCTGTTCACTGTCGGCGGCGGCAATGCGCGCATGCTGGTGACCCTGTTGTTCTTTATCTGTGGATCATTAATCGCCACTCAGCATGTTGACTGGTGGTTTGCCCTGCCTGCGTTTCCGGCGACCTCTATCGTTAAAAGCTTCGGGGTGGTTCCCGCCTTGCTGCTGAGCCTGGCCGTGTTCGCGATCATCGCCGCAGTGACCGTACGCCTGGAGAAATCCCGTCACGCCAGCCTTGAAGCAGGGGTGACCAGTGAACATCAGGGCCTGCGCCGCTTTTTGCGTGGGCCGTGGCCTCTGGTCTGGGGGGCGATAGGTCTGGCGCTGCTGAACTATGCCACGCTGGCACTGGCCGGGCGGCCGTGGGGTATTACTTCGGCGTTCGCGCTGTGGGGCGCCAAGGCGGCAAGCGGACTGGGGGTTGATGTTGGCAGTTGGGGGTTCTGGCAGATGCCGGGCAATGCCAAGGCACTGGCCGCGCCGGTGTGGGAAGACATCACCAGCGTAATGGATATTGGCATCGTTCTCGGTGCGTTGTTGGCCGCCGGCCTGGCCGGGCGTTTTGCTCCCAGCCTGAAAATCCCGCCGCGCTCGCTGCTGGCGGCAGTGATTGGTGGCCTGCTGCTCGGGTATGGCTCGCGTCTGGCCTACGGCTGCAATATTGGCGCGTACTTCAGCGGCATCGCCTCGGGCAGCCTGCATGGCTGGGTATGGCTGGTGGCAGCGTTTATCGGCAACACGGTGGGCGTGCGCCTGCGACCACTGTTCTTTACCGGCGAGCGGCCACAGGCGGCGTTGAGCGGCTGCTAAAAAAGGTACAGGGGCTGCTTTCTCGGCAGCCGTTTTTTTCAGCGACGATAGTCGCGGTGATGGTTGTCGTAACGCTGGTGCATGGCCCGGTCATGACGGCGGCGCTCGGCTTCGCGGCGGGCTTGCTCCCGACGCCATTGATCGCGACGCCAGTTTTCTCTGCGGCGATCGTCTCTGCGAGCTTGCCAGCGGTTGTCATACCGGTGGTGGTCGTCACGGGCAAGCAGGGGCGCTGTCTGTTCAGCGGCCAGCCTTGGCCAGGGATTGGCAGCCGTCGTCTGAACGGCTCCAGGTTCAGTAGCAAAAACCGCGGGCGGGGTCTTTGTCGGTGTAGCTGATGCCGAGCCCATTGCCGCAAACGCGAACAGGCTCAAAAGCACCATCCGTGGGGCGTGGAATTTCATGAGCGAAGATAACCTCTGAATATCATTCGAATGTGTCGCCATCTGCTGACTGACGCCTGGAGCTCGCGCTTGTCGCGCAGATACGCGTACTCACATAGACAGATAAACAGGGAAAAGTTCGCAAGCCGGCTGCTTGTGTAAATCGGCGCAGTATGCAAAACGGCGCCTGAGCGCCGTTGTGCCGGGTTTAAGGCAGGTTAGTGTTCTTGCTCGAAGCTCTTTTTACGCAAGGGCGGGGACTGTTCGTAGTGCTCGTCGGACTCCACCACGGGTACTTCCTTGCCATTGCAGTCGAACAGCTTGCCATCGCGAAATACATCGCCATCGTTGAGGCAGCTGATATCCCGGGAGCGCAGGATACGGTCGCTGGCGGCGACGAATACCGACTGCTGGTCGGAGTTGCCGGCCCGCAGATGGTTGAACAGCAGGTTGAGCAGGATGGCCATGATTGCGGCCGAGCTGATGCCGGAGTGGAAGATGGTCTCGAACCAGGTCGGGAAGTGCTGGTAGAAGTTGGGCGCTGCAATGGGGATCATGCCGAAACCGATCGATGTGGCGACGATGATCAGGTTCATGTTGTTGCGATAGTCCACCTGCGCCAGGGTGCGGATGCCGCTGGCGGCGACGGTACCAAACAGGACCAGACCAGCACCGCCAAGCACGGCAGTGGGCACGGCGGCGACCAGGCGACCCATCACCGGCAGCAGCCCCAGTGTCACCAGGATCAGGCCGCCGGTGGCCACCACATAACGGCTCTTGATACCGGTCACGGCGACCAGGCCAACGTTCTGTGCAAAGGCGCTCTGGGTAAAGGAGCCGAACAGCGGCGCCAGGGCACTGGAAATCATGTCGGCGCGCAGGCCGTTGCCAAGGCGTTTGGCGTCGACCTTGGTGTCGATGATTTCGCCCACTGCCAGGATATCGGCGGAGGTCTCGACCATGGTCACGATAATCACGATCAGCATCGACAGGATGGCTGCGAGGCGGAACTCGGGCATGCCGAAGTGCAGCACCTCGGGCAGTGCGACCAGCGGGCCTTCCAGCACCCGGGAGAAGTCGGTCATGCCCACGGCCGTGGCAACCAGTGTGCCGATAACGATAGCCAGCAGAATCGACAGGCGTGAAATACTGGCGCTGCCCAGCTTGCTGAGCAGCAGCACGAGCACCAGGGTGATTGCCGCCAGGCCGATGTTGGCCATGCTGCCGAAGTCAGGTGACTGACTGTTGCCGCCCATGGCCCAGCGCGCCGTGACCGGCATCAGGGTCAGACCGATGGTGGTGATGACGATGCCCGTCACCAGGGGCGGAAAGTACTTGGTGATGCTGGAAAACAGCGGTGTGATCAGCAAGCCGATCACGGAAGCCACGATCACCGCCCCGAACACCACCGGCAGGCCTCCTGCGCCGTCACCGCCAATGATGGCGACCATGGTGGAGACACCGGCGAAGGACACCCCCTGCACCAGCGGCAGGCGACAGCCAAAGAAAGGGATACCCAGTGTCTGCAACAGTGTGGCCAGGCCACCGGCGAACAGCGAAGCGGCGATCAGCAGGCCAACGTCGGCCGATGAAAGGCCGGCTGCCTGGCCAATGATCAGGGGCACCGCAATGATGCCCCCATACATTGTCAGGACGTGCTGCAGGCCGTAGGCCAGGTTGGCGCCAGTACCGAGGTTTTCGTCTTCTGGACGAGGGGAAGCGGTAGAAGTCATGGTGAGTAGCTCGCTTTTGTTATTTTAGATGCGTCTAACAGCACGTTCTCAGTTGCATCCGTTGAGCCCTGTCAGGAACTCAACGGCCTGAAGGGGTTATTCACCGCTGACCAGCTGGTGGGCCAACTGGTTGTGGCGTTCCAGCACCCGCGGCAGGTCGACGGTGGTGAGGTGGCCATCCCTGACCACCACGCGACCATTGATCACGCTGGTATGGACCTGGGTCGGGGTACAGAACACCAACGCTGCCAGCGGGTCGTGATGGGCTCCGGCGTAGGCCAGATGGCCCAGATCGAAAGCGACAAAATCCGCCACCATGCCCGGTGCCAGTGCACCAATATCATTGCGGTTAAGCACCTTGGCGCCCCCCAATGTGGCAATTTCCAGCGCCTCGCGGGCGGACATCGCATCGGGGCCAAAACCCACCCGCTGCAACAGCAGGGCCTGACGTACTTCACCAATCATGCTGGCGCCATCGTTGGACGCAGAACCGTCAACCCCCAACCCCACCGGCACGCCGTGGTCGCGCATCCTGCGAATCGGCGCGATCCCCGAAGCCAGGCGCATGTTCGAGCACGGGCAGTGGGCGACCCCAGTACCGGTGCGGGCGAACAGCTCGATGCCGTGCTGGTCGAGTTGTACGCAATGGGCGTGCCAGACGTCGTGGCCGACCCAGCCCAGGTCTTCGGCGTACTCGGCAGGGGTCATGCCGAACTTCTCGCGGCTGTAGGCGATGTCACTGACGTTCTCGGCAAGGTGGGTGTGCAGTGAGACCCCGTACTGGCGGGCGAGCACTGCGGCCTCGCGCATCAGGTCGCGGCTGACCGAGAAGGGCGAGCAGGGCGCCACGACCATGCGCAGCATCGAGCCATGGCGGGGGTCGTGGTAGTCCTCGATCAGACGCTGGGACTCTTTGAGAATATGGCTTTCTTTCTCAACCACCGAGTCGGGCGGCAAGCCGCCCTGGCTACGGCCCACGCTCATGCTCCCGCGTGCGGCGTGAAAGCGCATGCCGATCTCTGCAGCGGCATGGATGCTGTCGTCCAGCTTGCAGCCGTTGGGGTAGATATACAGATGGTCACTGGAAGTGGTGCAGCCAGAGAGGATCAGCTCGGCCATTGCTGTTTGGGTCGAAACCGCGATCATTTCCGGCGTGAGACGCGCCCAGATTGGATACAGGTTGTTGAGCCAATTGAACAACTCGCCGTCCTGGGCTGCCGGTACAACGCGGGTCAGGCTCTGGTACATATGGTGGTGGGTGTTGACCAGGCCCGGGATAACCACCTTGCCGGTCATGTCCAGAATCACGTCGGCCTGTTGCGGCAGGGATTCGCTGGGGCCGACCTGCTTGATCAGGTTGTCTTCGATAAACAGGCCGCCGCGCCGGATTTCCCTGCGTTCACCATCCATTGTGACCAGCAGTTCTGCGTTCTTGACCAGTAAAGTCTTTGCCATGGGTATTCCTCTTCCGTTTGGAGTTTGCTTTCAACGTGATGCGGTTGCAGGCATCGGTTTTCGGCTTGAGCCAAGCCCTGGCAGCCGGATGCAGCATGGCTGGGCAGGGGCGGTCGGTTCACTGGCACACCCATGGGCGCAGTGAATACGCGATGACATGCGCCGGTAAGGCGCGTTGAATTGAAGCGGCCGTGCAAGCTGCATGGTGTTTGACCATCGCAATACGCAGCGGCGATTGCCGGAGTCGTAGGCGTGCAATGATGTAACCAGAATTGGTTATTATTGTATACAACTAAAAATGCAGTGATGTTGTCGATTGTGACCGGGGGCTGGCAGGGGAGAAGATTTACTGGAGTCTGGAGAGTCGATCAGGAGCGGGTGCGGGGGCGGGTAATGTGGGAGCGAGCCTGCTCGCGATGCAGGCGACGCGGTCTTTCGGGTAAACCGCAGGGATGTCTTCGCGAGCAGGCTCGCTCCCACAGGAATTGCGGGGTGTTTTTACCACCCGGTGCGAGGGCGGGACCTATGAGCGGCGCTGCTCACAGATCCCGCCCATGCCATCACGTCAACGGCGGTGTACGCGGCGGGATCATGCGTTTGCTGCCGGTTGCCTCAAATGCCGAAGCAAAGCGCAGCAATGTCGAATCGTCATAGGCGCGACCGGCAAACGTCAGCCCCACCGGCATGCCGATGTCGGCCATCACGCCCATGGGCACGGTCACGGTCGGTACGCCCAGATGGCGGATGGCCAGGTTGCCGTTGGCCACCCACACGCCGTTGCTCCAGGCGATATCCGCCGACGCCGGGTTCACATCCGCATCTGCCGGAGCCACATCGGCCACGGTCGGGAACAGCACGGCATCCAGTCCCAGGCGGTCCATCCAGTCTTCCAGGTCGATGCGCCGGGTTTTTTCAAGGCCGCGCAGACCGTCTGGCACGCTACTGATCTGATCCCACGGGGTAATCCCGCGCTGGGCCATGCGCACGTATTCGTCCATGCCTGCCGCCAGTTCGTCTTCACGGTTGGGCAGGGTGCCCGGGTCGTGAGGGAAAATCAGCGGCCCATCGACGTCGGCCAACCGGTTGAGTTTAGGGTCACCGTTGGCGCGCAGGAAATCATCGAATGCCCACGCGGACAACTCCCAAAGCTCGTCATGCATAAACTCTTTGGACACCAGCCCGCGGGTGAACACGGTTGGCGCGCCGGGGCGATCGCCTTCGCAGTTGGAGACCAGCGGGAAGTCCACTTCAATCACTTCTCCGCCCTGGGCCTCGATGGCCTTGCGCGCGGCTTGCCACAGGTCGATCACCGAGGCACGGGTGATGATGCGTTGCCCGGTGGGGCCGCCGATGCCCGGTGCTTCGGATGTGCCGGCCTCGGGGTCGGCATTGATATACATGCGCGGTACGCCAAAGCGTTTGCCGGCCAGTGCTTCGCTGCCGGCATTGAGTTGTGCATAGGAGGCCGGACGCACCGAAGCCACACTCGGAATCGGTACCCAGGGCTGCAGGCGCCACAGGTCTCCACGGGTATCAGTATCTTCAGCCACGACCACATCGAGGACTTCGAGCAAGTCGGCCATGGTGCGGGCAAAGGGCACCACCACGTCCATGGTCGGCGTCAGCGGCCAGTTGCCACGTACCGAAATCACGCCCCGTGAAGGGGTGTAGGCGCACAGACCGTTGTTGGACGCCGGGCCGCGCCCGCTCGACCAGGTTTCTTCCGCCAGGCCGAAGGCCGAGAAGCTGGCCGCCGTGGCCGTGCCCGCACCGTTGGACGAGCCGGAGGCAAAAGGTGCCGTCAGGTAGTGGGCGTTGTACGGGCTTTCAGCGCGGCCATAGACCCCGCGCTGCATACCGCCGTTGGCCATGGGCGGCATATTGGTCTTGCCCAGGCAGATGGCACCGGCACCGCGCAGGCGCTCGATGGTGAATGCATCGCGGTACGCCACCAGGTCCTTGAAGGCGGGGCTGCCCGACGCGGCGGTCAGGCCCTTGACCAGGTAACTGTCCTTGGCGGTATAGGGGATGCCGTCCAGCGGGCCGAGGGTCTGGCCCTTGGCCCGGCGGTCGTCGGAGGCCTGCGCCTCGGTCATTGCCAGGGGGTTGCGCACCACCACCGCATTGAGGGCGGTGGGGGTGTCAGCTGTGTCGTAGGCGTCGATCCGCGCCAGATAAGCCTGTACCAGTTCTACCGCCGTGGTCTGGCCGGATTCGAGCGCGGCGCGCAGTTGGGCTATGGACACCTCGGTGACTTCAATCATGGGCTTACCGCTTGAGGACAATGGGAAACCGCAGAGCTTAGCGAAACTCCTGCCTGCACAGCCAGCCCATGTGATATTTGATGTCGTAAATATGTACCGTGCCTTGTGGGAGCGGGCTTGCGCATCAGGTGGATTTTACAACCGCTGCCAGAGCGCTTCTGCCTGGGGGTTGCGGTTGTCACGCCAGCGCACCAGGATCACTTCCAGATGGTCGGACTCCATGTCCGGGTACACGCGCACCAGTTCACCGCGCTCAATCAGCGGCGCCACCATGCTGTGGGACATGCACGCCACCCCCTGGCCACTGGCGACCATCGGTTTGAGTGCCTCGGACACCGTGGCCTCGAATACCTGCAGCAAACGCTGAGGCTGGGGGTGACGGTTGATCTGGGTACGCGACAGTTCATGCAATTGCGCACTGCGCGAATAGCTGAGCAGCGGGATCGGTTCGTCGGTCTGGGTGCAATGCGCCGCCAGTTGCGGAGTGGCCACCCAGTACAGCTCGTCATGACCCAGGGACTTGACCTCGAACTCGCTCTGGCGCGAGTAGGGTGCGGTCTTGGTGTCGCGATAGAACAGGATGAAGTCGCAGCGCCCGGACATCAGCGCCATGTAGTAGTCGTCGGTGCTGCGATAGCCCGTGTCGATACGGGTGAACAGCGGCGCCTGCGGGCTGTTCAACTGGCTGATCCAGCCCGGGAAAAAGTTGCACGCCAGGGTATGCAGCGAGGCAAAGGTCAGCGGCCGGTTGAGCACCTTGACGCTTTGCTCGCAGTCGCGGGCCATGCGTACCAGCTCAACGGCATTGGGCAGCAGCGCTTCGCCAGCAGCGGTCAGGCGCACCGGGTTGCGCTCGCGGTCGATCAGGGTCGCGCCCAGGTGGGCTTCCAGCAATTGAATGCGTCGGCTCAGCGCCGATTGCGATGAGTTGCGCATGCTGGCCGCGGCCGTGAACTTGCCGGTATCGGCCAGGGCGAGAAAATCTTCGTACCAGTCAATGTTCATAGACTTATTCCAATATTCGATAGCCCGTCCAGCATAGTGGATCAATTGCCGCTATCCGCGCCATGCCGCCGTCTTTATTGTGCACCTAAACCGCCACCTGCCGTTGGATTGTGGTTGACAGGCATAACAAGAAGAATTTTAAAAGGGCAATGATATGCACAAATTGAATAGGGCCAAGCTTTTGCTGGGGGCTCCGCTGTTGGCCCTGCTGTTGACCGGTGCCCAGGCTGCCCAGGCAGGTGTGCTGGACAAGGTCAAGGCCCATGGCAGCGTGCGCTGCGGGGTCGCAGGTGACAAGCCGGGGTTTTCGCTGATCGATGACAAGGGCCGCTGGACCGGTATGGACGTAGACCTGTGCCGCGCTGTGGCCGCTGCGGTGCTGGGGGATGCAGACAAGGTCGAGTACCTGACCACCACCGCCAAAAACCGCTTTACCGCCCTGGCTTCCGGGGAGATCGACATTCTGTCCCGTGCCGCTTCCTGGACCGCTGAACGCATAGCCAACCTGGGCGTGGACTTCACCACGGTCTGGTTCTACGACGGCCAGGGCTTTATGACCCACGCTGCCGACGGCATCGAGAAACTCACCGACCTGGACGGTGCCACTTTCTGCCTGTCACCGGGCACCACCTCCGAGCAAAACCTGGAGGACTATTTTGGCCGCCGTGGCCTGACTTACAAAACCGTGGTCATCGAAAAAAGCCCCGAACTCTACGCTGCCTTCCAGCGCGGGCGCTGTAACGCCATTTCCAATGACTCTTCGGGGCTGGCGGCGCGTTTGGCGCTGATGAACAACCCCAAGGACTATGCGCTGCTGCCCGAGGTGATTTCCAAGGAGCCGTTGGGGGCCTTTGTCGCACAGGGTGATACGGTCTGGCGCAATATTGTGACCTGGACCGCCTATGCCCTGATGACCGGCGAAGAACTGGGCGTGACCTCGGATAACGTCGACGAGTTGCGTGGCAACAAGAGCGCATCCACCGATATCGCCCGTTTGCTGGGCACTGAAGGCACCATCGGCAAGTCCTTTGGCCTGGACAGTGACTGGGCCTATCGCGCCCTCAAGCAAGTCGGCAACTACGCGCAAATCTACGACCGTAACCTCGGCCAGCAGACGGCATTGAACATCCCGCGCGGCCTCAACCGCAGCTGGAAAGACCATGGCCTGATGTACGCGCCGCCGATTCGCTGAGGGGATTTCTGTGATGTCGACCCATCGTTCGCCCAATCTGCGCCTGTCGAGCGTGCTGCAGCAGGGGCTGGTACTGGCTCTGGTTGCCGCGGTGTTTTATCTGCTCTCCAGCAACGCCGCGCTGAACTTGAAGAACCTCAATATCGCCTCGGGATTCGGTTTTCTGTCCCAGCGCGCAGGCTATGACATCAGCTTCTCGCTGATTGATTACACTCCGGATGCAACCTATGCCCGCGCCTATCTGGTGGGCTTGCTCAACACCTTGCTGGTGTCGGTGCTGAGCATTGTGCTGGCGACCCTGCTGGGAGGTGCGCTGGGCATGGCGCGCGTCTCAGACAACTGGCTGATCAAGCGCCTGAGCGGCACCTGCATCGAATTTTTGCGCAATGTGCCGCTGGTGGTGCATCTGGTCTGGTGGTACGGCCTGGTGCTGGCGCTGCCCGGGGTCAAGCACTCGGCCTCGCTGTTTGGCGTGGTGTTTCTGAACAACAACGGCCTCACTCTGCCCTGGCTCGAACAGGGCAGTGTGGTCGGCTGGGGGCTTTTCCTCATGCTGCTGGGCACGTTGCTGGCTTATGTGTTTTGTCGCTTGAAGGAAGCCCGCGGGCCGTGGCGCGGTTTTGCCTGCAGACGCTGGCCCGCGCTGTTGGCCGGGGCGGTGCTGCTGCCCGTGCTGGTGTATGCCTTGAGTGATGCCCATGTGCAATGGGAAGTACCGGTGCAGCGCGGTTTCGGTTTCAAGGGCGGAATCACCCTGGTGCCGGAGATGCTTGCGTTATGCCTGGCCTTGTCGTTCTACAGCGCCAGTTATATCGCCGAGATTGTGCGTGGCGCGATTGAGTCGGTACACCGCGGCCAGTACGAAGCGGCCAGGGCGCTCGGCTTCAAATCCGGTTCCACAATGCGCCAGTTGATCGTCCCCCAGGCCATCTACCCGATGATCCCGCAGATCACCAACACGTACCTGAATATCGTCAAGAACTCTTCACTGGGGGTGGTCATCGGTTTTATGGAACTGGTGTCGTCCACCGGCGGAACAACCCTGAACCAGACCGGCCAGGCCATTGAATGCATCGCGCTGGTGATGGGCACTTACTGCCTGATCAGCCTGGTGATCTCCCTGGGGATGAACATCTACAACCACCGTATCGGCCAGAGGGGGCACTGAACATGACCGCAATGAATCAGGCACTGGCAGTCCCGCTGGCACCGCCGCGCTTGCCCTGGGTACAGCGCGCCGCAGCCTGGAGCCGCAGCCAGTTGTTCCCCAGCGTGGGCCACAGCCTGCTGACCCTGGGCGTGCTGGCGCTGCTGTGCTGGTGCATTCCTGCTGCGCTGAACTGGCTGGTATTCGATGCCACCTTCATCGGCAGCAGTGCCAAAGACTGCAACCCCGGCGGCGCCTGCTGGTTGCCGATTACCCAACGCTGGAACCTGTTTGTGTACGGCTTCTATCCGCAAGCCGAACAGTGGCGGGTAAGCCTGGCACTGGTGCTGGCAGGGGCGGCGTTTGTCTTGCTGTTTTTCAAGCGCCTGGACCGTCGCCTGCTGCTGGCGTATCTGGCGTTGCTGCCGATCGTGATGTGGTGGCTGCTCAAGGGCGGTGCCGGTTTGCCCGAGGTGTCTTCGACCAAGTTCGCCGGGATGCTGGTGACAGTATTCCTGGGCACCGCCGGGATGATTTTCGCGCTGCCGCTGGGGATTTTGCTGGCGCTGGGCCGACGTTCGAAATTGCCGGTGGTGCGCATGCTTTGCGTGCTCTATATCGAGCTGGTGCGCTCGGTGCCGGTGATTTCGCTGCTGTTTATGGCTTCGCTGATGATTCAGCTGTTCCTGCCGCCGGATTCGGCCTTCGACATCCTCTTGCGGGTGCAACTGGTGCTGATCCTGTTTACCGCCGCCTATATGGCTGAAACCCTGCGCGGCGGTTTGCAGAACCTGCCCAAGGGCCAATACGAGGCGGCCATGGCGCTGGGTTTTGGTTACTGGAAAACCATGGGCCAGATCATTTTGCCGCAAGTGCTCAAGCAATCCATTGCGCCCTTGCTCACGCAGTTTATCGGCCTGTTCAAAGAGACCACGCTGGTGATGATCGTCGGCGTACTGGACATCGTCGGTATCGCCATGAGCACCGCCGTCGCCCCGGAATGGGTTGAGTACGGCCACGAAATCTACGTCTTCCTGGCGATCTACTTCTTCGTCATCTGTTTTGCACTGTCGCGCTATGCCCGACACCTTGAACAACGTATGGAGCAAAGCCGCTCATGATCAGCAAACCCAAGGCTGATGCCGCCGCAATGGTACGCATCGAACAATTGAACAAGTGGTTCGGCAATGCCCATGTGCTGAAAAACATCTCGCTGAATGTCCATGCCGGGGAAAAAGTAGTGATCTGCGGGCCTTCGGGCTCCGGCAAGTCAACTCTGATCCGCTGCATCAACCAGCTGGAACAACACCAGCAGGGCCTGGTTGTCGTGCTGGGCGAGGAACTTGACGGCAACCTCAAGGGGCTTGAGCGCATCCGCCGCCAGGTGGGCATGTGCTTCCAGCACTTCAACCTGTTCCCGCACCTCACGGTGCTGAAAAACTGCACGTTACCGCAGACTTCCAACCTGGGCGTGCCCGAGGCTGAGGCCATTGAACGAGCGCTGGGCTTGCTGGACAAGGTCAAGATGCGCGACCACGCCAACAAGTTTCCGTCGCAGTTATCCGGTGGTCAGCAGCAACGAATCGCCATAGCCCGGGCGCTGTGCATGCAACCCAAGGTCATGCTGTTTGACGAGCCGACCTCGGCCCTGGACCCGGAAATGATCGCGGAAGTGCTGGACGTCATGACCGGCCTGGCCCAGGAAGGCATGACCATGATCTGCGTGACCCACGAAATGGGTTTTGCACGCAAGGTAGCCGACCGCATTGTCTTTATGGATCAGGGTGAAATCATTGAAGAGGCCCCCCCGGAGCGGTTTTTCTCAGCCCCTGAATCACCTCGAACCCAACGTTTTTTGAGCCAGATCATCAATCACGGAGTGCATGCCCAATGACCCAATCCATTGCGATGGCCTTGCATGGCGGTGCCGGTGTGCTGATGCCCGGTGTTTTGACCCGCGAAGACGAACAGGCGATCCACGCAGCACTGCTGCAGGCGCTCAAGGCGGGTGTCGATGTCCTGGAAAAGGGAGGCAGCAGTCTGGATGCGGTACAAGCCAGTGTGGTTGAGCTTGAAGAGTGCCCCTGGTTCAACGCCGGCAAAGGCGCGGTGTTTACCCACAGCGGTGACCACGAACTGGACGCCGCGATCATGAACGGGGCCAACCTGGAAGCCGGAGCCTTAGCCGGCGTGCATCATGTGCGCAACCCGATATGCGGTGCGCGGGCGGTGCTGGAGCATAGCGAGCATGTGCTGCTGGCCGGTGCCGGGGCGGACTTGTTCCTGTCCGAACAGGCGGGTCTCGAACATGTCAGCAATGACTGGTACGACACGCCTTTGCGTCGTCGCCAGTGGGCTGCGCAACAGCAGCAACCGGAGACGGTGTTGCTGGAGCCGGGAGGTGTGGAGAAAAAATTCGGCACTGTGGGGGCTGTCGCCCTGGACCGTCACGGCCATGTAGCAGCAGCCACCTCCACCGGGGGCATCACCAACAAACGCTACGGCCGGGTGGGTGACTCGCCACTGATTGGCTCCGGCACCTGGGCGGATGACCGCAGCGCGGCGATTTCGGCGACCGGCCACGGCGAGTTCTTTATGCGCACCGTGGTGGCCCACAATATTGCATCGCGCATTCGCCTGGTGGGTTCGAGCCTGGCAGACGCCTGCGAGCAAGTTGTACAGGGCGAGCTCAAGGAGCTCGGTGGTAACGGCGGCGTGGTCGCCGTGACACCGGGCGGCGAGACCGTGCTGAGCTTTAATACGCCGGGCATGTACCGCGCCTGGCTGGATACTGACGGCGGCCTGCACACCGCCATTTATGCCGAGGACGACTGCCTGCATCGACTTTGAGTGAATTGACCCGCGGGGCGGCTGGAGATTAGTCTCGATCTCCTTTCGCCCCGTGGAATGCATCGATGATCACCTGCTACCTGCGTTACGTGATTGACCCTTACCAACTGGCCGAATTCGAGGCCTATGCCAAAGTCTGGATCCCGCTGGTAGCCAAATTTGGCGGCCAGCATCACGGTTACTTCCTGCCCTCGGAAGGTGCCAATAACATTGCTCTGGCCATGTTTACCTTCCCCAGCCTCGCAGCCTATGAAGACTACCGCGAACGCTCAAAAACGGATGCCGAATGCATTGCCGCGTTCAAACTGGCTGAAGATAATCGCTGTATCCTGAGTTACGAGCGCAGCTTTTTCAGGCCGGTTTTCGACTAACCCCCACTTCTTCAAAGAGGCATGCCCCTATGGCAACTGCATCCGCATTTATTGATATTCCCGCTTCACCCGATCAGGTCTGGCAATTGATCGGTGGTTTCAACTCGCTGCCGGACTGGTTGCCCCTGGTTGCCGTCAGCGAAGCTGGCGAAGGCGGGCGCTTGCGCCATCTGCAGACCGTGGATGGCACGGTGATCGTTGAGCGCCTGCAAACATTCGACAATGCCGGCAAGACCTACAGCTACTCCATTGTCGAGGCGCCGTTTCCGGTGACCGACTACCTGGCGACCTTGCGCGTTGAAGCGCTGGGCGACGGCGCCCGTGTGACCTGGTCGGGGCAGTTCACCCCGGCAGGTGTAAGCACTGAAGCTGCCGAAGAGCTGTTTACCGGGGTCTATCAGGGTGGGCTGGCGGCGCTGAGCGGCAATTTCGCAGGCTGATTTGTTGTGGGAGCGGGCTTGCCCGCGATGGTATCGACGCGGTTCGACGGGCACACCGCAGCGCCTGAATCGCAGGCAAGCCAGCTCCCACAGGGCATGTTGTGCTCACATAAATGAGGTTTGCCTGATCATTATTGTGGGAGCGAGCCTGCTCGCGAAGGTATCGATGCGGTCTACCAACTGAACCGCGTCGCCTGAATCGCTCGAGCCCAGTTCCCACATTAAATGCAAGCGCAAAAGTGGGTTGAAAATACCCGTTATCCGTGCCGTGATGGCCATTTCAAATCAACTAAATCTTAAAAAGTGTGGCTATTTAATGACTTAGGTCAGTATTGCCTTGAAATAAAATGTGCAGAATCACTTGTTACTGATTGTTACGATAGGGTAAGATCGCCCTGCGTTCACCTACCACGGTTTATGCATTTTTAAGCCCCAAGTTTCCATCAGCTACTTGGGCTTTTTTTTGCCTGAAATTTGATATTGGATCCAATTTTCGGGCAATAAAAAGGCGCCAATCGCTGGCGCCTTGTTGCAGTTGCCACGCTCTAATAAGCGACTCAGCGCACCAGGCAGGGTTTTTTGTTGTCGTATTTCCAGCCGGGAATCATGTACTGCATGGCCACGCTGTCATCCCGGGCACCCAGGCCCATGCCTTTGTACAGTTCGTGAGCCTTGGCCACGGCGTCCATGTCGATGTCCACGCCCAAGCCAGGCTTTGTCGGAACCTTGATATGGCCGTCGACAATTTTCAGCGGTTCACGGGTCAGGCGCTGGCCGTCCTGCCAGATCCAGTGGGTATCAATGGCGGTGATGTCCCCCGGCGCTGCAGCCGCAACCTGGGTGAACATGGCCAGGGAAATGTCGAAGTGGTTGTTGGAATGCGAGCCCCAGGTCAGGCCCCATTCGTGGCACATCTGCGCAACGCGTACCGAGCCCTGCAGGGTCCAGAAGTGCGGGTCGGCCAATGGGATGTCCACGGCCTGCGATTGAATCGCATGGCCCATTTCGCGCCAGTCGGTGGCGATCATGTTGGTGGCGGTGCGCAGGCCCGTGGCGCGGCGGAACTCGGCCATGACTTCACGCCCCGAATAGCCGTTTTCGGCGCCGCAAGGGTCTTCGGCATAGGCCAGTACCCGGTGCTGGTCGCGACACAGGGCGATGGCTTCCTTGAGAGACCAGGCTCCATTAGGGTCCAGAGTGATGCGGGCATCGGGGAAACGCTCGGCCAGTGCAGTGACCGCTTCGATTTCTTCGCCGCCGCGCAGCACGCCGCCCTTGAGCTTGAAGTCGTTGAAGCCGTAACGGGCTTGTGCCGCTTCCGCCAGGCGCACGATGGCCTGTGGGGTAAGGGCTTGTTCATGGCGCAGGCGTGTCCAGTCATCGCCATCCGCTTCACTGCGGTAGGCCAGATCGGTGTGTTGACGGTCGCCAATATAGAACAGATAGCCGAGCATCTTCACGGCATCCCGTTGCTGGCCTTCACCGAGCAAGGCGGCTACCGGCACGTGCAGAAATTGACCGAGCAAGTCGAGCAGGGCGGCTTCCATTGCCGTCACGGCGTGGATGGTGATGCGCAGGTCGAAGGTTTGCAGGCCGCGCCCCGCCGAATCCCGTGCGGCGAAGGTGCTGCGCATGGCGTTGAGGACAGCCTGGTAATTGCCGATGGGCTGGCCAATCACCAGGCTACGGGCGTCTTCCAGGGTTTCGCGGATGCGCTCGCCACCGGGCACTTCACCCACGCCGGTATTGCCGCTGCTGTCCTTGAGGATAACGATATTGCGGGTAAAGAAGGGGCCGTGGGCGCCACTCAGGTTGAGCAGCATGCTGTCATGGCCCGCCACCGGGATCACCTGCAGGCTGGTCACGATCGGAGCTTGGCTGGCGTGGTGTTGATGGTCGGCATTCATGGTCTGGTCCTTGTCAGGCAGTTTGCAGGGCGGTGGGGGTCACGGCCGTGGGTGTGGGTTTGGTTTTGGCAAAGAGCACAATGAGTGCCGCAATGATCGACGTGCCGGCCAGGCCATAGAGCCCGCCCTGGATCGAGCCTGTGGTTTGTTCCAGAAACCCGAAGGTGGTGGGGGCGACGAAGCCGCCGAGGTTGCCGATGGAATTGATCAAGGCAATGACTGCCGCCGCGATACGTGCATCCAGGTAGCCTTGGGGAATGGGCCAGAACAGCGCCGAGGCCGACTTGAAGCCGATGGCGGCAAAGCAGATGGCGATAAACGCAAAGATCGGCCCGCCGGTGGTGGACATAAACATGCCGATGGCGGCAATCACCAGGGCGGCCGCCACCCAGGCCTGCTGGAACCTGAATTTGCTGGCCAGCGAGGCAAAGGCATACATGGCAATGATTGAAATCAGCCACGGGATCGAGTTGTAGAAGCCCACCTGGATATCGCTCAGGTCACCCATTTTTTTGATGATGCTCGGTAGCCAGAACGTGGCCGCGTAAATGGTCAGCTGGATACAGAAGTAAATCGCGCAGAACAGCATGATCTGGCGGTCCTTGAGCAGCATGCCCAGGGTCGGCTTGACGGTGTTGGCGGCATCGCGTTCACGCTGTTCGCGGTCAATTTCGTTAACCAGCGCATCTTGCTCTGCAAGGCTGAGCCATTTGGCGTCATGGGGTTTTGAGTCCAGCCAGAACCACACAAACACGCATAGCACCACCGAGGCCATACCTTCGATGATGTACATCCACTGCCAGCCGTGCAGTCCCATGCCGGTGATTTGCAGCAGCAGGCCGCTCAGTGGTCCCGAGATCAGCGAGGCCAGTGCCGAGCCGCTGAGGAAGATGGCAATCGCCTTGCCGCGTTCGGCGCCCGGCAGCCAGCGGGTGAAGTAATAGATCACGCCCGGGAAGAAGCCCGCTTCGGCGACGCCAAGCAGAAAACGCAGGATATAGAAGTGGGTTTCGTTCTGGATAAAGGCCATCAGGGTGGCGGTGATACCCCAGGTGAACATGATCCGGGTGAGCCAGATGCGGGCGCCAACTTTTTGCAGCAGCATATTGGACGGCACTTCAAACAGTGCGTAGCCAATGAAAAACAGCCCCGCACCGAAACCATAGGCGGCGGCACCAATGCCCAGATCGTGCTCCATGTGGCTGCGTACGAAGCCGATGTTTACCCGGTCGATGTAGTTGACGATAAACATGATGACGAAAAGTGGCAGTACATGCCTCTTCACTTTTTGGATCGCGCGCGCCAGGACGGGGTCGTTGGCGTACGCAGCAGACGGATTGCTGGAAGTGTTCACAATTCAGAGCCCCACTGATTATTTTTATGCGGGTTGTGTGTGCTGCAGATGGCTCTGCAGTTGCCAGACATCATACGAGTTGGTTTTTTCCCTAGCAATGCCATGAAACAAACGAAAAAGTTATAAAAGATGCAGCTTTAGATACCTTTTATGAGGTTTTATCGCTGTTTAGAGCGTTTTAAAGCCTGATGTCAGGTTCGGAAACGTATCTACCTGGGGGCAGAGCTCGTTCAAAACCCAAGGTTTACTGAGATTTATATAGCTTGTCATACATGTTGGGGTGCTAGTATCAAGCGGTCTTGTACGAATGGATTTGCCCCATGCATGACCCCCAGAATGCGCCGCTGCGCAAGCGTTCACCGGGCCTGGCCCACGACATCGTGGCCGAGCTGACCCAGCGAATTTTGCTGGGCCAACTGGCGCCCGGCGAGAAGCTGCCTTCCGAGTCGGCCATCGTGCGCGAACACGGTGTTAGCCGCACGGTGGTGCGTGAAGCGATTTCAAAATTGCAGGCATCCGGGCTGGTCGAAACCCGTCACGGCATTGGTACCTTCGTGCTTGAGCGCGATCCGCGCCAGGGTATCCACCTGAGCCGTGATACCGCAGCCAGCGTGCGCGGTATCGTCGAATTGCGCCTGGGCCTGGAGACCCAGGCTGCGGCGCTGGCCGCGAGGCGGCGCACGGAGGAGCAACTGCTGCAGATGCGCCAGGCGCTGGATGACCATCAAAGCTCACTGGCCAACAACGACAGCAGCGTCGAGCCGGACCTGCGTTTCCACCAGTTGATCGCTCAGGCCACGGGCAACGCTTATTTCACCGATATCATTGCCCAGTTGGGGCGTTCGGTGATTCCGCGTACCCGGATCAATAGTGAAGAGCGCGGTGATGCCGATCTCAAGCAGTTGGGGCAAATGGCTGTGCTGGAACATGAGGCGATCTTGCGCGCGATCCGCCGTCAGGACCCCGACGCCGCCCGCGCTGCCATGCTGCTGCATTTGAGCAACAGCCTGGAGCGCATGGCGGGGGAGTGAGGGCAAAGCAGATCTCTCCCGGAGGGAGAGGGGGCTAAAGGCAAAAGCAGATATGAGTAACGCCATCAATCAGCTCCCTCTCCCTCCGGGAGAGGGTTGGGGTGAGGGCTGTCACTTCAACGCCATATCCTCAGGATTGATCTGTTTCCAGGCTTGCAGCACCACCTGCGCTTTGGGCTCCTGGCCGCTGTCGAGGTAGAACTGGATCAACGCCAATCGCGCATCGCGAAACGCCGGCTGGCGCTTGAGCAGTTCTTCCATTTGCGCGCAGGCCTGTTCGAGCTGGCCGCTCTGGTGCAGGGCCACCGCCAGCACATAGCGGTACTGGCTGTTGTCCGGTTCCAGTTTTACGGCCTGCTGCAAAGCTTTCATCGCTTGTTCGGGCTGGCCACCGCGAATCAATGCCAGCCCCAGGCTGTGTTGCAACAACGCTGCCTGCGGTTGTGCCTTGATCGCGTCGTTGAGCAGGGTCGAGGCCTCGGCACTGCGCCCACTGGCCTCCAGCCATTGGGCCAGAGTGACCAGCGCCGGGTAGAAGTCCGGGTCGCGCAGCAGGGCGGCGCGCAGTCTGGCCTCGACCTCGGCATTGCGCCCGCTGGCCTGATACAGCATGGCCAGGTTGAGGTTGGACTCGGCCCGTTCGGCCAGGCTCAGCTGCACGCTTTCGTATTCACCGATGGCCTTGTCCCACGCCACTTGATTCGTGCCCAGGCCATTGCGCGCAGCGCCCTGCAAGTTGCGCGCGGCGATGATGCGCACTGCACGCACGCTGTCACTCAACAATGGGCTGAGCAACGCGACCCGCTCTGCCGGAGGCAAGAAAGCGCTCACTGCCCGCACCGCGCTTTCACGCACTTGCGGGGCAGGGTGGTTGAGGTCCTTGCTGGCCAGTTGCAGTGCGGATTCGCTGGGGTAGTTGGCCAGTTCAGCCAACAACGTGGCGCGTTGAATCGCTGGCAGGTTGCTGCGCCGCAATTGCTCGTAGAGCGCCTGCGCAGCACCCGGCCGGCCGCCGCGGATCAGCCACAGGCTTTCATCGTACCGGGCTGCTTGCGGTGCATCGTGGGCGGTCCAGAGCTTGAACTGCTCCGTCACCCTGTCACCGGCCTTGCCCTGATGGCAGCCCAGGCAGGCATCCGTTGTGCCCAGGGCTTTGGCCCGCACCGGGTTGGGGATGCTGAAGCTGTGGTCATGGCGATAGTCGTTGCCCATGTAGAACTTGCCGGGCATATGGCAATCCACACATTGCGAGCCCGGTTGGCCTTCGGCATGGCGATGGTGGTCGATGGCGTCATAGTTCTTCGCTTGCAGGCCCTTGCCATCAATCCCGGCAATGGCTGCTTTGCCGGCCGTGTTGTGGCATTGCTGGCACAGTGCATTGCCCGCTGCCTTGAGTTCGGTGCTGTGGGGGTTGTGGCAGTTGCTGCAACGCACGCCCTTGTCGAACATCTTGCTTTGCAGGAACGAGCCGTGTTCGAACACCTCGTCCTTGATCTTGCCGTCCAGTGCGTACAGCTCGCGGGTCAGTACGCTGGGCAGGTAGTCGTCCATCAGCCGCTTGCCCACGGTAAAGCCATCGCCCAGCGGGGCGCGGCGGGCATGGCAGCGGGCGCAGGTTTCGAGTTCTACCGTGGCGTCCTTGCTTTTAAGGTCGACGTCAAAGCCGCTGTGGGGCAACGGGTTGTTTTCCGTGACAGCACGCAGATGGCTGGACGCCGGGCCGTGACAGGCCTGGCAACCGACGCCGAGACTGTTCCATTGGCTGTTGAAGCTGTTGCTGGCGGCATCAAAGTTACGTTTGTAGCCGGTGGTGTGACATTCGACGCACATAAAGTTGGCGTTCTGGTTCGGTTTGCTCCAATGCAGCGGGTTCTTGAAGCTCACCCCCTGGCCTGGGTACAGATGGAACCAGCGGTGTTTTTCGGTATCCCAGGCCACCCCCAGGGCTTGCAGTCTGCCGTCGCCAACTTCGATCAAATACTGCTGCAACGGCGCAATGCCGAAGGTGTAAGCGACCTTGAAGTCGGCGGGTTTGCCATCCAGCCCCGGCGTATTGACCCAGAACTCGTCGCCCTGGCGAAAAAACCGGCTGTTTTCGCCTTCGCCCTTGAACGTGGCATTGCTGAAGTCGGCCAGTACGGTCTGCGGCGCGGCCACCTGCATGGCCAGTTGATGATGAGAGCCTTGCCAGTCCTTGACCTGGGCGTCGTGACAACCCTGGCACTGTTGCTCGTCGACCATCTGCGCCGGGGCGACGGGCTCGGCCACCGCAGCCGTGGCCAGCACCTTGGGCTCATACACCGGCGCCGGGCGGCTGAGATAAAACCATAACCCGCCCAGCACCACCAGCAACACGGCAGCGCTTACGGGTAACAGGTAACGGCTCATCAGGGTGGGGCGCGAATCAGGTGGGTTTGCAGCTTTTATAGTTTTAGTTTTGGGCATTGCGACTTCCGTATCCAAAAGGCTCTAGCGTTCACCGACAAACCAGCGGTAATAGGGGTTGGCGCCATCGCCACGCATTACTTCACGGATATCCCGGCTCCATGCCTCGCGGTCGCCATCATAGGCATGCAGGCTGGAACGGTAAAACTGCATCAGGCGTTGCTGTTGGCTGTGCATGCGCTCGACAAACTCCGGGGCGGCGTTGAGCAACGGTATCGGTTGGCGCAGATCGAGCAGCGCCGGCAGCACCCGGCTGATTTCTTTGCTGCGCACCCACGGAGCGTACTCGATACGCGGTTGGTCGTCCGTGACGGCCGGCGCATCTGCAGCAAAGCGCACCAGCCCTTCACGGTCGGTCACCCAGGTTGCCAGCAGTGCCGCTGGCGAAGCGACGCCCACATCCTGCAGGGCGTTGCGTACACCCGGTTGCCCGAAACGGGCGCTGATGCGCGCGGCATCCAGTTCAATGGGCTGCAATGAACCCACCAGCAGCATTTCGTGAAACTCGCTGGTCCATAGCGTGGCGTAAGGGAATACGTCGAGAAAACTGCGCACCAGCGAACGCGAGTCGTCGATATTCTGCGTCGGCAACGGCAGCCATTGCGCAACTATCCCTTGCGGGTGCAGGCGCTGTGCAGCCAGTTGATAGAAGTCCCGCGAGTACAGATTGACTACGCCGGCGGCGGAGGGCGGTGGTGGTTCGAGGGTGATCAGGTCATAGCGCTGTTCGCTGCGCAGAAGTTCCTGGCGACCGTCGCGCAAACGCACCTGCAAGCCGGGGTTGGAAGCCGCAGCGAAGTTGCCTTTGAACAGGGTTGAAGCCTTGACCACCGAGGGCAATAACTCGGCCACCACCCGTTGTTGCAGTCCCGGGTAACTCAACAGGGCCCCGGCAGTGATCCCGGTGCCAAAGCCGATCACCAGCGCCGAGCGTGGTTCGCCGTTGTGGATCAACAGCGGCAACAGGGCCTGGATACGCATGTAGCGCAGTGAAGGCATGGCATCACCGGTGTTGGACACGCCCTGGATATACAGGCGATGGAAGCGGCGTTCACCCTTGCCCTGGGCCACGACGGCGACGGTGCCGCCGCGACCTTCCTGGTAAAACACCAGCTCACCGTTACGGGCTCCGGGCAGCAGTTCGGCGAGGCGCTCAACCGGCGTTAAGACGGCTACCAGCAGCGCTGCCAGGCTGAACGCAACGACTGCCTGGCGATGGCCTTTCTTGACCCGGTGCCCCTGCTGTACCGCGATCAAACCTACTGCAGCGGCGATGACTGCCAGCATGCCGAGCGTATGTACCAGCCCCAGCCAGGGGATCAGGACAAAACCGCAGAGGGCAACGCCGACGATCCCGCCCAGCGTGTTGAACGCCACGACTGCACCGACATCCCGCCCGATCCGGCCGGGGCCGACGCACAGGCGCAGGGCTATCGGGAACGCTGCGCCCAACAGCAACGTAGGGATAAACACAATGCTCAGTGCAGCCACTGCGAAGCGGGCGCTCATGCCCAGCAACACACTGCCACCCAAGGCCAGTGCCGCAGTCTCTGCCTGGGTTTGCAGCAGGATCAGCCAGCGTCCGAGCAGGGCAACTTCCAGCAGGGCAACCAGTCCGGCCCCGGCAATCAGCAAGGCAAACACACCCCAGGGATCGCGTAGCCGATCAACCCGTCGCGCCATCAGGCTGCTGCCGATAAACAGTCCGGTCAGGTAAGTGGCCAGCACCACGGCAAAGGCGTAGGTACGGGTGCTCATGAACTGAACGATCGATTGCGACCAGACCACTTCGTAGCCCAGTGCCACACCGCCCGCGATGGCATACAGGGCCATGGCCAGCCGGGCCGGATTGTGTGCCGCGCTGGTCGCCACCGGATCGGCGACAATGGTGTGCTGCCCGCGTTGCAACCACAGGGCACCCGCGGCGGCAATCAGGTTGAGTACGGCGGCTACAACGGCACTGGCGAAAACACCGAGGCTGGCAATCAGGATAAAGGCGGTCAGCAGAGTGCCGACAATCGCCCCGCCGGTATTGGCGGCATACAGGCGGCCACCGGCCTGGCCCAGATGTTGCGGCTCGGATGCCAGTGCGCGTATCAGCACTGGCAGCGTGCCGCCCATCAAGAGGGCGGGCAGCCCCACCAGCAGCAATGGCAGCAACCAGGCGGGCAGGCCGATCCGTTGTTCGAGCCAGGCAAATGGCGCCGCGGCCATACCCAGCCCCAGCGTGGCGCCGATGCCGAGCACGGCCACACCCACTTCAAGGCCCGCATATAACAGCAAGGGTTTGCCCAGGCGGTCGGCGCAGCGGCCAAACAGCAGCCCGCCAAGGGCCAGCCCGGCAAAGAAGGCGCTGATGCCGGTGGTGATGGCGTACACCTCGACACCGATCACCAGCGACAGTTGTTTGATCCACAGCACCTGATAGATCAGGGCGGCAGTACCGGAAATAAATAGCAGCAAGGCAGTGGCAGACAATGCAGTACGGCTGGGCGGTAAGGGTGACGGCATTGCGCGGGAGCCTTGTGCAGAAGGAATTCGGGAAGGAGTCGTTACCCCGTGTGGGAGCGGGCAAGCCCGCTCCCACAGGGCAGGTTTACTGCGCTGGCTGATTTTTCATTTTTTCCGCAATCTTGGCGTCTACCGCTGCCCGTACCTGATCGATACTGAAGCTTGGCGGCTTCTGGCTTGGCGGGTAATCGACGAAGGTTTCCAGGAAGTTGGCCGCCTTCATGATTGCCAGTTCGTTCAAGTAGACGTTTTTCGTGCTCCAGTCGTAATACTGATCGGAGACCACGTCAGCCCGTTCGAACGGGTCCATGCGCAGGTTGAAGATTTTCGGCACCCGCAGGCATACGAAAGGTTCGCTCCAGACCTTGAAACCGCCCGGTTCGCGTTGCTCGCAGAACACCACTTTCCAGTTGTCGAAACGCATCGATACCAGCATGCCGTCATCGTTGAAGTAGTAGAACTCGTTGCGGTTGCCCTTGGGTTGTTCGCCGGTCAGGTACGGCAGCTGGTTGAAACCGTCCAGGTGTACCTTGAAGTTGTTGCCACCTGCCACCGGGGCCCAGCCCTTGAGCAACTTGTCTTTGACATCGGCATCGCCAGCCACCGCGAGCAGGGTCGGGAACCAGTCCAGCCCCGAGAACATCTCGTTACTCACTTCGCCAGCCTTGATTTTCCCCGGCCAGCGCACGATCGCCGGGACACGGAAGGCACCTTCCCAGTTGGAGTTCTTCTCGTTCCGGAACGGCGTGGTGGCCGCGTCCGGCCAGGAGAACTGGTTCGGCCCGTTGTCGGTGGTGTAGACCACGATGGTGTTGTCGGCGATTTTCAGGTCATCGAGGGTTTTCAGCAGTTTGCCGACGTCGCCGTCATGCTCAAGCATGCCATCGGCGTACTCGTTGCCGGGCATACCACTCTGGCCCTTCATCGAGTCGCGCACGTGGGTAAAGACGTGCATGCGCGTGGTGTTCATCCACACAAAAAAAGGCTTGTCGGCCTTGGCCTGCTTTTCGATGAACTCCTGCGCGGCCGCGGTGGTTTCGTCGTCGATGGTTTCCATGCGCTTGGCGGTCAGGGCCCCGGTGTCTTCAATCTTGCCGTCGGCAAAACTGTGGATCACGCCACGGGGCGAGGTGGCCTTGACGAAAGCCGGGTCATCCTTGGGCCAGTACGGGCGTTCGGGTTCTTCCTCGGCATTGAGGTGGTAGAGGTTGCCGAAAAACTCGTCAAAACCATGATTGGTCGGCAAGTACTCGTCGCGGTCGCCCAGGTGGTTTTTACCGAATTGTGCAGTGGCGTAGCCCTGGGATTTGAGCGCCTGGGCGATGGTGATATCGCGCTTTTGCAGGCCTACCGGTGCTCCCGGTATGCCGACTTTGGACAGGCCTGTGCGCAGCGGCGTCTGCCCGGTGATAAACGACGAGCGCCCGGCGGTGCAGCTGTTCTCTGCGTAGTAGTCAGTGAACTCACTGAGGTGGCTTGGAGACCAGATGGGGTGGGCACCATAGCATGTGGCATCACCATTTGATACTGCCTTGTCACACTCTATGAGCCGCTCTTGGGGTCCTTATCGTGCGCCCGTGCCTGAGCCTTATCGTGCGCCTGCGAGGGTCCCTATCGCGCCTATGTGCGCCTGAGGGCCTACGGGGGTAAACCCAGCCATAAGGCATTAAAGGTGGTCACTCACATTTTTCTCCCAGATTCTCAAAGAGGACCTCAAGGGTTCTTTTCGATCATCGGTAAGGCGCTCCTGTGTGAAATCTCGTGGGCAATCACCCTGCTCAGTTATCAGATTTCACACAGGAGCGCCCTAAGGAAAGGTCATTGAGACCAACACTGCATCATTATCACCTATTGCCGTCATGGCCTCAGAGAGGACCTCAGCGATCAACTCAGCGAGTCCTTCAGGTACAGCAAGGCCGGACATCACAGCGACCAATGCTATGGTCTTCCAGAAGCTCTTTGAGCCAAGGACTGATCGCATTACTTTGATGGTCATTGTCGTCACGGTTTACCTCCTTTATACGTGATGAAATAACGTAACACTAAGAAGACCCCAGAGGACCCTACGAGAGGTCCTTTGAGGCATTCGTTATTGCGTCACACATTAGGCCAGGCTGACCCGAGTGATCATAGGGAAGTCGACCAATTCAACTTGGAGTTTCTCTTTAGGGTCGGCAGGGTTTGCCAGCTTGAGCTGCACCTTGGCCTGAGCCACGACATCAGCCACACCAATGACCTCAACGTCCCACGCCATAGCGTTAGAGTTACGGGTCGCATGGATCTGCCACACAGCGCCATTGGAGTCCTTACGGAAGCTCAGCGAGGCCATGCCCTTAGGCAACATAAAGATGCCCATGTCTGCACCCGAGTAGAACTGAGAGCCACAGCCCAAGAGGTCCTCTACATCTGACAGGCCAGCACGCTGAGCAGCACGCTCAAGACCAGCAACTTCTTTGGCAGGGATCAGCAACACGAAGTCAGACAGCGAGGTGCCGACTGCTTGGTTGATGTTCATGGTCAGGCCGTCAATGATGTCCTCAGCGCGTTCGCGTGGGTTCTTAGAGAGGCCAGTCAGGGCCTTGGTCTCGGTCGATGGCGAGGTGAGCAGGATCTTGGCAATGGTCGCACCACAGGACAACTCAAAGTCCTTCAAGAGCTTGTCAGCGGTCTGAGCCAAGCCATTGAGAGTGAAGCCCGACATGATGTGGTGATCCAAGAAGGTCTGACGAAACGAGAACAGCGCAGCCTGAGGGGTGGCCTCACAGAACAGGAAGTCGCCAGCGACAGCTTCACCTTTGACGAACGATGAGTTGTCGTAGATGGACTTGCGTGGGTCGAACTCGACACTACGATCTTGCATCAGAACGATCTGCTGGGTGGTCGGCTCGGTGCCCTTAGGGCGGAACTCACATGGGATTGCTTCTTCAGCACCTTCTTCCCAGTCACCACCGTTGAAGTACTCATCGAGGCCTTCGGTCAGGGTCTTCACATAGGCCGCTGCATCAGTGCCTGAGCCATCCTTAATGGAGGCCCCTGTGTTGAACTGAATGGTCCCACCTTGTTCGGTGATAGCGGTCGACCAAGTGGTTGGTTTTTCGTATTGGAATGGTTTCATGTTTGATAATCTCCTGAATTGAATTCTGTTTATGGAAGCCCCAGAGGGATCTCAAAAGGCTCCTGTACGGTCAACTGTTAGTTGCGACGAGCTGCACGGATGTTGTTCCCGTGTTCCCGGATAGCCGCAGCGCGCTTCTCTTTCTCTTCACGAGCACGGGCCACCTCAAGTCGGGTTGGCGGCGCATAGGAAGCAAAGCGGTCGGCATGGAACTTGGCATCACGTTGGCGAGCAGCTTCACGCTGGGCAGCCTCATGGATCTCTTGGCGGGCCACTGAGGTTTGATCAGGGAATGCTGAGGTACTTAGGCCAGCCTCCATGAACTGCTTGATGATCGAGGTGATAGCGCCGTGGTTCTTGCCCACAGCAGCCAGTAGCCCGGCCAGCATCACGCCTTCAGCATAAGCCTTGGTCACAGTTTGACCTTGAATGGTCAGGGTCTTATCGGTGTGTACGATGTCGAGTTTCATTTTAGGTTCTCCTTTGAGGAACCCTTAAGCCAAGCCTTGCCGCCACGATCACATGACCAATGGGAAAAGGAGACCCGCATGGGATCAACAAGGCTTGCTTAAAGGTATTGGGTTTGAGTGTGTTCACAGTCCTTGAGTGGATCATTGGCGGGGACTGTAGGAATGCCTCTGTGCTGAATGGCGGACAGCAAAGAGGTTCCGGTGTGGTGCATAGATTGCCCACTACTGACGCTTAGGGCGCCTCGTGGGACTTTGAGGAGACCATGGGTGACTGATTCCCGTGGCCTTAGTGAGGGTTTTTACGACACCAATGTTTACTGGCCCAAAGGGACCTCAGCAAGCATCCTTGTAGGCCACGACGATTGGCTGATTAGACATCGGGATCTGTAGGTCACAGCGGATCAGAGTCTTGAGTGGCAGACCAGCCTCAAGGGCTTCTTTGAGAGCGCCCGTGAAGGACGTACCCATAGTGCGATCGGTGTATGCATAGACCACATCCATGTCATAGATGGTGCCCAACTCAGGACAACGAGAGCGGCCCGGGGCGGTAGCCTTTGTGAGTGCTGTGCGTAGCTCAATGAGGCGGGAGCGGCGCGGCTTAATGAAGAACTGATTGATGATGCTCAAATCAGCTTCAGTGGGGATGGTCTTACCGTAGTTCGTAGGGGTGGTCATTTGGTTCTCCTTGAGGTGGACGTAAAGGATCAGTGAAGACTGCGTGTTGTCATGCCTTCGGTGTTGTCACCTGTGATAGCGATCGTATAGCCATGCTCATCGACTACAGCCTTAGGGCGGCTCGCTTCGAGGACCGATGCGTTGATCTCACAGGCATTCGCTGAGAGCCACTCTGTGAGGCCCTTAGAGGTGACCTTGAAGAGATGCCCACCGTTGGCCTTGACGATCAGATTAGAAGGCTTGAGCACAGTCACATAGCCCTTCTTGACGTAGCTCGGGTTGATCTCAGTGTGCCCGTGGAGGTTCTTTCGGGCCTTCTTATAGCGGATCATCAAGGCCATGAGCTTGTCAGGGTGATCAATGCCAGCGAGTCGACAGGCCTCACGCCAGCTATAGCCAACTGAGCGACCCTTACGGACGTGCTCTTCGTAGGCTGGGGCCATTGCATCGACTCGTGTTTGTAGGTCAATGAGGGTCGCAGTGATGGCCTGAGAGGCGAACGCTGGGTTAGCTGCTTGCTCCAATTCGATCCATCGACCAATGACTGTGTAACGCAATGCAGTGTCGTAGCCGGTGATGAGCGTGAAGACCAGATGCTTATTGAGGACCAGCATTCGATATTGCTTACCTCGGTTCTCAAAGGTTCCTTCAGTTGCGTCTACGTCCTTACTTTCAATTTGGCTCCTCAGATTTGAGGCGCGAGATTTGTTGACCAGTTCAATTTGGCTCCCCAGATTTGGGGCGCGAGATTTCATGACCAGTTCAATAGCCCGGTCTGCATCCCGAAGTACATGGTCGTGTCGCTTGCCTGTCATTGCGGCAATCTCAACGGTGGTCATGGTGATCGTGTTCAAGGTGGTCATGGTGTTCTCCTTATGTGCTCAAGGTTCTCTCTTAGAGGTCCTCTTTGAAGAGGGTGATATTCATCACAATCCCTCTCTCAATGAGACTGGTCGATAAGTGGTCGATGCTCCTCCTCAGAGGGCCCTAAAGTTTTCTTTTATATATTCCGTCGTTAAGCCTGAGAGCCCCGGAATAGAGCCTCCGCGCTCACTTCAGCTTCAACTTCAGCCTTCAACTCTGGGTGTCGGTCCACGTAGGAAGCGATGCCATGGGCAGCATGTCGAGCGGCCTTCGCCACACGCTGGGCAGTCCTCAAGCTGATCTCCTGAGTCTTGCAGACCTCCGCTGTGATGTCCTCAGCGAACAAGGCCCCGATCACTGCCCTGGTCTTCACGTTGATCTTGCCGTTGCTAATGCCAGCACTGGTGATGATCGACCCTTTGATGATGTCGTCCACCCAGGGCAGTAAGTAAGGAACTGCGAGGAGGTGCATATAGGCAGCTACTGGATTCTTGAAGGCGGCCTTAGGGCGACCACGACCACGCACAGGCTCCTCAGAGATGACTGCTTGAGCATCAGGCGCAACGACTGGGCTTGTCTTCAAGTGGTCCTCAGCGAGGCTCTCACAGGCTTGACGCTCGGTGGCCCATGCCTTGAACTGGTCCTCTTTGGACTTGGGGAGAACCATCGTGTGGCTCTTTAGGATCTGCCCGGTGATTGGGTCAACGTGAAGGATGATGCCGGTGTCGTGGTCAACGTGGCGATGATGTGGTCCGGGTTGGGTGAGCAAGGTCATGGTGTCCTCCTAAGGTCAGTTGGTGTGCTGTAGCCTTAGTGAGGGTATTTAACGCCACCCCGTATTCATTGACCCAAAGGGCTCCTTAACGAACCGATGTTTCCGGTTTGTTCACACATCTCGGTCTATCGTTTGCCGATAGGCTTGCTCTACGCCACTGGTGCAGGCTAAACGAATGGAAGCTATGCAAAATTTGCACACCTCACCGTTGGAGCAGGCTCATAGCTTCAAATGCCATCAGTCTTTCCAAAGAGAAACCTCGCAGGCCCTTAGGAAGGCTTACATCCTTGAGAGATGGAAGGCCCTCAGGGACATTAATACAGAACTTCTGTATCAATGGTCCAAGTGATACCGCTATGTACCCAATGAGCAGCCATTGGGCTCTTTAGGTAGACTCATGGCTTCAAATGCCATCAGTCTTTCCAAAGAGAAACCTCGCAGACCCTTTGAACGGTGAGCATTTGCAGCTCCAGCAGGGTCTACATATTTTATATAGACCGGGCGGGTCCCGATCGGACTCACTTCAAGGCCACCTTCAAGGCCTCAGCCATACGCCCCACTTCAACTGCACTCCCCGCACCATAGAGGTCATAACTAATCGACCCCGACGAGTGCCCAAGGATTGCCTCAGCGGTCCCCACAGGCACCTCAGCGGCCTTCAAGGCTCCAGCCAATGAGTGTCGCAAGGAATGAAACGATAGGCTCGCCTTGCCTTTGTCTAACCCAAGGGTCTTCTTGATGAACCTGTTGAGCCTCTCTTGGGTCGCTGAGCGTGAGCCGCTACAGAACAGAGCGTTGCCTTCAGGTGACCCAGCAACAAACTCAAGGAGGTCTTTGAGGTCAAACCCGTAGGCCTCATCGGTCAACGGCACAACCCTAAGGGAACTCTTTGTCTTCACTGACTTACCATCATCAGCATTGATGCTCACGACCCACTGACCATTGACCTCAACGATGTCCTTACGGGTCAACTGAAGGACCTCAGCGATACGGGCACCTGTGAGAACCCCTACAGACACTGCCCAGCGGGTCTCATCGGTCACAGGCAACGAGTTGGTAGCAACCATGAGCCGAGCCACTTGGTCCTTAGAGAACGCTCTACGGGAGCTGTCAGCATCCTTGGTCAACTTAAGTCCTTTGTCGAAGCTCTTATCAAGGTAGCCATTGTTCACAGCCCATGACATGACAGTTGATAGGCGAGTCAATAGCTTGTTCACAGTGGAGCCTTGACGATCAACCATGAGGGCACCTTTGAGAGCAACCATATCCGCCCGAGTGTGCCCCTTAAGATCCAACCCAGCGAAGGCCCCCGAGAGCGTCTTACAGACAGAATGGATATCCCGCAAGGTGGCAGGCTCAACGTTGGCCTTATGTTCCTCTATGTAGAGTGTGGAGAGCTCATTGAAGGTGATACCCGAAGAGGTTCCTTGAGAGGTTCCTTGAGATGCGCTTACAGATAGGGACACACAAGGAGAAGCATGTGAGTGGGGTGCCCCAAGCTCAGTGACCAGATCAGCCAGAGCCCCAGAGTCACCATGAAGACGACCATGAGCAGCCTTGAGTACCTCTTGAGCCTTAGAGAGCCCTTGTTGCTGAGTACTGGTCATTGCCATTTGGCTTGATGCTTTCCTAAGGTTATCGCTTAGATCCCCGTAGATCGACTCATAGGCGACCAGAGAGCTATCACCATGTGCCATGGTCAGGGCTTCCTCTGCGATAACGTAGAGGTGATCGCGTAGCTCATCCCAAGTTGCCCCGGTGTTGTCCAGATGGAACACAGCGAGAGCCGAAAGGATGTCCTGAGAGATGGTCATGGCTGTGGCCTTATCGTTGGTCAGCAAGGAGACCGAATGGTAACCCGTAGAGGACCCTTGGGGACGCAGCCTGAGGTAGTAACGACCAGACCTACGATAGTGGTAAGGCTTAGCTAAGGCAGTCTGTAACAGCTTTGGTGCAGTTTGAGGGATCATCGAGGTTGTCATATGGATCAGGCCCTTTGTCTACTGGGTGATCTCTTCGGTCCTCAGAGTTGTCAGTGAACATCATGCCTTCTTTGGCAATCCGGTCGATGTTGGGGGTTTTGTAGCCCACCACACCCATGGAGTAGGCGCTGATATTGGACTGGCCAATGTCATCACCAAAGATCACCAGGATATTGGGTTTTTCGGCGGCCACGGCGGTGGCGGACAACGCCATCACCGAAGCCGCCACGAGGGCTAGCCGGGGGAACCACTTGGCTGTTCGAGTCATGCAACTTGCTCCTTGTTGACCTGGTTGGTGCACTGCTGACGGCTGTTTTTCTTATTGCTGTTGCTCGTTGGCACTGGTCTCGAACGGGTAGATCCGTCGCCATTGCGACGCCATATCGACGATAGTCCAGTCCTGCTGTTTTGCCTGATCGAGCGCCTTGTCCAGGCGGCCGATTTTCGAGTCCTTGTCATAGGCCCATTCGCGTTTGGCGTCGGTGTGATGCACCAGCCCCATCAGGCGCGGGCCGTCGCCGGCGGCGGTCCACTGGAGCATCTGCAGGTCGCCGTCGGAGTTGCCGAAGGCGAGGATCGGTCGGCGGCCAATCACGCTGTCGATACTTACCGGCTTGCCGGGGCCGTCATCGTTGTGGGCAATTTTGGCGGTGCGCAGGATTGACGGTTTGCCGTCCTTGACCTGGTATTCGGTGACAAACGTGGAGCCGATCACGTGCTCTGGCGGTATGCCATAGACCTCTTCGGCAAATACGCGCATAAAGCCGGTATCGCCGCCGGACACGATGTAGGGCTTGAATCCCTGGCTGCGCAGGTAGGTCAGCACTTCCAGCATCGGCTGGTAGACCATTTCGGTGTAGGGCTTGCCGCTGGTGGGGTGGCGTGCGCTGCTTAGCCAGCGCTGGACGTTGTCGCGGAACTCATCGGTGGTGAGCCCTGCGTGGGTCGTCATGAAAATGTTCAGCAGGCCCTCCATGCCGCTTTCGGCCAGGGCCTTGTGGTCGTTTTCCAGCACCGCCTTGAACGGTTGCTGGTCTTTCCATTCCGGGTGTTGGGGGGCCATGCGTTTGATTTCGTCGAAGGCAAACAGCTCCTCGAAATAACCAGGTTGCTCGCTCCACAGGGTGCCATCGTTGTCGAACACGGCGATACGCGCTTCGGGTTGTACAAAGCCCTTACTGTCTGGCGTGGTAACCGTCTCGACAAATTCGATGATGCTTTTTTTCGCCGGCCCTTGGTTCCAGGAGGGCAACGGGTCGGCAGCCAGGGCGAACAGGGGCAGGGCGAATAGCAGAGTCGCTGCCGTTCTTGCTGAGATCCTTTTGCTCCAGTGGGAGCGAGTCTGCTCGCGAAGGCCATTCGCGAGCAGGCTCGCTGCCACGGCTA
The DNA here is from genome assembly GCF_022496745.1 of Pseudomonas sp. TMW22080. Taxonomy (NCBI): domain Bacteria; kingdom Pseudomonadati; phylum Pseudomonadota; class Gammaproteobacteria; order Pseudomonadales; family Pseudomonadaceae; genus Pseudomonas; species Pseudomonas sp. TMW22080. The sequence continues at coordinate 675,941 of NZ_SCFF01000001.1, read as the reverse complement.
CAGTTTTTTGTTTATTCATTTTTGGAAGTCCTTTTCATGTCTTGGGTTGAGCGGGCGCAAACCATAGTTTTTGCGCGGCGGGCGGTTGTGTTTCCACTGACGCATGGCATTGAAAGCGTGGAGCAAGCGCCGCCGGTTCACAGAGAGGGCAACGGCCAGCAGCAATAACCCGATGCCAACCAGCAACGTGGCGGGCAGCCGCAGCCGGGTGGGTTGGCCCATTTGCCTGAGGTCGTCAACGATCGAGAACACCGGGGTGTAGCTGCTGCTGGCTGTGGCCTTGAAGGTGACGGCCGGGAGTTCGCCGAAACGGATTTGGCGGTTCACGCTGTCCCACCATTTGACGCGGATTGCCGGCAGCTCGAAATCGCCTTCGCGCTCGATGCGATAACTGATCCGGTCAATGCGCTGACCGCCATTGAAACCGCCCCGGCCGTCGTCCAGATTGCTCACCTGCGGGGTCTGCGGGTAGGCACCGAGTCCGGCCACCGAGCCCCGGGGCGGAGCGGGCAGGGCCAGCCCCGGGGTACCGTCGGCCTGTAACGTCACGCTGCGGGTCAGGCTGTCACCCACCTTGAACGGGCCGCCTGGCGGGGTCAGGGTCTGGCTCAGGCGCAACGCGCTGGCCACCAGTATCGGTTCGCCGGGGCTGAACCCTTCGGGCAGACTGGCACGAAAGGTCAGCACCGGGGTTTGCCCCGACAGCTCATGGCTGGCCTGCGCCGGGGTCGCGCGCACTGTCAGTGGCGCGATCGAGAACGCTTGCGCCTGCGTCGGGGTGATTCGATAGGTGTAGCGCAGGCCGCTGAAGGTCTGGCCCTGAATCGTCTGCGACAGGTGCCCGGCCTCACCATTGGGCGGTGTCACATCGGTACCGTCCAGGTTCAGTTCGGGTAATGACGCACCACGGGTGAACCAGCTGTCGGTGAGCACATCGACCTGCAACTGCAAGGTCTCGCCCACCACCACGGCATCACCCGGTACCAGCCGGGCCTGCACCAACAGTTGCGGTTCGTTGGCCTGTGCCAGGCCGACGCACATCAGCAGTACCAGAGCGCAGGGCTTCATGGCGCCACCTTTTGGTCTTGCAGGCTGAATTTTTGCCGCAGGAAATTGGCCGGAGAGGTGGTCAGGTTTTGCAGCCATTGTTCGTCGCTGGCCGCCTGCGGGGTTTGCAGCGGTTTGCTCTGGCCTTTGCCTGGCGGTTTGTCGAATTTGATCGCGTCAGGTTTGACTTCGGGGGTGTTCTGCTCGGCGCTGTCGGTATCTTTTTCCAGGGCAATGGCCAATGCCAGGTTGGCACTGGCTTCGGGGAACTGCGGTTGCAGGGCCAAGGCCTGGCGATAGGCGGCAATCGCCTGATCGAACTTGTAGCGGCGTACGTAAATATTGCCCAGGTAAAAGTACGCCGGGGCGGTGTTCAACCGGGCAAAGCTGGCCAGTGCCAGATCGAAATCGGCGGCGTTATAAGCTGCGATGCCTTTCCAGTAAGGATCGACAAATAACTCGGCTGCTGCGGGGTAGTGCTGGTGCTCAAAGGCCCAACGCCCTTGCTGATCCCGGGTGAAGAAGGCATCGGTCAGTGCGTTGGCCTGCGCCGGTGACGGTTGCAGGGCCAGCCCTGCGCCCAGCAGCAGAACGGCGTTCCAGTTGAGGCTCCAGCCACGGCGCACCGAGAACCAGGCAAGCAATAGCAGGGGCCCGCATAACCAGTAACCGGCGTCTTTCCATTGCAGCTCGCGCTGCTCGTCGCTGGCGGCCTGGAAGTGCTGCTGGGCGTGGCCTTCGACCCAGTCCAGATCATCGTTGTTTATGGTCAGGCTGCCCAGCGGTGCATTGGTGGCCGCGGCCAGTTGCTTGAGCGCGGCGCTGTCGAAGCTGCCCAGTTGCGGGCGACCGGAACTGTCGGTGCGCGGTTGGCCGCTGGCATCACGAATGATCCCGCCATTGCTGCTGCCCACTGCCAGTATCAGCACTTGCAGGACACTGCCCGGCAACAGGGTTTTAAGGCTGTCCAGTTGGGTGGTGTCGGCACCGTCGGTGATCAGCAACAGGGTGCCGGGTGCTTTCTCGGCCTGTAGCAGGCGCTTGGCCTGTTCGATCACCGCCGCCACGTTTTTGCCGGGCCGGGCGATCAGGTCGGTGCCCAGGGCCTGGATAAAACTGTCGAGCAGCGCCGGGTCGTCGGTGGCGGGCAACACCAGATGGGCGCTGCCCGCGTAGGCGATCAGGGCCGTGCGGGCACCGCTGCGGCGGGCAGTCAGGTCATGCAATTTGTGCTTGGCGGCTTCCAGCCGGGTGGGCTGCACATCGCTGGCATCCATTGACGGGGACAGGTCGAGGGCAATGATCAACGGCGCGCGGTTTTGCAGGAATGCCGGGCGGTCCTGTTCCCAGGTGGGGCCTGCGGCCGCAATGGCGCCGATGATCAGCAGGGCAGCGGTCAAATGCACCGGGCGCAGGCGGTGGCTGTCGGGCGGGGTGACCAGCAAGTGTGGCAACAGGTGGGGAGCGATGATCGCCCGCAAACGCCGTTGCTGGTCATGGCTGCGGCGCCACATTAGCGGTAGCAGGGCACCCACAATCGCCAACAACAGCCAGGCCGGGCGCAGAAAGTGGAAGTCACTCAGGTTGATCTCCATTTCAGGCCTCCCGCGGTGGTGAGCGCGGGTGGCGCCGTGCGGCCAGCAGTGCGAGCAGATGATACAGCGCTATCAGGCTGATGGCGGCCGCTACGGGCAACCAGAACAGGTCACGTTTGGGCTGGTGGCTGAAGGTTTGCACCCTGTGCGGGGTGAGCTGGTCGAGGGTGGCGTAGACCTGGTTCAGGCTGTCACGGTCTTCTGCGCGAAAGTACTGGCCGCCGGTGCTTTTGGCGATGCTCTGCAGGGCTGCAAGGTTGACCTTGGCTTCGCCGTCGGCATTCGGATCGCCTATGCCGATGGTGTGGATCACTACCCCTTTGGCCGCCGCCATGGCCGTGGCACGGGGCACGGGGATGGCGCTGCTGGTGTCGTTGCCGTCGGTGAGCAGGATCAGTACTTTCTCCTGCTCGTGTGCCTGGTCGAGCAGTTTCAGGCTCAGGCCGATGGCGTCGCCGATAGCGGTGTCGGGCCCGGCCATGCCGATGCCGGTGTCGTCCAGCAGCAGCGACAGGCTGGCGTGGTCGAGGGTCAGTGGCGCTTGCGGATAGGCAGCGCTACCAAACAGGATCAGGCCGATGCGGTCGTCCTTGCGCCGGGCGATAAAGTCCTGCACCACGTGTTTGACCGCGCTCAGGCGGTCGATCCTCTGCCCGCTGGCGTCGGTGAAATCCGTGGTTTGCATCGATTGAGAGATATCGATGGCAAGCATCAGGTCGCGCACCGGTTGCTGGCGCTCGATGGGTTTTTCGACCCATACCGGTCTGGCCACGGCCACCACCAGCAATGTCCACACCAGCAGGTTGAGCAGCAATTGCCAGATGTTGTGCTGCGCACCTGCGATCTGTGGTGCTTGATCGACAGCGCGGCTCATGGCGTTGAAAAATGGCACGCGTACCGCACTGCGGGCTTCGCGGTATGCGGGCAGCCAGCGGTAGCCGAACCACGGCAAGGGCAGCAACAGCAGCAACCAGGGATAATCAAACTGCCACATGGTGCAGCTCCACCCAGCGTGTACAGGTGTCGACCAACTGCTGGCGTTGTGCGGCGGGCAGGGCGAGCAATTGCTCATCCTGGGCGTAGGCCAGAAACGCCAGTTGCTGGCTGAAATCCTCGGGCACAGGCGGTGGGCCGTGGCGTTGTAAAAAGTCCTGCCAGGCCTCGCCCTGCAGAGGCGCCGCTGCCTGCGGGACGGGCATGGACAGTGCCACCCGTTTAAGCAGCGTGGGCAGTTCGCGCAAGGTGCCCAGCGGATCGTTGGCCGCGCGCAGTTGTGCCAGCCGTTGCAAGGCCTCGCGCCGGTAGCGGTCACGCCGCCACTGCCAGCAGGCGCGTGCCGCCCAGACCGCCAGGCCGGTCAGCACAACCCCAAGCAAGGCCCACCAGCCCCAGGTCTGCGGCAGGTAGCTGACAGGTGCAGGCAGGGCCAGGGTTTGCAGTTGGTCAATGCTGGGGATAGGACTGGTCATGGCCGCGCCCCGCCCAGTTTGCCCAGTTCGATTCGCAGCTGGCTGTGAGTATCCTGCGCGGTGCTGAACATCATCAGCGGCACCTGGCTGCGGCGCAGCAGGCTGGCGATGTCCTTGAAGCGCCCGCTGAGGAAGTTGCCCAGCGGCTGGCGTACGTGTGCGTGCTCTACCGCCAGCTCCACTTGCAACTGGCCCTGGGTAACCAGCAAGCGCCCGGTGTCGGGCAGGTCCAGCGCCAATGGGTCGTACACCTGCATGGCGATGACATCGTTGTGCACTGCCAGTTGGCGCAGCAACTGCAGGGTGTGCGGCCCGGCCCCGGCGAAATCGCTGATCAGGCAAATCAGGTGGTCGTGACCGGCGATGGCCAGGCACTGTTGCAGAACCTTGTCCAGTTGGTCGGCGTCTTCGCAGTCCGGTTGAGTGGCATTGAGTTCCTGGTTTTGCCGGGCAATTTTGCTGCACAACGCCTCCACCCGTTTGCGGCTGCGCAGCGGGGCAATGCTGTCGATGCGCTGGTCGTTAAAGATCAGCCCACCGACCCGGTCGCCGGCGTTGAACACCATCCATGCGGCCAGTGCACCCAGTTCGGCAGCGGTGGCGGATTTGAAGCTGCGGCTGGAGCCAAAAAACATCGACATGCGCTGGTCGACCACGATCAAGGCCGGGCGGTCGCGTTCTTCGGTAAAGGTACGCACCACTGGCTTGCCAGTGCGCAATGAGGCGCGCCAGTCGAGGTGGCGCAGGTCGTCACCGGGTTGATAGCGGCGTAGTTCGTCAAAATTCAGGCCGCGGCCACGCAAGCGCGAAGCATGGTTGCCCGAGAGGATACTGCCGTGGGGTTGGCGGGCGACAAAACTCAACGCCCGCGCTTTGAACTCCAGCGCCATCAGTTGCGCAAGCGAGACGTATACCAGGCCGTCGGCCTCCTGCCGTTGGGCGTGCATCAGGCAGGTATCGCGACTTTGTCGAGTATGCGTTGCAGTACCTGATCAGCGCTGACGCCATCGGCCACGGCGTCGTAGCTCAGTTGCAGGCGGTGGCGCAGTACCGGATACGCCACGGCGCGCACGTTGTCCGGGGTGACAAAGGCCTGGCCGCGCAGCCAGGCGTCGGCACGGGCGCAGCGGTCAAGGCCGATACCGCCGCGGGGGCTGGCGCCGATACTGATCCAGCGGGCCAGATCGGCGTCATAGTCGGCAGGACGGCGGGTGGCGTTGATCAGGTCGATCAGGTAAGCATCGATGGCGGGGGACACGGCCACTGTGGCGACTTCGCGGCGAGCCGCGAAAATCACCTCCTGACCCAGGGTAAACGGCGGGGCTGTATCGGCCGTGGCGTGCTGCACCTGTTCCTCAGCGCGCAGCATGCGCAGCACCCGGGATTCATCTGCCGGGCTTGGGTAGTCGAGCAGCACTTTCATCACAAAGCGGTCCATCTGCGCCTCGGGCAGCGGGTAGGTACCTTCCTGTTCGATGGGGTTTTGCGTAGCCAGCACCATAAACAGTGTGGGCAGCGGGTGGCTGTTGCCGGCGACGGTGATCTGCCGTTCTTCCATGGCTTCAAGCAGGGCCGCCTGCACCTTGGCCGGGGCGCGGTTGATTTCGTCGGCCAGGATCAGGTTGCCGAACAACGGCCCGGGTTGAAAACGGATCAGGTTCTGGCCGTCCACCTGGTGCAGCACCTCGGCGCCGGTGATGTCCGATGGCAGCAGGTCAGGGGTGAACTGGATACGGCTCATCTGCGCCTCCAGGTGCCTGGCCAACGCCTTGACGGTGCGGGTCTTGGCCAAACCTGGCAGGCTTTCGAGGAGCAGATGACCGTTGGCCAGCAAGCCGACGATGATCTGGCGGATAACCTCGTCCTGGCCCAATACCGCTTCGGCGATGCTGGCTTGCAGGGCATTCAGATCGTTGAGCGCTGTCATAAAGCATTCCTTGCTTGAGCACGATTACCAGGGGGCGGGGACCACCACAAACTGCACGTTGCCACCCACATAGCGGGGCTGATACCAGGTTGGTCCGCAGTGTTGATACGCCACATTGTTGGCCACGACCGATACGCAGTCCGCAGGCACGCTGGTGACTTGCGAGCCGATGGCTATTGCCGTGGCCGTGGTTGCACCCACCACGGCGGCGGCTGCCCACGGGTGATACCAGTTGTCCGGTGGTGGTGGCGCAGGCAAGGGCCGTGGCGGAGGTGGCATGGGCCGTGGTGCCGGGTAGGGATGCGGTTGGGGGGCCGGCTGCGGGTAGGGGTGCGGCCCCGGCTGTGGATGCGGCTGTGGATGCGGCTGTGGCTGTGGCATGGGGTGCGGCGCTGGGTGTCCGCCAGTGTGCGGCAGCACAAAAGTCCGTGCGCCGCCACCACCGCGCAGTTGCCAGGCCAGGGCGACAGAGGTGTGCAGCAGGCAGGCGCTGAGCACGCCACAGAACAGCCAGTGCAGACGCTTCATGGTTGCGCCTCCAGGCTGTATTTGCTCGGGGCCCACTGCAACGGCACTTCCTGGGCACCTGCGGGCGGATCAAAATCAAAGCTGTGGGCGCTGATTGCCGGTGTGAGCTGCCAGGTAAAGTCGACGCTGTGACGCGGCTGCTCGGGTATGTCGCGGCGGGTGATGGTCAGGCGGCACGGCAGGCGCTGTTCGCCCTCACGCAGCCACATCTGCCAGTCGATAGCATCCTGACGCAAGGCGTAATGATCACAGCGCTGGCCGTCCAGCGTCTCACTGCCAATCAGCACGGCCGAACGCAAACCGGCCTGTCTGACGATGTTGGCGTTCCAGCGAAACAGGTCGGCCAGCGGCAACTCGATGCCATAGCGACTATTGAGCAGGTCGATCAGTGCGTTGATGTTCGCCGGAGCGGGGGCGCTTGCGTAGTAGGGGCTGGGGCTCTGGTAGAGGGTGAAGCGCTTGCCGTTGTAATAGAGGGTGCGGTGTATGCCCTGATTGTCCACCGAGACCAGCAGCTTGTCCGGCGGTTGGGCCAGCAGTCGGGTGGTGTGCCGAAATTCGACGGTCTGGCCGTTATCCAGTACCTGGTCTGTCTGGCTGCGGGCCTCGACGCCAAACTGCTTGAGGCTGCGCAGGTAACTGCCCATCTGCTCCAGGGCCTGCACAGCTGCGGGCTCGATGGCGTACGGGTCGCCGGCATGGGCGTGCAAGGCCAGGGCCAGTAACAGGCCTGGCACTACGCGACGTACCCGAGGCATGGTCACGACGCTTACCAGACGTACTGCATGCGCAGCGTCCAGGTGGCGATATCCGGTGAGCCTTTGCGCTCGCTCACGGTGTCGGTATAGGCCAGCAGGCCGCCGAATTGGGGGGTGAGCATAAAGCCCATGCTGGCGCCTGCCAGGGTGCTTTCCTGTTTGTTGTCCTGCCAGTCGCCGTCAATTTTTGTCTCGCCGCCCCGGCTATAGGTGGCGTCCAGCGAAGCCCACAGGGCGCGGTTGAAGTCGTAGCTGTAATGGCCTTCGATGGCATACAGGGGTTTTTGTTCGAGCTTGCTGTTGCCCTGGTATTCATCGTTGGACCCGAACAACGACACCATGGTGTTGATCTCCAGCCAGGTGGGGCCGATGGGGGTGCCGAAACCCAGTTCGGGTTTGTACACCCAGCGATTGGCACCGATATTGATCACCCGGTTCTTGTCATAGTCGCCGGTGGGGGTGGTGACTGTCAGGGCTGCCGTGAGAAAGGTCTCGGGAGTCCATTTGGCGAACTCCTCCTTGCTCAGGGCGGGGCCGCCAAAGATGTTGTGTGCGAACACCAATTGGGTGTCACCCATGCCACCGTTGTGTTTGGTACCGGTGAAATAGCGGGCGTTGTCGAATGATGCGGATAGATCGGCGTAAGGCTGCAGGATCTCGAAGGCACTGTTGCGCCCGTCGATACCGAAGCTACGGGCATAACGCAGGATATACAGGTCGGCATTGAGGGACAGACCGTCGATGGGTAGCGAGGTGTCGATGGGGGTATTGGAGTCGACGCGGTTGTAATAGCCGAACAGCATGTTCAGGTCGGTGGGGGTGTTTTGCCAGTCACGGGCGTTGTCGGCCCAGCCCGCCAGCGGCGTCAGGATCAGGGTGAGGGCGGTAAAGCTGGCCTTGCGAGCGGTACTTGCTCCCATCGTAGTGCTCCTTCAATCGCTCTTTGGCGGTTTATCGTCCGATGCCCGGCGTGTTTATTTGTTTACTGAAGCTAGCAGCAACCGCGAAATTCGCTGGCTGGCGACGCAAATGCTGCTGATTCTGTGGGCTGGGTCTCTTTTAAATGACGAGCGGTTATAGGTGTTGCGCTCGGGGAGCAGGGTTGGTGTTGTTCAAATTTTTGCTTTTGCTGTAGCCACCCCCAGGAATGGATTTGTCCCCGGTGGTTTTAACTGCAATACCGGCGACATATTTTCTCTGTGGGACCAAGCCCATTCAGCGGACTACTGGTTATTTAGCCACCTATGGGCACTGGCTGCGTGATATCGTATTGACCTTTATCCAGAGGCTATCCAATGCGAATGCTGATTAGCGTCATGAGTCTGGCCATGCTGGCCGGTTGTGTGTCTCCTGCGATGGACACTGCCCGTAGCCAGGCCCCGACCCGGGTGCTGGTTTCGGAAAAAGCCACGGCGCTGGTCGCCGAATGCATCAAGTTTTCCTGGCAGGATGAAAGCGTGTTCGGGGTCGATGCCAGTGCCTATATCAATAACGACAAGGCTGGCAAACAGACCGTCTACACCCGTGGCGCCGAGTCCTTTGCCGATCTGACGCCCCAGGGCACCGGCACGGCAGTGAGCTACTACGCCCAACAGCCGGGTGATGCTGCTGCCATGCGCCGCCTGGCGATGCTGGCGACATGCCTGTAACCGCGTAATGGACTTGAGGCAGGGCTTTGTCCTGACCCGGCACTGGCGTGATACGCCGTCGGGTATCGAGGTCGACTTCTGGTTGGCCACCGATGACGGGCCGCAGCAGGTGCGCCTGCCTTACCAAACCTGCACCGCGTTTATCCCCAAGATTCAGCTTGGCCAGGCCCAGGCTCTGCTGCAGAACGAGCGCGATATCGAATGGCGTGAGTTGGCGCTGTGTGATTTTCAGTCGCGCCCGGTGATCGGCCTCTACTGCCGCCAGCATGCCCAGTTGATGGACATCGCCCAGCGCCTGCGCCGCGCCGGGGTCGATGTGTACGAGGCCGATATACGCCCGCCGGAGCGGTTCCTGATGGAGCGTTTTATCACTGCGCCGGTGAGCTTTGGCGGCCGTGTACAGGGCGATGGCCCGCTGCTGGACGCCCGGATCAAGCCGCATCCCGACTACCGGCCACGGTTGAAACTGGTGTCCCTGGATATTGAAACCAGCGAGCAGGGCGATCTGTATTCCATTGCCCTCGAGGGCTGTGGCCAGCGCCAGGTGTATATGCTGGGCAAGGCCACCGCGGCCGATACCCCGGTGGATTTCGACCTGGAGTTCTGCGCCAGCCGCGGCGACCTGTTGCTGCGTCTTAACCAGTGGATGGCCCGGCATGACCCCGACGCGATCATCGGCTGGAATGTGGTGCAGTTCGACATGCGGGTGTTGCACGAGCATGCCCGGCGCCTTGGTATCCCGTTGCTGCTGGGGCGTGGCAGCAGTGAAATGCAGTGGCGCGAACACGGCACGCGCAAAAACCATTTTTTCGCCAGTGCTGCGGGCCGCTTGATCATTGATGGCATCGAGTCGTTGCGCTCAGCGACTTGGTCGTTCCCGTCTTTCAGCCTGGAAAACGTCGCCCAGACCCTGCTTGGCGAAGGCAAGGACATCAGCACGCCGTACCAGCGCATGGACGAAATCAACCGCATGTTTGCCCACGACAAACCTGCGTTGGCGCGCTACAACCTCAAGGACTGCGAACTGGTCACGCGGATTTTCGCGAAAACCGAGCTGCTGACCTTTTTGCTGGAGCGCGCCTCGGTCACGGGGCTGGAGGCCGATCGCAGCGGTGGCTCGGTGGCGGCCTTTTATCACCTGTATATGCCGTTGATGCACCGTCAGGGCTTTGTCGCCCCCAATCTGGGGGACAAACCGCCCCAGGCCAGCCCCGGCGGCTTTGTCATGGAGTCCGAGCCGGGGTTGTATGAGTCGGTGCTGGTGCTCGATTACAAAAGCCTGTACCCGTCGATTATCCGCACTTTTTTGATTGACCCGCTGGGGCTGGTTGAAGGCTTGCGCGAGCCTGGCGATGAAACCTCGGTACCGGGCTTTCGCGGTGCGCGTTTCTCTCGCACCCGGCATTGCTTGCCGGCCATTATCGAGCGCGTGGCCAAGGGGCGCGAAGTGGCCAAGCGGGACAAAAACGCGCCCCTGTCACAGGCCCTGAAAATCATCATGAATGCGTTTTACGGGGTGCTGGGCTCCAGCGGTTGCCGGTTTTTTGATACGCGGCTGGCATCCTCGATCACCCTGCGCGGGCATGAAATCATGCTCAAGACGCGGGCACTGATCGAGGCCCGGGGCTATAGCGTGATCTATGGCGACACGGACTCCACCTTTGTCTGGCTGCGCAGTCAGCACAGTGAGGAGGACGCGGCGAGTATCGGCCGTGAGCTGGTGCAGTACGTCAACGACTGGTGGCAGGCCCATGTGCGTGACGAGTATGGGCTGACCAGCGCACTGGAGCTGCAATTCGAGACCCACTACAGCCGCTTTTTCATGCCCACCATTCGTGGCGCCGAAGAGGGCAGCAAAAAGCGCTATGCGGGGTTGGTGGTGCACGCCGACGGCCGTCGGGAGATGGTCTACAAGGGGCTTGAGACCGTGCGCAGCGACTGGTCACCGCTGGCCCGGCAGTTCCAGCAGGCGTTGTACCTGCGCATCTTCAATCGTCAGCCCTGGCAGGCCTACGTGCGTGACTTTGTGCGTGCCACCCTGGCGGGTGAGCATGATGAACTGCTGATCTACCGCAAGCGCCTGCGCCGCCCGCTCAGTGATTACGAGCGCAATGTGCCGCCCCATGTGCGGGCGGCGCGGCTGGCCGATGAGTATAACGACCGGCAGGGGCGGCCCCGGCAGTACCAGAATGGCGGGACGATCAGCTACGTGATCACCGTGGCCGGCCCCCAGCCGTTGGAGAACCGCACCGCAGAAGTGGATTACGAGCACTATCTGTCGCGTCAGCTGCAACCGGTGGCCGACGCGATTCTGGTGTTTGTCGATGACAACTTCAGCGCCCTGGTGGGCGGGCAACTGGGGTTGTTCTAAGCGTCGCTGGCAGGGCTGGCGGCGGCCTTGGAGCGGGCACGATCCTTGGCGGCCTTGGCTTCGGCGGCCAGGCATTCCAGGCAGAACTGCTCGGCATAGCTCATCAGGATTTCGGTGGTGTCGCCCTTGATCGTGCGGGACCCAGCGAGGATATAGCGCATGCGTTTTTCCGTGACCCCGAGGCGCAGGGCAATCCAGGCCGGGGTCTGGCCGATGCGGTCGACCAGTTTGTTGGCGTATTCGGTGGAGTGGTTGTAGCGTTCAGCGTTGGGAAACATAGGGGTTCCATGGGGCGATAGGATGAAGCCGGAGGGCATGGTACTCCTTTTCACCCGCGCCCATGATTTTGCCTACCCCGGCGGTCACGACTTGACCGGCTTGATCAGACTCTCTGCCGGGATGCCAAACATCTCATGCAGCTTCCAGATCATGGGCAGGGTCAGGGAGCGCTTGCCGTTGAGCACTTCATACACCCGGTTCTGCCGGCCGATCGCAGGCACCAGGTCAGCCGCTGACAACCCGGACTGCTCCATCCTGAAGCGGATGGCATCCACCGGGTTGGGCAGGTCGACGGGAAAGTGCTTGGCTTCGTAGGCTTCGATCAGGGTGATCATAACCTCCAGGTAATCGCCCTCAGGTGTCCCGGGCTGCGGTTCATTGTCGAACAGCGGCGAAACCGACTTCAGTGCGTCTTTGTAGTCCTGCTCGGTGCGAATTGGACGAATATTCATGGCTTACTCCATTTCCACGGTGTTGGCATCGATGGCGTCGTACTGCTGGTGAGTGCCTGCGAATTTGATATAGATGGCGCTGAAGCGGTAGGCCACAGCTACCACGAGCCGATAGTCGTTACCTTTGATGTTGAACACGACCCGGTTGCTCTTGAGAATGCTGGCATGGCGAAACGGCGCCTTGATGTCGGCCGGCGTTTGCCAGTTTGCCTTTTTCGCTTCATCTATCCAGCAGAGGAAGGATTGCTCTGAGCCTGGGTGCTGTTGCCAAAAAATCTTGAGCTGACTGACTGCGATGATTCTCATAAAACGATCCTGGTCCCATGATGGGACTTTTGCAAGTTGGCTTTACGTCCTGTGCTGCTCAAATACCCTGCAACTCTCAGGAGCGCCAGTTTGAAAGCTTGAGCAAATATGAGCTGCGCCATTCAGGCCTCACTGCCCCCGGCATGGACTCTTCTGTAACAGCGAAAGACCCGGCCCAAGTCATGCCCGCCCGCTGTTTTATGAACTAGAGTTTCCCCCACTCACCAACAGACACGAGAGGGACTTTCATGACTGCGCTGGATGTTTTCTGGGTCGGGCTGGGGGGCGGGCTGGGCTCGCTGTTGCGCTGGTGGATCGGTTTGCGGGTAGGGCAGTTCTATAAGGGGCCGTTTCCGCTGGGTACATTTTTGATCAACGTCAGCGGCGCCTTTGTAATCGGTTACCTGAGCATCCTGTTTACCGTGGACTGGCGCGACCGCTACGGCGACTTCCTCAGCGCCGCGGTGCTCACCGGTATCCTGGGCGGTTACACCACATTCAGCAGCATGCAGCTGGATGCCTCGAAACTGGCCAAGGCCAGGGATCGTGCATGGGCCGCAGGTTATCTGATCATCTCGGTACTGGTCGGCCTGGCCGCCGCCGCTTTCGGCGCCTGGCTGGCGCGCTGACTCAGGAGTCACACCATGCTCAACATGATTATTCTGATTTTCGTCGGTGGTGCGTTCGGCGCCATGTGCCGCGAGTTCGTCATGCTCTCGGTGCCGCGCCTGGCCGATGGTTTTCCCATGGATATCTTTGTCGCCAATATCGTCGCCGCGTTCCTGCTGGGCGTGGCCACGTCGCTGTTCAAGAGCAACCGCATCAACCAGTACGTGCACGTGATGGTCGGCACCGGGATCATGGGCGGGTTATCCACGTTCTCCAGTTTCGTGTTTGGCGCAGTCGAGATGATGCAAGACCCGGGCAGTGTTTTTGTCTCCATCTGCTATCTGGTGATCAGCCTGGTAATCGGTTTTGCTGCCGTCGAACTGGGTCTGATTGCCGGGGCCAAGGTTACGCCGCTGCCTGCATCCGATACCCCGCAATAAGCCCTTGCAGCGCCCATGAAAAAGCCCTCGTCAGAGGGCTTTTTTTATCCTGCCAAGTCTCAGGCCAAAGACGTACGCTTGCCGAAGAACATCTCGGTGATCAGATCATTGTTGATTTGATCGCCCTGCAGGGTACGCACCAGCAACTCACTGCCCAGCAACGGCAACGACAGCACCATGGTCGGGTTGACGCGTTTGACCTTGGGCATGTTCCGCGTTTCGTTGACCAGTGCGATGATCTGGGTTTCGTCGCCTGCCACTTCCTTGGCCGCGAGGATGGTGAACACGTTTTCGGCGTCGCTGTCGCACAGGGTGACGATGTACTTGGCGTCCGCTGCTCCGGCCAGTTTCAGGGTCGACGCGGCCGACGGGTCACCTTCAATGATATCGGCCTTTTCCGGCAGGTCATGCTGGCTGCCGGCCGCGCATACCACCGTGACGTGTTCGCCGCGATCGGTCAGACCTTTGTAGACGTTTTGTGCCAGGGAACCAACGCCAACGAGAATGTAGTGATTTTTACGCGCCATATGGGTAATCCTGCCTTTAACAATACGTTGGATGTTGTTGCTGATCAGCGGGCCGGCAATGGACGCCACCGAAATCGCGAAGATGGTGATGCCCAGGATGATCACTGTCAGGGTGAAAAAACGCGCATCGGTGGTATGCGGGACGATGTCACCAAAGCCTACGGTGGACATCACCACGATGGCGAAGTAGAACGCCGATGGCAGGTCCGTCACCGGCGGTGCAAAGCCATCACCGATGTAGAGCGTGCCCAGCGTGCTGTAGACGATCAGTGAGGCGATGCTGACCACCGCAAAGAAGCTGCCCGAGGCCAGGCTGTAGTGGTCAAAACGGCGCCAATAGAAGGCCAGCACGGCAATGGTGACCAGCGAGAAGAAGGTCACGCCGTCAGGTTTTTTCAGAATGAAAAAATCCACGCAGACCGTGGCCACCAGCAGCAGCAGGGAAAAAAACCAGCTGATGCGTGACTTGATCAACAGCCCCAGTGACATCAGCAGGAGTACAAGCCCCACCACAAACCCGGGGATTTCCAGCAAGGCTAAAAAGCTTAATGCCTCCTTCCAGGTATCAAAGGAGCCGGATTTGGCATTGGCATGGGCAACGCCACGTTCCAGCACCGGCAGAAACAAAAGAAAGCCGTTGATCGCAACCAGCAAGGCGACCCCATAGGCAAAGGAGATCCGATTTTTTACGTCCTGTAATAAAGTCATGGCACCTACGACGCGTCAGTTAAGGGGTGAGGGGAGTGTAGGTCAGGTTTATCGGGCTGCCACCAGCAGCCCGTGTGCTTGAGCCTCTGATCAGGCGTTGGCAGGCAGTTGGTCATAGCCGCGGATGTAGTAATTGAGGGCCGAAATCAGCCAGCACAGGACAAACATCCCGATGATCCAGTAGCCAATCTCGCCAAAGTTTTCACTGATGGCATTGATCGGCGTCCATATCCCGCCGGTGAGTTGCAGTTTTTCGGCAATCAACCCCAGCGCTTCGACACCACCAATAAACAGGGCCACCACCACCGAGGCGGCAGTGATGGTGATGTTGTAGTAGAGCTTGCGCACCGGTTTGGAAAACGCCCAGCCGTAGGCACCGATCATCACGAAGTTGTCCAGTGAATCGATCAGGGCCATGCCCACCGCAAACAGCACCGGGAACACCATGATTGACCACAGGCTGATGCCGTGGGAGGCGCTGGTGGCGCTGATGCCCAGCAAGCCGATTTCGGTGGCAGTGTCAAAGCCCAGGCCAAACAGAAAGCCCACCGGGTACATGTGCCAGCTTTTGTTAACCAGGTTGAACACCCGACCAAAAATTCGCGCCATCAGGCCACCCTGGTGGGTGGTGATCAGGTCCAGTTCTTCGGGGGGCAGGGTGTGGCCGGCCTTGACCTGTTTGAACTTCTTGTACACCGAGATCAGGATGACCAGGTTGAGCACGCCGAACAGCAGCAGGAATACCGAGGACACCAGGGTGCCGATCAGGCCGCCGGTTTCATGGAACCACTCCATATCGTCCTTGAACGCCATTGCCGTGGCCGCAATCGCGAAAGACGCCAGCACCACAATGGTCGAATGCCCCAGGGAGAACCAGGTGCCTACGGCTATCGGGCGTTTGCCCTGTTGCATCAGCTTGCGGGTGACATTGTCGATGGCGGCAATATGGTCGGCGTCCACGGCGTGGCGCAGGCCGAAGCCGTACGCGAGCAATGCGGTGCCCATCAAGACCGGGTTGTTGCCGAACTCGATAAAGGCCCAGGCCCAAGCCAGCAGGTTGGCCACGATCAGGCCGGTCAGCAGATAAATGGCGCGCCGTGTGGTGTTCGACGGCTCGGCATTTGTCAGGGGGTAGGCAATCGCGGTCATGGAAAGACTCCGGCAAAGGGATCGAAATTATTGACGGTGGGCCGGCATGACGTCTTTGTTGGGCACCAGAAACAGCCAGGAAGCCAGTACAAAGGGCATGGTCAATGTCGGGATGCCAACCGGGGCCAGTACTGTATTCAAGGCGCCTTGCACAAATACAGTGAAAACCACGCCAATCAGGGTGTAGATCAACACGCGCCAGCTGGGCTTGTTGAAGGTCGAACCCAGGGCGATGGCAGTCAGCACGGCGCTGAAGGCATACAGGCCGTTATTGATGCTGGCGTGTTCGGCTTGCAGCACCACGGCCACCAGCACCGCCAGCAGCGAGCCCAGCAGGCCGAACACCGCGGCCCACAACGATGACACCGCCAACCCGGCGAGAAACAGCACGCTGCCGATCACCGTGCTGATCAAGAACACTTCGGAGATCCCGTAGAACGTGCTCTTGAACAGGTCGATACCATCGAACAGGCTGGTGTTGTACGCGACCAGATCATGGGGCAGGTTGGGCACGGGCAGGGCGCTGGTGTTCAGGCCGCCAAAGGCATAGCTGGCCAGCAGCATGGTCCAGGTCACCAGCACGAAGGGCGCCGTGAGGGCGGCGACTTTCCAGGTCTTCAGAATATCGGCGATGCAGATGGTGACGATTACCGAGACCACACTGCCGAGGATAATGCACAGCCACAGGATGGGTGTGACAGCGAGGAAGGTAGGCAGGGCAGCGCCGACCAGGCAGCCGTTATAGCCATAGAGGCCGGCCTTCCAGGAAGTGCGGTCCTTGAGGTGCATACCGGTAAGGGTTGCCACGACCGTGCCCAGGACACTGCCGAAGGCCATGGCCGGGTTGCCTTCGCCAAACGCGCCGACAAAAATGGCGGCAAAAAACAGTAGCCCGGTCAGCGGGTTATTCTGGAACATGACCTGAGCACAACCACGCAGGGTGACGTCGATAAACTCAAGGACGACGTTGCCATCCACGATTTTCGACCACTTGGATGCAGCTTCCATATTGACTCTCCCAATTGAGCATTTGGCCAGGATCAGCTTGCGTAGCAGCTGCCGTAGGAACGAGGCTGCGTTCGGCGGCGCAGCCGTCGCAAAATCAGGCACTGCGGTGTGCCAGTCAAACCCTGTCCTCAGGAATTACGACGGCTGCGCCGCCGGACGCAGCCTCGTTCCTTCGGCAGCTGCTACACAGCTACTTCCACAAAAACGCCGGTTGCAGGGTCACGCCCAGGATTTCTTCGCGGGCCACCTTCCAGAACTCGCGGATTTGCGCCTTGACCTCGCCACTGTCGTTGCCCAGCACCTTGAATATCAGCCCGCAGTCGTTGGGCAGGCGGGTCACCCCGCTGGCCAGCCCGGCCTGCATGTCAAACAGCGCCGGGATGCGCTCGACAATCCGGTCGTGATGCTCCCTGGGCGTGAGCAATACCACGTTGCCGAACACATCGAAGGTCTGCATCACGCCAATGGCGTCCAGGCTCTCTTTTTTTGGCTCAAGAATGTACTTCTCGACAAACAGCTCGCGACCCTCGAGGTTCTCGGCGCGCACCCGGGAGGAGTAAACGTCAAAGCCGAAACGCTCATCCGCATGGTGATACTTGCGCCCCGACATCAGGATTTCGCAGTAGATGGCCGTCGCCGTGGGGTGGATCCTGATTTGCGTGTCGGTGATAAACCGTGCATTGCGATGGGGGATCAGCGGGTCGGGCATAAACTCCAGGTAGCCGCCTTCTTCGATCGTGAAGTGCTGGATTTGCGAGGCGTAGTTGGCATTCATCGAATGCACTTTGGTCGCCGACTGGGTGGTGACGTGCCCGCAGGCACCCACCCCCACGTTGACATCTGTGGCCAGGCGGTCGCCCTGCAGCACGCAGCCCGAAGTTGAAATCATGGTCACACAGGGCAGCTCGGGCATTTCCTCGTCCCAATACAAGGCCCGTTGCACCAGCGATGGTACGCGGCGCTCCATGTCCGCCAGCACGCTGCGGTTACCGCGCTTTTCAAAACCCAGGCGCAGGTAGCCGCTTTTACCCACGGCACCGCTGTGCATTTGCGCCGGTTCGTCCTGGTACTGCGACAGCTCCGGCGCATCAATGCCGAGTGAGTGAGCGCGTAGCCGTGACGGGTTGTTCACGATCTGGCTCTGCGCTGTCATGCACTGACCCCGCTTTTGACCGCCGGTTTTTGTGCGAACAGGAACATGTGCTCGATCATGTCCACCAGTTCTTCAATGCCCTGGCCGGTCTTGCAGTTGGTGAGGATATACGGGCGGTTGCCGCGTACCACTTTGGTGTCGCTTTCCATCACATCAAGGCTGGCGCCAACGTAGGGGGCGAGGTCGATCTTGTTGATGATCAGGATATCGGCCTGCACCAGCCCCGGGCCATTTTTGCGCGGGATTTTCTCGCCTTCGGCGACGTCGATCACGTAGATATAAAAGTCGGCCAGGGCCGGACTGAAGGTCAGGGTCAGGTTGTCACCGCCGCTCTCGATCATGATCAGGTCGCTGTCGGGGAACTTCTCTTCCATTTCCTCGACCGCGGCAATGTTCATACTCGGGTCTTCACGCACTGCGGTGTGCGGGCAGGCACCCGTTTCCACACCGAGGATCTTGTCTTCATCGAGGATACCCTTGAGGGTACGTTTGACCTGTTTGGCATCTTCGGTGGTGACGATATCGTTGGTGATGATCAAGGGCTTGTAGCCACGGTTGATCAGGATCGGAGTGATCACTTCGATGATCGCGGTTTTACCTGAACCGACCGGGCCGCCAATACCAATACGAGTAATCTTTTTCACGGTTATTTCCTTACCAGATAGGGGAGCGGAAGCTGCGTCGACACATGCCGACGCAGCCCGGGGTGTCAGTTCATGAATAGCCGTACATGTGCCTTGACGTGCACGGCGGCGAGCACATCGACTATCGGGACATAGGAGGACATCTGCTCGATATCGCCGACTTCGGCGATATCGCAGAACGCTTCAATGTCGTGGTTGAGTTCGAACAGGATGTGCTGGGTGTCCAGGTGCGTGACCCGCATCAGGCGCATGGCCGCGCTGAGGATGGTCATGGCCACGCCGTACTGGTGCATCACCACGACCTCACGGGCACCGATGCCCTGGGTCGACATCACCACGGCCTGGGTGACGGGGTAGGTGCCTGCCGCGTTGCCGGCCTTGATCTGTTCAAGCCACCAGCGCACCAGCGGTTTTTCGACGACATGGATCGACATTTCCGCCAGTTTTTTGCCCATGCGCGTGGCCATCAACCGGCTTTCTTCATTGAGCTTGCGGTTATTCACCGCCCAGTCGGCGCGTAAAATGCCGTCGCGGTCTTCTGCCACGGCAGCCCGGTGCGCAGCGACCACGCCCATGCCGTCACAGCTGGCCGCCTGCTTGAGGGCGGTGAGCACAAAACCCTTCAGGGTCGGGACATCGTGGACGATGCCTTTTTGAATGGCCGATTCCACGCCGTTGGAGAACGAAAAGGCACCGACCGGCAATACGGAATCGCCAAACTGCATGATGCGAATTAGATCTGATGCGTTCATCTATGCGCCTTCTTGCCGGGTTCAGTGCTTATGGCTGTGAAACGTATGGCCGTTGTCGTGACTGTGACTGTGTGCGTCATGGCTGTGCACGCCCTGGATCTTCAGGGCGGCAGCGTCCAGCTTGTCTTGCGGGCTGGCCACGTGAACATGGGTGTCGGTTTCTTCGGCACCGCCAAACAGCAGGCGCGCCTCGGATGTGGTCAGCAGCGGCAGGATTTCGGCGCCGCCAACAAAAGCGTACGGCAGGTGTTGAAAGCCGTGGGTGCGCATCACCGAGTCCATCATTTTGGTTTCGACGGTGAGCGGGATATAGACCTCGTTGTTTTTGGTCACGGCTTTCCAGTGCTGGTTGCCCAGGGCATGGCCGAGCTCGAAGCTGGTTTTGATCAGCACGTCCAGGGGCTGTTTTTTCAGCTCCTTGAGATCGATGACCATCACGTCGCGCAGGTTCAGTTGCACCACCACGGCGGTGTTGGAGCCTTCATCCCAGAGCAGCACATCGCCGTCCGAGAGCACCACGTTACGTTCCAGCGAAATGCCCAGGTCAAGACCGCCGAGGCTGGTGCGCCGGCAGCGACTTTTTTGCGCTTCACGCTGGTCGAGCACCAGCAGGTCAACCTTGGCGCCTTCGAGTTTGTGTTGCCAGTGCGGGTCTTTCTTGGCGTTGCCGAGTATGTGTTCAATCAAAATCACGTCGCAAACTCCTTCCCTGAATCATGTGCCGGGCGTGTGCCACCGGGTGCAGGTGCCCCCGGTAGCGGCCCGTTCAGGCATTAGCCAAAGAAATAACGCTGGTTCATGGTGGCCACATCGATGGGCTTGCACGTGGCGTGTACGCCGTCGACTTTTACCGCGAAAGTTTCCGGATCAACGTCGATATGCGGGGTCTGGTCATTGCGCACCAGGTCCTTTTTGGACACGGTGCGGCAACCGCGCACCGCCATGACCTGACGCTCCAGCCCGGCCTTTTCTTTCACGCCGTCTTCCAGCGCCGCTTGCGACACGAAGGTCACGCAGGTGTCTTGCAGGGACTTGCCGAAGGCACCGAACATCGGACGGTAGAACACCGGCTGCGGGGTTGGCAGAGAGGCGTTCGGGTCACCCATGGCGGCCCAGTTGATCATGCCGCCCTTGATCACCATTTTCGGTTTGGCCCCGAAGAAACGCGGATCCCACAGCACCAGGTCGGCCATCTTGCCGACTTCCACCGAGCCCAGCACATGGCTGATACCCTGGGCCAGTGCCGGGTTGATGGTGATCTTGGCCACGTAACGCAGCACCCGGAAGTTGTCGTTATCGGCGCTGTCTTCCGGCAGTTTGCCACGCGACACTTTCATCGCATGGGCGGTTTGCATCACCCGCAGCCAGTTTTCACCGACCCGGCCCATGGCCTGGGAGTCACTGGAAAACATGGAGATCACGCCCATGTCCTGCAGCACGTTTTCGGCGGCAATGGTTTCCGGGCGTACGCGGCTTTCAGCAAACGACACGTCAGCCGGCACGTTCGGGTTGAGGTTGTGGCAGACCATGATCATGTCGAACAGCTCGGCCTGGCTGTTGACGCCGTAAGGCAGGGTCGGGTTGGTCGAGCTTGGCAGTACGTTGCTCTGGCTGGCCACCTTGATGATGTCGGGGGCGTGACCACCACCGGCGCCTTCCGTGTGGAAGGTGTGAATGGTGCGACCTTCGAAAGCATCAATGGTGTCTTCGACGTAGCCACATTCGTTCAAGCTGTCAGTGTGCACCGACACCTGCACGTCCATCTCGTCGGCGGTACGCAGCGCATGGCGCAGTGCGTTTGAGGTTGCGCCCCAGTCTTCGTGAACCTTGAGCCCGGCGACACCGGCGATGATCTGTTCGGCCAGCGGCTCGCGGCCAAAGGAGTTGCCCTTGCCCAGCATGCCGACGTTGATCGGCAGCCCTTCGAGCGAACGCAGCATCTGGCGGATGTTCCAGGGGCCGGCAGTCACGGTGGTGCCGTTGGTGCCATCGGTAGGGCCGATACCGCCGCCGAAGAAGGTGGTGATGCCGTTGGACAGCCCGTGGTAAGCCTGCTGCGGCGAGATCAAGTGAATGTGGGTGTCGATCCCGGCTGCAGTCAGGATCAGGTGCTCGCCGGAGAT
Source organism: Pseudomonas sp. TMW22080 (assembly GCF_022496745.1). Lineage (NCBI taxonomy): Bacteria > Pseudomonadati > Pseudomonadota > Gammaproteobacteria > Pseudomonadales > Pseudomonadaceae > Pseudomonas > Pseudomonas sp. TMW22080. The sequence continues at coordinate 654,447 of NZ_SCFF01000001.1, read as the reverse complement.
GGCGTCGGTGCTCACACCCACGACCAGGCCGGGGGTCACGCCGCTCATGATGCCCGGGTTGCCGCTTTTGCCGATCCCGACGATCTTGCCGTCACGGATACCCACGTCGGCTTTGATTACGCCCTGGATCGCGTCGATGATGGTGACGTTGGTGATAACCAGGTCCAGTACGCCGTTGTCGCGGGTCAGGGTATTGTCGGCGCCCATGCCGTCGCGCAGGGATTTGCCGCCGCCGTAAACGGATTCTTCACCGTAACCGCGCAGGTCCTTTTCAATCTCGACAAACAGGTTGGTGTCACCCAGGCGGATTTTGTCGCCCGTGGTTGGGCCGAACAGGCCTGCGTATTCTTTGCGTGAAATGGTTGGCATCGGTGGCTCCTTTTCTAATGCCGCGCGAGCGTCAATGGTTCAACGGCGCGAGTGCAAAGTATGAGAATGCGTGGTTACTTGTCGTTGACGGGCTTGGACGGCTTGGCCGGCTCGGAGAACTTGAAGCCGCGATCGACTGCGCGCTGGATGGCCTGCAGTTTTTCCGGGCGCTCATGGTTGCTGGTGAGCTTGTCCGGTACCCAGCCATCGACCAGGTTGTTGAAGCCGTAAAGCGTTTGCTTGCCACCGTAGGGGATCAACGGCACTTCGATTTCGTCGCCCGGCTCGAAGCGGATGGCTGTGGTGGCCGTGATGTTCAGGCGCTTGCCAAAGGCGGCGGCGCGGTCGAATTCCAGGGCACGGTTGACTTCAAAGAAGTGAAAGTGCGAGCCGATCTGGATCGGACGGTCACCGGTGTTGCGCACCTTTACCTTGGTGACGGGGCGGTCTTCGTTAAAGGTGATGGGCGTGCTGGCGTAAATCGTGCCGCCCAGAGGCACATCGGCTTCATTGCCCTTGCTGACGCCACCGGGGTTCTTGGCGTGGGGGATGCTGTGGTTCGGGTGAGTATCCTGGTGCGGGCCTGCTGTCTCTTTGGTGCTCATGACTGATTCCTCAAAACGTGAAAGTTTTGCGTTTACCGGGTTTAAAGCAGACGGTTACTTGATCGGGTCGTGGACCGTGACCAGACGACTGCCGTCGGTGAAAATCGCTTCAACCTGAACGTTGGGAATAAGGTCGCTGACGCCTTCCATCACGTCATCCTTGGTGAGTACTTTGCTGGCCTCGGTCATCACATCCTCAACCGACTTGCCATCGCGTGCGCCTTCCAGGGCGGTCACGGTGATAATTGAAACAGCCTCTGGATAGTTCAATTTCAAGCCGCGAGCCTTGCGCCGGAATGCGACGTCCGACAGGGTGTAAACCATCAGCTTTTCGACTTCTCTGGGGGTGAGCTGCATAAGCCCTCCTATCTACAGTGCGGTAAGAATTAACGTTCTGGAGTGCCGCTCAGGCGTGCGCGCATGCAAAACACTCCACACGATGGGTACGTGTGAAGGCGGGTTGACGAGTGAGTGGGTTTTTTTAATGCCTGTTGTCGTTTCATAAGCTCAACCGTTCAAATCCATTAATACGGGTGCGAGCAGAGCCTAGACCATAATTTCAGGCAGGCCAGGTGTTGCAGGCGTGCGGGTCAGAGGTTGTTGACACAAAATGAAATACAAGGTTTTGTTAAAAACTTCTTACAAAACAATTTGTTATATGTTTTGAGTTTGTGGTTTAAGCGTCGTTAATCGCTGAAAATTACATGTTTATGTACGAAGATTCTTCATCTTTAGTGCGATAAGTCATCTAAATGAGTCGGATGTAACTTTTTGCTGTGGGTGTTACGTTATTTTTCGTCGGGCAACTTGTCGTTTTTAAACAAATGCCGATGGCCGCAGTGGTACAGCGCGGCATGCAACTGGTCATTGAGTTCGGTCAATTGCCTGAGCATCTCCAGGCTTAGCCAGACATAGGCATAAAAGGGTGTCTCGGTGATCTTGCCGTCCAGGCTCTTGAGCACAAGCTCCTTGAGATCGTGGGCTTTCTGGCGCAGTTCGCCGCTGATCTGGTTGTTGGAAATGCCCATACACAGCTTGTTCTGCAGCGATTCGAGCGCTTGCGGGATCAACTGGTGCAGACCGTTCAAGGCGGGCTCGCTTTCGATCAGCAGGTGGCTTTCCCGTGATGACCAATACGCATCGATCATCAGGCTCATGGTGGCCAGCAGGTTGCGGTGCAGGGTTTGCAGGGACTCGAACACTTGTGGCTTGAGGTTGCTTTCGTTGCTGGCAGGGGTGATGTAGTTGCGCAACTTGATGACCGCGTCCAGTTCATTCTTCAGTTGATCATCCAGATTGGGGCGTTCGGGGATTCGCGGGGAGAAGTATTGCGAGTACAGGGTATTGATCTTGCCCAGGCTCTCGCTGAACTTGATCCGCAGGTCGGTATAGGCCCGCTGTGGGTAAATGCTGGTGTAGAGCATGGCCAACAAAGAACCTGCCAGCACATAGCCGCTGCGGGTGAGTGCCGACTCCATGTCATTGGGCGGGGCGCAGCTGACCACCGCCAGGGTTGCTCCGATCAGCAGGGCCATATAGGGGTGTTTGCCCAGGGTCAGGTAGCCGGCAATAAACATCATCACCGCGCACCAGAGCAGCATCAGGCTAAAAGAGTGCATCTCCAGATACAGCGCCACCAGCCCGGACAGCGCGCCCAGTACTGTGCCGCCGGTACGCTGCAGGGCCCGGGAGAATACGTTGCCCCAGTAGGGCTGTGGTCCCATGACAATGAGCATGGTGATCAGGGCATAGGAGGCGCCGTCGAGCTTGAAGAAGCGGATGACAACAAAGGTAATCAGGAACGCCAGGCTGATGCGGGTGGCGTGGATCCAGCGGTAATTTTTGCAGACCAACTGTTCCAGATTCGAAATCTTTTTACCCAGCCGCATAAAGTCCCCAATTGCTGTAGTGGATTGGGCTGGCAGCGTAGTTCAGGTCTGGCGGGTCCACCACTGGGGATGGCTCTATCGTGGGGCAGGAAAAGCGGCAGGCGTAAAAAAGGCCATTACCATCATGGGGATCCGGTAATGGCCAAAAATCTCAACCAAAGAGAGCGTCAGGCGCAAACCTGACGAGCGGCAATGTATCAATGCCACTCTTAGTTAGCTAGCTAAGAGTGAGCGAAACTGTTTTACCTGCTGCGCAACAATGGTGCATTGCTGGTTGGCTAGGCAGGGGGAGCGTTAGCCGATACCCTTTGCTCCATGCAAATACCTGACTTGAATCTGCTGGTTACCTTGAATGTCTTGCTCGAAGAGGGCTCTGTGGTGGGTGCTGCCCGACGCATGAACCTGAGTGCCCCGGCCATGAGCCGCACCCTGACCCGGATTCGCGAGGTCTTGAACGACCCCATTCTGGTGCGTTCAGGGCGTGGCCTGGTGCCCACGCCCCGTGCCCTGGAGTTGCGTGAACAGGTGCGCGGTGTGGTGGAGCTGGCGCACGGGGTGTTCACCCAGAGCCAGAACAGTGATTTGCGTGAGCTGGAGCGTACGTTCAGCATTCGCGCCAATGACGTGTTTTTTGGTGTGTATGGCGCAGCACTGCGCCAGCAAATGGCCCTGGAGATGCCCAAGGCTACGTTGCGGGTGGTACCTGAGGGTTTTACTGATGACGAGGCACTGAATGAAGGTCGCATTGACCTGACTATCTGCGCCACTAACCGCTTCAGCCCGGATATCAAGGTCCAGAGGCTGTTTACCTGTCCGTTTGTGGGGTTGGCACGGGAAGGGCATCCGATTTTTGATGAGCCCGTTACGGCCCGGCGCTTTGCCGGTTTTGACCACATCAGTGTGTCCCGCAGGGGCCATGCCCGCGGGCCGATTGATGCGCTGCTGGCCGAACAGGGGCTGGAGCGTCGGGTGTCGTTTACCACGCCGACGTTCTACTCGGCGATTTTTGCCCTGGCAGGGGAGGATCTGATCCTGCCGCTGATGCCCCAGGTGCTGCTCAAAAACCTGGAGCCACTGGGCCTCAAACTGCGCCCGTTCGAGCTGCCGATCACCCTGCAGCCGGTGGATATCGTCCAGGCCTGGCATCCGCGGCTGGACAACGACCATGCCCACCGCTGGCTGCGTCGTACCCTCAAGACCTTTTGCGACAACGCGGTGATTTGACCGCAACCTCTGTAGCCGCTGCCGAAGGAACGAGGCTGCTGCTACGGGGAGGGAGTCAACATTACAATGGTTGCGTCTGACGCACTCCACAGTTAGTTATTTATCAATTTTTATAGCTATGCCGGCTGATTAAACTTTCTGTCATCTATCAAGACGACGGAGTCAGCCATGTATTGGCGGTTTGACCATGGGCGCAGTCTGGCGCCTGGAGCTGCGCTGTGACGGCGCTGGTTGCGGGTGCCGTGGCTCCCACCCCGGCCCCGGCCCGCAGTGCGGCGTTTGGCCTGCGGATTTTTACCGGTCTGCTGGGCGTTTTGCTCGCCGTGCTGGTGTCGGGGCTCAACGAAAATGTCACCAAGGTGGCCATGCCCGATATCCGCGGGGCGATGGGTATCGGTTATGACGAAAGCACCTGGCTGCTGGCGGTGTATTCGGCCACGTCCATCAGTGCCATGGCCTTTGCGCCGTGGTGTGCAGCCACCTTTTCCCTGCGCCGTTTTACCCTGTGTGCCATCGGCGCCTTTTTACTGTTGGGCATTCTTTGCCCTCTGGCCCCGAATGTTGATGCGCTGATGCTGCTGCGCACCTTGCAAGGCTTTGCCGGTGGGGCCTTGCCGCCGATGTTGATGTCAGTGGCGTTGCGCTTCCTGCCGCCGGGCATTCGCCTGTATGGCCTGGGCAGTTATGCGCTGACGGCCACTTTCGGGCCCAGCTTCTGCACGCCGTTATCGGCCTGGTGGGTGGAGTACGCCGGGTGGCAATGGGCGTTCTGGCAAATCATCCCCCTGGGCCTGTTGTCGATGGCCTGCGTGGCCTGGGGCTTGCCGCAAGACCCGTTGCGTCTGGAGCGTTTCAAGCAGTTTGACTGGCGCGGCCTGCTCCTGGGTTTGCCGGGGTTGATCATGCTGGTACTGGCGCTGGAGCTGGGTCAGCGCCTGAACTGGTTCGAGTCGCCGATGATCCGTTTTTTTATCGTCGCCGGCACGGCCCTGATGGTGCTGTTCTTTATCAATGAGTGGTCCCATCCGCTGCCGTTTTTCAAGCTGCAACTGCTGAAAATCCGCAATCTTGCCCATGCATTGTTGACGCTGGGCGGGGTGTTGTTTGTGTTGCTGGCAGTGATCAAGATTCCGTCCAGTTACCTCGCTCAGGTGCAGGGCTATCGCCCCCTCGAAACCGCGCCGGTGATGTTGCTGGTGGCCTTGCCGCAATTGATTGCGCTGCCACTGGTCGTTGCGTTGTGCAATCTGCGCTGGGTCGATTGTCGCTGGGTGCTGGCCATTGGTCTGGGGTTGCTGGCGCTGGCCTGCGGCATCGGTTCGCAAGTTACCTCGGTGTGGAACCGGGAAAATTTTTACGGCTTGCAGGCGATACAGATCATCGCCCAGCCCATGGCAGTGATTCCTCTGCTGATGCTCGCCACCGGCGGCCTGAACCCGGCGGATGGCCCGTTTGCATCGGCCTGGTTCAATACCGTCAAAGGGTTTTCGGCGGTGGCAGCAAGCAGTGTGCTGGGGGTGCTGACGCTCAATCGCGAGCACTACCACTCAACCATGTTGCTCGATCGGCTGGGCAACTCGCCGCTGGTCAATTCCGGCACAGACCTGGCGCGTCGGGTTCACCAGCAGGCCGTGGTGCTGACCAGTTCTGATCTTTATCTGTACATGGCCGTCCTGGCGCTTTTTCTGATTGTGTTAATTCCTTTTGGCCCCACGCGGATCTACGCGCCGGGCACAGCTGCTGGAGTTGTGAAATGAGTACAACAAACGGGCGCAAGCCCTGGGTTCTGGTCGGCGCAGTCGCGTTGGCAGTGATCGTGCTGTACGGGTTGTGGCGGTTGGTCTTTGCCACGGGCACCGTGCAGAACACCAATGATGCCTTTGTCAGCGCCGATTACACCTTGATTGCGCCAAAAGTGGCGGGGTTTATCGACGAGGTGCTGGTGCAGGATAACCAGCCGGTCAAGGCCGGTCAGTTGCTGGCGCGGATCGATCCGCAGGACTACCGCGCTGCCGTGCAGGCTGCGCAAGCCAGCGTGGCGACGGCACAGGCACAACGGGTCAATGCCCTGGCGATGCTGGAACGCCAGCGTTCGTTGATCGAGCAGGCCAAGGCCACGGTCGATGCGGATCTGGCGCAGGTCGAATTTGCCGAGCATGAGTTGCAGCGTTATCAGCATCTGGCCGGGCAGGGCGCAGGCACGCTGCAGAACTCCCAGCAGGCGAAAAACCGTTCGCTCACCGCGCGTGCCGAGTTGGCACAGCACAAGGCTGCACTGGAAGCTGCTCGCCAGCAAACCCGGGTACTGGCCGCCCGGGCTACGGCCGCGCAAGCCTCGGTGCAGTATGCCGAGGCCTTACTGGCACGGGCCGATCTGGACTTGTCGCATACACAACTGCTGGCACCGTTTGACGGTGTGGTGGGGCGTCGCAGTGTGCGCCTTGGCGCTTACGTCAAACCCGGCGACACCGTGCTGGCGGTGGTGCCGCTGGCCGACGCCTATGTGGTGGCCAACTTTCTCGAGCACCAGCTCACCAACATGCAGGCAGGGCAGCGTGTGACGATCAAGGTCGACAGTTTTCCGGGGCAGACCCTGCAAGGCACCGTGGACAGCATCGCCCCGGCCACGGGGGTGACGTTCTCGGCGATTGCCCCGGATAACGCCACGGGCAACTTCACCAAAGTGGCGCAACGTATTGCGGTGAAAGTCACTCTGGATCACGGGCAGTTACTGGCCAGCCAATTGCGCCTGGGGATGTCGGTGGATGCCTCCATCGACACGGCAATGGCTCACGATCAGCAGGTCAGCACTCGATGAACAAAACTGCAGTGGCCCTGGCTGTGGCCTGTTACAGCGTACTGAGCCTGAGTGGTTGCGTGGTCGGCCCGGACTTCAAGGCTCCCGTGCCCAAGTTGCCTGCGAACTGGGCGTCGGTACCCACTGAGGCAGGGCACAACCATGCGCTGCAAACAGCGGTGGACCTGCACTGGTGGGACCGTTTCGGCGACAGGCAATTGTCGGCGCTGGTGCGCGAGGCGCAGCAGCGCAACTTTGATGTGCAACTGGCTGCAAGCCGCTTGCAACAAAGCCTGGCTATCCGCCGTCAGATCAACGCCGACACCTTGCCCGAGGTCGGTGCAACGGCGGCTTACAGTCGGAGCCGTAACAGCCAGAAAGGTTTGAGTGACCCTTCCGGGCACAGTGGCAAGCAGGCTTTCAACCTGTGGAATGGTGGCCTTGGGTTCAGTTGGGAGGCTGACCTCTGGGGCCGGGTCAAGCGTTCGGTGGAAGCGGCTGATGCCTCGGTACAAGTGGCGGTGCAGGACCGCAACGCGGTGCAACTGTTGGTGATCGTGCAGACCGCGCAGCACTATATTCAGTTGCGCGGCACTCAGCAGGCATTGGCCGTGGTGGAGCAAAACCTGCAAATCGCCCGCCGCAGCCTGGAACTGACCCGGTTGCAGCTGCGGGAGGGCGTGGCTACGGATTTGCAGGTGTCTGAAGCTGGCGCCCAAGTGGCCGAGATCGAAGCACGTCAGGCCCCCTTGCAGCAACGCAGTGCACAGTTGATCAATGCTCTCGGCTTGCTGCTGGCCCGCGAGCCAAGAGCCTTGCAGGCGCAATTGAGCGCAGCGGCAGGGGTGCCGGCCTATGGCGCCGATGTGCCGATCGGTCTGCCCAGCGAATTGGCGCAACGGCGGCCCGATATTCGTCGTGCCGAGGCCCGATTGCATGCAGCCACTGCAGCGATCGGCATGGCCGAGGCGGACTTCTATCCGCGGATTACCCTGTCCGGCAGTATCGGTTTTCAAGCCACGCAGCTGTCGGATCTGGGCAGTTGGGGCTCGCGCAATTTTGCATTCGGCCCGGGCTTGAGCGTACCGGTGTTCGAGGGCGGGCGTTTGCAGGGGGCCTTGCAGTTGCAGGAAGGGCGCCAGCAGGAGGCGGGCATTGCCTACCAGCAAACCGTATTGCGCGCCTGGCATGAGGTGGACGATACGCTGGTGGCGTATCAGGCCAGCCAGCGCCGGCGCGACAGCCTGCAGCAGGCGGTGATGCATAGCCAGCGGGCGCTGGACAGCGTGCACCAGCAATATGCCCAGGGTACGGTGGACTTTCTCAACGTACTCACGGTGCAAAACGCGTTGCTGGCCAACGAAGCGGCGCTGGTGGACAGCACTGCGCAGGTCTCGTTGTCCCTGGTGGATGTGTTTGCGGCGCTGGGTGGGGGGTGGCAGGGCTAGCTGCTTGCAGATTCTGGTGGGAGCGGGCGCATCGACGAAGTTATCCCGGCAAACCGCAGTGCCGGCATCGCAGGCAAGCCAGCTCCCGCAGGTAATGAGTGATTGCCCACAGGTTTTGCTATGCTCGCGCCTTCGACCGCAAACGCCAATATAGGCGTGCCCCGTTCATATTGAGCCTATTTATGTCTGCCGATACCCAAGCCACAACGGTGCGTTTTTCCCGTTCCGACTACAGAACCCTGGGCCTTGCTGCCCTGGGCGGGGCGCTGGAGATCTACGATTTTATCATTTTCGTGTTCTTTGCCCTGACCCTCAGCCAGCTGTTTTTTCCCCCGGACATGCCCGAATGGCTGCGTCTGCTGCAAAGCTTCGGGATTTTTGTGACCGGCTATCTGGCGCGTCCGCTGGGCGGGATTCTGATGGCGCATTTTGCCGATCACCTGGGGCGCAAACGGGTATTCAGCCTGAGCATCCTGATGATGGCGCTGCCCTGCCTGCTGATCGGCATTATGCCCACTTACGCCGAAATCGGTTACTTCGCCCCGCTGATCCTGCTGGCCCTGCGCATCCTGCAGGGCGCAGCGGTCGGTGGCGAAGTGCCCAGTGCCTGGGTGTTTGTGGCCGAACATGCGCCGGCCGGTCGCCGCGGCTTTGCCCTTGGTTTTTTGCAGGCCGGGCTGACTTTTGGTTACTTGATCGGGGCCTTGACCGCCACACTGCTGGCACAGCTGTTTACCCCGGCAGAAATCCTCGATTACGCCTGGCGCTTTCCGTTCCTGCTCGGTGGCGTGTTCGGCGTGATTGGCGTGTGGTTGCGCCGTTGGCTCAGTGAAACGCCGGTGTTTCTGGCCCTGCGTGAACGTAAAGAGGGCCGGGCCGAGTTCCCCTTGCGCACAGTATTGCGCGAGCACCGGGCTTCATTGCTGCCGGCAGCGCTGCTGACCTGCGTGCTCACCAGTGCCGTTGTGGTGTTTGTGGTTATCACGCCGACCGTGATGCAGCAGCGCTTCGGCATGACTGCCAGCCATACCTTTGCGTTGAGCAGCCTGGGTATCGTATTTTTGAATATAGGCTGTGTGCTGGCCGGGTTAATCGTTGACCGTATCGGCGTATGGCGCAGCATCGCACTGTACAGTCTGCTGCTGCCGCTGGGCATTGGCGTGTTGTATGCCAGCCTGGTCGGGGAGTGGGTTTTGCCCGGCCTGGCCTATGCGTTCGCCGGCTTGACCTGCGGGATTGTCGGGGTGGTGCCGTCGGTGATGGTCGGACTGTTCCCGGCCCCGATCCGGGTTTCGGGGATTTCCTTTACCTATAATATCGCCTATGCGCTTTGGGCCAGTACCACGCCGTTGCTGCTGATCGCGCTGATGCCGTGGAGTCCCTGGGTGTGCCTGGGGTTTTGTGCGCTGATGGGGCTGGTGGGCCTGTCAACTGCATGGCGTTACGGTTTCAGCGGTGTTACAGCGGTTGAGAGGCGTTTGCTGGCCAAGGCCGAAATGTAGTGCGAAGACCTTCTGTCATCCGGGTGATTGCTGGCTCTAATAGGAAGCATTACTATTCGCGCCCCACCTGTGCAGTCCTGTGCGATGACTCAGAAAGTGCCCCGTAGAACGGGCTTCTTTGAACACTACGAAGAGTTGATCGGCACCTGGACCCGGCGCCTGCGCAATCGGCAGCAGGCGCAAGACCTGGCCCATGACACCTTTGTCCGCGTGCTTGAATCCAACCCGGATGCGGTTGAGCAGCCACGCGCCTATTTGCATCAGACTGCACGCAATATTGCGGTAGACGGTTTTCGCCGCCAGGAGTTACGCGACGCCAAGGAGCTGGCTGCCGTTCCCCCAAGTTCGTCGCAAACCGGCGATCCGGAGCAGTATATGCGCGCTATCCAGTTGGCTGAGTCGGTCGAAAGGGCTTTGCAGGAACTGCCGCTCAATTGTCGCAAGGTTTTCGTCTGGCAGAAAATCGAAGGCCTGACCCAGGCCGAGATTGCCGAACGCCTGGGGCTGTCCAGGAACATGGTGGAAAAGTATATGATCCGCACCCTGCGCCATCTGCGTGAACGGGTGGAGGCGCCGTGATGACATCGGTAAAGGATTGCAGGATGGATACACGAGACTGTACCTGTGGCAGCGCCAACGTGCGTGATGCGGCGGCCACCTGGTTTACCCGGGTGCAAGCACAAACCCTGGGTGCGTGCGAGCAGGCCGAGTTTGAAGCCTGGCGTACGCAGCATGCCAGCCATGAGGCGGAGTATCAGTGGCTGGCCAGCCTGTGGTCAGCCGCCGATCTCTTGCCCCGGGCCCGCATGCGGGCGCTGTGTGAAGTGCCGGTGGCGAAGCCGACACGCCTTTCGTTACTGGCTTGCGGGCTGGCCGCAGGTATTGTGGCCGTGGCGGCGGGGGCGGGTGTATGGATGCAACTGCAGTCGTCGGCGGGTTATCACGCCGAATTTGCCACGGTGTTGGGAGAGCACCGCACCCTTGATTTGCCTGATGGCTCGAGCATTGAACTCAATGGTCGCAGCCGTGTGCGCGTCAGCTTTGCGCGTGAGCAGCGCAATGTTGAACTGGAGCAGGGCGAAGCCATGTTCAGTGTGGCCCATGATCCGGAGCGGCCATTTGTGGTGCAGGCCGGGGCCGGCAGGGTAACGGTGACCGGTACCCGTTTTGATGTGCTGCGCGAAGCCGAGCAGACGCGGGTTGCGGTGGAATCAGGGCATGTGCGGGTCCAGGGAGGCAATCCGGATGCACAGGTCAACCTGACTGCCGGGTTGGGTACCGTGGTCGATGCCCGGGGCCATGTAGCGGCCGCGCAGGCAGTTAATACCGGGGCGCTGACGGCCTGGCGCAAGGGGCAACTGGTATTTGAAGATGCCAGTCTGGGCGAGGTGGCCGCCGAGGTCTCGCGCTATCGCGACAAGCCGCTGCACGTCAGCACCCCAGCGCTGGCGCAAATGCGGCTTTCCAGCGTATTCAAAACCGATGACACCGATGCCCTGCTCAAGGCGTTGCCGCAGATCCTCCCGGTGGCTATCAAAACCCGCGCAGATGGCAGCCAGGAGATCATTGCCAGAAAATAATTGCGCTGGGGATTCAGGTTTTTTTCGAGTTCTTCGTCTTCTTGATCAACTGCAACTGGTTTGTATTAACAGTTGCACTCAAGTGCGATCCATAGGGCAAGACTCGACGTGAAAAACAACAATCTTCGTGGGCGACTATCCTCGCTTGAAACACCCCTGAGCATTCCATCTTCTGTCGCCCGGACGCGCCTGCTACCGCTGGCGTTGGCCCTGGCGGTGAGCGCGGCAATGCCCTGTGCTTTTGCTGGCGAATCTGCGCCGGCTGTGATCCATATTCAATCTCAGCCCCTGGGCTCGGCCCTGAGCCAACTGGCGCAGCAAACGGCATTGCAAGTGTTTTTCAGCCCGCAGCTGGTGGCTGGCAAGCAGGCTCCGGCGGTGAATGGCAACCTGTCGCCAGAACAGGCGCTGGCCCGACTGCTGCAGGACAGTGGCTTGAGCTACGAGCTTGACGGTGATGCTGTAACCCTGCGTGCGGCGCCCACGGTCAGTGCTGCTGCGCCAGCGTCCGGGCCGCTGGAACTGGGGCCGGTGGATGTAAAGGTGGTCGGCAACTGGCTGAGCGATGCCAATGACGCGGTGGTGCAGAACCACCCGGGGGCGCGGACAGTGGTGCGTCGCGAAGCGATGGTCGAGCAGGGCACGATGAACGTCAGTGATGCCCTCAAGCGTATCCCGGGTGTTCAGGTGCAGGAGTCCAACGGCACGGGCGGCAGTGATATCTCGCTGAACGTGGGGGTGCGGGGTTTGACGTCGCGTCTGTCACCGCGCTCCACCGTCCTGATTGACGGTATTCCGGCAGCGTTTGCACCCTACGGCCAGCCACAATTGTCGATGGCACCGATTTCATCGGGCAACCTGGACAGCATCGACGTGGTGCGGGGTGCCGGCTCGGTGCGCTACGGGCCGCAAAACGTGGGCGGGGTGATCAACTTTGTGACCCGGGCCATCCCCGAGACCTTCCAGGGCGAGGTCGGCACAACCCTGGAAACCTCCGAGCGTGGTGGCTGGAAACATATTGAATCGGCATTTCTCGGCGGCACGGCGGACAACGGTATCGGTGCTGCATTGCTGTATTCCGGAGTCAAGGGTGATGGCTATCGCGCGCGCAACAACGACAACGATATCGATGACGTCTTGCTCAAGACCCACTGGGCACCCACCGACCAGGATGATTTCACCCTCAATTTCCACTACTACGACGCCACCGCGGACATGCCCGGTGGCCTGACCCAAAAGCAGTTTGACGCTGACCCGTACCAGTCGCTGCGTGACTACGACAACTTTACCGGGCGACGCAAGGATGTGTCCTTCAAGTACCTGCGTCAGATCGACGACCAGACCCAGTTTGAAGTCCTGACCTATTACACCGACAGCTTCCGTGGCAGCAACATTGCAGCCCGCAATCTGCAAACCCTGGCTTCGTATCCGCGCAGTTACCACACCTTCGGTATCGAGCCGCGGGTGTCCCATGTGTTCACCTTGGGGCCGGTCACGCAGGAAGTGGGGCTGGGCTATCGCTACCTCAAAGAGGCGATGCATGAAGAGGCCAGCCAGGTGTACCTGGTCGATAACGTGCCTGTGCCGGGGCCCGGGGCAGACGGTCATGTGTATCAGGATCGCACAGGTGGCACCGAGGCCAACGCGTTCTATATCGATGACAAGATCGATGTGGGTAACTGGACGGTCACCCCGGGTATCCGCTTTGAGCGGATCAGCACCAACTGGCACGACCGCCCGGTACTGGGCAATAACGGCAAACCAGTGCAGGAAAAAAACCGCAGCATCGACAGCAGCGAAGCACTGCCGGCCCTGAGCGTGATGTATCACCTGTCGGACGCGTGGAAACTGTTTGCCAACTACGAGACCTCGTTCGGCAGCCTGCAGTACTTCCAGCTGGGCCAGGGCGGTGTCGGCGATGCGACCGCAGCGGGTTTGCGTCCTGAAAAGGCCAAGACCTATGAGCTGGGTACGCGTTACGACAATGGTGTGTGGGGCGGTGAAGTGACGCTGTTCTACATCGACTTTGCCGACGAGCTGCAATATGTGAGCAACGATGTGGGCTGGACCAACCTGGGCGCGACCAGGCACCAGGGTATCGAGACCTCGGTTCACTACGATATGTCGGCACTGGACGCACGCCTTGACGGCCTGTCGGTCAATGCGGGCTTTACCTACACCAAGGCGACGTCCGAGGGTGACATTCCCAACTTCAAAGGGCGTGATCTGCCGCTGTATTCGCGCCAGGTGGTCAACCTCGGGGCGCGTTACGTGGTCAACCGCTGGACCTACAACCTGGACATGTTTGCCCAGTCCCAGCAGCACGCGCCGGGCACTGGCGGGGTGTACATCACTGATCCGACCCCGGATGGCCAGTACGGCGATATTCCTGGGTATGCGACCTGGAGCACCCGAGTCGGTTACGACTTCGGCCCTGAAGCGTCAAACCTGAAAGTGGGAGCGGGGATCAAGAACCTGTTCAACCAGGAGTACTACACCCGCTCCAGCGACAACAACGCGGGGATTTACCTGGGCGAGCCGCGTACGTTCTTTGTGCAGGCGAGTGTGGGTTTTTAAGCCAAAATGACCCTCTCCCTGAGGGAGAGGGGACTAAAAGCAGAAGCAAATTTGTGCAACACCACCCATCGGCCCCCTCTACCGCCGGGAGAGGGCTGGGGTGAGGGGCTCGCTCTAAACCCGCAAAATCCGCCCGCTGATGGCTACGGCTATCAGCATGGCGGTGATCAGCAAAAAGGCCGCGCCCAGGCTGCTGGCATGGGCGATAAAGCCGATGGCCGCAGGCCCTGCCAGAATCCCCGCATACCCCAGGGTGGTAATGGCTGGCACGGCGATATGTTCCGGCATTACGGTCTGTTTGCCCACGGCGGTGTACAGCACCGGCACGATATTCGAACACCCTGCGCCCACCAGCGCATAACCGAGCAATGCTGACTCCCAGTTCGGTGCCAGGGTTGCCAGGGCCATGCCCGCGGCGGCAAACAACCCACCCAGGACAATCACCAGCCGCGCACCCAGACGCTTGACGATGGTATCGCCCATCAGTCGGCCCGCGGTCATGGTCAAGGCAAACGCGGCATAACCCAGCCCGGCATAGGCATCGCCAATGCCTTTCTCGGAGGTCAGGAATACGGCGCTCCAGTCGAGCATTGCGCCTTCGGCCAGGAACACGGTAAAGCACAGCAAGCCGATAAAGAGCACCACGCCGTGGGGCACGGCAAACGCCGGGCCGTTGCTTTCGCTGCCATAAGGCAGCAGGTGCGGAGCAGCCTTGAGCAGGGCTGCGAGGATCAATGCAATCACCACCACAATTGCCCACAGCGGCGTCAGGCCCAGCGCCAGCAGGGCGCTGACCCCGGCCGCGCCGGCAATCCCGCCGACGCTGAACAGCCCGTGAAAACCCGACATCATGGTGCGCCCGCTGGCACGCTCGACGATCACGGCCTGCAAGTTGACGGTGGAGTCGACGGCGCCGAGCCCAGCGCCAAACAAGAACAGTGTGGCGATCAGTAGCGGTATGGCACTGACCGTCGCCAGCAGTGGCAGCGCGAGGCAGATCAACAGCGTGCCGCCCACCAGCACCCGGCGGCAGCCATAACGGCTGGCGAGGATGCCGGCAATGGGCATCGCCAGGATTGAGCCCGCGCCCAGGCACAGCAATAACAAGCCCAAAGTGGCCTCGTCCAGTCCCGCACGGGCTTTGGCGTAGGGCACCAGTGGCGCCCAGGCGGCGAGGCCAAAACCGGCGATGAAAAAGGCAATGCGGGTCGACATTTGTTCGAGGCGCCCCGGCACAAGGGGCATTTGGGTGGTGATGGCAGTCATGGTCATCCTTGGAAAACGGCTTTGGTGCGCTGCGGCGTAACATCCTTGCATATTTGCGGCCTGTGTCGCGAGGGCGCTGGCGTACGGCTTGGCGAGAGTGGTTGAATAGCGCGCTTGCTTATCCCACTGCCACTGGTGCGTATTTTATGGACAAGAATTCTGACTCCGCAGTGCTGTTGCTCAACCCCGTCGGGCTGTATGACCCTGCGCCCAACGGTTACTCCCATGTTGCCCGTGTGGCCGCGAATGTGCGGCTGGTGTACACCGCCGGCCAGGGCGGCGAGAACGCCGACAGTGAGCTGTCGACGGACTTCGCCGAGCAGGTGCGCCAGGCCTTTGCCAACCTGCAGATCGCCCTGGCAGCGGCCGATGCACAGATCAAGGACGTGGCCAAGATCACCGTATTGATCGTGGATCACAGCCTGGAGCGCTTGCAGATTTTGGGCGCCGAAGTGAAGCGGGTATGGGGGGAGCTGCCGGCCCCGGCCTGCACCTTGATCCCGGTGCCGCGCCTGGCGCTGGATGAGATGTTGTTTGAGGTCGAGGCGGTAGCGGCGGTAGCCGTCTGAGAGATTGCCCTGTGGGAGCGGGCTTGCTCGCGATAGAAACGGCGCGGTTTACCTGATACACCGCATCGATCCAATCGCGAGCAAGCCCGCTCCCACAGGGACAATGTGGGGCGTTAAACCTGCAATAACCGCTCGCGCAGTTTGCCGATTTCGTCGCGCATTTGCGCTGCCGCCTCGAATTCGAGATCGCGGGCCAGGGCGTACATTTTTTCTTCCAGTTGGCGAATGCGCTTGCTGATCTCGCTGGGCGAGCGCAGCTCGTTCTCGTACTTGGCGTTTTCTTCCGCGGCCTTGGCCATGCCTTTGCGCTTTTTGCTGCGCGAACCCGGCACCACCGCACCCTCCATGATATCCGCGACATCCTTGAACACGCCTTTGGGCGTAATGCCGTTGGCGAGGTTGAAAGCGATCTGTTTCTCGCGCCGGCGTTCGGTCTCGCCAATGGCGCGTTCCATCGAGCCGGTGATGCGATCAGCGTACAGAATCGCCCGGCCATTGAGGTTACGCGCCGCCCGGCCAATGGTCTGGATCAACGAGCGTTCGGAGCGCAGGAAGCCCTCCTTGTCGGCGTCCAGGATCGCCACCAGCGACACCTCGGGCATGTCCAGCCCTTCACGCAGCAGGTTGATCCCCACCAGCACGTCAAATACGCCCAGGCGCAGATCGCGGATGATTTCGACGCGCTCCACGGTGTCGATATCCGAGTGCAGATAGCGTACCCGCACGCCATGGTCGGCCAGGTAATCGGTGAGGTCTTCGGACATGCGTTTGGTCAGGGTGGTGACCAGCACACGCTCTTCCAGCGCCACGCGCTTGGCAATCTCGGAGAGCAAATCGTCGACCTGGGTGAGGGCCGGACGCACTTCGATCTGCGGATCGACCAGGCCGGTGGGGCGCACCACCTGCTCGACCACGCGGCCCGAATGTTCGGCTTCGTAGTTGCCAGGGGTGGCGGAAACAAAAATGGTCTGCGGGCTGATGCGTTCCCATTCGTCAAAACGCATCGGCCGGTTGTCCAGTGCCGAGGGCAGGCGGAAGCCATATTCCACCAGGGTCTCTTTACGCGAACGGTCGCCTTTGTACATGGCGCCCACTTGCGGCACGCTGACGTGAGACTCGTCGATCACCAGCAGCGCGTCGGCCGGCAGGTAGTCGAACAGGGTCGGTGGCGGGGCCCCGGACTCGCGGCCCGAAAGGTAGCGCGAGTAGTTTTCGATGCCGTTGCAGTAACCCAGCTCCATGATCATTTCCAGATCGAAGCGGGTGCGCTGTTCCAGGCGCTGGGCCTCGACCAGCTTGTTGTTGGCCCGCAGGTATTCGAGCCGCTCCTTGAGTTCTTCCTTGATCCCTTCCACGGCGTCGAGCAGGGTTTCGCGCGGTGTCACATAGTGGCTCTTGGGGTAGAAGGTAAAGCGCGGCATCTTGCGGATGACTTCGCCGGTCAGCGGGTCAAAGGCACTGATGCTTTCGACTTCATCATCGAACAGTTCGATGCGCACCGCCTCCAGATCCGATTCGGCAGGATAGATGTCGATCACATCGCCGCGCACGCGGAAGGTGGCGCGGGCAAAGTCCATATCGTTGCGGGTGTATTGCAGATCGGCCAGGCGGCGCAGCAACTCGCGCTGGTCGAGCTTATCGCCACGGTCGACGTGCAACACCATCTTCAGATAGGTCTCGGGGCTGCCCAGGCCATAAATGCACGACACCGTGGTAACGATGATCGCGTCCTTGCGCTCCAGCAGGGCCTTGGTTGCGGACAGGCGCATCTGCTCGATATGGTCGTTGATCGAGGCATCCTTCTCGATAAAGGTATCGGAGGAGGGCACGTACGCTTCGGGCTGGTAGTAGTCATAGTACGAGACGAAGTACTCCACCGCGTTGTTCGGGAAGAATGACTTGAACTCGCCGTACAGCTGGGCAGCCAGGGTTTTATTGGGCGCCAGCACCAGGGTGGGGCGGTTCACATGGGCGATCACGTTGGCAATGCTGAACGTCTTGCCCGAACCGGTTACCCCGAGCAGGGTCTGGTGCGACAGGCCGGCTTCGATGCCTTCAATCATCTGGCGAATGGCTTCGGGTTGATCGCCTGCGGGCTTGAAGCGGGTAACAAGCTGAAAATCGGGCATGAAGGACCTCAGGGTTTGCTTCTATAAAAGCAGTAGCCTTTATAAGTGCATGCGACTCAGGCCGCAGGAAAAAACAGGATACGGCTAAATATGGAGGTCATGTCCGACTGTTTCAAGGTACAGCTCTGATACGGGCATATCGGCAAAGATTGCAATTAGACCAGTGGCCTGAAAATAAACTCAAATACTTGGGTAAAACCGGCAATAGGCTGTTGCCCGAATCCTGATCGGGCTTATACTTGCTCCCCGTTTGTGCACCGCTCTAGTGCAATCGGCTGGAGCGTTGTCACCCCCTCCATTCCCCATTCAGAGCCGCCGTAATAATGAGCCTGTTCTCCGCTGTCGAAATGGCACCACGCGATCCTATCCTGGGCCTCAACGAAGCATTCAACGCCGATACCCGTACCAGCAAAGTGAACCTGGGGGTTGGTGTTTACTGCAACGAAGAGGGACGAATTCCGCTCTTGCGTGCCGTTGTCGAAGCCGAAACGATCCGGGTTGCCCAGCACGCGTCGCGCGGTTATTTGCCGATCGATGGTATTGCCGCCTACGACCAGGCCGTGCAAAAGCTGTTGTTCGGTGCCGAGTCGCCGTTGCTGGCAGCTGGCCGGGTGATCACCACTCAAGCCGTTGGCGGTACGGGCGCGCTGAAAATCGGTGCTGACTTCCTTAAGCAACTGCAGCCAGGCGCAGTAGTCGCGATCAGCGATCCAAGCTGGGAAAACCACCGTGCACTGTTTGAAGCTGCCGGTTTTCCAGTGCAGAACTACCGTTATTACGACGCCGCCAGCCATGACGTCAACCGTTCCGGCATGCTCGAAGATCTGAATGCCTTGCCCGCCGGCTCCATTGTTGTGCTGCACGCTTGCTGCCACAACCCGACCGGTGTCGACCTGACCCCGGCCGACTGGCAGAACGTGCTGGACGTGGTCAAGGCCAAAGGCCTGATCCCGTTCCTGGACATGGCCTACCAGGGTTTTGGCGACGGCATCGACGAAGACGCAGCTGCAGTGCGCCTGTTCGCCGGCTCGGGCCTGAGCTTCTTTGTTTCCAGCTCGTTCTCCAAGTCGTTTTCTCTGTATGGCGAGCGTGTCGGTGCACTGTCGATCATCACCGAATCGAAGGAAGAGAGCGCCCGTGTGCTGTCCCAGGTCAAGCGCGTGATCCGTACCAACTACTCCAACCCGCCGACTCACGGTGCAACCATTGCTGCAGCCGTGCTTAACAGCCCTGAGCTGCGTGCGATGTGGGAAGACGAGCTGGCAGAAATGCGTCTGCGCATTCGTGGCATGCGTCTGCAAATGGTTGAGCTGCTGTCGAAAAAGGCTCCTGGGCATGACTTCAGCTTTGTTGCACGTCAGCGTGGCATGTTCTCGTACTCCGGTCTGACCGTTGAACAAGTAACGCGTCTGCGTACCGAATTCGGTATTTATGCCCTTGATACCGGCCGAATCTGCGTGGCTTCTTTGAACCAGCGCAACATTGAGGCGGTAACCGACGCCATTGTTCAGGTCATCTGAATAATGCAGGGAGAAGTCAGCAAAAGTGTTGACTTCTCTTTTTATATCAGTAAGATAGACGCCATTCCGCGATAGCTCAGTTGGTAGAGCAAATGACTGTTAATCATTGGGTCCCTGGTTCGAGTCCAGGTCGTGGAGCCAGATAGTAAAAAAGCCGCTAGCGATAGCGGCTTTTTTTTGCCTGAAATTTGGCAAGGTCCAGATTCTCCCTCCTGGACCTGGACCTCAGCAAAACAATGGCTTATGGCCATTTTCCTACAACCTGAAACGTTTTTTTTAAGATGTTCGTCACGAATATCGCTATTCGATAATAAAAATCGTTTACCTATATCTGAGAATGATTATTATTGGCACCAGTGCTGCCTCGCTAAAAGGACCTGTGTCAGTGATAAAAACTTCTCCGGTTTTTTCCCGGCTACAAGACGGGAAAGTTGTTTACGGCATGCTCAATTCCCTGCCTTCACCCATGCTTTGCGAGATGCTCGCGTTTGCCGGCTACGACTTTGTAATTCTTGATCTGGAGCACTTGCTGCGCTCCGAAGAAGACATCATGCATTGCGTTCGGGCATGTGAGGCCGCAGGTATTTCGCCCTGGCTGCGCATGGCGCAAGTGGACGAGAAACTGATCGGCAGGGCGCTGGACGCCGGTATCGAAGCCATCGTGCTGTCACGCACCGAAAGCGCCGTACAGGTTCAGCGCGCCATTGAGGCGGCCTTTTTTCCGCCCCTGGGCAAGCGCGGCATGACCGGTGGGCGCATCACCGGCTTCGGTCGCCTGCCACTGCCCGAATACATCGATCTGGCCAACCGCCAGACCCCCATCATTCCCATGATCGAAAGCCGCGCCGGTGTTGACGCGCTGGGCGACATCCTGCAACTGGACGGGGTCGGCATGATCATGGAAGGCGCCCTGGACCTGGCCCTCGATCTCGGCCTGGGGCCTGATCCTCTCAATCCTCGGGTCTGGCAAACCCTGCAAGGCATGGCCGACGCCTGTCTTGGCGCCGGCGTCGCTTTTTGCGCCAACCCCCGCACCGTCGAACAGAACGCGCTATGGCGCGCCCGCGGCGTGCGCAGTTTTCTGGCCGGTGAAGACCGTGGCTTGCTGCATAACGCACTCAAAGCCCGCCTGCATTCTCTCCAACAGCAATAATGAGTCGACGTAGTCCAATGAAAACAATATCCCTACACTTTTCACTGAGCCTCATGACACTGGGTATTTGCCAGGCTGCCATGGCCGCCGATCAACAACCCCCCGGCCATAGCGTTGAGCTGGCGCCCATGACGATTGAGGGCGATGTACTGGGTGCCGCCAGCGATCAGGAAGTGCGTACCTATGCCGGGAGTCGCAGCGTCATCGATTCGAGCGACCTGAAAAAAGCCAGCACCCGTGGCCTGGATGATGCGCTGCAACGGGTTCCGGGCATCAAGATTTTCGACGAGACCGGTACCGGTGCGCTGCCCCAGATTTCGGTGCGCGGCCTGTACGAGAGCCGCAGCGGACGCATCCAGGCCTTGTCGGACGGCATCCCGCTCGCGTTGGCACCCTACGGCCAGACCGGCCTGTCGCTGTTCCCAATGACCATGGCCACGGTCGACCGTGTTGATATCGTGCGCGGGGGCGCAGCGGTGCAATACGGTCCAAACAACGTCGGCGGGGTGATCAACTTCATCAGCAAGCCGATTCCCCGCGAATGGGAAACCACCCTGCAGGAGAAAACCACGTTCAATGCTGGCGGGCGCCAGTTGTGGGATACCTATCTGGGCACCGGCGGCTACCTGACCGACAACTTCGGGCTGCAACTGGACATCAATACCCTGAGCGGCGAATACGGGCGCGAACACTCTGATACCGATGTGCAGAACTACCGCCTGCGCGGCCAATGGAACATCGATGATGACCGGGATCTGAGTTTCGGCGTTCAGCATTACAAGGCCGACATGGACCTGGCCGGAGCCCTCAGCGTCAAGGACTACAAGGACGACCCGCGTCAGTCAACGCGCCCGCTGGACCGCTTCGAGGGTGACACGGATCGTGTGTGGGGCACTTACACCCAGCGTCTTGGCACCATGGGGCCGTTCGATTCGGTGGAGTTCAGCTGGACCAACTTTGCCCACAACAGCTACCGCAATTTCGTCGTAGGACTGCCGTTCACTCCGGACGGTACGGCCGTGACCAAGCAGGACGGCCCGCGTGACTTCAAGGTTTGGGGTTCGGAGCCGCGCATCAGCGCCACCATCGATGGCGACACCGTCGGCCAGACCTGGCTAATCGGTGCCCGCTATGTCAGCGAAGACATCAGTTACAAGGTCAACCGGCAGAGTCTGGCTACGGGTGTGACTGCACCGTTTCGCGACTGGAAATTCGATGACAGCGCCCGTGCCTTCTACATCAGCAACGCCATCAGCCTGCTTGATCATCGCCTGACCATCACCCCCGGCGCGCGCTATGAAAACGCGCGCATGAACTACAGCGATGGCATCACCGGGTTCGAGCGCGAGAACAAGTCTGAAGAATGGCTGCCGGGCCTGACCGTGGGTTACCAGGCCAACGACGCCTGGTATGTCTATGCCAACGCGCAGAAGTCCCTGCGTCCACCTCAGGTTACGCAGATCGTCAAGGAAGGCGCGGTCGGTGCCGAGCTGGCCTGGAACTACGAGACCGGTGTGCGTTACACCCCGTGGGAGGGCATGCGTGTCGACTTCAACCTGTACCGCATCGACTTTGATGACCAGATTGTCTACAACGCTACCACCGACCGTTTCGACAACCTTGGCAGCACACGTCATCAGGGTTTCGAGACCGATATTTTCTGGACCCCGCAGGCCATGCGTGATCTGGACCTGCATGCCGGTTATGCCTACCTCGATGCCAAACAACGCAACGGCACTTACAAAGACAACGAAGTGCCGTACTCCTCGCGAAACCAGTTTATGGTGGATGCCCGCTACCGTTTTGCCGAGCACTGGACCTACAACCTCGACGGTCTTTACATCAGCAAGGCCTACACCGACGCTGCCAATACCCGCGAAGAAAACGCCTCTGCCAGCGTGGGTGAACTGCCTTCTTACTGGGTGTGGAACACGGCTATCGAACGTGAGTTCCCGCTGGCCGACAAGAGCATCCTGACCGCCTCGGCGGGCATCAGTAACCTGTTCAACCGCGAATACTATTTCCGAGGTATCGACACCAGCCCTTGGGGTCGTCAACCCGCGCCAGAGCGTTCGCTCACCTTAGGCGTCAATTACCGCTTCTAAACCGCGCACACGCGCTTTTGTAAATCAGTTGCCCATCCTGCGGGACGGGCAACTGTTGCCCCCAGGAAAGTGCCATGCAACGTCCATTCGTCATCCTTGCTCACGTCACACACCCAGCCATTCTCGAGGGCTTTATGCCAGCCGCGCAGCAGCGCGGGCTGCCAATTGTGCTGATCACCGATCATGCTCAGGAACATCGTCGCCTGCTTGCCGGCTCGTCTCTTTCGCCGGACCGGCTGCAGGTGATCGAATGTGATGTATTCAACCCGCTGGCGGTCATCGAAACCCTCAATGGCCAGGGTTTGCGCCCGGTTGCCGTATTTTCCAACAGCGATCACCTGCAAACCGCGACAGCAGTCGTGGCGGAGGCGTTCGAGTGCCCCGGCAAGAACTGGCGGTTGTGCCATGCCGCCAAGAACAAGGCCGCCATGCGTGAGCGCATGCAGCGTCTGGGTCTGCCCGGGCCGTGGTTCCAGGTGCTTGCCTCGGGCTGCGCGTTGCCTGCTGATGCGCCATGGCCAGTGGTGGCCAAGCCCCGTGAAGGGGTGGCCAGCCTGGACGTGCGCTTGTGTCACAACGCCGCTGAACTGAGTGCTTACTGTGAACGGTTCTGGGAGCAGCAACCGGACCGTGCACTGCTGCTGGAGGCTTACCTGGAAGGGCCACTGTTCACCCTTGAGACCCTCGGTGACGGTCGTGGCCTGCAAGCCATTGGCGGCTTTGACGTAAGCCTTTCTGCGCCGCCCCATTTTGTCGAACTCGCTGCCCGCTGGAATGGCCCGCTAAGCAGCGCACAGCGTACCGCGGCGCTGGCGCAAGTGGCGGCATTCGGGGTCAATTTTGGCGTTTGTCACAGCGAATTCATCCTCACCGCACAAGGCCCGGTGCTGGTCGAGATCAACTATCGCAGTATCGGTGACGGCCGCGAGTTTTTGCTGGACCGGCTGCTGCCACAGGGCTGGTTTGACCGAATCGTTGCCCTGCATCTGGGGCAGGCGCTGGTCGACGCACAACCGGCTCGGGCCCAGGCAACCGTGCACTATCTGGTGGCCGAGCGTTCGGGGCGGCTGGATCAGGCCAGTGCCAGTTTCAATGTCGAATCCGCAGACCACTGGTGCGATTACCGGGCGCTGCAACATCCCGGCGACACGGTGACCATCAGCCACTCCAACAAGGACTACGTCGGCGTATTGCGCCTGATTGCCCCGGATGACGTGAGCCTGGATGCGCAATTGCATTCGACCCTCAACGACCTGAAATGGGTGGTGGCATGAACCTGCAACCAGAAGCTGCCGATCAGGCCTACATCACCCGCCGCATCATCGATTGCTGCCTGCGTGAAGATATCCGCGGAGTTGTCAGTCAGGGCCGGATCTGTCCGCTGCCCGAGGCGTTGCATCAGCTGCTTGCGCATCAACCCAGTGGCATCTGGCTGCGGATCACCGATCTGGCGGCTGACGAGTTGTGGCTGCCAGTGGTCAAGGCGTATCCGTTGCAGGATTGGAGTGTTACCGGCGATGCCTGGATCCGGGTATCGCGACAGCACCCGCCTGAGGTCCAGCGTGGCTACTCGCTCTGGCTTGGCCACCTGAGCCAGGGGCTCGACACTGAAAGCCTGGGGTTGTTCGAGGCGTATCTGAAAGAGGCCGATTGCGCCACGCAACACCGGACCCTGTGCAAGCAGGCCGGTCAACGCAATGCCGCCGCGCTCGGCGATGTGATCGGGCTCCAGCACTGGTCGCAGCGCCTGTTGAAGATTGACCAGCTGGCCAGCTATCTGGACCACCCGTACTACCCGACTGCACGGGCCAAAAGCGGCTTCGATGGCGCAGCCCTTGAACGCTATGCGCCGGAGTTTGCACCGCGTTTCGAACTCAACTGGCTGGCGATCCCCAAGCAGGCCATGACCCTCACCAGTGTGCAGCCGCCGCACTGGCCGGGTTTCGAGGAGGTAGGCTTGCCAGGCACTTTGCACAACAGCCACTCACTGCTGCCGGTGCATCCGTTGACCTGGGCTGTGCTTGAACAGTATGGCTTGCCTGAGGGCGCACTCAAGGCGCCACACACGGCCATGCAGGTTGAGCCGACGCTGTCCGTGCGTACGGTGGTGTGCATTGATCAGCCCCATTGGCATATCAAATTACCGTTGCTGGTCACTACCCTGGGCGCGCGCAATCTGCGTCTGATCAAACCGACCACCCTGTACGACGGCCACTGGTTTGAAACCACCTTGCAGGCGCTCGCCAGGCGAGATCCGGAGTTGGGATCACGCTATTTGCACGTAGATGAACAACACGGCGGTCATGTCGCCCAAAGCCGTCATCTGGCCTATATCGTGCGCCGCTATCCGGCGGGGCTGGAGCACACCACACTGGTGCCGGTGGCTGCACTGGCCAGCCCTCTTGCGGGTGGGCGCCTGTTCCTCGAACAGCTGGTCGAGGGTTTTTATGCCGGCTCCCTGCAACACTGGCTCGACGACTACCTTGACCTGTTACTGCAGGTTCATCTACGGCTGTGGCTGCGATACGGCATCGCGCTTGAGGCCAACCAGCAGAACGCCGTGCTGATATTCGAACACGGCCGGCCAATGCGCCTGTTGATGAAGGACAACGACGCCGCGCGCCTTTGGCCGCAACGTTTCGCTGCAGCTTGTGCGGATCTGGCCGGGCTGCCAGCCGCCTTGCAGGATGAGCGCATTCGTGTCAACAGCAGTCAGCCTTTGGCCGAGATGTTCTGCACCATCACCCTGCAACTGAATATCGTCGCTATTTTGCAGGCCATTGCGGCAGCGGGGCTGGCGCCTCAAGCCAGCCTGTACGACACACTGCGCCGGGGCTTGAGCGGTTGTCTGCAGCAACTCGAAGCCGAAGGCATCAACTGTGACGACGCACGCCGCTGGTTGCTCGACAGCCCAAGGTTGCCGGTCAAGTACCTGCTCAGCGCCGGCAGCCTGTTCAGCAAGGCGCATTCCGGTGCCAGTGATATCAACAAGTTCTATGGCTACAGCGCGGCGAATTTCCTGCTGGAGGAGGTGCCATGCAGCGCCGTTTAATCGCCAGCGTCTTGTTGGGGCATTACCTGTCGGCCTTTACGGCGCTGGGGATTCCGCTCTATCTACCGCGCATCCTGGGCGACCTCGCGCCCGGCACGCCGGGATGGGCCATCGGCGTGCTGTTTGTCCTGCCAACCCTGTGCACCGCCCTGGCCGCGCCAGTATGGGGGCGCTGGGCCGATCGCAACGGTTGTCGTCTGTCGTTGCTGCGCGCCCATGCCGGGTTGTTCGCGGGTTTTCTGCTGGCAGGCTTGAGCCCCAATCTGACCGTGTTCGTGCTGGCATTGGTTATCCAGGGCACCTTCGGCGGAGCAATGGCGGCCTCCAACGCCTACCTGTCGACCCAGCTCAAGGGCTCCGGGCTGTCCCGCGCCCTGAACTGGACTCAGTATTCGGCACGGCTGGCAATGATCAGCGGCCCGATCCTGCTGGGGCTGCTGACCTCCCGGGGCTTGGGCATCAACCTTTACAGCTGGCTGGCGTGGTTGCCGCTGCTGGCTTTTGTTCTGGTGTTGGCACTGCCCAACGACAAGCCCGGGCATGCCCTGGACAGCAAACAAAAACCGCCGCCAGGCCAACTGCCAGCCGACATGGCGCGCCTGCTGGCGGTGCAGTTTCTGTTCAGCTTCGCCATGGTGGTCACCTTTCCCTACTTCATGCCATACGGTGAACAATTGGGGATAGGTAACGACACCTTGATCGGTGTGCTCTACAGCCTGCCGCATTTGGTTTATCTGCTGGCCTTGCCCTGGGTCCACAAGTATCAGGGCAACGTCCTGTTGCCGGGGCTGGCGCTGCTGGCGATCAGCAATGCGCTGCAATTCTGGAGCGTGCAGGCAGAGCCGTTGTTCGCCCTGCGTCTGCTCAGTGGCGCGGGCATGCTGCTCAGCTTTGTCGGGCTGCACCGCTGCCTTAGTCAGCGCAGCCGGCAAGGCAGTGCAGGGCGCCTGTTCGGCTGGTTTGACTCCAGCGGCAAATGGGCCGGTACCGCTGCCGGTGTTACGGCTGCTCTGGTCACTCAGACCTGCGGCATTGCATCCCCCTTTCTGGTTGCCTGCCTGGCTGCCATGGCCGCCATGGTCATGGCGCGCCCTCTAATGATCACTTCCCGGGAGATTCCGGCATGACGTTCGTTCCCAATACCTTGTCCCTGAATGACCATGCCCTTGATGGTGAAGCCCAGCGCCATGCCATCGAGTGCCTGCTCAATTGCTATTTGCGCGAATATGCATTGCCGCGCAACGAAGCCGATCTGAACTACCAGGCACAGGATGTGCCGATGAGTCTGCGTCAGGCCGGCGCTCGTTGCATCAGCATCAACCTGCCGGGCGGCCGTTTGGTGGTGCGCATCGACAGCGCCAGCCTGTTGGGCCGCTGTCATTACATCGGCGCGCCTTATTTCAAGGGCAACCAGCAGGGCTGGCGGCCACTGGAGGCCCGGGAACTGGCCAGCCTTCTGTGTACGCCACTGAGCGGTGCCGGGCGTGTCGGCGAGATGCTGCAACAGTTCGCCAACAGCCTGCAGATCACCCGGGCCTTCCTGCGTCATTCCCGTCCGGCCAACGAAGCTGCCGACAGCCTGCTGGCATCCGAGCAGCATCAGCTCTGGGGGCATGCCCTGCACCCGACACCGAAAAGCCGCGAGGGTATATCCCATAACGATTTGCTGGCCTGTTCGCCTGAGGTCGGGGCGTGTTTTCAGTTGCACTGGTTCAAGATCGACCCGGCGCTGCTTCGCCATCAGGGTGAGGACCCGCGCAGTACCCTGCAGCAACTGTCGGGGCGCGACGACGCCTATCCGTGTCACCCCTGGGAAGTCGCCCGCATACTGGCCGATCCGCTGGTGCAGCGGGCGCAACAGCAGGGTCTGATCGAATACCTTGGCCCTCTGGGTCAGGCCATGTTCCCGACCTCGTCGGTGCGTACGCTCTACCACCCGCAACTGGCTTATTTCATGAAGTTCTCGATGCATGTGCGGCTGACCAATTGCGTACGCAAGAATGCCTGGTATGAGCTGGACAGTGCCGTGGCCCTGACTCATCTGCTCCGGCCGGTCATGAGCGAGCTGGCAATCCGGCAACCGGACTTTTTGCTGATGCCCGAGCCCGCAGCCTCCAGCCTTGATCTCGGTGCTTTGGGTACGCTGGAGCAGGCCCGCGAAGTCACCGAATGCTTCGGTATCGTTTACCGGGAAAACCTGTCCATGGCCGATCGCGGGGCGTATCAGCCGCAGGTGGCAATGGCGCTGTTTACCTGGGACTTGCAAGGTCGCAGTGTCTGTCGTCACCAGGTTCGACGTTATGCCGACATCACCGGCCTGGGCATTGAGCAGGCCACGCTCAACTGGCTGGATGCCTATGCCGCGAAAATGCTCGGCGGCGTGCTGCACTGCCTGTTCCGTCAGGGGGTGGCGCTGGAGCCGCATTTACAAAACACGGTTGTCGGCTTTGCTCAGGACGGCTTGCCGAACCGGGTGTGGATCCGCGATCTGGAGGGCACCAAGCTGGTTCCTGAAATCTGGCCGGCAGAACGCTTGAGCGCGCTCGACGAGCGTACCCGCAACTCGGTGTACTACAGCGCGCAAAAGGCCTGGCAGCGGGTGGCTTACTGTGCGCTGGTGAATAATCTGGGCGAGGCGATTTTTCATCTGGCCAATGGTAGCGATGCTCTGGAACAACAGTTGTGGGCGCGCACCGGCGAGCTGTTGCACGAACAGTGCGCGCTTCTCGGCCATCCGCAGCAGCTGCGCGAGTTGTGCGCCGGTGCGCCATTCCCCGGCAAGGAAAACTTTATGACCCGTCTGATGATGCGCGCCGATCGCGAAGCAGGTTACACCCAGCTGCCCAGCCCATTGGCGTTTATTGCAAAGAGTAAGTGCGCATGACTCTTCCTGTCGCTGTCACCCGCTGTATCGAACAGCTCAAGGCTGAGCACGAAGGGCCATTGTGTGCCTATGTCTACGACTTGCCTGCCCTTGAACAGCATATAAAGGCAATGCGCGCCGTGCTGCCCGTTAACTGCGAATTGTTCTATGCCGCCAAGGCCAACCCGGAGGCGCGGGTGTTGAAAACCCTTGCACCGTGGGTAGACGGTTTCGAAGCGGCCTCGGGCGGGGAGCTGGCCTGGCTGCATGAGCAGTGCCCCGACGAGCCACTGATCTTTGGCGGCCCGGGCAAGCTTGATCGTGAACTGGATATCGCCATGCAGTACAGCATCTCGGCGTTTCATGTAGAGAGCGTGACCGAGCTTCGCAGTCTGGCGCGCATCGCTCGCCAGCGTGGCGTGAGGGCTGCGCTGATGTTGCGCTTGAACCTCAAGCTGACGCAGGCACCGCAGAGCAGGCTGGTCATGGGCGGCAAGCCCACGCCGTTCGGGCTGGACGAGCAGGGGCTGGCAAGTGCACTGCAATTGTTGCGCGAAGAGCCGTCTCTGGAGCTCAAGGGGCTGCACTTTCATATGCTGTCACACCAGCTGGATGTCGATGCGCACCTTGAGTTGATACGCAGCTACTTCCTGACTTTCCGCCAGTTGTGTGTCGACCACGACCTGCAACTGCCCGTGCTGAATGTCGGAGGCGGCATGGGCATCAACTACCAGAACCCGGCGCAGTCGTTCGACTGGCCAAGGTTTTGTCAGGGGCTCAAGGGGCTGGTTGATGAGTTCGGCATGGGCGCGACCCGAATCCGCTTCGAAATTGGTCGCTTTATCAGCGCAGCCTGCGGCTATTACGTCATGCAGGTGCTGGATATCAAAAGCAGCCACGGCGAGTTTTTTGCCATTGGTCGAGGCGGCACTCATCATTTCCGCACGCCTGCAGCGCAAGACCATAACCATCCGTTCACGGTTATGCGGGGCACAAATCCCCCGCAGATAAGCGGTCAGGACGTCACCCTGGTAGGCCAGTTGTGCACGCCCAAGGATGTGCTGGCCAGGCAGCAACCTGTTGCGCAACTGGCGATTGGTGACCTGCTGGTGTTTAGCCTGGCGGGTGCCTATGCCTGGAATATCTCGCACCAGAACTTCCTGATGCACGAACCGCCTCTGAAGGTGTTTATCGACGGGTGATGCCATGGAGTTGCCAGCCAGGGTGCCGGCAACTCCATCCTTGGCAATCAGCCATCCACGCTGATTCCTGGTATGCATCGAACTCTATAAAGAGCTCGGTTATCAGGAAACCCACAGGGCCACGCAATACGGCTTTGCCCGGGTTTTCATGCGCAAGCTGCTTCAAGCCCAAGCCGGATACTGAACAGCCCATAATGATGCAGGCTGTTCAGTTGAAGTCATCACCCAGGTCGGCCAGGGCTTTACTCCCCCAGTAAAGCCCTGTTGAGAAAGTCATATCCCAATTTGATCGATGGCACGCTGATGCAAATGAAGATGATGCCGAACTGCCAGTGAACAATCTTGCCCTGGGCCTCCAGCGCAGTAATTGACGAGCGCAGTTCGAGGCCTTGTTCCTTGACGGATGACCTGAGCTCTACACCTTGCTCCCTTATCAGAACGCGCAGTTCAGCGCCCAATTCTGAAATGGAGGCTTTCAGGTGCCGTTCGGTTTGCCCCAGGTCTGATTTGGAGGCGAGATCTTTCACTTCATTCTCCCAGGCTTCGACAACGGCTTTAGTTTTACCTGAAGGCATACTGATGGATGTCAGCGCGTCGTAAAGGGTAATGGATGATTTCATATTGTCTCCTGCGATTGGCAAGTGACGTCGGGCCGCCATCTGACGCCTGACTCCTGTCACTGTGAGGGCGATTCACTCCTTGCCTGAGATTCTACTTTTATCCCGAATCAATACAGTCAGACCTTTCTTAGCGTTGCGTCAGTCGCGGTGGTATTTCTGGTGACCGATTATGATTACGAGTAGAGCAGCATCGTGCTGGCGCAAAAAAGCCTGCAGTCAGCAGGCTCTTTGCATGAGTCAGGTTGCAGCACGCAGCATCAGCGTGGCGTCGGTTGCACCACCGGCTGTGGCGTCATCTGCGGAGCGTTGTGAGCAGGCAGCATTTCCCAGGCATCACGGGGCTCGTCCAGATCTCGGTTGAGGGTTTCCGGGGTCTTGAAGGTGGTGTACAGGGTGATCAGCGTCAGCAGCGACAGGTAGCAGGCAATCGGCAACCAGGCGCCGATACCGGCGCTGGCATCGCCATCGTGACTGGCCACGACCAGAGCGATCAGCCCGGCGCCAATCAAGGGCGCAATACCGCCAGCAATCACCGCCGAGGCTTCCCGGGCAATGGATACGCCCATATAGCGGTGGCGCGAGCCGAACAGTTCAGGCATCAGCGCCGCCTGGGTGCCGAACATGCCCCAGGTGCCGATGCCCAGCGCGATAGAGATAGCAATAATGCTCGCGATCACATTGCCCTGGCTCAGTATCCACCATACCGGGAACGCCAGTGCCAGTTGCAGCAGCGCAAAGGCCCGGTACACCACTACACGGCCAAAACGGTCGCTGAGTTTACCGGCAATCGGCACGGTCAGAGCACCCAGGCTGGCGGCGCAGATCAAGGTGAGCACGCCCACCGGCCCTTGCAGGCCGACCACACCAACGATGTAACTCACCGCCAGGGCCTGATAAATCGAAGACCCGCCGTTTTCTCCCAGGCGTAGGCCAATGCCCAGCAGCAGCGTCGGTTTTGAGTGTTTCATCGCACTTTTTAGCGGATTGTCGCAGACGCGCTTGAGGGCCTTGAGGCGGATAAAGGTCGGCGACTCCTTGAGCGACAGGCGCATGTAAAGGCCCAGGGCGACGATCACCACGCTGCTGAAGAACGGTATGCGCCACAACCCGCTTTCGAGCACGTTGTCACTGCTGCTGATAACCATGAAGTACACCAGAGCGGCAAGGATGGTGCCCAGTTGAATGCCAAGGAAGGGCAGGGCAGCGTAAAAACCGCGTCGACCCGGGGGTGCATACTCGGTCATCATCACTGCCGCGCCGGCCTGTTCGGCACCTGCACCGAGGCCCTGGAGCAAACGCAGCACCACCAGCAGCACCGGGGCCAGGTAGCCGACTTGATCAAACGTGGGCAGGGCACCGATCAGGGTGCTGGAAATACCCATCAGCAACACCGTGGAGGTGAGCACGAACTTGCGTCCCACGCGGTCACCGATCATGCCGAACAGCACACCACCCAATGGCCTTATCGCGAAGCCCAGGAAGTAGGTGCCGAAGCTGGCAATCAGGCTCATGGTGCGGGTTTGTTCAGGAAAGAACAGCGGCCCGAAAATCAGCGCCGCTGCCAGGGTGTAGAGGGCAAAGTCGTAGTATTCCAGCGCACTGCCCAGGGAGCAGGCCCAGGCAGCGCGGTGGAGGTCTTTTTTGTGTTCCGGGCTTTCGGGGACCAATTCAATATCAGATGAAGCATGATCGTGAGTCATGTTGGTACCTTCTGGTAGGCGCCTTTACGGCATCTTGTTATCGATAGGCAGCAGGATTTCTTACAATTTCAACCTCTGGATTTCGTCGAGCATGGCCTGCTCCATGATGTCGATGGGGGCCTCCATGCCGGTGTACAACTCGATTTGCCGGCAGGCCTGCTGCACCAGCATGCGTGTGCCGGACACGGTGCGGCAGCCCAGCGCGGCGGCTTGCAGAAGCAAGGCGGTACGCACGGGCATAAAGGCTACATCCATGACGATCAGATGGCTGGCCAGCAGCCCGTCCAGCGGGTTGCTGTCGGGCTGCCTGAAGCCCACGCTGGTGGCATTGATCACGATGTCGAAATCCCGGGCTGCGAAGGCCTCGACACTGCCGCCCCAGCGTGCACCCAGATCTGCGGCCAGCGCCTGGCCACGCTCACTGCTGCGGTTGAACACCGTGACCCGGGCTGCCGCTTGCAGGCAGCCAAAGACCACGGCCCGCGCTGCGCCACCGGCGCCGATCACGGCAACACGCTGGTTATTGAGCTCGCAGACTTCCTGCAGGGCGCGTACTGCACCCAGGTAGTCGGTGTTGTAGCCGGTGAGAACGCCGTCGATGTTATTGATGGTGTTGACCGCGCCAATTACCAGTGCGGACTCATCGATCGCGTCCAGATGCTCCATCACGACGGTTTTGTAGGGCATGGACACGTTCATGCCGCGCACACCCAATGCGCGGATGGCCGCGACGCCCGCCACCGGGTCCTCGATGCCGAAGCAGACGAAGGTGTAGTCCAGGCCCAGGGCCGCGTAGGCCGCATTGTGGATTTTCGCAGAGAGAGAAAAGGGCGAGCCCATGATCGAACCGCACAGGGTTGGCAGGGACTGGGGCATGCGTGCCTCCTAGTATTGGATTTATGAGTGGGGCAATAAGCCCACTTTCAACCCCTGCAGCGCAGTGTGCCAATCGTATATGGTGATGCCGTGATCACGGATGCTGATCACCAGCTGAGAGTTGATGATTGACGATGTCTGCAGCACATTGTGCTTCTCCCGGTGTTATGGTGCTGAATCCTTCCTGCCAACGGATTTGTTGTGATGACTACACCGCGTGCTGCTGTCGGCCCGATCAAGGCCGTGATTTTCGATATGGACGGGTTATTGCTGGATACTGAGGGTATTTACACCGAAGTCACGCAGATCATCGCCGAACGCTACGGTCGCACCTATGAC
This sequence comes from Pseudomonas sp. TMW22080, assembly GCF_022496745.1. Lineage (NCBI taxonomy): Bacteria > Pseudomonadati > Pseudomonadota > Gammaproteobacteria > Pseudomonadales > Pseudomonadaceae > Pseudomonas > Pseudomonas sp. TMW22080. Next base: position 621,062 of record NZ_SCFF01000001.1, on the reverse strand, counting down.
TGGAGCATCAAGCAGCACATCATCGGCCGTGGCGCCCTGGACCTGGCAGAATTTCTGGTCAAGGCGCTGGAATTGCCGATCACCGCGCAGGAATTTCTGGTTGTCCGCGAGCCGTTGCTAAAAGAACGCTTCCCCAAAGCCACGGGCATGCCGGGTGCCGAGGCGCTGGTGCGCCATCTCAAGGCCCACAAGGTGCCAATTGCCGTGGGCACCAGTTCATCGCAACATTCCTTTGCCCACAAAACCACCTTGCATGGTGAGTGGTTTGAGCTGTTCGACACCATTGTCACCGCTGACGACCCTGAAGTGGGGGCAGCCAAGCCTGCACCGGATATCTTCCTGACGGCGGCACGGCGCCTGGGTGTTGCGCCCGAGCACTGCCTGGTATTCGAAGATTCGCCTTTCGGGGTAACGGCTGCCAAAGCCGCCAACATGACTGCGATTGCCGTACCTGATGTAGCCATGGCCGACAGCAAGTACACGCATGCCGACCTGATCATCCGCCAGCTGGCCGACTTTGATCTGGCGGCTTATGGTTTGCCGCCGATGCGATAAGTGCTAGCCAGATCCCTTACACGCGATTATTGCACCGGCAGTTTTTCCAGTGCCGCACGCAATTCGTCGGCGCTGGAAAACTCTTGCTGCGACATTAGTTTGCCACTCTCCAGTTGCAGCCACAGTACCTTGTCTTCGGCACCGGGGTACTGGGCGGCAACAGTCCCGTCGCGGTCAAGCACAACACGGTAGCTGTAGTCACGCATGGCCGGGATGGCGATAAATTTGCCGATCAGCGAGGGCATGCGCTGCACATCGGCGAGAAACACCACATTGCGTGCTTCCAGGTAGCCCTTGGCCTGGTTTTCCAGCGCAGCCTTGACCAGCTTGGAACCGTCCATATTGCGCGCTACCAGCAGCACCTGGGTTTTTTCGTCCAGGGTGTAGGGTTGGTCATGCTGGTCGTTCAGGGTCCATGACGTCAGGCGCTCACCGATATTCGCGGCCTGGGCCAGCATGGAAAACGCGCTCAACAACAGCACAAGTGCAATTCTCACCGTTTGATACCCCTTCAGTTAATGGTTCTGGCCTGACAGGTTTCAGGCATGGCCGGTATGGTATCCCACAGCACAAGGTAAAAGGTCTGAGACGCATTTAGCTACAAATTGCTCTATGGTTAAGCGCTACCGGCCCAAGGAAACGCCAAGATGACGCGTCTGACAGCGAAAGACTTTGCCCCTGAATTACTTGAGCTTTATGACTACTACGCCCACGGCAAGATCAACCGTCGCGAGTTTCTTGACCGTGCTGCTGTATTCGCCCTGGGCACCACTGCGTTATCGGTGCTGACGGCGTTGAGCCCAGACTACGCACTCGCCGAGCAGGTCTCCTTTACCGACCCGGATATCATTGCCGAGTACATCATGTACCCATCGCCCAGGGGCAACGGCCAGGTGCGCGGTTATCTGGTGCGGCCAGCCAAGGCAGCGGGCAAGCTGCCGGCCGTGGTGGTGGTGCATGAGAACCGCGGGCTGAATCCTTACATAGAAGATGTTGCCCGGCGCCTGGGCAAGGCGGGATATATCGCTCTGGCACCCGATGGCCTGACGTCAGTGGGCGGATATCCCGGCAATGATGAGCAAGGCCTGGCGTTGCAGCAAAAAGTCGACCCTGCCAGGCTGATGAATGACTTCTTCGCGGCGGTGGAGTGGTTGATGCAGCATGATGCCAGTACCGGCAAAGTTGGGATTACCGGGTTCTGCTATGGCGGCGGGGTGGCCAATGCGGCGGCAGTGGCCTACCCGGAGCTGGGAGCTGCAGTGTCGTTTTACGGGCGCCAGCCCGGTGCAGACGAGGTCGCCCGTATCCAGGCACCGTTGATGCTGCACTACGCCGGGCTGGATACACGGATCAATGACGGCTGGCCAGCTTTTGAGCAGGCGTTGAACCGCAACGGTAAAGTCCATGAAGCGCATATCTACCCGGGAGTGAATCACGGCTTTCATAACGACTCGACGCCTCGCTACGATGAAACCGCGGCTACTCTGGCCTGGAACAGGACCCTGGGCTGGTTCGGCAAGTATCTGGCGTAGCGGGCTTAGCCGTTCTTCTTGCGCAGGCTCTTGAGCCGAGCGCTGGCGCGCTGCACGGCGGCCATTTTTTCCGGGCGCTTCATGCCCCGCCACTTGCGGATATCTTCCCGGGTTCGACCGCAGCTCACGCATAGCTCACCACTTAACTGGCAAACTGCAATGCACGGGTTTTCAATGTCTTTTGCCACGGTTCAACTGCGTCCGGTCTGTTTTTGCGCCAGGCGCTTGGGCCAGTTGCCGCCACAACTGCGCTGGCACTCTTCTTCTGAATCGAAGAATACATGGGCCGAGCCGTTACGCACCTTTACGCCGGCATCCGCCAGCGCCTGGGCCGTCAGTTCACCCATATAGCGCGCCTCGCCATCGGCCAGGGCGAAGTCTTTGCTGGCTTGCGTATCGAACACCCAGACCACCTTCAGGCTGGCCGGGAAGGCCTCGTAGTCAACAACATGGGTCAACCAGGCAAACCCCGGGATCTGTGATTTGGCCGTTTCACAGGCCTCGGTCAGGGAGGTGATCAGGCGACGTTCGATCTGTGCCTGGGTGCGTTTGCTTAAAGACATGGGTGAATCCTGTTGATAGGCGGGGCAAAGACACGATTATACCTGAGCGCGGGGCTTGGCTACTGCTGCTTCGCCCAGAGTGCCACCTGAGGTAGAATGTCGCGGTAAGTCGGCTGGCCGCCCTGGAGCGTCATGCCCACGCAGGTTCCCCGGAAGGAGCCGCGAGCAGGCCGGACATCAAGGGAGTCACATCCGCTGTACCCAAAATGTTACCCAAGTAGCTGAAGCCAAGACCAACAAGAGATCAGCGCCCAAGGTACATGAAGTGAGGTCTGTAACGTGCACAGGCCTTATATGTCTGCCCGTTCGGGGCTTGAAGCTGGCTCGATTGCAGGTGACCGTCTGTAGTGGGTCAGGCAAATTCAGGCACCGAGTGCCGGGCAGATGGCGTTTTATCTTAGGTACTACAACATGTTAAAAAAAATGAACAAGGGGCTACTGGGCCTGGCGCTGACCATGGGGATTACCTCCGTGCATGCGGCAGAACCTAAACACGTGGATGTACTGCTGATCGGCGGCGGCATCATGAGCGCTACTCTGGGTGTATGGCTCAACGAGCTAGAACCCGGCATGTCCATGGAGATGATTGAACGTCTCGATGGCGTTGCCCTGGAAAGCTCCAACGGCTGGAACAACGCAGGTACCGGTCACTCCGCCCTGGCTGAGCTGAACTACACGCCGGAAGACAAGAACGGCAACGTTGAAATCCCGAAGGCCATTGAAATCAATGAGGCTTTCCAGGTATCGCGTCAGTTCTGGTCGTGGCAGGTCAAGAACGGCGTACTGAAAGATCCGCGCTCGTTTATCAACTCCACGCCGCACATGAGTTTTGTGTGGGGCGATGACAACATCAAGTTCTTGAAAAAGCGCTATGAAGCCCTGCAGGCCAGCCCTCTGTTCGCGGGCATGCAGTACTCCGAAGATCCAGTGCAGATCAAGAAGTGGGTTCCGCTGATGATGGAAGGGCGCGATCCCAACCAGAAAGTCGCGGCCACCTGGTCTCCGATCGGTACTGACGTGAATTTCGGCGAAATCACACGCCAGTTCGCGGCTTACCTGCAAACCAAGCCTAACTTCTCGCTGAAACTGTCGAGCGAAGTTGAAGACATCAAGCGCAATGAAGATGGTTCGTGGCGCGTGGTGTACAAAAACCTGAAAGATGGCAGCAAAACCGAAACTGACGCCAAGTTCGTCTTTATCGGCGCTGGCGGCGGTGCCCTGCACCTGCTGCAGAAGTCCGGCATTCCTGAAGCCAAGGAATACGCAGGCTTCCCGGTTGGCGGCTCGTTCCTGGTAACCGATAACCCGACTGTTGCCGAGCAGCATCTGGCCAAGGCCTACGGCAAGGCTTCGGTTGGTGCGCCACCGATGTCGGTTCCGCACCTGGACACCCGCGTGCTGGATGGCAAGCGCGTTATCCTGTTTGGCCCGTTCGCGACTTTCTCGACCAAGTTCCTGAAAGAAGGTTCGTACTTCGACCTGCTGACCAGCACCACCCCGCACAACATCTGGCCAATGACCAAAGTGGGTATCGAACAGTACCCACTGGTTGAATACCTGGCCGGTCAGCTGATGCTGTCGGACGAAGACCGCTTCAATGCGTTGAAAGAGTACTTCCCGAACGCCAAGTCCGAAGACTGGCGCCTGTGGCAGGCCGGTCAGCGCGTGCAGATCATCAAGCGTGACGAAGAGAAGGGCGGCGTGCTGAAACTCGGTACCGAGATTGTCAGCGCCAAAGATGGCAGCATCGCCGGTCTGCTGGGCGCATCCCCGGGTGCCTCCACGGCTGCACCGATCATGCTGACCGTGCTTGAAACCGTGTTCAAGGACAAGGTTGCAACACCGGAGTGGCAAGCGAAGCTGCACCAGATCGTGCCGAGCTATGGCACCAAGCTGAACGGCGATCCTGATCGCGTTGCCCAAGAGTGGGCCTACACGGCTGAAGTCCTGCAATTGACTCCACCACCGGCGATCCCGGCGGCAACTCACACTGCAACGCCTGCTACGGAGCCGGCAAAGCCTGCTCCAAGCAACCCAGCGGCTGACATGGCGCTGTAAAAAAACGGCCCCACCCGACGCTGCTCGGGTGGGGCTGCTTTATCTCGCGTTACCGCCTCGCTCAACCCCTTCGCAATACCTCACTGCGTCCCGAACAGGGCCGTCCAGTAAATCCCTGCATCACTTTTTGGGTCTACCGCGTAGGCTGCGCCCAGCTCGCGAAACCCCGGATTCATCACGTTGGCGCAATGACCAGGGCTGGCCAGCCAGCCGTCGACCAGCTTGCGCGTGGTGTCCTGCCCGGCGGCGATATTTTCACCGATCTGCTGCGCGATATAGCCCGCCAGTTCAGCGCGATCCCCCGGGGTGCTGCCATCGCGGCCCTTGTGATCGAAGTAGTTATTGTTGGCCATGTCCCGTGAATGACTCTCGGCAGCGCTAGCCAGGGTGGTGTTCCAGGTCAGGGGCGCGGCAGGGCCGAAGGCCTGGGTGCCGCATTGGCGGGGTTGGTTACGGGCGCTGTTGAGCATCTCGAGGACTTTCTGGCCTTCGGCCTGCCAGTCTCCCAGGCGTGCCGCCAGCAGCGGACGGGCCAGAACGATGCGCCAGTCACGCTGGTCGTGGCTGACGCCGATATCGACAAATTGCGGGTCCAGCACCACGCGGCAAAAGCTTTCCTGCACGGCTTTCATGGCGGCCTGGGCGTCACGGGGGCCTGACAGGTTGATCGCCTGTACGTTGACCATCGGGTATGCCGCCTGTGCCAGGGCTTGCTGCAAATCGCCAAAACTGCTGGCCGGCAGCACCAGGCGGGTGTCGGCCGACAGTGGCGGCAACTCTTGCGAGGCCTGCCCTGCGCACAATTGAATCTGGCTGCGGTAAGCATTGATCGAGTCGATCAGTTGCGATTCTTCGCTGGCCACGGCGCCAGCGCTGAACACCAGACTCAATGTCAAGGCGCCGAGACGGGGCAGGGTGAAGTGAGCGCGCATACGGGTTCCCTCTTAACGGAGTGCAACCATGATGCGTTATTTCGCCCCTTTAGTCTTTTGCCAGGGCCACAAAGGCTTTGGCCCGGGCGGTCAGTTGATCGATCTGGCGATCACGTTTCTTCTCGGCGTCGAGCATGGCCTTTTTGCCGTTGCGTTGCAGCAGGTAGGTATGGATCTGGCGCACTTCGGTGGACTGGTAGATCGCGGCGACGTCGAGCACGGCCATCAGGCCGTCGCTGCTATGGTCACGGGTGTTCATCAGCACTTGCGGGCCGCGGGTACCGATGACTTGCAGCCCCATTGCCTCGAATTCCGCAACCTTGGTCACACTGCAAGTCAGCTCGGTGTGAGGGTAGCGGCGCACGACTTCCTCGAGCATCGAACGGGTCACCCCCAGATGGCGGTGGCTGGCCAGCTCGGCCATATAGGCAATGCCGCAGGCCTGGGGGTCGTCCTTGAAAGGCAGGTACAAGGCGAAGCCCGTTACTTTTTCCGGGTCCTGGGCATCGGTGGCGACAATCAGCTCGACCGCAATGCCTTTGGTGCCGTCGAGTGCCTGCAGGTACAGATGCACTTCAAAGCCGATGGCGTACTGATAAATGCTGTACAGCAGATTGCTCGGGGCGATTTCCATCGCACTGATATCGCTCAGGTGATCGACCACGAGCTGCAGGATCTGGCTGTTGATCGGTTCGCTGACCGGGGAATCGTAATGGCTGAGGGTGGTCATGGGGATGGTTTCTATAGTGTGCCGCAGCACAATTCGTAGCAGCTGCCGAAGGCTGCGTCCGATTGCGAAGCGATCGTAAATGCGCAGTGCAAGGTTTATCTGGATAATCGCGGTGGCTGATTTTACGGCGGCTTCGCCGCCGGACGCAGCCTTCGGCAGCTGCTACAAAATCAAAATCAGCTTCGCCGAGCTCAGCGCTGGCTCAACCAGAAGTCATGCAGCGCCCGGGCCGCAGGGGCAATGGCGGCAACGCTTTGCTGGTGGGCGGCAACGTCGAGGTCGTCGGGCAGTTCGAAGTTGTCCTGCTCGGCGCAGTCGGCGATGGCCTGGAGCAAGCGTGCTTGCGGCGCCGGAAGTGCTGGCCAGTTGCTGATGGCCACCGCACGGGTGTAACCAAAACACCATTCTTCCGCCAGGGTTACATCCTGGCCCAGATGTTCGGTCTGCTCGAAACGCGGAATAAATGCGCTGCTGTCCTCAGCCAGTTGCCGGGCCAGGGTATTGATATGGCGAACGCTCAGTTCGATGAACTGTTTGGCTTCCTCAGGGTTTTCCCAGGCCGGGTTCTGACCGCCCCAGATTGCCGGGAACCAGTCGGCGATATCCACCTGAGTCGGGCTTGAAACCAGTGCGGTGAAATAACCGTCGAGCTCCGAAGGGTTGAGCACGGAGTGATCGTCGCCGTATTTGAGCAGCGTGTTTTCGATCACGTCAAAGTCGCTGGCGTTCAGGGGTTGCGATTGCATGTTCGGGCTCCTTGGTGTGGCGGCAAAACGGGCGGTCTGCGGCAGACTCAGTCCACCGAAACAATAGACTCGAGTTCAAAGTATTTAAAGCCAGCCTTGGCCAGGGCTTTTTTCGCCTCTTGCTCGGCGTTGAATCGGCTCAAATCCTTGGAGTCATGGACAAACAGGCTTTCATCGCCGTCAAACACCTTGGTCACCCGCATGGTGACGCGCAGGACAGGCCCGCTGCGCTTTTTCGGCACAGGTGATGGCGCTTTGGCAGGTGCCGCAGCTTTTTTCGGAGCAGGGATGGTTTTGGCAGGAGCCGGTTCAACTTCAGGTTGAACCGGGGCAGCAGGCAGATCAAGGCCGAGCGCTCTGCGCATGTCGTCCTCGGTGAATCCGGCACTCATTGGTATGACTCAGTTAATTTAAAAGACGCGCTTATAGGGCAGAGATTCGGGTTATGGCAAGCGAATTTGTTCATATGCCGCAAAATATGACCTTTTCCGGGGTTAAAGCCCTTGTTCAGAGCCGATTCAGGGGTCGCTAAACAAGCCGTGACCATCCAGCAGTTTCCAGGCAATTTCAGGTCGTTTCTCCAGCGCCCGGCGGATGGCGGCCGGGATTGCCTGTCGGGTTTTTCGGCACAGGCCCGGTTGCTCGGCGAGGTGTATCGCAATGCCTCGCATGGTACGCACTTCTGTGACGCCGGGGTCGATCAGTACTTCAATGCCCAGTTGCTCGTGCATGCGGCGCTGCATATGTTCAAGATCGTCGAAGCTTTTCAGGTTTTCCAGCCGCTCGATCAGCACTTTCTCGGCCTGACGCGTGAGGTTGAGGATGCGCAGGTCGGTGCCAGGTGTCGCCAACAGTTGCTCCCGCTCGCAGATGCAGGCGCCGGGTGGGCAGGTTGAGCGCAGCGACGCAGAAGAAGTCATCAGGCTCAGCATAGCTGCCCCGGGATTTAGTCGTCCAGACGCAGGGCCATGATCACGGTGCGCTCGTCCCCATGGAACTCGTCGCGTACTTTCGCAAAGCCCAGTTGCGCGTAGAAGGACTCGGCCGTAAGCGAGGAGGGTACCCGCAGCTCCTGAATCTGCGCAACAATGGCCGCCTCCTTGATGCGTGCCATCAATTGCTGGCCTATGCCTCGGCCCTGATGGCCCGGATTGACGAACACACTGCGCACCACCGCGTGATCCAGGCTGGCAGTTCCCACTACATGGTGTTCGTGTACGGCCACGTACATCTGGCGCTGCTGCATCAACTTCAGAATCTCGGCCGGGCAGAAGTTCTGCCCGATCCGGGCGATCACCTCGGGGGAATAGTCCCGGGCATTGGATTCGCGCAAGGCGGCAATCACCACCTTGCTGATGGCCTGGGCATCGCCCGGTGTGGCGCGGCGAATCAGGTACTGCATACACACTCCTTTAGGTTATGCGTCAGCGCTGTTGGCCAGAATGGCGGCATACAGCAGGCGGTCAATGTTGGCGCCGCTCAGGATCAGTGCAACCCGGCGCCCTTTTTGCCTTGAGCGCTCGCTGATCAGGCCGGCCAGCGCGGCGGCGCCTGCGCCTTCAGCGGTGTTATGGGTGGTTTCATGGTAGACCCGAATCGCATGGGCGATCTGCTGGTCGGACACCCGAATCACCCGCGCCGCGCCCTTGGCAATAATTTCCAGCGCCTCGGGCAGCGGTTGGCGACAAGCCAGCCCGTCAGCAAACGTGTGGGCCGACTCGGTGCAGACCACACGGCCCTGCTCGACACTTTGCGCATAAGCATCGGCGTGCGCAGACACCACACCGACAATCTCGGTCTTCAGGCCCAGCAAGTCGCGCGCCTGGATCAGCCCGCAAATGCCCGAGCCCATGCCGATGGGGACATACACTGTGTCCAGTTCTTCCACTGCTTCTAGCAACTCCAGCGCATAAGTGGCCACGCCGCGAATCAGGTCGGGATGGAAGGCGGGGACCAGGTGCAATTTATAAGTGTGCGCCAGCACCGCCGCATGGGTGCGGGCCTCGTCAAAATCCTTGCCGCATTCAATCACGGTAGCGCCGAGGGCACGCATGGCGGCATTCTTTTCCACCGAGTTGCCTTCCGGCACCACGATCCGGATTGGAAGGCCTACGCTGCGCGCTGCCAGTGCGAGGCTCTGGCCGTGATTGCCGCGTGTGGCTGTGACCAGGCCTTTGGTGCCCGGTTCGCGGGCCAGCAACCCCTGCACATATAACAGGCCGCCGCGCACTTTGAAGGCACCGGTGGGCGTGTGGTTTTCATGCTTGACCCATACCGTGCAACCCATGCGTTCGGTCAGCAAAGGCCAGGCCAGTTGCGGTGTGGGCGCCAGGGTCTGGTGCACGGTATGGGCTGCAAGGCGAAGGGCATTCAAATCAAACATGGCACACCGTCATCGAGGGATTTGACTCGATTCTAGGCACGACGCATTGTATGGGCCGACCCTTATATTGCATGGCCAACAATAAATGTGGATGCCAACCCTCAATGACACAGACCAGCCGCGCTATCTTGCACTGGTCGATGCAATCACCCGGGCCATCGCCTGCGGCGAACTGCAAGCCGGTGCACGTTTGCCACCCCAGCGGCGTCTGGCCTGGGCGCTGGGCTGGAACCCCAGTACCACGATGCAGGCTTATCGCGAGGCGGCCAGGCGGCATCTGGTTTCGGGTGAGGTAGGGCGTGGTACCTATGTACTGGCCAGCAGCCAGGAGGCGACGCTGTTCAGGCTGCAACACGCCGATGAGCAGACACCCCGTATCGACCTGCGAACCAACCTGCCCGCCATTGACCATCTTGGTGAAGAGGATGGGTTGGCCTTGTCCTGGTTGCTCGACAGTAACCAGGCGATCCGCTTGCAGGGTTATTTGAGCGCTGCGGATCTGTTGCAGGCACGGGCACAGGGCGCGACCTGGCTCAAGGGCCGCGGGCTGGACTTGAGCGTGGACAACATCATGCTCTGCACCGGCGCCCAGCAAGGGCTGTTTACGGTGCTGCTGTCGTTATGCCAGGCGGGCGATGCGGTACTGGTTGAAGCCTTTACTGCACCGGGAATCAAGGCTGCTTGCGCACAGTTGCGTTTGCCCATGCATGGCGTCGCGATGGATCGGGAAGGGATCCTGGCGCAGGACTTTGACCGGATGATCCGCGCCACGGGTGCGCGGGTTGCCATACTGACCCCGACCCTGCAAAACCCGACTTCGGCGGTGATGAGCGTTGAGCGCAGGCTGGCGATTGCCGATATTGCCCGACGCCATGGTGTGCAGGTGATTGAAGACGATGTCTATGGTGCGCTGACCGACAGCCCGCCGTTGTACCGCTTTTTGCCCGAGCTCGCAGTGCTGGTCACCAGTTTGTCCAAGACCGTTGCGGCGGGAGTGCGCCTGGGCTGGATTGTGGCTAACCCACAGCTGCTGGCGCGTATTGATCCCTATGCGCAGTCGGCGCACTGGGGGGTATCGCCGCTGTGCCAGGCCATCGCCTGCCAATGGATCAGTGATGGCACAGCACAAGCGCGGCTGGAGTGGCAAACCCTGGAAGTGAGCCGGCGCTGGCGCCTGGCAAAAAAGTTTTTGGGGGCTGCGATGTATCAGACAGACACGCCATCACCGCATATCTGGGTGACTGTGGAAGACGGCGCCGAGGCGTGTCGCGCCGTTGGCGTTGAGGTGGTGCCGGCGGATGTATTTGCGGTGAAGTCCAGCGCTGGCCATGCGGTGCGCATCAGCCTGACGGCGGCTGCCAGTGTCCAGGCTTTAAAAGTGGCGCTGGAAAGGATTGCGGGTTTGCAGCCCTCTCCAGGAGGGAGAGGGCACAGGCCGCAACCAGCAAACAAACTTTAGCGTCCCCCAATCAAGTCCCTTTTCCCTGCCGCAGCGCGTTAGGGTGAGGGGCTTTTCATCTGGCTAACCAAGGAACCCCTATGCGCAGAGAAATCGGCTACTGGCACCGCGAAGGTCGCGAGTTGTTCTACTACCTGGAATTCAAACCTGAAACCGCCGAGTTCTACCTGACCTGCGAACACACGCCTGCCGAAGGCGAGGGCAGTGTGCGCTCGGTATTGCTCAGTGAGGCTCGCGGCGAGCGCTACTACGAAGATGCGCTGTTGATCATCAAAGAGGAACTGTTCAAGCAATACACCCTCTGAAGGTTGCTGGCAAAACCTGCCACGCGCTGGTCACGCCGAGCATGGGCTTGTGCAAAGCACGGTTTTCCCTGCGGTTCACAGCCTGAAGTCCAGGGACTTCAAAGGCTGGCCTGAAGAAATCGATCAGGTGACCCGTTCGCCGGAATCCCTGGCCTTATCTTGGCACTTCGCTGAGCTGCAGGACCCAGGTAATCGCCTGCGCCTTGTCATCCCATACATATCTCAAATGCTGGCCCTGAACCGGTAGTGAAAGTGCTGGAGGGCGAAACGCAGCCACGCATTCGTGGCCGGTCAGGCGCACGCTGTTGTACAGCAGGCCCCAGGCGCCATCTGCCCGCAATGGCTGGGCGAAGGCCTGGGGCAGGCCATATCGGGCAGGTGAAGGATCGTGCAGTCGGGCAACGCCACGTATATCGATCATCGGCTTTACCACGCGATTGATATAGGTGCGCAGGGTGATTTCAATACTGGCTTCCCGGGTGGCCCGCCAGAATTGTTCCTGATGAAAGCAGGTCTCAGCAATGGCGGCCTCGAGGCTGTTGGCACAGTAGTACACACCATAAGTGCCATCGGTAAAACGACTGGCCCGGCCAATATGGGTAAAGGCGGCCATTATCGGCGTCGAGCCTTCGCCGCACAGACGGTCTTCTGGCGTTACCCGTTGCAGCACGCCTGCCTGGTCACGCAGGCGGTCATTGGTCAGGCTTTCGAGGGCGAAGGCGATTTCAAGATCTGCTGGATCCAGGGTGTCTTCAAATACCGAGATGGGCGGGAAGGCGCTATTGATGATGCGGTAAGCCTTGATCCATTCAGGCAGCACTGCATCTGGCATCAGCCGCGTACTCCATCCAGATAACGACGCACGTCTGCCAGATCGACCACCTGACCGGCGAGCATGTAGCCCAGGGCGCTCTGGCCATTAAAGGGCGCTGCGGTGTTGGGTTTGTGTACCCATTCGTAGGCCCGCTCAGGCTTGTTGCTGAACAGGATGCGCAGAGCTTTGTGTACGCCCATCAAGTACGAAATGCGTTCCAGAGTGTCGTGGGGCAAGCGCACGTTCGGCAGTTTTTTGTATTTGAAGTAGGTGGTATTACCAATGGCGCCGAGCAGGGTGCACTGTTGATCCTTGGTGCAACCCCAGTGCTCCATCAGGCTGAAGAAAAAGGTCAGGGCAACACGACCTGCATCGCCGCTGGTGATGTCGGGCTCAGGATTTTGGGCGACTAGATGCATGACTGCCTCCGATACAGGTATAAATCCAGCCTACTCCGGATATGAATAAATTCAAGACGACCGTTCGTAACTGAATGTTTTCCCCAGTGGCCCGGCAGTGAGTTTTTGCCCCGTGGGGGATTGCCTGTGTGTTGGTCTGTCAGACTTTGTCTGCCAGTGAAGTTTTCGTGCCGCGCCACGCTAAGCACACCGCGCGGGCATGATCTACGCTTTACTAATGAAGGCTTTCAAAGCTGGAATTTTCAATGCGTAGCCCATCTGAAAACAGCCTGCACACTGCGTTGAAAGCCTGCCGGGAAAGCTTTCTCTCCGTTGGTTTTTTCAGCTTCTTTATCAATGCGTTAATGCTGGTTCCCACGTTCTATATGTTGCAGGTCTATGGGCGCGTGATCACCAGCGGCAGCCTGACCACCCTCAGCATGTTGACGCTGATCATGACCGGTCTGGTGATCACCCTCGGCTGCCTTGAGTGGACCCGATCACGGATCATGGTCCGGGTCAGCAACCGCCTGGACATGCTGCTCAGCCGCCAGGTCTACAAGGCCAGTTTCAAGCGGGCCCTGGAAAGCGGCGGGATGGACGCCTCGGCCCAACCGCTGAATGACTTGACCGGCTTGCGTCAGTTTCTCTCCGGTAACGGCTTGTTTGCCTTTTTTGATGCCCCCTGGCTACCCATCTATATCGCCGTGATGTTTATGTTTCACCCCTGGTTTGGCTGGGTGGCGACGGGCAGTGCGCTGTTGTTGCTGTTGCTTGCGTTTGTTAATGAAAGATTGACCGGGCCGACGCTGGCCCAGGCCAACAAGGAGCATATTGGCGCTTCGCTCTACACCACGAAAAACCTGCGCAATGCCGAAGTCATCGAATCCATGGGCATGCTTGAAACCTTGATGGACCGTTGGTGGACCCGGCAAAAAAATGTGCTGTTGCTGCAATCCCGGGCCAGCGATAAAGGGGCCATGATCAGCACCCTGTCCAGGTCGTTCCGGATTCTGGTGCAATCGCTGATTCTCGGACTGGGGGCCTATCTGGCCGTGGATCATCAGGTGGGGGCAGGGCTGGTGTTTGCCGGGTCGGTCCTGCTGGGCCGGGCACTGGCACCCATTGATCTGATTATCGGCAGCTGGAAAGGCTTTATTGCGGCGCGCTCGCAGTACGCCCGGCTTAACGCGATCCTGGCCAGCCAACAGGCTCAGCCCGAGCGCATGTCATTACCGGCGCCCAAGGGCGACGTGCAGGTTGAGAACCTGACCGTTGCGGCTCCCGGCTCGAATATTGCCATCATCAAGAACATCAGTTTCAGTGTGCCGGCCGGTTGCGTGGTCGGCATTATCGGCCCCAGTGCGGCGGGCAAGTCTACCCTCGCCAGGGCGCTGCTGGGCATCTGGGCACCGCTGCAAGGTGTGGTGCGCCTGGATGGCGCGGATATCAGCGCCTGGGATAAACATGAACTGGGGCCCCATATCGGCTACTTGCCCCAGGACATCGAGCTGTTCGAAGGCAGCGTCAGCGACAACATTGCCCGTTTTACCCGGGTCGATTCCGAGAAAGTCATTCTTGCGGCCACCACGGCCGGTGTTCACGACATGATCCTGTTGTTGCCCGATGGTTACGACACCGTGATTGGTGGTGACGGCGTGGTACTTTCCGGCGGGCAGCGCCAGCGCATAGGGCTGGCTCGCGCCCTGTACGGCAGCCCGCGGCTGATCATCCTCGATGAGCCCAATTCCAATCTCGACGAAGTCGGTGACCGAGCCCTGATAGCTGCCCTTCACAGGATCAGGCTGTCAGGTGCCACCCTGTTTGTGATTACCCATCGCACCAATATTGTGTCCCAGCTTGACCGGCTCATGGTGATGAGCAACGGCGGCCTCAGTCTGTTCGGGCCGCGTGAGCTCGTGCTGACGGAGCTCAACGCACAGCAGGCGCCAAAACAGACCATGCAGGCTGAAACCGCCATGGCTGCGGTGGCTAACGGCAAGGACGGTTCCGATGAACCCCATGATCCCAATTCCATCAACTGACAACTTTGCCGAACTGACCACTAGCGATCGAAAAATCCGACGCCTGGGTTTTGTCATTGTGGTGCTGACTTTCGGCGTGTTCGGCACCTGGGCTGCGTTCGCGCCGCTTGATGGCGCGGCCTATGCACCGGGTGTGGTGACCGTGCAGGCGTATCGCAAAACGGTACAGCACCTTGAAGGCGGCATCGTCAAAGAGGTGCTGGTACATGACGGTGATACCGTCAAACAGGATGACCCGCTGATCATTCTCGACGATACGCCGCTGCGCTTCGAATACCAGATGACCCGTGGGCAACTGATTGCCGCCAAAGCCATGGAAGCCCGGCTTGTGGCAGAGCGCGACAATCTGCCCGAGATTGCTTTTGCTGCGCTGGCCACAGCCGACATCCAGCGGGGCGGCGAAGCGCGCCAGGGCGAAATCCGGGTATTCAACGCCCAGCGAGGCTCGCGCCTGGGGCAGATTGCCGTGCTGCAAGAGCGCATTGACCAGTTGAATGAACAGATCAATGGCACCCAGGCGATTATCGGCGCCAAGGGGCATCTGGACAGGTCCTACAGTGGTGAAATTGTCGAATTGACTGACCTGCTGGCCCAGGGCTTTGTCGACAAACAGCGTCTGCTCGAGCAGGAACGCAAGCGCCAACTGCTCAGGTCGGAAGTGGTCGAGCACCGTTCCGCAATCACCACCAGCCGCTTGCAGATCAATGAAACCCGGCTGCAGATCCTGCAGATCGACAAGGACTTCAATGCCGAAGTGGTCAAGCAACTGGCAGAGGTCCAGAGCAAAATTTACGACCTGCAGGAGCGCGCCAGCGCCCTGGAAGACCGCCTGGGCCATATCGTGATTCGTGCCCCTGAAGCGGGCATGGTGATCGGCATGACCGTGCATACGATTGGCGGCGTGGTGCGCCCGGCGACCCCGTTGCTGGACATCGTACCGTCAGTGTCGGGGCTGGTTATTGAGGCCCAGGTGGCGCCGGTGGACATTGATCGTGTTGCCATCGGCAGGCGTGCCGATATTCGTTTTGGCGCGTTCAACAGCGCCACCACACCGGTGATCGAAGGCGAGGTCAGCAGTGTTTCGGCAGACCGGCTGATCAATGAAAAAACCGGGGCCGGTTATTACCTCGCCCGGGTCAAGGTGACCAAAGCCGGTGAGCACACCTTGGGGGAACGCAAGTTGCTGCCGGGCATGCCGGCGGACGTGTTGATCATCACCGGGCAGCGCACTCTGCTGCACTACCTGATGCAACCGGCGCGCAATGCCCTCTCACAATCGATGATTGAGGAGTGATCATGCAAGTGACTGCACGCGTGCTGGGTGGTTTGTTCGGGCTTGCCGCGGGGGTTGCCCTTGCGCAAGGCGCAGTGCCAGCGGCGCAAGGGGTCAGCGCATCGACATTCACCACTGACCTGATGCAGTTGTATCGCGAGGCCCGTTTGCAGGACCCGCGAATATTGGCCTCCCGTGCGCGGGCGCAAGCAGGGCAGGAGTACCAGCGTGAAGCCATGGGCACCCTGTTGCCGCAGGTATCGCTCAACGCCGGGGTCAACCGGATTCACCAGGAAAACGAGCTGGTGCAGCAGAGTTTCGACAGTGAAGTCTACAGTCTGGTATTGCGTCAGTATCTGTACAACAAGTCCACCTGGGAGAATTACCAGAAGTTCAAAAGCATGGCCAAACAGTCCGATTCCGAAGCTCTGGAGGCTCAGTCCGAGGCCACGGTGGAGCTGGCCCGGCGGTACTTCACGGTATTGGCCGCCGAAGATGAACTCGAACTGATTCAGGCCGAGCTGCGTACCACGCAAAAAAGCCTGGACCGGGTCAACGCGCTGTACGCCAAACAGCTGGCCTTGATTACCGATCAGCTGGACCTCAAGGCCCGTGTCGACGGCCTGGCGGCGCAGGTCCTGGATGCCCGTAACCAGGTCAGCGTCAGTCGCGCAGCGCTGGCCGAAATCGTCGGACGGCCGGTCAAGGAGAAGCTCAGTCGCGTGCGCGACGATGTGCAGTTACGGGTTTCGACGCAGAGCCTGGAAAGCTGGGTGCGCGAAGGGGTTGCGCAAAACCCGGCACTCAAGGCCAATGAAAGCGGGGTAGAGGTGGCTGGCGCGGCCTTGCGTAGCGGCAAGGGCGGGCACTATCCGACTCTGAGCCTGACCCTCAGCGCGCAGCAGTCCAACGAAGGCTATAACAATGCCCTGGTGCCGCGCACCGACAGTTATGTGGCCGGGATCGGCCTGCAGGTACCGATATACAGCGGCGGCTCGACCTCGGCACGGGTGCGCGGGCTGTATCAGGATCAGATCGCGGCCGAGCAACAGCTGGAGTCGGTACAGCGGCGGGTGGTCAAGGAAATCACCAGCGCCTACCTGACGGCCGATACCAGCGCAGAGAAGATCAGTGCCAGTCGCCATGCCCTGGCTTCGGCACAGCTGTCCAGAGCCGCTGCAGAAAAAGCGTTCGGTTACGGGATGGTGAATGCCGTCGATGTGCTGACCAGTGTGCGTAACGAATACCGGGCTCATCGGGATTTGCTTAAGACCCAGTACGACTTCGTCACCAATGTCATTACGCTCAATCGCTGGGCGGGCAAGCCACCTGGTGAAAGTGTTGCAAGCGTGAATCTGTGGCTGAATCCGGGCAGTCCGGCGGCGGACATTGCGGATCCGCGATAACGCCATTTAATTGACCTTGTGCTTATCTGTTAACCTGGTGTTACACCATCTGTCTGTTTTTTTGACACGCATGATGCCTGTCATACATGTCGCGTCCCCCCTGCAGCACGCCTAAGGCCTTGATTTGCGTGGTCTGCTGGCCGCATGCAGGAATAAACACGAGGTGCCTGATTAAAAAACGGATTGCCCGATTGCCGTTCTGGCAGGCGGGGCAGCACGCAGGTCTGTCCTAGACTTACCAGACAGCCCGAGGAAGAACATCAACAGGCGCAAGCTATTGATAAGTACTCCTGATTGTTTTTGCTTCTACTCGAACGGGCAGCGGGTAGAGGTGATTGATGGTTCAAGGGAGTCAGGAAGGTAATGCCCCCCCTCAGAAAACCCATACGTGTGATGCTGATCGACTGTCGCCCGCTTGTTCTCAGAGGTCTTCACGACTTGATCAATGCCAGGAAGCCTCAAATGGAAGTGAGTGGCCAGGCCACCACCTATACCCATGCGCTTGACCTTGCCGATCAGTTACGACCCCATGTCATATTTTTTAGCTTCTTTCCGGACGCGCTGAACCCGCTGGCGGTCATCACCCAACTCACCCGCAGTACCGGGATTAAAGTGCTGGTGCTCAAAGGGCTGTACGAGGTCATACCCGCAACCCAGGCAATGGAAGCGGGTGCTCGTGGCATCGTACTGGCGGAAGACCCGACCGAGTCGATCATCCTTGCCATCATCAAGGTCCACCATCGAGACACCGGGCTCAACAGGGCCTGGACCGGCGGCCTGTGCGACTATGCTGCGAGCGGGCATACGGCCTTGAAACACAATCTGGAACTGGAGAAACAATCGCGTCTGACCTTGCGCGAGAGAGAGCTGATTCGCGCCATCGTGGGTGAGCCCTCGGCCAAGTACATGAGCATCGCCGGAAGCCTGGGCATCAGCGAGCACACCGTGCATAACCATCTGAGCAACATTTACCAGAAGCTTGACCTGATCAACCGTACGGACTTGCTGATGTACGCAATCAAGCACGGGTTGTTTGACAGCAAATAAAGGCCCGACAAAAAAGGCCTGGCTCCTTGTGGGAGCCAGGCCTTTTTACCTGCTGCGACATTTACACAATGTCAGTCGGGGCTATATCCGTCACACCCACCAACTTGATAATGCCGGTGATCCCCGTGCCATCACCGTCGTATGCCAGATAGCCGTCGCCTCCAACGACGCCAAAGTAGTAGTTGGTGGTGCCATTGAGCGCCGTATCGGCGGCGGTAATAAAGGCTGCCACGTTGGCCGCGGGGGCCGCCACTTCCATATAGTTCGCCCCTGTGCCTGCGGTCGGGAAGTTCAGCGTGTCCACCCCGGAAGTGAAGCCGGAGGAGATCACTGTCGTTGCCGCAGTCAGTGAGCTATCGGTATCCAGGCCGCTGAAGTTGAAGGTGTCGGCCCCCACACCACCGGTGAAGGTTTTGTCCCCTTCGATGGTCACATTCAGGGTCTGGGCTGCGGTTGAATCGGCATCCGCATCCGTCACCACGACGTTGAAGGCCAGATGGGCATCCGGGGTGGTCGAGGTGACAAAACCCAGGTCAGTGATCTTGATCACATCGCCATCCCAGGTTCCCGCTTCACCGGCTTCTACAGGGTTGCTTTTACTGCCCTCGCCGGACTCGTTGCTGAAGGTCAATGTGCTGCCGGTACTGACCCCGCTGACGCCCACATTGCCATTGAGGTTGTAGCCGCTACCGCTGACACCCTCGGTGGAATCCAGCACCTGCAGGCCCTGGATCAGGTAGTTCTCGCCGCCGAAGTTGTAGTCGTTGCTCTCGATAATCACCGCACCGTCGTTCTGATCCAGGGTGATCCCGTAGGCTGCGGGGTTGGCAATCGGATGGAAGTTATTGGGTGAAGTCGAGGCGTTTTTTATGATGATGTCTTCGCTGTCGACAATGATCGCCCGGGTGATTTGGCTGTTGTCGTCAGGATCGATAAGCTTGAGCACCATTACCAGGTCCTCGCTGCCGATGCCGTCGAACTTGACGTAGATCCCTTTGCTGGTGGCTGTGGGCGCTGCGGCTGTATCACCGAACGGGCTGGCGGTGAAGAAGTCCAGGTCCATTACCTCGCCTTGCTGGATGGTGTCACCGGCCACGCCGGCGGCGGTCCCGGAAACACTGACCCATGAGGTGGCGGCAGAGAACAGCTCACCGGGGACGAAGGCGCTGTTGCCACCGGCCATGATGTTATTGGCACCGGTGCCTGAACCCTGTTCAGCGAAACCGCTGAACTGCACAAAGAAGTCGTCGGCCAGCTTGGCCACCGACACCGGCGGTTGCTGGTTGATTGGCGTTGTGCCGCCAATGTTGTAGCCGGTGAAGCCTTGTGCTGCGGAGGTTTTCAGGATGCTGAAGCTGTCGATATCGTCCGTCAGGCTCAAGGTGTAGGTATCTGCCACCTTGTCAAAGGTCATGGTACCGGTTGCGTTGGTCAGCGCGCCCAGCGTCGGGTTGTTGGAAACATAGGTGAAGGAGAGGTTAAACACCGCACTGGTGTCTGACTCCGAGGCCCATGTCACCACTTTGTTGCTGATGGCGGTGGTGCCCACCGTGCTGTCTCCCATGCTCACGGACAGGTCGCTGTTTGCAGAGCTGTAGACCGTTCCCAGGCGCTCATCCGCGCCGATGTCATAGGCAAATACGCCAGTGCCGCCTGGAGTCGGGTTGCTGGCGTTGGCATAGACCACATTGGACTTGGCGGTGACCACGGGCGAGTCGTCATCCACGGTAATCAGCAGGCCGTTGGCGGCGGCCGTGATGCTGTCGCCGTCATAGTCCGTGGCATTGATTGCAGTGCCCAGAGCGATGTTCAGATCGTTCTCGTTCAGGCCGGCGGCATGGTCGAGTTGATCGAGCAGCATAAAGGCATAGGCCCCTGTCGCCGCTTGCACGCTGAAGGTGAACACCGAATTGCCGGCCCCGGCAGAAGCGGTCAGCAACCAGGTGTTACTGCCCGCGTCATAGGCAGTGGCATAGGTCACCGTGACCCCGCCGCTTTTCAGGCCCAGTGCCGTCAGGCCATTGGTGGTCAGGGAGTAACTCAGCGGCTCGTCCGCACCGGACTGGAACAGGGCGCTGACATTGCCGCTGGCCAATACGATTTCCCCGGCCACGTCCCCGGTACCGCCCGGGATACCATCACCAGGGCCAGAGTCGGCCGCGCCTTCAAGTACACCGTCTTCGTCCACCGTGCCGGTGAGCAGATTGATCGATGCGAGTGGCGTGTCGTCATCCACCGTGATCACCAGGCCATCGCCCGCTGCCGTCACGCTGTCGCCGTCAAAGTCGGTGGCGTTGAGGGTCGTGCCGAGGGCGATGGTCAGATCATTCTCGTTCAGGCCGGCGGCATGATCGAGTTGATCTACCAGGGTAAAGGCATAAGCGCCGGTTGCAGCGTGCAGGCTGAAGGTGAACACCGTATTGCCTGCTCCGGCTGAGGCCGTGAGCAGCCAGGTGTTGCTGCCTGGGTCAAAGGCGACCGCGTAAGTGACGGCCACGCCGCCGCTCATCAGGCCCAGTGCTGCCATGCCGGTGGTGGTCAGCGAATAGCTCAGGGCTTCGTCTGCACCCGACTGGAACAGGGTACTGACATTGCCGCTGGCCAATACGATTTCCCCGGCCACATCCCCGCTACCACCGGCGATGCCATCGCCGGGGCCGGCGTTAGCCGTGCCTTCCACCACACCGTCTTCGTCCACCGTACCGGTGAGCTGATTGATGGAAGCGATCGGTGAATCGTCGTTCACCGTAATCACCAGGCCATTGGCCGCTGCGGTCACACTGTCGCCATCAAAGTCGGTGGCATTGACGGCAGTGCCGAGGGCAATGCTCAGATCGTTTTCGTTCAGGCCGGCGGCATGATCGAGTTGATCCACCAGGGTAAAGGCATAGGCGCCGGTTGCGGCGTGCAGGTTGAAGGTGAACACCGTATTGCCTGCTCCGGCCGAGGCCGTGAGCTGCCAGGTGTTGCTGCCTGCGTCAAAGGCGACCGCATAGCTGACGGCCACGCCGCCGCTTTGCAGGCCCAGGGCCACCATGCCATTGGTGGTCAGCGAGTAGCTCAGCGCTTCGTCCGCGCCGGACTGGAACAGGGTGCTGACGTTGCCGCTGGCCAATACGGTTTCCCCGGCCACATCCCCGGTACCACCGGCGATACCGTCGCCGGGGCCGGCGTTAGCCGTGCCTTCCACCACACCGTCCTCGTCCACGCTGCCCGTGAGCTGATTGACCGTGGCGACAGGGGTATCATCGTTCACCGTGATCACCAGGCCGTTGGCGGCTGCCGTTACCGTGTCGCCATCAAAGTCGGTAGCGTTGATGGCGGTGCCAAGGGCGATGGTCAGATCGTTCTCGTTCAGGCCGGCGGCATGATCGAGTTGATCCACCAGGGTAAAGGCATAGGCGCCAGTGCTTGTGTGCAGACTGAAAGTGAACACCGTATTGCCTGCTCCGGCTGATGCAGTGAGCAGCCAGGTGCTGCTGATGGCATCAAAGGCGACCGCATAGGTCACGGTAACCCCGGCGCTTTTCAGCCCCAGGGCTGACAGGCCATTGGTGGTCAGCGAATAGCTCAGTGGCTCGTCCGCACCGGAGGCAAACAGGGTACTGACATTGCCGGTGGCAAGCACGATTTCCCCGGCCACATCACCTGTGCCGCCTGCGATACCATCACCTGGGCCAGCGTTAGCCGCACCTTCGAGCACACCGTCTTCGTCCACCGTCCCCGTGAGCGGGTTCAGTGTGGCGATCGGGGTGTCGTCATCCACGGTGATTACCAGTTTCTGCGCCGTAGCGGTGACCGAGTCACCATCCTTGTCGGTGACCTTGAACACCGAACCCAACTGCAGCATCAGTTCGTTTTCGCTGTTGTCGCCACCCACCGTATCCGGGTGGTCGAGTTGATCGAGAAGGGTGAAGGTATAGCTGCCGTCAGAGGTATTGGTCAGCTCCAGCTTGAACACCGCGCGGTCAGTGGCGGCGACGTATTCAGCAGCGGCACCGACATAGCCCCACAGGGTGTTGCCGATCACGTCATATTTAACCGCCTCGCCCTTGGAGGCCAGCGCCACCGCAGTCGCGGCGCTGTCAACTACTTGCACGGCGGAAGTGTCGTTGGACAAGGAGTAGCTTGCCGGCGCATCAGTACCGGATGTGAATACAGTGGCCACAGTGCCTGAGGCCGATGCCGGAACCAGCAGGCCCGCGTCGCCGACACCGCCATCGATGCCGCCAATCAGACTGTCTTCATCCACCAGTGCCGTTACCGGCAGCCCCGCGGCGGCAGGGCCGTCGTCTTCAAAGTTAAACAGGCTGCCGACTTCCTGAGGCACGGCCACCACATTGGGCAGATGGAAACCGCCGATATCGAACGTGGAGTTGCCGGTGCCGCTGTTTTCAATTACCACGCGATTGTGGGTGCCATCAACGGTGTATTGCAGGGAGAAGTTGGCTTCGAAGCCGACAATCGTTGCGGTGCGGTCAAGGCCGCCATTGCTGGTGTTGAAGGTCACACTGATGCTGCCGAGCGTGGTGTTGGTCGTGACCCCGGTCAGACCGGCGATGGCAACACCATTGGCACCGATCACCGTGATACTGGCGATATAGCCAAGATTGTCTGCCCCGTTTACCGCATGCCCATTACCGTCAAGCAGGCCGTCATAGTAAGCCGATCCGACCTCCAGGCCGGTGGTAAAGGCGCTGATAGTGGCCGCACAGGTTTTCGGGGGGGTGGCCTGGGCGATGACAATGGTTGCGCCGCTTGCCGCGAAGAGCCCGCCAAACAGGATGTTGCTTTCGTTGGTCGCCTCACCATGGGTCAGGTCTGGCACGGTGTAACGCGCGTCCGGGTTGCTCACAAAACTGAAGATCATGCCTTCGCCAGCCTTGATCCCCTGGCTGTTGGTGCCGATGGTGGTAGGGCCGGCACCCTGGCTGGTATTGACGGTGTCAGCCTGATTGGCAGGTACCTGATCCGGGTCCATGCCGGTAACGATCAGGCCGGTGGTACTGCCACCTGCCTTGAACATCAGAAAGCCGTTCTGCCCGGAGGGCAAACCGGCGAAATCAAAAGCCAGATCCTGGCTGGCGGTTACCCAGAGGTGGTTGCTCATGTCGACCACATCATCGGGGTTGGCGGTGTCCGGGTGCAGCAGCGGTTCTTGCTGCACCATCCAGACCTTGGCCCCGGTTGCTGTCTGTTCAAGATAGGCGGCGAAAATAAGAGTACCGCCCGGATCTGCCAGGTCGTCCTCGGGTGCGGGTGTCGCCCCTTCAGTGCCAGCACGGCCCAGCACGATATTGTTGGTCGTGTCCGTATAAAGAAAGATTCTGGTGCCATCGAGGGTATACAGGCCGCTCCAGTCCGAGCCGCTGTTGGCGTTGGTCGGGTCGCCCAGCGCCTTGCCCTGGGCATCGGTAAAGGCCAGGTCCGCGTAGGTACCGGTGATGGTGATCAGGTCGGCACCGCTGTTGCCGGCGGCGCCGGTATAGCCACTCAGCGCCGCATTCTTGACCGGTGTGGCGCCCAGCAGAGTGAACAGACGGGACTCGAATGCGAAGGGCAGGTCGCCGGTATCATCGGTACCATTGATGGCCGCGACGGTGATGTCGTTATCGTTGATATCTTCGATATCGGTGGAGGTGGCGGCGTTCTGCAAACCGCTCGTTTCATCGACCGTGATACTGCTGTTCAAGATGATAGCCATGACGCTCTCCTGGCTGATTCCGGTCACAGAGCTGACCGCTGGGGATTTATTGCGACAGATCTCAACTATGGGTTTGTGCGTCAGGTTGCGCATCGGCCGATACTCCCAGGCGGTCTGGGAGTATCGGCCTATCAGGGTGGGGAAGCAGGAGAGCTGAGGCAGGAGCTTTTTCACCTGCCTACGGTTAGCATTGCGCCTTATAAATACACAAGAAACGGATCGAATCTTGACCGAACGACGTCAATTCAGCACCGGCATGAAGGGCAAGAACCTTCGTTACCTCAAAGACAGTGCCGTAGAGCCAGGGCCCATGGTGCGTACCGGTTTTGTGTTGCTTGAGCATTTTTCGCTGCCGGCCTTCACCCAGGCGCTGGACACCATCATTACCGCCAACCTGCTGCGTGCCGGTTTGTTTTCTTCGCGCACCTATGGCTTGAGCGACGGTGAGGTGGTCAGCGATCTGGGTTTGGTGATCCGTCCCGATGCCTGTATTGATCCGGCGATGATCCATGAACTGGACCTGCTGGTGATCTGTGGGGGGTACCGGACCGAGTTGAAGCTCAATGATGAGTTGAGCAGCCTGCTCAGGGCGGCTGCGCGTGCGGGTATCACGCTGGGCGGGTTATGGAACGGCGCCTGGTTTCTCGCCAGTGCCGGGGTGCTGGACGGTTATCGTTGCGCAATCCACCCAGAGCATCGCCCGGCACTGACCGAAGTGGCCAAGGCAGCGCAGGTCACCAGCGAACCCTATGTTATCGATCGTGACCGGATGACCGCCTCCAGTCCTGCCGGAGCCTTCCAGATGGCTCTGGGCTGGATCAAGAGCCTGCATGACAAGGCACTGGTGGAAGGCATCGAGGATATTCTGGCATTTGAGGAATCACGCTACCGACGGATCAAGCCGGCGGAAAATATCTGCGTCAGTGCGCCTTTGCGCGAAGTGGTCAAGCTGATGGACGCCAACCTCGAGGACCCTCTGGAGCTTGAACAGCTTGCGGTTTATGTCGGCCGGTCCCGACGTCAGCTCGAGCGCCTGTTCAAGGAGCAACTGGGTACCACGCCGCAGCGCTATTACCTAGAACTGCGCATCACTGAAGCGCGACGGTTGCTGCAGCACACCGAGCTGTCTCAAGTCGATGTTTTGGTGGCATGCGGGTTTGTCTCGCCCAGTCATTTCAGCAAGTGCTACAGCGCCTATTTCGGCTATCGGCCGTCCAAGGAAGTGCGCCTGGTCAAATAACTCAGCCCGGCACAGTGCCGATCCTTGACTATGCTGTGGGCACTTACTGCGCAGGCAGATGCTCTGGTTAGAGGGGTTGGGATGATTTCAGAATGGGAAATGATTGGCCGTTTGCTGCTGGCAGCGGTGCTCGGCAGCTTGATTGGCTTGCAGCGCGAGCATCAATTCTGGACAGCAGGTTTGCGGACGCACATGTTGGTGGCGACCGGGGCATGCTTGTTTATGACCGTGTCGGCCTTTGGTTTCCAACAGGCGCTGACCCAGCCGGGCACGCAACTGGATCCTTCGCGGATTGCTGCGCAAATTGTCACCGGCATCGGCTTTCTCGGGGCCGGGTCGATCATGATGCGCGGCGAAGTAATCAAGGGGTTGAACACGGCGGCTAGCCTGTGGGCAGTGGCGGCTATCGGTATGTCCATTGGCGGCGGCATGTATGTGCTGGGCGTAGCTGCGACCGTGTTGATTCTGGCCATTTTGATTGCCATCGGGCCTATCGAGCACCGCTATCGCGATTATATAAAGGTCCATGTGATCAAGCTGGTGGCCCCTCTTGGGGTGGTGAATCGCCAGAGCCTTGAGGAGTTTCTCGGTGAGGATGCTGCGCGACTCAAGCAGGTGGTGGTTGAGCAGGGGCCGGACATGGGGACCGAGAGCATCACGGTGGAGTTCAAAAGAACCAGCCGGGTTGAGACGGCAGAGCTGTTGAAGCGGATTTTGACCATTCCGGATGTCAGGGAAGAGCAGGCGCCGCATTAATTCAAGGCCTGTTGCCCTGGGTTGTAGCCTGCAAATCAATACCCAGGGAGTGCATCACTTTGATCACGGTTTCAAAGCGGGGCTTGGCACCCGCAGCGAAAGCCTTGTACAAACTGGCACGACCAAGCCCGGTGGCATTGGCTATTTGCCCCATGCCACGAGCTTTTGCAACGTAGCCAACGGCACGGATCAGTTCGTCAGTGTCACCGTCGGCAAGCACTTGAGTCAGGTATTCACTGATGGCCTCATCGCTGTTCAGCAGCTGTGCCATGTCGAAGGGCAGTAGCGTAGTGGTCATGTTAAATCTCCTTTGCCATTTTATGCGCCTGGCGGATATCGCCAGGCTGTGTGGACTTGTCACCCCCAGCCAGCAAAATCACGATCGAGACCTCGCGCAAGGTGAAATACACCCGATAGCCTGCGCCGATATCAATGCGCAGCTCAGATACGCCATTGCCCACGGATTTGAAATCACCCAAGTTGCCGGTTGATACCCGGTCAATTCTTCGGGCGATGGCGATCCGTGCACGCATGTCTCTTAAATTCAGCAGCCAATCAGCAAAAATTATGGTTTGCCGTATCTCGTGATTCATCAATGATTGTCTCCATTTGGAGACGATTTGCAAGCCTTGTTGTATGCCAGCATGATTTGCTCCGATGAGTGGTTGCGGCTTGGGTGGTGGTCTCGAAAAAGACTAGCCACCGGCCTTCATCGCAGCAGGACAAATATGTGAGCGGCCATGACAAACCATGCCCTTGATGCAGGCGACTACGCGGGCTGGGCCATGGCTGGTGTTTGACGCACTGTCACAGCCCTCGCAGTTGGTGGACACCGCCACCGAACAGCCGCTGGCCTTGATGCAACCGGTGGCTGCGGATGGTCGGGTGATTGGGCCCGGGCAAATCCGGGTAAAAAAATCGAGGTGTGAAGTCTTGAGTCCTGCAGCCGCTGCGGCTTCAGAGTTCACACTCGGATCACGCTTGCACCTGTAGATACTCTGTTGCAGGTCAAGCCCTATTGTCGGAGCGAGCCTGCTCGCGAACGACCTTCGCGAGCAGGCTCGCTCCCACAGTTGCAGTGTTTCTGTAGTCGCTGCTGAGGAACGAAGGCCGCGAGTCAGCTGTTACAGAGCCCTTGACCGGTAACAGAGTAGCTACAGGAATTTCGGTTAAAACTGCATCTCGGGCACATGCTCGGGGACGATCAGTTTGCCGGCGGTTTTGCTGACGATTTCTTCAACACTGACACCCGGGGCACGTTCTTTGAGGATGAAGGCGCCGTTGTCGATTTCCAGATAGGCCAGGTCGGTCAGCACGCGCTTGATGCATCCGGCGCCGGTCAGTGGCAGGCTGCAACGCGCCAGCAGTTTGGACTCGCCGTCCTTGGACGCATGGGTCATGGTGACGATGATGTTCTCGGCACCGGCCACCAGGTCCATCGCTCCACCCATGCCCTTGACCAGTTTTCCGGGGATCATCCAGGAGGCGATATTGCCCTGTACATCGACTTCAAATGCGCCGAGCACGGTCAGATCAATATGGCCACCCCGGATCATTGCGAAGGATTCGGCCGAGGAAAAAATCGACGCCCCGGTGCGCGCAGTCACAGTCTGCTTGCCGGCGTTGATCATGTCGGCGTCGGCTTCACCGACGCGGGGGAAGGCACCCATGCCGAGCAGGCCGTTTTCCGATTGCAGCATGACTTCCATGCCTTCGGGGATGTAGTTGGCAACCAGGGTCGGAATACCGATACCCAGGTTGACGTAGAAACCGTCCTGCATTTCACGGGCGACGCGCTGTGCCATTTGTTCTCGGGTAAGAGCCATTTTTGTTCTCCGTGCTCAGGTTCAAAAGCTTGGGGCAGGGGGGCTGAGGATCAGTCGCGCTCAGTGAGCTGTTCGATGCGTTTTTCAAACGTGCCGCAAATGATCCGGTCGACGTAGATGCCGGGAGTGTGGATCTGCGTCGGGTCCAGTTCGTCGGGCT
Source organism: Pseudomonas sp. TMW22080 (assembly GCF_022496745.1). Classification (NCBI taxonomy): domain Bacteria; kingdom Pseudomonadati; phylum Pseudomonadota; class Gammaproteobacteria; order Pseudomonadales; family Pseudomonadaceae; genus Pseudomonas; species Pseudomonas sp. TMW22080. The sequence goes on along the minus strand of NZ_SCFF01000001.1, from coordinate 593,130 downwards.
CGACGATTTCTTCGACTTCGACCACGGTGATCCTGCCGGCCGTGGCGGCCAGGGGGTTGAAGTTCTGCGCGGTGTGGCGATAAATCACGTTGCCGAAGTGATCGGCTTTCCAGCCTTTGACAATGGCAAAATCGCCGGTGATGGACTCTTCCATCAAATAGGCGCGCCCTTTGAATTCACGGGTTTCCTTGCCGTCGGCGACCGGGGTGCCGACCCCGGTAGCGGTGAAAAACGCCGGGATACCGGCACCGCCGGCGCGCATTTTTTCCGCGAGAGTGCCCTGGGGGGTCAGCTCCACTTCAATTTCGCCGCTGAGCAACTGTTTTTCGAACAGGGCGTTTTCACCGACGTACGAGGCAATGACCTTGCGGATCTGACGGTCTTGCAGCAGTACGCCAAGGCCGAAACCGTCGACTCCGCAGTTGTTGGATACCACGGTCAGGTCACGGATGCCCTGGCGCTTGATCTCGTTGATCAGGTTCTCCGGGATGCCGCACAGGCCAAAGCCGCCAGAGATCACGGTCATGCCATCCTTGAGCCCGGCCAGGGCTTCTTCATAGGACGCCACACGCTTGTCGAAACCTGCCATATGCACCTCTTTTATTGTTCGCCGGCTGTGCTCAGCCATTGGTCATGAGTGTTACTGCGTATCATTGATTTGATAAGTTGATTTTTGCGTCGGATTAATAGATAAAACAAATCAATAAGCCTGAGGCCTGGCCATGACCGTAAAACAAATCCGTGCCTTTCTTGCGGTGGCCCAAAGCCTGAGTTTTGCCGTGGCCTGCGAACGTCTGCATTTGTCGCAGTCGGCCCTGAGCCTGACCATCAAGGCGCTGGAACAGGGCCTGGGCGGGCGATTGTTCAGTCGCACCACGCGCAATGTCGCCCTGACCCCGGAGGGCGAGTCGCTGTTGCCGCTGGCCCGGCGTTTGATTGCTGACTGGGACAATGTCGAAGACCAAATGCGCCAGCGCTTCACCCTGCAGCGCGGGCGCGTCACCCTGGCCGCCATCCCGTCGTTTTCGGGCAACTTGCTGCCGGCCATTGTGAAAAATTTTCGCGCGCGGCATCCCAAGGTCAACGTCACGGTCAACGATGTGATCAACGAGCAGGTACTGGAGATGGTGCGTGACCGGGAGGTGGAGCTGGGTGTGGCCTTCGAGCCGGCAGGCGCTTCGTCGCTGACGTTCACCCCGCTGTATCTGGACCGTTTTGTCGCCGTGGTGCCCCGTGACTCGGCACTGGCCGGGCTTGACTTGATCGACTGGCAGACCCTGCTGGAACAGCCCTTTATCACTCTGCAACGACCGTCTGCGGTGAGGGTGCTGCTGGAAGAACACTTGCAGGCGCGGCAGATGAAATTGCCGGTTGAATTTGAAAGCCATCAGTTGGCCACGGTGGGCCGCATGGTCGCCAGCGGGCTGGGCGTGAGCGTGGTGCCGGCCCTGTGTGCCGAACAGATGCGTGAGCTGGGAGCCTGCTGCATCACCTTGCATGAGCCGGTGGTGGAGCGGGCCATTGGCGTTTTGACCAAGCCAGGCCATGAGCTTTCGTCGGCAGCCCAGGCGATGTTCGACAGCTTGTTGGAAAGAACCTGGTAATCGCGGTTGTGGGAGCGGGCTTGCTCGCGATGGCATCGACGCGGTTCAACCGCTATACCGCGCCGCCTGCATCGCGAGCAAGCCCGCTCCCACAGATGAACCGCTAGGCCTCGCGTCCGGCTTTGTGCCCGGCGCTGATTGCGCCTTCGATATAGCCGATACTGTGGCAGTCGCCGATGCTGCTGGCGCTCAACCCCGCTCGGGTCAGTTCGTCGAGCAGTCCGGTATCGGGCTGGGCGCCGATGGCAAGTACCACGGAGTCGGCGTCACTCTGCGCCGAAGTGCCATCGGCCAGTTGATAGCGCACGCTGTGGCCGTCGATCGCCGTAACGCTGGCCCCGGTGATCAACTCGCCGCCATGCACACGAATTTCATGCAGCACCCGCCAGCGCCGCACAATGGCCAGCTCCCGGCCCAGGTGAGTACCGCTTTCCAGTACGGTGACCTGACGTCCGCGGGCAATCAAAAATTCCGCCAGCTCCAGGCCTACCAGGCCGCCACCGATAATGGTCACGCGCTTGCCCAGCGGCATCCACACCCGCGACAGTTTTTCCATGGCTTCACGGCTATCAGTCACGCCAGTCAGGCTGCCGGCCTTCATCAGTGCACGCTGGGTGAAGGACAGTTTGCGTTTGGCTATTTCTTCAGCACGGTCACCCGTCATCAAACGGCGCAGTTCGTCGCCACTCCAGACATGGTCCTGATCGGCGCCGGGGATGGCCGGTGCAGCACGTTCGGCACCTACGGCCACCAGCACCTGATCGGCACCCAGGTCGCGCAGCAGGGCAGGGCTGGCCAGGGTGTTGAGGCGGATATCAATCGCCGACTGCTGCACCTGCACCTTGAGATTTTCCAGCAGGCGGGCGTTTTCGGCATAGGCGAGGCCGGCGAAAAACAACGTGCCACCGAGGCGGTCGCTGCGCTCGAGCAGGGTCACGCGATGGCCGCGTAACGCGGCGATGCGTGCGGCTTCCATCCCGGCAGGCCCGGCTCCCACCACCACCAGATGCTTGGGTGTGGCAGTGGGGCCGATGACGTATTCGAACTCATGGCCGGTCATGGGGTTGACCGCGCATTTGACCCGCTCGTTGATAAAAATCTGGCTCACGCACACGTAGCAGTAAATGCACGGGCGGATACTCGCTTCCTGGTCGTTGAGCAATTTGTTGGGCAGGTCCGGATCGGCGAGGAACTTGCGGGCCATGGCAATGAAGTCGCAGTCGCCGCGCTTGAGGGCGGCTTCACCGACCTCCGGCTCGATCCGCCCCACGGCAATCACCGGGACTTGCACGCTACGCTTGAGCGCAGCGGTCCATTCCAGATACCCCCCGGGCTTGTGCACCAGTGGCGCCTCGGTAAACACCACGCCGCTGGTGATGCGCGCAGTGGCCGAAACGCTGACCGCATCTACACCTGCCGCCTCGGCCATGCGTGCCACGGCGATGGCATCTTCAAGATTGATGCCGCCGGGGGTGTGCAGTTCTTCGGCATCCAGGCGCAGCCATACGGCAAATTCATGGCCGACTTTGGCCCGTATTGCAGCGATGATTTGCAGCAGCAGCCGGGCACGGTTCTCCAGCGAGCCGCCGTACTCGTCTTCACGCTGGTTGTAATAGCCGGAGAGGAAACCGGCGATGATGTAGCCGTGGGCCGCATGGATTTCCACACCGTCGAAACCCGCTCGCCTGGCGCGGTCGGCGGCACTGGCAAACCACTCGATCATCTGCGCGATATCGGCGCTGTCCATTACACGGATCGGTGAGCCTTCGGCGCGACGCTTCATGGAGCTGACAAAGTTGGCCAGTTCTTCGGGCGTCAGCGCGGCCATCATGTCGCTTTGCAGCACCGGCGGCACCGAGGGCACCCATAGTTGCCGGCCTTCGGCCATGTCGCGCACTGCCGTCTTGCCGGCGTGCTGCAACTGCATGGCAATTTTTGCGCCGTGCTGGTGGACGCGCTCGGCGAGTCGGCTCAAACCGGGGATAAACTCATCGCTGGAAACGCCGACCTGGAATGGCTCGGCGGTCCCGGCCGGAAACGCCACCGAGCACACCCCCATGATCAATAGCCCGGCGCCGCCACGGGCGCGGGCTTCGTAATAGGCCTGAATGCGCTCGCCACACTGGCCATTGGCCTCGGCGAAGTTGGAGCCCATGGGCGCCATGATGATGCGGTTGCGCAGTTCAAGAGAACCTATGCGACCGGGTGCCAGTAACTGAGGGTATTTTGTCATTGTTATTTCAGCCCGAGCGGGTGTCTGGAAGGGCTACGGCCGCCCGCAGGCAGCCGCAGGTCATGCAGGTATACGGTTAGCCGCGCAGGAACTCCAGGCACGCCTTGTTGAACATGTCGCGGTGTTCGACCTGTACCCAGTGGCCGCACTGATTGAGCATGATAAAACGCGCATTGGGAGCGTGGGTCAGCACTTTAAGCGCGCCGGATGCGGGGTTGAAATTGTCGTCGGTGCCCCAGAACCCGAGGATCGGTGCCTGCAGCTCTTCAAGGCGCTCGGTCATGTTGGGCACCATCATGGTGCTGAACAGATTGCGCGGCTGATGCACGGCCACGGCCACGCGCTCGGCCAACAGGTTGTCGTCCAGTAGCGCGGTGTCGAACAGTTGCAGGCTCATGATCCGGCGCATTTGCTCGATGCCCAGCGGGCCTGCGTTATACAGCTCGACCATGCGCTGGATGCCGATCATCTTGAAGTAGGTTTCGCGCTCTTCAACACCGCCTGGCGCCATGAGAATAAGTTTTTCGACGCGCTCCGGCTCAGCCAGCGCCAGGCCCAGAGCAATCGCACCGCCCAGGGAATTGCCGAGCAAGGTGGCGCGCTTGACCCCCACTGCCTTGAGAAAGCCCGACATGGCGTTGACGAAGAACGCCAGGTCGTAGTTCACATCTTCCGGTTTGTCGGAGCGGCCGAAGCCCGGCAAATCCACCACCAGATTGCGAAAGCCGTTAGCCACAAACTGCGGATAGTTGCCCTTGAAGTTGCTGTAGCCACTGGCGCCCGGGCCACTGCCGTGCAACCACAATACGACCGGGCCGCTGCCCTCGTCGAGAAAGTGCAGGCGCAGGCCGCTGTCCAGTGTCACAAAGTGGCCGATGGGCAGGGGAAGGTCTTGTTCGGTCATCACTCAATCTCCAGTTGTCAGGCAGTGGCCGCGTCAGCCAGCGGTGCTGGGGTCGGGGTCTTGTTCATCAGGTGGTTGCGGTAGCGCGGCAAGGCCATGGCCAGAAACACCGAGGCCAGAACCAGCAGCGAGATACAGGAAGCCAGGGCATAGCGCAGGCCTTCGTTGCCCAGGGTATGGGCAAAGCCGTCACTGAGCATGCCGATCAGCAGCGGCCCGACACCGACCCCGAGCAGGGTCATGGCCATTACAAAAATTGCAGTGGCCTGGGCCAGGCGGGTGGCTGGAAACAGATGGGAGATGGCGCCCAGGCAGGGCGTTGCCCACCAGGTGCCAAAAAAGCTGAATACGCAATAAAACAGAAACGCGGTCGGCATGGGTGTGCTGCCCATATAAAATGCAGTGCCCACTGGCCAGAGGAAATACGCCAGACCGAACGGGATGCTGATCAGCGTGCCCAGCAGCGGCACCCCGATTTGCCAGCCCTTGTCGCGACGCACCAGGCGATCACACAAAATGCCGCAGGTCAGGGTGCCGATGGTTGCCCCGGCACCGCCTGCGACCCCGGCCAGCAGGCCCGCGTCCTGCAGGCTCAGGCCGTGGGAGCGGATCAGGAAGCTCGGGCTCCAGGTACCGATGGCATAACCGGCAATGGCAGCCGAGCCGCCGGTGCACACCAGCCAGAGAAAGGACGGTGTCTGGAACAATTCGCGAACCGTGACCAGCCAGTGGTCTTGCGCGACCAGATTGGGGCTGACCAGCATCGCCGGCTTGGGTGCCCGCACGGTAAACAGCAGGATCAACCCGAGCAAAATCCCCGGTGCGCCGATCACCACAAAAGCGAAACGCCAGCCGTAATGCTGGGCAATCCAGCCGCCCAGACCGAGGCCGAAAATCGCCCCCAGACTTGAGCCCAGCATCAATACCGACAGGGCGGTCGAGCGGCGGTCGGGCGGGTAGAGGTCCGAGACCATGGCCATTGACGGCGCGGTGCCCCCGGCTTCGCCGATAGCGACCCCGATCCGGGCGATCACCAGCATGGTGAAGCTGGCGGCAAAGCCGCAGAAAATGGTCATGACGCTCCAGGCAATACAGCTGAAGGCGATGACTTTTTTGCGCCCGATCCGATCGGACAGGCGCCCCAGCGGAAAGCCGAAAAGGGTGTAGAACACGGCAAAGGTCACACCTGAAAGCAGACCTATACCGGTATCGGAAATGCCGAACTCGGCCTTTACCGGTTCGATCAAAATGGCCATCAGCAGCCGGTCTATGTAGTTGAAGATATAGATGGCTGCCAATACGCCCAGTGCGTAATGGGTTCGCCAGGTGGGGCGCAAGGGTATGGACACGACGGGTCTCCCGGTTTTTGTTCTAGTGAGTGAGTTATTCCACGAACCGGCTGGAGGAACATCGTCCATTTAGACCAGCCGGTCATGCACAGAATCTCTCTGGGGATGAAAGCTGTAGATACTCTGTTGCAGGTCAAGCCCTATTGTGGGAGCGAGCCTGCTCGCGAACGACCTTCGCGAGCAGGCTCGCTCCCACAGTTGCAGTGTTTCTGCAGCTGCCGTAGGAACTAGGCTGCTCGTCAGCTGCTACGGTCGTCATCCGCTCTTGAGCTGCTTAGTCCCATCGGACGATGTTCAGCTTTTAGCCGCAGTCAATGATTGCTCCCATACACCGTCCGGGCTTACCGGCGGGCCGACTTCGGGCAGGTGGGAGAACAGGATGAAATTGCTTAACAAAGTGGCGTTTGTAACCGGTGCAGGCCAGGGCATGGGACGAGCGATTGTTCGTCACTTTGCCGAGCAGGGTGCCAAGGTGGTCGCCGCCGACATCAACCTCGATGCCGCGCGTCAAAGCATTGAAGGGCTGGGCGAAAAGGCCCTGGCAGTGTCCTGCAACGTCGCTGACAGCGACTCGGTCGCCACCGCGATGGCTGCCGTGCATGCACATTTCGGCAGCCTTGATGTGCTGGTCAATAATGCCGGTATCGGCTCCATCGATGCCTTCGCACAAACCCCGGACGAACACTGGCAACGAGTGATCGGGGTCAACCTGACCGGGCCGTTTTTCTGCAGTCGTGAAGCGGTGAAGCTGATGCTCGCCGCTGCCACGCCCGGCGTGATTATCAATATCTCCAGCACCGCCGCCCTGACGGGCGAAGGTCCGAGCCATTACTGTGCAGCCAAGGCCGGGGTAATGGGCCTGACCCGCAGTATGGCGCGCGAACTTGCAGGCAACGGCATACGGGTCAACACCATCGTTCCCGGCCCGACCAACACGCCGATGATGGCTGACATCCCGGACGACTGGATGCAAAGCATGCTCAAGGCCATCCCCCTGGGTCGCATGGGTGAAACCGATGAAATCGCTCGCGTCGCGGCCTTTCTGGCCAGTGATGACGCAGCGTTCATCACCGGTCAGAACCTCGCGGTCAACGGCGGCATGGCGTTTATCTGAGTGCCGCGCACAGCAATGGGAGAGCAGATCATGGGTACTCGTTTACAAGACAAAATTGCCTTTATCAGCGGCGCCGGTTCAGGCATCGGCGCGGCGACGGCGTTGCGCTTTGCCGAAGAAGGCGCGCTGGTGGTGCTGTGCGGGCGGCGCATCGAGCCGCTGCAAGCCGTAGCGGCACAGATCCGTGACAGCGGCGGCCGTGCCGAATGCGCGGTGGCCGATGTCAGCAATGAAGCCGCTTATGTCGGCGCCATCAGCGAGACGGCACAGCGCCACGGCCGTCTGGATATTCTGGTCAACAACGCCATGGCCTACAGCTGGGGCGCGATTGACAGCACCTCGACCGCTGACTGGCATTCGAACTTCGCCACCACGGTGGACGGCACCTTTTGGGGAACACGCACGGCCATGGGCCTGATGCGCGCCCAGGGCAGCGGTTCGATCATCAACCTGGCTTCGATCTGCGGGCAGTTCGGTACGCCGTGGATGGCCGGTTACTCGGCGGCCAAGGCCGCGGTGATCAACTTCAGCCGCGCTGCGGCCAGTGAAGGTGCCAGCCACAACATCCGTTGCAACGTGGTCAGCCCGGGTGTGGTCGAGACACCGGCCACGGCAGGCATGCTCACCGATGACAAGACGCGCACCAATACCGAAAAACTGATCCCGCTCAAGCGCGTCGGCCAGCCGGTGGAAGTGGCCAACGCCATTCTGTTCCTGGCCAGCGACGAAGCTTCATACATCACCGGTGCTTGCCTGCCGGTGGATGGCGGACGCAGCAGTGAGCTGTACACGGTATTGGAATAAGGACCCTTTTATGGAACAGAGCGCTTTGTTAGCCCGTCTCGATCGGCTGGAATCGATTGATGAGATCCGCCAGCTGGCTGGTAAATATTCGTTGTCGCTGGACATGCGTGACCTCGATGCCCACGTCAATCTGTTTGCCGAAGACATTCGCGTAGGCCGCGAGAAAACCGGGCGTGCGCACCTCAAGGCCTGGGTCGACGACACGTTACGCGACCAGTTTCACGGCACTTCCCATCACCTGGGCCAGCACCTGATCGAGTTCACCGACCCGGACCATGCCGTGGGCGTGGTGTATTCCAAGAACGAGCACGAGACCGGCCCCGAGTGGGTGACCATGCAAATGCTCTATTGGGATGACTATGAGCGCATGCAGGGGCGCTGGTATTTCCGCCGTCGCCTGCCGTGCTACTGGTACGCCAGTGACCTCAACAAACCGCCGATCGGCACGCAAAAAATGCGCTGGCCGGGGCGCGAACCCTACGCCGGTACGTTCCACGATCTGTTCCCGTCGTGGACCGAGTTCTGGGCCAGCCGCCCGGACAAGGAGCAACTGCCGCAAGTGGCGACAGCGGCTCCGCTCGAGCACTTTCTTGCCACCCTGCGCCGTGGGGCTGGCGCACCGAAAATCCGCGTGCGCTGAGGAAATACCATGAGCATTCTGTTTGAACCCGTGCGCCTGGGTGAGCTTGAACTGGCCAACCGTATCGTCATGGCGCCCATGACCCGCAGCCGCGCCGATCAACACGGGGTGCCGACGGCCGAGATGGTCGAGTATTACCGTCAGCGCGCTTCTGCCGGATTGATTGTCGCCGAAGGCACGGCGCCCTCGGCCAGTGGCCTGGGCTACTGTCGCACCCCGGCGATTTACTCCCCGGCACAAATTGCCGCCTGGAAAGCCGTGACCGATGCAGTGCATGCCGAAGGTGGCCTGATTGTGCTGCAACTGATGCATGTGGGGCGTGCAGCCAGCGCCCACAACAAACCGGCAGGCGCCGCCACGGTAGCGCCGTCGGCCTTGCGCGCCCGCACCCAGCTGTTTACCGACACTGCCGGGATGGTCGATACCGACGAGCCGCAGGCCTTGTCGCCGCACGACATCGAACAGGTCATCGAAGATTACCGCCAGGCCGCACTCAATGCACGCCAGGCCGGTTTTGATGGCGTCGAGCTGCACTGCACCAGCGGTTATCTGCCGATGCAATTCATGGCCTCGGGCAGCAACCGGCGTGAAGACCAGTACGGTGGCAGTGTTGAAAATCGCGTGCGCTTCCCGCAGCAGGTGCTGGCAGCGATGGCTTCGGCTATTGGCCCCGGGCGTGTCGCCTTGCGCCTGTGCCCGGGCAATCCGTTCAACGATATCGATGACGAAGACCCGCTGGCCACCGCAGTTGCCCTGTGCAAGGCCGCCGAGCCGATGGGCCTGGCTTATGTGCATATCATGCGCTCACCGCTGGCGGAACTGGATGCCTTTGCCCTGGCCCAGCGTCATTGCAGCAACGGCCTGATCCTCAATGACGGTTTTGACGGCGAATCGGCACAAGCCGCGCTGCAGGCCGGGCAGGGCGATGCGGTGTCGTTTGCCCGGCACTTTATTGCCAACCCGGACCTGGTCGAGCGCTTGCGCAAGGGCTTGCCCCTTGCCCGCTTCGACCGCAAGACCCTGTACTCACCTGGCCCGGAAGGCTACAGCGATTACCCGCTGGCCGAGGCGGTGGCGCCATGAACGACATGTCCCGCATCAGCACTCTGACGGCAGTCAGACAACAGCCCGTGCCCCGTGATCAGACCCAGGCACTGCTGGATTTGCGTTCTGCGGCCAGCGGCCAGATCAAACCGGCGGACCTGTATACCCTGGCCGACCGTCTTGAAGGGCAGGCCCGGGCATTCCCCGATCGGCCTTTTTTGATCGACGGCGAGCAGCGTATCACCTACGCCGCCGTGGAAGCCCAGGCCAATCGCATGGCCCATGTGTTTTATGCCAAGGGTCTGCGCCCCGGGGATGTGTGCGCGATTGCCATGGAGAACCGTCCGCAGTTCTTCTACAGCTGGTTCGGACTGGTCAAGCTCGGTGTGGTGGTGGCGTTTATCAACACCCAGGTCAGTGGCAAGCCACTGGTGCATGCCTTGCAATCCACGGCGGCCAGGGCGGTGGTGGTGGGCGAAGAATGCCTGGCCAATCTGCTGGGCACTCAAGGTTTGCCCGATGTCCCGCTGTGGCTGGTCAACGATGCACTGAACCCCTTTGACGGCGAGCTGCCGGCCATTGTCGATATTGACTTTGAACAGCACGTCGCCGCTGCCCCGGCCACGGTCTTCGCCCGTGACGTGCGTGCGGCGATTACGGCCGAAACCACCACACTGCTGATATTTACCTCGGGCACCACCGGCCTGCCCAAGGCGGCACGCTATAGCCATATGCGCTGGTTGTCCTCGGGTGACGTGATGGAAGTCACCCTGGGGGCCACCTGTGACGACGTATTTTACTGCTGCCTGCCGCTGTACCACGGCGCGGCGGCCACTTCGGTGACGTCCACGGCACTGCGCGCAGGTGCGAGCATTGTGTTGCGGCGCAAGTTCAGCGTGCGTGAGTTCTGGCCGGATGTGCGCCGCAACCGCATCACCGTGTTTCAGTACATTGGAGAAATCTGTCGCTACCTGCTCAACCAGCCAGTGGTGACCGGTGAGCGCGAGCACAGTTTGCGCCATATGCTCGGTGCCGGGCTCACGCCTGAATCCTGGCAGCGCTGGCTGGAGCGTTTTGGCCCGATCCAGGTGTTCGAGGGCTGGGGTGCCACCGAAGCCAACGCCAACCTGATCAATGTCGATAACTATGTGGGCTCCTGTGGTCGCGTGCCGGACTGGAGCCGCACCAATCTGCGCCTGGTGCGTTACGACGTGGAAAGCGACAGCCATCCGCGGGATGCAAACGGTTTTTACCAGTTGTGCCAACCGGGAGAAATCGGCGAGGCAATGGGCTTTATCGTTGATCACCCGCAGATAGGCGGTGGGCGTTTCGAGGGGTACACCAGTACTGCGGCCAGCGAGAGCAAGATCCGCCGCGATGTGTTTCAACGTGGTGATGCCTATTGGAGTTCGGGTGATCTGCTGCGTTATGACGACGACGGCTATTTCTATTTTGTCGACCGCATCGGCGACACCTTCCGCTGGAAAAGCGAGAACGTCTCGACCCTGGAAGTGGCCGACACCCTGAGTGATATGCCGGGGCTTGAACTGATCAACGTGTACGGCGTGCAGGTACCTGAACACGAAGGCCGTGCGGGGATGGCGGCGATCTTGATGCAGCCCGGGCATAGCTTTGACCCGCAGGCTTTTTATGAGCTGACGCAAACCCGTTTGCCGCGTTATGCCGCGCCGGTGTTTGTACGGGTAACACTGGCGGCGGACCTGACCAGCACCTTCAAGCTGCGCAAGGTTGATTTGCAGCGTCAGGGTTACGCGCCGCAGTTGTTTGCCGATCCGCTATTTGTGCGCGATGAAAGTAGCCGCACCTATCAGCCGTACTCCCTGCAAGTGCTGGCCCGTAACGGTCTGCTGCCGTTTGCAGGTGCCGGCCATGAATGAACTCGACGCTCAAGGCCATCAATGGCGTGACGGCCTGCGCTACCCCTGGCCACAGGCCCCGGCCAGCGGCCAGGTGCAGGAAGTGGCCGAGGGCGTGCTCTGGCTGCGCATGCCGCTGCCGTTTGGCCTTGATCACATCAACCTGTATCTGCTGCGTCATGGTGACGGCTGGGTGGCGGTGGATACCGGGCTGAACAGCGATCAATGTCGCGCCGTGTGGGAGCAGGTGTTTCTCGAAGCCATGGCTGGCTTGCCCCTCAAGGCGGTCATTTGCACCCATTTTCACAGTGACCACACCGGTGTGGTGGGCTGGCTGGCCGAGCGATTTCGTTGCCCGGTGCTGATGACCCATGGCGAGTTCGAGGCGCTGCACCATGGCCCGCCGCGAGCGACGGCACCGGACTGGGCGTTTCTGGATTTTTATCAAAAGGCCGGCTTCAGCGCCGAGCGCGCGACGGCGTTGCTGCCGCTGATCCAGGGCGAGCACTTTCGCCCGCAACTGGTGGCGGGGTTTACCCGGCTGAACCAGGGCAGCCAGTTGACCATCGGCGGGCGGCGCTGGGAGGTGGTGATGGGGAACGGTCATTCACCGGAACACGCCTGTCTGTATGCGCCGGACGATGGTTTGCTGATCTCCGGCGACCAGGTGTTGCCGCGCATCACTTCCACCATTGCCGTGTATGTCAGCGAGCCTCAGGCCAACCCTTTGCGGGACTGGCTGGACTCGATCGAACGGTTGCGCACGATCCCCGACCACGTACTGGTGCTGCCGGCCCATGAACGGCCGTTTTACAACCTGCATCTGCGCCTGGACCAGTTGCGCGACCACCATCGCCAGCACTTGCAGCAGTTGCTGGCAGCGTGCGAACAACCGCGCACCGGGCTGGAAATGATGGCGGTGCTGTTCAAGAAACTGTCAGGCCGTTTCGACGAGCTGATGGCGCTAGGCGAGACGTTGGCGCATGCCAATTACCTTATGGCCGAGGGGGCGCTCGTTCGTGAGGAAGAAGGAGGGCTGCATCGTTATCGACAGGCCCCGACAGGAGTCGTGAAGTTCGACCCGCTTGAGTTGCTTTGAACACAACGCAATGACGCTTGAACCCATCGAAGCGGCCACCGAGTCGCTAATCAGGAGAGGCAGAGTGATCAATAAAAATAACAATAATTGTTCAGGGCAGCGCCCGCACAACTTCCAGGCCAGTGGCCTGGCCGTTGCCGTGGCGCTGGTCTGCAGCCCGCTGTGGGCAGGGGACACCATCGAGTTCGATGACGGCACCACGATTGATTGGTCGGTCACCACCAGCTATGGCATCGGTACGCGGCTGGGCAATCCCAGCGGCCGGTTGATGGGGGTCAACGTCGATGATCCGAACCGCAACTTTGATCAGCACAGCCTCACCACCAACCGGGTGGGCGCGCTGGGCGAAATGATCCTGCGCAAAGACAACTACGGTGCGGTGGTGCGCGCCAGTACCTTTTACGACGATGTGTATCACCGCAAGAATGACAACGATTCACCGGCCACCGTCAACAAATACGGCGACAACGACGAGTTCACCAGTGACACCCGCTACTACAGCGGTGGCCGCACGCGCCTGCTCGACGCTTATGTGTTTGGCGGCTGGCGTTTTGAAAACGACACCATGCTCGACGTAAAAGCGGGTCGGCATATCGAGTCATGGGGCGAGAGCCTTTACTACCCTGGCGTCAACGGCGTGCAGAACCCGTCCGATGCGGTCAAGGCTGCGCAGCCGGGGGTTGAGGTCAAAGAGGTGCTGCTGCCGGTGGGGCAGTTCTCGGCGTCTTACCGGATCAATCCGCAAGTCACCCTGGGCGGTTATGTGCAGTACGAGTGGAAGGGCACCGAACTGCCGCCGGTGGGCAGCTTTTTGTCGACTTCCGACGTGATCGGCCCGGGCCGCGAATTTTTGTATATGGGCGCCAACAAGGTGCCTTACCTGGGCACCGACGAGCCGCGCGACAGCGGCCAGTGGGGTGCTCAGGTCCGCTACCGGCCGATTACCGACCTGGAAGTTTCACTGTTCCATGTCGTGTACCACGACAAAAACCCGGCCACTGCGCTGGTGGGCTGGGACCCGATACCGGCAGGCCCCGGTGGCCTGGCTTACAAGGCCAACGGCTACCGGGTCAAATATTTTGAAGACATCAAACTCACCGGTATCAGTGCCACCACCAAGCTTGGCGAGTACCAGCTTGGTGCGGAGTGGTCGTACCGCGACGGTGCTCCGGTGATGGTCAATACCGGTCTGGGCCCGGTGCCGGCCAAGGGTAAGGGCCAACAGTTCCAGTTGTCGGCCATGCGCATCCTGGGGGACCGCCCCTGGGCCAGCCAGACCACCCTGACCGGTGAGTTTGTCACGGTGCGTGCCGACCACGCCGACGAAACCTCTGCCGCGCCGAACCTTGAAGGTGTGGGCCTGTTGCCGTCGCTGGTGCCGTCCGTGCAACCGTCCGATCAGTACACCTACAAAACGGCCACGGCCTGGCGTACCCGCTCCTCAAGCGCGTACACCGTGGGCGCCTCGTTCAGTTACCCGGGCGTATTCCAGGGCTGGGACCTTGAAGTGCCGTTCACCTTCTCCAACGTATTCAGCGGTGCGGCACCGATGTCGGGAACCATTGCCGGGGTGGCGGGGGACAGGCGCCTGAGTGCGGGTACCACCTTCAAATACCTGGGCAACCTGGAAGTATCGCTCAGGTATATCGGGTACCTGGGCTCCCCCGACCCGATCTACCGCCCGCTGGCAGACCGTGACTACGCCACGTTCTCGATGAAATACACGTTCTGACGACTTGCCTGCCCCTGTGTGGGAGCGGGCTTGCTCGCGATACAGGCACTGAGGTTTTGCAGCAGAACCGCGTCGGTGCCAGCGCGAGCAAGCCCGCTCCCACGGAACGGCCTGATTTGCACTTTTAAAGAGAGAAAACCATGGGTCTTAAAGGTCATGCCGCCATTGTTGGCAACGCTCAGTACAAACCGGAGAAATACGCCACGGCCCCGCGCATGTTCCATCTGGAACAAGTGGCTGACCTGGCGGCCCGGGCGTTACAGGATGCCGGCTTGCAGGCATCGGATCTCGACGGGCTGGTGATCAATGGCCCGCATTTTCATGAAGCCTCAGTGTTCGTCCCGGCCATGGCCGCCGAGTACCTGGGCTTGCGCCTGAATTTTGCCGAAGTGGTCGACCTTGGCGGCTGTACCTCGGTGGGCATGGTCTGGCGCGCTGCCGCTGCGATTGAGCTGGGTTTGTGCCAGGCGGTGCTGTGTGTGCTGCCCGCGCGCATGGCACCCATGGGCCCGGATGAGGACGCCAGCTGGATGGCCCGGGCCATGCGCTTTGGCGGCCACAGCACGGCATTCGGTGCACCCGAAGCCGAGTTCGACTTGCCGTACGGGCATATGGGCCAGAACACCGGCTACGCGATGATCGCCCAGCGCTATGCCGCGCAATATGGTTATGACCCGCGGGCACTGGCAAAAATCGCGGTCGATCAGCGCACCAATGCGCAGTACAACCCAGAAGCGATGTTTTACGGCCAGCCGCTGACCATCGAGCAAGTGCTGGCCAGTAAAAAAGTTGCCGACCCGCTGCATGTACTGGAAATCGTCATGCCGGTGGCCGGTGGAGCCGCGATGATTATCGCCTCCAAAGAGGTGGCAGCACGGGCGCGCAAGCGGCCGTCGTGGATCACCGGTTTCGGCGAGCACCTGGCGTTCAAGTCGCCGTCCTATGCCCAGGACATGCTGCACACACCCATCGGGCCTGCCTCGCAGCGCGCATTCGCAATGGCCGGGCTCAAACCGGCCGATGTGGATGCGGCACAAATTTACGACTGCTACACCATCACCGCCTTGCTGACCCTGGAAGACGCCGGTTTTTGCGCCAAGGGCGAAGGCATGAACTTTGTCCGTGAACACGACCTGACCTGGCGCGGCGATTTCCCGATGAACACCCACGGCGGCCAGCTCAGCTTTGGCCAGGCCGGCGCGGCGGGGGGGATGAGTCAGGTGATCGAGGCGGTGACGCAAATTGCCGGTGAAGCGGGCGAGCGCCAGCTCAAACGCTGCGACACGGTATATGTCTCAGGCACCGGTGGGGTGATGAGTGAGCAGGGCGCATTGATACTTCAGGGAGCATAAATCCGATGTCGAACAACAAACCAATGCCGGTTCCGACCGAGATTTCTGCACCGTTCTGGGAAGGCCTGAAGGCCGAGCGCCTGCTGATTCAGCAATGTGAACGATGCAGCCACTGGGTGTTTTACCCGCGCAGGCACTGCCCGGCGTGCTTTACCCATGCCCTGACCTGGCGTGAAGTCAGCGGTGGCGCGACGCTGTACAGCTTTACCGTGACACGCATCGCGACCCTGCCGGACTTTGCCGATGAAATGCCGCAGATACTGGCGGTGATCGAGCTGGATCAGGGTGTGCGCATCAATACCAATCTGGTCGGGCTGGACGAGTCTGAAGTGAAAGTGGGCATGCGCCTGCAACCGGTATTTGCCGAGGTCGATGCCAAGGGCAACCGGCTGCTGCGTTTTACCGGGCTGGACAAGGATGCCGAGGCGTTGAAGACGCTGCGTACGGTTGAGCAACCGGTGCCAGAAACCGCAGTGCCAGTGCGCCAGATTGCCCTGGATGACGAAGAGGGCCTGCAGGCGCTGGTCAGCGACGAGTTCAGCCCGTGGAGCAACCAGGTGGTGGTCGATCAGGGCCTGATTGACAGCTTTGCCCAGTTATCCGGGGATGATTACTGGATCCACACCGACCCGGAACGTGCGCGCAAGCAAAGCCCGTTTGGCGGCACCATCGCCCACGGTGCGCTGGTGCAGATCCTGCAGTCACGGATGAAACTCAACCTGGGTTACGAGATCACCGGGTTCACCAATATGGTCAACTATGGTTCGGATCGCCTGCGCTTCCCGGCACCAGTGCCGGCGGGCTCGACCATCCATGCGCGGGCCCGGGTCAAGCGGGTAGAGCGGGTCAGAAGCGGTACTCAGCTGACCCTGGAACTCAATACCCATGTGCTGGGCAGCGAGCGGCCGTCGGTAATCAATGAACTGGTGATTTTGTATATGTGATGCCCTGTGGGGGCGGGCGTGCCCGCGATGCTATCGATGCGGTTTTAATGACACGCCGCGCCGCCTGCATCGCGGGCAAGCCCGCTCCCACCGGTTTAAGGCGCCCCACCTGAGCGCTTTAGTCTCAACGGACGATGAACCCCACCCCCATCCTTCCCATACTCCTCCAAGCCAATAAATACAGGCATTGAGGAGCAGGCACATGATCGACATTCGTGGTTTGAGCTACTTCGTTGCAGAGTCTGCAGATCCCGTTCAATGGCAGCGTTACGCCGAAGACGTGCTCGGGATGATGGTCAGCGAAGCACCCGCCGGCGGCTTGTACGTGAAGATGGATGAGCGTCCGTATCGCATGCTTATCGTGCCGGGCGGTGAGTCGCGGTATCTGGCTTCCGGTTGGGAGCTGGCCGGCGAAAAGGCTTTCAACGCCGCGATCGAAGTGCTGGATCAGGCCGACGTCAACTGGCGTCTGGGCAGCGCCGAACAGTGCGATCAGCGCGGTGTGCAAGCACTGCTGCACGTCACCGACCCTTCAGGTAACCGCCATGAATTGAGCTGGGGCCATCGCTCCGATTGCCAGCCCTTTGTCTCGCCCCAGGGAGTGCCGGGTTTTGTCACCGGTGATATGGGCCTGGGCCACACCGTACTGCCCGCGCCAAATTTCGATGCCACCCTGGCGTTTGCCAAGGATGTGCTGGGCTTTGAACTGTCGGATATTTTCAACTTCCGTCCCGATCCTTCGGCCCCACCGATCCGCATCCATTTTCTGCATTGCAAAAACAGCCGTCACCACAGCCTGGCCCTGGCCGAGTACCCGGTGCCGTCCGGCTGCGTGCATGTGATGGTCGAGGTCGAGTCGATGACTGAAGTGGGCCGCGCCCATGACCGGCGCATCGCGCATGACGTACAGCTGTCGGCCACCCTCGGCCAGCATCTGAATGACCGCATGACCTCTTTCTATATGAAAACCCCTTCAGGTTTTGACCTGGAGTATGGCTATGGCGGCTTGCTGGTGGATTGGCAGGACCACAGCGCTTTTGAATTCACCCGGGTAAGCCTGTGGGGCCATGACTTCTCCGCAGGACAGTCGTAAGGAGCACTACATGAACAAGCAAATGACAGCGGCAGACGTGGTCGGCCAACTGCGCGACGGCATGACCATCGGCTTCGGCGGCTGGGGCCCGCGGCGCAAGCCCATGGCGATCGTGCGCGAGATCCTGCGTTCTGACGTCAAGGATCTCACCGTGGTCGCCTATGGCGGTCCCGAGGTCGGCATGCTCTGCGCTGCCGGCAAGGTCAAAAAACTGATTTTCGGCTTTGCCACCCTCGATGCCATCCCGCTCGAAGCCTACTTTCGCAAGGCCCGCGAGGCCGGAGAACTGGAGCTGATGGAACTGGACGAGGGCATGCTGCAATGGGGCCTGCGGGCCGCCGGCATGCGTCTGCCGTTCTTGCCGACCCGTTGTGGCCTGGCCACCGATGTCAGCCGCCTGAACCCCGGGATCAAGCAGGTGCAGTCGCCCTATGCGGATGGCGAGGTGTTGCTGGCCATGCCGGCGCTGAATCTGGATATCGCCTTTTTGCACGTCAACGTTGCCGACCGCCTGGGCAATACCCTGGTAACGGGCCCCGATCCTTATTTCGATCATTTGTATGCCCGTGCCGCCAAACAGTGCTTTGTCTCCTGTGAGCGGATCGAGGAGCGCTTGAACCTGGATGCTGCCCAGGCCCGCTTCAACACCTTCGAACGTTATCTGGTCAGCGGCGTGGTGCATGCACCCTTTGGTGCGCATCCGACAGCCTGCCCGTCCGATTACGGCTGGGACCTTAGCCACTTGAAACGCTACAGCGCCAGCGCTGCCGAAGAAGGTGGCTGGGAAGGTTATGTAGCCGAGTTTGTGACCCCGGGCGAAAGCGCCTACCAGGCCAGCAATGGCGGGGTCGATCGATTGAGCGCTTTGCCGCTGCCCGTGTTTTGAGGAGTGTGGACATGACTGCTACTTGCGAATTTACCCTGGCTGAACTGTTGATCGTGGCCGCCTGTGAAGCCTGGCGCGGTAACGGCGAAGTGATTGCTTCGGGCCTGGGGGTAATCCCGCGCCTGGGCGCGAGCCTGGCCAAACTGACCCATAGCCCGGAACTGTTGATGACCGACAGCGAGGCATTTCTGGTGGAAGAGCCTATTCCCCTGGGGCCGCGTGGAGATTTTGTACCGCGTTATTCGGGTTATCTGTCGTTCGAGCGGGTGTTCGAGTGCGTGTGGGGCGGGCGTCGCCACGCCATGATCGGTCCGACCCAGATCGACCGCTGGGGCCAGACCAACCTGTCGTGCATTGGCGACTACCAAAAGCCCAAAGTAGCAATGCTCGGGGTGCGCGGTTTGCCGGGCAACAGCATCAACCATATCAACTCGTTCTTCGTGCCGTCGCACAACACCCGGGCGTTTGTCGCCGGGGAAGTGGACATGGTCTCGGGTGTCGGCTTCAAGCCCGAGCGCTGGGAAGAGGGCATGCGCAGCGACCTGATGGACATCCGCCTGATCGTTACCGACCTGTGTGTGATGGACTTCGGCGGACCGGATCGCGCCGTACAGGTACGCTCCCTGCATCCGGGCGTGAGCTTTGAAGAGGTACAGGAGAAAACCGGATTCCCGCTGCTCAAGGCCGCCGACCTCAAGCAGACCGTGGCGCCGACGCCGGAGCAACTGGCGCTGATCCGCCGCCTCGATCCCCATGACTATCGCGCCTCTGCGCTCAAGGGCAACCCGCCCGGCATTCGTCAGGCCTGATGGCCAGGAGTTCATATGAGCAGCGACAGCGAATTTGTGCAGCGGGCTGACACCGCTGTGTATGAAACCGAGGACCCGGTGCTTTATGGGGTGGCCGATGGTATCGCCACGCTGACCATGAACCGGCCGACCGTCAATAACGCGCAAAACTCACAGATGACCTACGCCCTGGACGACGCCTTGCGCCGTGCCGTCAATGACGATGCGGTGAAGGTCATTGTGCTGCGCGGCAATGGCAAGCATTTTTCCGCAGGGCACGATATCGGCACGCCGGGGCGCGATATCAACAAGGAATTTGAGCGCGCCAGCCTGTGGTGGGACCACACCAACAAGCCGGGCGGCGAGTACCTCTATGCCCGCGAGCAAGAGGTGTACCTGGGCATGTGCCGGCGCTGGCGCGAACTGCCCAAGCCGACCATTGCCATGGTGCAGGGGGCGTGCATTGCCGGCGGGCTGATGCTGGCCTGGGTCTGTGATTTGATCGTGGCCAGTGACGATGCTTTTTTTCAGGACCCGGTGGTACGCATGGGCATTCCGGGGGTTGAGTATTTTGCCCACCCCTATGAACTGAACCCGCGCATTGCCAAGGAGTTTCTGTTTACTGGCGATCGTATGAGCGCCGAACGCGCCTACCAGATGGGCATGGTTAATCGCCTGTTTACCCGCGAAGGGCTGGAGGCCGGTACCTATGCGCTGGCAGCGGCCATCGCCAAACAGCCGCGCATGGGCCTGGCCCTGACCAAGCAGGCGATCAATCACGTCGAGGACTTGCAGGGCAAGCGTACGGCGATGGACGCGGTGTTTGCCTGGCATCACTTCGCCCATAGCCATAACGAGCTGCTGTCCGGGGACAAGCTGGGCGGCTATGACGCCAAGGCCATGATTGAAGCGAACAAGAGTGCTGCGGGAGAGCGTGGATGAGTGACTATCTGCAAACGGCATTGACCGATGCCCTGGGCTGCCGTTACCCCATAGTGCAAACCGCGATGGGCTGGGTAGCGGACGCCAATCTGGTGATCGCCAGTACCCGTGCGGGGGCCTTCGGTTTTCTGGCCGGAGCGACCATTGCGGCGGATCAGCTGGAGGGCCAAATCCTGCGGGTGATCGAGGCCACGGGGGGGAGTAATTTCGGCCTCAATTTCCATATGTTCCAGGAAAACGCCGCGCAGTGCGTGGACCTGGCCATCAAGTACCGCCTGCGAGCCGTCAGCTATGGCCGCGGCCCCGACCGTCAGACCATCGGGCGTTTCAAAAAGGCCGGGGTGTTGTGCATTCCCACCGTGGGTGCGCTTAAACACGCACTCAAGGCCGTGGAACTGGGCGCAGACATGGTCACCGTACAGGGCGGCGAGGGTGGCGGGCATACCGGGGGCGTGCCGAGCACCATTTTACTGCCGCAGGTGCTGGATGCGGTGCGGGTGCCGGTGATTGCCGCGGGGGGCTATTCCACCGGGCGCGGGCTGGCCGGGGCGCTGGCCACAGGTGCGGCCGGGGTGGCCATGGGCACGCGGTTCCTGATGACCCAGGAATCGCCCACCCCGATCGCGACGCTGGAGCGTTACGTGAAAGTGACCGACCCACAGCAGATTCGCGTGACGACGGCAGTGGATGGCATGCGCCACCGCATGATCGAAAACGCTTTTATCAATCGTCTGGAAAAAGCCGGTGCCTTTGGCCGCCTGCGCATTGCCCTGGGCAGCGCCTGGCACTGGAAGCAACACACCGGCATGAGCCTTGGGCATATGCTCGGTGTATTTGCCAAATCAATAAAAGAAGACCCTGCTGCGCTGTCGCAGACGGTGATGGCGGCCAATCAGCCGGTGCTGTTGCAGCGCTCGATGGTGGATGGCGTACCGGATGAGGGGATTTTGTCCAGCGGGCAGGTGGCCGCTGCCATTGGCGAACTGAAAAGTTGCCAGAGCCTGATCGACGAGATGGTGCAAGAGGCCGAGCGCTGCCTGATAGCGGTGAATGCACGTCATCAGGCAGCGCGCTGTAAGGCGGGGGAAGCGGCAGCCATCTGAAACGGCTGGCTCTGCTGTAATTTAACTTATCTGGATACAAAGCCTGTCCGCTCTGGCCCGTGGGGCAAGCATTCTGATCACTACACTTTTTAATTATTGTGCAGTTCAGGAAGCTGATTTATGCCCCAAGCCTTGCATCGCCATACTCCCTTGCTAACCGCTTATGACCCTCGCGGGCTGGCCATCTGCACGGTGGCCTGTCATCGGCGCACTGCGGCGCAGGAACCTGAAGCGAGGATCAGCCGCCAGGTGTTTGGCCCCAGCGGTTTTTTGACCGAACAGTGGGATCCGCGTCTGGTGGCATTGCGCCGTAAAAATCCGACTACGGAGCCCAATCAGCGCAATCGATCTTCGCTGTCGGGGCGCCTGCTGCGCAGCGACAGTGTTGACCGCGGCGTGCGTATCAGCTTGGCAGGGGCGGGCGGGCAACTGCGCTTTAGTTGGGATGCCCGGGGTACCCGCAGCATCTGGGAATACGATGAACTGCTGCGCCTGAACGCCGTATTCGAACAGGGCGCCGGAACTGAGGTTGCGCATTGTGTCGAGCGTCTGACCTATGCCGACAACAGCGCTGTGCATGCGCGCCAAAATGGCTGCGCCCGGCTGATCCGTCATGACGACCCTGCCGGCACGCTGTGGTTTGAGGGCTATGACCTGCTGGGGCAGGTGACGAGTCAGTCACGGCGATTCGTACGTGACGCATCCCAAGCGCCCAACTGGTCGCCGCAGGCCGGGTTGCGTGAGCAGCACCTTGAATCCCGAAGCTGGCGCACTCAATGGCGCCGTGATGCTGTGGGCCAGTTGGTTGAGCAAATCGATGCCCAGGGCAATCGGCAGCGTATGCGCCATGATGTGGACGGTCTGCTGGCTGCGGTGATGGTCAATCTCGGCAGCGGTCGCCAGCACAGTGTGGTGCAGCAAAGATCCTATAACGCGAGCGGCCAGATAGAAGTTGAACGGTCGGGCAACGGGGTAGTGCGTGCCCTGGCCTACAGCCCGTTGGATGACCGCCTACAGCAACTGAAAACATGGCGCACCAGTAATCCGGGTGAAGCCTTGCAGGACTTGAACTATGTCTATGACCGGGTTGGCAATGTGCTGAGTATCCGTGATGCGGCGCAACCTGTGCTGTGGTCTGATAATACCCGGCTGCAAGCATTGAGCACTTATACCTACGACTCGCTCTACCAGCTGATAGAAGCCACGGGCCGTGAAAACGCCAGCAATCTCAATGGCCCGCAGCTGCCCGTTGCTGCGGGCCTGGGTGCGACCAACGTTCAGCGTATGCGTAACTACCGTCAGTCGTATACCTACGATGCAGGCGGCAATCTTGCCCGGCTGCAACACATGCCCAGCCACGGTTCTGGCTATACGCGACAGATGAACGTGGCTGACCACAGCAATCACGGCCTTGAACAAAAGTCGGGGCTGCCCGCCCGCCCCGGGCTGGCAAGCGGCTTTGACGCGAATGGCAACCAGCAGGTACTCGAACCGGGGCAGTGGCTAAGCTGGACCCTGCGCAATCAATTGCAGCGAGTTACCCGTGTCACACGTCAGGACGGTGCCAACGATGATGAGGCCTATGTCTACGACAGCAGCGGGGCAAGGGCGCTTAAAATCAGACAGTCCCATGGCCATCGTCAGCCCCGTCGTGAAGAGGTGTATTACTTGCCCGGTCTCGAAGTCCGGCGCAACAGCGCCACGGGCGAATGGGTGAATGTGCTGATGGTGGTCGGTGATCTCAATAGCGCGAGCATATTGCAGTGGGAGAAGGGGCGCCCCGAAAGCATCGATAACGAACACATGCGTTTGAGCCTCTCGGACCATCTGGGCTGCAGCATGCTGGAGCTGGATGGCTCTGGGCGGTTACTCAGTCAGGAAAGCTACTACCCCTATGGAGCCACTGCCTGGTGGGCGACGAAAAATACCCTTGAAGCCCGTTATAAATTTATTCGCTATTCGGGCAAGGAGCGCGATGCCAGCGGGCTTTACTATTACGGCTTGCGGTATTACGCACCGTGGCTGGCGCGCTGGATCAGCGCCGATCCGGGCGATGATATTGATGGCATGAACCTGTACGCGATGGCGCTGGGCAATCCCGTCGGCAGGGTCGACGAGCAGGGCCTGCTGAGTTCGGAGGCGGCTATTGGCCGGTTTGCCGGATTGCACTCGGCCATCTCCGGGCTGTCCAGGCAGATCAGGTCGCGGTGGCAGGCTTCGAGTGCCGCCGCGATTCGTGATGGGCTGGCAACCTGGATCAGTAATGTTGTCGGGGTGGGGGTCGACCTGGCCCTGTTTGAGGGTCGTCAACCGACTCACGGGCTCAATGTTGCCTTGCGAAGTACGGTAAATGCCATTGATGCACTGGCTGTCATGCACATGGGTACCGGGCTTTTTGCAAACTTGACTCACTGGAGCCCCTTTATCGGTTTTATTGCCGCAAACGTTACGCACAGGGGCTTTGAAATGCGAGGTGCCAGCGAGGGGGCGGGTTCTGATGAGGTTTGGGATCCCGTGGCTCGAGTGAGGCTGGCGGGGCATGTGCGCTCACTTACACGTGAAGTCCTGCAGCAGACCTTGAGAGGTTACGGTGACAGCGTGTCCTGGGGCCAGACCCCGGTAAGCTCCAGAGTCATGCGAACGATGATGAGCGCAGGTGCCTATGGCCTGGCTACTGTTCCCAACGCGGTCTATGGTCAGTTTGTGCCAGGGCCACTGCAGCCGAATATAGCCCCTGTGATCGAGGCTTATGACGGGGCGGCGGGTACTTACATTCGCGCAGGCCATCAATCTGCTCAGCTGGATCGTCACGTGAATACGCTGCAGATCCCGCCAGGGATGGCCACGTTTCATGGAGGCATGAGCAGGATGTTCAATCAGACGTGGGTTTACTGGGCCGGGGTCGGGATCGAGGCCATCGCCGCGTATGTCACAGGTTCGCCGATAGCGCAGCAAAGTTCACGGGCCAGGGCCTGGGTGGGGGCTGCCAAAGGGGCGGTATCGGCACTGACCGAGGTGCGTGGGCTTTTGCTGCAAACGGCCAGAAGTGGTTACAACAGCCTGTTCAAGCGTTGGAGACCGGTCAAGCACTGATGATGGATAACCTGCGGCGGCGGGCCTGTTCGCGATGATAGTGCTCCGGTTTGGTGTGATACGCCACGCTGTCTGAGGCTTGCCAGATCATCGTGGCAGCGCTTGGTATCAGGACAGAAATCCGCCATCTACATTCAGCGAGATACCCGTGGTGTAGCTCGATGCATCGCTTGCCAGATACAGCACAGCCCCGGCCATTTCGCCGGGGGCGGCGACGCGTTTGAGCGGGATGTGTTGCAGGGCGGTCTTGAGAATGGCGTCGTTGCTGACCAGCGCCGAGGCAAACTTGGTGTCGGTCAGCCCCGGTAGTAACGCATTGCAACGAATGCCGAACCCTGCACATTCCTTGGCAAACACCTTGGTCATATTGATCACCGCTGCCTTGGTCATCGAATACACACCCTGGAACACTCCCGGCGATACGCCGTTGATCGAGGCTACGTTAATGATGCTGCCGCCGCCGTGCTCACGCATCAGCTTCCCTGCCTCCACGGACATAAAGAAATAGCCGCGAATATTTACATCGACGGTTTTCTGGAAAGCGCCAAGGTCGGTGTCCAGTACGTTGCAGAACTGCGGATTGGTCGCGGCGTTGTTGACCAGAATATCGATGCGGCCAAAGTCTGCGCGTATGCGCGCAAAGGTCTGAGTGATCTGTTCCATTTCGCCAATATGGCAGGCGATGGCAGTGGCCTTGCCGCCCTCGGCGATGATTGCATCGGCCACTGGCTGGCAGCCTTCGAGTTTGCGGCTGGAGACAATGACGTGGGCACCTTGTTGGGCCAGCAGCCTGGCAATGGCTTCACCGATGCCGCGGCTGGCACCGGAAACAAAAGCGATTTTGCCATCAAGGTCGAACAGTTGAGTCCTGGACATGTTGATTCCCTGTTATCTGGGGCTTAGAGGCTGGAGCGGCGAATGACGTTGAGGCTCATCTGCTCCAGCAGCGCGTTCATTTGTATGAACTGGGCAAAACGTTTGTCTGCGGTCTGGCCGTGGTAGTAGCGGTAGTAGATCTGTTGAACGATACCCGCCAGACGAAACAGGCCGTAGGTGTAGTAGAAATCGTAGTTGTCTATCTGAATCCCGGAACGCTCGGCGTAGTAATCCACAAATTCGCGGCGGGTCAACATACCCGGAGCGTTGCTCGGCTGGCGCCGCATCAGTTGCACCGGTGCTGGGTCATCCGCCTCGATCCAGTAGGCGAGGGTGTTGCCCAGGTCCATCAGCGGATCACCTAGCGTAGTCAGCTCCCAGTCCAGCACGCCGATGATCTGCATCGGGTTGGCGGGATCGAGGATCACATTATCAAAGCGGTAGTCGTTGTGAACGATAGCCGGGGTCGGGTAGTCGGCTGGCATTTTGGCGTGCAGCCAGTCTTTTACTGCGTGCCAATGGGGTGCATCCGGGGTCAGGGCCTTTTCGTAGCGCTCGCTCCAGCCGCTGATCTGGCGCTGCACGTAGCCTTGCGGCTTACCCAGATCGGCCAGGCCGCAGGCGTTGTAGTCAACGCGATGCAACTCGACCAGTTTGTCGATAAAGCTCTTGCACAGGGTTCGGGTGGCGTCGGCGCCCAATGCCAGTTCCTGCGGCAGATCCGAGCGCAGGATGATGCCCCTGACCCGTTCCATGACATAGAACCCGGAGCCGATCAGACTTTCGTCGGAGCAGTGGGCGTAGGCCCTGGGGCAGTAGGGGAAGGCGTCCTTGAGCTGATTGAGGATGCGAAACTCGCGGCCCATGTCGTGCGCCGATTTGGCCTTTTGGCCAAAGGGCGGGCGGCGCAGTACCAGCTCTCGAACCGGGTATTCAATCAGGTAAGTCAGGTTCGAGGCGCCGCCGGGGAACTGGCTGATCGCAGGTTCCCCCACAAGGCCAGGAATATTTGCCTTGAGGTAAGGGTCAATGCGGCTGGCGTCGAGTTCTTCGCCGGTGCGGATGCGGGTGGACGAGTCGGTAAGCGCCATGTTTATCTCTTCTGTTTATAGTTGAGGCCTGACAACATTCGCTAATCTAATGGGCGGCCCGGGTCTCGACAAGTCGGCTGCTGCCTTAATAGGCAGGGCTGTTAGCAGGGGATCAGCGTCTTTGATGGCCACTGCCTCAATAAACCGCAGGGCAAAAAAAACCGAAGCGCGTGGGCTTCGGTTTTCGGTGCTGCGTGTGGCTTAGGCCGGGAACAGCTCGCTCAGTTTCATGGCCAGCATCATGTCGCCTTCAGCGCGCAGTTTGCCGCCCATAAATGCCTGCATGCCATCGGTTTCGCCGCTAACGATGCCTTCCAGGGTCTCGCCGTCCATCACCAGGGTGACCTGGGCGTCAGGGTTTTCACCTTCTTTGAGTTCACAAGTGCTGTCTTTAACGATCAGCGAGAAGTGTTTATCTTCATCGATGCGGAAACCAAAAACCAGGTCCAGGCCTGCAGCAGCGGCTGGGTTGAATTTGGCTTTCATTGCTTGAACGGCATCAGCTACAGAAGTCATGGTTCGATCCTTATATAGGGTGGAGTACGGCGGCCCGAAGGCCACGGTTGCCGACGCTCAACGATAGGTGATGAGTGACGGCGTCTTCAACAGTTGCAAATGCACATGACTGTTGAAGGAAGCCAGGGTGACCTCGCGGCCATGAAACTTGAGCTGGCTGAGCGAGGTATTGACGATTTGCCAGCCGAGCTTGAAGGCATCGGTGGCCGGAATTCGGGTCAATAGGTGGACCAGGGCCGTAATGGTGCCTGCAGAAGTGAACACGACAATGTTCTGCTGGCCCTTGGCAAGGTCGAGCAGGCGGTTCAGTCCGCCCTGCACCCGTTCGACAAAGCCCAGCCAGGTTTCCAGTCCAGGGGTATCGTAAGTGCCACTGAGCCAGCGCTCGATGATCAGTTCGAAAATGCGCTGGAACTCTGCCGGATTGTGGGCGGCATTGTTCATCGCCGTCAGGGCCTCTGGCTCGTCCGGCAGCAAGCCGGGAAGCAGGGCATCAAGGATGGCGTAAGCATCGAATTCGTTGAAGGCAGCGTCTGTTTCCAGTGTAGGGGCGGGCAGCCCGGCGGCGTGCAGTTGTGCCAGGGCATGGCGTGCGGTGTCTTGCTGACGTGTCAGATCACCGGCCAGGCAACGGTCAAAGCGCAAATCCAGTTCGGCCAGATGCTGACCGGCAATTTGCGCCTGGTGCACGCCCAGTGGTGACAACTTGTCATAGTCATCTGCACCAAAGGAGGCCTGGCCATGTCTGATCAAATAGATGCTGCCCACGTGCGCGTCATTCCTGAGCACTGAAAGTCAGGCGAGGTTAGGAGGATGGCAAGTGGCTGTCAATGAAAAAACATACGCTTGTTTGAATTGCTGCCAATGCCCCTGATCAAGGTGTTTCACGGCTGGCAGGCCCCGGTTGGCGTCGGTATGCTGGTTGCCATTGCGCGGCCCTGACCCTCGGGCTGCAATCGTTTTCAAGGAGAGGCTGTGGAATTTCTTGCCGAGTACGCCAGTTTTCTGGCTAAAACCGTGACTCTGGTGGTCGCCATTGTGGTGGTGCTGGTGACTGTTGCTGCATTGCGTGGCAAAGGGCGCCGTTCTACCGGGCAATTGCAGGTCACCAAGCTCAATGATTTCTACAAGGGCCTGCGTGAACGCCTGGAGCAATCGCTGCTGTCCAAAGACCAGTTCAAGGCACTGCGCAAGCAGACTGCCAAGGCCGACAAAAAACTGAAAAAACAGCCAGAAACCAAGGCAAATGTCTTCGTGCTGGATTTTCACGGTGATATCAAGGCTTCGGCGACAGAAAGCCTGCGCCATGAAATTACTGCCTTGCTGACCCTGGCCAGGCCGACTGACGAAGTGGTGCTGCGTCTGGAAAGTGGTGGTGGCATGGTGCACAGCTATGGCCTTGCGTCGTCGCAATTGGCACGTATCCGTCAGGCAGGCATTCCGCTGACGATCTGCATCGATAAAGTTGCTGCCAGCGGTGGCTACATGATGGCTTGTATCGGCCAGAAGATTATCAGTGCACCGTTTGCAATTCTGGGTTCCATCGGTGTGGTGGCGCAGTTGCCCAACGTCAATCGCCTGCTCAAAAAGCACGACATTGATTATGAAGTGCTGACGGCGGGCGAGTACAAGCGAACGCTTACGGTATTTGGCGAAAACACTGAAAAAGGTCGTGAAAAGTTCCAGCAGGACCTGGATATCACCCATCAGCTGTTCAAGAACTTCGTGTCCAAGTACCGCCCGCAGCTGGCGATTGATGAAGTGGCGACCGGCGAAGTGTGGCTGGGCGTTGCTGCGGTCGATAAACAGCTGGTCGACGAATTGAAAACCAGCGATGAGTATTTGTCCGAGCGGGCCGCGAATGCACAGCTGTATCACCTGCACTATGCCCAGCGCAAAAGTTTGCAGGAGCGTGTGGGGCTGGCTGCCAGCAGTTCGGCGGAACATGTTGTTGACTCATTGTGGAGTCGTTTGACCCAATCACGTTTCTGGTGATTAGTCAGGCGCTGTTGTAAGTTTTACAACAGCGCCTGCGTCTGTGTCTGGTGCGGTAGTTAATTATCGTTTAAAACATGTTTTTTAATAAATAACCTGATTCTTTATCAAGTATTCAGCCGACTATTTTTTAGTGTTGTCTATAAGCTGAAGGCACGAATCCCTATCGAGCCTTTACCATGACCGATGCTATTAGTTATCCGTTATCAGAGTCTGAACGATCCGTTGTCGACTATGCCCGTCGATTGGCGAATGTGCCGGTTGAAAACCAGCACGAAACCTATATTGCGGGGTTGCTTGCACCTTGGTTTAAATATGCGTCGCCGATGTTGCGCGAAAGATTACTTAACAGTTTCAAATTAGGGCAAATGGCTCAGCGCGAGGTCGCGCGCGTGCTGGCCCAAATCAAGCCGATAGAGTCGTTCGCCGAGCCGTTGCTCAAGGAGGCGCTGAAGGCACGTGGCTGGACAGATGCTGACCCCAAGAGGTATGGCATAAAACAGGTTCGCTTGTTGAGTAATCTGTTGCTGTTTTTTGCTCGGCAACAATTCAGGCTAGTTGATTCTCTGATCCAGCTTGCCTTGCCCGAGAAGTTCACACCTGAGTCATTGGAGCTGAACCTGGTATCGAGCGTCAGTCATCACAGCCTGCTGCAGGCAGCGTTGCAGAACTATGAGGCTTTTGAGGCTGTTGAAGGCGGCTTCGACCAGGGGTCGTGCATTTATGCACTCAGAGGTACGCAGCAGATTGAACAGGCCGAATTAAAGCCCGAAGGTTTTGCGCAGATCTGCCGTGACCTGAACCTGGGCATGCAATATCAATGGCATTTGACGCGTGTGTTTGAACCGGCGGATGATAATTGGCCTGCCGACAATGCCAATTCAAAGGCGTATAAGTTGCAAGCTGTATTTGTGCAGAATCTGCGCCAGGAATTTGCCTGCGCCTTGCATGTGGCCTATATGAAGGCGGAGGTCACGACACAATCATATAACTATATATTGAATTTTTTGATTCCGCCGGGTGCTCTCTTTTCGTATATTCACTCAGGTCATAGCACGCTTCAAATCATGGGCTTTGAGGTTCCCGGAGTTATTGTTTTTTGGCCGCAGAGAAAACCGGCCGAAGAGGCGCAGCCCTGCATACTTTATTTGCCGAACAGTTCCGGCACGGCGTTTCACGAATTCGAGTCGTTTGATTTATTAAAGGCGACGCTGCGCGAGTGGTTAAAAAATAGCGTCTTTGCCACGTATTTCTTTCACTTGGTTCCCTTGCGTTACCGCGCCGAGTTTATGCGGCGCACGGACTTGAAAAATATAACCTGGGATTCGTTGTTGTTACGCCGCCCACCGATCATCAATGAACCTGCATTGATGTCCGAAACCCGGCATCTGCCCAAGTTTGACGATCCATTTTTGATTGCCTGGGGGCTGCAGCTGGCCAAGATTAAAGATGATGCCAGGTTGCTGATCGTCCCCACGGAAGATGAAGACTCTAAAAGTCGTTTGGCACGTCAGGCCTCTTTCTTGAATCTGGGGGTGAGCTTGTTGATGGTTGCGTTGGGTTTTGTCCCGGTTCTGGGTGAGATCTTGCTGGTAACCAGTGTCATGCAACTGGGGGTTGAGGTGTATGACGGTATCAAGGCGTGGCAGCGGGGAGACCGGGCCGCCGCGCTGGAGTACTTGTTCGATGTTGCCGAGAATTTTGCGCTGGCTGCCAGCAGCACTGCAGCGGCAAAAGCACTCAGGCCATCGCCGGTCGTGGATGCACTGGTTGCAGTCACGTCAGTTAAAGGTCAAAAACGATTGTGGCGGCCGGATCTCAGGCCCTACCAATACCCAAACCTTGCGCTGGGTGATGCCGAGCCCGATGCGCGAGGGCTCTATAGCATGGGTAACAAGCAGTTTATTAAGCTGGAAGACAAGGTGTATCAGGTCAAAATCGATACTGCGACACAAAGGTGTCATATCCAGCACCCAACCGAGCCGTACACCTACACACCACGCGTCAGGCATAACGGCAGCGGTGCGTGGGTGCATGAACTCGATGATCCGATACAAATGTCGCGTATGCAGTTGTTCCGTCGGTTGGGCCCTGCGGCCCAAGGGTTATCGGACGCTATGGTCGAGCGTGTGCTGGCTGCATCCAATACCAGTGATGATGCGTTGCGCAGGCTGCACATGGATAACCTGCCGCCACCTCCTGCGTTGGCAGACAGCATGAGGCGCGTGCAGTTGAGTCAAATGATCGAACGCTTCATCGTACAAATGCAGCAGGGGGGCAAAGTGTCTACCGATACTGCGCAATTGCAACTGGAGCTGTTGACTCGTCTTGAGGGCTGGCCTGCGGACAGAGTTTTACGCGTGGTGAACATGCGCGGGTCCATGGTCATGGAGTACGGGCCTGAAGTGGAGTCTACGCATCCCCGCCTGCAAGTTACCGAAGCCCAGATCAAGAACGCAGAATTGCTCAAGACCACGCTGGAGTCCTTCTCCTCGGCGCAAATCGAGGTTTTGTTGGGGCAATCTGTCGATGGCCTTGAGCAACAGGAACAGGCATTGGCGCGCCAGTTGGGTCGCTTTGCCCAAGCTACAAAGTCTGACCTGTTCTCGCATCTGTATAAACGGGGCGAGGTGGTGACAGCCCGGATGGAGCTGTTGCAAAAACAGTTTCCGAGTTTGCCGGCAAGTGTGATGGGCGAGTTGATGGATCAACTTGCCCCGGCCGAAATGGCAACAGTGCAGAGCACCGGGCGCCTGCCGCTGCATATCCTGGAAGAGGCGCGCAGCTACACGCAGGTATTGCGTTTGAACCGGGCACTGGAGGGACTCTATTTCGAGGCTCTAAGTAACGTTGATAGCAATACATTGGCATGGCAAACCCTTACCCACTTGCCTGATTGGCCACCCAGTCAGCGCTTGCTATTGCGCGACAGAGCCACAGGTCAAGTACTGAGCTCCGTAGGTAATCCGTTGTCCAGATACAGCCAGGAGATTTTTAAAAGCGCGGGCGAGTACCATTTTTTGGGCCTCGCGACAGATGATATATACAGCAGCCCTTATCTTTGCAGATGTGTGGCCAAAGCCTTGCCGTCTTCCGCGCGTATGTCGCTTGGGCTTCCCGACACTGACCCGGGGGTGTTTTTAAGCTGGAAAATTGCATCCCATGCGGCCGGTCATCGCGCGCAAAGTGCCAATGCGCTGGGGATGCAGCAGGTTAAACCCTGGTTCAAATCGCCCATGCGCCTGGCCGATGGGCGGGCAGGCTACAGGCTCAGCGGTCGCTCAGGCCATGCCGCGCAAGCGAGCAGGCCATTGGTGATAAAGGATCTTGTGATGGATCTTTTTCCGTTGATGAGTGAGGAAACGGTCAGCCAGTTTTTATACCATCTTGAACTTTCACCTGCGTTGACCACCCGGGTACTGGCCAGGTTCAAGGCCGAACTTCAAACCTTGCGTAGCGATCTTGAGCGCTGGGTGGACTCGCCGGTCTGGAGTCAGCGGCGCAATGGCCCGCGGGTACTGGTGACGACCCAGGACAAGCGTGCAATCAGCCAGGCTTTGCTCCATGTCTGGCGCCGACAGACCGCAACCGTGAGCGTGGGTGAGCACACCGGATATGTGCTGAACCTCAATAGTTGGCCAGTTGATTGCTTGCCTGAGATATCGGCAGATTTTTCCCATGTCAGTGCACTGCACTTGAGCAACTCACCCAATGGAAAGTTTCCCGGTTCATTTTTGGAAAAGTTTCCCAACTTACGCATCCTGTCCCTGAAAAGTAACCAGCTCAGTGAGTTGCCCGTGGAAATTGCCGGTATGTCCGAATTGGTCAACTTGAACTTGCAGGACAATCATATTGTATTGAGCGGGCGAACCGCTTCGGCTCTGGCGGGACTGACCCGGTTGAAATCTTTGAATTTAACGGGAAATCCCTTGGGCAGGCGTATTTCGGTGACTCGCATGGTTGACCTTGAGCGTTTGTATCTACGCTACAGTGGTCTGCTGACTTGGCCTGAAGGGGTTGAGTCGCTCAGCCACCTGCAGACCCTGGATATGCGTGACAACAATATTAGTCGCATTCCACTGGAGGTTTTGTCACCTGGCAGAACAGCGATCAATAGTGTTACTCACCTGCATGACAATCCTTTGAGTGCCGACTCGTTACGCCGCCTTGAGAATTATCGGCGAGAGTACGGCATCAGTTTTGGTATTGCTCCGCGACGTCGGCATGTTGACCAGGTACGCGGCATCTTTCACTGGGCGTCCCGGCCAACGTTCACAGAGACGCGTGTATGGAACAGCTTGAGGGATATCGCCGGGTCGAGTGATTTTTTTCGCGTGCTGGAAGACCTCAGTGCGTCCTCCCAGTATTTGCATGGACGTGAAAGTTTAAGCCAACGGGTCTGGCAAGTTCTCAATGCCATGCACGATTTCAGCGAATTACGTAACCAGCTGTTTGAGGTTTCAGCCAATCCCAATACCTGCGCCGATGGGATTCCGATGATTTTTTCGGATCTTGAACTTCGTTACCGGATCTTCATTGCGCAAAGCTCGGTCAATGCCGAAGCAGAGCTGCTGCAACTGGCACAAGGACTTCTGCGGATCGAACTGCTGGATAAACATGTACAGGGGGTTGTTGAGGCGCGAATTGCTGCAGTCCATGCCGAGCAATCAGAGTACGTGCGCCAATTGCAGGGCTTGATTGATGAGGTCAGCCCGGATTTTGCATCTGAGCCCTTGGCGAACATGACGGCGGAGGAACAGCAGGGAGTGGCTTATCGTTTGGGTTCGGCACAAGCGCTGCGTCTGGCGCAGAGGCTCAGCCCGGCTGATTTGCAGGCGCGAATTGCAAAGGTTGATCCGCTGGAGATACAGATGTTTTATCAGGTCAAACTGGCTGCTGACCTTGGCTTGCCGGCGCGGCCCAAGAGCATGATTTTTGAAAGAGTCGCCAATGTCACGCTCGAGCAGCTTGAAGCCGCCAAGCTGTATGTTTTGACTGAGGATACAGCGCAAGCGAGGATTGCTTACATTGAAAAGCAGGGGTTCTGGGAGCGCTTTCTGGAGAAGAAATACCCCGAGCATTTTCAGTCGGTTGACTCACCGCTGCATGAACGCATGCAGGGGCTTTACCTGGCTAGGGAGAGGCTGTCCAGTCAGGAGTATGTGTCGAAAACCCAAGCTGTAGGGGAAAGTCGTTTGCTGGCCAGGCAAGAACTGATCAGCCAGTTGACCCGTGAAGAAGTTGAAAAACACCCTTTCGACCAGGAGCAATCTTGACCCTGCGCAGGGTTATGCAGGCGCTGGCCCTGGGTAACCAGGGCCAGCCACAGCATCAGCGACGACGGAACAGCGGCATCGGCTCGTCGGTTGAAGACTGGTAGGTCACCGAGAAGTCCTTGAGGCCTTCCAGCGCTTCGTAAGGGTCTTTATCGGCACGGATGGCGAATGCGTCAAAGCCACAGCGATGCAGATAGAACAACTGGTCGCGCAGAACATCGCCAATGGCGCGAAGTTCGCCTTTATAACCATAGCGGTCACGCAGCAAACGGGCGTTGGAATAACTGCGGCCATCAGTGAAAGCCGGGAAGTTCAGGGCAATAACCTGAAAGTTCGCCACGTCCTCGCCCAGCTCTTCAGCTTCTTCGTCGCTGTCCAGCCACACGCCCAGGCCGCCGTCGCGGGCCTTGAGTGCGTGGCCGTGTTCGCGCCACATCACCAAAGGCACGATCAGGTCGTCGCAGTTGGAGATTTCGTCAAAGCTGGTTTCCTTGGGCAGCAAGTGCCAGGTTTCATCGATGACCTGGTTGTTCTTAATTATTCGCTGCATAGACGCGCTCCTTGAAAGGGTCAATGCCGATACGCTGGTAGGTATCGATAAAACGTTCGTCTTCGGTACGTTTTTCAACATAGACGTCGATCAGCTTTTCAATCACATCCGGCATGGCGTCCTGGGCAAAGGACGGGCCCAGAATCTTGCCGAGACTGGCATCACGGCTGGCACTGCCACCCAGGGATACCTGATAGAACTCGGCGCCTTTTTTATCTACGCCGAGAATACCGATATGCCCGACGTGGTGGTGACCACAGGCGTTCATGCAACCGGAAATGTTCAGATCCAGTTCGCCAATGTCGAACAGGTAGTCCAGGTTTTCAAAACGGCGCTGGATCGATTCGGCAATCGGGATCGACTTGGCGTTGGCCAGGGAGCAGAAGTCACCACCAGGGCAGCAGATCATGTCGGTCAGCAAACCGATGTTGGGCGTGGCGAACCCATTTTCGCGCAACTCGCCCCACATGGTGAACAGCTGGCTCTCTTCAACATCGGCCAGGATAATGTTCTGCTCATGGGATGTACGCAGTTGGCCAAAGCTGTAACGGTCGGCCATGTCGGCGATGGCATCCCACTGCTTGTCGGTCACATCGCCCGGGGCTACACCTGTAGGTTTGAGCGACAAAGTAACGGCGACATAGCCCGGTTTTTTGTGGGCCAACGTGTTGCGTACGCGCCAACGGGCAAAACCCGGATGCTGCTTGTCGAGTTCGGCCAGTTCGGCGCCGAAGTCGGGCAGGGCTTTGTAGTCAGGATCGACGAAGTGCTTGGCGATACGCTGCACTTCGGCTTCGGTCAGGGTGTTCGAACCGCCGCGCAAGTGAACCATTTCGGCCTCAACACGCTCGGCGAACACTTCAGGCGTCAGCGCCTTGACCAGAATCTTGATCCGCGCCTTGTACTTGTTGTCACGACGGCCATAGCGGTTGTAAACCCGCAGGATGGCTTCGAGATAACTAAGAAGGTCTTGCCAAGGCAGGAACTCGTTGATGAAGGCACCGATTACCGGGGTACGGCCCAGGCCGCCACCTACCAGTACACGGAAGCCCACTTCGCCGGCGTCGTTGAGCACCGGCTCCAGGCCGATGTCATGCACTTCAAT
The DNA here is from genome assembly GCF_022496745.1 of Pseudomonas sp. TMW22080. NCBI lineage: Bacteria > Pseudomonadati > Pseudomonadota > Gammaproteobacteria > Pseudomonadales > Pseudomonadaceae > Pseudomonas > Pseudomonas sp. TMW22080. The sequence continues at coordinate 557,120 of NZ_SCFF01000001.1, read as the reverse complement.
GGCTGCACGGTCAGATGTCGAACCGTTGATTGCAATTTTGAATTTGCGTGGCAGGTAGGCGAATTCCGGATGGAAAGTCGTCCACTGACGCACGATTTCGCACCAAGGGCGCGAATCGATCAGTTCATCCGCAGCAACACCGGCGAACTGGTCGGTGGTGACGTTGCGCAGGCAGTTGCCGCTGGTCTGAATGGCGTGCATCTGCACGGTGGCCAGTTCTTCCAGGATGTCCGGGATGTCTTCCAGCGCAGGCCAGTTGAATTGCACGTTCTGGCGGGTACTGATGTGGGCATAGCCCTTGTCATAGTCACGAGCGATTTTGGCCATCATTCGCGCCTGACGCGAAGTCAACTGGCCATAAGGCACAGCGACCCGCAGCATTGGGGCAAAGCGTTGAACATAAAGGCCATTTTGCAGGCGCAGGGGGCGGAACTCTTCTTCGCTCAGCTCACCTGCCAGATAGCGTCGGGTCTGATCCCGGAACTGCTTGACGCGGTCCTCGATGATCTGCTGATCGTACTCGTCATATACGTACATATAGGTCCTGTTCTCAGGCTGCTAACAGCTTATCTGCGCGCACGGCCGCGCACTCCCCAAGGAGCGGGGCACGATACCAGTTTGTAGTTATGCGCAAAAGTGATGTTTAAGCATATGCAAAGAACCAAAACGACTATAAGCGTTTGATTCTCAATCCCTTACTTGTGGAAAGGGCATTGCTGGACTTAACTGTTTTAAGGACTTCAAGCAATCACCCATAAAACCGAAAAAAGGCGATGCGATGAGTACTCCAGTCAAAGCGCGTAAAAGCGACAGCAAGGTCGATGCATGGGCCATTTTCTTTCTGATCATTCTGGTGGTTTCTACTGCCGTGTACTGGGTCAGCCACCAGTAGCAAGCGTGCAAGGTCGAGGCTGATCAGGCGGATGTAGCCGCTAAAGAGCTTGTCGACATTACCTGGCGCCGCCCTCGCTGCCGTTGGCATGCTCAACAATGCCAACGTTGTGCATGGCCCCCAGGCCTTCGCGTGCCCGGCACTCAGGTACGCGCCGCCAATTTGCCTCCCTAAACCCCCGCCAGATGAACCACCAGCGTGACGATCCCGTACAGGGTCAAGGCAAACACCAAGGTAAATAGCAGCCCCATGATAAGGAAATGGGAGGCTTTTCCGTGGGAAAAATCCCGAGTCCTGTTTTTTCCGCTTTGCACGCCAAAGGCAGCGGCCATGACGCTGTGCAGCATTTGCCAGAAGCTCGGCGGCTTGTTGTCGGCAGGATCGTTCATAGATGCCTCGGCTGTCTGAGGTTGGAACGGCTACATCCCATAGCGTAGTCAACTTCAAGGCCCATTAACTATCTACCACCCATGCCCGGGCACTGTCGGTTGTACTGAGGCGCTCATTCACATGCGTTTCAGGAAGAAGCCGGTCATGGAAAGTTCGTACATTGTCTCGGGGCCGGGGCCCCACGCAGCCTTCATAAAATCCAGAATACCCGCCTGGGTCAAACACAGCGCTGTGGCAGATATCAAACGCCTCAAGCCGGGATTGTTTCCGGCGCATGCTTCAGAGGCTGGAGCAGCCGATGGGCTCGGCCGCGCACCACGGTGGCTGCGTCAGGCCCTGCTCGACAGCCAGGCTCGCAGCCGGGCTGCCAATCAGGCCTTGGCCAGGGCACTGAAAGGCCTGCAGGGGATCACCCAGTTTGCCGAGCCCCGCTTGCAGGAGGCATTGCACAGTCACCTTGGCCAAGGCCGGGCAATGGACGTCAACACAGACCGGCTGTTTTATCTGCGCCGCAATCAGCCCGTGCGCCAACACAGCCTGTTACAGGCTGCCTTGCTCAACTTTGACGGCAGTGAAGATTTTTCCCAAAGGGTCGCAGGACAACTTAGCGCGTTGGCGCCGCAGGGCGCTTTGCCTGTCGAACGGTTCCAGCCAGACAAGGGCCCTGATCAACTGGCCATTGTGTCGGACACCCTGGTGCATGGTTCTGGGGTTGTGGCACACAGATTCCGACAGGAGTGGGAAAGTCTTCGGCCGGTTCCCGGTTTTGCTTACCGCGAAACATTACCCATGTCACCCGAAGTGTTCTCACAGCTGTGCAGATCCCTGGATTTGGGGCAGCAGTACCAGGCCCATCTGCAGGGGGTTTTTGCCCCACCAGCGGTGCGCGCCCTGATGATCCGGGCGCAAAAAGCACTGCTGGCCGTACGCTTGCATCGGGCACTGCTGCAACGGCATATCACTGACTCTGGTTTTGCCATGATCAGTGCGTTGCTGGAGGAGCAACCGCGTGTGTCGTTATATGCAAAACCTGTAGTGTTCAGCCAGCTCCAGCTCTATGGCCAGGTCTTGGACGAGGTGTTGATTATCGGCCCGGATCGTTCCAGGTGGCCGGTTCTGGAATGGGAGCGCACCGGATTGAGCGGTGTGCCGCTGATGAAAAAACCTGAGGTTGAACCCGTGGTGGTCTATATCCCGGGGGCACCGTTCTCGGCACTCAAAGAATACCCCTCGCTGGAAGCATTTCAGTATGAGCTGGGTCTGAATTTGCGTCTGCCCGCGTATCAGCAGCTGTTTGCCAGTCTGGTCCCCCAAGGGAACGGCGCACTTTTTTTGCAGCGATTGAATCATCAGTTGTACAAGACCACGCCTGATCCGAGAGGTATCGAGCCAGCAGATTATGTTGATGAGGTGGACCTGAAGCTGGAGCTGGTAAGCATCGAAACGTCATCAGCAGGGCTGTTCACGGCCCTCAATACCCTTCATCTGGACAGGCTCAAAGCCAATGCCCGGGCACTTGCAGTGCCCACAGCCGATGCCGACAGCAAGCGCTTGCAGCAGCGTCTTGATGACTACCTTGGCCTTGGTCTTGATGTGTTGAATGTGGCAGCGTTTTTAATCCCCGGTGCAGGGGAGGTCATGATGGCAGTGATGGCTCTACAGATGAGTATGGACATCTACCAGGGCATCGAGTCGTGGCAGGCAGGCGATGTCGAGGATGCCTGGTCGCATGTGGAGTCCGTTGCGCTGAATATCGTGCTGAGTGGTGCAACAGGGGTTGCAGGCCACGTAGCCAGTGGCAGGTTGGCGACTGACCCCGCCGGGATCGACAGGTTCAGGCAAATCGTCTTGCCCAACGGTGAAACCCGTCTGTGGCGGCCCGAAATCGAGGCCTATCAATGCCAGTTGCCGCTCAATACCCGGCTTGAGCCCAATGCTCTGGGCCAGTATCGGGCAGACGGCAAAACCTGGGTCCAGGTGGGCCGACAGTTCTACGAGCAGGCCTTCGATCAGCAGCTTAATGCCTGGAGGATAAAGCATCCGAGCGACGAAAATGCTTATCAGCCAATCCTCATGCATAACCATGAAGGAGCCTGGCGTCTCGAGCATGAACAGCCCTTGCAATGGGAGCGCCCGACCTTGCTGCGTCGACTGGGGCACGTGACCCGCATGTTCGATGATGAAGAACTGGGGCAGATCGGCGACATCAGTGCTATCAGTGACGAAACCTTGCGCAGGGTGCATGTGGACTGCCTACCCGTGCCTGCTTTGTTGAGGGACACATTGCAACAATGGCGGGTTGAGCGGGAGCTGGGCATGCTGGTCGATGGCACAAGATCGGGCAAGCACGCACTGCTTGCCCGTCTGACCGGCACAGGCCGGACGGCTCAAGCCAATGTCGAATTAGTACGTCGACGATTTCCCATGCTGTCTGAGTCTGCGGCTCAGGAAGTGCTTGAGCTTGCCGGTGAGAATGATGTGGCACGCCTGCGCCGGACAGGTCGGGGGTCGAGGCGGCTGGACCGGCTGGCGCGTGAGTACGCGCAACAGGGCCGTTTGAACCGGGCGCTGGCCGGCTTGTATGTGCCGGGGCTGGCGAATCTCGACAGTGAGCGTCTGGCCATTGAGGCAATGTTGCACCTGAGCGACAGTCAAAACGTCGTCAGCCCGGCTGCAGTGGCTCGCTACGCCACTTCGCATCGCAGGGAAATGGCCCGCACGCTGAAATTGCATCCTGTGGCAGCAAGACCCGCGTTGCAGAGAATCAATGGTCGGATCGGCTATGCCTTGTCTGGCAAAGGGGCAGCCTTTGACGTGAGTCCGTCGTTGATAAGCCGTGTGCGCGATATTTGCCCGCAAATCAGCGACGAACAGGCCGAGGCCTATGTGCGCAAGCGCATCGACGATGGAGAGTCTGCCCAGCATATCTTCGATTTTCTAGCCAGTCGCCAACGTGAGCTGGACACATTGCGTAGCACACTGGAACTGTGGTCGAGCACAGCCAGCGGGCCCTTTAACCAACGGATGCGGCGCTTGACGGCTGACCGGCTGGTAGGTTGTTGGCGGGAGGGTGTACTGAGTCGTATTGAACCTTTTGCTTATCTGGATCTTGAATTTGACCTTAGCTGGGCGAGTGAATTTCCTGTACTGGACGCTGACTTTTCCCATGTGCGGACATTGCGGCTGAGTGCCGACCTGATGGTGAGCGAGCCCGATGCCGGATTTGTCAAGCGCTTCCCCAGCGTGAAGCGCCTGGAAATAAGCCTTCAGCGATCACAGATGATGCCCGTTGCCGATGCATTGGCGCAGTTGCCCACGGTCAGCGAGCTGTCACTGGAAGCCGACTGGCAGGGCTTGACCCGTGAGTTCATGGACCGGCTGACAACCCTTGGGCAGATCGAATGCCTGTCTGTGCAGGGGGCACTGGAAACGCTGGATGTCAGTGGCTGGCCGCGGCTGCGGCAATTGCAGGTCAAAGGACGACTTGTTCAGTGGCCAGCAGGCCTGTTCGATCTCACTGATCTTGAAACCCTGGACCTGTTTGGAACCTCGATAACAACGTTGCCCGATGAGCTGTTCACCGGACATCAGCAGTTATGGGCGGGCTTGCTTCTGGATTGGTCAGGCATTGAGCCGTCAACGGCCATGAGAGCCTACGAGCGCCTGCGTACCCATCCTGTGCGAACGGTGGATCTGGAGAAATGGACAATCGCTTACTGCACAGGTTGCCTGACCCGTTTCATGCCCCATGACCGACTGTTTGCCAGTACGGTAATTACGCGTTGGTCCCTTGACGAACAAGCCGTGGCTGAGCTGATGCGGCGCGTTAACGGCTTGCATGAAGAGCACTACAGGTTTGCCGAGGCTCTGGAGGCTTGGGTGTCTCAGGATCCTGAGACGACGCAAACGCTGTTGCGCAGGCAAGCGGCTGACAAGATTCAGCGCTGCTGGCGTGCTGGAATTTCACCCCGACTGGGGTTGGAGGATGCTGGCGCCGGGCCTTCCTGGCGGGTCAGTACTGTAAATCAGGAGCTGGATCTGGCAGACGAAATAATCAGTTCTCTGCCACCTGTGCCGGGGGGGCAGGCGTTTGCCCACGTCCATCGTCTTAACTTGAGCGAGCTGGAGGTGGCTGTCGAGGAAATGGATCGGTTTCTGCAGGCGTTCGGCCAGCTCCGGGAGTTGGACCTGAGCCGCAACGGCCTGGATTTGCTGCCGAATGCTCTGGGTAATTTGCGCCAGCTCACAGACCTCAACCTGGCGCACAACGAGTTGGTAATGAGCCCCTCGTTGCAGATGCAGTTGAGTGGCCTGCGTGGGCTCGTGCGCTTGAATCTGCAGGGCAACCGGGTGACAGCGCTGGATATCGGGGCGCTGACCAAGCTGGAGTCGCTTGATCTAAGTCATACGGCCATTCGCAGCTGGCCAGCCGGGGTTTATGATCTGCCCCGGTTGCGGTTTCTGGATATGAGCAACAGCGCAATCAGGACGGTCCCTGCGACGGCTCTCGTGGGTCATGAGGCACTGATGCAGGGGGTGAAGTTGAATGGTTGCCAGCTGGATGCGCAAAGCTGTGCCGATTTGCTGGCTTATGCCCAGCGTTCGGGACGTGACACGGCAGGCAATATAGCGATCGGATTACTGGCAGCACGCAGGACCGGGGGAACGCCCGAGTTTTTCCCTGCCATTGTCGCTGACAAGCCGGACTTGTTGTTGGCGGCCGCTCCAGTATTGAAGACGGATGAAGTCTTGTTGAGCCCCGCACCGATATTTCAGCCCGGTGCCCCGGAATTGAACCGCACCACGCTGCTGCAAAGGGTCCATCCCGATCTGAGCCTGCATGATGCAGTGCAATACCTTGAACAGCTGCAGACCCGTGGCATGGGTGTGCTGGAAATCGACGCCCGGCTTGCCGAGTGGAATCACCAGTACGACGCTCTGGTCGAGCGCCTGAATGGCTGGATCAATATTCCGGGCCACAGGGAAAACGGACGCTGGATCAGTGCCGTCGATCGCAGGCGTGCGGCTGACAGGATCATGCAGGCCTGGCGCGATGGACTAGAGGCCGTCCCAACGGCGCAGCCCGAGTCTGTGCATACCCTGGACTTCTCGGACCTGTGCCTGGGGGATATGCCGCCGTTGAATGTGCCCCAGACGCATATCACCACACTGAACCTCAGCGGTGTACGCATTACTGCCGGGGGCTCGCAAGGGTTTATCCGCGAATTTCCCGGCTTGCGCACCTTGCACCTCAATAATAATGAGCTGACCCGTTTGCCGGAGGGTATCGGCTCGCTTGAAAACCTCACCCGGCTGGAGGCTGCCCACAACCGCTTGCAGGATGAGGAGGGCTTGAGTCGCCAGTTGCAATCACTGGCGCACCTGGAATGGCTGGATCTGAGCTACAACAGGCTCGACACATTTGACCTTACTGGCATGAGCGAATTGCAAACCCTGAACCTGAGGGGGAACAGGCTGGTGCGCTGGCCGACCCGGGTACTCACAACCCCGACCCTCAGAACCCTCAACCTGAGCAACAACCAGATCGATACGATCCCTGTTGAGCTGTTTGAGGGCGATAACGACGCATTGATGGCTCATACTGATTTGTCCCATAACCTGCTCTCCACATCAGGCTATGCAACCTTAAGAGACTACAGGAGCTTTTCGGGCAATGACCTCGGATGCTCCCTTGAGGACATTGAAGACGGCCTGGCCCTCTCCGATAACGCTTCGCTCAGCAGTGATGAGCCTGAGTACGGGGCCGCTGGTGTCGACGAAAACCTCGATCATCTGGAGCACCTGACACCCGAGCAACTGGCCGAGCAAAAGGCCCGCTGGTGTGTGGGGGAGCCGCAAGGCTCGCCGAGGCCAGTGATCTGGGACGACCTGCTGGCGCAAAAGGAGAGCAGGGGGCTGTTCTATTTGCTGGATCAGCTGCAATTCACCCAGGACTATATCCAGGACAGACCGGGCCTGACCCGGCGGGTCTGGAATGTGCTGCAGGCAGCTGCATCCGATAGCCAGTTACGCGACGAGCTATTTATCATCGGTCATTCCGATGTGACCTGTGGCGATGGTCGGATCCTGCTGTTCAGCGATCTGGAAGTGAAGGTGTTTGAGTTCAATGCCCTGCGCTCAGTGGTGGCTGGCCAGGAAGGGCCTGCGTTGCTCGAGCTGGGCCGGCGCCTGTTTCGCTTGGGGCAAGTGGAGGAGGTCGCGCAATTTGCCTATCAATCACGCCGTGGAGCGGACGCTGCGGAGGTTCGACTGGCCTATCGCATTAGCCTGAGCGAGCGCCTCGACCTGCCTGCGCAGCCCAGGGGCATGCAATACAGCCATGCGGCGAAAGTCACTGAGCAAGAGATTGAAAGTGCTTATTTGAAAATAAAGGCAGCCGAAAATTCGCCGGCCTTTATGGAGCAGTTGATCCTGCAGGGCTACTGGATCAATTACCTCAAGCGCCAGTATCCAGAGGAATTCCTGGCCCTGGAGGAGCGTTTTGAAGTGGAGCATAAAGCGCTGGAAGACCGACATGCCGATCTCGGGGAGGTGTATCAACAGGAGCTCGGCGCTCTGGATGAGCGCAAGCGCAGCGAAGAGCAACTTTTGCGTGAGCGTCTCTCGGGAGAGGTTCTCGCAACGCTGTCCACGCAGCCTGATTAACCCATAGTGACTGTCGTCGTTGCCGGACATTGCGATCGATTGGTCATCGATCGCATCCGGCAGCGACTGCAGGGTGTCGGAAGCGTTGCTACCTGTTAGTTGTCATACCCCAGGTTTGGCGCCAGCCAGCGCTCGGTCACGCTCAAATCTTGCCCTTTGCGCGCCGTGTAGCTTTCGATCTGGTCCTTGTCGACCTTGCCCACCGCAAAGTACTGCGCTTGCGGATGTGCGAAGTACCAGCCGCTAACCGCTGCCGCCGGGAACATGGCGTAGTGCTCGGTCAGGAACACGCCGCTTTTGCCCGCACGCATCTCTTCGGCCTCCGGATCCAGCAGCTTGAACAGGGTGGCTTTCTCGGTGTGGTCCGGGCAAGCCGGGTAGCCGGGAGCAGGGCGGATACCGCTGTATTGCTCCTTGATCAGCTCTTCATTGGCCAACTGCTCATCCTTGGCGTAGCCCCAGTAGTGGGTCCGCACCTGCTGGTGCAGCCACTCTGCGCAGGCCTCGGCGAGACGATCGGCCAGGGCCTTGACCATGATCGAGTTGTAGTCGTCCCCCGCGTCCTGATACGCCTTGGCCACTTCTTCGGCACCGATGCCTGCGGTAGTGATAAAACCGCCCACGTAGTCGGTCACGCCGCTGTCCTTGGGCGCGACAAAGTCGGCCAGGGAGAAGTTCGGCTTGCCGTCGGTCTTGATGATCTGCTGGCGCAAGTGATGCAGTTTGGCCAATGGCTGGCCATCGTCACCGTACAGTTCCAGGTCGTCATCGTTAACCTGATTGGCCGGCCAGAAACCGAACACTGCCCGGGCGCTGATCAGCTTCTCGTCGATCAGTTTTTTGAGCATTTCCTGGGCATCGGCATACAGCGCCGTGGCCGCTTCGCCGACGACTTCGTCGGTGAGGATGCGCGGGAATTTTCCAGCCAGGTCCCAGGAAATAAAGAACGGCGTCCAGTCGATGTACTCGGCCAGTACCTTGAGGTCGATATTGTCCAGTACCTTGGCACCGGTGAAGGTCGGTTTGACCGGCTGGTAGCCGGCCCAGTCGAACTGCGGTTTTTTGGCGATCGATGCCGGGTAGCTCAGGCGCTCGGTGCGGGCACTACGATTGGCGGTGCGTTCGCGGACCTCAACGTACTCTTCGCGGGTTTTCTGAACAAAGGCCGGTTTCAGTTCCTTGGACAGCAATTGCGTGGCCACGCCCACGGCGCGAGAAGCGTCGGTGACATAGATCACGGCATCGTTCTGATACTTGGGTTCGATCTTGACTGCGGTGTGCGCCTTGGATGTAGTCGCACCGCCGATCATCAGTGGCAAGTGGAAGTTCTGACGCTGCATCTCGCGGGCAACATGCACCATTTCATCCAGCGACGGCGTGATCAGGCCGGAAAGGCCGATAATGTCGCACTTCTGCTCTTTGGCTACCTGCAGGATTTTCTCTGCCGGCACCATCACGCCCAGGTCAACGATGTCGTAGCCGTTACAGCCAAGCACCACGCCGACAATATTCTTGCCGATGTCATGCACGTCGCCCTTGACCGTGGCCATCAGGATCTTGCCCTTGGCTTCCGGTTTGTCGCCTTTTTCCAGTTCGATAAACGGGATCAAGTGGGCTACGGCCTGTTTCATCACGCGGGCAGACTTGACCACCTGGGGCAGGAACATTTTGCCCGCACCGAACAGGTCGCCGACGATGTTCATGCCCGACATCAGCGGGCCTTCGATCACTTCGATCGGGCGCTTGAACGACAGGCGCGACTCTTCGGTGTCTTCAACGATATGGGTAGTAATGCCCTTGACCAGTGCATGTTCCAGACGCTTGTTGACGTCCCAGCTGCGCCACTCTTCGGTTTCGGCTTCCTTGACGCTGCCATCGCCCTTGTACTTGTCGGCAATTGCCAGCAGGTTGTCGGTGGCATCGGGGGTGCGGTTGAGCACCACGTCTTCCACGGCATCGCGCAACTCGGCCGGGATCTGGTCATAGATTTCCAGCTGGCCGGCGTTGACGATACCCATGGTCAGGCCGTTGCGGATCGCATACAGCAGGAACACCGAGTGGATCGCCTCACGAACCGGGTTGTTGCCACGGAACGAGAACGACACGTTGGATACACCGCCCGAGGTCAGGGCATAGGGCAGTTCGTCGCGGATATAGGCACAGGCATTGATGAAGTCCACAGCGTAGTTGTTGTGTTCTTCAATGCCGGTGGCCACGGCAAAGATGTTCGGGTCGAAAATGATGTCTTCCGGCGGGAAGCCCACTTCGTTGACCAGAATGTCGTAGGAGCGTTTGCAGATTTCTTTTTTGCGCGCCTCGGTGTCGGCCTGGCCGGCTTCGTCGAAAGCCATCACCACCACGGCGGCACCATAGCGCTTGCAAAGTTTGGCGTGATGAATGAACTGCTCGACGCCTTCTTTCATGCTGATCGAGTTGACGATGCCCTTGCCCTGGATGCACTTGAGGCCCGCTTCGATCACTTCCCACTTGGAGGAGTCGATCATGATCGGTACGCGGCTGATATCCGGCTCGCCGGCGATCAGGTTGAGGAAGGTCACCATGGCCTTCTTCGAGTCCAGCATGCCCTCGTCCATGTTGATGTCGATGATCTGCGCACCGGCTTCAACCTGTTGCAGGGCCACTTCCAGGGCTTCGGTGTAGTTGTCTTCGCGAATCAGCCGGGCGAAGCGGGCAGAACCGGTGATGTTGGTTCGCTCGCCGACGTTGACGAACAACGAGCTGCGATCGATGGTGAACGGTTCAAGCCCGGAGAGACGGCATGCCTTTGGAATGTCCGGGATCGGGCGCGGAGCATAACCGGCTACGGCGTTGGCGATGGCCTGGATATGCCCCGGCGTGGTGCCGCAGCAACCGCCGACAATGTTGAGGAAACCGCTCTGGGCGAACTCTTCAATGACCTTGGCGGTTTCCGCCGGCAGTTCGTCGTACTCGCCGAATTCGTTGGGCAGGCCGGCGTTGGGGTGCGCCGAGACGTAGGTGCTGGCCTTGTTCGACAGCTCTTCGAGGTACGGACGCAGTTCGCTGGCACCCAGGGCGCAGTTCAAACCCACGGAAATCGGTTTGGCGTGGGCCACCGAGTTCCAGAACGCTTCGGTGGTCTGGCCCGACAGGGTACGCCCGGAGGCGTCGGTAATGGTGCCGGAAATCATGATCGGCAACTCGACACCCAGCTCTTCGAAAACGCCCTGTACGGCGAAAATCGCGGCCTTGGCATTGAGGGTGTCGAAGATGGTCTCGATCAGGATCAGGTCGGCGCCGCCTTCGATCAGGCCTTTGGTGGCTTCGGTGTAGTTCTCCACCAGCTCATCGAAAGTCACGTTGCGGTAGCCGGGGTTGTTTACGTCCGGGGACAGCGAGCAGGTGCGGCTGGTCGGGCCCAGTACACCGGCAACAAAGCGTGGTTTGTCCGGGGTTTCCAGCGTTTTGGCATCAGCCACCTTGCGCGCCAGGCGGGCGCCTTCTACGTTTAGCTCGTAGGCCAGTGCCTGCATGCCGTAGTCGGCCTGGGAAACCTGGGTGGCATTGAAGGTGTTGGTTTCGAGAATATCGGCACCGGCATCCAGATAGGCCTTTTCAATCGAGCCGATCACGTCGGGGCGGGTGAGCACCAGAAGGTCGTTGTTACCCTTGACGTCGCTCGGCCAGTCGGCGAAGCGTGTGCCACGATAGTCGTGTTCCTCTAGACGGTAGCTTTGGATCATAGTGCCCATGCCGCCATCGAGAATCAGAATGCGCTCTTTGAGGGCTTGCTGAAGTGCTTGGAGACGAGCGCTGCGGTCAGACATAGGACTACCTGTTAGAGCCATGCAAAAGATGCGAAATCATAACAAACCTGCGTGGGATTTGAGCGTCTGCTGTTTTACATGAATTTGATTCATGTTCCGGCGTTTGTTCGACAGGTAGAATCGCGACATATTTTTGATATCAGGACAATGGCACATGTTTTTTCGCCTACTCACCAGCGCCGTGACGCTGGTGGTGTGCAGTACAGCGTTGGCACAGGCCCCGTTGGTCAGCCCGGCTATTTCCTATACGCGGGATATCCAGCCGATCCTCACCGAAAAATGCGTTGCCTGCCACGCTTGCAATGATGCGGCCTGCCAGCTCAACCTCGGCAGTGCAGAGGGCGCGACCCGCGGTGCCAGCAAGGTTCCGGTCTACAAGGGCGACCGGGTGGATGCCGTGGCACCAACGCGGATTTTCTACGATGCCAGCGGCCCCAATGAATGGCGCAACAAAGGTTTTTACTCGGTGCTCGACGCCCAGGGCGCTCAAGCAGCCCTGATGGCCCGCATGCTGGAGTTGGGGCATAGCACGCCGTTGACCCCGAATGCCAAATTGCCCGAAGACATCGTCCTGGGCCTGAACCGCGAAAACGTCTGCCCCGCGCCCGGTGAGTTCAATGCCTATGCCCAGAGCCATCCCAGGGAGGGTATGCCGCTGGCCGTTACCGGCCTGACCGACCAGCAATACAGCACCGTGCAGACCTGGCTGGCGCAGGGCGCTAAAGTTGATCAGCAGGCCATCAAGCCCACAGCGGTCGAGGCTGCGCAAATTGCCGAGTGGGAAGAGTTGTTCAACCGTCCGGGTTCCACCGAAGCACTGGTGGCGCGCTGGTTGTACGAGCATCTGTTTCTTGCCCATACCTATTTTGACAACGGTGTGCCGGGGCATTATTTCCAATGGGTGCGCTCGCGCACGCCCAGCGGGCAACCAGTCGACCTGATCGCCACCCGTCGCCCCAACGATGACCCGGGCACGGCGTTTTACTATCGCTTGCAGCCGGTGCAGGGCGTGATCGTGCACAAGACCCATATCACCTACCCGATGGGGGCGCATAAGCTGGCGCGGGTCAAGCAGCTGTTCTACAGCGGCGACTGGCATGCCACCAAACTGCCGGGTTACGGGCCACGCGGGCGTGCCAATCCGTTTGAAACCTTTGAGGCTATCCCGGCAGTCGCGCGCTATCAATTTATGCTCGATAACGCTGAATACTTTGTGCGCACCTTTATCCGCGGGCCGGTATGCCGTGGTCAAATTGCCACCGATGTAATCCGCGACAACTTCTGGACCGTGTTTCAGGAGCCTGCCCGCGACCGTTATGTCACCGACGCGGTGTATCGCGGCCTGGCAACGCCCTTACTGGCAATGCCCGGGCAGATCGACGACGTTGGCAGCGTTATTTCGCTGTGGCACAACTACCGCGACAAGCGTAACGACTATGAAAAGCTGCGGCAAAAGGCCTATGCCGATATGCCGCCTCCAAGCTGGTCGACCCTGTGGGCGGGCAACGACAACGCTTTGCTGACGGTATTCCGCCACTTTGACAGCGCCAGTGTCAGCAAGGGCCTGATCGGCGAGATCCCGCAAACCATGTGGCTGTTCGACTACCCGTTGCTGGAGCGCACCTACTACCAGTTGGCAGTCAACTTCGACGTATTCGGCAATGTCTCGCACCAGGCTCAGACCCGTCTGTACTTTGACTTGATCCGCAACGGTGCCGAAGTCAACTTCCTGCGCCTGATGCCCGCCGATTCCAGAGCGTCGATCCTCAGCGACTGGTATCAGAACAGCGGCAAGCTGAAGATGTGGATGGACTACCAGAAAATTGACACAGACACCCCGACCGGCATGAAGCTCGACCCGGCCGACCCCAAGCGTGACTTCGCCCTCAAGCTGATTGAGCGCACCGGCACCCTGAATGCGCGCCCCGACCCGATCAACCGCTGCTCGGGTGCATACTGCTCACGGCCCAATATTGCGCAGGAATTCAAATACGCCGAGCAAGCGCTCAGCCGTTTGACCTCGCGGCCTGCTGCCGGGCTGGACGTGATCAATCAATTGCCCGAAGCCACCATGCTGCGTATCGAAGGTGCAGACGGCAAGCGCGAGATGTACAGCATGTTGCGCAACCGTGCTCACACCAACGTGGCCTTTATGCTGGGCGAGGAGTACCGCCTGGAGCCGGGGCTGGACACCTTGACCATCTACCCGGGAGTGCTGAGCAGCTACCCCAACTTCATGTTCAACATCCCTGCGGATCAGGTCGAAGCCTTTGTCGAGGCCATGGAGCAATGCAAGGATCAGGCAACGTTCGACACCATCGTCGAGCGTTGGGGTATCCGCCGCAGCCACCCGCAATTTTGGCAGTACTTCCATGATATAGGCCAGTACATCAATGAAACCGACCCGGTTGAAGCGGGCGTACTGGACATGAACCGCTACGAAAACCTGTAAAGGGGCGGTTGAAATTGAACGAATGGGACGCAGCTTTCCTGACAAAAATACTAGGACTTTGTCAGGCGCGCCGATTGGCGTAAACTGCGTCCCATGTCTGCGAGGAGATTCCATGAGCGCCATAACGATTACCGACGCTGCCCACGATTACCTGGCTGATCTGCTGTCCAAGCAGAACACCCCGGGTATCGGTATCCGCGTTTTTATCACCCAACCCGGTACTCAGTACGCTGAAACCTGCATTGCCTACTGCAAGCCGGCTGAAGTCAAACCTGAAGACACCGCCATTGGCCTGAAAAGCTTCACGGCCTGGATCGATTCTTTCAGTGAACCGTTCCTGGACGATGCCGTGGTGGACTACGCAACGGACCGTATGGGTGGTCAGCTGACCATCAAGGCGCCAAACGCCAAAGTGCCGATGGTCAACGCTGACAGCCCGATCAACGAGCGCATCAACTACTACCTGCAAACCGAGATCAATCCCGGTTTGGCCAGCCACGGTGGTCAGGTCAGCCTGATCGAAGTGGTTGAAGACGGTATCGCGGTGCTCAAGTTCGGTGGCGGTTGCCAGGGCTGCGGCCAGGCGGACGTGACCTTGCGTGAAGGCATCGAGCGCACCTTGCTGGAGCGTGTGCCGGAGCTCAAAGGCGTACGTGACGTGACCGACCACTCGCAGAAAGAAAACGCCTACTACTAACAGGGCGTTCGCTGCGAAGCTGAAGAAAAAACGGTGCCCCGTGAGCACCGTTTTTTTATGGTTTTTTAAAAGCCCTCAGGCCGCACTCAAGGTCGATACAAGTGTGCATGCCCCGCCCGGTACAGCGACGACTCGGCGAAACTGTCATTGGCCAGCACCCGGCCCACCAGAATCAGCGCGGTACGCCGGAAGCCCTTGGCCTGAACCTTGGTTGCAATATCCGCCAGCGTACCTTGCACCCAGTCCTGATCTGGCCAACTGGCACGGTGAATCACGGCAATAGGGCAGTCGCTACCGTAGTGCGGGATCAGCTCGGCAACGATTTTGTCCAGATTCTTGACCCCCAGATGAATCGCCATGGTTGCCTTGTGCTGTGCCAGGCTGGCCAGTTCTTCGCCGGCGGGCATCACGGTTTTCTCCGCATAGCGGGTCAGGATCACGGTCTGGGAAATATCAGGCAGGGTCAGTTCCGCTCCCAAAATGGCTGCGCAGGCCGCCGTGGCCGTCACTCCCGGAATGATTTCAAAAGCGATGCCCAGCTCGCGCAGGCAGCGTATCTGTTCACCAATCGCGCCATACAGGCTCGGGTCGCCGGAGTGTACGCGGGCCACATCCTGGCCTTTGGCGTCGGCCACCTTGATCAGCTCGATGATCTGTTCAAGGTGCAGCTCGGCGCTATTGATCACTTGCTCGGCCTGGTGGCCTGTCAGGACCGCTTGCGGCACCAGTGAACCTGCATAAATGATCAGCGGGCAGCTGCGAATCAGGCGCTGGCCCTTGACAGTAATCAGCTCTGGATCGCCGGGCCCGGCGCCGATGAAATAAACGGTCATGGCAGTCTCTTGAAAAGGTCGAGATAGAGCTGTTCGTGAACAACGCTCATAGTGAGGCGGGCGATTATCGCGGGTTTTACCGGGCGCAGGCTAACGCAAAGGTCGCCATGGAGGTTTTTTTACGTGTGATCAACAAAGCCGCCGGTGCCCCGGCCAGCTGTGTGGCCAGGGCCAGGGCAGCACTTTCGGCAATGCCAAAACAACCGGTTTGTGCGAACGCGGTAGCCGAGCGATGGCTGAGCCGGGGTGAAAACTCGGCCATTTGCGCGGCGCTGAACAGTTCCAGCTCGAGGTTTAGCTCTGTTGCCAGTTGCAGCAGCCCGGGCTCGTGGCGCTTGAGGTCAATACTGGCCAGGGCACGGATCGCACTCAGTGCAATGCCGGCCTGGCTCAGGCTGTCTTCGATCAACGCCAAAAGCGCTTGTGCGCTGCAACCCCGGCGACAACCCAGGCCAATCACCAGGCTTGGCGCTGCGCCGGTCGCTGTCATGCCGAGTACTGACCTGCAGGATTGCGCCGGAACAGCCAGGCGCTGATCACGCCCAGTGCCAGCCAGAAAGCCAGGTTGGTCAGTTGTGCGGCAAGCTTGAACTGCGACTCCAGTGCTTCAGGTGCCAGGCTTGAATGCACCAGCGGCTGCGGCGCGCCAAAGAGATGCGGCACCAGCACAATCGCCACCCCCAGCACTTTGAGTGCCCAATGCTTGCCAAATACCAGCAAGGCAATGGCCACGGCCGTCGAGGCTGCAGTGCTGACCCACCAGAGCTGGCGTTGCAACAGATCCGCCGCGGCAGTGCCCGGCAGTTCAGGCGGCAAGCCCATGGTCGGCGCCAGGCAGAACACGGCATAGCCGGCCAGGCCCCAGAGCAGGCCCTGGGATGTGCGGGCGGGTGCGCGCAGGGTGTACAGGCCCGCCAGCATCAGGGCAAAACCCACCGCGACCACCAGGTTGCCACCGGTGGTGGACAGCACGCGCTGCCAGCCATCTTCCGGCTCCCAGGCCTCAGCGTCATGCTCATGTGCAGGCATGGCCATGTCGGCATGTTCGTGCACTTCGCTAGCAGCGGGTTTTTCGTAGGTTTCGGCCTGCAGAATCAGCGGGGCAACCCAAAAGCTTTGCAGCAGGGTCAGCAGCAGGGCGGCCAGCAGGCCGGTAAAGCCTGCCGTTCGAGCGATACGCTTGATCATGGCAGGCAGTCTCAATGGCACGGAAAGGCGGAGCTGTGACGGGTGTCATGAGCTGCGTTGTGCACGGCATCGATATGCGAAAAACCGGCGAAGTAAACGAGGAAAGCGCCCAGTACGGCAGCGCCGACAGCGGCCACGATACGTTGGCTTTGGGTGGTGCTACTCGCAGCGGAGTGGGTACGGCTGGTGCTGATGGACATGGCGCTTGCCTCGGGTCGGACGACGGGCAGCAAAGCGCAAGAAAACCCCGCGAACGAAGCTCGCAGGGTTTAACAGCGCCCGCCCACCGCGGGTTTGTTATTCGAAATAATCAGGCCGGTCTCCGGGCTTGCGAGGGGCTCATGGGCTGAACCTGCAAACATCTCCTTCCCATGCCAGTGGCACAGTGGACGTGATGTTTCTCTCGCTTACCGTTGCGGGGGCAGCGCCGGACTTGTCAGGGCAAAAGCCTGACGCACCGGTTTCCCGTTTCACCCTGTGAAGGGCACCTGATACAAGATGTGTAGGAAACCACAGCCCTGTTGGGCCGTCAATTGCAGAGGTATGCCTGGCTTTTGATTTTCATGTGTGTGGCTTGCCTGCGATGCGGGTAACGCGGTCTTTCAGGGGCACCGCAGTGACGCGATCGCGAGCAAGCCCGCTCCCACAGACTTCTCATGCATTGATCAGCATGCTTTTGACTTTTGCGCGCAGTTGGTCAATGGAGAAAGGCTTGCCGATCACCGCCATGCCTTCTGCAATCTCCAGGGTCTCGGCGTAGCCGCTGGCAAACAGCACTGGCAATGTCTGGCGCAGTTCGCGGGCCTTGGCAGCCAGTGTGCGGCCGTCCATTCCCGGCAGGCCAACGTCGGTCATCAGCAGGTCAATGTTGCGGGCTGTGTCCTCAAGCAGTTCCAGAGCGCGCTCGCTGCCATCGGCTTCAAGCACGCTGAACTCCAGTTCTTGCAGTACATCAACGATCAGCATGCGAACAATGGCGTCGTCTTCGACCACAAGGATGGTGGAGGGTGTTGCGGACATAATCATGATCTCGATAAAAATTTAAGCGCAGTTGCCACAGCGAGTAAGCATAGCCTTCACCTGCCTCCCTATGTGTGTAAAAACGTATTTAAAGGTAAGAAATTAGAACTATTGCTCGATAATCCGGCAAACTCCAGTTTTTTATGACTGTCACGGGCCTGAAAATGAACGCACCTGCATCAATCGACGAGCGAAGCTTTCGCAAGCTCCTGAGTCGCAACGTCGGTTTGCCTTTGGCCGTCGGTGTGCTCAGTGCTGCATTGTTTGTGGTTATGGTCAGCTATTTGCTGTCGGTGATCAGGTGGGTCGAGCACAGTGATCGGGTCATCAGCAATGCCAATGACGCGGTGCGCCTGACGGTCGACCTCGAAACCGGCATGCGCGGTTTTCTCATCACCGGTGATGAGCATTTCCTCGACCCCTATGCCGTCGCCAAGCCGCAAATCAATGTGCAATTAAAAGGTTTGCAGGAGCTGGTCAGCGATAACCCCCAGCAGATTGACCGCCTCAAGCGTCTTGAAGCGTTGCAGGATGAGTGGAATGTCTACGCACAGTCGATGGTCGACCTGCGCCGCCAGGACGGTGACTACCGTTCGGCAGTGCAGGCCGGACGCGGCAAGCGCCTGAGTGATGAAATCCGTAAGGAATATGACGATTTTATTCAAATGGAGCAGCAGCTGCGCATGGCGCGCAGTGAAGACGTCAGCCGTACCACGATTATCTGTATCGCCCTGTACCTGTGTTTTGTACTGGGCTTGAGCGGCTTTCTGGCCTATGTAGGGCGTCGAGATTTAATAGAGCTTTCAAATAGTTACAACAATGTCTTCGAGTCGCAGATCAAGACTGCGCAGCGCCTGGAGCAGCAGGCGTGGTTACGCAACGGTCAGACTGAACTGGCCGAACAGGTGCTGGGGCGTCTGACCCTGAATATGCTGGGGCGCAATATCCTGCAATTCTGCGCCCAGTATCTGGGGTCGGTGGTGGCGGCGGTTTACGTGCGTGAAGATCATGGCGGCCTGAAGCGTGTGGCCAGCTACGGTTTTTCCCGTGAGCAAGAGGTACAGGACCAGCTGATTCACAACGACGAAGGCATCGTCGGGCAGGCCGCGCAGCAGGACAAGCTGATTCGTCTGGACAATGTGCCTGCCGACTACAGCCTCAAAGTAACCTCCGGGCTGGGCCAGGGCAGCCCGCACAGTGTGCTGGTGGTACCGACCAGTGATGATGACCGGGTCAACGGGGTGATTGAGCTGGGGTTTCTGCGCCCGCTGAGCGCGCGCGATATCGAGCTGTTCGAACTGATTGCCGACAATATCGGCACTTCGATCGAAGCTGCCCGCTATCGTCAGCGCCTGCAGGAAGTGCTGGCCGAAACCCAGCAGCTCAACGAGGAGCTGCAAGTCCAGCAGGAAGAATTGAAAACCGCCAACGAAGAACTCGAAGAGCAGTCGCGCATCCTCAAAGAGTCGCAAACCAGCCTCGAAACCCAGCAGGCCGAACTTGAGCAGACCAACGAAGAGCTGGCTGGCCAGCGTGACGCGATGGATCGCAAGAACACCGAGCTGAACCGGGTACAGATCCAGCTTGAAGACCGCGCAGATGAGTTGCAGCGCTCCAGCAAGTACAAGTCGGAGTTCCTCGCCAACATGTCCCATGAGCTGCGCACGCCGTTGAACAGCTCGCTGATTCTGGCCAAGCTGCTGTCCGAGAACCCGCAGCAAAACCTTAGCGCAGAGCAGGTGAAGTTTGCCGAGTCGATTTACTCGGCGGGCAATGACCTGCTCAACCTGATCAACGACATTCTGGATATTTCCAAGGTCGAAGCCGGCAAGCTTGAAGTGCGCCCCGAGAACACCAGCGTCGGGCGTGTGGTTGAAGGCTTGCGCGGGATGTTTCAGCCACTGGCAGGTGAAAAATCCCTGGGCTTTGACGTGCAAGTTCAACCCGGCACGCCGCCGATGATCTACACCGACAGTCAGCGTCTGGAGCAAATCCTGAAAAACCTGCTGTCCAATGCGGTCAAATTCACCGAGAAAGGCCAGGTCAGCCTGGTCGTGTCCCGTGAGCCGGGAGAAGGAGTGGCCTTTGCTGTGACCGATTCGGGCATAGGCATCGCCGCGGATCAGCAGGAAAGCATTTTCGAAGCCTTCCGCCAGGCTGATGGCACCAGCAACCGCCGCTACGGCGGAACTGGCCTGGGCCTGTCGATCTCCCGCGACCTGGCGACCTTGCTCGGTGGTTCGATCACGGTCAGCAGCGAGCCGGGGCAGGGCAGCACCTTTACCCTGGTGCTGCCGGAGCAATATGTGGAGTCGGCCGAGGAGTTGGCGCAACTGTCCGCCACTGCCGCGCCACGGCCAGCACCCGCGGCCCTCAGGTCTCAGCCGTTACCCGTCGTTGTGCCACCGGTAGAGATTGCGCGCTTTATGGATGATCGCGAGCAGGCGCCGTTCGCCACGCGTTGCATCCTGGTAATTGAAGATGAACCAAACTTTGCGCATATCCTCTTCGATCTTGCACATGAACTCGGCTATCGTTGCCTGGTTGCCCACGGTGCCGACGAAGGTTTCAGCCTGGCCGCACAGTTTATTCCCGATGCCATCCTGCTGGACATGCGCCTGCCGGACCACTCGGGGCTCACCGTGTTGCAGCGCCTCAAGGCCCTTGCGCCGACCCGGCATATACCGGTGCATGTGATTTCCGTCGAGGATCGGGTCGAGGCCGCGATGCATATGGGCGCGGTGGGCTACGCGGTCAAGCCGACCACCCGTGAAGAGCTGAAAAACGTCTTCGCCCGCCTGGAAGCCAAGCTGACCCAGAAGGTCAAGCGCGTGCTGCTGGTAGAGGACGACGATCTGCAGCGTGACAGCATTGCCCGCCTGATCGGCGACGATGACATTGAAATCACCGCCGTAGGTTTTGCCCAGGAGGCACTGGACCTGCTGCGCGACACGATCTACGACTGCATGATCATCGACCTCAAACTGCCGGACATGCTCGGCAACGACTTGCTCAAGCGCATGTCCACCGAGGAAATCTGCTCGTTCCCGCCGGTTATTGTTTATACGGGGCGTAACCTGACCCGCGATGAAGAGGCTGAACTGCGCAAGTATTCGCGCTCGATCATCATCAAGGGCGCCCGCTCACCGGAGCGCTTGCTCGATGAAGTGACATTATTTCTGCACAAAGTTGAATCTCAGTTGTCCCATGAGCGGCAAACGATGCTCAAGACCGCCCGCAGCCGCGACAAGGTGTTCGAAGGGCGCAAGATTCTGTTGGTGGATGACGATGTCCGCAATATCTTTGCCCTGACCAGCGCACTGGAACAAAAAGGCGCCATTGTGGTGATCGGCCGTAATGGCCGCGAAGCCATCGAACGCCTGGATGAAGTTGAAGACATCGACCTGGTGTTGATGGACGTGATGATGCCGGAAATGGATGGCTACGAGGCCACCGTCGAAATTCGCAAGAACCCGCGCTGGCGCAAGCTGCCAATCATTGCGGTGACGGCCAAGGCGATGAAGGACGATCAGGAGCGTTGCCTGCAGGCAGGCGCCAATGATTACCTGGCCAAACCTATCGATCTGGATCGACTGTTTTCGTTGATCCGGGTCTGGCTACCGAAAATGGAACGACTCTAAGTGCAACGAAACACCGATATCGAGTTACGGTTGCTGATTGAAGCGATCTATCTCAAATACAGTTACGACTTTCGCGATTACTCCGGCGCTTCGATCAAGCGCCGGGTCAATCATGCATTGCGTCAGTTCGATTGCCAGACCATTTCGGCCTTGCAGGAGCGCATCCTGCATGACCCTACGGCCTTTATGCAGTTATTGCAGTTCCTGACCATTCCAGTGAGCGAGATGTTTCGCGATCCGGAACACTTCCTGGCCATTCGCCAGGAGGTGGTGCCCATCCTCAAGACCTACCCGTCGCTGAAAATCTGGATTGCGGGGTGCAGCACCGGTGAGGAGGTTTACTCCATGGCCATCCTGTTGCGCGAAGAAGGCTTGCTGGATCGCACTATCATTTACGCCACTGATATCAACCCGCGGTCTCTGGAAAAAGCCAAGCAGGGGATTTTTTCCCTGGAGAATATTCGCGCCTATACCCACAACTACCAGAAGGCCGGTGGTCAGCGCTCGTTTGCCGATTACTACACCGCCGCCTACGACTACGCGATTTTTGACAAGACGTTGCGTGAGAACGTGACCTTTGCCGACCACAGTCTGGCAACGGACAGCGTGTTTTCAGAAACCAATTTAATTTCATGCCGTAACGTATTGATTTACTTCAATAAAGATTTACAAAACAGAGCCTTTGGTCTGTTTCATGAATCGCTCTGCCACCGTGGCTTTCTGATGCTGGGCAGCAAGGAAACCCTGGATTTTTCGAACTACAGCAAACAGTTCACCCCGGTGCTCAAGCAAGAACGGATCTACCGCAAGCTATGACAGCCCGGCACAGCCTGATGGCTGCACACAGACCAGTAGAAGCCGTGGTGATCGGTGCCTCGGCGGGCGGGGTCGAAGCCTTGCTGGCCCTGCTGGGCGATTTGCGACCTGGCTATTGTCTGCCGATCATCGTGGTGTTGCACTTGCCCGACGAGCGCCGCAGCCAGCTGGCAGAAGTGTTTGCCAAGCGCGTGGCCCTGCCGGTGCGGGAGGTTCAGGACAAGCAGCCGATCGAGCCGGGTACCTTGTATTTTGCCGCGCCCGGCTACCATGTCTCGGTGGAGCAGGATCAGAGTTTTTCCCTGAGCCAGGAGGAGAGGGTGCATTTTTCGCGACCTGCGATTGATTACCTTTTTGAGTCTGCGGCCGACGTGTATCAACAACGCCTGGCCGCGATATTGCTCACAGGTGCCAATCGCGATGGTGCGCTGGGGCTGAGCCAGGTCAAGCAGGCGGGCGGCCTGACCATTATCCAGGACCCGGACGAAGCCCATGTATCGACCATGCCCCGCGCAGCCCTGGAGCTTTTTCAACCGGACTGCATCCTTCCCTTGCGCGGCATTGGCCGTCTGCTTGTCGAGCTGGAACATATCCAATGCTGCTAAATGATATTCAAGCCAAACTGCTGATCGTCGATGATCTGCCGGAAAACCTGCTGGCCCTTGAAGCGCTGATCAAGCGTGAGGATCGCCTCGTCTACAAGGCCCTGTCTGCCGACGAGGCGTTGTCGCTGCTGTTGCAGCACGAGTTCGCAATGGCCATTCTGGATGTGCAGATGCCCGGGATGAACGGTTTTGAACTGGCCGAGATGATGCGTGGTACGGCCAAGACCAAAAACATCCCCATCGTGTTTGTCAGTGCCGCCGGCCGTGAGATGAACTATGCCTTCAAGGGCTACGAAAGCGGTGCGGTAGACTTTCTGCACAAGCCGCTGGATATCCATGCGGTCAAAAGCAAGGTCAGCGTGTTCGTTGAGCTGTATCGTCAGAGCAAGGCCATGAAGCAGCAGGTCGAAGCGCTGGAGCAGAGCCGCCGCGAGCAGGAGACCCTGCTGGCGCAGCTCCAGTTGACCCAGGTGGAGCTGGAGCATGCTGTGCGAATGCGTGATGACTTTATGTCGATCGTCTCCCATGAGGTGCGAACGCCGCTCAACGGGCTGATTCTCGAGACACAGCTGCGCAAGATGCACCTGGCCCGCGACAACGCCGCGGCATTTACCCTGGACAAAATGCAGGCCATGGTCGAGCGTGACGAACGCCAGATCCAGAGCCTGATTCGCTTGATTGAAGACATGCTCGATGTGTCGCGTATTCGCACCGGCAAGCTGTCTATCCGCCCTGCGCCGGTTGATCTGGCCCAGGTCGTTGCACAGTTGCTGGAGAGCTTCTCCGCACAGATCAGCGCAGCGCAATCAAGTGTCAACTTCACGGCGGTGCAGCCGGTGGTGGGGCAGTGGGATGAGTTCCGGATCGAGCAGGTAATCAGCAACCTGCTGACTAATGCCCTACGTTATGGTGCGAAAAAGCCCATTGAGGTATCTGTTTACATTGACGACGATCAAGCCGTGGTCGATGTGCGCGATCAGGGCATCGGCATCAGCGAAGCAAACCAGCAGCGGGTTTTTCAGCAATTCGAACGGGTTTCAGCCAGCCATGTCACTGCAGGTCTAGGCCTGGGGCTGTTTATCTCGGAGCAGATTGTGGCTGCGCACAGCGGCACCATCAGCGTGCAGAGTACATTGGGTGAGGGGGCATTATTCAGGGTTTGCCTGCCGTTGGTACAAAAGACATAAATTGGGCGCAACCTATGACCGCGCCTGGGGTCATACTGGCAGCGATGGCATGAATTAAGGTTTCCTATGAGTGAAGATGCGCAAGATGTTGTTTTGATTGTCGAAGACGATCCTTCAATCCTGATGGTCCTGAGCGCCTATCTGTCGGGCGAGGGCTACAGGGTCTTGCAGGCCGAAAACGGCGAACAGGCGTTCGAGATCCTGGCGAGCAAGCCGCATCTGGACCTTATGGTTACCGACTTCCGTTTGCCGGGGGGGATTTCCGGGGTACAGATCGCCGAGCCTGCGCTCAAGCTGCGCCCGGACCTGAAAGTCATTTTTATCAGCGGTTACCCGGCCGAGATCCGCGACACGGGCAGCCCCATTACCCTGACGGCGCCGATCCTGGCCAAGCCGTTCGACCTCGACACCTTGCAGGCGCAGATCCAGAAGCTGCTGGCCTGAGCATCTGATTCATGCCGAAACCTGTGGGAGCGGGCTTGCTCGCGATGGCATCACCCGCGCCCCTCAGACAGGCCGGCTTGCCTGCATTGCGAGCAAGCCCGCCACTGCAGGTTCAGTGCTTCACAAGCCCTGTTGCAACGCCGGGTCATCCGGGTTTTGCTGCTCCAGTTGCGCGAGCAGCACCTGCACATTCTGCAATTGCCCGGCCTCCTTCCAGTAGCGAATCAACAACACGCGAGCCTTGCGATTGGCAGGCTGGCGTTGCAGCAGCTCTTCGAGCTGACGTTGCGCGGCTTCCAGTTGGTCGAGGTCGTGCAGGGCTGTGGCCAGTTTGTAACGGTAATCACTGTTGTCGGGCTCCAGCTCAACGGCCCTGGCCAGGCCAAGCAGGGCGTACTCGGTCTGGCCGTGATTGAGCAGCCAGATGCCCAGGGCA
The DNA here is from genome assembly GCF_022496745.1 of Pseudomonas sp. TMW22080. Lineage (NCBI taxonomy): Bacteria > Pseudomonadati > Pseudomonadota > Gammaproteobacteria > Pseudomonadales > Pseudomonadaceae > Pseudomonas > Pseudomonas sp. TMW22080. Next base: position 532,047 of record NZ_SCFF01000001.1, on the reverse strand, counting down.
TGCTGCAGATAGGCTGAGTCAGGATGGGCTTGAAGTTGTCTGGCCAGCAATTGCCGGGCCTGGTCGGCTTTACCGCGCTTGTCCAGCAGTTCGATTTGCGCAACGACGGCCTTGAGGTTGTCGGGGTCCAGGCGGGTGACTTGTTCCAGTGCAGCCTGGGCGTCGTCCAGCTGGCCTTCATGCAGGTACAGCCGGGCAAGTTGGCCTTGAGCCTGCGGATCATCGGGGCGGGTCTTGAGGTCGCGTTCGAACTCGTCGACCACTTGCTGCAAGGGGCCGAAGTACAGCCCCTGTTCATCTGGCGACAGACCAAGCAGGGCATTGGCAGCCGCAAAACGCACACTCTGTTCACTGTCATCGAGCAATGGTCCCAGCAATAGCGTGCGCTGGGCGTTGGGCACCAGCCCGACTATGCTCTGGATCGCGGCTTTGCGTACCAGGGGTGAAGGATTATGCAAATCGGCGTCGGCCAGCTTGAGCGCTTGCGGGCTCGGGTAGTTGGGCAGTTCTGCATGCAGGCCCGCGCGGCGGGTATCGGTCAAGTCGGTGCGAGCCAGTTGCTGGTAAAGCACGCGGGCGGCACCGGGTTTGCCGTTATGGGCCATATCCAGTGCGATGGAGTAGCGCTGGTTTACCGAAGGAGTAGGGGCGGCAGGATCAGGGCGCATCGAATACCAGAGGCCGCCGGCAACAAGTGCTGACACAAGGCTGATTACGAGGTAACGGCGGGGCTGGGTCATCCAATATCCAGAAACAGGCATGCATATGGGGTGCAAGAGTGGGTGACTCGGGAGCTCGAGTCAAATCGCCATGGCCACCCTCACCCTGAGGGCGAGGGTGCGGCTTTCACACATGCGGCGTGGCATGGCCCTTGACCTGCGGGCTGGCGTACTGCGGCTTGAGCAGGCCCTGGTTGTCCAGCAACCAGGCATCCATCACCTTGCGCACCACCGGGCCGGCCACCCGGCCACCGGCTTCGCCGTTCTCGATCATCACCGAAATCACGATCTGCGGATCTTCCGCCGGGGCAAAGCCAACAAACAGGGCGTTGTCCCGATTGCGCTCGGCGGTCTTGAGGCGGTTGTAACGCTCGCCCTGCTTGATTGCCACCACCTGCGCCGTACCGCTTTTGCCGGCAATCCGGTATTGCACGCCCTGGGCTGCTGCCCGGGCAATACCGCGCGGGTCGTGCATCACCAACTGCATGGCGTGATTGACCTGATCCCAGTCCCGCGGATCACGCAGCACCAGATTGGGGATCGGGTGTTCATCCACCGGCGGCATACCGTCCACGGTCCTGGCCAGGTGCGGACGGTTCCATACGCCCTTGTTGGCAATCAGCGCGGTGGCCTGGGCCAGCTGCAGCGGGGTAACCTGCATATAACCCTGGCCGATGCCCAGGATCACTGTTTCGCCAGGGAACCATGCTTGACGGCGGGTGCTGCGCTTCCACTCGCGGGACGGCATCAGGCCAGATGACTCTTCAAACATGTCCAGCGAGACTTTTTGCCCCAGCCCGAATTCGGCCATGTAATCGTGCATGCGGTCAATGCCCAGCTTGGATGCCAGGTCGTAAAAGTAGGTGTCGTTGGAGCGCATGATCGCCGCGTTCAAATCCACCCAGCCGTCACCACTGTGGTTCCAGTTGCGGTATTTGTGGTCGACATTGGGCAACTGGAAATAGCCGGGGTCAAACACCCGGGTCGAGGCGGAAATTACGCCGCTGTCCAGCCCTGCAATCGCCACTTCGGGCTTGATGGTCGATCCCGGTGCATACAGCCCGCGCAGGGCCCGGTTGAACAGCGGTTTGTCGATGGAATCGCGCAAGCCCGAGTAGTCCCTGGAGCTGATACCGGTCACGAACAGGTTGGGGTCGAAACTCGGTTTGCTGACCATCGCCAGCACCTCGCCGGTTTTCGGGTCCAGGGCAATGATCGAGCCACGGCGGTCGCCCAGGGCATCCTCGGCGGCTTCCTGCAATTTGATATCCAGGCTCAGCACGATGTTCTTGCCCGCCACCGCATCGGTGTGGCGCAGCACGCGCATGACCCGGCCCTGTGCATTGGTTTCGACTTCTTCAAAACCGACCTGGCCGTGCAGTTCGTTCTCATAGAAGCGTTCGATGCCGGTTTTACCGATCGATTGGGTGCCACGGTATTGAGTGGCATTCAGCTGCTTGGCTTCTTTCTCGTTGATGCGCCCGACATAACCGACTGAGTGGGCAAAGTGATCGCCCTGCGGATAGTGGCGTACAAATTGCGCCTCGACATCGATACCCGGCAGGCGGAACTGGTTGACGGCCAGCAGGGCGATCTGATCTTCCGTCAGCTCGTACAGCAGGGTTGAAGGGTCAAACGGGTGGCGCGCCTGTTTCATCGCCTTGGCAAATACGGCGCGATCTTCTTCGGGCAAGTGCAGGATGCTGATCACTGAATCCAGCACCTTGGCGGTATCGCCAGCCCGCTCGCGGGTGATGGTCATATTGAAGCTGGGCTGGTTATCGGCCAGCAGCACGCCGTTGCGGTCATAGATAAAACCGCGCTCCGGGGGGATGGGCAACACGTGCACCCGGTTGTTCTCGGAGACCGTGGAGTTGTAGTCGAACTCGGTGACTTGCAGAAAATACATGCGACCGATCAGGGCGCAGCTGATAGCCAGCACCAGCGCCGCACAGGCGATCAGTCTTTTATTGACCAGCCGTTTTTCGGAATCGTGATCTTTAAGAGGGATCGGCTCAGGCATATCCGGGGTGTCTCGCGTCAGAAAACAGATAGCAGCAGCCAGCAGGTCGTTAGCTGGCTACGAAATTCGGCGCACACCTTACCAAGAAGCCTGTGCTTGAGTCAGTTTATTGGCCGAAATGTGGATGAAAGCCGACGGGCAGTGGGCCTGCTGAGTGGCTTTGGACTCCGACCAAGAAAGCGTGTAGTCCTCTCCTCCCTTCGAGCGAAAAGGACTACAGCCAAGCCACGCTTAAGCTGGCGGGGATACACGTGCCCGCAGACTGTTAATACATTTATTGAAATGTATCAGCCACTGTAAACGGGATATCCAGTTGGGCACCCCAGGCAGGTAACTTCCAATCCCTTGCAGCGAGTTGAATACGGCCTCTTAGGTTGCCTTTAAGCCCAGGATTGTCTTGAGGGTGGTATTCGATGTTCCAATAGCTGTAACCCGGTTGAGCACAGCCAGTCGCGGAGTTTAAAGAGCGTTTTGCACAGCCCCCGTTGCTGCGTGTGCCCCGGAAAGTGAGGTAACTGATTTTATTTGATTGATCCCAGGCAGGCACGATCAGTTTCGTGTAGTTAGAGTCTGCCCATGTCAAGTCCACAGGGCCTTCATTGATGTTGTATGCGACGTATGCAATATTTTTTGCACTACCATCCTGCATCTGGCCATGTGTTGAACTTGCACTGTTTGCCGCGATAGCCCAGTTATTGCGGGTGTCAGCTCCTACAGGTTGTAAAGGTTGTGCCAGTTCCATGTTTGCGATGGTCTTGCTGGCTTCGGCTGAGTAAGCCACCCCCCATTTGTCGAAAAAGCTTCTTAGGTCACGGCCGGAAAAACGACTGGCATTGACAACGAACCAATCTTTTTTCTTGGCGTTGGTATTGAAAGCAGTCGCGTTGTCTGCATAGTTGAACTCTTTACGAAAAGCTTTTCCAAGTTGGGGGTAAAGGTTCTCATAGGAGGCCGCCAATTGGTTGAACATGACCGAGCGATTAAAGTCTCCTCCTTCAATTGCGCCGTCAAAGTTATAAGCCTTGCCTGATTTTAAATAGTTGCCCACGGATTCCCGATCCCAGGTTTTGTCCGAGTAGGCAGCGCCCGGATGACAGTCCTTCAATTGATACGACCCTTGAAGGCGACGGCAAGCGGCGACTGAGTAAAGGTTGACCGTGACTTCCGTGAGGCCCCCCCACGTCCATCCGACCTGATTCATGTGGCCGTATTCATGCCAGTAACCCCATGAGGTGGGAACGGCAGCTCCGCCAAAGTTGATCTTGATGAGTCCCTGGCCACCTGATGCACTGCAACATGCAGCATAAGAAGCATTGATCAAGCCTGGCGTGGGCAAGTCGAGCGGGGCCGCTATCGACTGACTGTCAAATCCATTGAGCCGGTCGTTTACCAGTGTCATGAGCAGGTGCTCGCGCATTAACCGCATAATGTCAATGTTCTTGTTGCGGTTAGCGACTTTAGCTGGCATGTAGAAGCGGGTCCGCCCGTCGAATAACAGCACCTCTCCTGATGGATTGGGCTGTTGGCTGAGGGTTGTTTTCCATTCTTCTTTTGTTGTTATGCCAAAAATAAACATCGGTACATGTTGTGCATTGCCCTTGTTGACGTGTAGGGGAATCATTTTTCCGGCGTTCTGCATGTCGCGTGTCGGGTCTTGGCACGAAAGCAGCAGAGTCCCATTTCTGGAGGCTGTGTAAGTGACCGTGTACTCGGTCGGGGCAGCAGGGAGCCTGAGCTCATCATGTAAACTTGAAGGCACATTGAAGTCTGGGATGGTCCAGGCACTGCAAGTTATATTGCTGTCGGATGGGGTTCTTGTGATTTCTACAGACTGTGAGGTGCTCAAAAATACAGGGGTAGTAAAAAAACCATGCCTGCCATGCATGCTTGTCCTGTTTCGTCCATTAGTATGACCTTCGGTTACAGGTACTTTGTAATTTCCTGAGGTGTCGCCAGTATATTGCTCTAGTGTTTTGCGGATCCAGTAGAGGGGTGTCAGAGGATCATTGCTGTCTGTGAGGGCCTTGTCGGGATCGCTGTTCAATAATTGTGGTGAAAGGTTGAATTCTGCCAGGGCTTCGACGAATCCGGGCTTTGATTCGTGACTTCTCCACCACAGTGTTTGCTCCTGCGCTAGAGCAGGGGTGAATGCACTCAAGGAACATAGGCTGCCAAGTAACATTGCGCTAATACAGTTGATGTTCATATCTTTCGGTCTTTTCATAGTTGTTTGTAGGGAAAGATACCGGCGTAGTCTGCCAGCTCCCTCAGATTGCATGAGCTTGGTCTTGGGAAATAGAGTTTTTTTCTTGTGATTTAGTAGGCATTTTAATGTTGTAGTCGTAAGTTGTAGGTAAAGTTAGCCAGGCTTGATATGTAAGCGGCCTGTATCAAAAAGCATGTTGAATACGGGGCAATGAAGTAAAATCCCTGTTTTTAGAGGAAATCGACCCTTAATGCTGTCTCTGATCGACTGGTACCCTCATGCACCTTTGCAGCCTTTAAACGTAGAGTGGCTGCAGCAGGCCGGGATCGAAGCAGCCGTATTGCGGCTGGACCTTATCGACCCGCTGATCAGCGGCAACAAGTGGTTCAAGCTCACTGACCATTTACGCAGGGCACGGGCAGCAGGGGCTGACGGGCTGATCAGCCTGGGCGGCGCCCATTCCAATCATTTGCATGCCCTGGCAGCTGCCGGCAAGCGTTTTGGCTTTGCCACCGTGGGGCTGTTGCGCGGTCACCCTCAACAAACCCCCACCACGCTCGACCTTGAGCGCTTTGGCATGCAACTGCACTGGCTGGGATTTGCCGGGTATCGGGCGCGGCATGAGCCGAACTTTTGGCAACCGTGGCAGGCCCTGTACCCGAACCTGCATCAGGTGCCCGAGGGTGGCGGCGGGCTGGCGGGGGCCCTGGGTTGCATGCCGTTGGTATGCAGGGTGCGCGAGCAATTGGCGACTATAGGTTGGCAAGATTACGACGCTTGGTGGCTGGCAGCGGGGACCGGCACCACCCTGGCCGGGCTGGTGCTGGGCGAGGAGGGTAGGCGTCGGGTATATGGCGCGCTGGCGGTTCCCGAGGACCACGGCGTGGCCCCGCAGGTCGAGGCCATTTTGCAGGCTGGCGGGCTGCAGGAGCGAAATTTTGAGCTGGTCGATGCCAGTCGTGGCGGTTTTGCCAAGGTGGACGACGCCTTGCTGGCGTTTATGCGAGCCAATGAAGTGGCCAGTGGCATGCCACTGGAGCCGCTTTACACGGCCAAGGCTTTGATGGCACTGGCCCAGGCGGTTGAAAAGGGGGTGATTACACGGGGAATGCGTGTGGTGTTTGTTCACACCGGCGGCCTGCAAGGCCGCCGGGGGTTTGACCTGGGGCTTTAAGAACGCCCGGGCAACATGCGCAGCAAAGTGTTGTCCTTGATCAGATAGTGATGCCCCAGACCGGCCACGGCATGCAGGCCGATCAGCCAGTAACCGATGGTACCGCCCAGTTCATGCCAGCTCTTGATCTGCTTGGCGAAGTCCGGGTCCTTGGCGGTCAGGGGCAGGATATCGAAACCATAAAAGTACACCGGCTTGTCGTTGTAGCTCAGCACCAGGTAACCCAGCACCGGCATGGCGATCATGAACAGGTACAACGCCCAGTGCATCAAAGTGGCCAGAGCGGTTTGCCAGGCGGGTGGTGTCGGGGTGATTTTCGGCGCAACGCCCAGGGTTCGGGCCAGCAGCCTTAGCCAGACCAGTGCAAACACCGTCAACCCGAGCATGAAGTGCGCATCCTTCATCAGGTTGCGCCCGTCGCTGTCCTTGGGGAAGATCCCGCGAAACTCGATCGAGGCGTAGATCAATATAAACAGCAGCACCATCAGCCAGTGCAGGGCGATGGACATCCGGCTGTAGTGATGGGCGGTGCTTTTCCAGGTCATGGTGGTTCCTCACGGTTCAGGTCTAAAGTCCCCGTTCTTGTTGACGGAGTTCCTTTACTCTAAGTGGCTTGAGCAATCTTGCACTTGAGATGTGTCAGTTTTCAGGGCTTCCCGGCACATTAGGCCAAAGATCGGAAACCAGAAACAGGCGTTCAGCCTCTTCCCAGTCGCCCTCATCGTTTTCAGTCAGGCGAACCAGCAGCTGCGCCGGTGCTTGCGGGTGCAGTTCTGCCAGCCAGATATCCAGCTGTTGTGCCGCCCATATCCCCTCAGGAGCATAGCGCGCCGGAGCCAGCCAGGCATGCCGGGGCAGGGGTTGCCAGCAACCGGTGGCGCTCTGGCGGATAAACGCCGGCCAGTCGCGCTGATGCAACCAGCGCCCGCGCAGGTGTTGCGGGTTGGCACCGGTTGGTGGTCGGGCCTGCCCTGGCCACGGATACAGCAGGTAGCCGCCAAGCCACAAATGGGCGCTGAACGCCTGCACATCCAGCCCGGCCAGCACTTCACGGCTTTCCGGGCGGCTGGACATGGGTAGCTGGTGCTGGCAGAAATGCTTGAGCTTGCGGTCCAGGCGGTCATTGCTGCCGGGGCCTAGCCATTGCGCAGGGTCTGCGCCATCACCGTCCTGGGGGCCGAGGTAGAGTTTGATCGCCAGTTCCAGATGATGCACGCCGTCGCGGTCTCGCAGCACTAAATCGAGCTCACCCAGGGTATGCCCGCCCAGGCGGATCGGCAGGTTCGCGGCAATCAGCTCGACGCCCGGGGCATGCTGCACTGCAAACTGCCACAAGCGCTCGTAATAGCGCCCCAGGCGTCGGGTGGTGGCCAGTTCGAGCCAGTGCAGGAGTGGTTGGCAGTTGCGGTCCAGCTCGCGCAGCCAGTGCTCCAGTTGCTCCGGCGCCTGGACCCAGTCGCTGCCTGCCAATGGATGGCGTTGGGGCCAGGGGGTATGGGTCAGCATCGGTGGTGCGAGGATCACCCACGCCAGATCGCGCACCTCGGGGTGGCGCAATTGATGGGGCAGGTTGAGCAAGTCGGGGAAGAGGGTCATTGTGCGAGCATAGCCGTTCACGGGGCTGAAAGGGTTTTGTCTATCGTCGTCTTTCGCCCATAATCGTTATTTTCGCACGCATAGAATCCCGCAGGAGCCCCATGGAGCAATTTCGTAATATCGGCATCATAGGTCGTCTGGGCAGCTCGCAAGTGCTCGATACGGTTCGCCGACTGAAAAAATTCCTGCTCGAGCGGCATATGCACGTGATCCTTGAAGACACGATCGCCGAGGTGTTGCCCGGTCACGGCTTGCAAACTTCGTCACGCAAAATGCTTGGCGAAGTCTGCGACATGGTGATTGTGGTCGGCGGCGATGGCAGTTTGCTGGGCGCCGCCCGCGCGCTGGCCCGGCACAATCTACCGGTGCTGGGTATCAACCGTGGCAGTCTGGGCTTTCTGACCGATATCCGTCCCGATGAACTGGAAGTCAAGGTTGCTGAGGTGCTTGACGGCCACTACCTGGTTGAAAACCGTTTTCTGCTGCAGGCCGAAGTGCGCCGTCACGGCGAAGCCATCGGCCAGGGCGATGCCCTCAATGATGTGGTGCTGCACCCCGGCAAGTCCACGCGCATGATCGAGTTCGAACTGCATATCGATGGCCAGTTCGTCTGCAGCCAGAAGGCCGACGGCCTGATCGTGGCCACGCCCACGGGCTCAACGGCCTATGCCATGTCAGCGGGCGGCCCGATCATGCACCCCAAGCTCGACGCGATCGTGATTGTGCCCATGTACCCGCATACCCTGAGCAGCCGCCCGATCGTGGTCGATGGCAACAGTGAGTTGAAAATAGTGGTGGCCAAGGACATGCAGATCTACCCGCAGGTTTCGTGTGATGGTCAGAACCACTTCACCTGTGCGCCGGGCGACACCATCAACGTCAGCAAAAAAGCGCAAAAACTGCGCCTGATCCATCCTTTGGACCACAACTATTATGAAGTGTGTCGGACCAAGCTTGGCTGGGGTAGCCGACTGGGCGGCAGGGCTGACTGATGCTCGATCCAGCGCGCAGTTACGATCTGATCGGTGACGTGCATGGCTGTGCTCATACCCTTGAGCACCTGCTGGAGCGTCTGGGCTATCGAAAACTCGCCGGTATCTGGCGACACCCGCAACGGATGGCGGTGTTTCTGGGTGACATTATTGATCGCGGCCCGCGCATTCGTGAGTCGCTGCATATAGTCTACGACATGGTGCGCAGCGGTCAGGCCCTGTGCCTGATGGGCAACCATGAATTCAACGCGCTGGGCTGGTGTACACCCGCGCCAGCCGGAAGTGGCAAGCAGTTTGTGCGCGAGCACACGCCGCGCCATGCCCGGTTGATCCACGAAACCCTCGAACAGTTCGACAAGTATCCCGCTGAATGGCGCGAGTTTGTGCAGTGGTTTTACGACATGCCGCTGTTTGTCGATGCCGGGCGCTTCCGGGTGGTCCATGCCTGCTGGGACAGCGAAGTGATCGCCACCCTGCGTGCGCAATACCCCGACGGCTGCATTGACGAGGCCTTCTTGCAGGCCGCGGCGGTATCGGACAGCTTTGCCAGCCTGAGCTTCAACCGCCTGTTGCGTGGCACTGACATGCGCCTGCCGGGGGGCATGACCCTGACCGGTGGCGACGGCCTGACGCGGGCATTCTTTCGCACCAAGTTCTGGGAAGACGACCCCAAGACCTACGGCGATATCGTTTTCCAGCCGGACGCGCTGCCTGAACGGGTGGCACAGCAGCCGCTGTCTTCCACTGAAAAAAGTGCCCTGTTACGTTACGGCATTGATGAACCGCTGTTGTTTGTCGGGCACTACTGGCGCAGCGGCCGGCCCGCGCCGATCCGTCCGAACCTGGCGTGCCTGGATTACAGCGCGGTGTTGTACGGCAAACTGGTGGCTTATCGCCTGGACCAGGAAACCCGGCTCGATCCGGACAAATTTGTATGGGTGAATGTAGATCGCCCTGAGGCCATTCAATGAGTGTTGTAGCGGTATTGCGTTTGCCGTTGTCTGTGGACCTGAGCGGTTTTGTTGCTTTGCTGCGGCGCATGCAGGTGCCCCATCGGGTCAGTGAAGAGGCAGGCGAGCAGGTGCTGTGGGCACCTGAGTCCATTGCCGACGACGTGCGCAGCCTGTACCAGCGTTTTCCGCTGGGTGACCCCGATCACGCCTTACCCGTTGTCGAACGGCCGCAGGCCATGGCCCGCCCGGGTTTTGCGCAGCAGCTGCGCGATAGCCCGGCCACAGCCATCGTGTTGCTGCTGTGCGTAATCGTGGCTGCGGTGACGCAACTGGGTGACAATTTGTCGGCCCTGAGGTTTTTCACGTTTCTGGACTTCAGCATTTATGGCCAGTACATCGACTTTGTCCCCTTGTCTGACAGCCTGGCGTCCGGGCAGTGGTGGCGACTGTTTACGCCGATGTTGATTCACTTCGGTTTCCTGCATATCGCCATGAACGGCATGTGGTACTGGGAGCTGGGGCGGCGCATTGAAATGCGCCAGGGCAGCGTCAACCTGATCGGCCTGAGCCTGTTGTTCAGCCTGGTGTCCAACTTCGCCCAGTACCTGGTGGGCGGCCCGAGCCTGTTTGGCGGGTTGTCGGGGGTGTTGTACGGGCTGTTGGGGCATGTCTGGATCTATCAGTTGATGGCGCCAAACCCCCTGTATAACCTGCCGCGCGGTGTGCTGGTGATGATGCTGGTGTGGCTGGCATTGTGCATGTCGGGGCTGGTGTCGATGATCGGCTTTGGCCAGATCGCCAATGCCGCCCATGTGGGCGGACTGGTCATCGGTTGCCTGACCGGCTTGCTGGGCGGGCTTTGGGCGCGGCGCAGGCAGGCTGTATAAAGTTTCGAATTGTCGCGTGGGAGCGGGCTTGCTCGCGATGGGTTCAACCCGTTGATTCAGATGCACCGAGTTGCCTGAATCGCGAGCAAGCCCGCTCCCACAGATAGAAATGCCATCTGATTTTTAAAGAGCGGAAACAGAACCATGTCCTCTTTCAACGAAATGATTCAAAACATCACCCCCGAGATCTACCAGAGCCTGAAACTGGCCGTGGAAATCGGTAAATGGGCGGACGGCAACAAACTCACTGCCGAACAGCGCGAGCTGTCGTTGCAGGCGATGATTGCCTGGGAAGTGCAGAACCTGCCTGAAGACCAGCGCACCGGTTATATGGGCCCGCAGGAATGCAGCTCGAAATCGGCGCCGGTGCCCAACATCCTGTTCAAGTCGGATGCCATCCATTGATTGAGATTGGTCGCGGTGCAATCAGCAAGATGTCGGCAAGCCTGGAAACGCCGACCGTTCAATATGCGTTCCGTTTGGGCGATACCGAGGTGCCGGTCAATCCCTTGATTGGCACTAAACTGCGTCTGGAATACCTGGGGGAGATCAACTGCTCTCACTGCGGGCGTAAAACCAAGAAGAGCTTCAGCCAGGGCTACTGCTACCCGTGCATGACCAAGCTGGCACAATGTGATGTGTGCATCATGAGCCCGGAGCGTTGCCATTATGACGCGGGCACTTGCCGTGATCCGTTGTGGGGCGAGCAGTTCTGCATGACCGATCATGTGGTGTATCTGGCCAACTCCTCCGGGGTCAAGGTGGGCATTACCCGTGCCACCCAGTTGCCGACCCGCTGGCTCGACCAGGGTGCCAGCCAGGCATTGCCGATCGTGCGCGTGGCGACCCGTCAGCAATCGGGGTTTGTCGAAGACCTGTTCCGCTCGCAAGTGGCTGACCGGACCAACTGGCGTGCACTGCTCAAGGGCGACGCAGCGCCGGTAGACCTCGCCGCAGTGCGTGCGCAACTGTTCGAGAGTTGCGCCGAAGGCCTGCACACCCTGCAGGAACGTTTCGGCCTGCAAGCGGTACAGCCTTTGCATAGCGTCGAGCCCATCGAGATTTGCTACCCGGTCGAGCAGTATCCGACCAAGATTGTCAGCTTCAATCTGGATAAAGATCCGATCGTCGAAGGCACGCTGATGGGGATCAAGGGCCAATACCTGATCTTTGACACCGGCGTTATCAATATCCGCAAATACACGGCCTACCAGCTGGCCGTGCATCAGTAAAAGGACTCCAGCATGCGCACCGAACAACCGCAAATGATCTACCTGAAGGACTACCAGGCGCCCGATTACCTGATCGACGAGACGCACCTGACCTTCGAGTTGTTCGAGGATCACACCCTGGTTCATGCGCAACTGCTGATGCGCCGCAACCCGGCCCGTGGCGCCGGCCTGCCGGCTCTGGCGCTGGATGGCCAGCAGCTGGAGCTGCTGTCGGTCAGCCTCGACGATATCGAATTGACCGCCGAGGATTATCAGCTCAGCGACAGCCACCTGATCCTGCACCCGACCAGCGAACAGTTCGTGGTCGATACCAGCGTGCGCATCCACCCCGAATCCAACACCGCGCTGGAAGGCCTGTACAAGTCCGGCGGGATGTTCTGCACCCAGTGCGAGGCCGAAGGCTTTCGCAAGATTACCTATTACCTCGACCGCCCGGACGTGATGAGCAAGTTCACCACCACCGTGGTGGCCGAGCAGCACAGTTACCCGATTCTGCTGTCCAACGGCAACCCGATCGCCAGCGGCCCCGACGAAGACGGCCGGCACTGGGCAACCTGGGAAGACCCGTTCATGAAACCGGCGTACCTGTTTGCACTGGTGGCCGGTGACCTGTGGTGCGTCGAAGACACGTTCACCACCATGAGCGAGCGCAGCGTGGCGCTGCGCATTTATGTCGAACCGGAAAACATCGACAAGTGCCAGCACGCCATGACCAGCCTGAAAAAATCCATGCGCTGGGACGAAGAGACCTACGGTCGTGAATACGACCTGGACATCTTTATGATCGTGGCCGTCAACGACTTCAATATGGGCGCCATGGAGAACAAGGGTCTCAATATCTTCAACTCCAGCGCCGTACTGGCCCGCGCCGAAACCGCCACCGATGCCGCGCACCAGCGGGTCGAAGCCATCGTCGCCCACGAGTACTTCCACAACTGGTCGGGTAACCGCGTGACCTGTCGCGACTGGTTCCAGCTGTCGCTCAAGGAAGGCTTCACGGTGTTCCGTGATTCCGAGTTCTCGGCCGACATGAATTCGCGCACCGTCAAGCGCATCCAGGACGTGGCCTACCTGCGCACTCACCAGTTCGCCGAAGACGCCGGCCCCATGGCCCATGCCGTGCGCCCGGAGAGCTTTATCGAGATCTCCAACTTCTACACCCTGACCGTTTACGAGAAGGGTTCTGAGGTGGTGCGCATGATCCACACCCTGCTGGGCGCCGAGGGTTTTCGCAAAGGCAGTGACCTGTACTTCGAGCGTCATGATGGCCAGGCGGTGACCTGCGACGACTTTATCAAGGCCATGGAAGATGCCAATGGCGCCGACCTGAGCCAGTTCAAGCGCTGGTACAGCCAGGCAGGTACACCGCGGCTGGCCGTCAGCGAGCACTACGATGCGCAACAACACACCTATAGCCTGACTTTTGCGCAAAGCTGCCCGGCAACTCCGGACAAGATCGAAAAACTGCCGTTCGTCATTCCGGTCGAACTCGGCCTGCTGGACGCCGGGGGGAGTGAAATTGCCCTGCAACTGGCGGGCGAAGCTGCGGCCTCGGGCACCAGCCGCGTGCTGTCAGTGACTGAAGCCGAACAGACCTTCACCTTTGTCGGCATCAACGAAAAACCGCTGCCGTCCCTGTTGCGCGGGTTCTCGGCACCGGTGAAGCTGAGCTTCGATTACAGCCGTGACCAGTTGATGTTCCTGATGCAGCACGACAGCGACGGGTTCAACCGTTGGGATGCTGGTCAGCAACTGGCGGTACAGGTGCTGCAAGAGTTGATTGCGCAGCATCAGCGCGGTGAAGCACTGGTCATGGATCAGCGTCTGGTCGAGGCGTTGCGCACGGTGCTGGGCAATGAGCAACTGGATCAGGCAATGGTGGCAGAGATGCTCTCGCTGCCGGGCGAAGCCTATCTGACCGAAATCAGTGATGTGGCCGATGTCGAAGCCATCCACGTTGCCCGCGAGTTCGCTCGCAAGCAACTGGCAGACAGCCTGTTCGACGCCCTGTGGACGCGTTACCAGGCCAACCGCGAAGTGTCCAAAGCCACGCCTTATGTGGCTGAAGCCGAGCACTTTGCCCGTCGCGCACTGCAAAATATCGCGCTGTCCTACCTGATGCTCAGCGGCAAGCCGCAAGTGTTGGCGGCGGCGCTGGAGCAGTTCGAGCACAGCGACAACATGACCGAACGCCTGACGGCGCTGGCCGTGCTGGTCAACTCGCCCTACGAGGCGGAAAAAGCTGCGGCCCTGGCCAGTTTTGCCGAGCAATTCAAGGACAACCCGCTGGTCATGGATCAATGGTTCAGCGTGCAGGCGGGCAGCACCTTGCCCGGCGGTTTGCAGCGCGTGCGCGAGCTGATGCAACATCCGGCGTTCACCATCAAGAACCCGAACAAAGTGCGGGCCCTGGTGGGTGCCTTTGCCGGGCAAAACCTGATCAACTTCCATGCTGCGGACGGTTCGGGCTATCGTTTCCTGGCGGACCTGGTGATCGAACTGAATGGTTTCAACCCGCAGATTGCCTCTCGGCAACTGGCGCCGCTGACCCGCTGGCGCAAGTACGACGCTGCGCGACAGGCGCTGATGAAGGCAGAGCTTGAGCGCATCCGCAGCTCGGGCGAACTGTCCAGCGATGTGTTTGAAGTGGTCAGCAAAAGTCTGGCGTAACGCCTGGACGTAAAAAAGGCGCTGTCCGAGTGATCGGGCAGCGCTTTTTTTTATGGTTTTTTGTCGCCCAGAGTGATCAAGCGTGACACAGGCACTTTATCAATCACTGCCGTGTAATTGACTGGCCCTTTGAGTTCCTTGATGTCGTTGTCGATATAACCACGCCGGGAGTAGTCGACAGAGGCGATTTGCTTGCCATTGCGATAAATGTGCACGGGCTTGTCTGCGCTGCCATCGCCATTCCAGGTCAGATTCACCTGTGCTGCGTCAGGCGCTAACCGGGCAGAGAATAGCCTTGCACCCAGAGGCCCGGTCAGGGGCAGACCGTCCATGGCATGCCGGGCAGGTACGGGCTCGATGCCAAAATGGGCCAGCAGGGTCGGAGTAATATCCGCCTGGCTGGCAAAACCGTAGAGGTTGTCGTGGCCCGGATTGTCCGGATTGGTGATGGGGCGGGTAAGTTGCTCGTTGGCGGGTTTGTTGAGTGCGATAAACGTGGTTTTCTCGCTCAGGGTTTGGGCGCCATGATTACGCCCATCGGGCAGGCGCCGGCCATGATCAGTTGTCACCAGTACTAGCCAGTCTTCATCGGGGTTGCTTTGTTTACGGCGCTTGAGTGCCGACAGTAACTGGCCGACCTTGTCGTCGACGCCCTGGATTGCGGTCTGATAGCGGGTTGAAAAACCGTATCGATGGCCGACATTGTCAGGCTCGTCGAAGTGCGCGAAAACCAGGTCCGAGCGACCATATTCAAGCTCATAGCTGGCCTTGTCGGCGACGCATTGATCGACGTCGGAGCATTTGATGGCAAGGTCGATAAAGCCTTGGGCAATATCATCGGCGAAGTTGTTGTTGATGGTATTCCAGCTGACAATGCTGCTCGTCTTGCGTTCAGGATCCGCCTGCTTGAGTTGCTTGAACAGGCTGGGCGCTTTGTTGCGCCATGCGTTGTTGTTGGAGGGGACTTTATGTCGGTCTACCCAGGTGCCGGTCAGTATTGTCGTCCAGCCCGGGCCGCTACCGGTAGTTTGCTCTGTCGCAGTTCCGTCAATCCCTCCGATGTAACTTTTGGCGGGGTTCAGGCCGGCAATATGGGGGGCCATATTATTTTGAATGGCTTGCTGAAGTTTTTCGTATTGCATGCCGTCGACACCAATCAACAAGGCCTTGTGGCTTTTGTAGTTTTGGGCGTCGGAGGTATCAGGGGGCGCGGCATGGGACAACATGACGGTGAATGTCAAACCCAGACCGGTAGCGATAGATAAAGCAAAATGGGTATGGCTCATGGCAGATCTCACTCAGTGAGTTGAACACGAGACGAATATGTAAGGGCTGTATGTCACTGACATTACGTTATTGCCAGCTTTAAATGCAGGATATTTCAGTACGCGGCACGTTCATACGCAGTTCATGTCGGGCCAGGGGAACTGGCCCGGCACTTCATCAGAACTTCCAGCTCACCGATGCCGTGACGTTGCGCGGGGAGCCGTAGTTGCTTTGCCCGTAACGTACGCTTTGCAGGTATTTCTCGTTGGTCAGGTTGTCGAGGTTGAGCTGGGTGCTCCAGTGCGGGTCGATATCATAGCTGGCCATCAGGCCCACCAGCATATAGGCAGCCTGGTTTGCTGCCGGGGTGTCGTCGTTCTCGACCTTGCTTTGCCACTTGAGGCTGCCGCCCACTTTCACCTGCGGTGCCATCGGCAGCTTGTAGGCCATGGAGGTGGTCAGGGCATTGCGCGGTATAAACTTGCGTCCGCGGTTGTTGTCGGCATCGGTGATATAGACGTAGGTATAGCCCCCGCTGATTTGCAGGCCCGGCGTCAGTTCGCCCGAAGCTTCCAGTTCTACACCGCTGCTCTTGTATGACATGCCGTCATACAGGTAACCACCCAGGGAAGGGTTGAAACCTGAGTAGGTGGCAACGTTATCCTGCTTGGTATGAAATACCGCTGCCGAAACGTCCAGTTTCTTGTCCAGCAGATGCCCCTTGATCCCGGCCTCGTAGCTCTTGCCTTCCAGCGGGTCGAGCACCTGGCCCTGGGTATTGAGGTAGTACTGCGGGTTGAAAATCTTGGTGTAGCTGGCATACAGCGAGTACTGCGGCGTCAGGTCATAGACTACGCCAGCGTACGGGGTGACCTTGCCATGAATGCTCACGTCCCGCCCCGAACCGTAGTTTTCGCCGTCGCTGTCGGCACTGAGCATGCGCGCACCGACGATCAGGTGCAGGTCGTCGCTGAGGCTCAACCGCGTACCGGCGTAGAGGCTCTTCTGGCGGTCGGTGTAATTGGAGGTCGCGTCGGCATTGGCCATGTTGTAAGCAGGCTTGGGGATGACGCCGTTGAGGGCATCTTCCAGCGACACCGGGGTGTAGTACGAGGAGGTGCCGTACAGCGAGGTTTCCTGGGTACGGGAACGGGCCACGTTGGCGCCGAAGGTCAACTGGTGCTCGCGGCCGCCCAGGCTGAAAGGCCCGCTGAACGAGAGGTCGCCATCCAGCTCGCGGGTCTTGCCTTTGTAGTTGGAGGCCAGCCCGGTATAGCCGGTGCCAGAGGCGCTGTTGGCATAGATGTAGAACATGTCGGTGTCTTCGCGATGCTCCATGGCGGTTACGGTCAGCGTGGACTTCCAGTCATTGGCGAAGTGGTGCTGCCACTCGGCGAAGGCGCGACTGGTGCGTACATCCCAGTACACCCAGGGCTGGGCAATGTTGGCACTGGTGGTGCTGTAGTGCAGGGCGTTGCCGCTGCTGTCGGTCAGCGGCAGGGAGCCCCAGCTGGCACCGTTGGCATTGCTTTTCTGGTCTTCATAACCGACGGTCAGCGTGTCGTCGTCACTCAGGTCGAAGGCGAGCATGCCACTGAAGATGTTCTTTTCCCGGGAATAACGATCCAGATAAGAGTTGCCCACTTCGTTGGCATAGATCACTCGCCCGCGCACATTGCCCGCATCGGTCAGCGGCCCGGAGACGTCGAGATCGACCCGGCGCTTGTCCCAGGAGCCGGCGCTGACGCTGACCTTGGCCTCAGGCTCATAGGTGGGGCGTTTGCGGATAAAGTTAACCGTGGCCGACGGGTTGCCAGTGCCGGTCATCAGGCCGTTGGCGCCGTGCAAGACATCAACCTGCTCGTAGGGTGCGGTGTCGATATCACCCACCAGCACGCCGCCGGTGAGCCCCATGCCCATGCCGTCGTACTGGAAGTTGGTGATGTCGAAACCGCGGGCAGTGAAGTAAGTCCGGTCGGTCTCGACCTTTTGCACGTTGACTCCGGGGGTACTGTCCAGCACATCGCGAATACTGTTGAGCTTGAAGTCGTCAAGTTGCTCGCGCTTGATGCTGGTGATGCCCTGGGGTGTTTGCCCGGCGGTGAGGTTCAATCGCGTCGTAGTGGCGGCGGGTTTGGCTTGATAGCCCGGTGGTGCATCTTCACTGTCGGCGGTGCCGGTGACGCTGGTGGAAGGCAGGTTCAAGGTGTATTCGTCGGCTGATGCCGAATTGAGCATGCCCAGTGCGACAAGTGTAAGGGCGGACGTCGGAAGGCTGAACAGTGAGCGCATGATCTGCGGATACTCCGGGCTGGAACTGCGTAAACGAGAATTAGTTACAAAGTTTTACATTTGTGCAAATGATAATCAATGCTCTTAACTATTCTTTACGCATTGTTGCAAAATCCTTGCTGCGGTCTTTTTATCGGGCACCTCGGCGCCTCGACCAAACGCCGCCTGCCGAGTATCTGCAAAATCTCGCCAACGGCTCTGCGTGAAGGCTATAAACTGTCAGCCTGTGTGGTTCCGGCTTGAAGCGTCGGAGCCGGTTCATCATCGATAGCGAGTAGTGCATTCATTAAATGAGCAACCCCACCTCTACCTCTAAAGCCAACTGGCAGCCTGTAATCGCGCTGGCGCTGGCCGCTTTTGTGTTCAATACCACCGAGTTTGTGCCGGTGGGGCTGCTGAGTGCGATTGGCGCAAGTTTTGACATGGCCACGGCCCGGGTCGGGCTGATGCTCACCATCTATGCCTGGGTGGTGTCACTGGCTTCCTTGCCGATCATGCTGGTGACGCGCAACGTTGAGCGGCGCAAGTTACTGCTGGTGCTGTTCGGGTTGTTTATCGCCAGTCATGTACTGTCGAGTCTGGCGACCAGCTTCGGCATTTTGTTGCTTAGCCGGATCGGCGTGGCGCTGTCCCATGCGCTGTTCTGGTCGATAACAGCCTCTCTGGCGGTGCGTCTGGCGCCTGAGGGCAAGCAGGTGCAAGCGCTGGGGTTGCTGGCCACCGGTACTTCGCTGGCGATGGTGATGGGGGTGCCCCTGGGCCGTTTGCTGGGCGAGGCCATGGGCTGGCGTACCACTTTTCTGGTGATCGCAGCGCTGGCGGTGTTGCTGGTGCTGTGGTTGGCGCGCACTTTGCCGTTGCTGCCAAGCCAGAATTCCGGCTCGCTCAGAAGCTTGCCGGTGCTGTTCAAGCGCCCTGCGCTGGTGGCGGTGTATCTGTTGACGGCGGTGGTGATCACGGCGCAATTTACCGCGTACAGCTATATCGAACCCTTTGTGCAGAACGTGGCGGGTATGAGCGGCGCTACAGTGACCCTGATCCTGCTGCTCTTCGGCGGTGCGGGGATTTTCGGTTCGCTGTGTTTTAGCTGGTTCCACAAATACAGCCCGCTGGGCTTCCTGCTGACCGCTGTGGGCCTGATCGCGCTGAGCCTGCTGTTGCTGTTGCCGGCCAGCAACTGGATTGAATCCCTGGGGGTGTTGAGCATCATTTGGGGGATGGCGATCATGGGCTTTGGCCTGGCGATGCAGTCCAAAGTACTGACCCTGGCGCCGGACGCGACGGATGTGGCGATGGCGATGTTTTCCGGTATCTACAATATCGGCATTGGCGGCGGGGCATTGCTGGGCAGTTCGGTGGGCAGCCATTTCGGTTTTGCCTGGATCGGGCTGGCAGGTGGTTCGCTGGCGGGGCTGGCGTTGGTGTTCTACGCCTGGACCATGTACCGGCTAAACCGCAGCGCCGCACAGGCCTGACATACCGGGGCTTTGGCGCAAGGCCAGAGCCCCGGCAGGTTTACACGATGATCAGCACCCTCCCGATCGCAGCCTCGTTCCACTCGTCAACGACTACAACATGGAGTAGGTGGCGAGGCAGAAGAGACAACCCCTGATCTCAGGATTCAAACCTTTGAATCCTGAGATCGGCAGAACCTGAACAAACACGCTGTCGAGATGCTCCAGGCCATAGAGTGCAGCCTGGAGTTACTTGTCAGCGGCCACAAAGTCCCGGTTTCAGGCTTGCACTTTGATTGGCACGGGTAATCACCGTGATGACCGCCAATGCCGCAATGACCAGTCCCGGTGAAGTCGCCAGCAGCACCCCGGTCGTTCCGGCCCCGGCGGCGAGGATCTGACCTGCTGCCAAGGGACCTGCAACCGAACCCAGGCGCCCGATAGCGACTGCAGCGCCGACGCCGGTTGCCCGTACGGCTGTCGGATACAGCGGCGGAGCCATTGCATAGAGCACCAACTGCGCCGCCATTACAAACAGGCCCACGGCAAAGCCTGCAGTGGCCACGGGCACAATCCCTACCGAAAAGCCGATCCCGGCCAGTGATGCGAGTAGCCCGGCATAGACGCCCAGAACCACCTTGATCGGGTTGCAGCGGTCCAGCAGCAGGCCACCGAGCAAGGAGCCCAAAGCACCGCCTATGTTGAACAGCATTTGCACCATGCCCGCTTGCGGCTTGGTAAAACCCTGGGCGAGCAGCAGTGTGGGCAGCCAGTTCAGCAACATGTACATCACGGTCAGGGTAAAGAAGTAACTGAGCCACAACGCCAGGGTCGAACGGCCACGACCTTCACCAAACAGTGCCTGACCCGTAGACACGCGCAAAGCCTGGCTGGCGTCCTGGCGGAAAACCCGGGACTCGGGCAGCAGGATGATCATCAGCGGCACGACAAGCAACGGGGCTAGCCCGCCGATGATAAAGGTGGTTTGCCAGTGGTCATGGGAGAACATCGCCACTACCGCTGCCATTGCGCCACCCAGTGGCACGCCGCAATACATGATGCTGATCGCTGTGCCACGACGGCGTTCGTCTACCGCTTCAGCACATAGGGCGATCAGGTTGGGCAGGGCAGCTCCCAGACCAAGGCCCGTCATGAATCGCACCAGCAGCAAGTGGTAGTAGCTGTCTACATAGGCGGTCAGCAGAGAGAAGACGCCAAACAGGATGACCGCGCCGATGAGGATCTTTTTACGGCCGACTCGATCGGCAATCCAGCCGCCGAAGAATGCACCGGGCAGCAGGCCGATGATCCCGACACTGAACACCCAGCCCATCATTTTCGGGTCCAGGTCAAAGGTTTGACGCAGGCCGGCGGCGGCAGTGCCCGCGGCTTGCAGGTCAAACCCTTCGATAAGCGCAACGATAAAGCACAAAGCGATTGTCAGCGTCGAACGATGCTGTGGAGTGTTCATGGACGAACCTCGTTATTGTTTTTGTAGGGGGGCTTTCAGCGAGCCAAATAAAGATTAACAAAGATAACTAAAAAAAGAAGCTGCGAAGGTATTTGCTAAAAAATCAGCTTAAACGTGTTTAAAACAGGCTTTTAGCCAGTGCGTGCCTGTAATTATCAAAAATAGATAAGAAACATAATGTTCGATTATCGATCATTTATGATTGACGTTGCTTTGACTTGTTTCCATTCTCTGGCCCAGGAAACGCCATGAGAGCGTTCTGGTTCTGTCAAAAACAACAATAAATGGACATTCAATATGCATACGCTCAACCAAGGCGCCCTGCGCTTGTTCCCGCTTTCGTGCATTGCCCTGTGCCTGCTCAGTACCCCTGTTTTGGCCCAGGGATTTATCGAAGACAGTCACGCCACCCTGACCTTGCGCAACTATTACATGGACCGTGATTACAAGGACGATGGCGCCAAGACCGCAGCGCGGGAATGGGCCCAGGGCTTCATTGCCAACATGGAGTCGGGCTTTACCGAGGGCACGGTCGGTTTCGGGCTGGATGTGCGTGGTCTGCTGGGGGTCAAGCTGGACTCTTCGCCTGACCGCAGCGGCACCGAACTGCTGCCGGTCAATAGTGACAAACAGGCTGCGGATGAGTACTCGCGACTGGCCTTCACCGGCAAGCTGCGTTTTAGCCAGACCACGCTCAAGACCGGTGATGTGTCGATTTTTCTGCCGTTTGCCTTTGCCAGCCCGTCGCGGCTTTTGCCCCAGACCTTTCGCGGGACCACCGTCAGCTCCAAAGAAATTGACGGTCTGACCTTCAACACCGGATATATCGACGCGATCAACAAACGTGACTCCACCAACTACCAGGCCATGACTATCGCGTCGCCCAATGGCCGATTCAAGGGCTCGGCTGAAACCTCGCACCTGGCTTACGGCGGTGGTGATTATCAGGTCAACAAGAACCTGAGCGTGCGCGCCTACCATGTCGAGGTGGCGGATTTGTACAAGCAAAGCACCCTGGCATTGCTGCACGATCTGCCCCTGGGTGATGGCGTGCTGACCACCGACCTGCGCAGTTTTTTCAGTGATGAGGCGGGCAGTGCCAAAGCAGGCAAGGTCGACAACATCAACGCATCGGCGCTGTTGGGGTATCGGCTGGGAGGGCATCGTTTAAGTGTGGGCTACATGCATTCCAGCGGTGATACGGCGACGCCTTACATCTCGGGTACAGAGTTGATGGGCATGAGCGAAATGACCATGAGTTCGGATTTTCTCAATGCCAAGGAGCGCACCTGGCAGGCTATTTACGACTACGACTTCACGGCGGTGGGGGTAGTGGGATTGAAAGGGCGGTTGCGTTATGTGCGCGGTGACAATATCGAACTGGCGTCCTTGAATGCGGATGATCGCAAGGAGCGCGAGTTTCAGATGGAGCTGGGGTACGTGATTCAGAGCGGGCCGCTGAAAAACCTGGGCCTTTTGGCGAGGAAGTCTATTTACCGCAATGACTTCCCGGCAGGTGCGGCCTTTCGCGACGAAAACCAGACCCGCTTCCTGGCCATCTATACCTTGCCGATTTGGTAGGGCCAATTGTCTAGTTGCTGGAGAGCCGTGCGAGGCCCTGCGCGTGTTGCGGTTTTGCGACCGCTTCACGCTCGAACGTAGCCTCGTTCTACTCGTCAACTGCTACGCAGTGGCATGAGTTGTGAAATACGTAGCAGCTGACGAGCCGTGCGAGGCTGCGTTCGGCAGCGCAGAAGTCGTGAAATCAGCTTTCACTATTGATCAGGCACTGCGCATGTTGCGGATTTGGTAGCTACAGCGCTGGGCTATTCCTGATACACCTTTTTCAGCAGGCGCAGCAGTTCTTCACGCTCGGCGCTATCCAGCGCCGAGGTCGCGTCGATGTCGCTTTGCGCAGCAATAGCCTTGAGCTCTTTGAGCAGGGCTTCGCCGGTCTTGCTCAGGAATATGCCGTAGGAGCGCTTGTCGGGTTTGCAACGAACCCGTACCGCCAACGCCCGACTCTCCAGCTTGTTCAACAATGGCACCACTTGCGGGGGCTCAATCGCCAGCGCCCGGGCCAGGTCCGCCTGCATCAGCCCGGGATGCTGGTCAATGATCGCCATTGCCGAAAACTGCGCCGGACGCAGGTCGTGGGTCGACAGCCGGCTGATCAGGTTGTGGAAAAGCTTGAGCTGGGCGCGGCGCATGGCATAGCCGATCAGTTCGTCCAGCGCGGTGTCCAGAGGAGCCTGTACGTCCGGGCTTTCAGGCATGGCCTCTTGGGCGACGACAGGGGTGGCTGGCTTGGCCATAAATAGAGGGGTCCTTGCTCGAATGAAGTTAATAAACGTATCTAGTTTGCCGCGGTTGCTGGTTGATAGCCATCGCTGCGTTATTTTACGAGCGTTTGCCGCAAAAAAAATTGGTTAATTTAATTAATGGTTAATTGACATAACTAATTATGCCGGTTAGTTTTCACTCATCTTCAAGCGAACAACAAGAGAGCAATCGCTATGAGCCAATACGAAGGCCGCTGGAAAACCGTCAAAGTCGAAATCGAAGACAGCATCGCCTGGGTGATACTCAATCGTCCGGAAAAACGCAATGCCATGAGCCCGACCCTGAACCGTGAAATGATCGACGTGCTGGAAACCCTCGAGCAGGACCCGCAGGCGGGTGTTTTGGTGTTGACCGGCGCGGGCGATGCCTGGACGGCGGGCATGGACTTGAAGGAGTACTTTCGCGAAGTGGACGCCGGCCCCGAGATTCTTCAGGAGAAAATCCGCCGTGAAGCGTCGCAGTGGCAATGGAAGTTGCTGCGCATGTACGCCAAGCCAACGATTGCCATGGTCAATGGCTGGTGCTTTGGTGGTGGTTTCAGCCCGCTGGTGGCGTGCGACCTGGCCATCTGCGCTGACGAGGCAACGTTCGGCCTGTCGGAAATCAACTGGGGCATTCCACCGGGCAACCTGGTCAGCAAGGCTATGGCAGACACCGTAGGCCATCGCCAGTCGCTGTACTACATCATGACCGGCAAGACCTTCGACGGGCGTAAAGCCGCCGAGATGGGCCTGGTCAATGAGAGCGTACCGCTGGCGCAGTTGCGTGAAGTCACCATTGAGCTGGCGCGCAATCTGCTGGAGAAAAACCCGGTTGTACTGCGTGCGGCCAAGCATGGCTTCAAGCGTTGCCGCGAACTGACCTGGGAGCAGAACGAAGATTATCTGTACGCCAAGCTCGACCAGTCGCGACTGCTGGATACCGAAGGCGGGCGTGAGCAGGGCATGAAGCAGTTCCTCGATGACAAGAGCATCAAGCCAGGCCTGCAAGCCTACAAGCGCTAATCTCGCTGTTCAGGGTGCGCCGGGCGCACCCTGTAAATGAATTCCCGATAACGACAATAAAGAGGAATCACCATGTTGGACGTGCCCCTGCTCATTGGCGGAAAGTCGTGCCCGGCCCGTGATGGTCGAACGTTCGAACGCTGCAACCCGGTGACGGGTGAGGTGGTGTCACGCGTGGCCGCCGCCACCCTGGAAGATGCCGATGCCGCAGTTGCCGCGGCTCAGGCTGCTTTTCCCGTTTGGGCCGCGTTGGCGCCCAATGAACGGCGTACCCGGTTGCTCGCTGCTGCCGAGTTGATGCAGGCACGGGCGAGCGAGTTTATCGAGGCAGCGGGTGAAACCGGGGCTATGGCCAACTGGTACGGGTTCAACGTCAAGCTGGCGGCCGGCATGCTTCGTGAAGCCGCCTCCATGACCACCCAGATCAACGGCGAAGTAATCCCCTCCGATGTGCCCGGCAGTTTTGCGATGGCCTTGCGCCAACCCTGTGGCGTCATCCTGGGCATCGCGCCCTGGAATGCCCCGGTGATTCTGGCAACCCGTGCTCTGGCCATGCCGCTGGCGTGCGGCAACACCGTGGTGCTCAAGGCTTCCGAGCTGAGCCCGGCCGTTCACCGGCTGATTGGCCAGGTATTGCAGGACGCGGGACTGGGCGATGGCGTGGTCAACGTGATCAGCAATGCTCCGGTAGATGCGCCGGCGATTGTAGAGCGACTGATCGCCAATCCGGCGGTGCGTCGGGTCAACTTTACCGGCTCAACCCACGTGGGGCGCATTGTTGCCGAGCTGGCAGCCCGTCACCTCAAACCGGCCCTTCTTGAGTTGGGGGGCAAGGCGCCGTTTCTGGTGCTGGATGACGCTGACCTTGACGCCGCAGTCGACGCCGCAGCCTTTGGCGCTTACTTCAATCAGGGCCAGATCTGCATGTCCACCGAGAGGCTGATCGTGGACAGCAAGGTGGCGGATGCCTTTATCGACAAGCTGGCAGCCAAGGTTGCCACCTTGCGCGCCGGTCATCCCCAGGCGGACGACTCGGTACTCGGCTCGCTGGTGGACGCCAGCGCCGGTGTGCGGATCAAGGCGCTGATCGACGATGCGGTCGGTAAAGGCGCGCGGCTGGTGGTGGGTGGTCAGGTCGAAGACAGCATCATGCAACCAACGTTGCTCGATGGTGTGACCCCGAGTATGCGCCTGTACCGCGAAGAGTCTTTTGGCCCGGTTGCCGTGCTACTGCGCGGGGACGGCGATGAGGCCTTGCTGAGTCTGGCCAACGATTCGGAGTTCGGTTTGTCGGCGGCGATTTTCAGTCGGGACACCGGGCGTGCCCTGGCACTGGCCCAGCGGGTCGAATCGGGCATTTGCCATATCAACGGCCCTACGGTCCACGATGAAGCGCAAATGCCCTTTGGTGGGGTCAAGTCCAGCGGTTACGGCAGTTTTGGCGGCAAGGCGTCGATCGAGCAATTCACCCAGTTGCGCTGGATCACCTTGCAGAACGGGCCGCGCCACTACCCGATCTGATTGTCTGCACAAGGCATAACAATAATAAGGAGTCATGCCTGCGCCATGCCGCTTAAGTGTCGGACGGGCCGCGCATGCCTTGTTGGAGGAGCATGACGTGAGTATCGAATTCAAATCCCCGGCCAAGTCCCCTACGTCCCCGGCACGTTATCGCGAGGTGGCCATCGGTCACCCGGCGGTCGAAGTGCTTGAGGTCGGCGGCATCTTGCACATGCGCTCCCTGGAAACCCTGGAGCCGATGCCCGAACGCTTGCTTGATCGCCTGGTGCACTGGGCGCAGGTCCGGCCCGAGCACACCTTTATCGCTGCACGGGACAGTGATGGCGAGTGGCGTCGCATCAGCTATGCCCAAATGCTGGAGGACGTTCGCGCCATTGCGCAAAGCCTGCTGGTGTATGGTCTGGGGGCAGAGCGTCCGCTGGCAATCCTGTCAGGCAACGATATTGAGCATTTGCAGATGGCGTTGGGGGCGATGTACGCCGGTATTCCTTACTGCCCGGTTTCACCTGCCTATTCGTTGCTGTCCCAGGATTTTGCCAAGTTGCGCCATGTCTGCGACCTGTTGCAGCCAGGCCTGATCTTTGTCAGCGATGCGGCGGTCTATCAACGTGCCGTGCACGCAGTATTGCCCGCAGGGACGCCATTGGTAGCGGTACGTGGCGAGATGGCGGGGCGGCCCCAGGTGAGCTTTGCCAGCTTGCTGGAGCAGGCGGGCGGCGCCGAGGCCCAGGCTGCGTTCATGGCGTCAGGCCCGGACACCATCGCCAAATTCCTCTTCACTTCAGGCTCTACCAAACTGCCCAAAGCGGTGATTACCACCCAACGCATGCTCTGTGCCAATCAGCAAATGCTGTTGCAGACCTTTCCGGTATTTGCCGAAGAGCCCCCGGTGCTGGTGGACTGGCTGCCCTGGAACCATACGTTTGGCGGCAGTCATAACCTCGGTATCGTTCTGTACAACGGCGGTACGCTGTACCTGGATGGCGGTAAACCAACGGCTCAGGGCTTTGCCGAAACCCTGCGCAATCTCAAGGAAATCTCGCCGACTGCCTACCTCACCGTGCCTAAGGGCTGGGAAGAGCTGGTCACTGCGCTGGAAACTGACAGCGACTTGCGGGCACGATTTTTTGCCCGCATCAAACTGTTCTTTTTCGCCGCAGCGGGCCTTTCGCAAAGTATCTGGGACCG
Source organism: Pseudomonas sp. TMW22080 (assembly GCF_022496745.1). Taxonomy (NCBI): domain Bacteria; kingdom Pseudomonadati; phylum Pseudomonadota; class Gammaproteobacteria; order Pseudomonadales; family Pseudomonadaceae; genus Pseudomonas; species Pseudomonas sp. TMW22080. The sequence goes on along the minus strand of NZ_SCFF01000001.1, from coordinate 505,056 downwards.
GCTCGACCGGGTTGCCGAGCAACACTGTGGCGAGCGCATCCGCATGATGGCCGGGCTGGGCATGACCGAGGCTTCGCCTTCATGCACCTTCACCACCGGGCCGTTGTCGATGGCCGGTTATATCGGTCTGCCGGCGCCGGGCTGTGAGGTCCGGCTGGTGCCGGTGGACGGCAAGCTGGAGGGGCGCTTTCGTGGCCCGCACATCATGCCCGGTTACTGGCGCGCCCCCGAGCAGAGTGCCGAGGCGTTTGACGATGAGGGCTTTTACCGCTCAGGTGATGCCATCAAGCTGGCCGATCCTTGCAATCCGCAGTGGGGGTTGATGTTCGATGGACGACTGGCCGAGGACTTCAAATTGTCCTCCGGGGTATTTGTCAGCGTGGGGCCGCTGCGAAACCGGGCCGTGCTCGAGGGTTCGCCCTATGTTCAGGATCTGGTGATCGCAGCGCCGGATCGCGAGTGTCTGGGTGCGTTGGTATTTGCCCGTCTGTACGAGTGCCGACAGTTGTCGGGCTTGCCTGCGGACGCCAGCGATGCGCAGGTGTTGGCCAGTGAACCGGTACGCCAGTGGTTTGCTGACTGGTTGCAGCGGCTCAATCTCCAGGCCAGTGGCAATGCCAGTCGCCTGGAATGGATCGCGCTGCAGGATGAGGCCGCGTCGATCGATCGCGGTGAAATCACCGACAAGGGTTCGATCAATCAGCGTGCAGTGCTGCAATGGCGAGCGGCGCATGTGGAAGCACTTTATCGCGGGCAGGCGCCTTCGATCCTGCGTGCAGGCAAGCCGTCGTGAGCCCTGGAGGGCAGTACTCGGCATTCACCGATGTCGCCATTCTTGAGGCGGTTCGTACACCATGGGTCGACCTGGGTGGGGCATTGGCCCAGGTTTCACCGATCGATATGGGGATCAAGGTCGCCCGTGAAGTGCTGGCCCGTGCCGGGCTGGACGGGCAGGCAGTGGACTCGGTACTGGCGGGTTCAATGGCTCAGGCCAGTTTTGATGCGTACATGTTGCCGCGTCATATCGGCCTCTACAGCGGGGTGGCACAACAGGTGCCTGCCCTGGCGGTGCAGCGTATTTGCGCCACAGGGTTTGAACTGTTGCGCCAGGCTGCCGGGCAGTTGCATGACGGCATTGAACTGGCGCTGTGTGTGGGCACCGAGTCCATGTCCCGCAACCCGATTGCCGCCTACACCCATCGTGGTGGATTCCGCCTGGGGGCGCCGGTCGAGTTCAAGGATTTTCTCTGGGAAGCGCTGTACGACCCGGCTCCCGGCGTGGACATGATCGCCACGGCGGAAAACCTGGCCAAGGATTATGGCCTGAGCCGTGAGGCAGTGGACGGCTATGCCCTCAATAGTCACCAGCAGGCACTTCGCGCCCAGGCCAGCGGCTGGCTGGGGGATGAAATCGTCACCCTGCGCAATGAAGTGTTTGAGCTGGAGGGCTGTCAGCCGCGTGGTATCAGCCTGCCGCGTCGATGTGAGTCTGTCAGCCTCGACAGTCATCCGCGTGCCACCGACGCCGTGGCCCTTGCCAGGCTGGGAGCCATTCACCCAGATGGTGTGCAAACGGCGGGTAACAGTTGCGCAGTGGTGGATGGCGCCGCTGCCGCGCTGGTCGCCCGTGCATCGGCGGGGCAGCCGGGCCTGGCAAATTTGCTGGCGACGGCGGTGGTCGGTGTTGCGCCACAACGGATGGGTATCGGCCCGGTACCTGCGATCCAGTTGCTGCTCAAGCGCAGCGGTTTGGCGCTGGACGCGATTGATCTGTTTGAAATCAACGAGGCGCAGGGCGCACAGATTCTGGCAGTGGCACAGGCACTGGAACTGGACCGGCAAAAACTCAACTGCCGTGGCGGCTCCATTGCTCTGGGGCATCCCCTGGCTGCCACCGGCCTGCGCCTGGTGCTGACCCTGGCGCGGCAGCTGCGCGAGCAGAATCTGCGTTATGGCATTGCCGCTGCGTGTGTCGGGGGTGGGCAGGGCATGGCGGTACTGATCGAGAATCCGCATTTTTCCAAGATTTGAGGTTTTCCCATGTGGCAATACCAGGCACCGCTGCGCGACATGCAATTTGTCATTGAACACTGGCTCGAGGCCCCGCAGGCCTGGGCACAAACAGAGCGATTCCAGGATCTCGATCTGGCGCTGGCCCGCCAGGTGCTTGAAGAAGCCGGGCGGTTCAGCTCCCAGGTGCTTGCGCCGATCAACAGCAGTGGCGACCGCCAGGGGTGCAGCTTCGAAGCTGGCCGGGTGACAACGCCAGCTGGCTTTGTCGAGGCGTATGTTGCCTACACCGAAGGCGGGTGGTCAGCCCTGGCCTGCGATGAGGCCTACGGCGGTCAGGGCTTGCCACAGCTACTCGACGCGGCGCTGCAGGAGATGCTCTATGCCAGCAACCATGGCTGGGCCATGTACACCGGCATCGCCCACGGTGCCTATCTGTGCCTCAAGGCCCATGCCCCGCAGTGGATCAAGGCGCGTTATTTGCCGCAGATTGTCAGCGGTGAAGTCTTGCCCACCATGTGCCTGACCGAACCGCAGGCAGGCAGCGACGTCGGCCTGCTGCGCTGTCGTGCCGAACCGCAAGACGACGGCAGTTATCGGGTAAGCGGCAGCAAGCTGTTTATCTCTGGTGGCGATCATGACCTGAGCGCAAATATCCTGCATCTGGTGCTGGCACGATTGCCCGGTGCGCCTGCTGGCAGTCGGGGCATTTCGCTGTTTCTGGTGCCCAAGCTGCTGGACCACCATCAGGTCAACAGCGTGCGTTGCGACGGTATCGAACACAAGATGGGGATCAAGGGCAGCGCGACCTGTTCGCTGGTGTTCGAGCAGGCACAAGGCTGGCTGATTGGTGAGGCCAACCGAGGCTTGGCGGCGATGTTCGTGATGATGAACTCGGCGCGGCTGCATGTGGGGCTGCAGGGGTTGGGGCACGCCGAAGCGGCGTGGCAGAACGCTCGCGACTATGCCCTGGAACGCAAGCAGATGCGTGCGCCGGTTCGGCCTGCCGGGATCAGTGCTGACGCCGCCGACCCGATCCATTTTCACCCGGCCATGCGTCGTACCTTGCTGGAGTTGCGCGCCTGTACCGAGGGCATGCGGGCCGTGGGCTATTGGGTGGCGCATCTGCTCGATGAGGCAGAGCACCAAGGGAGCCAGGCTGACCGTCAGCACGCCCTGCAGCTGGCAGAAATGCTGACGCCAGTGATCAAGGCGTTTTTCACGGATCAGGGGTTTCGCCAGGCCAGCAACGCTTTGCAGGTGTTCGGCGGCTACGGCTATGTCAGCGAATTCGCTATCGAGCAAACCCTGCGCGACAGCCGTATTGCGATGATTTATGAGGGCAGCAACGAGATCCAGGCCAATGACTTGCTGTTGCGCAAAGTGCTGGGCGATGACGGTCGGGCGTTTGCCGCGTTGCTGGCGGTGATGCGCCAGGAGTCCGCGCTGGCCCTGGACGCCTCGGAGTGTGCCGGTTTTGCCGCTGAGCTGGAGCGACTGTGCGACAAGCTTGAAGCGGTGGTGGCTGCAGTTCGTGAGCGCGCTGGCGAGGACGTCGAGTATCCCTATCGGGTTGCCGGGGACTTTCTGCGGTTGTGCGGGGTGGCCCTGCTGGGGTTTGCCTGGGTACGAGGGGCGCGTGTGTCCCGTTTGCTGCCCGACAGCGACCCGGTACGGGCCAGTAAACTACAGACTGCGCAGTTCTTTTTTGCCTATGTATTGCCAGAAGCCGACTACCGCATTGCCTCCATCCGTGGCGCAATGGCGAGGCTGGCGTTTGTCGAGTGATACCCGGAACGCATGGCCTCAGTGGATCCAATAAGCGGTTTTAAGAGTGAGTAATAATGGGTTTCTGGCCAGAGAAGATTTCTGGCCACGAGATTGGTCGATAATCGCACCCTAAAGTTTAGCTGGTCCTGATGCGCTAACACATTGAATTCAAAAGATAAAAACAATTTATATGTGTTGGTTTCTGTATCTGATGGACCGAATTATTGAGATTCTGACAAACCCTCATATTGCCTGTGGATCCATTAACGGGTTGACTAGCGCCCTGGCGTTGGCTGGATTTCTTCCTGACCGTCGCCCATAAAAATTACAAAAAAGGGTCTCGTCATGAAAGGCTTATCCAGAGCACAGAACTGTCACAGTTCTGTCCGCTTTATGTCTGCGCGTACTGCCGTGTTTTGCGCTTGCCTTGCCCGGGTTGCTTGCGACAGGCAGGTGCAATGATGGATATCAATCTGAAAGCTCGCGTTGATAACGGTCCGATGGTGCGATTTCAATGGCTCGCCATCGGGATCTGCATTGTTTTGAACATGATCGATGGCTTTGATGTGCTGGTGATGGCGTTCACGGCGGCTTCGGTGTCGGCCGAGTGGGGCCTGAGTGGAGCGCAGATCGGCATGTTGCTCAGTGCCGGGTTGTTTGGCATGGCGGCGGGTTCACTGTTTCTCGCCCCCTGGGCGGATCGCATTGGTCGACGCCCATTGATCCTGTTGTGCCTGGTGGTCAGCGGCACGGGCATGCTGCTTTCGGCATTGAGCCAGACACCGGTGCAGTTGGCGTTTCTGCGCGGGCTTACGGGGCTGGGGATTGGCGGGATTCTGGCCAGCAGCAACGTGATTGCCAGCGAGTATGCCAGCAAGCGCTGGCGTGGCCTGGCAGTGAGTCTGCAATCCACCGGCTATGCCCTGGGCGCAACGCTGGGGGGGTTGCTGGCAGTCTGGTTGTTGACCCATTGGGGCTGGCGTTCGGTGTTTGTTTTCGGCGGGGTTGTGACCTTTGCGGTGATCCCGCTGGTGCTGTTGTGGCTGCCCGAGTCGCTGGACTTTTTGCTTGCGCGCCGCCCGGCCACGGCCTTGCAGCGTATCAATAGCCTGGCCCGGCGCCTGGGGCAGCCAGTCTTGAGCCAGATGCCTGCTGCAGTGGTGAATCCGGCGGGTCACAGTACCGGCCTGAGCAAACTTCTGGCGCCTGCCTTGCGCCGCACTACGCTGCTGATCTGGCTGTTGTTCTTCTTGGTAATGTTCGGCTTTTACTTTGTGATGAGCTGGACGCCAAAACTGCTGGTCTCGGCCGGGCTTTCGGCGCAACAGGGCATTACCGGTGGCGTGCTGTTGAGCGTTGGGGGGATCTTTGGCGCGGCGCTAATCGGCGGCTTGTCATCGCGCTGGCCGCTGACCCGGGTATTGTCGCTGTTCATGCTGATTACCGCGGGCTTGCTGGTGCTGTTTGTCGGCTCGGGGTCTTCGGTCATGGCCGCGTTGGGGCTTGGGTTGCTGATCGGGCTGTTTTCCAACGGCTGCGTTGCCGGGCTCTATGCATTGTCGCCAGTAGTGTATGACGCATCCGTACGAGCGACGGGCGTGGGCTGGGGGATCGGCATTGGTCGTATCGGCGCTATCCTGTCGCCCATTGTGGCCGGTTTTCTGCTGGATGCCGGCTGGCAGCCCCTGCACCTGTATGGCGTGTTTGCAATCGTCTTCGTGATCGCGGCCGGTTGCTTGCTGCTGCTCAAGCCGTCTACTTCGCAGGCCCAACCGGCGCTGGCGCAGGCCTGATTCAACCTTCTGATCAAAGCCCGGCCTGGCCGGGCGCATACCCATGTCTATCTATCTATCTGTCTGGGCGGGCTGTGTCCGCTGCGGGGAGCGGCTGCGCCCAAAATTCGGAGAACAATAATAATGAAGATGCTTACAGGTGTGCTGTCGTTGTCTGTTTGTGCCTCGGCAATGGCCGAGGGTGAAGGTTTTTTTGACGGTGCGAAAGCAGATTTGATGTTGCGCAACTACTACTTCAATCGAGATTTTCGTGACCACAGCGCAGGCAAAAGCAAGGTGGATGAATGGGCGCAGGGCTTTATCCTGAAATTCAGCTCCGGTTACACCCCGGGGCCTGTGGGTTTTGGCCTGGAAGGGATTGCCATGCTTGGGATCAAGCTCGACAGCAGTCGCGTGGCCAGGGGTTCAGAACTGCTGCCGGTGAACAGCGATGGTCGCGCGGCCGATAACTTTGGCCGGGCAGGGCTGGCGGCCAAGGCGCGTTTTTCGCAAACGGAAATGAAGGTTGGCGAACTGCTGCCGGATGTTCCGGTGTTGCGTTACGACGATGGGCGACTGCTGCCGCAGACCTTCCGTGGCGCCATGCTGGTGTCCAGGGAGATTGAAGGCCTGGGGCTGCAGGCAGGGCAATACCGGGCCGTGAGTTTGCGCAATTCTTCGGACATGCAGGATCTCGCGGCGTGGGCTGCGCCGGGTGTGACCTCGGACCGATTCAACTACGCGGGGGCTGAGTACCGTTTCAATGAACAGCGTACCCAGGTGGGGGCGTGGCATTCGCAGTTGGCGGATATTTATCAGCAGAGCTATTTCAATCTGCTGCACAAACAGCCGGTGGGTGACTGGGTGCTGGGCGCCAATCTGGGGTACTTCATTGATAAGGACGATGGCAGCGCGCGTATCGGTCGGGTCAGCAGTCGCACAGCGTACGGATTGTTCTCGGCGGCTACGGGCGGACACACGTTGTACCTGGGGTTGCAGAGGGTCAGCGGGGATAGCGGCTGGATGTCGGTGTACGGCAGTAGCGGGCGCACGCTAGGCAACGACATGTTCAACGGCAACTTCAGCAATGCCGACGAGCGCTCCTGGCAAGCGCGTTACGACTACAACTTTGCCGCGCTCGGGGTGCCCGGGTTGCTGGCGATGGTTCGCTATGGTCATGGCGACAACGCCACCACCAAACAGGGGGCTAACGGCAAGGAGTGGGAGCGCGATACCGAGGTTGGCTATACAGTCCAGAGCGGCACGCTGAAGAACCTCAGCTTGCGCGTCAACAACGCCACCAACCGTCGCAGCTTCAACAGCGACTTCGACCAGACCCGTGTGATCGTGAGTTATCCGTTGTCGATGTAGGGGGGGCTGCGATGCAGGCAGCTCGGAATGTCTGCCGAATTGCGTCGATGCCCTCGCGAGCAAGCCCGCTCCCACAATGAGGTGTGCCAGGCAGTAGGTTTTGAGAGCGGCGCACTGCCTGTGGGAGCGGGCTTGCCTGCGATGGCGTGCTCGCCAGGGCCGATTTGTGCGCCGCTCAATCTCTATAGCTGCTCATGCGTTACTATGGCCGCTCATGTTTTCTGGATGCTGCCTGGATGAGCAAACCCGGTCAATTGGTGCTGATTGCACTGCGCAAGATGATTGCCTCAGGCGAGCTTGCCGCTGGCGAACGCCTCATGGAAATTCCCACTGCCGAGTTGTTCGGCGTCTCCCGCATGCCGGTACGCATGGCCTTTCGCACGCTTGAGCAGGAAGGCTTGCTGGTGCGTTTCGGCGGGCGCGGTTTTCAGGTGCGTTCGGTCAGTGCCAATGATATCGCCGGTGCGGTGGAGGTACGCGGGGTGCTTGAAGGTCTGGCGGCACGTTTGACGGCTGAGCGCGGGCTGTCGGGAGATGCGCGGGCCGCCCTGGAGTTGTGCCTGCTGCAGGGGGATGAGCTGTTCGATAAAGGCTTCGTCACCGAGGACGATCTTGAGATCTATCACGACCTCAATATGCGTTTTCATCAGGTTATCGTTGAGGGCAGTCACAACCCGGCCATAGCCGATGCCCTGGCACGCAATGATCATTTGCCGTTTGCATCAGTGACGGCGCTGGCGGTTGATCGCAAAGACATGGTCCGTGAATACCGTCGCTTCAACTATGCCCATATGCAGCATCATTCGGTGTTCGATGCGCTGATCAGTCGTCAGGGCGCTCGCGCCGAAGCCATCATGCGCGAGCACGCCAACGCGACGTTGCGTTATGCCGAAATCTTCGGTTCGGCCACCGCCAATGAGCGGATGAAAGTGATCCACCGCTCCGATTGAAGCTTAGATATCCAGCACCAGCAGGGGCGATTTCGAGCGCGAACAGCACGGAGTGAACTGATCGTTGCAGGCTTGCTCATCTTCGGTAAGGTACATGTCGCGATGATCCGGAACGCCTTCCAGCACGCGGGTCAGGCACGTGCCGCACACCCCTTGCTCGCACGACATGGGTATATCGATGCCATGACTTTCCAGGACCTGGACCACGGTTTTGTCCGCCGGTATATCGAAGACCTGGCCGGTGCTGCCCACCTTGACCGAAAAGCTGCCATTGTTGCTGCTGTCAACCGGGGCGGCGGCGAAGTACTCCCGGTGCAGGGCGTGCTCCTGCCAATCCTGGGCGCGCGCACTGTCGAGAACATGTTGCATGAAACCACCGGGGCCGCACACGTACAAATGGGTGCCGGGCTGCGGGTTGGCCAGTACCTGGGCTGCATTCATGGCGGTCTCAGGCTGCTCGTCGAAGTGCATAAACACCCGGTCAGCAAAAGACGAGTTGCGCAGGCGTTCGACAAAGGCCGCTCGCTCGCCGGACCGTGCGCAGTAATGCAGTTCGAAATCTGCGCCGTTGTGGGCCAGACGCTCCGCCATGCACAAAATCGGGGTGATCCCTATGCCCCCTGCAAACAGCAAGCTGCGCCGGGCTTCGTGGGCCAGCGGAAACAGGTTGCGCGGTTCACTGATGCGCAGGCAATCGCCACTATTGATCTGTTCATGCAGGCTTTGCGAGCCGCCCCGTGAGGCTGGATCCTTGAGCACGCCGATCAGGTAGCGATGCTGTTCGTCAGGATGGTTACACAGGGAGTATTGGCGAATCAGTCCGCCGGGCAGGTGCACATCAATGTGCGAGCCTGCACTGAAAGCGGGCAGGGCGCTGCCATCGGTGCTGGCCAATTCATAGGTGCAAATGCCCTGCGCTTCGTTGTTGCGAGATACCACCACCACATCAATCATGCTGCTTCCTCAAAGCGTTGCCATTGAGGGGGCTGGCCCAAGTGTGCTCGCCCCCGTGCGGAAATTACTGCGCAGTGGCGATCAGTTGTGATTCGGACGTGCGTTCGCTGGCGATGATGCGGTCCAGGACGCGGCGTGACTGCACGCCACCCGAGTCGATATTGAGCTTGAGCAGTGCGCGTTGCGGGTGGTCCAGCAGGTTTTGTTGCTGTTGTTCGAGCATCTCCAGGTCTTCGCTGAAGATTTTGCCCTGGCCCTCGCGGATGGTCGCGGTAAGCGCATGATCCTGCGGGTTGAAGTTGCGTGCCATCCCCCAGAAGTACCAGATCGAGGTGTCTGTTTCCGGGGTGATGAAGTCGACCACGATGCTCGATGCCTTGAACTCGGGAGCTGCGTGATAGCCGCCTTTGCCCGCGTGAGCGACCCCGACTTCGATCAGGACGTGGCTGGGTGGCGAGAAGCGGCATATCTGCCAGCGGTCTACCGGCACATCGTCGGCTAGATTATTGCCGCGCAATGCCATGCGCCAGAACGGCGGAGCCATGATGTTTTCCATGTGCCGCGCCGTGACGACTTCGTTGCCTTCAACCGTGGTGTTCGGTGCGACTTCGTCGATTTCCTTCTGGCCAATGCTGGAGGCGTGTACGTAGGTTTCGTGGGTCAGGTCCATCAGGTTGTCGATCATCAGGCGATAGTCGCAGCCGATATGAAACAAGCCGCCGCCATAGGCCCATTCATCGCTCACCGCCCACTCCAGGTGGTGGATCAATGCAGGATCGGCTTGATCCTGATCACCGGGCCATACCCAGATAAAGCCGTAGCGTTCGACCGCGGCATAGGTTTTGTTGCACGGGAAACCGCGTACCCGTTGCCCGGGCATCTCGACGGTTTTGCCGTCGCAGCCCATGACCAGGCCGTGATAGCCGCACACCAGGTTGCCGTTTTCGACATAGCCCAATGACAGAGGGGCGCCGCGGTGCGGACAAAAGTTCTCGACAGCGGCGACCTTGTTTTCATGGCCGCGATAAAAAACCATTTTCTCGCCGCAAATCTGCCGGCCTAAAGGCTTGTCGGTGATTTCATCGGGGGTGCATGCGACGTACCAGGTGTTTTTTGGGTACATGACCAATCTCCAGATCAGGTGTTATTGCTCTTATGGATCCATTAGGCGGTATAGGGATCTTTCAAGTCAATTTTGCTCTGGAGTAATATCGGGTTTTAATAGGGTTTGTGGCGATTACCGAACACAAAATGTAAAGGTGGTCGCTGATAGTGGATCCATTAGAGGTTTTTGATGGCGTGCATGATGCCTGCGGCGCTATATGGGTGACCGCCAGAATTCAGAAGGAGTGTTGTGAGGGCTTGTCTTCAAGTTTGTCTTCATCGGGCTTCACCCCGTTGTAGATCATGGACAGGCCCAGGTCCAACAGGTGCAGGAAAGGTAAAAGGGTATATTTTTCACTGCTGGTTCGTACCCCTTCGGCAGCACCTACGGGGGATTGTCAGGCCGATGTGCTGACCATCGACCCCGAACTGCCACTGCCCTGGGCCGTCAATGCTTGCAGCAAGGCTGCCGTCGCCGCCTGCAGCGCTGCTGCTGTCGCAGTCACCTGGGCCTGGGCTCCGGCCACGGCGGCGGCTTTACTGGCTTCGTTCTGGTCGCTGGCCTGGATGCTTTGCAGGGCCTGCATCTGCTGCTGAAGCTGCTTTTGCAGCTGCGCGATCTGTTTTTTCAGCTGCTTGACCGTGTCCGAACTGTCGTCATCACTGTCAGCCGCAGGCGCCGCATTAGCGTCTCGGGCCGCCCGTGGCTTGACCTGCTCGGTGGCCGTCGCGCCGGCATCACTCACGGCCGTGCTGTCCGTCGCCTTGCTGGCCGTGGCGGCGGGGGTGCTCTGAATATTCAGGCTCGATGCCAGGGGATTGATGCTGCCAACCATGTCGATGTGTCCTTTAGACTCGTTGTCCTACAGGACATCGGCAGGTTGCGCTGGCTCTTTAATAGCGCGGCGGAAAAAAGCCGGGCAAGCGCTCATATGCTTATGCAATAAAAGTATTTAAATTTAATTTCTTATATCTATAAAGTCATACCCCTGCGTACAGGTCGACCAATCGACGCGCCGCACGAAATGAACCAGCACGGGGCCACCGTGAGTTTCTGATCGATCTGCGCGCCATTGGGCGTGCCCTGCGTGGGAGTGATTTATGTCTGCACCGTCTGCCTCTGGGATTGCCGCGAGCATCGCGCCTCAAGCCTTTGAAATCCGTCCTTTCAGCGGCGCCGTGGGTGCCGAAATCATGGGTCTGGATCTGGCTTTGCCGGTCAATGACCAGGACTTTGCGCGTATCCATCGTGCTCATCTGCAGCATCACGTGGTGGTGTTTCGTGATCAGTGCATTACCCCGCAACAACAGATCGACTTCAGCCGTCGCTTCGGCATCTTGCAGATCCATGTGCTCAAGCAATTTCTGCTGACCGGTCACCCGGAAATCCTTATCGTCTCCAACATCATCGAAAACGGCCAGTCCATTGGTCTGGGCGATGCAGGCAAGTTCTGGCATTCGGACCTGTCCTATAAAGAGCTGCCAAGCCTGGGCTCGATGCTGCATGCCCAGGAGCTGCCTGCCGAGGGCGGCGACACTCTGTTCGCCGATATGCACAAGGCCTGGGATGGCCTGCCTCAGGCCTTGCGCAAGGCGGTTGAAGGGCGTTCGGCTGCACATTCCTATACGGCGCGCTACAGCGAAAGCAAATTCGAGGGTAACTGGCGTCCGACCCTGACCCCGGAGCAACTGGCACAGGTGAACGAGGTGGTGCATCCAGTGGTGCGTACCCATCCGGAAAACGGCCGCAAGGCGCTGTTTGTCAGTGAGGGCTTTACCACTCGCATTGTCGGCCTGCCCGAGGACGAGAGCCGGCAGTTACTGGCCGAGCTTTACGCCCATAGCGTGCAGGAGCAGAACATCTATCGCCATCAGTGGCAGCCCCATGACCTGGTGTTCTGGGACAACCGTTCGCTGATCCATCTCGCCGCCGGATGCCCAAGCCATCTGCGCCGCAAGCTGTATCGCACCACCATCCAGGGCAACGCGCCTTTCTGATTGACTCATTTCAAGGAGCATTGCCATGCCCGCATCCATCAAAACCGTGGCCGCAAGTCTGGGCCTGAGCCTTAGTCTGCTTGCCGGCAGCCTTGTGGCACCGAACGTCGCCCATGCCGAAGGCGAAATCCGTATCGCCGAGCAGTTCGGCATTGTTTACCTGTTGCTCAACGTGGTGCGCGATCAAAACCTGATCGAGAAGCACGGTAAGGAGGAGGGCATCGATATCAAGGTCGACTGGACTCAGTTGTCAGGTGGCGCGGCAGTCAATGATGCCTTGTTGTCCGGCTCCATCGATATTGCCGGGGCCGGAGTCGGCCCGCTGTTGACCATCTGGGATCGCACCCATGGCAGGCAGAACGTCAAGGCCGTGGCCTCGCTGGGCAACTTCCCGTACTACCTGCTGAGCAATAACCCGCAGGTCAACACCATCGCCGACTTCACCGAAAAAGACCGTATCGCGGTACCGGCCGTGGGCGTTTCAGTACAGTCGCGCTTCCTGCAATACGCCGCTGCCAAACAGTGGGGCGACAAGGACTTCAACCGGCTGGACAAGTACACCATCGCCGTCCCGCATCCGGATGCCACCGCTGCGCTGATCGCCGGTGGTACGGAGCTGAGCGGGCATTTTTCCAACCCGCCGTTCCAGGATCAGGCGCTGAAAAATCCAAACGTGCATGTGGTGCTCAACACCTATGACTTGCTGGGTCCCAACTCGCCGACAGTGCTGTTTGCCACCGAGAAGTTCCGTAGCGACAACCCGAAAACCTACAAGGCCTTTATCGAGGCCCTGGCTGAAGCCGCCGAGTTTGCCCAGAACGACAAGGGCGCGGCCGCTGACACTTATATCCGCGTGACCAAGGCCAATATCGACCGCGCCGAGTTGCTTAAAATCATCGACAACCCGCAGTACGAGTTCAGCGTAACGCCGAAAAATACCTATCCGCTGGCCGAGTTCTTGTACCGCGTGGGTGCGATCAAAAATAAACCTGACTCCTGGAAGGATTACTTCTTCCAGGACGCAAAACCGTTGCAGGGGAGCTGACAATAATGAATGCCTCGGTGCAAGGCCACACGGCCAGCCACTTGAATGCAACAGGGCCAGCCCTGTTGTCGGTCGAGCAGGTCAGCCTTGAATACCGCACGCCGCAGCGTGTGGTGCGGGCGACTCATCAGGTCAGCTTTGAAATCGATCCGGCCGACCGTTTCATCCTGCTTGGACCTTCGGGATGCGGCAAGTCGACCTTGCTCAAAGCTGTGGCCGGTTTTCATGCCCCCTGTGAAGGGCAGATCCGCCTGCAGGGCCAACCCGTCACCGCCCCGGGGCCAGACCGCATGGTGGTGTTCCAGGAGTTCGACCAGTTGCCACCCTGGAAAACGCTCAAGCAAAACGTGATGTTCCCGTTGCTGGCGTCGAAAACCTTGCCTCGGCGCGAGGCCGAGGAGCGGGCTCTGCATTATCTGGACAAGGTCGGTCTGGCGGCATTTGCCGATGCTTACCCGCACACCTTGTCCGGTGGCATGAAGGCCCGGGTGGCGATTGCCCGTGCCCTGGCCATGCAGCCGAAAATCCTGTTGATGGACGAACCCTTTGCAGCTCTCGACGCCCTGACCCGACGCAAGATGCAGGAAGAATTGCTGCTGCTCTGGGAGGAGGTGCGCTTTACCTTGCTGTTTGTCACCCACTCGATCGAAGAGGCGCTGGTGGTCGGCAACCGTATCCTGCTGCTGTCGCCGCATCCGGGGCGGGTGCGGGCCGAGATCAACAGCCATCAGTACAACCTGCACAGCCTTGGCGGTGCGCAATTTCAGCACACGGCGCAGCGCATCCATCGGCTGCTGTTTGATGAAGCGCACGCCGGTACCGACGAACAACCGCTGAATTTCGCCGATATCCGTATCGCATATTGAGCTGTGGAGGATTGTCCGATGAATCAATCATCATCTGTACGCCAGGAATATGAAGTGGTCCTGGAACCGCTGCTAAGTGTGCCGCTGGAGCGCCAATTGCCGTTGAGCCAGCGTCTGTGGCAGCAGGGCTGGTTACGTAAAAGCCTGATCCTGATCGTGCTGGCTGTGCTTTGGGAGCTGGTGGCGCGCTATCAGGACAACGACCTGCTGCTGCCGACGTTTTTGCAAACAGCCAGTGCGCTGTATGACGGCCTGATCAGCGGCGAGTTGCTGAGCAAGGTGGGTATTTCCCTGGTGGTACTGCTCAAGGGCTATCTGATCGGCATCGTGCTGGCGTTTGCCCTGACCACGCTGGCGGTTTCGACTCAGTTGGGCCGTGATCTGCTGAGTACCCTGACTTCGATGTTCAACCCGCTGCCGGCGATTGCCCTTTTGCCGCTGGCGCTGCTGTGGTTCGGCCTGGGGCAGAACAGCCTGATTTTCGTGCTGGTGCATTCGGTGCTCTGGGCCCTGGCCCTGAACACCTATGCCGGGTTTCTCGGGGTGTCGGAGACCCTGCGCATGGCCGGGCGCAATTACGGGCTGAAGGGAATTCGCTTTGTGCTGTTTATTCTTATTCCGGCGGCGCTGCCTTCGATCCTTGCCGGTCTGAAAATCGGCTGGGCCTTTGCCTGGCGCACGCTGATCGCCGCCGAGCTGGTGTTTGGTGCCACCAGCGGCAAGGGCGGCCTGGGCTGGTATATCTTCCAGAACCGCAACGAGCTGTACACCGACAAGGTGTTCGCCGGGCTGGCGGTGGTGATTCTGATCGGCCTGCTGGTGGAGAACCTGGTGTTCGATACCCTGGAGCGGGTCACGGTCAAGCGCTGGGGCATGCAACGCTGACCAGCAAAACCGAGTGGGAGCGAGCCTGCTCGCGAACGACCTTCGCGAGCAGGCTCGCTCCCACAGGAGGGCCTGATCGTCAACCGAGTTTCTACAGGCTAAGCCCCACCCCGCGCAATATTACCGAGGTGATGGTCTGTACCGCCTGATGGTATTGCTGGTCGGACAGCGGCTGATGGCCGTTGAGTGCGCAGACCTGATAGTCGAAGTCGGCATAGTGCTGGGTCGAGGCCCAGATCATGTACAACAACGCTGAAGGCTCCACCGGGTTGATGCGTTTTTCGTCCACCCACTGGCGTATTTTCTGCTCCATGAGTTTGGCGCCCTTGGCCATATGCTCATCGAGCATGTCCTGGAACATCGGTGCACCGCGCATGATTTCGTTGGCCCACAGTTTGGAGCCGTGGGGACGGGTGCGTGAATGGTTCATCTTTTCCATGATGTAGCTGGTGAGCACCACCCGCGGGTCGTCGAACTTTTCGAAACAGGCACCTTCCAGCCCCCAGGTGTCCAGCAGGTTGACCAGAACTTCGCGGTACAGCTCGTCCTTGGTGGAAAAGTAGTAGTGCAGGTTGGAGCGCGGCAGTGCGGCTTGCTTGGCAATATCGGCCATCTTGGTCCCGGCATAGCCTTGTTCGGCGAAGACTTTCTCTGCGGCCAAAAGGATTTTTTCGACGTTTTTGCGGCGGATCTTTACTTTCGGGTTGCTCATCGAGTACCTGATTTATCACGACAGGAGAGGGCTGCGGCTGACGACACAGCATAGGTCAATTGCCAGGGGGCGCTGTGCGGAAAATCTCGGCGTACAACGGCCAGTGATCCGATACGCCCTGGGCATGACGGGCGCCATCGAAGCGTGCCGGGGTGCCCCAGCGGTTGACCTGATAAGGGCTGCTGTACACCAGGCGAATGCTCTGCGGATCAACCTGCCAGCCATTGAAACCGCTGGCAGCGGTCATCTGTGGCGGGAACAGAAGCATGTCGAAGAACGACCACTCGCGTTTGCTGTGGTAGTAGTAACTGCCTTTGCAGCCCGCGCAGCCGATGAACTGGGACACCGCCCAGGTGCTGGCCAGGTCTTTGGCGATATAGCCGTGCTGCTGTTCTTCGCCGGCATTGATATTGAAGTCGCCGCCGACAATGGGCAGTACATCGTCCGGCAGTTCGCGCTTGAGCCGGGCCAGGTAGGCGACGGCCTGCTGGCGCAGGTAGCCCGGGGCACCGCCTGAGGGCAGGTGCAGGGAGAAAATCGCCGCTTTCTGGCCATCAGGCAACAACAGGCGAACTTCGAGAATGCCCCGGGTTTTGCTCACCCGTGCCGGGTCATCATTCCCCAGCGCCTGGTAGGGCACTGGATGCAGGCGGGCGGTGTCCCATTGAGGCAAACGGCTGAGTACTGCGGTGTCGATACCGCGCTCGTCCCAGCCCTCGATCAGTACGCGGGTCTGGTAGCCGGACGTGTTCAGGCGGGCATTGAGTTGCTCGACAACCTTGATGTTCTCAACTTCGTTGAGCATCAGGATATCCGGCCCGCGGCCTTGATTGATCTGTTTGATCACGGCGCTGAGGCGCTTGAGTTTTTCATCGAGCAAAGTCGGGGTCCAGTCGTTTTCTTCACACTCCTTGCGCCACGCCGGGACCTGGATTTTTGCGCAGCTGGCCAGGTACTCCGGGTGCGCGCGCTTGACGCTCAGGGGCAGGTAGGCGAAGTCGTCCTTGCCGTTGTCGTGCTCGGTGTCGAACAGGTTTTCGACGTTCCAGGTCATTAGTGAGACCCGGCCAGCTTCAGGCTCGACATGATTGGCGCAGGCGGTCAGCAGCAGGGTGCAGACGACGATCAGTAAATGGGTACGCAGCAGTTTCATTGGCAGTCTATCCAGGCATAAAGGTCTGTGAGGGGGGATGCAGGCTTGTTTATGGGGGCGGGCTTCACAGGGAAATAAACACCCCCGCCAACGCAGCACTCATCAGATTGGACAGGGTGCCGGCAATTACTGCGCGCAGGCCCAGGCGAGCAATATCCTGACGTCGCGAGGGCGCCATGACGCCCAGGCTGCCGAGCAGGATGCCGATCGACGACAGGTTGGCAAAACCGCACAGGGCAAAGGTGACGATCACCTGGGTGGGCCCCGACAGTATCTGGATGCCTTTGGCAGCGGCTTGGACCGGGTCAAGATAGGCCGCGAAATCGACATAGGCGACGAACTCGTTGAGCACCAGTTTTTCGCCGATAAAACTGCCTGCCGTCATGGCCTCGCTCCACGGTACGCCGAGGACAAAAGCCAGTGGCGCAAACACATGCCCCAGGATCAGTTCCAGGCTCAGGTGGGCAAAACCGAACCAGTTGCCCACCCAGCCCAGGATGCCGTTGAGCATGGCTATCAGGGCAATAAAGGCCAGCAGCATCGCGCCCACATTGAGGGCCAGTTGCAGGCCGTTACTGACTCCCAGTGCGGCGGCGTCGATGACATTCGCCGGTTTATCGTCGGGGTATACCTCGATGTCACTGAAGTTGTCGCGCGGTTCAGCGGTTTGCGGCTCCATCAGCTTGGCCATCAGCAAGCCGCCGGGGGCAGCCATAAAGCTGGCGGCAATCAGGTATTTAAGCTCCACGCCCAGGCTGGCATAGCCGATCAGCACCGAACCTGCGACCGAAGCCATGCCGCCGACCATCACCGCGAACAGTTCAGAGCGGGTCATACCGTCCAGAAACGGGCGCACCACAATGGGCGCTTCGGACTGGCTGACAAATATATTCGCCGTGGCCGACATCGACTCGGTACGGCTGGTGCCCAGCACCCGCTGCAAGCCGCCGCCAATCACGCGGATCACCACACTCATGATGCCCAGGTAGTAAAGGATGGCGATAAAACTGCTGAAAAACACAATCAGCGGCAGCACCTTGATCGCAAAAACAAAGCCCTGGCTGCCAAACACTTCGCTCATTTTGCTACCTGCCAGAGGGCCGAAGACAAAGCTGATGCCTTCATTGCCATAGTCTTGCAGCAGGGCAACCGAATCGCTGATCGCAGCCAGCGTTGCCTGGCCCCATGGCACATAGAGGGCGAAGGCACCCAGGCCTGCCTGCAATACAAATGCCCCGACTACGGTCTGCAACTTGATTGCCCGGCGGTTGCTGGACAGCAGCACCGCCAGGAGAATCAATACCACCACTCCAATGAAACTCATTGACCAGATTCCCGTATGTCACGCATCAAGGTCGCACCGGTTCAGAAACCGAAGGCACCGGGCAGCAATTGCTCGACCGTCCACTCGCGTGCCGCCGCCGCTTCGTGGCCGACGCAATACACCACGCAGTGAGGGCTCATCAGATCGTGCATGACCTGACGGCAGGCGCCGCACGGGGAGATCAGCGCCACGTTCGGGGCATACACCAGCATCGCCTTGAAGCTGGCAGGTGCATGGCCCTGGGCAATGGCGCTGAACAGGGCGCCGCGTTCGGCACAGTTGGTCAGGCCGTATGAGGCGTTCTCGACGTTGCAGCCGCGAATGATCCGGTCATCGGCGGTGAGTAGCGCCGCACCCACCGGGAAGTTCGAGTGCGGGCACCAGGCTGCCCGGGCTGCGGCGATCGCTTCAGGTAACAGGCGCTCGTACTGCGCCTGAGCTTCGGGGCTGCGGTTCATGGGGCGTTGCTCGCGGTGACGTCAGCCAGGGTCTGGGCAACTTTTTCAATCCGTTGTTGTGGCGTGCTTGCTCCCGCTGGCTGCCCGGCGCGGTCCTGGGCTTGCAGATAATCGACCAGTGCCTGGAGATCGTTGAGGCCGGTATCCACCCGTTGACTGGCTTGGTTGAGTACGCTGAAGTTGTCACCGCCCCCGGCCATAAACGAGTTGACCGTGATCCGGTAGGTCTGCTCGGGTAGCACCGGTTTGCCATCGATTTTCAGGCTGTCGGCGATGATCCGCTGGCCCTGGGGCCTGCTGGCATCCCAGCGATAGCTGAGGGTGGCCGATGGCTGCAGGGGATAAAAACCGAAGCCGTTGTTCTGCCATTGCTGCTCCAGCAATTGCTTGAGCTGGGCACCGCTGAGGGTAAGGATGTTCAGGGTGTTGTTGAACGGTTGCACGGAGGCTACCTGGCCATAGGTCAGGTGCTGCTGGCCGGGTTCGAGCATCAGGTCGGTGCGGATGCCGCCCAGGTTGGTCAGTGCCACCTCGGCGCCCAGGGCGCGGGTGGCGTGCAGTTGCGCATCGGCAATCAGGTCGCCCATGGCCGACTCGCCGGCGTCGTTGAGGGTGCGGTTGATTTCGCGGGTGGCGATACGGGCCACGGGTTTGTTCAGGTGTTCGTTGCTGCGCGCTTCAATATCGGCCTGCAGCGCGGCAATTTCTGGCAGCGGCGTGTAGCGCGCGGGGTCGACCACGATGTTTTGTGCCTTTGCATCGAGCAGTTGGTGGTTGACCGGGTCCACAGTGAGGGTGATATGGGTCAGCAGGCGGCCGAACGAGCTGCCCTGGGTGATCAGCTTGTCGCCCAGGCGGCACAGGTAGCCCTGGTGGGTGTGAGCGGTGACCACCACTTTGATTTGCGGGTCCAGACGCCTGGCCACATCGACGATATCGCCCTTGAGCTGGCTGCAATCCTGCTGGTCGAAGCGTTCGGTGGTTTCACCGCCCTGGTGGATCACCGCGACCACGGCATCCACCCCTTGTTTGCGCAGTTCGGGCAGTTGCGCGTTGATCGCCTCGGCCTCGTCAATGGTGTACAGACCGTCCATGCTCTGCTGGCTTACATAGGCCGGGAGGTCGCGCAACACCGCGCCGACAAAGGCGATTTTGGCGCCGTTGGCCTGCTCGATACGGTAAGCAGGCAGCAGTGGTTTGCCGGTTTGCGCGTCGATCAGGTTGGCCGCCATATAGGGGAAGCGCGTGCCGCTGTAGTTGTTGTCAAACTGGCAGGCCTTGTCCGGGCGCGGCGACACGCAGCCGCCATTGATCTGGCGTTGCAACTCCAGTTTGCCCAGATCCAGTTCATGGTTGCCAACCACACTGAACTTCAGCCCCAGTTCGCCGAGGGCTTCGAGCGTCGGCTCATCGGCCCACATCGAAGACATCGGCGGGCTGCCGCCGATCATGTCGCCCGCACCAATCAACAGCAGTTGCGGGTCCTGTTTGCGCAGTTCGCCAACCACGCCGCTCAGGGCGTTGATACCCCCCGCCTTGAGCGACACTTTGCCAGCCGGTGCCGTGGCATCGGTGTAGGTGAACGGGGTGGCGGCCAGATTGCCGTGAAAATCGTTGATCGCGGCAATATTGATAGCGACCGGCTTGACCGGTTGCTGGCAGGCGGCCAGCACCAATGCTGCCGGGATGACCATACTGGCACTGCGCAGACGCGAGAGAAGATTCGACATGCAAGCTCCTTGGTGCCGGTCAGGCGGTACGTGGCTGGCCAGCAGTGGCGGCGGCAGGTGCTGACGAGGTGACGTATTGCGTGCCCAGGCCTGCGCGCAGCAAAAGCATCTTGAGGTGGTCGTTGATCAGTTCAAGGCGATCTTGCAGATGGCTATTGAAGACCATGCCCACCAGCGCGATGGAGATCCCCAGTGCGGTGGCATACAGCGCCGTACCGATGCCACGGGACACTTCGCCCGGGTCGGAAACACCGGCCTCGGCCAGTGCCTTGAAGGTGTCGATGATGCCCATGATGGTGCCGAGCAGGCCCAGCAGCGGCGCACCGGCGACCACGGCTTCGAGGATCCACAGGCTGTGGGACAGCTTGCCGCGCATGGAGATGTAAATGGCCTGGCCGAGGTCTTCAAGCTCCTGGTGCGAATGCAGTTGGCGACGGCCGTCGTAGATCTGCGAGAGCAGTTGCAGGGGCAGGCTGTCGCGCGCGGTCAGCCCGGCAGGCAGGTCGGCGATGCTGCGGACTTTGCCATTGACCGCAGGCACCAGCTGACGCGCCTTGCGCAGCGAGTAGCTGAAGAAGATGCAGCGTTCGACGACCACAAAAGCGGCCAGGGCTGCGGCGCCGTACATGACGTAGAAGGTGATGTCGTGGAGCAGATTCATGTTCATGCGAGTAATCCTCCAGATGCGTTTATGGTCCGGGCCTGCCGTGCAGGCAGGCCCGGGGAGCAAGGTCAGAAGCTGGCTTCGAAAGAGACCATGGCAGTGCGTTCTTCACCGACGTTGTAGTAAGGCGTGGCGGCGCTGACGCCGTTGACCGGTGCAGCGTTGAGCACCACGGTACGCGCCGATGACAGGTACTCCTTGTCAAACACGTTGAGCATCGAAACGCGGATGGCCGCCGACTTGAGGATCTTCTTGTCCACCGGCAGGCGCACCCCGGCGTTGATATCGAAGGTGGTACGCCCGGAGATTTCCTGGTCGTTGGTCAGGTCGCCGTAGTAGCTGCCCACATACTTGGCGGCCACGTTGCCGTAGTAGCGCTTGTTGTCGTAACCCAGGCTGGCGTTGAGCATGTTTTTCGGCACGTTGGCCAGTTGCTTGCCGGAGGTGGGCAGTTCCTTGTTGCGTGTGGTCACGTCATCCTGCTGCTCGGCGCTGGTATAGGTGTAAGAGGTGTAGTAGTTGAAGTTGTAGGGCAGCAGGCCGCTCCACTCCAGTTCCAGACCCTTGTTGACCACGCTGCCGACGTTGAGCATTTCGTAGTCACCGTCCGCATTGGTGGTCGACAGCTGACGATCCTTGTACGAGATATGGAACAGGGTGGCGCTCAGCAGCATGTCGTCCTGGGTGAAACGCCAACCCAGTTCCTGGTTCCAGCTCAGTTCCGGGGCCAGGCTGATGGAGTCGCCGGCGTTGTAAAGCACGTAGTTGGGCGGCGTACGCATATTGCGGGTGACGTTGTAGAACGCCTGGTGCTGCTCGTTGATCTGGTAGCGCGCACTGAAGTTGGGCAAAAACTCGTGGTACCTGGCATCACGCTTTTCGGGAGCGCTGTACAGGCTGCCGAGGTTGTTGCCATCGCGTTCGACGTACTGGTAGGCAATGCCGCCGGTGAGGGTCAGGTCAGGGGTGACCGTCCACACGTCCTGGGCCCAGATTTTCTGTGCCGGGGTGACGGTGTACTGGTGACGGCCCTGTACCGTGGCGCCATTTTTGTCGGTGAGCTGGTTGCCACTGTTGTAGTCGCCCCAGATATCATCCGGCGTACCGTTTTCGGTGATGCTGATAAAAGGCTGGGTCTGGCGCTGGCGGGCACGTTCATACCAGTAACCGACATCGATGCTGTGGGCTTCGTTGAAGTCCCATTTCAGTTTGGTGGTCACGCCAGGGCGCCAGCTCTCGGTCCATGATGGGCGGTAGTAGGTGTCGTAGGCCAGTCCGCTGAGGTCAAAGTTGCCGGCCTTGTCGCTGGTCGAAGACAGCCCGGTCGCCGATTGGCCGCTGAAGCTGCCGCCATTGGACCAGAAGTAGTAGGGTGCGATGGTCAGCGCCAGGTCGTCACGCAACTGAAAGCGCTGGGTCAGGGTGGCTGATGCGTTTTCAAACGGGTTGCGGTTGATCTTGTAGTACTGGGTCAACTTGCCGCTGCTGTTGTAGATCGGGATTTCGGCATAGTCCAGGCCACGGCCCGACTTCTGAAACTGTGCCTTGCTCAGGGTGTTGTAGTTGTAGTTTTCCTGGGTGCTGTATTTGAAGATGGCATTGGTCGAGTTGCCGTTGCCATCTTCGAACAAGGTGTTCCACTCAACTCTGTCGGCGCGTACGGTGCCTTTGCCGCGCCACTTTTCGCCTTCTGTATGGGACGCCGAGACAAAGGTTTTAAAACCATTCAAATCGCCGGTGTTAATCCGCGCGAATGATTTGTTCAAACTGTTGGAACCGACCGACTGTTTGACAAAGACGCCGAAGTCCTTGGTCGGGCGCAGGGTCACCAGGCCAATGTTGCCGCCACTGGAGCCGATATGCGGGCCGTCGATTTCCGAAGAACCCTGGGTGACAAAGACTTCGCCGAGGTTTTCCGGGTCGCCGAGCAGGTTGGCATACACCGCATAGTCCCCGGAATCGTTGATCGGGATACCGTCCGAGGAGACGCCGACCTGGTCGGAGTTCATCCCGCGCATGGTGAAGCTGGTGCCGCTTACCCCTGATGCGTCGGTGCTGGAAACGTTGATGCCGGGGGTGTACTTGAGCTTGTCGATGGCGTTGGCAGTCGGTGCCATTTCGTCCATCGCTTCCTTGGTTACGGTCGAACGGCCTTTGGCGCTGTCTTCTTCGACCATAAGCCCATTACCCAGACTCTGTCCGGTGACATTAACCTTGCCTATATCAACGGTATCTTCTGCGAGCGTTGATAACGTCCAGCCGCCAACCCCAACGGCCAGTAGCGTTGCGAATAAAGTATTGAGTTTCAAAACAGTTTCCCCTAAGCGTAAGTGTCAGAGCTGACGTGCTTTAGTTATGGCTCTGTGTTGTATACAAGCGTGGCGCTGAAACGGTATTTATCCTTGCCCGAGAAACTTTCCTCGGGGAAGGGCACAACTTTATCGAGGCGTTGCAAGCTGGTTTGTGCGGCGCGATTGAGCAGCATATTGGTCGCCTTCTTTTCAATGCCCGAGTCGAGCACCTTGCCGCTACGGTCAACCAGCAACCACACCACCACATTGCCTTGCGGGCGTTGCAGTGAAGCCTCGCGACCTCGCGGGTATTGCTTGTATTTCTCCAGCTCCGCCAGCAGCCGGGCGATATAGCGGCTCTCCAGGTCTGCCGGGTTGGCGCGCGGGGCCTGGGCAATCGGTCTGGCTGGCGCTACAGGGGGGGCCGTAGCGGGTGCAGGCGTGGGCGCTTGCAGCACAGGCTGAGGCCTGGGTGGTGTCGGTACGGCCTTGACCACCTGCGGCTTGGGCTTGGGTGGCGGCGGCCTGGGAGCTGGCGGTTTGGGTTTGGGTGGTGGGGGAGGCGCGATTTCCACGGCTTCGACCACTTCCTCCTCCGGTGGTGGCAACTCGGCGACCTGCTCGGGCTCCGGTTCAGGCTCGGGAGGGGGAGGCAGCAGTTCATCCAGATTTATCAGGGCCACTTCGACGCTGCTGTCGTCGTATTTGGGCGTGATTTTCAGGTCCGTGTCCATGCTGCTATGGACGGCCACCGCCAGCAGGCAGATGGCCGGCAAACAGGCGATGGCTTTGCGTGATTTGAAAAAAACCGACATGGCCTACAGCTTCCGCGTCGCAATGGAGACAGACGAGAAGCCGCTGCCCTTGAGCACATCCATCACGCTGACCAGACGCGCCACCTCAACACCTGCATCGCTGTTGAGGATGATCACCATCTTTTCGTCAGGGTTTTCCATGGCCTTGAGTTGAGCCACCAGATCGCTCTGGTTCAGATCCTTGCCATCCATTTGCAGGCGCTCGTCCAGGCCCAGGGTGATGACCGCCTTGTTTTGCGGCTTGAGCTGCTGCGCATGAGCGGCACCTGGCAACTGGGTCTTGATGCCGAGTGCGGGTATCACGTTGAGACTGATCAATACAAAAAACACCAGCAGGAACATCATCACGTCGATCATCGGGATGATTTCGATATGCAGACGCTTTTTCTTGGGTTCTTCCCAGCTTCGCATTTCGTGTACTCCAATCCACAGAGGGGATCAAAAAGCTGAACATCCGTTCAGGTTTTCACTTGCGGTTTGCCAGGACGCAGAAGAAATGCCCAGAACCTGTCTCAAGTGACAGGTTGCAAAGGTAGAGGGGTGCTGTTTCATTTTGATTTCAGATTTTGTGTATTTTTTTGTTTTTTTTAATATCGAAACTAAACTGATTTTTGTGGTTAAAAGCGCCGTCTTTTCAGGATTTTGCAGGCATTTACTTGAAAGAGTATTTCGTTGCAGGGTGGCCAGGATAAATTTTTATAAACTTGACAGGCCTGTCAGCTTATAGATTTGGCATCAGGAATCATTCGCCATAACGCTGTTTTTCCACGGTTTTGGCTGTGAAGATGTCAAAGTGCTACTAATCTATTGTTGTTATGCAAAGGCATTGGCATGATGATATTAATCTGAAGTGCCGGCTGTTGAGATCAAGGGTTTAGCGGAGCGAACGCCATGCAGTTATTCAAAAAGCTGTTGAATATTTTGGGGCAGGCTGAGCGCAGCCGTGCTCACGTGGATAACCCTTTTCTGGTACCGCTTGAATTTGAAAGCCTCAAGCGTGAGCTGAATATCGTCGAGCAAGCCCGGCGCCATGGCGAGCAAGGCTATCCCCCTGTGGAAGCCACCCGGCTGACGGCCATTGAAGAACAGATCCGCACGACCCTTGAGTCAGAACGGCACAAGGTGCTGGCCTGGGCCGAGGCGCGCATCGCCCTGGTGCAAACCCGCCTGACAGCACTGGATATTGTTGGCACGGTAAAACGTTGCGGCGAATTTGATCAGGCGTTCGAGCGGGCGGCACAGGACCTGCTGAACAATTACGCCGTACGCCTGCAACGTCTGGAATACCGCGCACGGGAGCGCGAGGCTGAATTGTGCGCCTTGCGTGCGCAAAATCACGCCGGGTATGGCAAACAGCAGAAGCGTCGCAACGAAGCACTGGGTGTGTACCAGGACGAAATTGCAGATGTACGCAACGAACTGATGGCACTCAAGCATGAGTTCCTTGAACAGCTGGAGTCCGATGTGCTGGCCTGCAATGAGCAACTGGTGAGGTATCAGTCAGTTCTGGACGAAAAACGCAATCTGAAACCGCGCCTGGCCAGTGGCCTGAACAAGGCCGAAATGGTCATGGCGGGGCTTGTGCAATGCTATCGCGCCGAAAACCAGCTGCACCGTAATGGTCGGCGGGTGCCGGCTTACTTCAGTGACAGTATTGTGTTGCAGTCGCTGGCACTGCCCGACAGCAATACGGCCGAGGATGAAGTGAACCTGGCTTTGCAACAGCAGGCACTGACGCAGCTGATTGAACAGCTTGAGCCGATTCGCGGGCGGATCCAGTCCTCGTTCTTTCAAAAGTACAATCAGCTGATGCCCCTGTCCTGGCTGCCTGAATACCCTCCGGCCATGGAAAACCGCATCGCCGCAGAGCCGGTTTGACACCCCGCTGGCTGGTTGTCTAGGACCAGCCCAGGGTTGCCGCGGTCAGTAGCAGGTACCGGGTACCTTTGGCCAGGGTGACGATCAGCACGAAACTCCACAGCGGTTCGCGCATGACCCCGGCGATCATGGTCAGCGGATCGCCGATAATCGGCATCCAACTCAGCAGCAGTGACCAGCGCCCGTAACGCAGATAGAACTGCTGGGCCCTGTCGAGCTTTTGCTCGCTGACCGGAAACCAGCGCTTGTGCCGAAAGCGTTCCACCGAGCGGCCCAACAGCCAATTCAGTACCGAGCCCAGCACATTGCCCAGGGTGGCGATAGCCAGTAGGGTCAGGGCTGCATATTTGCCTGACAGCAGCATGCCGACCAACACGGCTTCCGACTGCATGGGCAGCAGCGATGCTGCGCCAAAGGCGGCGAGGAACAGACCCAGATAGCTGGTTAATTCAAACACGTAAACTTCCAGGGTAGATGGACACCGCCGCATACCTTGTGGGAGCGGGCTTGCTCGCGATACAGGCGCTGCAGTCTGCCAGACCAACCGAGGCGCTGCCATCGCGAGCAAGCCCGCTCCCGCAAAAGTTGGCTGGGCTGGCAGCGGCTAAAAGTTTTGCAATACCCGCCGCAGCGAAGCCGGCAGGGTTTCGCCGTGGCTCATGCCGTCGAATGTCTGATAGTCAACCGCCAGTCCCGGGATATCACTCAGTTCACCCGCCAGTTGGCGGATCAGTCTGTCTGGCTCGCCGTCGCTCGGGCCGCGCGGGTTAGCGGGTTCGGCCGTGCCGCGCATCAACAGCAAATCGGCCTTGTGCCCGTTCATGCGTTGCTTGAAGTCCGCGCCGGGGTGGATGTCGGCCCACCACAGCGACGGGCTGGCCGCTGCGTAACGGGCAAATTCTCCGGGGCGGGTGAGCAGGGCGTGCAGCACCAGCAGGCCGCCATAGGAATGGCCCCATAAGATTTGCTCCTGCAGGTTGATCGGTGCCTTGGCCGCCACCGCCGGGCGCATGCGCTCGCGCAATAGGTCCAGGAAGACATCCGCACCGCCACTGGGCAACCCGCTCAGCGGGTCGGTTTGCACGGTCAGGCCAGGCCTGTTCGGGGTGTAGTCGTAAATGCGGGCAGTGCGCTCGATGCGCAGTGGTGTCTGGTAGCCGATGGCGACCAGTAATGGTGCCTTGCCACGGGCAAGATCCCGCAGCAGGTCGGCATCTAGTGCGCCGATGGCGGCATTGCCGTCGAGCATCCACAGCACCGGGAAACCGTTTTTCGGCGGCGCGGCATTGGGTCGACCGATCCATAGCTGATAATGGCGCTGGCCATCGGCGGAGTCGATCAGCAAGCGGCTGAAGCGGTAGTCCATATCTGTACGCTGCAGCAGGCGGGTATCCATCAGCTGGTCAGGCGCGGGCCGGGCCTGGGCGGCTTGCCCGGGGAGGGCCAGGGCAAGCAGCAGCGTCAATGGCAGGGTCAGGTTTCTCATCAGGCGATCTCGTTATGCTTTAAAACGACGCGGTCAGGCTGGTGTAGAGCGTACGCCCCGGCTCGTTGTAAGTCGCCGCCCCGGCCCCGGCGATATTGGTCACACCCTGGGCGTTGCCCTCACGGAACAGGCGCTTGTCGAACAGGTTATCGATACCCGTGGTCAGGCTCAGGTTGGCGGTAATGGCGTAGGTACCGCTGATGCCGGCAATGGCATAAGGCGAAAGCTGGTTGTTGGCGGTGCCGGTGACGCGGTCGCCGTGGTAGTCGAATTTTTTCGGTGTCTGTTTGCCGTACCAGGCCACGCTCGCTTGCAGCGACAGGTCATCGGTTGCCTGCCAGTCCAGCATGGAGTTAAGGGTGTAGCGCGGGGTGACGGACAGGGCGTCACCGGTCTGCTTGTTTTTCGATTGCAGCATATAGGTGAAGTTGTTGGTCCAGGTCAGTTGCGGCGCCAGGGGCAGGGCAAGGGTGCCTTCAAGGCCTTCGACCAGTGCCTTGGGTACGTTTTCCCACTGGTAGATCGCGGCATTGGCATAGGTGCCTGTTCCGCCCACGGCATTGCCGATGGGGCTCATGCCGGATTCGATCTTGTTTTTGTAATCGTTGCGAAAGTAAGTCAGGCCAGCGACGACGCCGTTCTCCTTGTACTCGATGCCCAG
This sequence comes from Pseudomonas sp. TMW22080, assembly GCF_022496745.1. NCBI lineage: Bacteria > Pseudomonadati > Pseudomonadota > Gammaproteobacteria > Pseudomonadales > Pseudomonadaceae > Pseudomonas > Pseudomonas sp. TMW22080. Next base: position 477,159 of record NZ_SCFF01000001.1, on the reverse strand, counting down.
TTCCTTGTTGACGCTGGTTTCGGCTTTCAGGTCGGCGTTGCCTTGCAGGTAGCAACTGGTGCTCTGGCCATAGCAACCCTGGCCGCGGCTGTAGAGCAGGTAATCGGGGTTGAGCTGGTACAGGTTAGGCGCTTTATAGGCGCGGGCGATGCCGGCCTTGAGGGTGACTGTTTCGGTCAGGGCATGGGACAGGTTAAGCGACGGGCTCCAGTTGTTGCCGACCACGCTGTGGTGGTCCAGGCGCAGGCCGGGGGTGAGCATGGTGCCGGGTAGCAGCTCGATATTGTCGGCGGCAAACAACGAGAAAATCTGCGCCGAGGAGGTGGTGCTGCGATTGCTGCTGCTCAGGCCGCTGACCGAACCGCCTTCGCTGGTGGACTGGGTGTTGGCGCTGGGGTCGTCGAGCTTTTGCTGGGTCCATTCGCTGCCCAGGGTCAGGGTCTGGTCGAAACCTGCGTGCAGCGGCAGATTGACCTCGCCGTGGGCGGTCAGGTCGCGCAATACCGCAGTATAGAAATCACCACTGCTGAAAATGCCCTCGGTGCCGCCTGCCAGGCCTTCGTTGATCCGCGTATTACGGGTTTTTTCGTATTGCAGGTAGGCCATGCTGTTACCAAAGTCCCATTCACCACGGTGGGTCAGGGCATAGGTTTCGCGGTAGGTACGGTTGGTCTCGTGGCCCAGCAGGCTTTTGACGTAGGCGTTGCTGTTGGTGTTTTGCGTATCGCCGGTATAGAGGTTGCCCTGACGGCTGTAACCAGCCTCGAAGTCGAGGGTCTGCTGCGGGGTCATGCGCCAGCTGAGCAGGCCGTTGACATCCTTGTTGCGCACGCCTTCGCGGCCAGCGGGCAGGGTGCCGGCCTGGTTGCCGGTGCGCTCTGATTCATGGCCTGAGTTGATGTCCCAGTCATCCGGGTCGGTCTTGGCGATATTGCCGTATACGCGATAGCTCAGGTTGTCGGTGAGCGGGCCGTTGAGGCCGAAACTCACGCGCTTGCTGGCGCCTTCGTCCTTGTGGGTCGGGAAGTTGGAATAGACCGTGACGTTGCCGTGGGTTTCGGCCCCGGCCTGCTTGGTGATGATATTCACCACGCCGCCAGCCGCGCCGTTGCCATAGAGGGCCGCGGCCGGACCGCGCAGTACTTCGATGCTCTCTACCTGATCGGCAGGTACCCAGTTGGTATCGCCACGGCTGTCACGCTCGCCGCGCCAGCCGTAGCGCACCGAATTGCGGCTGTTGACCGGTTTGCCGTCGACCAGGATCAGGGTGTTTTCCGGGCCCATGCCGCGGATGTCGATCTGACGGTTGTTGCCGCGCTGGCCGCTGGTGGAGTTGCCCGTGAGATTGACCCCGGGCATGGTGCGGATGATCTGCGACAGATCGTTGGACGGTGGGCGTTTCTTGATGTCCTCTGCGGTGATCACCGAGACCCCGGGTGCCTGTTTGGTTTCTTCCAGGGCGGTGGCAACCACGTTGGTGTTTTCCAGCTCCAGCGCGGCAGCGGCATGCACGGAGCTGGCCAGCAAGCAGCAGCCGGACAGAACGAAGGGAGCGATAGGGCGCAGCGCATGTTGCAACATCGGGTGATCTCCGGGACAGCCTGATACAGGAAGATCACGAATGATAATGACTGCTAATTGAGAGTAAAGCGCATTAACTTTCTAAACACTTCACTGTGGGAGCGGGCTTGCCCGCGATGGGATCGCCGCTGTTTGTCTGTTGAACCGAGTTGGCGGCATCGCGGGCAAGCCCACAGGGTTTTCTGTTTCAGTCAGGAGGACGCGCCACCGGCAACAGCACATGCATGCACAGCCCCGGCTGGCCATTGCTGGCCCACAACCGGCCCTGTTGCAGTTCAATGGCACGTTGGGCGATGGCCAGGCCCAGGCCGAAGCCTTCGCCTAGCGAACCCTTCAGGCGCTGGTAGGGCACGAACAGGCTGGCCAGGTCCTGCGGATCGACGCCGGGGCCTTGGTCGCTCAGGCACAGGTGCCAGGCATCACCTTCACGCCAGCCGCTCAAAGTCACTTTGCCTGCAGGCGGTGAATAACGTATTGCATTGCGCAGCAGGTTTTCCAGGGCCTGGGCCAGGCTGTCGAGATGCACTTGCACGTAACAGTCTTCGCCCAGCAGACAGGGCAGTCGCTCGACCGGCCAACCGCTTTCAAAGCAGGCGTCTTCACACAGGGCTTCCCATACGGACAGTACCAGCACCGGCTCGCTTGCCAGTTGCGGGCGCTCGGTGTCCATCCAGGCGAGGTTGAGGGTGTCTTCCAGCAGGCGCTGCATATCGTCGATCTCGCGATCGAGTCGCTGGCGCATGTGCTCAGCCGGTAAATGGCTGTCGTGGGCGATGCGCAATCGTGCCAGGGGGGTACGCAGTTCATGGGACAGGGTGCGCAATAACAGGCGTTGCTGGTTGAGGCTCTGGCGCAGGCGGCTGGCCATGTGTTCGAAGGCCTGGGCCAGTTCCCCCAGTTCATCCCTGCGTTTGATCAGCGGCAGCGGTGCTTCACTGTCCAGGTCATCGGCACGCAAGGCGTCGGCGCGGTCACGCAAACGGTTGAGTGGCAGCACCAGGTGGCGGTAGATCAGCAGCCCGAGGAGCGCGGCCAGCAGCGTTGGCATCACGCCGTGACTGAGCACATGGGTCCAGGGTGTCAGGCCTCCGGGCAACAACCGCTCGGGAAGCTGGATCACCAGCTGGCCTTGTTGCGGCTGCCCGGGAAAGGGGATGCTGACATAGGGCAGCTCGTCCTGCAGACGTCGGCTCATGGGCCAGTTCAGTTGGCGCATAAAGGTCAACTGGTGATAGTTGTGGGCGGTGAGAGGGGTATTGCTCAGGCTTTGCAGGTTTGGCCCCAGTACCGTTACCCAGGTGTCCTCCCTCGCCATCAGCTCTTCGCTAAAACGTGCCAACCCGGCCGGGCCCTGGTTGTGCCAGATGCCTTCAGCCTGCTGTGCGTAGTCGGCCAGGTACTGCTGGTCGGCGGCCGAAAGAAAATAGGTGCGACGTTCGGCCGATACTCCCCAGATCCAGATGATCCAGGTCAGCAGCAGGCAGAAAGCGATTTGCAGCAGGGCCAGTTTCCATAGCAAGGGATGGCGGCGCATCAGGGGTTATCCATGCTGACCAGGATATAACCCTGGCCACGCACGGCCTGGATCTGCACATGCCGCACGCCAATGGCCGCCAGCTTGCGCCGCACATTGCACACATGTACATCCAGGCCGCGGTCCAGCCGGGTGTAGATGCGGTGAAGCACCTGCTGGTAGAGAAACGCCTTGCTCAAGGCCTCGCCGTCATGTTCGTGCAGGATGCTCAGCAGGCGGAATTCGGAGTGGGTCAGGCCTGCACTCTGGCCGTTGTGCACCACGTCCAGAGCCTCTTCATCAAAGCTCAGCCGCGGCTGGTGCGGCAGCCCCGGCGGGCGCTGGAACATGGCCATGCGCCGCAGCAGGGCATCGGTGCGGGCGTCCAGCTCGGCGAGGCTGAAGGGTTTGGGCAGATAGTCGTCGGCACCTCGGGTAAACCCGGTGATTCGGTCTTGCTCGTTGCCCAAGGCCGACATCAGCATCACCGGGACGTTTTGTTGCAGGCGCAGGGCTTCCAGCAGCGCCAGACCGTCCATGCCGGGCAGCATGATATCGAGCAGCACCAGGTCGAAACACTGCGACTGCAAAGCGCTCAGGCCCTGGATGCCGTCGATGCAGGATGTCACGGCAAAGCCGCGTTGCAGCAGATGTCGCTCCAGATCGTGGCGCAGCCTGAAGTCGTCTTCTACCAGAAGTAGCCGGGGGGATGTGTGCATAGGGGTTCTAATGAGAATATTTCACATTTGCGAATATCCCATCATTGGCCATGCTGCGCAAATGCTATCAAGGATAGAGGGCAAGATTGCACAGCGGATCTGATCAACTACAGGTCGGATTCGCGCAAAAAAGCCGTGCCTGTATCTGTTCGAATGTTCCTCAACGACCCGCCTGCCGGCGGCTCCTGACGCTCGATCAATGACAGGGACATATGCCATGCAAATGCCGAAAACCATCCAGATAAAGAACGGCGAAAAGGTCACTCCGACGTTCTCGGCCCAGGAGTACGCCAACCGCCAGGGAAAACTGCGGGCCTATATGGCGCAGAACAACATCGATGCTGCTGTGTTCACCTCGTACCACAACCTCAACTACTACAGCGATTTCCTGTATTGCTCATTTGGCCGCAACTACGCGCTGGTGGTGACCCAGGACAGCGCGGTGACCATCAGCGCCAATATTGACGGCGGGCAGCCGTGGCGCCGGACCATGGGCACCGACAACATCGTGTATACCGACTGGCAGCGCGACAACTACTTTGTGGCGATCCAGCAGGCGCTGCCCAAGGCGGGGCGCATCGGTATCGAGTTCGATCACATGAACCTGCTCAATCGCGACAAGCTCGCCAGCCGCTATCCCCAGGCCGAGCTGGTGGACATCGCCGCGCCGTGCATGCGTATGCGCATGATCAAGTCGGCGGAAGAACACGCCATCATTCGCCACGGCGCACGGATTGCCGATATTGGTGGCGCGGCCATCGTCGAGGCCTTGCGCGATCAGGTGCCGGAATATGAAGTGGCGCTGCATGCCACCCAGGCGATGGTGCGTGAAATTGCCCGTACCTTTCCCGATTCGGAGTTGATGGATACCTGGACCTGGTTCCAGTCGGGGATCAACACCGACGGCGCCCATAACCCGGTCACCAGCCGCAAGGTGAACAAGGGCGATATCCTCAGCCTCAACTGCTTTCCGATGATTGCCGGTTACTACACGGCGCTGGAACGCACCCTGTTTCTGGGCCATTGCTCCGACGAGCACCTGCGCCTGTGGGAGGTCAACGTCAAGGTACACGAGGCCGGCCTGAAGCTGATCAGGCCCGGCATGAAGTGTTCGGACATTGCTCTGCAGCTCAATGAAATTTTCATGGAACACGACCTGCTGCAATACCGCACCTTCGGGTATGGTCACTCCTTTGGCACCCTCAGTCATTACTATGGCCGCGAGGCCGGGCTGGAGTTGCGTGAAGATATCGATACGGTGCTGGAGCCGGGCATGGTGGTGTCGATCGAGCCGATGATCATGATCCCTGAAGGTCGTCCGGGAGCAGGTGGGTATCGCGAGCACGATATCCTGATCGTCAACGAAAAGGGCGGCGAGAACATCACCCACTTCCCGTATGGCCCGCAGCACAACATCATCAAAAAATAGTCATTGCGCGGCATTGTGGGAGCGGGCCTGCCCGCGAAGGTATCACCGCGGCGCCTCGTCAATCCGGGGTGATACCTTCGCGAGCAGGCTCGCTCCCACTCCGAGCTCGATACCAACGTATGCGCACACAGATTGCGCAGCGTTTTCTGACCTGTTTACCCCTGCCAAAAAGAACACAATGAGGGTATCTGTCATGTCCCATGTCGCGACGTTGCTTGCCATTTTTCCATCACGCATCTCTTTCTCAGGAGGTGCTCAATGAGTATCCCCAGCGCAACTATCGCTTTGCCCCTGACCCCCGAACAGCAGGTCGAGCGCCTCAGTGAGCGCAAGGCATTGCGCCGTGCCGCCACAGCCAGCTTTATGGGCAACTTTGTCGAGTGGTTTGACTACGCTGCCTATGGTTACCTGGCGACGGTGATCGCCCTGACGTTCTTCCCGCAAACCGATACCACCACCGGGCTGCTGGCCACTTTCGCGGTGTTCGCCCTGTCGTTTATCGTGCGCCCGTTCGGTGGTCTGGTCTGGGGGCATTTTGGCGACAAGTACGGGCGGCGCAGCGCCTTGTCCTGGTCGATCCTGATCATGACCGTGGCGACTTTTTGCATCGGCATGCTGCCCACCTATAACCAGATCGGCCTCTGGGCACCGGTGTTGCTGTTGTTGATTCGTCTGGTGCAGGGCTTTTCGGCCTCAGGGGAATACGCGGGCGCTTCGGCGTTTCTGGCCGAGTATGCACCTGAGGGCAAGCGCGGTTTTTATACCAGCATCGTACCGGCGAGCACGGCGGCCGGCCTGTTGTTTGGCGCGGTATTTGTCGCGGGCATGCATGCCTTGATGACGGTTGAAAACCTGCACGACTGGGGCTGGCGCCTGCCGTTCCTGCTGGCGGCACCCTTTGGCCTGGTGGGGCGCTATATCCGTGTGCATTTGCAGGACTCACCCAAGTTCCTGGAGATGGAAAAGCGTCTGGAAGCCAAGGAGTGTGCGACCCATGCCCCGGTTCGTGAGTTGCTCACGGTGCATCGTCGGCCGGTATTGATCGGGATTGGCGTGACCTGTCTGAATGCGGTGGCCTTCTACCTGTTGCTCAGTTACATGCCGACCTACCTGTCGACGGAAATGGGCATGAGCGAGAGTGATTCCTTTATCGCTTCCACGGTGTCGCTGGCGACCTATATCGGTCTGATTTTTTTGATGGGCAAGCTGTCGGACCGCTATGGCCGCAAGACCATGCTGGTCAGTGCCTCGGTGATGTTCCTGCTGCTGACCTTTCCGCTGTTCGGGATGCTGGGCAACCCGTCACTGCTGGTGATCCTGATGATCCAGATTGCCTTCGGTGCCATCCTGGCAATGAACGACGGCACCTTGCCGTGCTTTCTGGCCGAGATCTTCCCGACCCGGGTGCGCTTCAGCGGTTTTGCCTTCAGCTTTAACGTGGCCAACGCCGTGTTCGGCGGGACTGCGCCGTTTATTGCCACCTGGCTGATTCAGATGACCGGCAACAAAATGGCCCCGGCCTGGTACCTGCTGGCCGCCGCGGCAGTGGCACTGGTGGCGATGCTGGCCAGCCGCGAGACGGCGTACAAGGCGTTGCAGGATTAACCTGCCGCCTCCTACCTCCGTAGCAGCCGGACGCAGCCTCGCTCCGCTCCTCAGCTGCTACGGGTGATGTTTTAGTGCAACGCCACCTGCTTGCGCTCACCAATGGGCGATACACCAAACAAGCGGCTATAGCACTTGGAAAAATGCGCCGCCGAGACAAAGCCACAGGCCAGGGCGATATCCCGCACTTGTGATTCGCTGCGCAGCAACAGGCTCCGGGCCCTGGCCAGGCGTAACTCCAGGTAGTACTGGCTGGGTGTGCGTTGCAGGTGTTTGTGGAACAGGCGTTCTAGCTGACGTACCGACACTTCGTTCAACCGCGCCAGGTCTTCCAGGCTGACCGGCTCTTCCAGATTGGCCTCCATGATTGCCACCACCTGACTCAGTTTGGGCTGCGATGTACCCAGCTTCTGGCGCAGCGGTACGCGCTGTTGCTCTTGCGGCCCGCGGGCTCGGTCACACAGCAGCAACTCGGCAGCGTGGGCCGCAATCTCGCGGCCACCCGGTTCGCGGGCAATCAATTGCAAGGTCATGTCCATCGACGCCACGCCACCCGAGCAGGTATAGCGGTCGCGATCCAGTTCGAATAACTGATTGGAAATAATGATCCCCGGGAAATGGTCCTTGAGGGTTTCGATATCTTCCCAGTGGATGGTGCAGCGATAACCCTTGAGCAGCCCGGCGCGGGCCAGCCAGTAGCTGCCGGTGCAGATCCCGCCCAGCGCCACTTGTTCGTGGGCCAGTTTGCGCAGCCAGTTGAGCACCGGGCGGCTGCTGAGGTGGGAGACGATCGGGTTTGAACCCACCACCAGCAAAATGTCCAGTTTTGGTGCATCGCCGATCACATAGTCGGGCAGGATGCGCATGCCGTTGCTGGCCATGACCGGATCAAGGGTGGGGGCAATGATAACGCTGCGAAACATTTCACAACGCGCTGCCATATTGGCCATGCGCAAGGTTTCGATGGCCGAGGCAAAACCGATGGTGGTGAAGTTTGGTATCACCAGAAAGCCCACGGTCTTCACGGCAGGCATATTTATCGGTGACGCTGTAACAGGCGTTGCCATCCTTACGCTCCTTATTATGATCCGGGACGCGTCTGGCGTCGGGGTTCACCCAGGTTGTTGCAGCGCCAGAGCGGAGCCGGCGGTGCAAGGCACTGTGCTGTAGGGCGTAACGAAGCATTTGTTGTGCCAGTGGCTAACAGCTTGTTATTGCGGCAAAAATTTATCGCTGACAAAGGTTGAATAGTCGGGCAGAACGCCTTCGATCTTGCCCTGGTCCTTGAGGAACAGCGCAGTCTGGGCGATATCTCTGGCCGTGCCGCCACCCAGCAACTGCGCCGATTTTTGCTCGGCTGTCGAAGGGAAGTGCGCGCCGTGCAGCAACTCGGGGATGTCTTCGGGGCTGGCGCCGGTCAGCCGGGCGATTTTCTGTACCTGCGGCGAATCGGTAGTCCAGGCGGTCTGGTGGGCGTTGTAGTCGGCGATGGCATCGAGGCTGACTTTGGCGAATTTAGCGACGATTTCCGGATGTTTATCCGCGAAATCCTTGCGTGCGACCCAGACTTCAAAAGTCGGTGCGCCCCATTCGCTGACCTGGCCGGCGTCGGTGAGGATTTTCCCGGTCTTGCGAATTTCCCCCAGGGCAGGTGACCAGGTGAACGCGCCGTCGATATCGCCACGCTTCCAGGCTGCGGTGATTTGCGCAGGGCTCAGGTTGACCACCTTGACCTGCTGCGGGGTGAGGTTCCAGTGTTTCAGCGCGCCCAGCAGGCTGTAGTGCGACGTCGAGACAAAGGGCGTGGCGATGGTCTTGCCGATCAGGTCCTGCGGGCCGTTGATACCGCTGCCGTCACGCACCACCAGGGCTTCGGAACCCTTGATCTGCGCGGTGACGATAAAAGTCACCAGCGGCACATTGCGCGAGGCCGCGGCAGCCAGCGGGCTTGAGCCCAGATTGCCGATCTGCAGGTCCCCGGAGGCCAGGGCCGACACCACCGCCGGACCCGAATCAAAACGGCGCCAGTCAATCTTTTCACCGATGGCTTTCTCGTAACTGCCCTCGGCCTGGGCCAGTTTGGTGGGGTCGATGCCGGTGATATAGCCGATGGTCAAATCAGCTGCCTGCGCGCCGAAGCTGAGGCCTGCGAGGGAAAGAGCAATCAGGAGTGTGCGCACGGACATGGCTTGGACCTTGTTGTAAGAAGATAAGAAGGGGCTGTCCGGCGGTCCGGTGCAGCGAATCTAAGTGCTTTAAATCAAAGGGGAAAATACCGTTTTGGAACTAGCTTAGAGCGCCCGGCCACACACCCTGGTTGCGGCGTGCATGATCCGGGTCAAACGTCGTGGCGATAAAAGCCGGTACAAGCGTCCTGTGAGGAGTCCATAACAAAACCAGCACGGCCCGTTTCGAGGGGACCACCCCAGATCGACGCCTTAAAGGAATAACGCGATGCTTTCTACCTTTCCACGTCTGGCATTAGCCGGCCTGACGTTGCTGTGTACCCTTGAGGTGCAGGCCAGCGAGCCGACCCCGGCAGCCAACCCCGAGAAAAACCTGATTGAACGCGGCCACTATGTGGCCCGGCTCGGTGACTGCATTGCCTGCCATACCGCCATGGGCGGGGCCGAGATGGCGGGCGGGCTCGAGCTGAAAACGCCAATGGGCACGATTTACTCGAGCAATATCACCCCGGATCCCGAGACAGGTATCGGCCAGTACAGCTTTGAACAGTTCGACAAGGCCATGCGCCAGGGTGTGACACCTGCGGGGAAAAACCTCTATCCGGCGATGCCGTATCCGTCTTACGCGAAGATGAGCGAAGACGATATGCGCGCCCTGTATGCCTACCTGATGCACGACGTGGCCCCGGTAAAAATGGCCAATCTGGAAGCCGATATGGGCTTCCCGTTCAACCAACGCTGGGGGCTGGCGCTGTGGAACTGGGCGTTTGTCGACAATCAGCCGTTTGTTCCCGACCCGGACAAAAGCGTCGAACTGAACCGTGGCGCCTATCTGGTGCAGGGCCTGGGGCATTGCGGCTCGTGCCATACGCCGCGTGGTATCGCCTTTCAGGAAAAGGCCATGAGCGATGACGGCAGTGCCGGCAAGCACTATCTGGCGGGGGAAACCGTCGAGCACTGGCGCGCCTTGAGCCTGCGCAACCTGTGGACGGTGGAGGACACCGTGCAGTTGCTCAAGACCGGACAAAACCGTTTTGCTACGGTGTCGGGCAATATGGCTGATGTGATCCACCACAGTACCCAGCACTTTACCGATGCAGACTTGACTGCCATCGCCAGCTATTTGAAATCGCTGCCTGCAGGCAAGGATGATTTACCGATGCCAACCGTGGCGATCACACCCGCCAAGGCACCGGATACGTTGTACAGCAGCCGTGGCGGGTTGGGTTACACGCAGTTCTGCGCTGATTGCCATCGCCCGGACGGCGGCGGGGTCAAAGGCATGTTCCCGCCGTTGAACGGCAACCCGGGGATCGTTGCGGCCAACCCGACGACACTCCTGCATATCACCCTGACCGGCTGGAAAACCCCGCAAACAGCAACGCACCCGCGGGTGTACACCATGCCTGGTTTCGCCCGGCTGGGCGATGATGAAATTGCCGAGATCCTCAGCTTTGTGCGCAGCAGCTGGGGCAACGCGGCTCCAGCGATCAAGCCAGGGCAAGTCGCGAAGATGCGCAAGCAGTTGAACCCCGAGACTGTCGACGAGACCGCCTTTGTCACCCCGCGCCTGGCCAATCTGCTCAGTGCCGCCAATGCCGATCAGGTGGTGCGCGGCATGCGCCTGCATCTGCAAACCAAGGCGCTGTTACCGGATAACGTCGGCAATGCCCTTAACTGCACCAGTTGCCACTTGAACGCAGGCACCGTGGCCGATGGCTCGCCTTTTGTCGGGGTCTCGGCGTTCTTCCCCGGCTATGCGCCACGGGCGGGCAAGGAAGTGACACTGGAGGAGCGGATCAATGGTTGTTTCCGTCGCTCGATGAATGGCCAACCCTTGCCCGTAGCCTCGCCGGATATGCAGGCGATGGTGGCGTATTTTGACTGGATGAAAATGAACACGGTAGCGGGCGACAAGGTCGCGGGCCGGGGGGTGGGCAAGGTCGATCCGAAAATCGTCCCCGATCCGGAAAACGGCAAACTGATCTATGCGCAGCAATGTGCGGTGTGCCACGGTGACAACGGCCAGGGCCTGAAACAGGCCGATGGCAGCTTTGTGTACCCGCCGTTGTGGGGTAACGAGTCGTTCAATATCGGCGCGGGCATGGCGCGCACTTACACGGCGGCGGCGTTTGTGAAACGCAATATGCCGATCGGCTTCCACGAGAAATTCCCGTTAGGGCAGGGTGGATTATCGGATCAGGAGGCAGTGGATGTAGCTGAGTACTTCTCCCATCAGCCACGACCTGATTTTGTCGACAAGGCCAAGGACTGGCCCAAGGGTGGCAAACCGGTGGATGCACGGTATTAAGGGCAAGCACTCCTTACCTCAAGACAGCGTTCGTGTTTGTGTGTTTGCCGGGCTTCAGCGAAGCAAAAAAAAGCCCCGCGACCGAATGTACGCGGGGCCAAAAAATGGTTGGTTGCGGCCAACCAAAAGAGCTCGTTGAATCAGTGCGCGCTGGCGACAGTCTCGGCTTGCCAGCCGCCGCCCAATGCTTTGTAAATAGCCACTACGCCGCGATACAGCTCAACCTCGGCCTGGGCCTGGCTGTCTTCTGCCGCAAGACGCTCGCGCTGGGCATCGAGCAGCACCAGAAAGTCCACCGTGCCTTCGCGATAGCGAATGGCTGCGAGGTCAGCTGCTGTACGACTTGACTCACTTTGACGTATTAACGACAGCAAGCGCTGTTGGCGTTTGCCGTAGTCACTGAAGGCGTTTTCCGACTCTTCCAGCGCCAGCAGTACTTGCTGCTCGTAACTGGCCAGAGCGCCATCGGCCTCTGCATCGGCACCGCGCAGTCGTGCTCGCACGCTGCCCAGGTCAAATGCAGGCCAGGTAATGCGTGGGCCCAGTGCCCAGGCATTGGCTGCTGCTGAACCAATTTGCGAGCCACGTCCGGCAGTAAAACCGAGGAAGCCGCTGAGGCTGACCCGCGGGAACAGGTCGGCCTTGGCCACGCCGATACGGGCCGTCGCCGCTGCCAGCTTGCGCTCGGCACTCATGATGTCCGGGCGTCGTTGCAGCAGGTCGCCGGGATTGCCGATATTCAGCGCCTTGGCAATGGCCGGTAGCTGTTTGGGGCTCAGATCCACGCTCAATTGCTCAGGTCGCTGGCCCAGCAAAGTGGCGATACGATTGCGCTCGCGCACCTGCTCGGCCTGCAATTGCGGCACGCTGGCTTCAACCGAGGCAAGGCGGGCGTCAGCGCGCACCACGTCCAGCTGATCGCCAACTCCGGCGTCACGCAGGCTTTCAGTGATGGCCTTGGAGTCCTGCTGGTTTTTCAGGTTGTCCAGGGCGATGCGCTCGCGCAGCTGTGCACCCCGTAGTTCACCATAGGCATCCACCAGTTCGGCAATCATGGTCACTTGCAGTTGATACAGATCGGCCGCAGCCGCCTGTTCATCGGCATCGCTGGCCTCCAGCTCGCGCTGGATACGGCCAAACAAGTCGATTTCCCAGGCCATGTCCAGGCCCAGGTCGTAGCGCTCACTGTTGACGCGCTTCTCGGTGGTGCCCGGGATCTGGCCCTTGCCCAGATCACTGCTGGCGCGGCTGGTGATGGTCGGCATGATGTCGTTGCTGACATCATCGCGAATCGCCCGGGCCGCCCGCAGGCGGGCAAATGCCACGCGCAGCTCGCGGTTGCCAGCCAGAGACTGGGTCACCAGCTGGTTGAGGGTCGGATCGTCAAACTGTTGCCACCAGATCCCTTCAAAATGTGCCCGGTCAAAGCCCTTGAGGTTGTCGGCACTGATCTGTGCCGGGGCCGTGGCCGGGGTCTTGTAGTCCGGGCCCACGGCGCAGGCGCTCAGGGCCAGCACCAACAGGCTCGGCAGAAAAACTTTCACGCTCATTGTTGCGACTCCAACGTGAGGTGCTTGGCCGCTTTGCGCGCTTCACTGCGCTCTACATAGCGGCGAATCAATACATAGAACACCGGCGTCAGCAGCAGGCCGAAGAAGGTCACCCCGAGCATCCCGGAGAACACCGCAACACCCATCGCATGGCGCATCTCTGCACCGGCACCGCTGGACAGCACCAGAGGCACCACACCCATGATAAAGGCGAAGGAGGTCATCAGAATCGGCCGCAGACGCAGACGGCAGGCTTCCAGCACCGCTGCCAGCGGGTCGAGGCCTTCTTCCTGTTTGTCCTTGGCAAACTCGACGATCAGAATCGCGTTCTTGCACGCCAGCCCCACCAGTACGATCAGGCCGATCTGGGTGAAGATGTTGTTGTCACCCCCCGAGATAATCACCCCGGTAATGGCTGAAAGCAGGGTCATGGGCACGATCAGGATCACCGCCAGAGGCAAGCTCCAGCTTTCGTATTGAGCGGCCAGTACCAGGAACGCCAGCAGTACGCAGAGCGGGAACACAAACAGCGCGGTATTACCCGAGAGGATTTGCTGATAGGTCAGCTCAGTCCATTCGTAGGTCATGCCGTTGGGCAGTTCTTCCTTGAGCAGTTTTTCCATCGCCGCCTCGGCCTGGCCCGAGCTGTAACCCGGTGCTGCGCCGCCGTTGATTTCAGCGGTGACAAAGCCGTTGTAGTGCATTACGCGGTCAGGACCTGCGGTGTCGCTGACCTTGATAAAGGTCGCCAGCGGGATCATTTCGCCCTTGTTGTTACGCACCTTCAGCTGGCCGATCTGCTCGGGTTCGAGACGGAACTGCTGCTCGGCCTGCACATTCACCTGATAAGTCCGACCGAAGCGGTTGAAATCGTTGGCATACAGCGAACCCAGGTAGATCTGCAGGGTATCGAAGATGTCGCTGATGGCAACGCCGTGGGTCTTGGCCTTTTCGCGGTCGATAGCGGCATCGACTTGCGGCACGTTGACCTGATAGCTGGTGAACAACCCGGCCAGTTCCGGCACGTTATGGCTCTTGGCAATCACGTTCTGCACTTCTTTGTACAGCTCGTCATAGCCCAGACCACTGCGGTCTTCGACTTGCAGGCGGAAACCGCCAATGGTGCCCAGCCCCTGTACCGGCGGCGGCGGGAAGATGGCGATATAGGCGTCCTGAATGTCGGCAAACTGTGCGTTCAACGCGGCGGCAATCGCCGCTGCCGACTGACTTGGGTCCTTGCGTTCATCAAACGGCTTGAGCGGGGTGAACACGATGCCGCTGTTCGGGCTGTTGGTAAAACCGTTGATCGACAGGCCGGGGAAGGCCACCGAGTTGGCAACGCCAGGTTGCTTGAGAGCAATTTCGGACATGCGTTTTATCACCGCTTCTGTGCGGTCCAGGCTCGCGGCGTCCGGCAGTTGGGCGAAGGCCACCAGGTATTGCTTGTCTTGCGGTGGTACAAAGCCGGTGGGCGTGTGGGCAAAGCCAGCCCAGGTCAGCACCATCAAACCTGCGTAAACCAGCATGGCGATGCCGCTGCCACGGATGATCCGTCGCACGGTACCGACATAGCCGTTACTGGCCTTGACGAAGAAGCGGTTGAACGGGCCGAACAACCAGCCACCGAACATACGGTCCAGCAGACGAGTGAAGCGGTCTTTCGGTGCATGATGGCCTTTAAGCAATACTGCTGCCAGTGCAGGGGACAGGGTCAGCGAGTTGAAAGCCGAGATCACCGTCGAAATGGCAATGGTCAGGGCAAATTGCTTGTAAAACTGGCCGGTCAGGCCCGAAATAAATGCGGCCGGGATAAACACCGCACACAGTACCAGGGCGGTGGCAATGATCGGTCCGGTTACTTCGCGCATGGCCCGCTTGGTTGCATCGACGGGGTTAAGCCCCAGCTCGATATTTCGCTCGACGTTCTCCACCACCACAATCGCATCGTCCACCACGATACCGATGGCCAGCACCAGTCCGAACAGGGACAAAGCGTTGAGCGAGAAGCCAAACATATGCATCACTGCAAACGTACCGATCAGCGATACGGGCACAGCGACCAGCGGGATAATCGAAGCGCGCCAGGTTTGCAGGAACAGGATTACAACCAGTACTACCAGGATCAGGGCTTCAAACAGGGTGTGGACTACCGCTTCGATCGAACCACGAACAAAGATGGTCGGGTCGTAAACGATGTCGAAATCCATGCCCTCCGGGAAGTTCTTTTTCAGCTCGGCCATCTTGGCGCGAACGTCATTGGAGATCTGGATGGCGTTGGAACCCGGACGCTGGAAGATCGGGATCGCCACCGCCGGCTGGTTGTTCAGCAAGGAACGCAAGGCGTACTGGCTGGAGCCCAGCTCAACCCGGGCAATGTCCTTGAGGCGGGTGATCTGGCCATCATCACCGGAGCGGATGATGATGTTCTCGAACTCCTCCTCAGTGACCAGGCGGCCCTGGGTGTTGACCGACAGCTGGAAGCTGGTGGCATTGGGGGCGGGCGGGGCACCGAGGGCACCGGCAGCCACCTGGCGGTTTTGCTCGCGAATGGCGGTCACTACATCAGTGGCTGTCAGGTTGCGCGAGGCAGTTTTGTTTGGATCGAGCCATACCCGCAGCGAGTAATCGCCCATGCCGAACATCTGCACATCGCCAATACCGTTGAGGCGCGCCAACTCATCCTTGATATTGAGGATGGCGTAGTTGGACAGGTAGAGCATGTCGTAGCGCTTGTCCGGCGAGGTCAAGTGCACAACCATGGTCAGGTCTGGCGAGGCTTTGTCCACCGTGATGCCGATGCGCGTCACTTCTTCCGGCAGTTTGGGCTGGGTGCGGGTCACCCGGTTTTGCACCTGCACCTGGGCGTTGTCCAGGTCCGTGCCCAGGGCAAAGGTGATGGTCAGGGTGATCTTGCCGTCAGCGGTGGACTGCGAAGACATATACAGCATGTTCTCGACACCGGTGATGGCCTGCTCCAGTGGTGCGGCCACGGTGTCACCGATCACCTTGGGGTTGGCACCGGGGAAGTTGGCGCGCACCACAACGGTAGGCGGAACCACTTCAGGGTATTCGCTGATCGGTAACTGGAACAGCGAAATGCCGCCCGCAATCAGGATAAGCAAGGAAAGCACAGCGGCGAAAATCGGCCGCTGAATAAAGAACTGGGAAAAATTCATCGGAGTTATCGTCCCTTAACCGCGAGGAGTCGCGACGCTGGCCAACTTCGGCGCGCCAGTGGCGGGCTTGATTTGTGGCAGGTTGCTGGCTTCCAGGGCTTGTCGTTGTTGTGCCAGGGCGGCGAGGGTCTGTTCGTTGGCCATCGGGATCACTTCAGGCGTTACCGGCGAGCCGGGGCGCACTTTCTGCAGGCCCTTGACGATAATGGTGTCGCCCTTGTTCAGACCGCTGCGAACAATGCGCAGGCCTTCGATTTTCGGGCCCAGGTCCACGGCGCGGTAGGTCGACTTGTTGTCGGCGTCCATCACCAGCACGAATTTCTTGCCCAAGTCGGTGCCCACGGCTTCTTCATTGATCAACACGGCGGAGTAGGTGGCGCTACCGACCAGTTTCAGGCGTGCATACAGGCCGGGGGTAAAGCTGCCGTCGGCGTTGTCGAACACGGCGCGGCCACGGATGGTGCCGGTTTGCGGGTTGACCCGGTTGTCGACGAAGTTCATCTGGCCCAGATGCGGGTTGCCGTCTTCGTTGGACAGGCCCAGGTACACCGGTGTGGTCTGGCCGCGTTGACCCTGACGGGCAAGCTGGTTGTACTTGAGGAATACGCGTTCGTCGGCATCGAAGTAGGCGTACACCTTGTCAGTGGACACCAGGCTGGTCAGCGGCGTGACATCGGCGGTGACGATGTTGCCCGCAGTGATTTCGGCACGGCTGACGCGGCCACTGATCGGTGCAGTGACGCGGGTAAAGCTCAGGTTGAGTTTGGCCAGGTCCAGTTCTGCCTGGATGGCCGCGACGCCGGCACGGGCTTGCTGGGCAGCGGTGGTGCGCGAGTCGGCCAGCTCTGCCGAAATGGCATTGCTCTGGCGCAGACGTTCGCCGCGCTGGGCTTCGTTGTCGGTACGGCTGGCATTGGCGCGGGCCTGTTGCACCTGGGCTTCAAGCTGACGCACGGTGGCCTGGAACGGTCGCGGGTCGATCTGGAACAGCAAGTCGCCCTTTTTCACCAGGGCGCCCTCGGTAAAGGCGACCTGATCAATCTGGCCCGACACGCGTGGACGAATTTCTACAGTCTCTGGAGCTTCCAGGCGACCGGTGAATTCATCCCATTCGTTGACCGGTTGCTCAAGCACCTTGGCCACACTGACTTTTGCAGCAGGAGCCGGAGCAGTCGCTTGGGGAGTTTTGCCGCATGCGCTCATCACCACAATGGCCAGGGCCGCAAGTGGGAAGCGCAAATGTTTAAGTGACTGTTCCATGAGGGGAGTCCGCCGATCTATTGAGATGGGCGGATAATGCTGGCGCGAGTGCTGGCGCACGAATCGAACCCAGCGAAGATCAATATCATCCGGAATGATACAAAGCGTTACCAAGCTCTCTAGCCTGCGCTTTTTGTTAGGAAACTATCAATTAAATTCTGTGTTATTGCCAGCGTAGGGTGTGTTGCACGACGGGTAATAATAACCAATATGTACCACCTGCCACGCTGATTGCTTGCCTAGGCTGCGTGCGTCTATGTGCCAGTCAGGTCACGCATCCATGTCTTCCCTTCATCGATTCACACCTTTACTCACGGCCTTCGATTCCCGGGGCTCAACTGTGCGCACGGTGGCATACCACCGGCAGCGTGCTGGGGACGAACCCCAGGCGCGGCTCCATGCGGTTGATGTTTCGCCACCTTGGCGGGCCGCGCTACCGGGTGGTCGGGGTGCGCAACCCGCACTGATGATGCCCTCGCGAGCAAGCCTGCAGGATGACTATTTTCCTCCGGGCCCGGGCTTGCATCGCGATGTGGTTGGTCAGTTTGAACCAGGCTCCCAGGTGTCGTTTTCATCTTCGCTGATGCTGTACCAGGTGCAATGGGTCTGGCGGCTTAGATGCCCCCTGGCGTTGAGCTTGCTCGTCATACGGCCCAACGGGTCATAGAACAGCTGATCGCAGTAGCCATCCTTGCGCCGGGCTTCATCATCGATAAAGCGATAGTGATCGGCGAAGTAAGGCCGATAGTTTCGAATGGCCAGGCCCTTGTTGTTGTATTCGACCCTGCCGCTGACCCGCCAGCGATGTTCGCTGAACGCACGCAGGGGCTTGCCGTCACTGTCAAGGCTCAGTCGCCCCGACGGGGCAACCACATACGCTTCACCCGCCGAGGTTTTCTGCTTGGTTTGCAGCTCACGTCCAAAGCCATCGGTGAACGTCAGGCTGATCCGGATTTGCCGGTTAACGCTGTCGTCGCTCGACGGGTAGTTATCGGCTTGCAGCACAGCGGCATAGACCGGTTCGCGGCGTGCCTGGAGGATCTGTTCGTTCAGTTGGCGATTCGCCGTGATGCTCATGTCCAGTGTTGCCAGGCGCATGCGGCCGCTGGCACGAATATATCCGTCCGGAGTCAGATATCCCTGCGTTACCCATTGTGTGCCCGGGGGGGCTGCCGGGATGTGGCCCATCCAGTTGAAAGGGGCGTGGAAGCAGGCGCTGGCAGCATCGAGCAGCGCTGTTTGAGGGTTGTCGATGGCAAAAGCGGGGCTGTCATTGGCTGGGCGCCTGTAGTCCGTCAGCGGGGCGAACCCTGTTGGTTTGCCATTTTCCTGGCCGTAAACGCTGGTAACTTGCAACTGGCCGAATGCATCGTAGCGCGCTTGCCGAACAGTCCCCTGGGGGTCGGTGATTTCGATGGGCAACATTAACCGGTAGTCATAGACGGCTTGGGTGCTGCAACCGTCCACGGCCGTTACTGCGGCGATATGGCAACCGTAACGGTCATGGGTGAGTGTGGTCGCTGAGTGGCTTTCAGAGGCTCGCAACTGATTGGCCCGGTAGAAACCATGCACGTCGGTGTAACGGGTAAAGCCCTGTTTGAGTGACCACAGGGCTGGCGCTGCGCGGGTGTCTGTTGGCTCAGGCAGGAACAGGCTCATGGGATGGTAATGCTCCTGGACGAGGGTGCTGGCCAGGTCGAACGGGGTTCCTCCGGGCAGTGCAGGTACATCGTCGTAGGCGGCAAGTGCCTGGTCGTCGAGTTCGGCCGACTCTTTGAAGGCCGTCAGCGCCTGAAAGCTGGCCTGGCCCGCCGGTAACGGGGCGTCACTCTGCGCCAGGCAGTAATATTGCACGGACAACCCCCCCAGAGTGCGCTGTGCCTGCGGTCGCACAGGGTTGTCAGAGGTGTTACCGATTAACAGTTCATAGCTGGCCTGCGCGCTGTTGAGGGCTTCTTTTTCAAGCACCAGTGCATTGCTGCGTTGCCGGTAAGGCAGTTGCAGGCGCCAGCGTTGAGGATTGTCCAGATGAATGAACTGCGCCCGGATTTCACTGATGTAGTGCATCTGCTGGGCCGGGTCGTGGGTATCGCGCCACCAGGTCTGTTGATGGGCCTCATCGAATGGCGGCAGGTCGGATGCGCGCTTGCGCCGGGCGTAATTTATGGTTACCCCGTGTGTCAGGCTGCCATAACGATCCCGGCGCAGATTGATGCTGTGCTGGCAGGCGGGGTCGGTTGCCTCGCGTTCGTAGCGGTAGACCCGTGACTCCAGGGCAAGTACCAGCAGGGATTCGGGCGTCTGCAATTGACGCAGCATATAGCGGTACTGGCTGACGGTAAAAGGCACTCGTGACGATTCCGGGTCATCGGCCGCAAACACTTCTTCACGCAGTACCAACCCGCTCAGTGCCAGAGCCATCCTGCGTCCGGAAGCAGGCGGTGGCAGTACGCTGTCTTGCTCCTTATCGGTTTCCAGGCGGGTCAGCAGTGTGTTACCTGGCGCAAGGGCCAACCTGTCGCCCACCCAGTATTGGTCCTGCGGCATATCAAGGGCTTTTCCGGTGTGAAACCAGGTCTTGCGCAGCAAGGGTGCCGTTGCTGCCTTGTCGAGTTTCTGGCCGGCAGGGCCCTCGGTGTCGGTTGCCATCAGCAAACCGAAGCCCTGGAACTTGCGTTCCAGACTGTCGTAGAAACCTTCCCTGTAAGTGAAGCGTTGGGTCAGCTGATTGCCGCTGATCTGATCCAGCTGTTGCTGCTCGCTGACCAGATGCAGCGCAAATGGCAGGCCACCGGTGCGCTGTGTCCGTTGCTGCTTTTCGTCCAGCCACTCCTGGGCACTGCTGCGGTAGGTAACCCGGCCTGATGCCCCCATGTTGTTGTCGGTACCGATCAACAAATAGGGTTTTTGCCGGACAAAGTCGTATCGCCAGTGACGGGCTGAAGGCAGAAGGACGGAGAGGATCAGGCTGGTGCAGCCCAGCCCTTGCAGGTCGGCCACACTGACCTGGCAAAAGCGGTCATGCTTGACCCCCTCGGGCCAGGGCAGCGCTGTGGGCACGGCTTGCAGGCCGTTGCCGCAGAGGTTCATGAAAATCAGTGCCCGATCGGGCTGAAGGTAGATCAGGTCACTGGCGCCGGAGCCATCCAGATCGGCCAGCAGTACTCGCGAGGCCTCGAATTCGGCGTAGGTGAAGGGCAGGGTGGCGAATACGAACCCTTTGCCAAATCGGCCCCGGCCCAGATTTGGCCAGCACTTGATTTCATCATGACGAATGCGTACCAGATGTTGCTGGCCACTGCCCAGCAGATCGCTGAACGCCATCAGTTCAGTTTCGCTATTGCCGGGCAGTGGCAGATCGTTATCGGGATGCGGCATGTCCGCGGCAGGGGCAAAACCCTGCGAGCCCTTGTTGCGATAGAGCCGCACACTGTTGCGGCCAATCAGCGCCAGGTCGTCAATACCGTTGCCCATCAGGTCGGCGAGCTGGGCTGTCGGCTGGAAGAACTCCTGCGGCAATGCTGCAAAAGGCGCGAAGTTTGCCCAGCTCCGGTCGTTTTCCAGGGTGAAAAAACCGCTCATGCCCGGCTGGGCGATGATCCACTCCAGTTGGCCGTCGCCATTGAGGTCCGCCAGGGACTGGTACAGCGCACCGGTCTGCTGCGCCACCGGGATACGCTCCAGCATTTGCAGCGGGCCATAGGCGACGTCATCAGGCTCGACCGGGTTGGCAGCCCGGACGGGTTCGCGGTAGTACCAGCTTTTGTCAGAGCGCCAGAGCACTCCCGGCAAGCCGTCGTTGTAGAGGTCAACCAGTTGATAGCGCTGGTTGTCGTTGATACCGTCCAAAGCGTCAAAGCGTTGATAGCCTGAAGGCATGCCAGTTAACTGGAAGTCGCTGTAAGTCAGCTCCAGGGGCGGCCAGTGGCAGATCTTTGCGCTGGCATCGCAGGCCTGGCTGTGCAGGGCCTGCAACAGGCTGCCTGCGGTTGCGGTGGTCATGTACTCCAGCAGCAGCCGGCGGGTCAACACCGGTTCGCGGCCCATTGCTGGCTCTTCAGGAAAGTAGTGGAACATCAGGACTTGCCGGCAAAGACGCCGGCTCGCCAGTTCAAAGCCATAGGCATAGTGACACAACGGATCACTGCGTTCCGGCCATGGTTGTTGCACCCCATAGGAAGGGAGGCGTGTCAGATCAGTTGTGCGTTCGCCGTAGTCAAAGAGCAATTCAAAATGCCATTGTTTTTGCGCCGGTGTTTCTACCGTCCACAATTCCAGATGCTCCCTGGGCACGATATTGGTGTAGCCGATACGGGCAAGGTAGCGCTGGGCGCTGTAGTCTCGAGGGCCACTGCCCCGGGTGTCAGCCTTGTACTGATAGTGGATCTGCTCGCCGTGGGGATTGAGGCTTTCCTCAAGCAGCCATTGGGCAACATGGGCAGGCGCCTGCGGATCGGCGATGCGGGCCGCGTGCGTTTTGCCAAACAGGTACAGGTTGCCGTCTGCGCCCTGGACCAGCCAGAACCCTGCGGGGTCTGACGTCGATGACCAGTGCTCAATGCGATCGAAAGTGGTTTCGTGGCGTGGCAGGTAGCGCACCACAGTGTAGGTGGTGTTCAGTTGAAACCTGTTGAAACGGCTGCTGGAACGGGTTTGCAGCATGCCTTGGGCTGTCCGTTCGGGGAGCAGTTCCGTACCTGACGGACCGATAAATACATCCTCACTGTCATAGGCGGGTACGCCCTTGAGCGTGCTGCGTGCAATCGAGCCAGCAGAGGCTGCCCAACCGGTTCCGAACGGGCCATTACCCAGGGTACTGTTGTAAGTCAGGCTAATGGCCGGGTCGAAACCCCGGCCCGGCGACAGTGGCAGGGGAACCTCGAACGATGCCGCACCGGTCATACCGACGGCTCCCCATGTGGTGCCGATACTTTGTATTGCGCCTCCGCCCTTGGGCAAGGACGGGGTTTGCACCTCGCCTGTGCCGTGTTGTTGGGTCGTCATCCCTGACCTCCTGCGCTTCTCGCGGTGTAGCGCACATGCACGATGATGTCGCTGAGGGAATTGAGCATGGATGACTGGGCTGCAGGGTTGGGAAACGCCAGTCGCCATTTGGACACTGCCCCGGTGTACTCGAAGGGCAGATAGCGTTCGTCATTGTCGAAGTTGAGGGTGAACAGGCCGCTGTCATTGAGCCCTGTGGACAGTGCGACCTGCTCCCTGACCCGCATGTTGTCGAGCATATCGTCGTCTTTTGCAGACAGGTGGGTTCGGTTCCAGGTCTGGGTCAGGGTCGCGCAAATGTCTTCATAAGGTCCGAGCGTGGCAGGCAGCGAGACGCTGACGCTTTTTATCCGGCGCAGGTAATGACCGGGGTAGTCGTCGTCGAACAGCGCCTTGCTCAACTCAAAATCCACGGTGCCATTGACGATCATTTCGTGCTTCAGCGACGCCCAGTCCTTGTTCAGCGTGGGCACCCGATCCTTGCCATGCAACAGGCGCAAGGACAGGGTTTTGCTGATTTCCAGTTCACGCTGGTTACGTTGCATATAGGCAGTATTCATGTTCTGCAGGTCGAGCTTGAGCGACTCGCCTGCGGTCAGCCCCTTGAATTGATTGTGCCAGTGGCTGCTTTGGATAAAACGGGTGTTCCAGTCCGCACGTTCAAATTGCCAGCATGCCTGTGCGCTCAAGCACAACGAATGGGCTGCGTCGTAGGCCTGATAGTAGAAAGAAGCCAGATGACTATTGAGCCACTGATACAACTGTGCGCTGGAAAAATGCTTGCTGAGCACCTCGTAGGTGAATCTGGCCTGCTCCATAGCTGTTTCCGTGTGTCTGAGTTGCAAGCGCAGCACCGTGCTCTGCTGTTCGTGGGCCTGCAGTTGCAAGTCGGCTTGAATAAGCTCCTGACGGCACTGCTCCAGGGCCTGGGACCACTCCTGGACGCGGCGGTTGAACAGCGCTGTACGATCCAGATGACCGGCATTGGCGCGTTTTTCATTAGCCATATTTCGGGCCGCAGCCTGAATCGCATAAAAGGCGCCTTCATAGCGCATCCCGCCGTTGGAAGTGCCGAAAATATTGGGTGCCAGCATCGCCAGCCCTGCAGCAGCCTCGGCTACGGATGCTTTGGTTTCCCACTGTGCGCTTTCAAGATATTGCTGGCTGGCCTGTGCTTCGGCTGGAGAGATACCCTCATTGAGCAGTTTTTCGAAATACTGCTGGCGGCTTACCAGTACCTGGCGACCGGCCAGCAGCGCCTCGCGGTTGGCTTCGTCAGCCCGCATGCCCTGGCGTTGTTGATCGACGGCGATTCTGGCGAGGTCCCAGGCATGTTGTTGCTGTAATTGAAGGTGCTCGTTCTGCTCTTTGCGCTCGAACAGCACAAGCAGGGTATTACCGAGCTGGATGACATTCTCGACCAGGGTCGCGGCATGGGCATGGACAACCTGGTAGCGATAATGGCCGATTTCCCTGGTTTGTTGGCGGGTCGCAGACAATGGGTCAGAGCTGGCATTGTGGGCGTAGTGGCTCAACAGCAGGTGCGGAGCCAGCGCGGGTGCGAACAGTGCCTGTTGCAAGGGTTTTGCGCTGATACTGAGGTGATGTCGAAGGTTGTAGAGACGACTTTCAAGTTTGTCCCAGCGTGACACCAGATCCGGATTCAGGGGCAGGTACAGGGTGCTCTGGCTTGATGCACCCAGATCCTGCAGGGTTATGGGTTGCCAGGGATCGGCTCGGCTGATTTGCGGCCTTGGCCCCAGCAGGCTACTGGCCCGAACGTACCAGAGCTTGGCCTCTGCCAGGCTATCGGCACTGGCTTGACGATAAGCGGCATCGCCGCGATTGAGCAGGATGTCCAGGTACAACATATATAACGCTTGGCGGAAACAGGACGGGCTACTGAGGGCTATCTGGTGCGGATCGTCCGGGTTGTCCTGCTGGTAACCCGGCTCTGATTTGTCCTGGGTCAGGGCGGGCACTTTCCAATATCTTGAGTGTTGCTGCGGTTCAGTTGCCCTGCTTTCTGGATCGAAGATGTATTTGAGCCAGGATTGGGCCTCGGCATAACGCTGCTCCATGTTCAATCGGCAGGCCACCAGCCAAGGAAGGAAGAGGAACAACTCCCGGAAATACTTGCCATGGGCACCATGAAAATCCAGGGAGTGGGGCTTGGCATTGCTGGTAAGCGCCGGTTCGTGCGATTGATTTGTGGCTATCGTAAACAGCCGGTCGAGACTGACATTGGCGGCGGCGCTCAGGTGTCTGCCAATAGTGGTGTTCATGTGGATCGGCGCACGAAGGGTTCTCGGTGAAGCCACATCGCTGTACTTGAGAAGGGAGCCGCTGAAGTCGATAAACTCGGCTGTTCCTTCAGGCTGCGCCGGGCTGCGTGAGATTCTGGGCGCCAGAGGTGTAATGGGGGTGGCGTTATTGGGATCCAGTTTCAGTCTCAGTGACTTCAGTGCATAACCTCGCAGGCTGCGGCTGTTATGGCGTGTGTCCGTGTCGTAAATCAATACTCCGTGAAGGATCGTGATTGGCCGGGTACCCGTGCTTGCAATGCTGCTCACTTCCTCTTCAGGCCGTAGCGTTTCAGGATTGAGTTGAATATGGGCGCTGAACAGATGGGCCGGGGTCAGGCTTGTAAATACGCCGTTGAGTGCGCGGCGGGAGGTATTGGGTTCACCGACGATATAGCTGTTGTTGCGATGGATGTTGTAAGGGTGCGGTGTGTTTTCGTCCCGTGGAGTCATGATCACGGGCTTGTAGTGGCGGGTATATAACGTGGCAATGACACTATCAAATAACCAGTCGTTCTGACTGTTCACTTGCTCATTGAGTGTGGCGTAAAAATGAAGAGTAATGCGGTGGTCGGAATGAGCGTTTTCAAACAAGGTATTGAAAGCGTCGTATTCGATGTATCTGCCTTCCAGCGAAACGTTCCAGTCTTTGCGTACGGCACTTAACCTTTGCGGTTTTACGACGCTGAGGGCGTCGTCGGGAAATTCATATATCAGGCTGGAATAGGTAACGCCGGTTTTGTGACTGGTCATTGAGACCGATACCCAGCTGCAGGGTGGGATCAGTTCGGTCTTGAGAGTCAGCAGCGAGCTATGTTCCAGCTTGAGTTTGCCGCTGCTACCGGGAAGCGGCCGCAGAAGGGCAAGATGAAGAGTAAGTTCGGCCCGGTTGGTACTCGCCCTGAAGGTTACCGACTGCTGTTCGGGGAATGCTTTTTCAAGCCTGGCGTTGACTTCCAGCGCACAGGATGTGGTGTTGAAGACAATATCGCTGTGGTAGTGCTGGTCACTTATATAAGCCTGTTTGTTCTCGAAGTTCCATCCTGTAAATGCCGGGGTCGGGGTACTGCTGACGATGTCTGTTATTGCGACGGTTTCGCTGGTCGGGGCGTGGAAATTGAAATTTCGCGAATTGTTGTAGATGAACAGGGATAAATAACGTTTCGCCAGTTTTTCGTGTTCAGCGTTGGGTTTAAGGTCTGCCACCGTGCCCCTTGAGAATAACCGCTCACTGCTGAAGTCCTGGTCGAGTCTCACGGCCTGGAAAAAGTCGCTGCGGGTGTGATCCCTGCCGGCGACGGGCTTTTGCGGAGCATGGGCGTTCAGCCCTAAAAACAAGGATGCCGGGCTAGTACTGGTGTCCAGCACTGCCACTGTTTCAGTCGCCTGCATCAAGGCGTTCTGGTCCAGTTTGTTAAGCTCTTTCATCACGCAGTATTCATCACTGCACACCCGTGGCACGCTCCAGCTGCCATCGTATTTCATGTAGCAAAAGTAAAGGCGGAACTGAATGAAACGACTTTTCAGGTAGTTTTCCAGGCGTGCTTTATAGTTTTTTTCCGATTCGTCAGGCTCTGACCAGAAATAATCAGCGCTGTAACTGGCCGCTGCCGGGGATATGCATTGAGCCCAGACAACAAACAGGCGGTTGTTAAAGCAAATCGGACGGACGCTGTGCTCCGGGATGTTTTCCGAGGCAGGCAGAGGTATTTTTTTCCAGTCAGACCAGGCGCCGGGCTGTGGTGCGTCCTGCTTGAGGGCAGGGGCACTCCCTGTGGCGGGATGCAAGTAGCGCCTGGACATATCCAGCGAGCGCCAGTAGTAAGTGTTCTCGACAGTTGATCGGGCAACAAAGTAGTAAGTGCTCTCGGCGAACCTGTCTTTTTCACCATCAATGTAACCATTCAGGGTCTTGAGGCTGCAGATCTCTTCAAATCGGGCCAAGTAGCGTTGAATGGCAGGCAGTATATTGTCCGAGTTAATTCGACATTGATTAATGTCGTTTTCAAGCTGCTGGAAGCTTTCGGTTTTATCACGGCGTAACATCGGGTTCAGATAGTTGGCCGGAAAGCTGCGCAACTGTTGAATCGCACGCCAAACCGAATAGGCATGCAGATTGTTGCGCCAGGTGTTTTGTTGTTTGGTTGTCATGCCAAGTTTGTCGTAGCCAGGCTCCAGCCCCACTGAAATGGCGTTGATATATTGCTGCAGGCTGGCAATGGCGCTGGCCACACGACTGGTAGGCACTGCCTGACTGACTTGCACATCCAGCAGCCAGTAGGTGTACAGGTCGTTGGCGTTGTTGATTGTGTGCTTGCGAGCCGGGGTTTGCAGGGTGGTGTCTTCAGGCAGCACGTAGGTGAGGTAGAACGCGAGCAAGGCATCGCGCAGCTGCTCATTGAGTTGCCGGTGGCGTTGGTCAGACATGGACATTCCTCGGAAAGATGTATGAGCGTTGCGCTCATGGGGCGGTGGCGAAGACGGCGCTGCCGACCTGCTGCCAGTCATCGGAACTGAAGGTGGCGGTCAAGCCTGTCGCCATCAGCAACATGCTTGCCGAAAGACCTGTCTGCCTGGCGGTCTCATGGCAGCGCATTAGCCAGTCCAGTTCAGTCATCGAGCGCACGCGTTTTTCCAGCAGGGGCTTTATCAATACCTCTATCTCGCTGGCGTTCCACCCCAGCATCTGGGCCAGCAATTCGCTGGTTTGCGAGTTCAGACCGGTTTGTTCGCCGTTCTGTTTTTGAGGGTTGGCCTGGTTCAGATAATTGAGCAGTGTGGCGTGGTTAATCCCGTAAACGTCGCTGAAATGACTGAACCTCTGGAACAGATACAGGGTGCTCAGGGTTAACTTGAGGGTTGAATGTGCCGATTGCTCGGACTCCAGCCAACCGGGGTCAAGCAGAAAAGCCTGCAGGGCTTCACGGCTGATGGGCAGTTGCAGCTCGGTTTCTGCATGGGGAAAGAACAGCAGCAGGTGTTTGAGGGATTCATTGGGTTTATCACTGCCAAGGGCACTGGCGAAAATACGCGAAGCTTGCCTGAAGGCCTGTTTCATCAGCTCGGGGGCCTCGCTGGCCAGGGAGGTATCCTTGAGTAATTGATCTATTTCTT
Organism: Pseudomonas sp. TMW22080; assembly: GCF_022496745.1. Classification (NCBI taxonomy): domain Bacteria; kingdom Pseudomonadati; phylum Pseudomonadota; class Gammaproteobacteria; order Pseudomonadales; family Pseudomonadaceae; genus Pseudomonas; species Pseudomonas sp. TMW22080. The sequence continues at coordinate 449,408 of NZ_SCFF01000001.1, read as the reverse complement.
TCTTGAAAGGATGCAATTGTGAGTAGGCTGCGGACAGCTGCGTATTGAGTATCTGCTTGACCCGGGCCTTGAGTGCCTGGTTGCGCCCCGCATCGGGGCTCAGGTTGACGTATTTGTCGACCATGTAGGCCACGCCTTTTTCCAGGCTGTCCGCTTTGGGTTGCGCGGGCAGCATGGACTGGACCCGGAGCAGTCCTTTGGCCAGCAGCACATTCCAGGTGTAGGCAAGGGGTTTGCTACCGGCTTCCGGTTGCGGCAAGTCCAGCTCATCGAGTGTGGATTGCGCCAGCAGATATTGGGGCATGCGTTGCAACACCGCCTCGACCTGCGTGAGCCGCTGCTGTACGGAGGAGGGCAGCAACGTGCTCTCCAGTAACAATTGCTGGCGTAACTGTTGAACGCTTTTACCGCTGTCATTGAGCCAGCTAACCGCCCAGTCCAGTTGCATCAACACATCGAGAAAGTCCGCTGGCGAGTTGCTGCCTGACTGACGCAAGCCCGGCTTGACCAGTTGCTGGTGGTAGGTTTTGCCCCCCAGCAACTGGCACAGATGATCGCAGTCCAGGACTGACAGTCCGAACATTGCGGGTAATGTGGCCTGTCGGTAAAAGCTGGAAAACGTCTCGATATTCCGGCGAGGCGTGGCGAAATATTGCTTGGTACGGGTTTTCAGCAACCCCAGGGACTGTGGTGTGTCTTCGAGGCCCAGAGCGCCACAGGCCCGATACAGAACCCCTTGTGTCGTACCGAGATCCAGCGGCTGGTTGTCGAGAGTCAGGGGGGAGTTGAGCCAGTGCGGCGGGTTGAATACCTGGTCGAATAGCGATGGGTGTTGCCCGACCCCATGAACGGGCATGTGGTAAAGCCATGCCGAAAATGTTCCGGGCGTCAGGCCATAGCGTTGGTTCAGGTAGCGAAAGACACCCATTGCACGCAGGCTGTTGTCGTTGATGGCAAGGTGTTCAGGGCTGCTGCCTTCACAACCGGCGATGCTATAGAGCAAGGTATCCAGATCTGCGAAAGGCATATTGAGCCAGCGTTGCAGGCGGATCATCCGTTGCAAACGGTCATGACGCTGTGGAGTTGTGTTTTGCAGGTGGTTTTTTTTTGATGAGTCGATGCTCAGGCCCAGTTTCTTTTGCCCTGTTCTGTAGGGGCCATTGATAAAGCGAGCGCCTGCAGTGTGATCCCGGGCAATCTGATCTGCCGTCTGCACGACGTTGCCAGACAAGCGCGGCTGATAGCTGGCGTGGGCAAGCAGTTCATGGAACTGTTCGGTGCTCAGACCGGTGTGCTGCATGAACTGTTGTTGGTCAGTGATGGGCTGGCTGTGGCCATAGTGTTTTTTGTAAAAGGTGTCTGTGCCCTGTTCTTCAAAGTCCTCGGTCAACAGGTTTTGTTGTGCAGGGCTGAGCAGGGTGAGCAGACGCTGCGCCTCATAGGCTTGCTGCTGCACCGTTCCGTACTTGTTCTCCGGCTGCTGGTCATAGGGCAGTTTCAGGCTGATGCGATAATTCAATGCACCAAGCCCCGGCTTGTTGCCCGCAAGCCCCAGCACGCATTGCTGATGGGCCAGGTCGAAAGGCAATTCAAAGGGGTAGCGTAATTCGGCCAGCACCTGATGCACCGTGCGGTCGCCGTAAATGTCGCGATGCGTGTCCAGGTAGGTTTTGACCGGTGCGTTCAGGGCCTCGTTGACCAGCGTCAGCAGTGGCAACTGACGGGAAGTGTTTTCAGCATTGATCACCAGTTCCTTTAGCGCAGGTACACGTTGAGCGAGGGTGATTTTGTCTTGAGTGCCTTTGCCGGTTTGCTCCACTTCCAGGGCAAACCGGTAGAGCGCCTGCAGATACGCCGCGGGCGAGTCGACTGCGGCGAGGGAAGTCGGTGAGCAAAAGGTATCCCAGTCGTCTTTGAACAGGGCTGACCAGGTGGGGCCCGAGTCGGGAGAGGCGGTGTCCGTTGGCATGGTAAATCTCCTGTGCACGCAGTGGGTGATCCACGGCGCGTGCAGAAAATTAGCATTGCCATACCTGGCGTCTCGGCCAGCTGAAAGCACTGAAAAGCTTGGGAATTGTCGCTGAATGACAAGCGTTCGTGTGTTCCGGACGCAGGCCTTTTATGCAAGAGGGTGAAGGCAGGAGGCTACATGCCCCCTGCAATGCAGCATGATCAGAAGTTGATCGAGGCACTCAACCTTGCCGTCAGCGGCGCCCCCTGGAAGACATAGTTATCGCCCATGTATTCGCCCACATCGCGCCAGTAGCGCTTGTCGAACAGGTTATCGACGGTCAGGCGAAACACGGTGTCGTAACCTTCGATACGGGTGCTGTAGCGGCTGCCGATATTGAAGATGGCGTAGGCGTCGGCCTGTACCGTACCCACCTGGCTGGCGTATTTCTTGCCGCTGTACTGCACGCCGCCCAGCAGGGCCAGGCCGTCGATCCAGGGCAGGGCGTAGTCGCCGTAGAGGCTGGCGCGCAGGGTGGGTACGTTGATGGTCTGGTGGCCTTCATATTCGGGCGTGCTGCTACCGCTGACCCGGGAGCGGATCGCCGCGACGCTGGCCGCAATCTGCAGCCGGTCAGTGGCCCAACCGTTGGCCGCCAGCTCAATGCCGGTGTTTTTCTGCTGGCCCTGTTGGACGTAAGTGAACTCGCCATTTTCGGGGCGAGCATACTGGTACGCCTGGCGGATCTGGAACAGTGTGGCGCTCAGGCTCATGCGCTGCCAGTCGTATTTGATCCCGGCCTCTATTTGCCGCGACACGGTGGGTGGCAGGATGTCAAAGGCATTGCTGGCAAACCACGGCGCTGTGCCACCCAGGGACAGGCCCTTGCTGTAGCGCGTATACAACGTCATGTTTTGCACCGGTTTGTAGATCAGCGCGGCCTGGGGCAGGAATTCATAGCGTTGGGTGTGGCGGGTGGTGTCGCCCTGATCGTCGAAGGTCTTTTCATCCAGACGCACTTCGCGCCCGCCGATCATGGTCTGCCATTGCTCGTTGAAGCTGATCAGGTCATTGAAAAACACCCCGTACTGGCGGCTGTCCAGGCGGCGATGGCTGTCGTTGAGGGCGCCGTTGTAGCGCTCGAGGTTTTCAGGCTCGCTGTCGATATTGCCACTGCCGAGCCAATGGTTGATGGCTTCACGATTATTCACCACGCGCCGGAATGCACTGCTGCCCACGGTCAGCTCATGACCGATTGCGCCGGTATGGAAGCGACCGCTGAGCGCTGCCTGCACCTCATCATTGCGCCGGGTATCGTCAGGGCTGCGGAAGTCATAGATGTCGTAGCCGCCCTCGGGGGTGAAGTAGTTGCCGACATTGGGTGTAACGCAGCCGACAGTACAACCGCCCCAGGCAAACGAGCTGTAGTCGTCGATCACCACCTTGCTGCGTGAGGCGCTCAGACTGCCTTTCCAGCTGTCGTTGAAGCGGTATTCGAAGTTGCCGTTGATATTCAGAGAATCAATGGTCACAGGTTTCGAGCCGCTCTGGTGCGCCAGCAGCTTTTTCGGCGAGGCGTGATGCGGCAGTTCGCTGCCGCCGAGCAACTGATAGCCCGGCACCGAACGCTGCTCCTTGTTCTGATACTCCACGTCCAGTTGCAGCAGGGCATCGGGGTTGATGTTCCAGTCGAACGCCACAGAGGCGAAGTCACGCTGGCCGTTGGCGTGATCGACATAAGAGTGAATATCTTCATGGGCAACGTTGGCACGCAGGCCGAACTGCTGTTCGCTGCCGAACCAGCCCCCCACATCGGTGGCGATGTAACCGCTGCCGCGATCGTCGGTAGACACCGTTACAGAGCGCACATCGGCTGCCCGCTTGGTCACATAGTTGACCGCACCACCGGGCTCGGAAACGCCGCTTTGCAGGCCTGAAAGCCCCTTGAGCAGCTCTACCTGCTGCTTGTTTTCCAGCCCGACATTTTGCTCGCCGGTGATGGTGCGACCATTGATCTTGTAGCTGCTGGCCGAGTTCAGCGAAAAGCCGCGCACTACAAAATTCTCGTAGTAGCCGACGGGCGCGTAGCTTTCGCCGACCGATGCGTCGTTTTTCAGCACATCGCTGAGCAGGCGGGCTTGCTGGTCTTCAATCAGGGCATCGGTAAACACCGCAATGGCGGCCGGCGTATCGAGCAAGGGCGCCGCCTCGAAACCACCGACCCAGGCGTTGTCGGCTTGATAATCGCCGTTGTCCGTGGCCGTCACGGACGTCGCCGGCAGTTCGGTCCCGGCTGCATGTGCCGCAGGCATGGCGCTGCCCAGCAGCAGGCCGAGGCTAAGCAAACTGAGAGAGAATCGCGGGGCGGACTCTCCCTGGCTGAAAGTCCGGTAAAGCATGTTCATGCACAGCTCCTGAACGGTGGGCAGGCTTGAGACCCGAGCCTGTTTCTCAAACGCGCCATCATACAGTCGCAAGCCGGGTTGCGCTTGGCGCTTCGCCATCAGGGAGCCTGGCATGACGGCCTGTCAGGGCCTGGCCCGACGGGTTTTTTGCGCAGCCGTTACAGCCTGTGGCTCAAGGCAATCCTTGATTTAGACGTGTTGCATGGGTTATAGCTAAAAAGGTCAGTCGTAGTATTACAGGAAATTAAAACGCCCTTATGGATGGAATCACACGTATCAATCGCCAGTTGGGCTCACACTTCGCATCCCTGATTGCAAGCTGTGGGCCTCACGTCAAATGCTGCATCAGTGCAGTCACAGGGTTTGTTTCCCGCTTTCTCGCAAACTTCGCTATCCCCCACCTGAGACCCTGCTTCTCGGGCAGCTGCGCCAACTGGCGCCATTGTTACATCCCTCCGCCTGATTATTTCTGACCGCCAGCCGTTCCGGTGCACTCACGCCCCGCTGTCAATGGTGCGTTCTGCTGCCCGGGATTTGTATTTGAAACCACGTTTTTGATCCAAAGCGTTTCCGCGGGCAGCCAATAATTGCTCGCGCTACAAGGAGCTGTGTTGATGATTTATTTTCAGGGTAAAAGAATTTTCAGTGCCATCTTCGATATGGACGGCACCATGTTCGACACCGAGCGCTTGCGCTTCAAAACGCTCAAGCAGGCCGCCGAGGAGATTTACGGCACGCCACTGAGTGAAGAAACACTGATCGGCTCATTAGGCCTGAGTGCCAAAAAAGCCGAGGCCCTGGCCAGGGCCAACCACGGCGAAGACTTCCCCTATGCCCAGGTTCGCCAGCGTGCCGACGAGCTGGAGCTGGCCCATGTGCGTGACCACGGCGTGCCGATCAAGGATGGCCTGCTGGAAGTGCTGGAGCGCTTGCGCAAATACGGCCTGACCATGGCGGTGGCTACGTCGAGCCGTCGCGCCATCGCCGAGGAATACCTGATCAATGCCAATGTGCTGAAGTATTTCGACGTTACCGTGTGCGGTGATGAGGTGACCCAGGGCAAGCCCCACCCGGAGATTTTCCTCAAGGCGGCCAGCGCGCTCAATTGCCTGCCAGAGCATTGCCTTATGCTGGAGGACTCGCAAAACGGTCTGTTGTCGGCCATTCGTGCCGACGGCCAGCCGATCCTGATTGAGGATATCAAGCCGCCAGCGCCTGAAGTCGCGGACTGCGCCCTCAAGGCCTACACCAGCATGCACGGTTTTTTGGGTGACCTGAACGAGTGCATGCCCGATCTCGGTCCTCCCGCGCTGACCGACAGTTTCCCGCCCACCCTCAATCAGTTCAGCGCCGGTATTCATGGTTTTGGCGCAATGGGCGGCGGTTACCTGACGCAGATTTTCTCGCACTGGGACGGCTACACCCGACCCTGCGAGATCATCGCCGCCACCCGCTCACGCATGCTGCGCGAGACCATCCAGGCGTTTGGCCGCTTCAGTGTGCGCTACAGCGCCACGTCCTTCGATCAGACCATCGATAACCTGCGCATGATCGATATGGACGACGCCGAAGCAGTGATCCGCATGTATGACGTGGCGGAAATCATCGGCCTGAGCCTGCCTGAAACGGCAATTCGCAAGCAGGCCGGGGTGATTGCCCGGGGCCTGGTGCGCCGCTACGAGCGCCGGGGGCGTGAGCTGACCATTTTGATTGTGCTGAACAAGGTCGGCGGTGCGGACTTTGTGCGTCGCCATGTGCAGGCGCAACTGGAGTTGCTGGTGTCTGCCGAGCTGTGCCGCAAAATTCTGGACAACACCCACTTTGTAGAAACGGTGGTCAGCCGCATCGTCTCAAAGTTGTCCAACGAAGCGCTGGTGCGCCAGTTGCGGATCAAGTCGAAGATGTTCCAGAACAGCCTCGATGACGAGCCTGACGCACCTCGCGCCGCACCGCGCACTCCGGTGCCCGAGTACGAGCGCCTGATCAGCCGCTTTCGACCTTTTACCCAGTCCAGCAACGCCTTGAGCCAATTGCATCTGATCCTGTTCAACAGCGAGCCGGACATGCCCCTGTACGCCCAGCGCTGCAGCAATCTGCTTGAGCGCTTGCGCCAGGTGAAGACGGTCGACGACATCACCCAGCCACAAGTCATCAAGAACCTGCTGTGGAATGGCCCGCACGCGATCATTGCCTGGTATGCGAGCCTGCTGGGGTACTCCTGGCTGGGGCAGGGCATGGGCGACCCGCGCGTCAGTGAGCTGGCGCAGCGCTTGATCGGTGAGGCAGTCGGCCCGGCACTGGTGGCCGAAAACCCGCAGATGGAAGATGCCGTGGCAGCATTTTCAGCCACCTTTCTGGAGCGCTGCAATACCTCCTTCAAGGACCCCTGTGCCCGTGTCGGACGTGATCCACTACGCAAACTGCAACGTAACGAACGGATCTTTCGCAGTATCGATCTGGCCAGAAAGCACGGGATTGACAGCAGTGCCCTGCAGTTCGGCGCGGCGCTGGCGTTGCACTATGCGCTGCGCAGCACTGACAGCAAGGATCTGGAGTGCCAGCAGATGCGTAGTCTGTATCAGGACAATGGCAGCATCGAGGCGGTCCTGACGTTTACCGGCAGCTATAACGGCCAGCCGTATCCGGGGTTGGACCCGGTCACGGATGCGGCGTTGATTGAGGCAATTGCCGGGTATTTTCATGGCCCGCTCTGTGCTGAATTCGTCATGCCCACGGCCTGAACCGATCAAGCCGTGAGCCTGAGGATGGTCCAGTCTGAAAGGTCTGTTCAAGGAGCTGACCATGAAACGACTGACCCTGGCCCAGGCTTACGAGCTTGCCGAATCGATCCTGTTGCATAACGGTTTCAACCAGGCCCATGCCCGCGCGGTGAGCGCCACGGTGCTGGCCGGGGAGCGCGATGGTTGCGCGTCCCACGGTCTGTACCGGGTATTGGGCTGTGTCAATTCACTGCGCGCGGGCAAGGTCTCGGCCGATGCCGCGCCGCGGGTGATCGACCAGGCGCCGTCGATAGTGCGGGTGGATGCAGCCGGCGGGTTTTCCCAGTTGGCGTTCCAGGCGGGTTTGCCGCTGTTACAGGAAAAAACCCGGGCCAACGGCATTGCAGCCCTGGCGATCAATCGTTGTGTGCATTTTTCCGCACTCTGGGTGGAAATCGAGCAGTTGACCGCGGCGGGGCTGGTAGCGCTGGCCTGTAACCCGAGCCATGCCTGGGTGGCCCCGGCGGGCGGCTGCCAGCCGGTGTTCGGTACCAACCCCATTGCCTTTGGCTGGCCACGGGCGGGGCGTGCCCCGTTTGTCTTTGACTTTGCCACCAGTGCCATTGCCCGTGGCGACATCGAGTTGCATCGTCGGGCTGGCAAGGCTATTCCTGAGGGCTGGGGGGTTGACGCTCAAGGACTGCCGAGCACCGATGCCAATGTGGTGCTTGATACCGGCGCGATGCTGACCTTTGGCGGGCATAAAGGCTCGGCACTGGCGGCAATGGTGGAGTTGATTGCCGGGCCCCTGATTGGCGATTTGACCAGCGCCGAGTCCCTGGCTTACGACGCGGGGAGCAAGTCATCGCCTTATCATGGCGAGTTGATTATCGCGTTTGATCCGCAGCGCTTTCTGGGTGCGGCAACCGAAGAGCATCTGGCCCGGGCCGAGGGTTTGTTTGCCGGGATCGAAGGGCAGGGCGCGCGCTTGCCGTCGCAACGCCGGTATGAGGCGCGGGCGCGCAGCGAGGCGGAGGGGGTGCAAATTCCGTTAGCCTTGTTCAATGACCTGCAGGCGCTGCTGAAGGGATAGATTTGCCGGGGTGGCGCTTGTTGTGGGAGCGGGCAAGCCCGCTCCCACAAGGGGGGAGGCGGCAACAGAGTATCTACAGTAAGCCGTTGATCAAAGACCGACATCAGGTAAGTGCGGGCGGTTTGCCAGAGCTTTGGCCATGATTCGTTCGACAAATTCACGATCTTCCCGTGGCAGGGCCAGGCGCGGGGGACGGGTCAAGGCGCTGCCGCGACCGGCAATGGCTTCGCACAGCTTGATGCACTGCACCAGGTCGGCACGGGCGTCCAGATGCAGGATCGGCATCAACCATTCATAGATCGGCATGGCTTCGGCGAAACGCCCGGCCCTGGCCAGGCGGAAGATGGTTTCGCCTTCCCTGGGGAACACATTGGACATGCCCGAAACCCAGCCTTCGGCACCCACGGCAAGGCTCTCCAGCACCACGTCGTCGAGGCCGGCAAACAGCACGAAACGGTCGCCTACTTCATTGCGGATATCGATAAAGCGGCGGGTGTCGCCCGAGGAGTCCTTGAAGCACACCACGTTGTCGCAATCGGCCAGAGAAATCAGGATGTCGGGGGTGACATCGTTTTTGTAGATGGGCGGGTTGTTGTAGACCATCAGTGGCACGTCGGCGTGCCTGGCTACATAGCGGTAGTGTTCGGCGGTTTCGAAAGGCTTGGAACCGTAGACCAGCGCGGGCATCAGCATCACCCCATCGACGCCGACCTTGCGCACGGCATTGGCCACCTTGGCGGCTTGCACGCTGGTGAACTCGGCCACGCCGCAGATGACCGGCACCCGGCCGCCGGAGGCTGCCACAGCGACTTCGGTCACGGCGATTTTTTCTTCGGCGGTCAGGGAGGTGTTTTCCCCCACCGAGCCACAGACCACCAGGCCCGACACGCCGTCACGGATGACGTTGGAAATCACCTGGTGGGTCTTGTCCAGGTTGATGCTGAAGTCATCGTTGAATTGAGTGGTCACCGCAGGGAAGACGCCACTCCAGTTGATGCGCTTGCTCATGTTTGTTGCCTCCGGTCGCTAAAATAGTATTTCGTATACGTTTAGTCGCGGTTTTATGTAGATACTCTGTTGCAGGTCAAGCCCTATTGTGGGAGCGAGCCTGCTCGCGAACGACCTTCGCGAGCAGGCTCGCTCCCACAGTTGCAGTGTTCCTGTAGCTGACGAACGCAGCCTCGCTGCGCTCGTCAGCTGCTACGGGTATTGCGTAAATGCTCTGGTCAGTTGGCACCCGGCCAGGTATCGGACAGGCGATAGCCCTGTGGCCACGGGTCGCTCGGGTCGAGCAGGTGTTGATGAGTACCGGTAATCCACGCCCGCCCGGAGATGCACGGGTAGATCGCGACGCGCCCGGCCACTTCGGTCATGGAGTCGATGTGGCAATGAAATTCCGAGCCAATGATCGAGCGGCCGATAAAGCGCTCGCCCACCTTGAGCAGCCCCTTGGCCTGCAACACCGCCATGCGCGCCGAGCAACCGGTGCCGCAGGGCGAGCGGTCGATCTTGCCCGGGCGGATCACGACCGCGTTGGCGCCGCTGGCAATACCGTTCTCATACACCACAGGCGCAGCGATCTGGCAAAACGAGATATGCGACCAGTCCGGGTTCAACGGGTGGGTGAAGCCCAGTTGCTCGTTGGCGGCGCGAGTGATTTTCAAACCGGTCTCAACGATGTCCCTGGCTTCATCCGGGCTGATGGCAAAGCCCAGTTCCTTGGCATCGGCGAGTACGAAGCTGTCGCCGCCATAGGCGGTGTCGACCTTGAGCGATCCCAGGCCCTCGACTTCGATCCAGGCATCCAGGCGGTCGGCGAAGGAGGGCACGTTTTTGATCTCGACCCGTTGTACCTTGCCGTCTCGACAGTCGGCTACGGCCTCGATCAGGCCACCGGGAGCTTCGAGCACCAGTCGGGTTTGCGGTTCGGTCATCGGCAGGATGCCGCTATCGAGCAAGACCGTGGACACGCAGATCGAGTTGGAACCCGACATGGGCGGAGTGTCGGCCGGTTCCATAATGATCCAGGCCATTTGCGCCCGTGGATCCTTGGCCGGCACCAGCAGGTTGACGTGCCGGAACACCCCGCCGCGAGGCTCGTTGAGCACAAAATTGCGCAGGGTCTCGTCCCGGGCGATCCAGCGCGACTGCTCCCATACGGTAGCCCCGGGCGGAGGCGCCACACCGCCGACGATCACGTCACCGACTTCGCCCTCGGCGTGACAGCTGACCACATGAATGACTTTCGATGAACGCATGTTCTGCTCCTATTTGACCGACTTGAGGAAGGCCGCGGTTTCCGCGTGCACAGGGTTGCCGATGACTTGATCGGGGGTACCGATTTCGTGCACCAGGCCATTGCGAAAGAACGCCACGCGGTCGGATACATCCCGCGCAAAGCGGATTTCGTGGGTGACCAGTACCATGGTCATGCCGTCTTCGGCGAGCATGCGCATGGTGTCGAGCACCTCGCCCACCAATTGCGGGTCGAGGGCCGAGGTGGCTTCGTCGAACAACATGTAGTCCGGTGACATGGCCAGGGCGCGGGCAATGGCCATGCGCTGTTGCTGGCCGCCGGAAAGCTTGCCGGGGAAGGTCTTGAGCTTGTCGCCCAGGCCCACATGGGTCAGTTGCTGCACCGCCAGGGCCTCGGCTTCGGCCTTGCTTTTGCCCAGCACCTTGCGCGGCGCCAGCATCACGTTTTCCAGCACGGTGAGGTGTGGAAAGGCGTTCCATTGCTGGAACACGATGCCGATTTTCTGGCGCAGGTGGTTAAGGTTGGTGGCGCGGTCGTGGACTGCAATGCCGTCGACGCGGATATGGCCTTTCTGGATCGGTTCCAGGCCGTTGATGCACATCAGCAGGGTCGACTTGCCGGAGCCGGAGCCGCCGATAATCGAGACCACCTCACCCTTGTTCACGGTCAGGCTGACGCCCTTGACCACTTCGAGGTCGCCGAAGGATTTGTAGACGTTGTCGATCTCAATCATTTTCTTGCCACCTTTTTTCCAGGCGAGCACCAAGGCGCGCAACCACCAGGCTCATGACGTAATAGATAAGGCCCGCGATGCACAGCACCAGCATCGGTTCCTGGATGCGGGTGACGATGGTTTGCGAGGCGCGCAGCAGTTCGACGATGCCGATCCACATCACCAGTGCGGTATCTTTCATCACGCTGAGCACCAGGTTGAGCCAGCCGGGGAAGGCCACGCGCATGGCAATGGGCAACACGATGTAGCGCAGGTCCTGCAGGTAGCTCAGGCCCAGCGAACGGCTGGCCCGGCGCACGGTAAACGGCACTGCCAGCACGCCGCTGCGCACGATCTCGGTGAAGTACGCGGCTGCGTAGACCCCCAGCACGATGCAGCCGACGCTGAAAGCGCTGATGTTCAGGCCGACGATGCTCTTGAGCGAGTTGAACAGCACGAACTGAATGAGCAAAGGCACGCTGCGAAACACATCCAGCACCCAGGCCAGCGGCAGGCTGGCCCGTGGCAGCAAGGCACGCATCAGGCCGAACAGCAGGCCGGCAACGGTGCCGAGCAAAATCGCCCAGCTGGTCAGTTGCAGGGTGACCCATGCCCCCTGCAGCAAAAACAGAAAATCGTTCCAGGTAAAGCTGGTGGAAAACATGGGCAGTCCTCAGTAACGGAACAGTCGCCAGGCCATGAGCCGGGCTGCTGCAACGATCGCCTTGGCAATCAGGTAATACAGCACCGCGGCAATGGCGAAGTATTCAAAGGTGCGGAACGTTTTGACGTTGTAGTCCTGGGTCACACCGGTGAGGTCGTTGTTCAGGCCCACGATCACCCCCAGCGAGGTCATCAGCACCGCCCAGACCATCTGGTTGGTCAGCGGGTAAAACACGATGCGCAGCAGCTGCGGTACGACGATCATGCGGTAGGTCTGGAAGGCGCTCATGCCCAGCGAGCGAGCTGCGCGTACCTGGGTTTCGGGCACTGCCTTGAGCCCGCCGCGAAAGTTCTCGGCCAGGTAACCTGCGTTGTTGAAGGTGATCCCGGCCAGCAGGGCGACCCATGAACTGACATGCAGGCCCAGGGAGCCGAGCCCGAAGTACAGGACATAAATCTGGAACAACGAGGGCGTGTTACGGGCAATGGACACCCAGGCATTACCGGCGCCGCGCAGCAGCGGGTTTTTGCTTTCGCGCATCACCGTCAGGGCCAGGGCGATCAGTACACCGAAGATCATCGACAGGGCAGCGGTCTCGAAGGTCACCAGGGCGCCGGCGAGCATGTCCGGCAAGGCGCGCAGGGCAGAGCGCCATTGGAAGGTATAGTCAAACATGGGGTGCGTTCTCCAGTGAGGCAGCAGCTTGCAGCCACTGCGGCAAGCGCCCGCTGGCCGTGGCGCTGCACGCCGCATCCACACACTCGGCGAGGCTGGCGAAGTGAACCTTGCGGCCCACCAGGCCGGGGGCGTAATGGGCGTATTTGCCCGAGTTGGTCATCAGGTTTCTGGCGGCTGGCGGAATCACCGGTTCACCGAGCATGCACCAGCAGGTATCGCTGATAATCACCGCACCAAAGGCTTCGATCACGGCGATATGCCCGGCGGCGCGGGCCTGCTCCAGCACGGTGCGACCACAGGTGATCGCCAGTACCACGTCGGGATGACGGTGGCGGCCCTGGCACAGGCTTGCCAAACGGGCGAACTCGCTGAGGGAAAAGTGCGGGTTGCCCAATGACACCACATCCACCCTGGCATCGCGGGCGCTGTTGAGCTCCTGCCAACTGAGCCGCAATTCCTCCAGGCTGAGTTTGAGCACCGGCAGCGGCCCATCGATCACCCGTGTCGGGTCGAGAGCTTCGGGGGTAACCCCGGCGATATGAAACAGCGCAGCGGCGCTGGTGGTGGCGAAGGCCGCACCGAATGCCTTGAGATCGTCCAGGTTCGGATGCTGCTGGAGCCCGGAAATCAGCGGGATCCGGCTGCCGGCCAGGGCACCGATGTGGTAGCCGAGCAGCGGGTAGAAAGAGTCGTCAAGGTTGGACAGGGGCGGCACTTCTATATGCAAACGGGCCTTGCGCTGATCTTCCAGATGACAGCCAATCAGCGGTGCCCGGCCGGTGAGGGCGATACAGATATCCAGATAGTCGGGGTACTTGAGGGTGCGTGCGCCGAGCACGCTGTTGGCGTAAACCACCGCGTTGGATTCGGCCCAGACAATCTGCTCGCCGGCCTTGGGCGCACTGTCGAGCAGATAAGGCGCGCAGGTGAAACTCAATTGTGCGCCCATGGCTATATAAGCATCGCCCAGCGCGCTGGCGGGTACACCGAGCGCCGGGTCGATACCCAGTTCGCGCCAACGGCGCTGATCCACGGAAATCGAATTGAGGGTGGTGGGTACCCGCACCTTGGCACCCCATGCCACCAGTTGTTGCGCAAAGCGCAAACTCGCCGGCCCGGTATAGATGCAGCCGTCGATATGGGCCTGGGTGATGTCCACCAGATATTTGGCGCCCTGGATATGCGCCATGCGCAAAACGATCTGCATGGCCACCTGAGCGGCCTTGCCTTGGCTGCCGTCGAGCAGTGCACGGTCGTGTGCGGTCAGCTCGATCGAGCTGTGTGCATCTTCGGTTGGCCTGTCGTTGCGTGGTGCCGGAGTATCGTCAGGCGTTGAATCGTAAAGGCTCAAACCGGTGCCATCGACCCTGGCGAACGCCTTGCCGCGCAATTGGCCAAAGGCTTCCTTGCCGATGCACAGCACCGGCAGGGAACGTTGGAACAGGGTTTGGGCCACCAGCACGCCAAGGGTCAGGATCTCGTCGGCCTCGGCCAGCACCAGCGCAGCAGGAGCATGGCCATTGCTGATCAGTTCCATCAGCACACTGCTGCCGGTACAGGAGCCGCGCCCGCTGGGGATTGCCAGCACACGGCCGGCCAGGCATTCGCCGCTGAGCGGGTGATGGCGGTCGATCACCTCGCCGCTGAACGGGTCGACGCCGCCCCAGAAACTCAGGCCGACCTCGGCGTGCAGCAGCGGGGCGGATGCACAACCATCAACCAGGCTGCGGCCTTCAAGAGAACTTATCCCGGACATGCTGGATACCTCAGTAATAAACGTGAGGTACGGTCAGATCAGCCGGTGGAATCTCGGTCCCGACCCATTTGCTCCACAGCTCCTTGTAGCGTCCGGTGCGTACTTGCTGGTTGACGAACAGGTTCAGGTAGTTGAGCAGGCCGTACTCGTTGCGCTTGGCGCCCAGGGACACGTAATCGACCACATAAGGCGCGTTACCGGCGACCTTGAGGTTTTTGTACTTGCCTGATTTAAGGGTAGCCGCAGCCACGGTGTTGGTGACCACGGTCGCCTCGATATGGCCCTGAGCAACGGCCAGCAGGGTGTCGTTCTGCGACTGATAGGCGCGGAATGAACCGCTGCCCCAGCTTTTCACGTCTTTTTCCAGGGCGATGGCTTCATAGGTGCCGCTGGTGTTGCCCAGGGCCTTGCCCTTGAGATCCTCAAAGCTGTTGATGCCGGTGTTGTCGCGGGTCAGCACCACCATCTGGAAGGCAAAGTAAGGAATGCTCAGGCCAACGGTCTTGGCCCGTTCCAGGGTGTCGGAAGTGGAGGCCACAATGACATCGGCGCGCCCGGAGACCAACGCCGGAATCCGGTCAGGGAAGGGGGTTTCAACGATTTCGGCATCGACACCGAGCACTTTTGCCAGATCGTTGCAGTAGTCCACATCAAAGCCGACGGGCTTGTTGGCCTCGTCACGGGAGCCCATGGGCGGGAAGTCCAGGGTGACGGCGCAGCGTAACTTGCCCGAACCGATAATATCGTCGAGCTTGTCGGCCTGCGCCGTGGCAATAAAGGAGGTACTGAGAACAGCGCTGAGAGCTACGGCAAGTACGGGGTTTTTCATGGAAGCCTCGGAGTCGTTGAAGGGCTGTTGATTAACGGTCTTTGGATTTCGTATACGATATTTGTTTTGCAAGGCGTGTGCCGATTTTTGCTGCAGGCCGCAATAAGGGAGCGAGCGCGGTATTTGCAGGCTTGCGTGATGGCACTCTGGTACTGGAGGGGTTGAGCGGTAGCAGGGGGGTGTTACAGAAGGGAGCATTACTGTGGGAAATGCCCCACAAAGGAACACTTGCTGGCTTTTTGGCGGTATTGGCTATTTTTTGCCCTGCGGGCAGTATGGGCGAGGTACTTTTCCCGGGAGTGTGAAGCCTATGCCTATCGATGATGACATCGGGGTGTACTACCTCAATACAGACCTGATGCTCACGGCTCCTGTTGACCTGGCACCATTGGCAGACTCAATGGCGCCTGGAGATCTGCCTGAGGTATCAATCAGTTGCCTGCATGACAGTCAGGCTGACGGCGACCTCTATCATTCTGTTTTTGAAGCCTCTGGCCCGCAAGGCAGTTACCCCACCCCTGATGAAAGCATAAGGGCCTTGCTCGATGCCATTGAGCAATTGCCGCAAGCACTGCAGCCGTTATGGCACGCCTGTACAAAAAAGACCCTGGATATTGGCTACAACAGCGGAGTTACACCACGTTCCGTCAGCCACCCGATCCCGATCGATACGTTGCTGCGCATGCAGTCATTGGGGATCGACCTGTGTATTACGGTGTACTCGGTGGGGGAGTGAAGAACACGAAATCTTGTCGCCGCTGAGGAGCGCAGCGAGGCTGCGATCGATTGCGAAGCGGTCGTAAACCCTGAGCCCCGGATGTACTTGGCCCAACGCATTAACCGATTTTACGACTGCTGTGTCGCAGTGGCGCACCAAACCGATCGCAGCCTCGCTGCGCTCCTCAGCGACTACAAGCTAAAGCGTTGCGTACAGGCTCAATGGCTTTGCGGCAAATGCTCGAACAGGGTTTTGCACACGCCGGCAATATGCTCATCCAGCAACTTGACGGCCAGCTCAATATCACCAGCGCGGCAGGCGTCAAGGATCTCCCGGTGTTCGTGATCGGCACGGTGTTTACCTGCCGACAAACTCATTTGCATACGCAGGTAGCGTTCCAGTTTGTCATTGACTGAGCGGATCAGGCTGATCATGAACGGTCGCTGCGCCGGCTCGTACAGGCAGGCGTGCAGTTCCCAGTTAAGCTCGGCCCAGCGGCCCACGTCATCTTCCCCGACAAACTCCTGGCAAATGCGTTCGGCACGGGCAAAGGTGTCTGCGGTCATGTTGGGAATGGCCAGGCGCAGCAGTTTGTCTTCAAGGAGCATGCGCACTTCGAACATCTGCGCCAGTTCGGCCTCGGAAATGCGCGTGACCATGGCGCCGCGGTTGCGCTGGAACATCACAAGCCCTTCAGCTTCAAGTCGCTTGAGGGCTTCGCGCACGGGGATTTTGCTGACATTGAACTGGCGGGCGATATCATCCTGGCGAATCGGTTCATCTTCAGCGAAATGCCCGGCGACAATCGCATCGCGCAAATGCAGGGTGATGATTTCCGATGTGGAAGGCGAATTGCCGAGGTCGGGTGCATTGAGTTTTGGATGGGCCACGGTGGTCATCATTCGCTTGTAAAAGATATATGGTATACGAAACTCAGAGGGTAAGCCTTGTGCCAGTCGCCCTGCGGCCTGTTACCTGGCACGGGTCAGCCTGCAAATGCCAGCACATTACAGGCTAGCCTGAGCCCGACTGAAGGCTGGCGACGTAGTCGGGTTAATCCTTAACCTGCTTGATGTCCTTGCGCAGGGGTTCCCCTGCAAGGTGTCAAAAAAACACCTGATCAGGCACCGGGTCATCGCGACCTGATATGAGCTTCCAGGCCCTGTCCATTGCTGCTTTCCTGAGCCATGAGCTTGACAGCGAAGCTGTAGGCATCCGTAATAGGAGAAAATGTTAACGTTAACTTAAATAAGAACAAGAGGGACACCCATGCAACGGACGGTCAAGCGTGATTACTGGCTTATCAGCGGTTTGCTGTTTTTTTTCTTTTTTTCATGGTCTTCCAGTTACTCGCTTTTTTCCATCTGGTTGCATCAGGTCATCGGCCTAAATGGCGCGCAGACCGGCTATGTATTTGCCGCGAATGCAATCGCAGCACTGCTGATCCAGCCGTTCTACGGGGCATTGCAGGACAAGCTCGGTCTGTCCCGCAAGCTGCTGGTATGGATTGGCCTGCTGCTGTGCGCCGCCGCACCCTTCGCGATTTATGTCTATAGCCACTTGCTGGCTCAGAACGTAGTGCTCGGCGCAGTGGTGGGGGCGGTTTTCCTGGCCTTTGCCATGCTGGCCGGGGTTGGCGTGATCGAAAGTTATACCGAACGGTTGTCACGGCACGTGGGTTTCGAGTTCGGCACCAGCAGGATGTGGGGTTCCCTGGGCTGGGCTGCGGCCACCTGCATTGTGGGTGTGGTGTTCAACATCAACCCCAATATTGCCTTCTACATGAGCAGTGCTGCCGGCGTGGCGTTTTTGCTCATTCTGTTTCGACTGGACCTGAGCCGGTTCAACCAACCCGGCTGCGCCAGCGGCGCAAGTGGCGCTGCACCCGTATCTGTCGGTGATCTATGGCAATTGCTCAAGTTGCCGCGGTTCTGGGCCTTCAGTGTCTATCTGACCGGGGTGTGCGGGATTTACATGATCTACGAGCAGCAGTTTCCGGTGTATTTCTCGTCGTTTTTTGCGACCCCCGAACAGGGCATTCAGGCCTATGGTTACCTGAACTCATCCCAGGTCCTGCTGGAGGCCGGCTTGCTCCTGGTTGCCCCTTGGGTGGTTGGCCGTACCGGTGCGAAATACGGGCTGATCCTGGCGGGCAGCATCATGTTTTTTCGCATTCTGGGTTCCGGCCTGGCTACAGAAACCTGGGCCATCGCCGTGTTCAAGATGCTGCATGCGGTTGAGGTGCCGATCCTGCTGGTCTCGGTGTTCAAATATATTGCGTTCAATTTCGACCCGCGCCTGTCTGCCTCGATCTATCTGGTGGGCTTTCACTTCGCCCAGCAACTCACCGCCATGCTGCTGTCGCCCTTGGTTGGCTACGGTTATGACCAATACGGATTTGCCGATGTTTACCTGGCCATGTCCGCTCTGGCTGGCGCCTGCCTGCTGCTGTCCTGGACCCTGCTGCGCAACGATCCACGGCAACCACCGGGCAAAAACGCTGTTGCCGAAGCGCTGGCATTACCCGCCATCACTCAATCAGTTACCCGTTATGAACCCTGACAAGGACCACCCCATGCACGCTGCACGGCTGGACATGGCCCATCGCGCCATTGAACAAACACTGCCCGAACGCGGCAACGACTATCGCCTCGCCTATCACCTGGCCCCGGCAGCCGGGTGGATGAACGACCCTAACGGCCTGGTGTTTTTTCGCGGCCAATACCACATGTTTTATCAGCATCATCCTTTTTCTGCACAATGGGGCCCCATGCACTGGGGGCACGCC
Organism: Pseudomonas sp. TMW22080; assembly: GCF_022496745.1. Taxonomy (NCBI): domain Bacteria; kingdom Pseudomonadati; phylum Pseudomonadota; class Gammaproteobacteria; order Pseudomonadales; family Pseudomonadaceae; genus Pseudomonas; species Pseudomonas sp. TMW22080. Next base: position 430,837 of record NZ_SCFF01000001.1, on the reverse strand, counting down.
AGCAGCGACGACCTGGTGCATTGGCAGCATTTGCCCATCGCCCTGGCACCGGGTGACAGTTATGACCGTGATGGCTGCTTCTCAGGCTCTGCAGTGGTACTCGATGACACCCTGTACCTGATCTATACCGGTCACATCTGGTTGCAAGAGCCGGGTGATGACCAGCACATCCGTCAGGTCCAGTGCCTGGCCAGCAGCACCGATGGCATTACCTTTATCAAGCACGGGCCGGTCATCGACACACCGCCTGACCCGGCCATCATGCATGTTCGTGACCCAAAGGTGTGGCAGCGCCACGGGGCCTGGTGGATGGCGCTGGGGGCACGCCTTGGGGATGACCCGCAGTTGCTGCTCTATCGTTCAGATGACCTGTTGCACTGGGACTTTCTGGGCTGTGCGCTGCAGGGGCAACGTGAACTTGATGGGTATATGTGGGAGTGCCCGGATATTTTCGAGCTGGAGGGGCGCGATGTGTTGCTGTACTCGCCCCAGGGCTTGAAGCCCTGCGGATATGACAATTGGAACCTGTATCAGAACAGCTACCGCATGGGGCAACTGGACGACAAGGGTGTGTTCAAACCCGGTGGGCCGCTCCATGAACTCGATCATGGCCACGATTTCTATGCTGCCCAGACCTTGCTCGCACCAGATGGCCGTCGCTTGTTATGGGCCTGGATGGACATGTGGGAAAGCCCGATGCCCAGCCAGGCCGAGCACTGGTGCGGGGCGCTGACATTACCCCGTGAAGTCAGTCGCGACGGTGATCGACTGCTGATGCGTCCGGCCCGCGAGCTGATTGCATTGAGGCAGGCGGGGCAGGTGCTGCAGATAGGTGCGCTGAAGTCTGCCAATCAGTTGCTGGATACCTGGGGGGCGCTGCTGGAGATTGAACTTGAGCTGGATATTGCCGCCAGCAGCGCTGAACATTTTGGTCTGGCATTGCGCTGCAGCAATGATCAGCAGGAGCGTACCTTGCTGTATTTTGATGCCATGGCCCGGCGCCTGGTGCTCGACAGGCAACATTCCGGCGCCGGGGTGAGCGGAGTTCGCAGTGTACCGATCGCGGCAGGGCAGACACGCATTGCCCTGCGAATTTTTCTCGATCGTTCATCCATCGAAGTGTTCGTCGACGATGGCGCCTGGAGCCTGAGCAGCCGAATTTACCCAAAGACTGACAGCCTTGCGCTGCGGGCTTATGCCGTCAATGGCACAGGCCATTTTGGCGAGGCCCTGGTGTGGGGGCTGGCGGATCTGAAGCTATGAAGTCAGGCCTTTTGGCGCAGGGCGCGCCGTCCTTGCTCATGCTGTTCTGACGCTATCAGGCATGACATCATGCCCGGTCAGACACGTATGGCGCGTACCCATGGCTTCAGTAAAAGATGTTGCACGGCTGGCGGGGGTTTCCCTGATGACCGTTTCCAGGGCCCTCAACACCCCGGGAAAGTTGAATCAGGAGACCCTGGCAAAAGTGCTGCAGGCCGTCGAGACCCTGGGTTATGTGCCCAGTCTTTCTGCGCGCAAGACCCGCGGCGGCCACTCCAGTGGCAAGACCATTGGCATCTTTGCCCTGGATACGGCCACCACTCCTTTTGCCGTTGAAATGCTGCTCTCGATGGAGCGTACGTCCCGCGAGCATGGCTGGAACGTGTTTATCCTCAACGTGTTTGAAGCCCCGCCCTGCCAGAAGGCCATCGAGTTGATGCTCTCCCATCAACCGGACGGCATCATCTTCAGCGCCATGCAGCTTCGCCGGGTGGACATTCCTCAGGTACTGCGCAGCGTGCCGCTGGTTCTGGGCAATTGCGTCAGCACCGAAACCGGCATTGCTTGTTATATATCAGACGATGAAGACGGACAGTATCAGGCGGTACGCCAAGCGCTGCGACAGGGCTACCGCCGTCCGCTCTGCATAAACCTGCCGCAAAGCAGTATGGCCTGGGGGTTGCGCCAACGCGGACTGGCCCGCGCTCTGGACGAGGCCGGGATCAGTGCCGCGCAACTGCCTCAGTTCGACCTGCCCGACGATGACGGCTATCAGCACACCCTTGTGGTGCTGGAGCAACAGCTGCTAGCGGGTAATGGAACTCCGCCCTTTGACCTGCTGATTTGCGGCAACGACCGGATTGCCCTGGTGGCGTATCAGTATCTGCTCAGTCGCGGCTTGCGTATTCCGCACGATGTGGCGGTACTGGGGTTTGACAATATGGTGGGGGTTGCCGAGCTGTTTTACCCACCCTTGAGCACCGTGCAGTTGCCGTATTACGAAATGGGTCGTCGCGCGGCACTGCATCTGATCGAAGGCCGGGACGACTGCGCCATCCACAAGATTGCCTGCCCGCTGGTTGAGCGCGACTCCTGCTGACCCGTTCGGTGGGTAAATCCAGGCATGAAATCTGGTAAGGCCAATTCATTAAAAAATTAATTGGTCTTGCCAATATTTTTTCCTCCGTGTAGTTTTCGAGCGGCACCCATTGTGGTCTCGCCAATACCCGGTAGCCCTTGCGCTATCGACGGAGAATAAAAAATGCTGACTGTGATCTGTAACGAACCCCGCTTGCTCACCACCCTCGAAAGCCCTATTCCCGAGCGTCGCCCCGGTGAAACCCTGATCAGGATCAAACGTGTGGGTGTGTGCGGTACCGACTTGCACATCTTTACCGGTAACCAGCCGTATCTGGAGTACCCGCGGGTGATGGGCCACGAATTTTCCGGCATCGTCGAGGCCAGCGAAGAGGGCAGCGCTCTGGTACCGGGCGATGTGGTCTACGTGATGCCTTACATTTCGTGTGGTACGTGCATCGCCTGTCGGCAGGGCAAGACCAACTGCTGCTCGCGCATCCAGGTGCTGGGTGTGCACTGTGACGGTGCCTTTACCGAGTACCTGAGTGTCGCCCATCAGTTCATTCACAAGGCCGTCGGGGTGACCCTGGACCAGGCCGCAATGATCGAATTCCTGTCCATTGGCGCCCATGCGGTGCGCCGTTCGAACCTTCAGGCCGGGCAACGCACGCTGGTAGTCGGTACCGGTCCGATCGGCATGGCCGCGGCGATTTTTGCCGGCTTGCGCGGAGCGCAGGTCACGGTGCTGGATACCCGTGACGACCGTCTGGATTTTTGCCGCAAACATCTGAATATTCACGCCGCGGTGAAGATTGGCGACGGCGATAAAGATGCGCTCGCCGACCTTACCGATGGCGATTTTTATGATGTGGTTTTCGATGCTACCGGCAACGCCCGGGCCATGGAGCGTGGCTTTGAATTTATCGCCCACGGTGGCACCTACGTGATGATCTCGGTGGTGCGTGACACGATCACCTTCTCCGATCCCGAGTTCCACAAGCGCGAAGCCACCCTGATGGGCAGCCGCAATGCCACCGTCGAAGATTTCCGCTATGTGGAGCAATGCCTGCGCGACGGCCTGATCCCCGATCAGGCGCTCAACACCCACCGTATTCCCCTCAACGAAGTGGCCAGCCGTTTCTCCACGCTGCTGGATCCGCAGCAGGGCGTGGTCAAGGCCATTATCGAGTGCTAGCAGCGCACCCTAACCGTTGAGGAACCAGCATGAAAATGAGCAACCCTGGATTACTTGTACTGACTGGCGGTGATGATGTGGCGGTGGCGCGCGGCGACATTGCCAAGGGTCAGCAACTGTTTGCCGATGGCCTGAGCGTGACTGCGCTGGCCGATATCCCGGCGGGGCACAAAATCGCCCTGCGTGCCGTTGCCCAAGGGCAGTTGGTGCGCAAATACGGGCAGTCCATCGGCCAGGCGAGTGCAGCCCTGCACCCTGGTGATCATGTTCACGTGCACAACCTGCAGATGCCGCAGACCAGCTCGAACCACACGCTGGCCAACGTGTACCAACCTACCGTCCAGGATGACGGCGGTGCCCGCTTTGCCGGGTATGTCCGTGCAGACGGGCGTGTCGGTACGCGCAACTACATCGGGGTGATTTCCAGCGTCAACTGCTCGGCAACCGTATGCAAACAGATTGCCGCGGCATTTGATGCGGGCTACCTGCGCGACTATCCCAATGTGGACGGCGTAGTGGCAATCACCCATGACAGCGGCTGCGGTATGGGCGCCAAGGGCGAGGGCATCGAGATTCTCAAGCGCACCCTGCGTGGCTATGCCGATCATGTCAATTTCGCCGGTGTACTGGTGATCGGCCTGGGTTGTGAAGTCAATCAACTGGCCCCGCTCATGGAACAATTGGCCGAGCGCAACGCGGTGCTCAAAGCAGGCCTGGTGATCCAGGACGCCGGCGGTACCCGCGAAACGGTGCAACGCGGCAAAGAGCTGGTCAACGCCATGCTCGATCAGGTCAACAGCCAGCAACGCAGCAGCGTGTCGGCCAGCCACCTCACCGTAGGCCTGCAATGCGGTGGCTCGGACGGTTATTCGGGGATTACCGCCAACCCGGCGCTGGGTGCGGCGGTCGACCTGTTGGTGCGCCACGGCGGTACCGCCATTCTCTCCGAAACACCGGAGATCTATGGGGCAGAACATCTGCTGACGGCCCGCGCAGCGTCAGCGCAGATTGCCGACAAACTGATGGGCCGTATCCACTGGTGGGAGGCCTATGTACGCCAGCATGACGGCGACATGAACAACAACCCTTCACCGGGCAACAAGGCCGGAGGCATAACCACCATCCTCGAGAAGTCCCTGGGTGCAGTGGCCAAGGCGGGGTCTACCGGCTTGATGGCGGTCTATGAATATGGCGAGACAGTCCAGCATAAAGGTCTGGTGTTTATGGACACGCCCGGCTATGACCCGGTGTCTGCCACTGGCCAGGTGGCGGGTGGTGCGAATCTGATCTGCTTTACCACTGGTCGTGGTTCTACCTATGGCTGTAAACCAACGCCATCGCTGAAAGTTGCCACTAATACCCGCCTGTTTGAGCGCATGGCGCTGGACATGGATTTCAATGCCGGAACGATTGTCGATGGCGAGGAATCGGTGGTCGAGGCGGGCGCACGCCTGTTCGCACTGATGCTCACAACCGCGTCAGGCGGCAAAACCTGCAGCGAGGAAAACGGCCTTGGCGACAACGAATTTGTGCCCTGGCAAATTGGCGCGGTGATGTAACACCCACACGTCCAAGGGCTGGCTCCAAGCTTTGTGCTACGCACCCGGGCCTGTGTGGTAGCCTTTGGCATCATTTTTTGGACGCTGCCTCGATGGTCTCCACCTTTGCTCCTTCAGAGCGCAAGCTCTATCAGAAAATCGCCGACCGATTGCGCGACTACATCGTCCAGGGTGACTTCAAGGTGGGCTCGCGCCTGCCTCCCGAGCGCGATTTGACCCAGTTGCTGGGCGTCTCGCGCCCGTCGTTGCGCGAGGCCCTGATTGCCCTGGAAATCGAAGGCAGCATCGAGATCAGAATGGGCTCGGGGGTCTATGTGGCTGCCCGACCGAGCGAAGGCGGCGCCCGTACCGGCACTCATGGCGAGAGCCCGACTGAACTGATGCAGGCCCGCGCGCTGATCGAGGGCGAAGCGGTGGTGCTGGCCTGCATGCACGGGAAAAAGAGCGACTACCGTTACCTGAAGGAGTGCATTGATGCCATGCGCGCGAGCATCGAAGCGAACCGTCCGCCGCTGGAAGACGACCGAAAGTTTCATCATCGCCTGGCAAAGATGACCGGCAATGGTGCGTTGGTGCGCATCATTACTGCGCTGTTCGATGAGCGTCACAGCCCGATTTCTGCGCAGTTGAGCGAGCGTTCGGAAAACCACGGCACCTGGGATGCCGCGGTGGTCGAGCACGAGGCCATTTTGCAGGCCCTGGAAGGCAAGGATGTGATTGCTGCCCAGACTGCCATGCGCCAGCATTTGCTGTGTTCCCAGGCGCGCTGGCTGGGGACGCTGGAAGCCCGGACAGGGGATTAGAGACAGACCGCAAAGCCGTGTAGAACCATCCACAGGCCTGAGAAACATTATTGGTAAAGCAGCAATAATCCGGTGTGGCTACAAGGTTATCGACGAACATGAAATTTCGTCCGAGTGCGCAATCGGCCACAGAAAATATCCTCTGCAGGCCTTAATCTTGACGTTTTTGTCGTATACGCGGATTGCCCATGTCTTCAGTTGTCGATGGTTTGCCCAGTAACAAACGCCTGCCTGCCGTGATCGCGATCTCCCTGGGGATTGGCATGGCGACCCTCGATACCGCCATCATCAACACCGCCTTGCCAACCCTGGCCGAAGGCATCGGCACTGACTCCGCCTCGGTAATCTGGGTAGTCAACGCTTACCAACTGGCGACCATTGCCGCGGTGTTGCCGTTTGCTTCTCTCAGTGACGTGTTGGGCCATCGCCGGGTTTTTCTCGGCGGCCTGCTGGTGTTTATCCTGGCCTCCCTGTTCTGCGGGCTGGCGTGGTCGTTGCCCACGCTGACTGCCGCGCGGGTGGTGCAAGGGCTGGGCGCGGCGGCGATCATGAGTGTGAATATCGCGCTGTTGCGCCACATCTATCCCGCCAAAATTCTGGGCAGGGGGCTGGGCTATAACTCGCTGGTGGTGGGGCTGGCTTTCACTCTGGGGCCAACGGCTGCATCGGCCATCCTGTCGGTGACGACCTGGCATTGGCTGTACCTGATCAATGTACCGTTGGGACTGCTGGCCGTTGTACTGGGCTTGCGCTCGCTGCCGGAAATTCCCAGAAGCGGACACGCGTTTGACCGGCTGGCCGCAATTTTGTGTGCCGGGCTGTTTGCCTTGCTGGTGCTGGGGCTGGGTTCGGCGGTACATGGCGCCGAGGGCGATTTAAGCCTGGGGCTGATCGGCGTGGCGCTGGTGTGCGGGGTATGGCTGATGCGCCGTCAGGCTGCGCATCCGGCACCGATGCTGGCGATTGATCTGTTCAAGCGGCCACTGTTTGCCTTGTCCTCTCTGACCGCAATCTGTGCGTTCAGCGCCCAGGGGCTGGCGTTTGTTTCGTTGCCTTTTCTGTTGCAGACGGCGCTTGGCCACAGCCAGGTGGCTACCGGTTTTTTGATGACGCCGTGGCCCGCGGTGGTAGCGGTTATGGCGCTGATTGCCGGGCGTCTGGCGGACCGCGTATCGCTGGCACTGCTGTGCGGCATCGGCCTGTTGATGTTGAGCGCAGGCATGGCAGCGCTGGCGTTATTGAACGAAGGCGCTTCGACCTTTGATATTGGCTGGCGCATGGCGTTGTGTGGCGCCGGTTTCGGGTTTTTCCAGTCGCCCAACCTCAAGGCAATCATGACCAGTGCGCCGCTGGCCCGTAGTGGTGGTGCCAGCGGCATTGTCGCCACGTCGCGGTTGCTGGGGCAGACACTGGGCGCGTCACTGGTGGCGCTGTGTTTTCACTTGTCTGCGGTCAGCGGCCCGTACCATGCATTGTGGCTGGGCTGCGCTTTTGCCCTGGCGGGTGCGTTGGCCAGTGGCCTGCGTTTGATGCAGCAGCCCGGACAGGCTTGAGGTGCGGGAGAGTCAAAAGTAGGACTCTCGCGGTGGGCTATTGATCCGGCAAGCTTTCTCAGCCGTCAGAGCGCCATGACCATTTCATGCCAGGCCATGCCGCCATGCCCGGAGGGCGATGGCTGGACGTACTGATAGTCCATGCGGGTATAGAGAGGCACATGCTGTTGTTTGCACATCAGATGGATCGAGTGCTTGCCCTGGTTGCTCATCTGCCTGACAAACTCATTCATGAGCAGCCTGGCAAAGCCCTTGCCCTGGTGTGCGGGGGCAACCACTACGGACATGATTACCACATTGGGTGCAACAGGGTCGTGGCCGATCAGCTCCTTGAAAGCCTCATCCGACATCACGACGTTGTAGGCACAGCCGCTATTGATAAACCCGACGATTTCCCCAGCCTGCTCAAGCACAAGAAACCCTTGGGGATACTGGGCGATTCGCGTTCGGATCTTCTCCAGGGTGGCTGCTTCATCGCCTTCATAGGCCGAAACCTCGATCTGATAGCAGGATTCGGCATCCTGGGGCGTTGCCTGCCTGAAGAGGGGTTCGGGCATGACCATGGCTTAATCCCCAGTGGTTGTTGTGGTGTCCTGCTCCGATTGCTCGGCCAGCTTCAGGCGGTCAGCCTTGCTGATGTACGGGTTCTTGTTCTTCGGGGCCAGCTTGGCGTTGGCCTTCTTGGCATTGGCCTTCAATATCTGGTTGATTTTTTTACGACGGTTCATGGTTGTTACCCGGTTTGTAAGTTGTTGAACGGTGTCAGCTTGAAAAAATAGCCAGGCTCATGCTGTTGCAGAGAGTGGAGCGGTCTGCGGCTTCCCATGCGGGAGCCGTGATGGGCTGGCTGGAGTAGGTGAATGTTACACGGTTAGTTGTGGCATTGAATTGATGATTGGCAGCGTTGCTAGCACACGCTTGCCTTGTTCTTCTGTGTGCAGGGCAAAGAGGACTGCAGAATATTGCCCGCAACGACAGGAAGCGCCTCTACAGATTGCTCTCATCCACATCCACATCCACATCCACATCCACATCCAGCGCCTGGCCGATAGCGTAGTAATGTCCTCCGGCGATGTAATGCAGGCTGCGCAAGGTCGGGTCGGCCGTTTCAAAGTGCCAGTGACCTTCGCTGAAAACGCGAGTGTCGGCCCAGGCCCCAACCACTTCCCCGATAAACAGGTCGTAAGTTTGTTGGTTGTGCGGTTCGGGGATCAACTTGCAGGCCAGCCAGGCTGAGCAACCTTCAACAAATGGCAGATCATGGCCAGGCATCTCGAACAGTTGCACCGCGCAATGCTCGAGTTTGTCCGGGTCATCGACCAGGCTGACGCTGCCGACCAGGCTGGTCAGCCTGATTTGGGCTACGGTAGGTACCTGGATCACAAAGACCCCGCTGTTTTCCACCAAGGCGCGGGTTTTCACGTTTTTATCCAGCACCACGGTCAACTTGGGCGGGTCGAAGTCCAGGGCGCATGCCCAGGCTGCTGCCATGACATTCTGCACCCCTGCATGGCGGGACGAGACTAGAATCGTCGGGCCGTGGTTAAGCAGTCGGTAGGCTTTGTCCAGAGGGACGGCTGCAATATGTTCGTGCATTGTGGCTCCGCAATCGGGCAGTTTTAAAGTGCGGTCAAGGCCGCCGGCTTTGACTTATCACCAGAAGGATACGACGCTGGATTCTTTATCTGAAGCGTCTTTGAACAGGAATAACCATGGCCAACCCTTACCGCGAACTTCTGGCAATACCTGGCGTCATGGGGTTGGTGGTGGCAAGTTCGATTGCCCGTTTGCCGCAGGCAATGATCGGCATCGGCATCATCACCATGCTGGTGCAGCAAACAGGGCTTTACTGGGTGGCCGGGGCGGTGGCCGGAACCTTTACCCTGGCCAATGCCCTGGTGGGGCCGCAGATATCAAAACGCGTCGACCGGTTGGGTCAGCGCCGGGTGCTGCCGGTGTTCACCGCATTCAGCATCGCCATGCTGCTGGCGTTGATCGCCGCAGCACATCTGCGCGCCGACGCACCGTTGCTGTTTGTCCTGGCGGCACTGGCAGGCACCATGCCAAGCATGCCGGCCATGACCAGGGCGCGCTGGACCCAGCTTTTTCGCGGCAAGTCGCTGCTGCATACCGCGTTTTCCCTGGATACCGTGCTAACTGAAATGGCCTTTATCCTGGGGCCGCCCCTGGCGATTGGCCTGAGCACCGGGCTGTTTGCCGAAGCCGGGCCCCTGGCGGTGGCCGTACTGCTGGCGGTAGGCGTTACGGCGTTTGTGATGCAGCGTCAGACTGAGCCACAGATCATCAAGTCGGCCAGCACTCATACAGGCTCGACCTGGCGTCTTGCGGGCCTGCCTACCATTGTCCTGGCCTTGCTGGGCATGGGCGTTATCGGCGGCTCCGTCGATGTGGCCGTGGTTGCCTTTGCCAACGCCCATGACTGGCCGGCATCTGCCAGTTTTATCCTTGCCGCCTATGCTCTGGGGTCATTGATTGCCGGTCTGGCCTTTGGTGCTTTCAGAATTGCCATGCCCATGGCACAGCAATTTTTTATCGGGATTCTGGTCACGGCCATCACTGCGGTATTGCCGATTTTTTCATCCGGTGTCTATGTCCTGGCCCTGTTGCTGTTTGTTTCCGGGGTGTCTTTCGCACCAACCATGGTGATTGTCATGAACCTGGGCACGCTTATATTGCCGCCGCAGCGGGTCACTGAGGGTCTGACCTGGATGTCCACCGGCATCAGCATCGGCGTGGCATTCGGCGGGGTGGTGGCAGGCCTGGTGATCGACGCCTGGGGCGCCCGCGCCGGTTTTGCCGTTCCTATTGTCGCGGGAGCGGTGATGGTGCTGATTGTATTGCTTGGCCTGCGCACGCTGAATGTTGCAGCACAGGCTCAGTCACAGCAGGAATTTGCCAGGTGAGTGGTAATTGCTCCTGCGCCTTGCAGGTGTCAAAGGCTGTCCGGATCCCCGAAAAACATCTGAATCCGTGATCGCAACCAGCGCTCCCCGGGATCGTTGTCCTGGGCGCCGCGCCAGGCCATATGCAGCTCGAAGCTTTGGGTGTCCAGCGGCGGGTCTTCGGCGCGCACGCCACCCGCCGCGGTAAGGGCTTCGGCCGTGTAGTCGGGCACGGTGGCGATGATATCGGTCCCTGCCAGCAGGGTGCTCAGGCCATTGAACTGCGGTACGGCGAGTACCACATGACGCTTGCGGCCCATTTTTTCCAGTTCGGTATCGATAAACCCGCTCAGGTCACCGGCGAACGACACCAGTGCGTGGGGCCGTTCGCAGAAGTCGTCCAGGCTCAGGGGGCCGGGCATGGTGTCGGCACGTAACAGTTTGGGACGGCTACGGCGCAGTACTTTGCGCTTGGCGTTGGCAGGCAGGTCGCTGGTGTAGCTGACGCCCACCGAAATCTCGCCCGAGGCCAGCAGTGGCGGCATCAGTATGTAGTTGACGCGGCGGACAACCAGGACGATACCCGGTGCTTCTGCACGCAAGCGCTTGAGCAGCAGCGGCAGCAGGGCGAATTCGACATCGTCCGACAAGCCGATGCGAAACACTGAGGTGCTGGTCGCCGGGTTGAACTCTGAAGCGCGGCTCACCGCCGTGGAAATCGAGTCAAGGGCAGGCGAGAGCAGGGCAAAGATCTCGATCGCCCGGGCAGTCGGCTCCATGCTGCGCCCGGTACGGACAAAAAGCGGATCGTCGAACAGATTGCGCAAGCGTGACAGAGCCGCACTGATGGCCGGCTGGCCCAGAAACAGCTTCTCGGCTGCACGGGTCACACTGCGTTCATGCATCAGGGTTTCAAAGACGATCAGCAGATTCAGATCGACGCGACGCAAGTCGTTACGGTTCATCGGGCAGGCTTCGCAGTCGGTTCAACAGGTAGTGAGGTAACGGATCTTACTGGCAAAACTGTTTTTTCGTCACTCGGTAGATTTTCTTTCTTGCTGGACTGTAGGAGGTTTAACTCCTGTTTATGGTGGTTTCCCCGGTTTTTCAGGGCTTCTGCTCGCTGTAAACCTGTCGGCGGATCAATGCCAGGCATGTCGACTATTAATGCTGTCTGTTAGTCTTGCGCACAAAGCCCGGATAAAGTCCCGTGGTATTAGCGATTAATTAGGCGAGGTTGGTAATGTCGCGCACGATCCGTTTTCACAAGTTTGGTCCGGCCGAGGTGCTCAAGTGCGAAGAGCACGAAGTCGCCGCGCCTGCTCCCGGCGAAGTGCAGGTCCGTGTTCAAGCCATTGGCATCAGCTGGTATGACGTGCTCTGGCGGCAGAACCTGGCACCCAGCCACGCCCGTTTGCCTGCGGGTATAGGCCATGAAATGGCCGGTATCGTCACCGCCGTCGGTGCCGGGGTTGATGATCTGGCGATTGGTGACAAGGTCGCCAGCTTTCCGGGCCAGAGCGCCAATGACTACCCGACCTATGGCGAGCTGATTTTGATGCCACGCTCCACGCTGACCCGCTACCCGGACGTATTGTCTGCGGTAGAGGCCAGCGTACATTACACACCGCTGTTGATCGCCTATTTCGCTTATGTCGATCTGGCCCAGGTCAAGCCCGGGCAGACCGTACTGATCACCGATGCCAGCCATTGCGCCGGTCCTTCGTTCGTGCAGTTGGGCAAGGCGATGGGCCTGAAGGTGATTGCTGCGACCAAGGACGCCAGTGAGCGCGAGTGCCTGCTGGCACTGGGTGCCGACAAGGTGATTGTCACCGAAGAGCAGGACTTGCTGATGCAGATCAACAAGATCACCGACAACAAGGGCGTGGATGTGGTGCTCGATGGTCTGGGTGGCCCGCAAATGTCAGTGCTGGGTGATGTCCTGGCGCCTCGTGGCAGCCTTGTTCTGTATGGTTTGCAAGGCGGTAACCAGACAGGGTTTCCGGGCTGTGCGTGCTTTCAGAAGAACATCAAGTTCTTCGTGCACTGCATCGGTAACTTCACTGGCAAGCCCGAGCTGGGTATCGCACAGGACGAAGAGGCGATGAAACGTGCCTTGCGTGATATCAACCAGCTAACTGCTGACCGGGTGCTCACACCGCTGGAGATCAAGGTGTTCCCTTTTGAGGACTTTGTAGAAGCCCATCGTTATATGGATGGTTGTCCGTGCCGGGGGCGAGTTGCTTTGCAAGTGGCTGCGACCTGAAGCCTGACAAGGCTGCGCAAAACTTCCCGTCTCATAAACGCGGCCCTGAACATAGTGTTCAGGGCCGCGTTTTTTTGTGTCTGGCCCCAGCGGACTTTTGGTTTGCTTTATCCAGAAAGAAAGTGCGGCTGAAGAACATGTCATAAGAGTGCAGCATAAGAAAGTATGTATTCTATTGAGTGGTTTTTGTAGGTTTCTTCCTGTGCGTATGTGCGTCTCGTCTCTTCCGGGTCCAAGAGTTGCAGTAAATCTGGGCGCGTCTAATTGGGCGTGCTGATAATAAGAAGCTCGATCCGGAGGATAATCCATGAACAACTTTCATGAACAGGCCATGGGCTTTGTGTATCAACAAGTTCTGCATCGGCTTCTGGGGTGTTTCAGTCGTCCCGAGCGCATTGCATTGCAGTTGTTGATTCAACGTTTATTAGTGGCGGCCGGTGGCGTGGAGCGCATAGGGAATTACCGGGTAATGGTGGTTCATGAGGGCGGCAAGGAGTGTGCCTATACATTGGCTTTTTTACGCGCCGCACAACTGAGTATTGCCGGGCGCTCGCCAGAGACGTTCAAGTTGCGCATTGCGATACTGCGCCAGCCACGCATGACCGCCAATGTGATGGAGCGAATTCAGACCCAGTGCAACGAGTTGTTTATCTATGAAGATATGCGTGTCGAGTTGTTGATTGTCGATGAGCAGAGTACAACCAGGCTGCATAAACAGACGGTTTTCGAGAGCCTGCCTTCGGTGATGAATCGTACTCAGGTGCTGATGTCAGGACACCTGACCCAAGGCGACGCCAGAGCGACATTCTTTTATTCCGACCTGCTGGCCCGGGCCAAGCTGTACCGTCAGGCATGCAGATGGGGCGCCAGGGTGGACGCCCTGATTGACCGGCGCCCGCCAAGCCATCTGGGGCAATACGTGACGTGGATCCAGCAGGTTGCAGAGCAGCACGGGCATGCACCGCCGGGTGATGACCATGAAAGTTTTGAAAACGCAGTCAAGTTGTGCAGCAAGCTGGATGATGACTATAAAGAGTTCTTGAAATTGCCTCCCGCGTATCGGGGTGAGTTTTCTGCAATCAGTGGCGGCAGCAATGATATTGACGTGATCAATATTTTTGATTGTTTATGCCACGAAGCGGACGTGTTGAGTTCTCAGGTACTGATGTTTGTGGAGGGACCATGGAATATAAAAATGCTGGACATTGAGGAGCCGCAAGCGGCGGTCGTGTTAGTGGCTGCCCACCTCCAGGGTTTGCGTGGCACTTACCAGTACGGGGTGGAATACAGTGTCGGTGCGGATGCTTACTTGCGCCGTGCATCGCTGGAAAATCAGTGCAATGAACGGTTTAAAGGTCAATTGATAAAGAGGCTCGGCGCTTCGTTCAATACACCGAAACGAATTAGAAAGTTGCACGGTGTCGCCACTCAGTACCTGGGTGAACTGCACGGTGTCAATAATGAACAGTTGGGCTGCTTTATATGTTCGCCTTTTGTTAATAAAGCCGATGACCTGGAGTCCTTTCTACAAAACTGCTACCCCGAAAAATTGCAATACATCCACGAGTTTCGACGGGTACTGATGGACCCGGACAGCACTTCGCAGGTCGATATCGCCTGGCTGGAGTCTGTAAGCGGACTGCCCCTTGCATCGTTGCAAGCGCTTTATCACATGGAAAAAACAGACGTGAGAACAAGCAACACCCTGATTGCCACATTGTGCGCTCACGACCCAAGCAAAAAACCCTGGCACCCAGTACTTGCGGGCTAAGGCAGGTGGTTTGGGGGCGGGTGAGTACCACCCCGGCCTGCTGGCGGGGACCCGGCGAACTCACCGCTCATCCAATAGCATTTGCCAGAGCCCCGGGCAAACTGATATCTGTACGCATATCCAGTATTCATGCTCAGTGGTTAGTTCTGCCTGTGATTTCCAATCCCCTCGAAGACCCGTTTTACTACCTGAAAAACTTCCGGCATGTGCTTGACTGGATCGCTGCCCGTTATGAAGACGTGCTGACTGTCGACGAGCAACGGTTTATCGCAGGTTTTGCCCAATTACCCGGCCCCTCGCAAGCGCTGTGGGTGCGCATGATCATGCGCAAGGGCGATCACTTCCGGGCCGGCAGGCTCAATTACCCGGAAATCGGTGATACCGCGCTGGCGGCGGCCCCCTTGCTGGCCCTTGGCTGGCTGGATAATCAGGCGCCCTTGGCCTTGGCCGACGTGTTTGACGTACTGCAAAAAGCGGAAATCCTGGCCTGTTTCAGTGCCCGTATCACGCAACCCAAGGGTAAAAAAACGGACTGGTTCGAGCAACTGGCTGCCGACTTTACCCAGCGTCAACCCCTTTCCCAATGGCATCCCGGCCTTACCGAGCCGCTTTACACCCTCAACCACCGAGCGCTGTGTGACCGCCTGCGGCTGATGTTTTTTGGCAACCTGGGGCAGAGCTGGTCCGATCTGGTACTGGCCGACCTCGGCCTGTTTACCTATGAGAAGGTCGATTTCAGCCACGAGTCCCGTGCTCTGGGGTGCCGGGCCGATATAGAGGGCTATTTGCAGCTCCATGCCTGTCGCGAGCAATTTGAGCTCAGTGGCGATGCCGCTGCCGTGCTGCAACAGGTGCTCGACTACCAGGCAGGCAACCGCTGGCTGCAACGGCGCCGCGGGCGCTTGTTGTTTCAGCTGGGTCAGCATCTGGAGCGGGCAGGGGATCTGACGCGGGCACTGGAGGTCTATCAGCACAGCCTGCACCCCGAGGCACGCCAGCGCAGCATTCGCGTGCTCGAACGTCAGGCGCACTATGCACCGGCATTGCAGCTGGCCGAAGACGCGCAACAGGCCCCACTGACTGATGCCGAGCTTCAGCATCTGCGACGAATCATCCCGCGCTTGCGCCGCAAGCTGGGCTTGGCGCCATTGCCCGTGGCCCAGGCAATGGCACCCGACCGGCTCGACCTGAGCCTGCCACGGGACGAAGCGGCCAGTGTCGAGCTAATGGCTGCCGCGCACTTGCACAGCGCTGCAGCGCCTGTGCATTACGTGGAAAACACCCTGGTTAACGGGCTCTTCGGTCTGCTGTGTTGGCCGGCGATTTTCGCACCCTTGCCGGGCGCCTTTTTTCACCCGTATCAGAGTGGTCCGGCAGACATGCTGGAAGATGATTTCTATCAGCAGCGTGCCGACAGGTTCGAGGCTTGCCTGGCGCAGCTCGATGATGGCCGTTACCTGACCACTATCCGCGACACCTATGCTGCCAAATTTGGCGTGCAGTCTAACTTCGTGGCCTGGAATCACCTGAATCAGAACCTGCTGGAAGAGGCATTACGGTGTTTGCCCCCTGCGCACTTGAAACTTTGGTTTCGGCGTCTGTTGCTGGATATCAGGGCCAATCGCAGCGGTATGCCCGACCTGATCCAGTTTTTTTCGGCGCAACACACCTATCGCATGATTGAGGTCAAAGGCCCGGGTGACCGTCTGCAGGACAACCAACTGCGCTGGCTGGCCTTTTGTGAAGGGCACGGGATGCCGGTGACCGTGTGTTATGTGCAATGGCAGGAGCTGCAAGGGTGAATTATCGCGTTGCAGTGCGTGCCTTGTGTGAATTCACCGCCAAGACTGGCGATCTGGACTTGCGATTTACCCCTTCGCCCACGGCGCAACAGGGCATAGCCGGGCATCGCACGGTTGCCTCGCGGCGCAGCTCGGAGTATCAGGCGGAGCTGAGCCTGGAAGGACAGTTCGGCGCCTTGAGCGTTCGCGGTCGTGCAGACGGTTATGACCCCGCGGCCAATGTCCTGGAAGAAGTGAAAACCTTTCGCGGCGAATTCACTGCAATACCGGCCAACCACCGTCAACTGCATTGGGCTCAGGCCCGGGTCTATGGCTGGTTATTGTGCCAGAGCCTGCAGTTGCCACAGGTTGACCTGGCGCTGGTGTATTTTGACATTATCAGTGAAAAGGAAACCCGCCTGCAGGAAACCTGGTCAGCATCGGACCTGCAGCAATTTTTCGAGCTGCAATGCGGGCTGTTCCTGGCCTGGGCCGAGCAGGAAATGGCCCATCGTGCGGCCAGGAATGCTGCCGCCCGTGCCCTGGCCTTTCCCCATAAGCAGTTTCGAACCGGGCAGCGGGCTTTGGCAGAAGCGGTATACAAGACCGTCAGCACCGGGCGCTGCCTGATGGCCCAGGCCCCCACCGGGATCGGCAAAACCATCGGTACCCTGTTTCCGTTGCTCAAGGCCATGCCCGGCCAGCAGCTCGACAAGCTGCTGTTTCTGACGGCCAAGACGCCGGGGCGCAAACTCGCCCTCGATGCGATGCAGGTGCTTTTTCCCGAAGGGCAGGACGCTCCGTTGCGGGTGCTGGAGCTGGTGGCGCGAGACAAGGCCTGTGAATACCCGCAAAACGCCTGCAATGGTGACTCTTGCCCTTTGGCCAGAGGCTTCTACGATCGTTTACCCGCTGCGCGAAGGGCTGCGATTGGCCAAACCCCCCTCGATCAGAAGAGCCTGCGCAATGTCGCGTTGGAGCACGAGGTCTGTCCTTATTACCTGAGTCAGGAAATGGCGCGCTGGGCTGATCTGGTGATTGCCGATTACAACTATTACTTCGACTTCAGTGCCTTGCTTTATGGTCTGGCCCAGGCCAACCAATGGCGGGTCGGGACCCTGGTGGATGAAGCCCATAACCTGGTCGAGCGGGCGCGCGGGATGTACAGCGCAAGCCTCGATCAGCAGACCCTCAACAGCGTACGGCACACGGCTCCGGCACCGCTGGACAAACCCTTCAAACGCCTTGACCGCGAATGGAGTGCCCTGCACAAGACGCAGGCGGGCCCCTATCAGGCATACCCGCAACTGCCAGCCAAATGGCTGAATGCCTTGTCTTCCTGCATCACCGCCATAGGCGATTACCTCAACGATCACCCCCATGGGCTGGCGGGAAACCTGCAGGCGTTCTACTTCGAAGCCTTGCAGTTCAATCGGGTGGCGGAGTTGTTCGATGACAATTTCCTGTTCGACGTCAGCCTGGTTGAAGGCGGCAAGCGGCGCCTCTCGCAACTCAATCTGCGCAACATTGTGCCTGCCGGTTTTATCGGCCCGCGTCTGGCGAGTGCTCACAGCAATGTGCTGTTTTCCGCCACCCTCAGCCCGCAGACCTATTACGCCAATCTGTTGGGCTTGCCGGAGGATGCGCTGTGGATGGATGTCGAATCGCCATTTGGCGCCGAGCAACTGGACGTGCAGGTGGTGAGCCGCATATCCACCCGTTTTGTCCATCGTCAGGCTTCGCTGGAGCCGATTGTGGAGCTGATTGCCAGGCAGTTCGGCCAGCGTCCGGGCAACTATCTGGCGTTTTTCAGCAGTTTTGATTATATGCAACAGGTTGCCGAACTACTGGCCGAGCGCCATCCGTCGATATCACGGTGGCTGCAGGCACGACGAATGGACGAAGCAGCACGTCAGGACTTTCTCGACCAGTTCACCCTGACCAGTCAGGGCGTCGGTTTTGCCGTGCTGGGCGGCGCATTCGGTGAAGGCATTGATTTGCCTGGCGCGCGGCTGATCGGTGCTTTTGTCGCCACCCTCGGTCTGGCCCAGTTGAATCCGGTCAATGAACAGATCAAACAGCGCATGGCGGCACGGTTTGGCGCCGGTTATGACTACACCTACCTTTATCCGGGTGTGCAGAAAGTGGTGCAGGCAGCCGGCCGGGTAATTCGCACCCAGAGCGATCAGGGGACGCTGTTTCTGATTGATGACCGTTTTGCCGAGCCGAAGGTGCAGCAACTGCTGCCGCGCTGGTGGCGACTGCAGTGACCGAAATCTCGAGTACCCCAAACCCTGTCTTCGAGGGTGCCGTCAGAGGGCAGGGGGCTGTTCAGTCGCGGTAAAAGACTTGCACCAAGTGATAGCCGAACTTGCTCTTGACCGGGCCATGCA
The DNA here is from genome assembly GCF_022496745.1 of Pseudomonas sp. TMW22080. Lineage (NCBI taxonomy): Bacteria > Pseudomonadati > Pseudomonadota > Gammaproteobacteria > Pseudomonadales > Pseudomonadaceae > Pseudomonas > Pseudomonas sp. TMW22080. Next base: position 412,273 of record NZ_SCFF01000001.1, on the reverse strand, counting down.
CCACCCGCAGCGGTTTTTTGAAGATGATCTGGTCAATGATGCCAACCATCTGCCCGGGCCTCACTTCGCCCAGATCGCCGCCGCGTTTGCCTGACGGGCAGGTGGAGAATTTTTTCGCCAGCACATCGAATGCTTCGCCTTTGGCGATGCGTTGTTTGAGCGATTCGGCCTCTTCGGCTGTTTTCACCAAAATATGGCGGGCTTGAGCTTTCATGTGATCTGTACCTTGGAACAGTGGGGCATAGTGCGCGGTCGCGGATTATGCCTGAGTTTTCGCCTCCGGGTGATGATGGCGCGGCAGGTACAAGCACACACGGGTGCCGCATCCGCTCAGGCTGTTGATGCTGACATGCCCGCCGGACTGCTGGGCAAAGCCGTAAATCATCGATAGCCCAAGCCCGGTTCCCTGGCCCACGGGCTTGGTGGTGAAAAACGGGTCAAAGGCCCTGGCGAGGACCCGCGGGCTCATACCGGTGCCGTTGTCACTGACCTCGAGCATGACGTAATCCCCGGAGCTGACTGATTCCAGAGTGCCGAGATCGCTGGCATTGAGGTAATGATTGGCGGTTTTGACTACCAGGGTGCCACCGTCGGGCATCGCATCCCGGGCATTGATCATCAGATTGAGCAGGGCACTTTCGAGCTGGCCGCTGTCAGTATTGACCGGCCAGATGTTTTGCCCCAGTTCCAGGATCAGGTCGATATTCGCGCCTTTGCTGCTGCTGAACAATTCCTGCAGTGATTTCACCAGCTGATTGGGGTCCAGCGGCTTGCGATCCAGCGACTGGCGACGGGAGAACGTCAGCAAGCGGTTGGTCAGCGCGGCGGCGCGCTGCGCAGAGTTGACGGCGGCATCGGCAAAACGCTCGACCTCGTCAATACGGCCTGCCGCGATGTAGCGTTTCATCAGGTCCAGGCTGGCGATAATGCCAGTGAGCATATTGTTGAAATCATGGGCGATGCCGCCCGTCAATTGCCCTACCGCCTCCATTTTTTGCCCGTGGCGCAGGGCCTCCTCAGCACGGGCCCGCTCCTGTATCTCGAGCTGCAATTGCATATTGGCCTCGGCCAATGCCCGGGTGCGCTCGGCCACACGCTCCTCAAGGGTTTCGTTAAGCTCAAGCAAAGCTTGTTCGGTGGCGCTGGCCTGCAAGCGTTGGTGGCGCCTTGAACTCTTGATTGGCATGGTACGTCCTGAATTTGAATCTGTAAGTCGGTCTGTTTAAGGCCGCATACCGGTACAAGGCTGTCAGCCTTGCTGCAAAGCCCGGTCTTGACCGTGCGACTAAGGTCGAATGAGGCTCCAGCTTAGCCTTTCGTACAATTGCGCCCCTTTTTTTGATTGAGGACGCTCACTTTGTATCCGAGCGTGTCTTCGGTCGTTTTCACCCTGCCAATGATTGGCTGCTGGAGCTTGTACATGGTTCATCCTTTTTCATTGTTGGCGCATCGCCGGGTAGCACACTTGGGCGCGCTGGCAGTGTGTGCCGGCTTTGCCGCACCGTCACAGGCCGGCGGCTTTTTTGAAGACAGCAGCGCCAGACTGGAAGCACGTACGGTGTACTTCAATCGCGATTTTCGCGATGGTAGCAGCTCAAACCCCCAGGGCGCCTCCAAGCGCGATGAAACGGCGCAAGGGTTTATCCTCAATCTGCAATCGGGCTATACCGAGGGCACCGTCGGTTTTGGCCTGGATGCACTGGGCATGCTGGGCCTGAAGCTGGATTCCAGCCCGGCCGACAGCAATAGTGGCCTGCTGCCTTCGACCGGCAGCGACCCGCGTCGTTCCAAGGATCAGTACGCCAAATTTGGCCTGACAGCAAAAATGCGCGTATCCGACACCGTGCTCAAATACGGCGCGCTGCTGCCTGATCTGCCGTTGCTCAAATACAATGATGGCCGTTTACTGCCAAACATGTTCAATGGCGCCATGCTGGTATCCCAGGAAATCAGGGATCTCAAGTTCATGGCCTCGCGCCTTGACCGTTATACCGCCCGGGACTCCACCGACTCCCAGGACCTGCGCCTGAACTGCAAAAACAAGCGTTATGGCTGCAATATCACCGCTGATCACTTCAGCATGTACGGTCTGGACTACAAGGTTAACGAGCATCTGACTGCGCAATACCACTACGGTGAATTGCAGGATATCTATCGCCAGCAGTTTGTCGGTTTGCAGGCCAATCAACCGGTCGGTCCTGGTGTGTTGTCCGCCGATGTGCGCTTGCTGAAAAGTGATGACTCGGGTTCGGCCAAAGCTGGCACTATCGACAATCGCGCATTGGGCGCCATGCTCGGCTATGCACTGGGCGGGCACAAGATCAGTGCTGGCTGGCAGCGCATGAACGGCGATACTTCAATGCCGTACCTGGATGGCAGCAACCCGTATCTGGTCAACTACCTGCAGGTCAACGACTTTGCCAACGCTCAGGAGCGTTCCTGGCAACTGCGTTACGACTACGACTTCAAGGCCATCGGCATCGACGGTCTGTCGTTCCTGACCCGTTATGTCAACGGCGACCATATCAAGGTGGTGGGCAGCAGCGAAGAGGGCAAGGAGTGGGAGCGTGACAGCGAGCTGAAATACATCGTGCAAAGCGGTACGTTCAAGGACGTCAGCCTGCGCTTGCGTAATGCCACCTACCGCACCAACTACTCCCAGTTTGCCCGTGACGTGGATGAGACCCGTTTGATCGTCAGCTATAACCTGTCGATCTGGTAAGGGCTGTAGCCGCTGAGGAGCGAAGCGAGGCGGCGATGGGTTGCGCAGCGACCCTGAAATATTGAAGGTCCTGCGGCCCTTATCGCTGCCTCGTTCGCTCCTCTGCGGCTACAACGGTTATAGCAGCTGTTCGCGGTAGGGCAGGTCCGGGCCGGTTTTACTGCAGGTCAGGGCTGCGGCACGGCTGGCGAAGTCGAGCAGGGCGTCCAGTTGCACCGCACTCAGGCCCTGTATGCCTTCGATCGAGTCCAGCCCATGTCCGGTCAACCATGCAATCACTGCGGCCTGGAAGGTATCCCCCGCGCCCACGGTATCGGCTACATCCACCAGGCTGGCGGGCACCGAACGCTGCCCATGTTCGCGACTGAACACACTGGCGCCCTGACTGCCCCGGGTCAAAAACACCAGTTGGCAACGATGGTTGAGCCATGACCGGGCAATCTCCTGCGCGTCCTGTCCCGGGTACAGCAGCTCCAGGTCTTCATCACTGACCTTGATCACATCGGCATAGGGGATCAGTTCCTTGATCCGCTGACGCCAGCGTTCGATGTCCGGCTCGGGATTAAGGCGCACATTGGGGTCAAGGCTGATCAGCCGTTGCCCGCTCTCGCGCTTGACCAGTGCCAGCAACGTATCGCCCACCGGCTGCACCACCAACGAAAAAGACCCCACATGCACACCCCGCACCTCGGGCCCCAGCAGCGGCAGGTGATGGGCGTGCAATTGCCGGTCGGCGCAGCCCTCACCGCGAAAGCTGTAGGCGGGCGAGCCGTTGGCATCCAGCGCGACCATGGCCAGCGTGGTGGGCGCGTCCAGATCATGCAGGTATCGCGTGCTCACGCCTTCATTCACCAGCACCTGTTTCAGCCGCTGGCCCAGGTAGTCGGTCGACAGCCCGGCAAACAGTGCGGTGTCGACGCCCAGGCGACGCAGGCCCACCGCCACGTTGAAGGGTGAACCGCCAGCAATGGCCTTGAAGTCCACCTGGCCCGTCGGCGTACTCTCAGGGGACCGGGCAAAAAAATCGAATAAGGCTTCTCCGCATACCAGATACATAACATTTACTCGGTTAAGGCTGCGACCTGTAGTCGGTAGCGTTGATAGAAGTGTTCGTAGGCCCGGACGTTATCGGCCTCGGGCCGGGTTTCACCCGCAGGATCCAGGCGCACGCAACGCCGGCACAGATCAGCCAGTGTCGGTGAGTCAGCAGCCACACACCAGGCAGCCTGAATTGCAGCCCCCAGTGCGGCGGCTTCGCTCTGCTCAGGGCAGACTACCGGGGTGGCCATGATATCGGCCACCAACTGGCGCCACAGGGGGCTTTTTGAACCGCCGCCTACCAGGCGGATGACGTGGCTTTGCAGGCCGTTGCGGCGCAGCAGATCGAGGCCGTAGCGCAAGCCATAGGTGGTGCCTTCAATGGCTGCGCGGCACAGATTGGCCTGGGTCATGTTGGTCAGTGTAAGGCCCTGAAAATTGCCGGTGGCATCGGGCAGGCCAGGCACCCGCTCGCCGTTGAGGAAGGGCAGCAGACTGACACCCTCTGCGCCTGCGGGTGCCTGCCTGGCCATCTGGTTGAAACCCTCCACAGACAAGCCGAACAGCTCGCGCACGGCACCGGTGACATTGGTCAGGTTCAGGGTACAGATCAGCGGCAGCCAGCCGCCGGTGCTCGAGCAGAAGCTGGCCACTGAGGCCTCGGGACGGGCCTGTGGCTGCGGGTCAAAAGCATAGACCGTACCCGACGAGCCCAGGCTCATGGTGATGATTCCGGGTTCGATATTGCCGGTGCCAATGGCTGCCATCATATTGTCGCCGCCCCCGCTGGATACCACGGCATCGGGGTTCAGTCCCAGCAACTGCGCGATAAGCGGGCGGATACGCCCGACCGGTTGGCGGGGCTCGATCAGCCCGGGCAGTGCCTGCTCCAGATGGCCGTCGGGATCGATATGATGCAACAGTTCGCGATCCCACTGGCGAGTGCGCACGTTGAAATAACCGGTGCCGGACGCATCACCGTATTCGCTGCAGCAGCGTCCGGTCAGCCAGAAATTCAGGTAGTCATGGGGTAACAGGATATGGGCAGTGCGTGCCAAAATCTGAGGATGATGGTGTTTTGTCCAGAGCAGCTTGGAGACCGTGTAGCCTGGCGCGATCACCAGGCCCAGCCGCTCCAGGGAGCCGGTTTCGCCGCCCAGCCATTCTAACAGTTGGTTGTTTTCGCCAGTTGACTCGGTGTCACACCACAGTTTGGCCGGGCGCAATACATCGCCTTGGCTATCGAGCAGCACCAGCCCGTGTTGTTGTGCGGACACGCCTATGCCCTGAATCTGCTGGCCGCTGATGCCGGCTTGGGTCAGGGCCTGGCGGGTAGCGTGTTGCAATGCATCCAGCCATTGCCCGGGATCCTGCTCGCGCCGCCCCTGTGCGCCCTGGATTAACGTGTGTGGAGCGCTGCCCAGCCCGAGCACCTGGCCGGACTCGCTGTCGAGGATCAGGGCCTTGGTGCCCTGGGTGCCGCAATCGATGCCCAGGTATAAGTGGGTTGTGCTCATGGGAACCTGCTCTTAGCCAGATCAAAAGCCTCTAACAGACCCTCTCCGCAGGGATAAGGGACTGATCGGGGATAACGGTGCACTTGCGACTGCTCAATTCAGCACCCTCTGCCAGAGAGGGCTGGGGTGGGCTTCAAAGATGAAGCAGATTTTCCAGGGTTTTGCTCACCCCGACATCACGCAAGCTGTTCAGGCACCACTCGAACGCAGCTACAAACTCGGCAGACCGGGGAATGGCGCCGCCAAAGATCTCTTCAACGCTCAATAATCGCTGCACGATCAACTCATCATCCGCCACCAGGGCCTGGCAAAACTCCGCTCGCGGGTCGGGAATGGCATAGTGCAGCCCAGTTTCATCAACTCCCTTGAGATACATCACCCAGGCTGCAACCACCAGTGCCGCACGTTTCAACTCGCCACCATCGCTGATCAGCCGGTTGATGGCAGGCACGGTGAACTTGGGAAGCTTCGACGAGCCATCCGAGCACACGCGCTCCAACTGGTCGGCAATGGCCTGATTGGAAAAGCGTTCCACCAGGGTGTTCTTGTAGGCCGTCAGGTCAATGCCGGGCACCGGCGCCAGTTGCGGCGTTACGTCCTGATCCATATAGGCACGCATATACGTCACGAACAGGGGATCGCCCATGGTTTCGTGAACAAACCGATAGCCCTTGAGGAACCCCAGGTACGTCAATGCCAGATGACTGCCATTGAGCAGTTTGATTTTCATCTCTTCATAAGGCGTGACGTCGTCGGTGAGTTGTACGCCCACGGTTTCCCATGCCGGGCGGCCGCAGGCAAATTTGTCTTCGAGTACCCACTGGATAAACGGCTCGCAGACCACCGGCCAGGCGTCGTCTATACCCAGTTGGTCATGCAGTTGCAAACGATGGGCGTTACTGGTCATGGGCGTGATGCGATCCACCATGGCATTTGGAAAGCTGACATTGGCAGCGATCCAATCATGTAGTTCAGCACCGCGCAGCGCGGCAAAAGCCAGCAGGGCCTTGCGCGCGACAGCGCCGTTGTGGGGCAGGTTATCGCAGGACATCAGGGTAAAGCCCCGGATACCGCTGGCCTGGCGTCGGGCCAGGGCGGCGCATAGCACACCAAACACGGTTGTCGGTGCTTCGGGGTGGGTGAGATCGTGCTGGATCTGTGGCAGTGCAGACATAAATTCGCCGCTGCTGTCATCGATGCAATAGCCGCCCTCGGTGATGGTCAGCGAAACGATGCGAATAGCCGGGCTGGCCAGCTTGTCGATCAGTGCATTGATGCCGTCTTCGGCCAGCAGCATGCCGCTGATAGAGCCGATGATGCGGCTTTGGGTGTCGTCGCTGTCGCCCAGTTCGAACAGGGTATAGAGGTAGTCCTGACCGGCCAGAGCGTCGCGCACCTTGCGGTCTTCGCCCCGCAGACCGATGCCGCAGATGCTCCAGTCCAGATCCTGGCCCCGATTCATCAGAGCATCGGTGTAATACGCCTGGTGGGCGCGATGAAATCCGCCCACGCCGATGTGGGCAATGCCCTGCCGGGTATCGCTGCCAAGGTAGGTGGGTTTGGCCACCAGGTTGGTAAGGGTGTCGAGGTTTCGGCGATTGAGTTTCATGGGGCAATCTCGTGGGTTCAGGCAGCTGCGCGCAATGGACGGGTCAGGGCCAGGCCCCCGGCATCGAATAAATGGCAATGTTCACTGTCCAGGTGCAACTGCAACTGCTCGCCATAGCGGCTGGCCATATCACCGCGCACGCGCATGGTCAGCGGTTCACCGCAGGCAGTATTGACGTGGCAATAGGTGTCGCTGCCCAAGCGCTCGCCGACATCGGCAGTCACACTCAGGGTGCACTCACCGGGTTTGGCCAGGTTCAGGTGCTCCGGACGAATGCCCAGGGTGACCGGGCTGCCCAGGCTCAGCGCAGGGCTGCTCAGGGGTAACTGGATACGGGTGCCGGCGTCCAGCTCGACTTCGCAACCCTGGCTGTCAACGCGGCTGATCCGGCCTTTCAAAAAGCCCATTTTCGGTGTGCCGAGAAAGCCTGCAACAAACAGGTTGGCGGGGTGGTGATACAGCTCCAGCGGTGAGCCAACCTGTTCGATCCTGCCGCCATTGAGCACCACCACCTTGTCGGCCAGGGTCATGGCTTCGACCTGATCGTGGGTCACGTAGATCATGGTTGCTTGCAGTTCCTGATGCAGGCGTGCCAGTTCCAGACGCATTTGCACCCGCAGCGCGGCATCGAGGTTGGACAACGGCTCATCAAACAGGAAAATCTTGGGGTTGCGAACAATCGCCCGGCCAATGGCCACGCGCTGACGCTGACCACCGGACAGGTGTTTGGGCTTGCGCTCAAGTAAGGGTGCCAGTTCCAGAATGCGGGCGGCTTCGTTGACCTTTTTTGCCACTTCGGCCTTGGCCACGCCTGCCAGGTCGAGGGCAAACGACATATTTTTGCGCACGCTCATATGCGGGTACAGAGCGTAGGTCTGAAATACCATGGCCAGATCGCGCCTGGCCGGGCTGACTTGAGTGATATCGCGCCCGTCCAGCTCGATGGTGCCGTCCGTCACTTCCTCAAGCCCGGCAATCAGGCGCAGCAGTGTGGATTTACCGCAGCCCGACGGCCCGACAAATACCACGAACTCACGGTCGTTGACCTCAAGATCAATGCCTTTGATGATCGAGAAACCTTCAAAGCCCTTGTGCAGATTGTTGATTCTCAGGTTGGCCATAGTGGGCCTCCAATCAGTATTTTTATTTGACTGCGCCGAAGGACAAACCGCGCACCAGTTGCTTCTGGCTGATCCAGCCAAAAATCAGGATCGGTGCGCAGGCCAGGGTCGAAACGGCCGACAACTTGGCCCAGAACAGGCCCTCGGGGCTGGAGTAGGACGCGATCAGTGCAGTCAGAGGCGCGGCGCTGGAAGAGGTCAGGTTCAGTGACCAGAACGCTTCGTTCCAGCACAGGATCAGCGACAGCAGCAGGGTTGAAGCCAGGCCGCCCTTGCTGATCGGCAGCAATACGCGCACCACCTCCTGCCACAGCGTGGCGCCGTCCAGCCGTGCGGCTTCGAGGATGTCTTTGGGAATATCCTTGAAGTAGGTGTAAATCATCCACACCACGATCGGCAGGTTGATCAGGGTATAGATGATGATCAGTGCCGCCCGTGTATCCAGCAGGCCAAAGCTCTTGGCCAGCAGGTAGATGGGCATCAGTACACCCACTGGCGGCAGCATCTTGGTGGAGAGCATCCACAGCAGCGTGCCCTTGGTGCGCTTGGTTTCGTAGAACGCCATCGAGTAGGCCGCCGGGATAGCGATCAGCATGCACAGGGCCGTGGCAGTGAACGAGATCACCACCGAGTTCCAGGCGAAGTGAAAGTAACTGCTGCGCTGTTCGATATGCAGGTAGTTCTCCAGCGTGGGCGTGAAAATGAACTGGGGCGGCGTGGCAAAGGCGTCGAGTTCGGTTTTAAAACTGGTCAGGAGCATCCAGAAGATCGGGAAAAAGATCAGGATGGCGATGGCCCAGGCCAGGGTGCCCAGCAGCAGGCTTTGCAGGCGGCGCGATTGTTGTAGTGTCATCACTGAGCCCTCACGGCTTGTCTGTCAGGTTTTTGCCGAGCATGCGCACCAGAATGATGGCGGCAATATTGGCGATGACCACGGCGATCAAACCGCCGGCCGAGGCCATGCCCACATCGAACTGCACCAGCGCCTGGTTGTAGATCAGGTACGCGAGGTTGGTGGATGCATAGCCCGGGCCGCCGTTGGTGGTGGTAAAGATTTCGGCGAACACCGACAACAGAAAGATGGTCTCGATCATCACTACGACGGCAATGGGGCGCGCCAGATGGGGCAAGGTCAGGTGCCAGAAAATCGCGATGGGGCCGGCACCGTCCAGCCGCGCGGCTTCTTTTTGTTCCTGGTCCAGAGACTGCATGGCGGTCATCAGAATCAGGATCGCAAAGGGCAGCCATTGCCACGACACAATGATGATGATCGACAGCAGCGGGTAGTGCGCCAGCCAGTCCACCGGCTGGGCGCCAAACAACTTCCACACGGCGGCCAGGACGCCGGATACCGGATGGAAAATCAGATTTTTCCAGATCAGCGCGCCCACGGTCGGCATGATGAAAAACGGCGAGATCAACAGCACCCTTACGATGCCGCGGCCCATGAATTCGCTGGCTTCGAGCAGGGCGCTGATCAGTACGCCGAGCACCACGCTGATCAGCAGCACACTGCCAACCAGCAGCAAAGTGTTGGTTGCGCCGGGCAGGAAGCCCGAATCGGTGAGGAAGTAGGTGAAGTTCTCCAGCCCCACGAACTGGTTTTCGCCGGGATAGAGCAGGTTGTAGCGGATCAGTGAAAAGTACAGGGTCATCCCCAGTGGCACGATCATCCACAGCAACAGAAGCGCCACAGAGGGCGTTACCAGAAACCAGCCGGGATTGAACAGGCGCGGACGCCGCCCCGTTGGCGGGGCGTCGAGCGCGGCAATAACAGTCGAAGTCGTCATCGTCAATACACCTGAATTGCTTTGCGTCGGAGCGAGCCTCCTCGTGAAGGAGTCGACGCGGTATTCGCGAGCAGGCTCGCTCCCACAGACCAGAGTTTGGTGTTGGCAGTGCTACTTGGGGTAACCCGCCCGCTTCATTTCGCGCTCGGTGCTCTGCTGGGCCGCGGCCAGTGCCTGGTCCACGGTGGTCTGGCCAATCAGCGCGGCACTGAACAGCTTGCCAACCTGGGTGCCCACCGCCTGGAACTCCGGAATGGTGACCAACTGGATACCCACATAAGGGACGGGCTTGAGGGTCGGGTCCTGAGGGTTGGCAACTTTCAAGGACTCGAGGGTGACCCTGGCAAAGGGTGCAGCTTTCAGGTACGCCTCGGTGTAGGTCGAGGCCCGGGTGCCCGGGGGTACATTGGCAATGCCGTCTTTTTCCGCCACCAAAGCACCGTATTCTTTGGACGTGGCCCAGGTGCTGAATGTCCTGGCGGCGTCCTTGGCTTTGGAACTGGTGGGTATGGCCAGTGCCCAGGAGTACAGCCAGGCACTGCCTTTATCGGTCACAGCATGGGGGGCGAAGGTAAAGCCGACATGCTCGGCGACCTTGCTCTGGCTACTGTCGGTGACAAACGAGCCAGCAACACTGGCATCGACCCAGATCGCACATTTGCCGCTGTTGAACAGCGCCAGGTTTTCGTTGAAACCATTGCTGGTCGCACCCGGCGGGCCTGAGGCTTTCAGTGTGCCGACATAAAAATTCAAGGCATTTTGCCACTCGGCCCCGTTGAACTCCGGTTGCCATTGTTCATTGAACCAGCGCGCGCCGTAGGCGTTGGCGATGGTGCTGATCAGCGCCATGTTTTCACCCCAGCCCGCCTTGCCGCGCAGGCAGATGCCGTATTGTTCCTGGTCAGGTTTGTTGAGGGTGCGGGCAAAGCCGGCGATCTGTTCCCAGGTCGGATGCTCGGGCATGCTCAGCCCGGCATCCTTGAACAGGTCGGTACGGTAATAGGTCATCGAGCTTTCGGCATAAAACGGCAGGGCATAGAGCGTGCCCTTGACGGACAGGCCGTCGCGAACCGCCGGGAACACATCGTCGATGGCATAGGTGGCGGGCAAGTCGGTCATGGGCTCAAGCCAGCCCTTGGCACCCCAGAGTGCGGCTTCGTACATGCCGATGGTCAGCACGTCAAATTGTCCGCCCTGGGTGGCAATGTCCGTGGTCAGGCGCTGGCGCAATACGTTTTCTTCCAGCACCACCCAGTTGAGCTTGATCTCGGGGTGCTCGCTCTCGAAGGTTTTCGCCAGCTTTTGCATGCGGATCATGTCGCTGTTGTTGACCGTGGCAATGGTCAGGGTTTGCGCGCCTGAACTGATGCCACTCAGGGTCATGCACGTGGCGACACATAACGCTTTGACAGGAATATTCATTGAGCACTCCACTTCAGCGGCCTGGCGGCTTTTGAAGGACGGTTATTGTTTTTATAGCGGCTCGCACGGGGCAAGCGCCTGGGCCGATTACAGCCCTCAATCACCGGCGTGACAAATCACTGGAAGCACATCAATCGATACTATTTTGCACTGCGCAGGCGTTCACTCGGCGCACGCTGGTTTTGCTCGGTCAAACGCTGCACCGCCAGGCGACGATAGTGTGACGGGGTCATTCCTTTGAGTTGCTGAAAGCGACGGTTGAAGTTGGAAATATTGTTGAAACCTGACTCGAAACACACATCTGTGACGGGCTTTTGACCATCGGCCAGTAACTCACAGGACTTGCTGATGCGCAGTCGATTGACGAACTCGATGAAGCAGCGCCCTGTGGCTTGCTTGAATACGCGGGAAAAATAGGTGGGCTTCATGCCCATGTAGTCGGCGACTTCTTCTAGCGGCAGCTCGCGGGTGTAGTGGCTGAAGATATAGTCGACGGCCCGGTTGGTGCGATCGATGGTCTGCTCGTCGGCCAGATTTCCGGCGGTGACCCCAGACAGCAGCTGGTAGTCATCACAGCCGGCCAGCAGTTCCAGCAGGATGAGGAAATGGCCAAGCCGGGTGATGCCGCTGGAGCCGGCAATTGCCTGCATCAGGTCCATAGCCTTGCGGATCGTGGCTTTACAGCGGAACTCGATCCCGTGGCGCGCCCGTTCAAGCATTGGCGTGAGGGACTTGAGTTCGGTGAGTACCGAGGCGGCGTTCTCAAGCAGTTCATCGGTGAAGTTGACCAGCATGTCGCGGGTGGGCACCACCTCGTCACCGGCCACCTGGCTGATCCAGTTATGAGGCAGGTTGGGCCCGGTGAGGAATAATGTTTCAGGGTGGAAATTACCGATATATTCGCCCACAAACACCTTGCCGCTGCTGGCAACGATCAGATGCAACTCGTATTCCTTATGGAAGTGCCAGCGCACCAGCGGACAGGGGAAGCCATGCTGGCGATAGATGATCGACAGGCCATTGTGGTCGTCCATCAGTTCGTAGGACGGGTCTGTGGCGCGGGCGGGGCGGGTCATGGGCTGGGCCGTCGTCAGTCTTGTTATGGCGTGGATCATGCCGGTTCCTGCGGTTAAGTCCAGTCAGATTTGAGGGTATTACAGGATGAAAACACTGTTGTTGATCGGTATCGGCGCCGGAGACCCGGAGCACATCACCGTCCAGGGGATCAACGCGCTGAATCGCGCCAATGTGCTGTTTGTGCTCGACAAGGGCCAGGCCACCGAAGACCTGGTGCGCATGCGCCTGCAGATCTGCCAGCGCTATATCCGTGAGCCGGGCTACCGTGTGGTGCAGGTCAACGACCCGCAGCGTGACAGCTCAACGGCGTGCTACACCGATGGCGTCGAGGATTGGCACCAACAGCGGGCCGAAGTGTTTACCCACTTGATCGAAGACCAACTGGCCGATGGCGAATGCGGGGCTTTTCTGTTGTGGGGCGACCCGGGGCTGTATGACAGCACCTTGCGTATTCTCGACCGTGTCCGGGCCGGGGGCTGCAGCGACTTCGAGCATGAGGTGATCCCCGGTATCAGCAGTGTGCAGGCCCTTGTCGCGCGCCATCGCATTGCGCTCAACACTATCGGCCAGCCGATCCGCATCACCACCGGACGCAAGCTGGTGGCCGAGGATCTGGATAATGTCGTGGTCATGCTCGACGCACATTGTGCCTTTGAAGCCTTTGTCGATGAAAATGTCGATATCTATTGGGGCGCCTATATCGGCACTGCGGACGAGATTCTGATCGCGGGCAAACTGAGCGAAGTGTGCGAGCAGATCAAGCAGGCCCGCAGTACTGCCCGAGCAAGCAAGGGCTGGATAATGGACACGTATCTGCTGCGCAGGCGCACCCACCTGAGTGAATAGGCAGTTGCGTCGAAGTCTTTTTCGTACATGTTTTGTAGAATTAGATTATGGCGTCAAGTTGATACAACTGCCTACAGTTTGGCTCCTGTATTGCGTCGTTTACATGAGTCAGCTATGAAAGCCCATCTTGCCTGTTTGCGTTGTTACCGTGGGTTCTTGTGTGTCCTGCTTTTTGCAGCATGGGGGCTTGTGATGCCGAGCCCTGCTAATGCCACTGGCAGAGCCAGTTTTGCTGTCGCTCAGGGTACCTTCGATGTGAACCGGGCAACCCTTGAGGTGTTCTTGCTACGGCCCGACAAAGCGCCCTTGTTGCTCAGTGGCGGTGCATTCAGGCAGGACAGCGAGGTCACTGAACTGGCTTCCGACAGCTGGACGATTAGCCAGGAGGGGAATCAATACCGGGTCGACATCAAGGTTGAGGACGACAGGTTGCGCGTTTCGATACAGGCGTCCCGCCCTGCAAGCTTGCGTTGGCCGCGCCTGCAAACCGGCATTCGTGCCTACGCCATTCCTTTTGGCGAGGGTAGCTATATACCGGCCAATGACCCCGGCTGGCTTAGCTGGCTGGTCAAGCGCTACTCCGGCGGGCAGTTGCTGGGTGAGTTGAGCATGCCGTTCTGGACTCAATTGCACGAGGACCTGTCGGTCACCTGGATAGTAGAAACGCCCTTCGACACCCTGTTTAGTATCAAGCGAGTCAAAAACACTGCGGTGCCGCAATTGCAGCATGACTTCAACCGGCTTGCACCTGATGCGCCCTTTGTGATCAGCATCGCCCCCGGCCCTGCACAACCGTTATATGGCGCAGGGCTATATCGCAAATGGCTCAAGAGCAACGGCCAGTTCGTTTCACTGACAGATAAAATTCGTGCGGTGCCGCAAACTGCCCTGCTCGGCGGTGCACCCCATATCTACGTTTGGGACGCAGGGCCGCTGAAAACCACAGACGTCCTCAACTGGGCAAGCTTTATCACGGCTTTTGACCGGGCGCGCCGTACCCCCGGGCATCTGGCTGCCAGTTTATGGGCAAGCTTTGATCCGCAAACCCGCAGCGTATTTGACATGAGTTTGTCGAGTACGCGCTCACGGCTACGAATGGTTTCACCGTTCAATCAACTGCAACTGGTTCGTGCCATCAACCAGGGAATGCGGCAGGTTGTAGCGGTACCCGCCAAGGAACCTCTGGACGGGGGGCATGATCCGGCTGGCGAGGTGCTGTGGGGGCAGGCGGCCAGAACTCAGCTGGTCGAGGCTTTCGGGCCTTACCTGTTACCGGCCGAGCGCTGGGGAGGAGGGCTGTCTGTGGATACGGTCAATGCGCTCAAACAAGCCGGGCTCACCCGTGCCTGGCTGGGAGCCAAGGACTGGCTTGATGCATTCTGGCACCCGCAGGCTGTGGCATTGGCCAAGCAAGCCGGGTTTCTGGTGGCGGTGTACGACAACTACGCAGACGCTCATGCACCCGCCGAACCGGAAACCTGGGCCGCTGCGCAAATGGGCGCGAACCTGGCCAGTGCAGGGCAGCATGACGCGAGCGGTACTACGAGCAAGGGGTTTAATGGCATTGGCGTCTTTGCCAATCCCCGGGAGGCCCAGGACTATGCGCGCCAGCGCATCAAGGCTGTGGCAGGTGCTGCCGGGCTCAACAGCTATTTTCTCGATGTCGATGCTGCGGTCACTGCACAGGCGGACTACACCCCCGGCCGGGAAACCAGTGAAAGTGAAAATGCCCGGGTGATTGCCCGGCGCCTGGATTACCCGGGCGAGTCGTTGGGGCTGGTCACGGGCAGCGAGGGGGCGGTTTCTACGTTTGCAGCCAATATTGCCTACAGCCACGGCATTGCCACACAACCATTCGACTGGACCGACCCTGACATGTCCGGTAATCAACAGTCACCTTTCTTTGTAGGGCAGTACTGGCCCCCGGAGACGCCAACACTGTTTTTCAAGACTGTTCCGATCAAACGGCAACTGGCAACCTATGTCCGCTCCTGGAAGTACCGCTTGCCGCTTTACCAAATGGTGCTTCACGACAGTCTGGTCAGCACGCATCACTGGGCCTACCCATCGTTGAAATTTTCCAATGAGCAGCAGAACACGGCACTGCTGCAGCTGTTGTACATGACGCCGCCCATGTACCACCTCAATGCCGCCGTGCTGGAGCGCGACTTGCCCTTTATCGCGGCCTACAACGAGGTTTTTTCGCCCTTGCATCAACGGCTTTTTACCCAGGCACTGGTTGATTTTCAGGTGCTCAGTGCAGACCGGAGCCTGCAGCGCACGGTGTTTGATGATGGAACCCGAATTACGGTCAATTTCAATCCAGACAATGCGCAAAGTGCCGACGCCATGCAATTTGCGCCAATGTCGGCAAGCGTCCAGATACCGGGCGAAAAAGACCGCATCATCATGATTGCCGAGATGTTCAAGGCGACGCGACTGGCACAGCCCTAGTCAAACCGTTCGATTCTTTGCCTCGATCCACTGCGACATGTACTGGGTACTTTTATGCTGATGATGGCGCAGCATGGCACCGGTGAAGTTGTTGCGCCGATGCTGTTGCAGGCCGGCGCGGCAGGCTTCGATGCACTCGACCAGTGCCGGGCCGTGGGTACTTTGCAAATAGCGCTGCGCCAGTAGTGCCGTTCCGTGCTGCTGGGCCTGATGCCAGGCGTCAGGGCTCTGATACAGCTGCACCGCAGCGGCAGCAATCGCACTGGCACTCTGTTCGATGGCACCTGCCCACGGCAGGTCGCCATGCATGCCTTCGGCGCCTACGGGAGTTGTGACGTTGGGCGTGCCGCAGAGCATGGCATCGGCGATTTTGCCCTTGATTCCTGCACCAAAGCGCAGGGGGGCCATGCAGATCCGCGCATTGCTCATCACCTCAAGCGCATCTTCGGCCCAGTTGAGCACGTGAAAACCCTGTGCCGGGTTGTGCAGTGCAGTGGCCTTGGGCGGGGTGTAAGCACCATAGACATGCAATTGCGCCGTGGGCAGTTGCTGACGGATCAATGGCCAGATCGCGGTTTTCATCCAGAGCACGGCATCCCAGTTGGGGGCATGACGGAAATTGCCGATGCTCAGGAAATGCTGGCGCTGGTCAAAGGGTACGAACTGCCCAGGTACGCTGTCGACCATCAACGGGCACCAGTGCAGCAGGGCTCGGGGCACCTTGAAGTGCTCTACGAGCAGATCGATTTCGTATTCGGAAATCATCAGGTTCAAGTCGCATCGATAAATCGCCGCGATCTCCCGTTGCGCCAGATCGGTAACGGCCATCTGCTCGAAGGTCTCCCGTTGTGCAGGGGCGAACAGGCTGCTGAAATCATCAGTGTCGGCGTCGAGTTTGAGGCGCGCCTTGAGCTGTTGCTGGCGGGCGTCGCGCAGGCTTTGCAGGTCGGAGGTTTCCAGCACGCGCAGGGCCTGCGGGCAATGCTTCTCCACGCGCCAGCCGAACTGCTCTTCCATCATGAAGCGGTCGAACAGCACGATATCCGGGGCCAGCTCGGTGATGAAGGTATCGAAGCTGCTGTTATTGAGCGCGATACTGACTTCATCAATGCCCAATGTCGCCAGATCAGCCTTGTGTTCGCCAATGCCTGCCGGGCTGCTGAAGGTGATGTGCCAGCCTTGCTGCAAGAAACTTTCGATGATCTGCATCATGTGTCCGCCCGCCGCCGAAGAGCGGGGCTCGGGCCACACGTAGCCAATAATCAGGACGCGGGTTGGGCGAGTGGACGGCATGGGCAGATCCTTGAAGAGCTATGGCTGAAAAAAAGGCGGCAATTAGAACACAAGTTGCCTACAACACCTGTGGTCGCTGCCTCTTACCTTGTGAGCGGCTACAGGAATACTGCACCTGTGGGAGCGAGCCTGCTCGCGAAGGTCGTTCGCGAGCAGGCTCGCTCCCACAATAGGTCAGGGTATCTAAACGTATCTGTGTTGACCTGTTACAAAGCACTGCGTAGCCTTGCGCGTTCGAGGTTCTTCGCAGCGCGAAGCTAAGAAGGGAACGCGGTATGCCGCGGCTGCCCCCGCAACTGTAAACGGTCGTTGATCTTGCAATGCCACTGCTTCACAGGCGGGAAGGCGCAAGGTAGGTATCAGCCGTAAGCCAGGAGACCTGCCTCGTAACAGATTCTTACTTCAACCGGGCGGGGTGATCCGGTGGCGAAGACTGACCGCGCACTGCTTGCGGCCGTCGTCCCGTATGCCCGCCGTTTTGCCAAAGGGCATCCGATGAAAACACTGGCCAAAACCCCCGTCACTATCGTTACCGGCTTTCTCGGTTCGGGCAAGACTACCTTGCTGCGTCATATGCTGGACAACGCCAACGGCCGTCGCATTGCAGTGATCGTCAACGAATTCGGCGAACTGGGTATCGATGGCGAAATCCTCAAGCAATGCACTATTGGCTGCACCGAAGAAGAGGCCAAGGGACGCGTCTATGAACTGGCCAATGGCTGCCTATGCTGCACGGTACAGGAAGAATTCTTCCCGGTGATGCGTGAGCTGGTGGCGCGCCGTGGCGATATCGACCATATCCTTATCGAAACCTCGGGCCTGGCCCTGCCAAAGCCGTTGGTTCAAGCCTTCCAGTGGCCGGAAATCCGCAGCGCCTGCACGGTTGACGCGGTGATTACCGTGGTCGACAGCCCGGCGGTGGCGGCTGGCACTTTCGCGGCCTTCCCGGATCAGGTAGATGCCCAGCGCAAGCTCGACCCTAACCTGGACCACGAGTCGCCGCTGCACGAGCTGTTTGCTGACCAACTGGCCAGTGCCGATCTGGTGATTCTCAACAAGGTTGACTTGATCAGCCCTGAAGACCTGGCCCGTGTACGTGCCGAAGTGGCTGAAGAACTGCCACCGGCGGTCAAGATCATCGAAGCCAGCAGCGGTCGCTTGCCGCTGGACGTGCTGCTGGGCCTGGAGACGGGTTCGGAAGACCATATCGATGGCCGCCACAGCCATCACGACCATCATCACGATGGCGATGATGACCACGACGACCACGATCACGATGCCTTCGACTCGATCTCTATCGAGCTGCCTCAGGCAGAGGAGCGCGCGCTGATGGATGCTCTGAGCCAACTGGTGGTCAAGCACGGCATTCTGCGGGTCAAGGGCTTTGCCGCGATTCCGGGCAAACCGATGCGCTTGCTGATCCAGGGCGTGGGCACGCGCTTTGACAAGCACTTCGATCGCGCCTGGGGCAGCGACGAAGCGCGCACCACCAAACTGGTGCTGATCGGCCAGGACCTGGACGCGGCCCTGCTCGAGTCCACCCTGCGTACAGCATTGAGCGCCTAAACCATGCATTTGCTCAGGACCCAGCCCGGCGGCTTTGTAGCGGACGACAATATTGCCGACCTCGGCCAGACCCCCGCCGAGCTGGTGATCCTGTGCAGCGGTGATTCAAGCCTGGCCCTGCTCGCCGAAGCGGCGCAGCAGTTGCCTGACGATTATCCAAGCCTGCGTCTGGCCAACCCGATGCAGGTGCAAAACCACGGCTCGGTCGACCTGTATGTCGATGAGGTCCTGCAACACGCCAAGGTGATTTTGTTGTCGCTGCACGGTGGCATCGGCTACTGGCGCTACGGCATTGAACGGCTGGTGCAACTGGCTGAACGCGGTGTGACCCTGATTCTGGTGCCGGGCGATGACCGCCCCGACCCGGAACTCAGCGCCCTGAGCACAGTGCCCGTCGAGCAGGCCGAACGGCTCTGGCACTTTTTGCGCCAGGGCGGGCGGCATAACGCCCTGCAGCTTTATCGTTGCCTGGCCAGCCAATGGCTGGGCCGCGACTATGCCTGGGACGAACCGCACACCTTGCCCCGTACTGCCATTTATCATCCGGCCCATTCCAGCCCTGCACTGCAGGACTGGCAAGGCGACTGGCAGCCGGGCCAACCGGTGGCGGCGCTCTTGTTCTATCGCTCGCATTTGCAGGCGGCCAATACGGCATTTGTCGATGTGTTCTGCCAGCGTCTGCAGGCGGCAGGGCTAAATCCGCTGCCGATTGCGGTCGCCAGCCTGAAGGAGCCGGGCTGCCTGGCGGTGGTACAGGACTTGCTCGATGAAGTCGGCGCAGGGGTCATTCTCAATACCACCGGGTTTGCCCAGTCCAGCCCGGAAGCTCCGCATTTGCGCCCGTTTCGCCGCAATATCCCGGTGATCCAGGCCATTTGTGCCCAGGACAACCAGCCCGGCTGGCAAGCCAGCGAGCAGGGTCTGGGCCCGCGGGACCTGGCCATGCACATTGCCTTGCCGGAACTGGACGGGCGGATCATCAGCCGGCCGATCAGCTTCAAGGACCTGGCGTGGCGCAGTGAGCGCAGTCAGTCGGATGTGGTGTGCTACAGAGCGCATCCCGAACGGATGGATTTTGTCGCAGAACTGGCACGGCGCTGGGTGGAGCTGGCACGTGTGCCGAACCCGCAAAAGCGTATCGCCCTGATCCTGGCCAACTACCCGACCCGCGATGGCCGTATCGGCAATGGCGTAGGGCTGGATACCCCGGCTGCGGCGCTGAATATTTTGCGCGCCTTGCAGGGCGAAGGCTACCCGGTGGCTGCTGAGCTCCCGGATACCGGCACCGCGTTGATTCAAGCTCTGTTGGGCGGTGTCAGCAACGACCTCGACAGCCTCGACCTGCGCCCGTGCCATCAAAGCCTTGGGCTGGATGAATACCAGGCGATGTTTAATCGTCTTCCAGAAGCCAATCGCCAGGCGGTGATTGAGCGTTGGGGCGAGCCACAGCACGACCCGATGTTTCGCAGCGGTCGCCTGATGATTGCCGGGCTGCGTTTTGGCCTGACCTTTGTCGGCATTCAACCGGCGCGGGGATATCAGGTAGATGCCAGTGCGGTCTACCATGACCCGGACCTGATACCGCCCCATGCTTATCTGGCGTTTTATTTCTGGCTGCGCAACACCTACGGCGCCCATGCGGTGGTGCATGTGGGCAAGCATGGCAATCTGGAATGGTTGCCGGGCAAGGGCGTCGGGCTGTCTGAACACTGCTGGCCGGATGCTATTTTGGGCCCCATGCCCAACGTCTATCCGTTTATCGTCAATGATCCGGGTGAGGGCGCACAGGCCAAGCGCCGGACCCAGGCGGTCATTATTGACCACTTGATGCCGCCGCTGACCCGGGCCGAAACCTATGGCCCTCTGCGTGACCTGGAGCTGCTGGCCGACGAGTATTACGAAGCGCAACTGCTTGATCCGCGCCGGGCGCGGGAGTTGCAACGGGATATTCTCAAGCTGGTGCGCGATACCCATATCGACCGCGAGCTGCAACTGGACGCACACCTCGACAGCGACAGCGATGCCGCAATCTGGCTGCCACGGCTGGATACCTACCTGTGCGACCTCAAGGAATCGCAAATCCGCGACGGCCTGCATATTTTTGGTGAGTCGCCTGCCGGGCGTCTGCGCATCGACACCTTGCTGGCATTGCTGCGCATCCCCCGCGGTGATGGCCGCGGGGCGCAATCAAGCGTGCTGCGGGCGTTGGCCAAAGCCTTCGGGCTGAGTTTTGATCCGCTGGACTGTGCGCTGGCCGAGCCCTGGACGGCACGTCGCCCCGCGCCTTTGCAAGCAGTCAGCGAGGCGCTGTGGCGCACCGCAGGCGATACCCGCGAACGTCTGGAACTGTATGCTGCGCAGCTGATCGAGCAGGCGTTGGCGGGCACGCTGCAATTGCCCGACACCGAGCAATGGAGCGAAGTGCGAGGGATTTTTGAGGAGTTGCTTGGGGTTGTTGCACCGCGTCTGGATGCCTGCGGCCCGGCCGAGATGCAGGGTCTGCTTGATGCTCTGGCGGGGCGTTTTGTCCCTGCCGGCCCCAGTGGTGCACCGAGCCGCGGGCGCCTGGACGTACTGCCTACCGGGCGTAATTTCTTTTCCGTGGATGTACGCAACTTGCCCACCACCACGGCCTGGCGTATCGGTTTTCAGTCGGCCAACCTGATTCTTGAGCGTCATTTGCAGGACCACGGCGATCACCTGCGTCAGCTCGGCCTGTCGGTATGGGGCACTGCGACCATGCGCACCGGCGGTGATGATATCGCCCAGGCCATGGCGCTGATGGGCGTGCGCCCGGTGTGGGCCACGGGTAGCCAGCGGGTGGATGACTTTGAAATCCTCCCGGTGAGCCTGCTGGACCGGCCGCGGGTGGACGTGACCTTGCGTGTATCCGGGTTCTTCCGTGATGCCTTTGCCAATCTTATTCGCCTGTTCGATGCCGCTGTTCAGGCGGTGGCGGCGCTGGACGAACCTGATGACCTGAATCCGCTCGCGGCAAAAGTGCGAAGCGAGCGTGAACAGCTGGAGCGCGAAGGGCTGGCCCCGGAACTGGCGGCCCGTCAGGCGGGCTGGCGGGTGTTTGGTGCCAAACCCGGGGCTTACGGTGCCGGGGTACAGAACGCAATCGATGGGCGTTTGTGGCAAAGCCGCGACGACCTGGCCGAGGTGTATCTGAACTGGGGCGGTTATGCCTATGGCGGCGCCGATGAAGGCACGGCGGCTCGCGGTCAGTTTGCCCAGCGATTGGGGCAGATGCAGGCGGTGGTACAAAATCAGGACAATCGTGAACATGACCTGCTCGATTCCAATGACTACTACCAGTTTCAGGGTGGCATGCTGGCGGCGGTAGAGAGCTTGCGTGGGGAGGCAGCAGCCAGCTACCACGGCGACCACAGCCAGCCGGATCTGCCGAAGATCCGTACGCTCAAGGAAGAGTTGAACCGGGTCATCCGTTCCCGTGCGGCCAACCCGAAATGGATAGAAGGGGTCAAACGCCATGGTTACAAAGGCGCATTTGAAATGGCCGCTACCCTGGACAACCTGTTTGCCTTTGATGCAACCACGCACCTGATCGATGATCATCAATATGCATTGCTGGCGGATGCCTATTTGCTGGACCCGGATACCCGTGAGTTTGTGCGTGAGCACAACCCGCATGCCCTGCGCGACATGACCGAACGCATGCTCGAAGCGCAGCAGCGCGGGCTGTGGAGTGAACCGGGGGAGTATCAAGCGGCGCTGGAGAATCTGTTGCTGGATATAGAGGAAGAGTAACCAGGCAACCCTCACCCTAACCCTCTCCCGGAGGGAGAGGGGACTGATCGGGGGATGTTCAGGATTTATACCTCACCAAAAATCGGCCCCCTCTCCCTTTGGGAGAGGGCTGGGGTGAGGGGCTATTAAGGCCGATCACTATTCTAAAATCTGGAGCCCGAAAACATGACTGACACCCCACATTTCCCGTTATCGGCGGTGGTCGGCGCGGACTCATTGAAACTGGCGCTGTGCCTGACCGCCATTGACCCGAAAATTGGCGGCGTACTCATCGAAGGCCCGCGCGGCATGGCCAAGTCGACGCTGGCACGCGGTCTGGCCGACCTGCTTGCCAGCGGCCAGTTTGTCACCTTGCCGTTGGGCGCAACCGAAGAGCGTCTGGTTGGTACCCTCGATCTGGATGCCGCACTGGGCCAGGGCAAGGCGCAGTTCTCCCCGGGGGTGCTGGCCAAGGCCGACGGCGGCGTGCTTTACGTCGATGAAGTCAACCTGCTTGCCGACCATCTGGTGGACGTGCTGCTGGACGTGGCAGCGAGCGGCACCAATGTGGTCGAGCGTGATGGTATCTCCCATCGGCATGCTGCGCGTTTCGTGCTGATTGGTACCATGAATCCGGAAGAAGGCGAGTTGCGCCCGCAGTTGCTCGACCGCTTCGGCCTGAATGTGATGCTCAGCGGCCAGCCGCAACCGGAAGAACGCAGCGAAATCATCCGCCGGCGCCTGGCCTTTGACGCTGATCCGCAGAAGTTTTGCGCGCAATGGTATGAGGCGCAAACGACCTTGCGCGAGCGCTGCCAGCAGGCCCGTGAACGGCTGGGCAGCATCGCTCTGGATGATCAGTCTCTGGCTGTTGTAACTGAGCGCTGTTTTGCCGCCGCGGTGGATGGCATGCGTGCCGACCTGGTTTGGCTGCGCGCAGCGCGGGCCCATGCCGCCTGGCGCGGGGCCGCGGCCATCAGCCTGGACGATATTGATGCCGTGGCCGAGTTTGCCTTGCGTCATCGCCGCCGAGAACCTAAAGGCCAGGCGTCAACACCACCGCCGCAGTCACCCCCTCAGGCCAGCAATGCTTCGCCTCAATCGGGGCAGGGCCAGTGGGGCGAACTGCCTGCACAGGTGCAACCCATGGGCGCGCGCCGTGAAGTGCCGAGCTGGCCAAAAAAGCCCTAGGCATCCGCCCCCGTTCTGCAGTGGGGGCGGATGCCAGGCCCCGGTCAGGTCAGCTCTCTGCGGGCAAGCAAGGCGCAAGCCGCAGCGCCGGCAGCGGGATGATCGACTGGGTGCAAACCCTGCTCGGCGGTCGTCCCCGGCTGCACGCTGATCTGGCCTGGAAAACCCGGCAAAGTGCAGCGCCGGAACTCTGGCTGGTGGTGGTGGATGCGTCTGCTTCAACCCGTCGCCATCAGGCGCTGAGTGACGCCAAGGGGCTACTGGCCCAACTGTTTGAAGATGCGTATCGTCAGCGTGTGCGGGTGGCGGTGATGACGGTCAGCGCAAAGGCGCCGCAGTGGCAGGTCATCGGCTCCAAGGCGTCTGCTGCCTTGAATGACTGGTTGCAGGGCTTGGGTGCTGGAGGCGGGACGCCTTTACTGGAGGCCTTGCAGGAAGTCGCTGACTGGCTTGAAAGGCGCCGCAAACAGTGTCCCGAGGAACAACAGCGCTTTTTACTGTTGACCGATGGCCGACTGAAAGAGTGGTCAACGCTGCCGGCCATTGACTGCCCGGGACTGTTGATCGATATCGAGCGTGGCCCGATTCGTTTGGGCCGCTCGCGTCAAATGGCCGCCGAGTTGAATGCAGAGTATGTGCACATTGATGGCTGATTATTTGTGGGAGCTGGTCAACCAGCTCCCAAATCAGTCAGCCGCTTCTCAAGCAGGCATGACCCAAGGCTGCAGGGTGTAGCCTTCGCTGCTGATCTCGGCGCGGGCTTGTGCCAGCAGGCTTTCCAGCTGAGCGGCGTCAGCGCAGGCGCTGCGCGGGATCTGTTTGCGGCCGATACGGGTATTGGTGCGATCGATAACAGTCAGGCTCAACTCGCCATGACCATCCTGTGCAGCCCAGGCAACGCATTGAAAAGGTTCAAAAGCGTGGCCGGCAATCAAAAGAGCTTCGTTGAAACGGAGCGGGGCGTTCATAGGGTGTTCTCTCAAGTATGCCCATCAAGTGATTAACCGTCGGCTGGGCTTACCGTTCGGTTGGTTACTTGTACTGATGACTTTAGAGGGGCATCAGGTCACACACTTTCGTCATATTTTTAAAAGTTTTTTTATATGACTGATCCAGATCAATTTTCAGTGAGTGTATCTATCGCCCCTGCTCTTGGAACGAGGCTGTACAGTTTGATTGGCTATTAGGGTTATAAACAAACGATCCAGAAAGCGCCCAATGGCTTGCTAAGGTTACGCGTAAGTTGAACAAGGGACTGTTTTTAATGCTGTTTTATGTTTTTCTGGCGCCAAGGAACAGTCATGCTTGCAATGTCCTCTCCCCGACGTCTGCTGGTGGTCGATCCCTGTGCGGATTGTCATGAATTGCTCCCCGGTCTGCGAACCATAGGCTGGGCGGTCGACAGCTGCACTCTGGCAACCGTTGTTGACCGCTCTTGCGATGTTGGCCTGTTCAGGCTGCAACCTTTTCATCTGGAACGTCCCGAAGCGGTAAAAGACATGATCAGTCGCAGTGGTACCGAGTGGATTGCGGCGCTCACCCCTGACGTACTGAAAATGAACAATGTGGGGGATTTTGTCTGCGAATGGTTTTTTGACTTTCACACCTTGCCCTTTGACGTCTCCCGGGTCCAAGTCACACTCGGCCGGGCCTTTGGCATGGCGTGCCTGCGAGGGCAAACTTCAACCCCGTCCGATGTACAGGAAGATGAACTGCTGGGTGACAGCCGATTGATGCGGGACCTGCGCATGACGGTTAGCAAATTTGCACCCACCCAGTCGCCCATCCTGATTCGCGGCGAGAGCGGTACGGGCAAGGAGCTGGTCGCCCGCACACTGCACCGTCAATCCCAGCGCAACGGCAAGCCCTTTATTGCAATCAATTGCGGCTCCATTCCCGACCACTTGATCCAGTCTGAGCTGTTCGGCCACGAAAAGGGCTCCTTCACCGGCGCCCATCAGCGCAGGGTTGGACGCATTGAGGCCGCGAATGGCGGTACGCTTTTTCTGGATGAAATTGGCGATCTGCCGTTGGAATTGCAAGCCAGCCTGTTGCGTTTTTTGCAGGAAAAACACATCGAGAGAGTCGGCGGCAACCAGCCGATCCCCATCGATGTTCGTATTCTGGCAGCGACCCATGTTGATCTCGAGGCGGCAGTCGCCAACGGTCAATTTCGTGAAGACCTGTATTACCGCCTCAACGTGTTGCAATTAACCACCGCCCCCTTGCGAGAGCGACATGGTGACCTGGCCATGCTGGCCAGTCACTTTGCCCGTTTCTACAGTCTGGAAACAGGCCGTCGCCCGCGTACGTTCAGTGACGAGGCGTTGATTGCCATGGGCAATCATGGCTGGCCGGGAAATGTCCGCGAGCTGGCCAACCGCGTGCGTCGTGGGCTGGTATTGGCCGAAGGGCGGCAGATCGAAGCGCATGATCTGGGCCTGGAGTTGCGCCCGTTGTTGGTCGGCACGATGAACACCCTTGAACAATACAAGGACCGCGCCGAACGCCAGGCACTGTGCGAGGTGCTGGACCGGCACAGCGACAATTTGAGCATGGCCGCCAAGGTGCTTGGGGTTTCGCGGCCGACGTTTTATCGGTTACTGCACAAGCATCACATTCGTTGAAAGCAGCAAAAGGCCCCCAGCGCTCAAGCGCGGAGGGCCTTTTGCTGTTTAGAAGTAGTAAGGGAATTTCAGGCTGAAGGTGAAGTCTGGCGCATCGTCGGTCAAGCCTATGGACAGGTTGGGCACGATGGTCAGGTTATCGGTCGCTGCTACGGTCATGCCGATATTGAAGTAACCGGCGTTGGCATCACTGGTGGTAACAGTTTGCCAGTCACCGCCATCCTGCTTGAGTTTGCTCTTTTTCTGAATCAGGTCGGACACGGAAAACGACATACTCATTTTTTCGTTGAGGGCAAAAGCAACCCCTGCGCCAATCTGGAAGCTGTCACCCAGTTTGACCTTGCCAGGCTGCTTCAGGTTTTGCGTGGAACTGATGTCGTCAAATGACTCTTCAAGGTTATGGGTATACGAGAGAGAGCCGAACAGCACAGCTGGGTCGAAGGTCTTGACCAGGGAAATGGCAGGGCTGATCGACCACACACCATTGCCGGTGGGCAGGTCTTCAGGGACAAACAAGTTGGTGTTTTCAGAGGCTTTGACCAGTTTGATGCCAAACGGGTCCTTGCCGGTGGGGGCCTTGACCCGCACGCTGAAGACTGCATCCGGGGTATTGACCGACTCGTCGAGGAACTTGTACGCGACTCCGAAGTTGACGTCGCCAATGGTCGGGTCGCGGGTAACCGTTTGCTCTGAAGTGGCTTGCGCATCACCGCCGTTGGCCCCGCCGGACTGGTAAGTACTCTCGCGGTAAATCACCGGAACGTTAACGTCAAACTGCCAGCGGTTATCCAGGTTATAGCGTCCGGTGAGGTCAAGGGTCCAGTTGTCGGCCTTGATCCGGTCGAGGTTGAGGTTGCCCAGGAAAATTGAATCCAGCGCCAGAAAACCATTGAGAATCAGCTGGCGTGTGTCATAACGCGAATAGGTAATACCCGTTTCGAGGCTGAACTTGCCGCCGCCGAAAAAGCCGCTGGCTTCATCGTAGAGGTTGACCACACTCTGGGCGGGGGCGGAGTCATCCTTGAGCGCGGCGCCATAAGAGCTGCCTTGTGCAGCGGTACTGGTGCCACTGGCAGCCGTAACGTTCTGGTTGCCCTTCATGTCGGCCGGTGATTTGGCCAGGCGCCTGGGTTGCGGCGTCGCAGGCTGATCCTCAACTTCACGCACCCGTTGCTCAAGCACTGCCAAGGCTTTTTGCTGTTGATCGTAACGTTGGCGAAGCTCCATAAGTTCTTGTTTTAGTAGCGCTAGATCGGCATCAGCCGCTGCATATAACAGGGGTGACGGGAATATAGTGCTCATACATACAACTGCGCGAAAGGTTATCGATCGATGCATGAAATAAGCCGTCCAGATAAGCCAAGTTGTAGAGCCTGAGCCTAGTTCAATAACCCATATTGCGAAGGCCTTTTAATTGATTGAGGTTGCAATCGAGCGCGCCGGGGCTGGGCAGGTTGTTACCCAGTACCACGTTAAGTTGTGCCATGTTATTGACCCTATTACCGCCGCCCAGCAAAGTAGTGCTTTGCAATACGCCACCCTGGGCGATTTGCTGCAGTGAGCTGCCTTGATTGTTGTTGGCCTGAATGGCCAGCTGAACGCCCCCAGCCGTGGCCGAGACGGTCACATTGCCGGCACCAGCAGCCTGGGTGATGGACGTATTGGTCGTGAGTAAAACCCCTTGCTGGTTGACCACGGGGGCCTGGTCGGCCTCGCTGACATTGATGTCGACGTTGTTATAGGCGCTGTTGTTGTCACCCGCAGCCCGAACGCTCTGGGTGACGCCCTGGGCTGTGGTCAGGCCCGCACCACCGGTAACCGAACCAGTGCCGTTTGAGCCAGGGGCACCGTTACCGGCAGAGCTGTAAGTGGACACGTAAAACTTGGGTTCAATGGTGTTTTGCACATACATGGAAGTACTGGCGCCGACTACGCCACCATTGCTGCTGGTCCAGGTACTGTTCATCACGATGCCGAAACTGATGATCCGCCCGGGCATCACATAACGGCCGCGCAACTCGGCCATTTCAGTGTCTCTCAATTCAACCGGTTTAAAGGACGCCGCCTGGGCGTGCAGGCTGGTCGCAAGGCATGCGGCAATCAGCCAAATGGAAGTTTTCATGTACGGCTCCTGGAGCGTCGGGCCCCGTAGTCATGATTGACGCACCTTAAAAAAAGTCGCTTTGGATAAAACCGAAGTCCATGAGTTCTGCGTCTTTAACCGGGTTAAACCCGTCGAGCTGGTTTTTTGCGGTCAGCGGGGCAGGCGGGGTCAATAACGCATTGGTCTTGTCGTAACCGGGGCCGATGATGGCAAACACAATGCCATTCCAGCCTTTGAGGAAATCTGCGTGGGAGTAGCGCTTGTGCCCCAGGACAGGGTCGCCGATATACACCCAGTCTTTTTGCGCGCGTTGCAGCACCACAAAGTGCTTGTAGCCACGGATATCCAGTAGCACCACAACGGGTATGTTCACGCTTTCAAGGCTCTGCGCCGGAATTCGGTAACCCCTGGCGCGCATGCCGATGCTCTCAACGTAGCGCTTCATGTCGAGCATTGAGAAGCCCTGGGTGCGAACCAGATCCTGATCAGCGTTTTGCAGCATCCCCTTGATGATCTGGTCTTCGTTGACGTCCAGCCAATAGGCCTGACGCAGCACGGTGGCGAGCGCCGCAGCGCCGCAACTGAAATCGGTTTTTTGTTCAACAATATCCGCAAAGCGCCTTTCACGAATGCTCTGCACCTGCTTGAACACCAGGTTGCCGCCAGGCAGGGCAGCGATTGGCATCTGTGCGGCATGGGCCATTGCGCTCAGGCCGAGGAAGAGGGTGAGGGCGACAATACGCATGATTGATACGCCTGAATAAGGAAAAAGGGTCTCATAAACGAGACCCTTCTTTAGCGTCGCGACTACATGCAGACCTTGCAGCCGGCAGCGATGGACAGCGAGTTGCTTTGTTGGTTGCCGGTACCTGCCGCAATATTGGCACCGCCATTACCCGAGTAGCCATTGAACGAATGGTCCATGGTGGCGTTGTTGACGACAGGGGTTTTGTTGTTCCAGCCCGACCCTTGATTCCAGGTATTCACATTGCTCAGGTAAGACGCACCGGCTTCGTTGATCACCGACAGGTTGTTCGAGGTTTGCGAGGCGGTTGCCCCGGCGCTGGCGATACGACCATTGGATACGGCGATGGCCAGGTTGTTTTTCTGTTGGTTGAACTCGCCCGAAGCAACGTTTATGCCGACGTTACCCGAACTGCCATTGGCCGAGCTTTTGATCGATGCGTTGTTTTGTGCGCCATAGTTGTGCGAGTTGTTGTGGCTGTTGGTCTGGGTGGCGCTGGTCAGGGACGCAGCGGTACCAAACACAAAGCTCTCGTCTGAAGTGGCGATCGCTACGGCGTTGTCTTGCTGGTTGCCGGAGCCGGAAGCGGCGTTCGCGCCCATGTTGCCTTCAGACCCTTTGATCGAGTCCTTGATGGTTGCATTGTTTTCGACCGCCTTGTTGGTCACTTTGTTGTTGTGACTGTTTTGCACGTCAATCACGACTGCAGCGGCGGCGGCATTAGGGTCAAGGGTGTATGCAGGCGGTGTCGATGGAGGCGGCGGATTGTTGTTGCCGTTACCGTTGGCTTGAGCAGATACGGCCACCAGTGTTGCCAGAGCGAAAGCCAGTGGCTTCAGAGCGATTGACGGTTTCATGGTGTTTCTCCGTGCATCATTAGTTGGGTTAAGTGTTGGCACTTTCCAATTGCACTGCGTTGTTGCCGGGTCAGTCAGCAACCCGGATATTCAGGGTGTTAGCCATGCGGTTCCCCACCCCTGCACTCTGGTTCAACTGCACCACCCCTCGGCTGCCGGTGAAGGCCTGATCGCTGGTAACGATCTGGCGACTGCCGCTGGCGGGGGATGCGGTACCCGAGTCTGGAAGCAGCGCCACGTTCTGCTGGGACAAGGCGCTGTCGTCGATACCTTGCGGCTGGGCACTGATGCTGACCCGCACGGCATTGACCATCTGGTTATTGGCTCCGGCTGACTGGTTGATACCGATCACACCGCTGCCATTACTGAAGGAATTGCCACCGATAGTTGCCCGGGCATTGAGCGAGGTGTCGGCGGGGGTATTGAGTTTCTGGGTCACTGCAGTCGTAGCGCGTGCCTCGGTGCCGATGGCAATTGCACGGATATTGACTTGCTGTTGCTGATCGCCAGAGGCCTGGTTAAGCGAGACATTGCCATGGTAGTTGGCCCCCGAATCCTTGATCGTGGCGTTGTTATCGGAAGCCGCCACAGCGAAGGAGGTGACCAGCAGCGCGGCAATCAGTGCAGGCAGGCGGCAGGCAATCATGTTATTTCCCCTGGCCCAGGGCAGAGAGCGGGCGCATCCCTTGGCTAATGCTGTTGCCAATCGTGCCGGAAATGCTGTTTGCGCTGCCGCCAGCATGACCATTGCTTATGCCTGGCAGGCCGTTGCTGGTGGTGAGGCCGGGCAGTGTGTTACCACTGGGCATAATGGACCGGGTGATCGCAGTTCCGCTGCTGACGCTGGCAAAATCACCATCGCTCAGTTCACGGGTTGCACCCATGACTTGAGCCAAGGGGCTGGCATTGACGGTTAGCGGGTCAGGATCGGGATGCATGGGCGGATTGCCCACCGCATGGGGTTGCACGGTACGGGTAAGCACTATTTCGCCATTACCGGCGGCCTGAACAATGGCGCACCAGCCCAGCAAGGCGCTCAGGCTGCAAGCCATCAGCAGGTGACCATTACCACAACATGCGTGCCCCATGACTGTGCTCCCTTATCGACGCTGGCCCTGGCAAGCGTGATAGGAAGAGAGCATGAGCTGTGCCATTTCCAATTTAATGTTTGAAAACAACAGCACACAGCACGATGACTGTTCCGGGCGGGATCAGGTGTAACGAACATGAGATGTCAGTGTGCAGCCCCGGCCCTTGTACAATAAGGGCCGGGTTGCAAATTACGTGGGTCAAGGGGGTGTCTCGTTAACCTTACAATTGCGCAAAGTCGTGCCTCAAACCAATGTTTTAGAGGCTTCACGAAATTTTCATGTAACAGCAACGGACATTGGCAAGAAGCTGAAAGCATTAAGTAACTCGCTTGCCAGTTGTTTGTTGTAAACAACCTAACTTATGGACTAATACTGTCTGAGCAAGTTTCCCGACTACCCATTAATTGTTCGACTGCGGCGCAGGCATGCTGTTGCCGGGCCTGCCAGTCGCCGGTTATCACTTGTACGGTTTGTTGATGATCGGTGAGCCAGTCAAGACTGGCCGCAAAAAACGCCTGGCGTTCCGCCAGTGAGGGTTGGCAGCGTTGACCGTCAGCGGTCCACTCCACATCGTCGGGGGACAGCAGCAAATGCAGGTCGTAGTGGCGCTTGAGCAGTTCAGTTTCAAGCCACTGTGGGCAGTCACCAAACAGGGTCTGGCTCCAGAGGATATTGCTGAGTAAATGGGTATCCAGAATCAGCAGCGCGGGTTGTTGGGCGCGCGCTTCGTCTTCCCAGCGAAGCTGCCCGAGAGCGATGTCCGGAATATCGGCCAGGCAGGTCTCGCGAGGGTTTTGCTCGATAAAGTAGCGCACATACTCGCCCACCATCGTGCCGCCAAAGCGCTGCTGCAATAACGCAGCGAGCCAGCTCTTGCCACTCGACTCCGGCCCTGCCAGAACGACCACCTTCATGTGCGCAGCGCCGGGTCGCGGCGCCAGTCACGCCAGCCTTGAATGGCTATCAGGGTAAACAACGCGTACAGGCCGGCGGTGAAGTACAGGTCCTGCCAGGCAAAAAAGCCGATATAAAGCACATCGATGACACACCACAATGCCCAACACTGCAGGCGTTTTTGCGCCATCCATAATTGGGCAACCAGACTGAAGGCTGTCAGCGTGGCATCTGACCAGGGGAAAGTGGAGTCGGTCCAATGGGCCATTGAGGCGCCGAGAGCGACGCTGCCGATGGCGCCTGCAATCACCCCGCCGAGCACTTGCAATGGGCTTAACCGGCTGACGACACGGCCTTCATGCTGTGCCCCTGCGCGTGTCCACTGCCACCAGCCATAGACTTGCAACAGGGCAAAAAATACCTGCAACAGCATGCCTGAATACAGTTTGATCTCGAAGAAGATCCAGCTGTAGAGCAGCACCATCACCAGACCGATGGGCCAGCACCAGGGGTTCTGTTTGACTGTCAACCAGACAGCAATGACGCCGAGTGCGGCGGCAAACAGTTCAAGCCCTGACATTGGGATTCCTTGGGGAGAGAGAAGGGCGGGGATTGTACCTGCAGGCGCACTGTTTGTGCTCTGGCGTTTTGCCGTAGTTGTGGGAGCGGGGTTGCCCGCTCCCACAGGATCAAGGCCGATGCAGCAACACATAGTCGTTCTTGTCGAAACGACCGCTCAGCGTCGGGGCAATATTACCCAGGTCACTGCCTTGCAAGGCCTCATAGTCCTTGCGATCCATGATGATCCAGGCCGGAGTCGGCAATGCTGCCAGTTCAGCGGATGACTGGGTAAACAGCGGTAGCAGATCACGATCCACGTTAACCATGAACTTGATCGCCTTGGCGTCCTTGCCCATGCCATGCAGTACTACTGGGGCCGGAGCCTGGTCGATCAGTTGCATGGCCTTGAGGGTAAAGTTACGCGTATCGTAAAGGCTGCGCTCTGCAGGTTCGAAGACCATGATATAGCTGCTCCACATCGCCAGCACCGCACAGGTTGCCAGCCCCGCAACACGCCATTGGGCTTTGAACAGTACGCCAACGGCCAGAACCTGAAGCACGGCCAGGGCCACGAATATGACGGTCAAGGGTGGCAACTCTTCACCAAAACGCTTGCGTACAACCAGCAGACCGATAATCAGTAAACCCGGCAGCAGCAGGAACAACCCCTGAATCAAGCCGCGCAGGCCAGCAAATACCCGCCCGTGCATGACCTGGAACGGGTAGGCCGCAATAATCGCGGCCATCGGTAACATGGGCAGCAGGTAACGGGCCTTTTTGGCCTGGGGAATCGACAGGCCGATCATCACGATCAGGGCTGCACCAACGCAGTACTTGACCAGTTGCAAGGCTGGCCCCGACGGCTTGCGCCCGGTAATCAGGATCGCCAGCAGCACCAAAACGGCCAGCGGATAAGCCAGCGCGTAATTGCCCATGGAACTGGTGAAGTAATACAGCACGCCGCTGGCGCCTTCGGTTCCATCCATGCGTCCTGTCACTTGCATGCGGATGACTTCATGTACAAAAGCCTCACCGCCACTGATCCAGGCCAGCATCAATAACGTGCCAATACACAGGATCAGCAAGACCAGCGCTTGCAGGCCAAAGCTGATCAGGCGCCGCCACTGGCCATTAAGCAGGTAATAGCTGCACAGGATACCGCTGGGAATGACCAGGCCGATCGGCCCGCGCACGGCAAAACCCAGTACCAGCAGGGCCAACAGCCAGAAATGACGGCGTGGTGCCGCAAAGTGATCGTGGGCGTAAGCCAGGTAGAAGGCACTGAAACTGAGCGCTGCCAGCATCTGGTCAAGCGATACCGCACGTGTTTCGGTGATAAAAGTCATGCTCAGCAACAGCAGTGCCACGCTGACCAGCGCCCAGGTGCGCGATTGCGCCGCTACCAGGCGATACATCAAGGTCACAATGCTTGCACTGGCAATGGCCGTAGGTAGCCAAGCTGTCAGGCTGGTGACTTTGCCAAAGGGCAGGGACAGCAGCCAGGTAAGCAGGGTCGAGGTTGCGCTGTAGTCCGCGTAAGGCTGGCCGTAGGTGGTCGGGAAAAAACCGGGGCCGTGACGCAGCATTTCATTGGCGAACATGACAAAGCGCGAATCAAAGCCAATCGCGGCCTCTTGATGGTTGCCCAGGATAAACAGCAGCAAGGCGAGCGCGCCCAGAATCAGCGATTGCCTGCGCAAGGTGAGCAGGGCGGGGGAGGTGAAATCGGCACGCATGTCGAGTTTCCTTGTCTCATCGGGACGCACAAAAAAAACGCCGCCATTGTTGCCAATGGCGGCGCTGCTGAATCATCAAAGGGTTGTTGACCCGACCGGCAAGTTGCACGACTCGCCACGCCCCATCGGGAAGTACTGCAAGCCGGCCTTGGCCAGGCGCTCACCGTCATACAGGTTGCGCCCGTCAAAAATCACCGGCGCGCTCAGGCGTTGCTTGATCAGGTCGAAGTCCGGCGCCTTGAATTGCTGCCACTCGGTGCAGACGATCAATGCGTCGGCGCCATTAAGGGTAGATTCCGGTGTGCCCATCAGGCTCAGGCGCGCTTCATCGCCGTAAAGGCGCTGGGTTTCCTGCATGGCTTCGGGGTCGAAAGCGCGCACATTGGCACCCGCAGCCCACAGGGCCTCCATCAATACGCGGCTGGGTGCGTCGCGCATGTCATCGGTATTGGGTTTGAATGCCAGGCCCCACAACGCAAAGGTCTTGCCTTCAAGGTTGCCCTTGAAAAACGCGTTGATGCGTTCGAACAGCTTGTGCTTCTGCCGCTCGTTGATCGCTTCGACCGCTTGCAGCAGATCGCTGGAGCAATTGACCTGCTGGGCACTGTGGATCAGCGCGCGCATGTCTTTGGGGAAGCACGAACCGCCATAGCCGCAGCCAGGGTAGATGAAGTGATAGCCAATCCGCTGGTCGGCGCCAATGCCCAGGCGCACGGCTTCGATGTCGGCCCCCAGGTGCTCGGCCAGTTCGGCGATCTGGTTGATAAAGCTGATCTTGGTCGCCAGCATGCAGTTGGCGGCGTACTTGGTCAGCTCGGCGCTGCGCAGGTCCATGAAAATGATCCGGTCATGGTTGCGGTTGAACGGCGCGTACAGGTCGCGCATGACTTCACGCACTTCTTCACGGGCACAGCCAATGATGATGCGGTCCGGGCGGCGGCAATCAGTGACGGCCGAGCCTTCCTTGAGGAATTCCGGGTTGGACACCACGTCAAATTGCAGCGAGCGTCCGGCCTGCTCCAGGGCCTTGTTGATATGGGCGGTCAGCGCGTCGCCAGTGCCTACGGGCACGGTGGATTTCTCGACCAGGATCAGCGGCTCCTTGCGGTGGCGGGCAACGGCGTCACCCACGGAGAACACCTGGCCAAGATCAGCCGAGCCGTCCTCGCTCGGAGGCGTGCCCACGGCGATAAACAGTACCTCGCCGTGCTCGACAGCGGTTTTTTCATCGCTGGTAAAACGCAGGCGCTTGCTCTCGAGGTTTTCACGCACCAAGGCTGAAAGCCCGGGCTCGAAAATGCTGACGTGACCTTGTTGCAGCGACTCGACCTTTTTCTGGTCAATGTCCATGCAGATGACGTCATGGCCGACTTCCGCCAGAACCGTCGCCTGCACCAGGCCTACATAACCACTACCAAATACACTGATTTTCATGCGCTGTTTCCGGAAGTACGTCGAGAATTGATCACAAGCACCCCAAGAATGACCAGCGTCACACCGAGGGTTTTTGAAAGGGTGAAGCTTTCATGGAAAATCGGCAGGCTGGCAGCCAGCAGGTAGACCAATGCATAGCTGACACTTAGCAGCGAATAGGCGCGGCCCAAGGGCAAATCGCGCAGGGCCAGCAACCAGCAGAGCATCGACAGTGCATACGCGACAATGGCGGCAACTACCATGGCCAACGCCGGGAGCGAGAAACTGCCCTGGCTGAACGCTTCAAGCCATTGGGCGGGCTGCGGCAACCGCGTCATGCTCCAGCGCATGCCCAGTTGGGCGCCGCTGACCAGTAATACACTGCCTGAGGCAAAGGCAAAGCCACGGTACAGGCTCATGCGTGTTGCCCCAGCAAAACCACCCCGGCTATTACCAGCCCAACGCCCAGCCAATGGCGCAGGTCGATGGTTTCTTTAAACAGATAACGGGCCACCAGGGTGATCAGTACAAAATTTAGGCTGAGCATCGGGTAAGCAACCCCGACCTCGAGCCGTTGCAGTACCAGCAACCACACCAGCAAACCCAGGCCGAGACATAGCAGTGCCAGCCATAACCAGGGGGAGCGCAGTTTTTGCGCCACCCCGGTGTCAACCCCGCGCCAACCTTCGACCGCGTATTTCTGGGCGATCTGGCCAGCACAGGTCAACAGACAGGCCAACAGCAATAGCGTCAGGGTCATGGAGCAATCTGCGGGTAAATCAGAATCACCATATTGCCTTCGTCATAGCGCTTGGCGTCTTTGGGCAACTCGTCCATTTCATGGCTTTCATCGCTGTCCTTGACGCGCATTACCACACCGACCGGGCCTTTGCGGCGAGCTTCAGCCATCCACGGGCCAACTTCGGCCAGGCTAATGCTTTTACCTTTGGCATCGTCGTAGGTCAGGCCGTACTTGACCTCACCCTGGGTGTTGTAAAGTGTCACGTCAGGTCGGCGCAGACGCCAGGCCAAAGCAGACGCTGCGCCCAGGTCGTTACTCAGAAATGTCTTGGCCCGGGACAGCTCATCCATATGTTCCAGGATAAACTGGTCAGGCATTTTGTTGTGAACCACGCTGCTCGGCATGGCGGCTGGCAGTACCAGTACCAGAACACCCATGGCCAGTGCCGGCGCAGCCCACATTTTCAGAGGTTTGGTCAGTGTCAGCAGGCCGGTAATGATCCACGTCAGCAGCACCACGACCAGCAGGGCCATATGCAGCGGTTCGTTGTCATAGAAGGGCTGTTTGACCTGGAAATACACCAGGGCCAGCAATGCCGCACTGCCGCCGATCAGGTTGACCGCGCCATTGAAGCGCAGGGCGCAGGTTTTGGCCTGTTCAACCCGTTGCATCATTGCGTGGCCCAGCAGCAGTGCCAACGGCAACATGCACGGCATGATGTAGGTTGGCAGCTTGCCCTTGCTCAGGCTGAACAGCCCCAGTGGCAGCAGCAGCCATAGCAGCACGAACACAATGCTTGCATGGCGTTTGTTGCTCCAGGCGTCCTTGAAGGCCACCGGCAACAACGCTGCCCAAGGCAGGCTGGAAACCACCAGCAGCGGCAGGTAGAACCACCATGGGCGACCGTGCTGGGCATCGTCACCGGCAAAACGGCGGATATGCTCGTGCCAGAAGAAGAAGCGCCAGTAGTCAGGCTCCTGGGCGTGTACTGCCAACACCCACGGCAGCGAGACAATGGCCGCCACCAGCATGGCCACCAGGCCGTACTTGACCAGTTCCAGAAAGCGCTTTTGCCAGAGCATGTAGGGCAGGGCGATCAGTACCGGCAGCAGCAGAGCCAGAAAACCCTTGGTCATAAAGCCCATGCCGCAGGCAAAACCCAGTACCGCCCAACTGATCAGGCGATCACGATTGGAGCTGCTGTCGACGGCAAACCACAGCGCCACCAGGCTCAGGTTGACCCACAGGGTAAACTGCGGATCAAGGTTGGAATAACCGGCCTGGCCTGCAATCAGGCCAAAGGTCATGTACACCAGGGCACAGGCAAAGCTCTTGCGCGGATCGTTCCACAGGCGACGGGCCACGGCATAGGCCAGGAACACGCTCAAACCGGTGGCGATGGCCGAGGCAATGCGCACGCCAAACAGGTTTTCGCCAAAAATGGCCTGGCCGATGGCAATCATCCAGTAGCCGGCAATCGGCTTCTCGAAGTAACGCAAATCCATAAAGTGCGGGGTGACCCAGTTACCATCGATCAGGATTTGCTGGCCGATCTGCGCGTAGCGCGTTTCGTCCGGGATCCACAAGCCGTGGGTGCCCAATGGCAACAGGTAAAAGGCGATAAAGGCCAGAACCAGCAGCGGTATTGTCCAGCGTGAAGTCATGGCTTCTGCACTCCCAACCAGCCTTCACGGCCTTCCAGCACGCCACGGCTCAATTGCCCGGCGGGCAGGCTCTCGAGGTCGGCGGGCAGCAAGTCCCGCAGGGGTTGGAAATGAATGTCACGGGCACGGGCCTGCGCCAGTAATTGACGGAAGTCATTGGCCATAAGAATCCCTTCTACTTCAGCATGGATGGTGTACGCATTCAGCTTTTGCGGGCTGAAGCGGTCAAGAATGAATGAGTTGAAATCGGCGGCACTGAGCTCGGGCCCGACCACTTCATCGAATGTGGGTAAGTCCACAGGGATTTGCGGCGCCCCCAGCCTGCCGTCGGCCAGCCTTGGCCGAAACAGGCTGTGCCCGCGGCAATCACTGTTGTAGCGAAAACCAAAGGTTTCCTTGGCCCGGACCACGCGCTCGTCGGCACGCCAGCCGGCAGCCGCCGAGCATTCGACGGCCTGCCCGGTGATGTCGCTCAGGGTGTCGACACCCCGGCGGATCTGCTCGATCAGCTGCGCCTCGCTCCAGCGCGCAGTATTGGCCTGCCAACCGTGGTGATCCCAGGCGTGCAGGCCGACCTCATGCCCGGCGGCAAGGGTCTGGCGCATCAGGTGCCCCAGATCCTTGCCGATCGGTTTGCCAGGCCAGGCGGTGCCAGCCAGCAAAATATCCCAGCCATACAGGCTGGCCGCCTTGGAGCGCATCATTTTCCAGAAGAACCGGGGCTTGATCAGCCGCCATAAATGGCGGCCCATGTTGTCCGGCCCCACGCTGAAAAAAAACGTCGCCTTGATCTGAGCTTCGTCGAGCAGTTCGAGTAACCGCGGCACCCCCTCTCGGGTGCCGCGGTACGTGTCGACATCGATACGCAGTCCAGCTTGCATCAGCGTTTTTCCGCGATTTCTACCATGGCTTCACGCAGGAAGAAGTCCAGGGTCTTGCCTATGGTTTCGCTCAGCTCGGTGGTGGGTGTCCAGTCAATCAGGCGGCGGGCGTTTTCCACGCTTGGCTTGCGATGGCTGACGTCCTGGTAACCGGTACCGTAGAACGACTGGCTTTCAACATCACGGAAACCGGCAAACGGCGGGAAGTTGTCACGCAGCGGATGCGCCTCGAACTGACGCAGTAACTCTTCGCCCAGTTGACGAATACTGGCTTCGTTGTCCGGGTTGCCGATGTTGATGATCTGGCCGTCGCACTTGCCATCCTTGTTGTCGATGATGCGCGCCAGGGCTTCGATACCATCGGCCACGTCAGTGAAGCAGCGCTTTTGTTCGCCGCCGTCAACCAGACGGATCGGGGTACCTTCCACCAGGTGCAGGATCAGTTGGGTGATGGCGCGTGAGCTGCCAACCCGTGCCGAGTCCAGGCGGTCAAGGCGTGGGCCCATCCAGTTGAACGGACGGAACAGGGTGAATTTCAGGCCCTTGGTACCGTAAGCCCAGATAACACGATCCAGCAGTTGCTTGGAGACCGAGTAGATCCAGCGCTGTTTGTTGATCGGGCCAACAATCAGGTTGGAGGTGTCTTCGTCGAAGTTCTTGTCCTGGCACATGCCATACACTTCGGACGTGGACGGGAAAATCACGCGCTTGTTGTACTTGACGCAGTAGCGCACCAGCTTGAGGTTCTCTTCGAAGTCCAGTTCGAACACGCGCAACGGGTTGCGGGTGTATTCGATTGGCGTCGCGATGGCCACCAGCGGCAGGACCACGTCGCACTTCTTGATGTGGTATTCGATCCATTCAGTGTGGATGCTGATATCGCCTTCCACAAAGTGGAAGTTGGGGTGGCTGCGCAGGCGATCGATAGCATCGGAGCCGATATCGAGGCCGTAGACTTCGTAGCGGTCGTCCTGCAGCAGGCGCTCGGACAAATGGTTGCCGATAAAGCCGTTAACCCCAAGGATAAGCACTCGGGTGCGGCGTGCCGGGCGACCGGACTCGCTGCCTCGCAGGCGCGAACCTTCTACCAGGCCCAGCTCGCGGGCCAGTTGCGGGCCGCTCAGGTACAGGCCGTTGTCGTTGCGCTGGCCTGCGGTGATGACCAGCGAGTCTGTGCCGCAGGCAATACGCAGCGGCTCGCAGCTGATGACCTGGCCAGGTGCATGGCCCTGGTTGCCGGCAACCACTTCGGCGCCCCACACAATCAGCTTGTGCTCACCCACGGCACAGAAGGCGCCCGGATAAGGTTGGGTCACGGCACGTACCAGGTTGAACAGTTCTTCAGCCGGGCGGTTCCATTGCAGCAAGCCGTCAGCCGGGGTGCGGCGACCAAAATAAGTGGCTTTGGATTCGTCTTGCGGGGTTTCGGTGAGCTTGCCTTGTGGCAGCAGTGGCAGGGCTTCGGCCAGCAGTTGGGCGGCGGTTTCGCGAAGCTTGGCGTGCAGGGTCAGGGCCGTGTCCGAACGCTCGATGCTGATACGATGCTGGGCCAGGATATCGCCTGCGTCAGCGCGTTTGACCATGCGGTGCAAGGTTACGCCGGTTTCGGTTTCGCCGTTTACCAGTACCCAGTTGGCCGGTGCGCGTCCACGGTAGCGTGGCAGCAGGGAACCATGCAGGTTGAAGGCGCCCTTGCTGACGCTTGCCAGCAACTCTTCGCCCAGCAGGTGGCGATAATAGAACGAGAAGATGTAGTCGGCGTTCAGTTTGCGAATGCGCTCGATCCACAATGGGTGGTTGGCGTCTTCAGGAGCGTGAACCGGAATGCCTTTGCGTGCACACAGCTGGGCAACCGAACCGTAGAAGTTGTTTTCTTTGGGGTCGTCAGCATGGGTGAATACAGCAGCAATTTCGTAGCCTGCATTGAGCAAGGCTTCGATGCCTGTGCAGCCAATATCGTGATAGGCGAAAACAACGGCTTTCAAACTCATGATTGAACCTGTGTCGAAGTAGAGGAAGTCGGGGTGCTGGTTGTAACGGAAGGCGTTGCAGAGTCGGCGCGTACGATTTTTTCAATGAAGAATCGTGGCCGTGCCCTTACATCGCTGTACATGCGGCCCAGGTATTCACCCAGAAGGCCCATGCCGATAAATTGGCCGCCGGTAAACACGAAGAGCACCGCAAACAATACGAAAGTACCGTCGCCGGCCCAGCTTGCACCGAAGATCAGGCGCAACATGATCAGGGCAATGGCGAATACCGCGCCCAGTGCTGCCATGCTGAAACCGATGATGCTCAGCAGGCGCAGGGGCGTGGTCGTCATGCAGGTGATCAGGTCGAACATCAGGTTGATCAGGCGCATGGCGCTGTACTTGGAGTCACCGTGCTCGCGCTCGGCGTGCTCGACCAGTACCTCGGTGGTGTGGCGGGCAAAGCTGTTGGCCAGGATCGGGATAAAGGTGCTGCGTTCGCGGCAGGCGAGCATGGCGTCGACGATGCTGCGACGGTAGGCGCGCAGCATGCAACCGTAGTCGCTCATGGCAACCCCGGTGGAGCGTTGTACGGCCAGGTTGATCAGCCGTGAAGGCCAGCGGCGCCAGGCGGAGTCCTGACGGTTGTTGCGTACCGTACCGACTACGTCGTACCCAAGAGCAGCCTGTGCCACCAGGCGCGGAATTTCTTCCGGCGGGTTTTGCAGGTCGGCATCCAGCGTGATCACCACATCGCCCTTGGAGTGCTCAAAGCCGGCCATGATTGCAGCATGCTGGCCGTAGTTGCGGTTGAGAATAACCGCAACGACGGGGCTGCCTTCACGTGCGGCAGCGTCTTCGAGAATTTGCGCCGATTTGTCCCGGCTGCCGTCGTCGACCAGTACGATTTCATAGGCCTGGCTCAGTTGTGCGCAGGCGGCTTCTGTGCGACGCAAGAGCTCGGGCAGACTTTCTTCTTCGTTGTAGACCGGAATGACGATCGACACACACTGGATTGGGTAGGGTTTCAAAGTATTCGTTCCAGTCAGTTTCAATGGCACAAGACGACATGTCTTTGTCGACCAAACTCAGGGCGCGTTAAAGATCCGGGCCCTTTACGAGTAAAGCCTGTTTCTAACAAAGGTAAAGTCGTTCTAAAGCGTTATCTACATGATTTTGTTGCAAAGTCTTGGGGCATTGCTTTCGTTGCTGTTGCATACGTTAAACGCGTCCTTGTGAAAAACCTATAAAAGTTGGGTCAACAGTGCATCCTATCTAAACGCTAGACAGGTGCTATTCAGGAAAGTATTTACAGCGCCCAAGCATTGTCTGACTTGACAGTAGTACTTTTCTTAAACAGGAAGATTCTTACATTGACTGAACGATTTTGAACAGTGATTCAGCACAGCTTTTATGACTAATGAGTAACAAGTGCGCAGGCAAAGCCCAGCGCCAACCTGCGGATATGTGACGTGAGTCACATCGGTTGGCGTTGCGAGAAACCTTGAATCAGTTCAAACCCAGCTTGCCGCGCAGGGTCGACAGGTCTTCGGCCAGGGTGTTGACCGGCCCGATGAGGGCCTTGCGGTCGTTTTCCCTGACCTTGTCATAGGTCTCAAAGCCGCCGTCGGCGGTTTTGTACTTGGCCAGGATGCTGTTCACCGTGGCGAAGTTCTTGTCGACCTTGGCAGCAAAGGCCTTGTCGCTCTGTTCTATTTGCGCACGGAACAGATCAAAGATCTTTTTCGCGCCGTCCACGTTGCCCTGGAAGTCATACAGATCGGTGTGGCTATAGCGGTCTTCTTCGCCGGAAATTTTGGTGGCGGCCACTTCTTCCATCAATGCTGCAGCACCGCCGACGACTTTTTCCGGCGGGAAGGTCAGCCCGGCAACGCGGGTCTGCAGGTCCTTGACGTCGTTATTCAGGCCGTCTGCGAGCGTGTCGAGCCCCTGGGTACTGTTCTCGGCAAACAGGCTGTACTCGATGCGGTGAAAACCGGTGAAGTCAGGCGCAGTGACGCCTTTTTCGTGATCATCTACGCGTGAATCGATCGAGGCGTCCAGGTCGCTGAACAGTTCGGCAATCGGCTCAATCGACTCGTAGTAAACGCGGGTCGGGGCGTAGAGCTTTTTGGCCGTGACCAGGTCACCCTTTTTCACGGCATCGGTGAATTTTTGCGTGTTGCTGGCCAGCTCATCCAGCTGCTCGGTGACGTAGATCTTGTAGTCGGACACGGGTTGCACCAAATCCAGTGGCGCGGTTGCAGCGAGCGCCGACAGAGGGGTGTGGAGCAAGCCCAGGGCCAGGAACAGTGCGAGCGGGGTCTTCTTCATGGGACTTTTTCCGGTGGGTTGAGGTTCAGGTGCGTGTAGCAGCATCGAGCAGCGAGCGGCCGATAAAATCCTGTTCGTCGCGCACGCCCGGCAGGGTGAAGAAGTATCCGCCGCCCACAGG
This sequence comes from Pseudomonas sp. TMW22080, assembly GCF_022496745.1. Lineage (NCBI taxonomy): Bacteria > Pseudomonadati > Pseudomonadota > Gammaproteobacteria > Pseudomonadales > Pseudomonadaceae > Pseudomonas > Pseudomonas sp. TMW22080. Next base: position 369,134 of record NZ_SCFF01000001.1, on the reverse strand, counting down.
CTTGAGGTACTCCTCCAGGGGTTCACCGTTGAGCCGGGTTTGCACGGCGATAAAGCCCTGTTCCAGGTCGCGCTGGTAGCAGATGAACAGCAAGCCCATGTCCAGCTGGCCGTTCTTGTTGACGCCATTGGAGTAGTTGAAAGGTCGGCGCAGGATCAGGCTGTTGCGTGTCTGTGCGGTACGCGGATTGGCCAGGCGGATGTGGGCGTCAAGTTTGGTGATCTTGCCGTGGGGGTCCTTGCTGTAATCCGGCACATCGGTCTCCCGGGCACCGTCCATGGGCGCGCCGCTGGCCTTGTTGCGGCCGAAAATGCTTTCCTGCTCCTGCAGGGGGGTACGGTCCCAGCGTTCGACGAAATTGCGGATGATGCGCACTGCCTGATAGCTGCCGTTGACCGCCCACTGCGGCTCGCCACTGTCGGGCTGAACCCAGACAATCTGGTTCATCGCTGTGTTGTCGTTGGAGTCGGGGTTGGCCGAGCCATCACGAAAGCCCAGGAAGTTGCGCGCACTTTGCGCCGGCTCGCCGGGCTTGACCGGTGCTTGCGGCGGTACGGTGCCTTCCTGCTTCCAGCGCACCAGCAGCAAGTCGGGCAGGTTTTTCACAATGTCACGCAGGGCGTGGATATTGGTGTCGGCGGTATTGGCGCAAAATTGCAGGCTCAAGTCGCCGTGGCACTGAGCCGGGTCCAGGGCATCGTTGGGGAAGCCCTGCATGCGGCTCAGGTGTTTGGGTTTGATCTTGGCCAAGGCAAAACGCTCATCGAACAGGGATTCGCCCACGGACACGGTAATGGTCAGGTTGTCGGGGCTGACCACCGGGCCGAGAATGCCCGAGTCCACCGGCGGCAGCTTCGGATCGACCTGGGCGACCGGGCCGCCTTTCATCAGGAAGGCGATGCGCTCATTCAGAGTGCGTAGCAGGCGTTCGAGACCTTCGCGGTCCGTGGCCAGTACATCAAAGGCCACCAGCATACCGGCGGCCGGGCGCGGGGTGACAATGCCATTTTGGTGCTGGCCGTGAAAGTCATGATGATCCTGGGTCTTGTCGCTGCTCGGCGCCTGGGTGACTTGAGCATTGGCCGGGTTGGCGGCGGCCATGGCCGGACAGCTCAGGGCGCCGCCAGCCAGTGCCGCCCCGGCGACCCCCATGCCCATCAGGATGCGCCGGCGTTGCAGGTTGAACTCGTTCGGGGTGTGTGGTGAATCGCTCATGTACGTCTCGTCTGCAATTACAGGCCGCTAAGGCCGAGGGCGGGATCGATTCCATCGAGTGCATCGGCCATAACCTTGGCCTTGTTGCTGATTTGTTGGCGCTGCGGGGCGCTGACGGTGTCGTAGGTGCGGTAGCCCTGCGGGGTTTTCAGGCCATTGAGTTCGGCATCCAGCGCGCTGCTGGCACCGTCTATGGTGTGCAGCAGGTCGGCATTTTTCTTGAGCAGCAAAGGGCGCAGCAGATCAACCACTTTGTGCGCAGCCTCAAGGTTGGCGGCAAAGCCATTGAGGTCAATATGGCTGTAGCGCTCCTCTTCGCCGCTGTTGGCGCGGTTATCCGCCAGGTTGTGCAGGGTGCGGGCGACGATGCTGACCAGTTGTTCGGGGGGCAACGATTGGGCAAGCAACTGTTGCTTGAGCAGCAGGCTATTGGCTTGCAGCTGCTGGACAATCGGCGCCAGGCCTTGAGTGCTGCGCTGGTCAAACAGGCCGTATTCCAGGCGGTGGAAACCGGTAAACCCCGGATCCTGTTCGCGCTTTTCGAAATAGTCGGCGCGAGCATTGATGGCGTTGTCCAGCTCGGCAAGGCGTTGCGCTGCCGGCGCCAGGCGTTGATAGGCCTCGCGTGCGGGGGTATACAGAGCCTGCGCCTGTTCCAGATCACCGGCGCTAATGGCTTGCGACAGGGCATCGACAGCCCTGGTCAGGGCGCTGCCCTGTTGGCTCAGGTAAACCCGAAACTCTGACAACGGCCCAACAAAGGCCACCATCGTAGGCCTGGCATTGGCGCTGGCTTCGGACGCTGCAGTGGGCGTCACATGCAGGGTGCCGCGGGGGTTGCTGAGCAGACCGCAGGTGATGGCGTAATCGCCGGGAGCGAGTGTCGCGTTGATCACCTGGCTCAGGCCCGGGGCAATGTTTTCCCGCTCTTCGACCACCAGCACGCCGTCGAGAATTTCCCACTCCACCGCGCGCTCGGAGGCATTGATAATGCGAAAGCTGTTGAAGCCGGCCGGTACAGTCAGGGCGTCGGGTTCGCAGCTATGCGGGTGGATGGTCACGGTTATTTCAGTGCCGTGAGCCTTGCGCTTGGCCGCGGCCAGTTGCGAGGCGTAGTAGAACAACCCGCCGGCTGCGATCATCACGATCACCGAGCCGGCCACCGCCCAGCGCAGGGCGCGTGGGGGTGTACCGCTTGCAGGGGTTGGCATGCTTGACCTTATGGGTTTGTTACTGAAGAAGGGTGTGCGGTTTTGGCGGGCGCCGGCGGGCGAAAGAACATCACCAGCGTGACGACCAGATAAATCACATACGCACCGAGCACGCTGACGGTGGGGGCGTCCTGATAGCCGAACATGCCAGCCAGTACGGAGCCTAGCGGGCCATCCATCGGCAAGTGGGCGCTGATATCAAAGACCACGTCTTGCCAGTGGTTCCACAGGCCTGCCTCGTGCAGGGCCTGTACCGAGTTGGCCAGGATGCCCGCAGCGACCACCAGAATAAACAGGCCGGTCCAGCGGAAAAACAGCCCCAGGTTCAGGCGCATGCTGCCGCTGTAAATGGCAAAGCCGACGCCGATGGCCAGCAGCAGGCCGAGCAGGGCGCCCAGGGGTGCGGCGGGGCCTTCGCTTTGCTGGAAGACGGCTAACAGGAAAAATACGGTTTCAAGCCCTTCCCGGGCGACGGCAAAAAAGACCATGGCAATCAGTGCCGTGACTTGATGCCGGGAGCCGGCGAGGGCGTGATCGAGGGAGGTGTGCAGCGAATGCTTGATTGAGCGCGCGACCTTGCGCATCCAGAATACCATTGAGCTGAGAATGCCCACGGCAATGAGGCCGACGATGCCTTCGAACAGTTCTTGCTGTTTTTGCGGGAACTCGGCGCTCATCAACTCCAGCCCGCCGCCCACCAGCAAAGACAGGGCGGCGGCCAGAAACACCCCGACCCATACGGCGGGCATCCACTGCCCGCGGCCTGTTTGCTTGAGATAACTGGCAATGATGCCGACGATAAGTGCGGCTTCAATCCCTTCGCGCAGCATGATCAGAAATGGAACCAGCATGGTGGGCTACCGCGTCACAAATTAGTTAGGGTGCTAATTTGTAACATACTGATACGTATTGCCAAACAAGAATCGATTGCATTTGCTGAACGGTTGCTGAACGAAGATGGGGGTGTCTATTCAGCTTCTGCGGGAGGGGGCCTGGATCGAATCAGGTAGTTCTACTGGTCTTTGGTGAGCACGCTTTGTTCAGCATCCTTCTTTAGCTCCTGCAGGCTTTCCAGCGCGGTTTCAGCCTTTATGGCGCGCAAGGAAAGGGCTGCGTGGCTTTCCTGGATCTGTGCGTGGGCCTGTTTCAAGCCTTCACTTTCCTGCGTGGCTACGCGCAGGCGCTCTTGAAGCAGGGTGCGTTCACTTTGCAGCTGACTGAGTTGGGTGTTGAGCTGCGTATTCTGGTTGCCCAGCTTGTGCTGCAGGTCATTGGCCTGGTTCAGTTCCTTGCCCAGTGCGCGGCTCTCGCTCAGTACGCGCTCATTGTCGCGATGCAGTTGGGTGATTTCATCCTGGCGTACCAATGCACTTTGCTGGGCCTGACGCAGTTCCATTTGCACCTGCTGCAACTGGCCTTCATGACGGCGCTGATCCTGCTCGCGCTGTTCCTTGGTCGCGCTGCGATAGTGCTCCAGCGCATCGCGGGCGTGCAGGTGCTTTTCTTCCAGCGAGCGAATCTGCTCGTCACGGTCTTTCAGGCGCAGGTCAAAGTCGCTGCACGCCTGGTTCAGGGCGGCATTGCGGGTCTGCTCGGTTTGCAGCATGGAGCGGGTGGCGTCGAGACTGGCGCTTTCCTGCTGCAGTGCTGTGCCCTGAATCTCCAGTTGCTGCTCAAGCTGTGCCCGAGCGTCCTGTGCTTCGTTCAACTGCGCCTGCAGTTGCACTTTGAGCTGTTCGTAATGCGCCTGAGCCCGGTCAATGGGCTCTTGTGCCTGCTCCTGCAGGCGCTGGGCGAGGCGGGCAACCAGCTCAGTCAGCTCATCATCGATTTGCTCACGAGGCACGCCACGGCGCGAGTCAACTTCGTCCAGCTCCTTTAGATAGCGATGGATCGTGGTTTTCGACCCGGTATTGCCCATCTCGATACGTACCGCATCAATGCTCGGGTGTTCGCCTCGAGCCAGGATCGCGGTGCGTGCAATTTGCACCACTGCCTTGTTTACGCCGCCACGGGCCATGGCCATCTCCTACGATTATGTACTGTGGTATGTATCATGTAATTACATACTAGATTAGCACATTTTATTGATGTTATTTAATGAAAAATAAGACGGGATATACTGGTATTATCCCGTGCCAGAGCCTTGAAACTGCTTTTAAGGCCTGTTTTCGGTACGCCACACAAGAGAACTGCCCATGAGCGAGCTGGATCGCTACCTGAACGCCGCGACCCGCGACAACACCCGCCGTAGTTATCGGGCGGCCATTGAGCACTTCGAAGTGACCTGGGGCGGGTTTCTGCCGGCCACCAGCGATAGCGTGGCGCGTTATCTGGTGGCTCATGCCGGGCAATTGTCGATCAACACCCTCAAGCTGCGCCTGTCAGCGATTGCCCAGTGGCACAACAGTCAGGGGTTTGCCGACCCGACCAAGGCGCCGATGGTGCGCAAGGTATTCAAGGGCATTCGGGCACTGCATCCCGTGCAGGAGAAGCAGTCGGCACCGCTGCAATTGCAGCATCTTGAGCAGGTGGTCGAGTGGTTGGAGGCTGAGGCCCTGGCGGCGCAAGCCAGTGGTGATCAGCCGGGGCTGCTGCGCGCAAGGCGTGACGTCGCCCTGATCCTGCTCGGTTTCTGGCGCGGATTCCGCAGTGATGAGTTGTGCCGCCTGCAAGTCGAGCATGTGCAGGCTGTAGAGGGGGCAGGCATTACTTTGTATCTGCCACGCAGCAAAAGTGACCGCGACAACCTCGGCAAAACCTTTCAGACCCCGGCCCTGCTGCGACTGTGCCCGGTGCGCGCCTACATCGAATGGCTCAATACCGCGGCGTTGGTCCGCGGCCCGGTGTTCCGTGGAATCGATCGCTGGGGCAACCTGGGGGAGGAGGGCTTGCACGCCAACAGTGTGATCCCGTTGCTGCGCCAGGCGCTGGAGCGTGCGGGCATTGCGGCCGAGCAATACACCAGTCACTCCCTGCGTCGCGGTTTTGCGACATGGGCCCATCAAAGTGGCTGGGACTTGAAGTCACTGATGAATTACGTCGGCTGGAAAGACATAAAGTCAGCCATGCGCTATGTTGAAGCCACCCCGTTTACCGGGATGAGCATCACCGCGCAAAAAAACATCGGCAACTGATCGACATCAAGTTGAAACCTGTTCAGGTGGATCATATTTAGTTTTCGGCTATTTATAGGTACGCCTGATAGCTAAAACCAATCGTCAGCATCAGCTTTGCCAATGAGCCAGATACGAAATGTGTTGTTAGGATTCACCCCATCAACTTTTCAACCCTGACGGAGAGTCAACGATGCCTATCATCAACAGCCAAGTTAAACCATTCAAAGCAACTGCCTACAAAAACGGCAGCTTCGTGGAAGTGTCGGACGCTGACCTGAAAGGCAAGTGGTCGGTGGTGTTCTTCTACCCGGCCGACTTCACCTTCGTTTGCCCAACCGAACTGGAAGACCTGGCTGACAACTACGAAGAGTTCAAAAAACTCGGCGTGGAAATCTACAGCGTGTCGACTGACACCCACTTTGCCCACGCTGCCTGGCACAACACTTCGCCAGCCATCGGCAAAATCCAGTACACCATGATCGGCGACCCTACGCTGACCATCTCCCGCAACTTCGACGTACTGATCGAAGAAGCAGGCCTGGCTGATCGCGGCACTTTCGTGATCAACCCTGAAGGTCAGATCAAGATCGTCGAGCTGAACGATGGCGGTGTTGGCCGTGACGCTTCCGAGCTGCTGCGCAAAATCAAGGCCGCTCAGTACGTTGCTGCTCACCCGGGCGAAGTGTGCCCTGCCAAATGGAAAGAAGGTGAGTCCACCTTGGCTCCATCGCTGGACCTGGTTGGCAAGATCTAAGGCCGTGAACCAGCCAAGGGCGGTGATCCGCACCTGAGTTGTAAGCCGCATCGCCCTTAAAACGCCCGGGCGAGATTCGCTCGGGCGTTTTTTTGTAAAAAATTCATGTTCAAAGGAGATCGCCCGTATGTTGGACGCCAATCTAAAAGCTCAGTTGAAGTCATACCTGGAGCGGGTCACGCAGCCGATCGAGATTGTTGCCTCTCTCGACGACGGTGCGAAATCCCGTGAAATGCATGACCTGTTAAAAGAAATCGCCAGCCTTTCCAGCATGATCACCCTGCTGGATAACGGTAACGATGTGCGCAAGCCTTCGTTTTCGCTGAACCGCCCGGGCGGCGATATCAGCCTGCGTTTTGCAGGCATTCCGATGGGCCACGAATTTACTTCGCTGGTGTTGGCCTTGCTGCAAGTAGGCGGCCACCCATCGAAAGCCAGTGCCGAAGTAATTGAACAGATTCGCTCCCTTAAAGGCGAGTTCAACTTCGAGACCTATTTCTCGCTGTCCTGCCAGAACTGCCCTGACGTTGTGCAGGCGCTGAACCTGATGGCAGTGCTTAACCCGAATATTCACCATGTGGCGATTGACGGTGCCCTGTTCCAGGACGAAGTGACCGAGCGTCAAGTGATGGCGGTACCCAGCGTTTACCTTAACGGTGTCAACTTTGGTCAGGGCCGCATGGGCCTGGAAGAGATTCTGGGCAAGCTGGACACCAGTGCAATTGAGCGTCAGGCCGAAAAAATCAGCGCCAAGGAAGCTTTTGACGTGCTGGTGATCGGCGGCGGCCCGGCCGGTGCTGCCGCGGCGATCTATGCTGCCCGCAAAGGCATCCGTACTGGTGTGGCTGCCGAGCGCTTCGGCGGTCAGGTGCTGGACACCATGGCCATCGAGAACTTTATCTCGGTTCAGGAAACTGAAGGGCCCAAGCTCGCCACTGCACTTGAGGAGCACGTCAAGCAATACGACGTCGATATCATGAACCTGCAGCGTGCCGACAAGCTGATTGCCGGCAAGGCAGGTGAGTTGCACGAGGTGAAGTTTGCCAGCGGCGCTTCGCTCAAGGCCAAGACCGTAATTCTGGCCACCGGTGCGCGCTGGCGTGAAATGAACGTGCCCGGCGAGCAGGAATACCGTAGCCGTGGCGTGGCTTACTGCCCGCACTGCGACGGTCCGCTGTTCAAAGGCAAGCGCGTCGCGGTAATCGGCGGCGGCAACTCTGGTGTCGAAGCAGCCATTGACCTGGCGGGTATTGTGGCGCATGTCACCCTGCTGGAGTTCGATACCAAGCTGCGTGCCGATGCCGTGTTGCAACGCAAGCTGCACAGTTTGCCTAACGTGAAGGTCATCACCAATGCACAGACCACCGAGGTCACCGGTGACGGCCAGAAAGTGAACGGCCTGCGCTACAAGGATCGTCAGTCCGGTGAAGTTCATACGGTCGAACTGGAAGGGATCTTTGTACAGATCGGCCTGTTGCCAAACACTGACTGGCTCAAGGGTACTGTCGAGCTTTCGCCCCGCGGCGAGATCGTTGTCGATGCCCGCGGTGAAACCTCGATCCCCGGCATTTTTGCCGCCGGTGACGTGACCACCGTGCCATACAAGCAGATCGTGATTGCAGTGGGTGAGGGCGCCAAAGCCTCACTGAGTGCCTTTGATCACTTGATCCGTTCTTCAGCGCCGGAATAACCGGGCGCAAACAAAAAACCCCATGAGCAGTCATGGGGTTTTTTTTCGTTCGATTTTTACATCGGTTGTGGCTGGATGATTTCGACCCAGTAACCGTCCGGGTCCTTGACGAATGCCAGGGATTTCATGCGCCCATCGTTCAGGCGCTTCTGGAAGTCCACATTCAGAGCTTCAAAGCGCTCGCAGGCAGCACGAATATCCGGTACCGAAATGCAGATATGGCCAAAGCCGCGCGGGTCGGTGTTGCCGTTGTGGTAGACCACGCTGTCATCGGTTTCTGAACCGTGGTTATGGGTCAGCTCCAGGATGCCGGGGATGGACTTCATCCACAGTGTACGGGCTGCGTCATCTGCCGGGATCTGCGCCTTGTCCACCAGGGCCAGAAAGTACAGGCTGAACTCGGCTTCAGGGAAGTCGCGCTTCTCAACCAGCGAGAAACCCAGGACGCGGGTATAGAAATCCAGGGATTTCTCGATGTTCTTGACGCGCAGCATGGTGTGGTTGAAAACGAAGTTGTGCGTAGCGCTATCCGGGGAAGCAGTGACGCCGGGAATGTTGTTCAGGTCTTGCAGGCTCATGAACCCTCCGAAAATAAGGCATAGGTGATCGGTCGCTACGTTGAGCGTGATGGGCGAATGATACGGAATGTGACGTCTGGCGCCAAACCCGTTTTCAGGGCGCAAGCGGTCTGCGGCAGGGAGGCAGTTGGGTTGCGGGGCAAATCACGGGCAAAAAGAAGCCCGCCGAAGCGGGCATGGGGCGCTAGTCCTTTAGCAGCCTCTATCCTGTGACCCGCGATGTGAAAAAATTGTGAAGCGCCGGCGTGTTCACGGTCTTTTGGACGCATGGATGTCACAACAGGATAATTCCTACTCGGTATTACTGTTTTAGCCGTAGTCAGTTGAGTGTTGGCGCACGGGCGGGGCAGTTATTGATGCAGGCATATTCAACGACGGAAGCGGGCAGTGCCTTTTCTGGCTGGCACCTTCATGTGGTGCATTAAACATCCGCCCAAGATTAAGCAAAGTTGAATCAAGTTGAACCTTTTAGTTAAACAGCTTTAAAAGTTGTGCGGATAAAAAAGCCCTGCACAGGCAGGGCTTAGAGTGTGCACGGGCTTTATGCACGAAGCCAGGTATCCACGGTGGCTGCGCCGTATTCTTCTTTCCAGGCTTTCAAACCGCGGTGGTTGCCGCCTTTGGTTTCTATCAGCTCGCCGGTGTGCGGATTCTGATAGACCTTAAGCACCCGCGCCTTGCGCTGCTTGGGCGCAGATGCCCCTTTTGACGCCGCAGGGTTGGGGTCAAGGATGGCGATGATGTCCCGAAGATTTTTACCGTAGGTTTTCATCAAGGCTTGAAGTTTTTCTTCGAACTCGATTTCTTTTTTAAGTCCGGCATCATTTTTCAAGGCTTCCAATTGAGCCAGCTGTTCTTGTAGCGCTTTTTCAGCAGCGCGAAACTCAGCAAGTCTAGACAAAGTCATTACTCCATTCACAGCTTCGGTGGTACGTGACCGAGGCGAATTAATGATGTTTGGTTTGGAATGCACAAGATTTACAGTGCGTGCGTCCAAGGGGGTTGCTCCTGGTCGGCACGCCTGTTGATGCAATCATTTAAAGTTCGTGTCGCGACAAAAAAATTGTAGTTGTTAATTCTTGTGCTGCCAAGTCCCGCGCGGGGCAGTTTGAAAAAAGTTTTTAAACTGCACGGCTGTTTATTATTAAGTGGTCGTTAACTGCGCCTGCAAAGCCCGGATAAAGTCGACCGGTTGCATTGGCCGGGCAAATAAATAGCCCTGCAAAAAATCAACCCCATGGTCGGCCAGGTACTGGCTTTGCTCTTGTGTTTCTACGCCTTCGGCGACAATGCCCAGGTCCAGCTTGGCGCTTAGTTCAATAATGCTCTCCAGAATATGCCCGGACAATGCATCGGCGCCGATCATGGCGACAAAGCTCTGATCGATTTTCAAGTAATCAACGTTGAACTCGCGCAAGTAACTCAAGCTGGAATGGCCGGTGCCAAAATCATCAATGGCAATCATGACCCCCAGTGCGTGCAACTGGCTAAACAATTGATGGGTTGTGGTGCTCGGTACGATCAACTCGCGCTCGGTAAGTTCCAGTACAAGATTGATATGCCCTGGCGGGAACGCTTCGAGAAAGCGCCGGCAGTCCTCTACCAACTCCAGATTCTGGCAATGATGAGCGGTAATATTGAATGCCAGGTGAAACCCGCGCTCCATGCTATTGGCATGAGGGGCCAGCAAGAGTGCGGTTTGTTCCATCAGCGAGCGCGTCATCGGCACAATCAATCCCGAATGTTCTGCGAACGGGATAAACAGATCGGGACGAACCAGCCCTTCTTTAGGGTGTTGCCAGCGCATCAATACTTCGGCGCCGGCCCATTGTTTGGTGTCGCCCCTTACAACCGGCTGCAAGTAAGGAATAAATTCGGCAGCGTCCAGGGCTCGCTGCAGTTCATGGGTGGGGGAGGTGGCGCGTTTTTTGAGTTGATGAACTGTCGCCGCAGAAATAACCCCGAGGAACATAAATAAAGCCATCAAGCCCGGGTATTGCGAGGCGACATAGCGCCAGACTTCACCCTCATTAAACCCGGCGACTACGCGGTAGGGGTAATCAGTTGAAGGTACTGTTGCTTGAGCTACGGGCAGATGAGGTGACGGTGTGTTGCGCACCAGGCCATAGCGATCAATCCATACATTGCCAACTTCTATCAATAATTGGGTTTTCTGATTGATCAGCCCTAAAACGTTAACCAGATGAAAACCGTACAGGCTGATCAGCACGCCGCGCTTTTCCTGGTTTTGCCGATAAACCAGGACGGGGTCATTGGGTGTCACCAGCGTGCCTGGCATCAGCCACAACACACCACCCGCATAGTTTTCGGGGGTTACGGCTTCTTTGAAATTGCCAAATAAAGAAGTGCAGTAAATCTGGTTGTCCCACACCAGGTTAACCGAACGCACGAAGGGTCGGCGCGTGACCTGATCGCGCAAGGCCAGTTCAACGTGCTCGCAGTCCTGGCCTGCCAGCGGCAAGACGACATCGGCAGCAAGCTTTGCATTGTCCAGCATCAAGTCAAACTGACGCACTGCCTCTTGGGCGGTTTGTGTGGTCTCCTGTTTGAGTGACCGGTTGGCCTGCCAGACAATGATCAGAACCCCCAGTACTACCGGCAACAAGCCGCTAAGTACAATCAGGGCGTAGCGATCAGTCCATTTTCGGCTCAGCTTCAGAGTGAGTGGCATGCAGGATCCTGGTAACGCGTGGAGATGGCTTGGGTGCAAACTGACAGAACAATAGTAAAGGCATGCGCCGCACACAGGGCAATTTCATATGGCGTAGGACAAATATGATTACGCCATGTAGAATCGGCTTACGCATACAAGAATAACGACTTCTGCGAGCAGAAGCCCTACCGCGTAAGAGATGGATCGAAATGAAGCGATTCGGGTTGCAATTGATCTACGGTGATTTTCTCGCGCGCAGTGTACGCGGGATCTCCTGTGCGCCTCCTGCCAGCATCCGCATTCTTAGCAAATAACCTCTGTTAATTCTAAAAATGACCATGATGAGGCGCCAAAAATGGCTGATCTATACGAAAACCCGATGGGCCTGATGGGCTTTGAATTCATCGAATTCGCGTCCCCTGTACCCAATACCCTTGAGCCTGTATTTGAAATCATGGGCTTCACCAAGGTAGCAACCCATCGCTCCAAGGACGTGCACTTGTATCGCCAGGGCGATATCAATCTGATCCTCAACAATGAGCCCCACAGTGTTGCGTCCTACTTCGCGGCGGAACACGGTCCTTCGGTTTGTGGCATGGCTTTTCGCGTGCGCAATGCGCAACAAGCCTACAACCGCGCGCTGGAACTTGGCGCACAACCAGTGCATATCCCTACAGGGCCAATGGAGCTGAACCTGCCAGCCATTAAAGGCATTGGCGGCGCGCCGCTGTATCTGATTGATCGCTACGGTGAAGGCAGCTCGATTTACGATATCGACTTTGTCTTTATCGAAGGTGTAGACCGCCACCCGGTAGGTGCCGGGCTCAAGATCATCGATCACCTGACCCATAACGTGTATCGCGGGCGTATGGCTTACTGGGCCAACTTCTACGAGAAGCTGTTCAACTTCCGTGAAATTCGTTATTTCGACATCAAGGGCGAATACACCGGCCTGACCTCCAAGGCCATGACCGCACCGGACGGCATGATCCGCATTCCCTTGAACGAAGAGTCGTCCAAGGGCGCAGGCCAGATCGAAGAATTCCTGATGCAGTTCAATGGCGAAGGCATTCAGCACGTGGCTTTCCTCAGCGATGACTTGATCAAGACCTGGGACGCCCTGAAAAAAATCGGCATGCGCTTTATGACGGCACCGCCTGAGACCTACTACGAAATGCTGGAAGGGCGTCTGCCGAATCACGGCGAGCCGGTTGAAGCCCTGCAATCGCGTGGCATATTGCTGGACGGTTCCTCTGACTCGGATGACAAGCGTCTGCTGCTGCAGATCTTCTCGGAAACCCTGATGGGGCCGGTGTTCTTTGAGTTTATTCAGCGTAAGGGTGATGACGGTTTTGGTGAGGGCAACTTTAAAGCGTTGTTCGAATCCATCGAGCGCGACCAGGTACGTCGTGGCGTATTGAGCGCTGACTAACAGAGCTGCTGACTAAAAGCCCCTCTCCCAAAGGGAGAGGGGCTTTGAACTGCCCGGTTAAAACAATCCCGCCGCAATATTGATCGAAAACCCCAGCACGGCCGTGTTGAACAAAAACCCCAGCAGTGAATGCCCCAGCACCGCCTTGCGCATTTCTCGGGTAGCGATACTCACATCAGCTGTTTGTACCGCAACACTGAGGGTGAAAGAGAAGTACATAAAGTCCCAGTAGTCCGGGTTCAGTTCCCCTTCAGGGAAGCGCAACGCCGGCTCAGTCCCTTCGTTGTTATAGAACAGTCTTGCGTAATGCAGGCTGAAAATCACCCCGATCATCAACCACGAACCCACCACCGTCAGCCCGGTAAAACCGTAATGCATCAGGCGATCGTCATCGCTGAGCTTGCTGCCTGACAGTTCAAGGGTAACGGCAGCCAGACTGGCAATCGAAGCAATGCATACGGTGATCAACACCATACTGGCGTTTTCATCTTCCACTTCGGCTGTACTTTTCACGTCACTGGCTTTGGAACGGATCACCAGCCAGAGCGTCATTGCCAGATACAGCCAGACACCGGCATTCCAGCCCAGCAGGAATTTGCTGGTCAGAGTGGAGGCTGGAGCAAAGATGCCTACTGCCACCCCGATCAGGGTGGCGACAGTAAGGCGAGGATGGGTGCGGGCAAGGTGCGGCATAAACAATCCCTGTTACCAGTTAATACAGCACCTTAGCACGCAGCGCGCTGGCTTAACGCTGACGAGGTTTACTTCTTGTCAGTTTCATTACAACAACGAAGAACACTGGCACAAATACCACTGCCAGGGTGGCGACGATCATGCCGCCAATCACCCCCGTACCGATGGCCTGCTGGCTGGCCGAGCTGGCCCCCGTGGCAATGGCCAGTGGCACTACACCGAGGATAAACGCCAGCGATGTCATGACAATCGGCCGTAGACGAAGGCGGGCGGCTTGCACGGTAGCGTCCACCAGATCATGGCCTTCGTCGTACAGCGTCTTGGCAAACTCGATGATCAAGATGGCGTTCTTCGCGGACAAACCAATAATCGTAATCAGGCCTACTTTGAAGAATACGTCATTGGGCATCCCGCGCAGCGTGACTGCCAGCACGGCGCCCAGGACGCCCAATGGCACTACGAGCAACACCGCAGTCGGTATCGACCAGCTCTCGTACAACGCTGCCAGGCACAGGAACACGATCAGCAGCGACAAGGCCAGCAGAACCGGTGCCTGCGCCCCGGAAACCTGCTCCTGCAAGGACAGGCCGGTCCATTCCAGCCCCAGACCTGCAGGCAACTGGTCGACCAGACGCTGCACTTCTACCATCGCCTCGCCGGTGCTGTGGCCGGCAGCCGACTCGCCGGAGATGCTAATCGCCGGGTAACCGTTGTAGCGGGTCAACTGCGATGGCCCCTGGATCCAGCGGGCCTCGACAAAGGCCGAGAGCGGTACCATCTTGCCCTGGTCGTTGCGCACATTGATTTTCAGCAAGTCTTCGACCTGGCTGCGCTGGTCGCCTTCAGCCTGCACCACGACCCGCTGCATGCGCCCCTGGTTCGGAAAGTCGTTGATATAGGCCGACCCTACGGCGGTAGACAGCACTGCGCCGATGTCTGCAAAGGAGATGCCCAGCGCATTGGCGCGCTTGCGATCGACCTCCAGCTGCACTTGCGGGCTCTCTGCCAGTGCTTCTTCGCGGACATTGGCCAGCACCGGGCTTTTTTCCGCCAGTGCCAGCAGTTCGCTGCGGGCTTGCATCAAGGCGTCATAACCGACCCCGCCGCGGTCTTGCAGGCGGAACTCAAAACCACTGGACGTACCCAGGCCGCTGACCGGGGGTGGCAAGATGGCAAAGGCAATCGCGTCCTTGATTTCACTGAAGGCAGCGTTGGCCCGATCGGCGATGGCAGACGCCGAGTCTTTGGCGCCGCGTTGCGACCAGTCCTTCAGGGTGGTGAAGGCCAGTGCCGCGTTTTGCCCGCTGCCCGAGAAGCTGAAACCCAGAATCATCGTGGTGTTGCCCACGCCGGTCTCGCTGGCGTTGTGGGCCTCGATCTGCTCGACCACGTTGATTGTGCGGTTCTGGCTGGCACCCGGCGGCAACTGGATATCGGTGATGATGTAACCCTGATCCTCGACCGGTAAAAAAGACGAGGGCAGGCGCGCAAAGCACAACACCAGAACCACCAGCAAAGCACCATATAGCAGCAGATAGCGGCCGCTGCGCTTGATCAGATGCACCACCCAGTTTTCATAACCTGCGCTCAGGTGCTCGAACTTGCGGTTGAACCAGCCAAAAAACCCGCCCTTGGCGTGATGCTCGCCCTTGGCGATCGGCTTGAGCAGGGTTGCGCACAGCGCCGGGGTCAATGACAGGGCCAGAAATGCCGAGAACAGAATCGAGGTCGCCATCGACAGCGAGAACTGCTGGTAAATAACCCCCACCGAGCCCGGCATGAATGCCATCGGAATAAACACCGCCACCAGCACCAGGGTGATGCCGACAATCGCGCCGCTGATCTGGGTCATCGCCTTGCGTGTGGCCTCGCGGGGCGACAACCCCTCGCTGACCATGATCCGCTCGACGTTCTCCACCACCACAATGGCATCGTCCACCAGAATACCGATGGCCAACACCATGCCGAACATGGTCAGGACGTTGATCGAGAATCCCAGCACCAGCATCGTGGCGAACGTGCCCATCAGCGCCACCGGCACCACCAGGGTCGGGATCAGGGTGTAGCGAATGTTCTGCAAGAACAGGTACATCACCAGAAACACCAGCACCATGGCTTCGACCAGGGTGTAGATGACCTTGGTAATCGAGACTTTGACAAAGGGCGTGGTGTCATAGGGGATGGTGTACTCGACACCGGCCGGGAAGTAGCGGCTGAGCTCGTCCATCTTGGCGCGAATCAGGTTGCCGGTATTCAACGCGTTGGCTTCTGGGGCGAGCTTGACGCTGAAGGCGCTGGCCGACTTGCCGTTCAAGCGGGTGCCGTACTGGTATTCCTGGCTGCCGATCTCAACTCGGGCCACATCGCTGACGCGCACGGTTGAACCGTCCGGGTTGGCACGCAGAACAATATCCGCGAACTCTTGCGGGGTTGAGAGCTGGCCCTTGACCAGTACGGTCGCGGTGATCTCCTGGGTGGAACGCCCCGGCAAGTCGCCGATGCTGCCTGCCGATACCTGGGCGTTCTGGCTGGCAATGGCCTGGTTGACATCCGCTGGGGTCAGGTTGAAACCGATCAGCTTCTGCGGGTCGATCCAGATGCGCATGGCCCGCTCGGCACCATACAGCTGGGCCTTGCCGACGCCGTCGATACGCTTGACCTCGTTCATCACGTTGCGCGCCAGGTAGTCGCTTAGCGCGACCTCGTCCAGCGTGCTGGTGCTGTCGGCGGTCAGGGTCACCAGCATCAGAAAGCCCGAGGAGATCTTCTCCACCTGCAAGCCTTGCTGGATAACCGCCTGGGGCAGGCGTGACTCCACCGCTTTAAGGCGGTTCTGGACATCCACCTGGGCCATTTCCGGGTCAGTGCCGGGTTTGAACGTCGCGGTAATGCTGGCACTGCCCAGGCTGCTTTGGGATTCGAAATAGAGCAGGCCGTCGGTACCGTTGAGCTCCTGCTCGATCAGACTGACTACGCTTTCGTCCAGGGTTTGTGCCGAGGCGCCGGGGTAAATCGCGTACACCTCGACCTGCGGCGGTGCCACATCGGGGTATTTGGCGACGGGCAGCTGCGGGATGGCCAAAGCCCCCGCCAGCATAATGAACAACGCAACGACCCAGGCAAAGACCGGGCGGTCGATAAAGAACTGCGGCATGCTCACCGATCCGTGGAGTGTGCGAGAGGAAGTGTCGGGTCATCTATTTGTACTTGTTCGCCCGGGCGGGCGTGTTGCAGGCCTTCAGTGACAATCCGGTCACCGGCCTTAAGCCCGGACGTGACCGCCCAGCGATCATTCTGCGCGCCGCCCAGTTGTACCGGTTGCAGCTGCACGCGGTTGTCGGCATCGATCAGCAGCACCTGGGCGATGCCGGCGCTGTCGCGCAGGATTGCCCGTTGCGGCACGCTGATGCCTTCCTTGTTGACGGCCTGTTCCAGGCGTACCCGCACAAAGCTGCCGGGCAACAGGTCGTAGTCCGGGTTGGGGAACTCGCTGCGCAGAATGATCTGCCCGGTGCTCGGGTCCACGGTGACGTCGGTGAACAGCAGCTTGCCCGGCAACGGGTAGAGACTGCCATTGTCACGAATCAGGGTGGCCCTGGCCTGTTGCTTGCCAACTTGTTGCAATTCGCCAGCGCGGAAAGCTTCACGCAGATTATCCAGGTCGCGGGTGGACTGGGTGAGGTCGACATGGATCGGGTTCAGTTGCTGGATGCGCGCCATTGGCGTGACCTCGCCCTGGCCAACCAGTGCACCTTCCGTAACCAGCGCCCGGCCAATGCGCCCGGAAATCGGCGCGGTCACAGTGGCATAGCCCAGGTTCAGCTTTGCCCGCTGGACCGCGGCCTTGTTGGCAGCCACATCGGCGTTGGCCTGCTGGGCCGCTGCCCGTGCGTTGTCATGATCCTGGCGGCTGATGGCATTGATGCCGATCAGCTCGGCATAACGCTGGTCCTGCAGTTTTGCCTGCAGGGCCACTGCCTCGGATTTGCGCAATGCTGCCTGAGCACTGTCCAGATCGGCCTGAAACGGTGCAGGGTCGATCAAAAACAGCACGTCGCCCTGTTTGACTTCACTGCCTTCGATGTACACGCGCTTGAGCACCACGCCTGCAACACGGGCACTGACTTGTGCCACGCGCGGGGCGACCACGCGCCCGCTCAATTCGTTATTGACCGACAGCGGCGCCGTAGCGATGACTTCGCTGCGCACTTTGGCCAAAGGAGGTCGGGTTTCAGCGACCGGACTTTTGTCACAGGCACTGATGGCCAGGGCCAGGGCCGTGAGAAATAGAGGGGCGAAGAGCTTTTTCAACGATCGTGCCTTCTGAAATATGCGGGATGTTTCTGTTTGGCATGCTAAGCGCAGCACGCAAGGGGCGTTGTGAAGCTATGTAGAGGGAGTGTGAAAAAGTGTGAAGGTTATGCGGCTATCCCTGCCAGGTTGTATATCCTTCGGGTTTCCCCCGGTTGTAAGCAGTTATTATGCCCACTATTTTGCTGGTCGAAGACGATGCCGCACTTTCGGAGCTGATTGCCAGCTATCTGGAGCGCAATGGCTATCAAGTCAGCGTGATTGCCCGAGGTGATCAAGTCTGTGACAGGGCGAGAAGCAACCCGCCTGACCTGGTCATTCTTGACCTGATGTTGCCAGGCCTTGATGGCCTGCAAGTCTGCCGTTTGCTCCGTACCGAGTCAGCAAGCCTGCCGATCCTGATGTTGACAGCCCGCGACGATAGCCATGATCAGGTGCTGGGGCTAGAGATGGGGGCCGACGATTATGTGACAAAACCTTGCGAGCCACGGGTGTTGTTGGCCCGGGTACGCACTCTTTTGCGTCGCAGCAGCCTGGCCGAGCCGCAAGTAGCCAGTGACCGTATCGTTATCGGCAACCTGTGCATCGACCTGTCGGAACGCACCGTCAGTTGGCGCGGGCAGATGATCGAGTTGTCCAGCGGCGAGTACAACCTGCTGGTGGTGCTGGCCCGGCATGCCGGCGAAGTGCTGAGCCGTGACCAGATTCTGCAGCGTCTGCGTGGCATTGAGTTCAACGGTACTGATCGCTCGGTCGATGTGGCCATTTCCAAGCTGCGGCGCAAGTTCGATGACTGCGCCGGCGAAGCGCGCAAGATCAAGACCGTATGGGGCAAGGGCTACCTGTTCAGTCGCTCGGAATGGGAATGCTGAATCCATGCTCAAGATTCTGATACGCCTGTATCTGGTGACCATCGTGACGTTTGCCACGGCCAGTTACCTGATCCCCGGGGTGATCGTGTCGCTGTTTCATGAGCGCTTCATGAACTACAACATCGACATGTCGCGGGGCATGCAGGCCTTGCTGGTCAAACAGTTCCATCATCTGCCCCCTGAGCAATGGCCTGAACTCGCCCGAGAAATCGACACGCAGTTCCAGCCGATACGGGTCAATCTGCTGCCCATTAGCGATGCCAAGTTCACTGCCGACGAGCAACAGCAGTTGAAGCAGGGGCAGGGCGTGTTGCGCATTGGCGAGTGGGGCTGGCGTACGCTGGTGGTTTCACCGCTGGACGATCAGGTTGCAATCGAATGGGTCATGCCGCCAGACCCCTTTGACATGAATGTGCTGTATTGGAGCATCAACGTACTGATCGGTGCCGCCATGCTCGGTGGCTTGCTGCTTTGGCTGCGACCGCACTGGCGCGACCTGGAGCGACTCAAACTGACCGCGGCACGTATCGGTCAGGGGCAACTCAGCGAGCGTACGCAGATCTCCCAACGTTCCAATATTCACGGCCTGGCCACGGTGTTCGACGCCATGGCGCAGGATGTCGAGCACCTGCTCAACCAGCAGCGGGACCTGCTCAATGCGGTATCCCACGAGTTGCGTACGCCATTGACGCGCCTGGACTTCGGCCTGGCCCTGGTTTTGTGCGACGACTTGCCCCGGGCTAGCCGTGAGCGCCTGCAAGTGCTGGTGGGGCATATTCGCGAACTGGATGGGCTGGTGCTTGAGCTGCTGTCATTCAGCCGCCTGCAAAACCCGGCTTTGATGCCGGAAAGGGTAGAGGTCTCGCTGGACGAGTTTATCGACAGCATCCTCGGCAGTTTCGATGAGGAGCTCGAAGCGCCCGAAATCGTGCTGGATGTGTTGTTACACGGTGCTCAAGAGCGTTTTGCCCTTGATCCGCACCTGACTGCCCGGGCGCTGCAAAACCTGTTGCGCAATGCCATGCGTTATTGCGACCGACGAATTCAGGTGGGTGTAAGCGTCACTGCGCAAGGCTGTGAGATGTGGGTAGATGACGATGGCATCGGCATTCCCGAACAGGAACGCGAGCGAATTTTTGAGCCGTTCTACCGCCTGGATCGCAGTCGCGACCGGGCAACCGGGGGCTTCGGCCTGGGCCTGGCGATCAGTCGTCGCGCCCTGCAAGCGCAGGGCGGGACGCTGAATGTCGAACAATCGCCTCTGGGCGGCGCCCGCTTCAAGCTCTGGTTGCCGGCCTGAAGAAGGAGACTGCGACCTAGATGGAACGTCGCTGGCGACTCACATGCTTCAAGCCTTCAATAATCAGCACGACCACCGCGAGCCAGATAGGGCCATAGGTCAGCCATTGGCCCTCTTCCAGGCTGTCGCCCAGCAACAGGGCGACAGCGACCAGCAGCACCGGCTCGACATAGCTGAGCAAGCCAAACAAGCTGAAGGGCAGCAGTCGGCTGGCCAGGATGTACGAGAAGCCTGCCGCAGCACTGATAATGCCCATCAGCGGCACCAGCGCATACAGTGCCTGGTGTTGCTCGCCAAGGTCGATATGCGGCCCTGCCAGCACAAACCACAGGGACGCCGGAACCATCAGCAACATGTCCAGCCAGAGGCCACCCAGGTTGTCGATGCCGATCTTCTTGCGCAGCACGAAGTACATCGGGTAGCCGTTGGCCACCACCAGGGTCGTCCAGGAGAAGCCGCCGGTGCGATACAGCTCATTGGCCACACCGACCACGGCCAGGGCCGTGGCGATTTTCTGCAGGTGCGACAGGTGCTCGCCGTACACAATGCGGCCGGTGAGGATCATCGTCAGGGGCAACAGGAAGTAACCCAGCGACACATCCAGACCGTGTCCATTGAGCGGCCCCCACATAAACATCCACAGCTGTAGACCGACCAGGAAACTGGTAAGCAGCACGCAAGGAATCAGTAGAGGTTTATCGCGTAAGCGTTTGAAAATTATAGGAACCCATTTCCAGTCGCCAGAGAGGCAGATAAACAGGGTCATGAAGGGCAGCGAGATCAGTATTCGCCAGCCGAAGATTTCCTGGCCATCGAGGGGCCAGAGAAGGGAAGTGAACCAGTACAGAACGCCAAACAGACAGGAAGCCAAAATCGATAGAACAATGCCTTTAGACACAACAACCTCAATGGATCTACAACGTTACTCGTGTGAGTGGGCGCATAGCTTGAGGCTGTTGGCGGTCATTGGCAAACGCCTTTTAAACCAGTTACTTGGGAGTAATTCTTGTTGGTGATGTTTAACTTTGAAAATCGCAAGCAATTACTGGGCCAAAGTCGTTTAAAACGTGCGTTCGTGTTTTGAAAAAAACTGATTAACGGTGGGCTGTTACGGTGCAAAAGGGCAGATTGTGGGAGCGAGCCTGCTCGCGAAGCAGGCAACGCGAGCATTGCAGGAAATCGCAGTGATGCCTTCGCGAGCAGGCTCGCTCCCACTGTTTACACAGACCGGCGCTGGCGTACCAGATGCTTGAAGCCTTCAAAAATCAACACCAGCACGGCCAGCCAGATCGGCAGGTAGGTCAGCCATTGCCCGGCGCTGATGCTTTCACCCAGCAGTAACGCCACCAGCACCAGCAATACCGGTTCGACATAACTGAGCAGGCCAAACAGGCTGAATGCGAGCATGCGGCTGGCGAGGATATAGCTGATCAGGGCCAGGGCACTGATGCCTCCCAGAACCGGAATCAGCGCGTACAGTGCCGGGCGATGGCTGGCCACATCAAAGCCTTGTTCGCCGCTTTGCACAAACCACCAGGCCACCGGCATCAACAGCAACATGTCGACCCACAGGCCGCCGAGGTTGTCGGTGCCTGAGCGCTTGCGCAGCACGAAGTACAAGGGGTACCCGATGGCCACCACCAATGTGGTCCAGGAGAACCCACCCACTCGATACACCTCGTTGGCAACCCCCAGGGTTGCCAGCGCAGCCGCGATTTTTTGCAGATGGGACAACTGCTCGCCATACACCAGGCGCCCGGTGAGCAGCATGGTCAGCGGCAACAGGAAGTAACCCAGCGAAACGTCCAGGCTGTGGCCGTTGAGCGGTGCCCACAGAAACAGCCAGAGTTGCACGCCCACCAGGGCACTGGACGCCAACAGCACGGCAAGGAATTTCGGTTGTTGGCGCAGCCGCGAGAAAATCACCGGCACTAACCGCCAATCGCCGGAAAAACACATGAACAGGGTCATGCAGGGCAGGGTCAGGAGCATCCGCCAGCCGAAGATCTCGGCGCCGCTCAAGGGCCAGAGCAGGGATGTGAAGTAATACATGACACCGAACAGGCTCGATGCCAGAACAGACAGAACAATACCTTTGGACACAACAGCCTCGTTGAAACACGCATTTTGATTATTAGAAGTGCGTAGCTTGAGGCTCTGCGCGCTGCAGGGCAAATGCTTGATTGATTGTGGGCGCCAGATAATCAGTGGGAGCTGGTTTGCCTGCGATGCAGACGCCGCGGTCTGTCTGTCAGACCGCGGCGTCTGCATCGCAGGCAAGCCCGGCTCCCACAGGTTGTGCTTGATTATGCGTTTTTGATTCCGCGGGTCATGCGCAGGGCCAGCAGGCTGCCGCCCACGATCACCGCTGCCAGCAAGTACAGCGCCACGTCAGTGGAACCGGTGGCGTCTTTGACAAAACCCACCAGGTACGGGCTGAGGAAACCGGCCATTTGTCCCATTGAGTTGATCAGTGCCAGGCCGCCTGCGGCCGCCCCTGCACTGAGCATCGCCGTCGGTACCGGCCAGAACATCGGCAAACCGGTCAGTGCACCCATGGTGGCAATGGTCAGGCCCAGAATCGCTATGGCCGGCTGGGTGGCGAAATTCACCGCAATCACCAGCCCCAGCGCACCCATCAGCATCGGCACCACCAGGTGCCAGCGCCGCTCTTTGTGCAGGTCTGCCGAGCGCCCGACCAGCAGCATAAATACCGCTGCCAGCAGGTAGGGAATGGCGCTGATCCAGCCAATCACCAGGGTGTCGCTGAAACCCAGGTTCTTGATGATCGACGGCAGCCAGAAGTTGATCGCGTACACGCCACTCTGGATGCAGAAGTAAATCAGGCCAAAGGCCCAGATGGCCGGGTTTTTGAACACTGCCAGCAGCGAATCGGTGGAAGAGGCCGGCTTGCTGTCCGCGTCCAGGCGATGGTCGGCTTCCAGTACCGCCCGCTCGTGGGCACCCAGCCATTTGGCGTTGGCAAAACTGTCACTGAGCAGGTAGATCGCCAGGCCGCCCAGCAACACTGTAGGCACGCCTTGCAGCAGGAACATCCACTGCCAGCCGGCAAGGCCGCCCTGGCCTGCAGCGAAGTGGCTGAGGATCCAGCCGGAGAACGGCCCACCGATCAAGCCCGAAACAGGAATGGCACACATGAACAGCGCCATGATCCGGCCACGACGAAACGTCGGGAACCACTGCGACAGATACAGCACCACGCCCGGGAAAAAGCCCGCTTCAGCCGCGCCGGTCAGCAGGCGCAGGGTATAGAAGCCAGTAGGCGTGGTGACAAACATCAGGCAGGTCGACAGTGTGCCCCAACTGATCATCATCACTGCAATCCAGCGCCTGGGGCCGAATCGGGTCAGGGCCAGATTGCTCGGTACGCCACACAAGACGTAGCCGATAAAGAAGATCCCGGCACCCAGGCCGTAGACCGTTTCGCTGAACTTGAGGGCGTCAAGCATCTGTAATTTGGCAAAGCCAACGTTTACCCGGTCGAGGTAATTGAACAGATAGCAGATAAAAATAAACGGAATCAAGCGCAGGGTGATGCGTTTGTAGATGGCGTTTTTATCGTCATCGCTGATCAGCGATGCGGTGGCGCTCTGTGACATCTTATGTCTCTCTTTATTATGTTTTTTCACGATCCAGGGGTAACGTTGACCGCAGCTTGAGTCTCGGTCACCACAACGCTGCTGTCTTTGTGCTGTCGCACAGCATTTCGCCAAGCGCTCTGTGCCCGTGAACAAATGTACCCAAGGATAGTCACCCCATGTTTGAACTGGACCACGATTTGGCGCAGGACATCGTTGACCGTGCGATGGCCATTTTGCCTTACAACGTAAACGTTATGGACAGCCAGGGCCTGATCCTGGGCAGTGGCGAGCCCGAGCGTATCAATACCCGGCACGAAGGGGCGCAATTGGTGCTGGCCAATGGACGGGTGGTGGAAATCGACGCACAAACGGCCAAATGCCTTAAGGGCGTGCAGCCGGGTATCAACTTGCCACTGCTGCTCGACCAGCGACTGATCGGGGTGCTGGGCCTGACTGGCGAGCCCGAACTGCTGCGTACCTATGCCGAACTGGTGCGCATGACCGCTGAAATGCTGGTGGGCCAGCGCTTTCAGCAGGCCGAGCAACAATGGCGACGCCAGCGTTGTGATGACTTGGTGGCTTTGCTGCTCAGCGAGGGCGGTGACTCCCCGCGCCTGATTGATGAGGCCCAGCAGCTGGGGCTCAAGCCGCAGCTGTCTCGCATCCCCTATCTGTTCGAGCTGGGTAAGGGACAAAGTGCCGAGGCTTTGAGTGCCTGGTTGCAATCACGCTACCCGGACAGCTGGTGTGTGTGCCCGGCAACCGGGTCCCTGCTGTGGTGCCGCCCTGCAACCGCTGCACTGGATGATCTGCGTTTGCTGGAGAGGCTCGACGGCCAAGGCTGGCAGGTATTGCGCATTGCTGCGGGCGGGCAGGCCGATGCGCTCAAGGGGTTGCGCCGCTGTTACCGCCGGGTGGGGGATTTGCTGGCCTATGGCCGTGATGTGCTACCGCACACCCGGTTGTTAACCCTTGATCGCTATCGCTTGCCGGTAATGTTGTGGCGCCATCGCAATGATGATGCATTGGAAGAACTGCTCGGCCCGCTGCACAAAGTAGTGGCCAAGGACGCCAATGGCCAATTGATTACCACACTGCGCAGTTGGTGCGAGCACGACGGCCAGAGCCAGGCCTGCGCCGATGCACTGGGGATTCATCGCAACAGCCTGCGTTATCGGATGGAGCGCATCGCGGAATTGAGCGGCGTCGACCCCTTGAGCCTCAATGGCATGCTGGCTCTTTATCTGGGGGTGCAGTTACTGCCCCAGAGCTGAGCATTGTCCAAATGAACAACAAAGCCCGTGATTGCTTGTGCGCCCGACTGGCGTGTTTATGCCCGGTTACTGGCAGCATGGATGGCATAAGAACTGGAGATGCGCCCCATGAAAATCGTGATTGCCCCCGACTCGTTCAAAGACAGTCTGAGTGCCGAAAAAGTCGCCGATGCGATCGCTGCCGGTCTGGCTGATGTCATGCCCCACGCGCAGTTGGTCAAATGCCCGATGGCCGATGGTGGTGAAGGCACGGTCGAAGCGATTGTCGCCGCCGGTAATGGCCAGTTGCGCCGCAATCATGTGCAAGGCCCTCTGGGCGCGCCGGTCGAGGCCCATTGGGGCTGGCTGCCGGACAGCCACACAGCCATCATCGAAATGGCCGAAGCCAGCGGCCTGCAACTGCTCAAGCCGGAGCAGCGCAATGCCTGCATCACCAGCACCTTCGGTACTGGCGAACTGATCAAGGCCGCCCTGGACGCCGGTGCCCGCAGGGTGATCCTGGCTATCGGCGGCAGTGCAACCAACGACGCCGGGGCAGGCGCGTTGCAGGCCCTGGGTCTGGGCTTGTTCGATGCCCAGGGCAATCACCTGCCGCGTGGCGGCCTGGCGCTGGCCCATGTGGCGCGTATCGAACTGTCAGGCCTGGACCCGCGCCTGGCCGAAGTACGCTTTGAAATTGCCGCCGACGTCAACAACCCGCTGTGTGGCGAGCACGGTGCTTCGGCAATCTTCGGCCCGCAAAAAGGCGCATCCGCCGAACAGGTGCGCTTGCTGGATCAGGCGCTGGGGCACTTTGCCGATCACTGTGCAAACGTGCTGCCCAAGGATGTGCGACACGAGCCGGGCTCGGGCGCTGCCGGCGGGCTGGGGTTTGCTGCCAAGGCGTTCTTCGGCGCGCAGTTTCGCGCCGGGGTTGAAGTAGTGGCCGAGCTTGTAGGGTTGGCAGAAGCGGTGAAGGGCGCAGACCTGGTGATCACCGGTGAAGGCCGTTTCGATGCCCAGACCCTTCGCGGCAAAACCCCCTTTGGCGTGGCGAGCATCGCCCGCGCTGAAGGGGTCCCGGTGGTGGTATTGGCCGGCACGTTGGGCGAGGGGTATCAGGCGCTGTATGAGCACGGCATCAACGCGGCATTTGCAATTGCCAGCGGCCCGATGACCCTGCAGGACGCCTGCGCCCGGGCAGCACCATTGCTCACCGACCGGGCGCGGGATATTGCGCGGTTGCTGATCCTGGCCCGGGGTTAAATACCCCCCTGTGGGAGCGGGCTTGCTCGCGAAAGCATCGCTGTGGTTTGCCAGACCGACCGCGTCGTTTGCATCGCAGGCAAGCCAGCTCCCGCATTGAGGCTACACATCACAGAATCGTGTAAGCTTTGCGGCTCTTCGCATTCGACCCTTAGCGAGCCCTATGCCGTCGCTCTTCAAACGCTCCTTGCTGCCTAAACTGCGCAGCTTTCCGTTGTCCGCCGATGCGCTGAGCATCTTGCCCAGCCCTGCGGATTTTCGCCGCTGCCTGCTGGAGCAGATTGCAGGTGCACGCCATCGCATCACGCTGGTGGCCTTGTACCTGCAACAGGACGAAGCCGGGCAGGAGATCCTCGATGCCCTGCACGCCGCCAAGGCCGCGCGCCCCGAGCTGGAAATTGCCGTGGTGGTTGACTGGCTGCGCGCCCAGCGCGGGTTGATCGGTGCAGGCAAACAGCCCGGCAACGCGGCCTGGTATCAGGCACAAACCGCAGCCCACGACACCCAAGTGCCGATTTATGGCGTGCCGGTGCAGACCCGCGAACTGTTCGGGGTGCTGCATCTCAAGGGCTTTATCGTGGATGACTGCGTGATCTATAGCGGTGCAAGCCTGAACAACGTGTACCTGCACAAGCTCGACAAGTATCGATTCGACCGTTACCACCTGCTGCACAACAAGCCGCTGGCTGACAGCATGCAGCACTTTGTCCAGCATGATCTGATCGAGAGCAAGGCCGTGCATCGCCTCGACCTGCCCACATTGCCTACCACTCGCAGCCTGCGCAGCGCTATCGGGGACTTTCGCAGCCACCTGAAAAAAGCCAGCTACGATACCAGCGCCGGGACTGTCGGCCACTTTGGCCTGTCGGTCAGCCCGCTACTGGGGGTGGGTAAAAACAATCAGCTGAGCCGGGTTATTTGTGAACTGATCGCCAGCAGCCAGCAACAGCTGACCATCTGCACCCCGTACTTCAACCTGCCATTGCCGGTGACTCGTGAAATCAACCGGGCTCTGGAACGTGGAGTGCGGATTGATATCGTGGTGGGCGACAAGACCGCCAACGACTTCTATATCCCGCCGAGCGAACCGTTTCGGGTTATCGCAGCGCTGCCGTATCTGTATGAGCTGAGCCTGCGCCGCTTCGCCAAGAGCCATCAGCGCATGATCGACAACGGTCTGTTGAACCTGCATCTGTGGCGCGAAGGTGACAACACCTACCACCTTAAAGGCATGTGGGTGGATGACCGCTACACCTTGCTGACCGGCAATAACCTCAATCCACGGGCATTCCGCCTGGATCTGGAAAACGGCCTGTTGATCGACGACCCACGCCGTGAATTGCTGGAACCGCGCTGCAAGGAGCTGGAAGCGATCTTCGCCCACACCCAGCGTATCGACAACTTCAAGGACCTGGAAACCCTGGCTGATTATCCGCCAGCGGTGGCCAAGTTCCTGCGTCGCGTAAGCCGGGTACGGATCGAACGCCTGCTCTACCGAATTCTCTGAATACCTGTGGGAGCGGGCTTGCTCGCGATTGCATCGACGCGCCGTGACAGGTACACCGCGTCGCTTCTATCGCGAGCAAGCCCGCTACCAAAGGGTATGGTCAGGGTAATTGCGGGATATACACCACGCTGCCACCTTCGCGTTTGTGCAACAACCGGTCGCCATTGTCCGGCTGGCTGGTGAGGGTCTGGTGATCCATGCTCAAGTAGCCAAGGGGCAGGGGATCGCCACTGCGGTACTGGGCAAAAATCAGCGTACGTTGCGGGTTGAAATGCTGGCCGCTGGTTTTGTCCAGCCAGGCCATTAACCCGGCACTGTCGCCATCGCGAGGGTAATCCTGGCTCTGGTCGATATAGAAGAACGGCTCGCCTTCATTCTGCACATACATGGGCAGTTTGTTGTCGACATCAATCATCACCATGCGCCACTGATCCCAGGGCGCCTGCTGGCTGGCCCGCGCTTTCACATCCTGGCCAAACTGGATAACCCCGCCGCCGCCGTTGGACCACGGATAGAACACCCCCAGCACCAACAGCAGTAACGTCGCACTCATGCCGAAACCGATGTTCCAGCGGCGCGGGTTGGTTTTGCCTTGCGCCATGCGCCGGGTCACCCACCAGGCCGCCAGCAGCTGGGCCAACGGCACCAGCGGCAACACGTAATAACTGCGCCGGCTGCCGCTGGCGGTGAAAAATACAAACAGCAAACCCAGCCCCCACACCAGCCACCGCGTATTGGGCTCGATATGCCGCCATTGACGTACGGCCACCCACAGCCCGATCATCCAGAATGGTGCCCAGGGCAGGGTGTAGGCCGGCAAGTAGATCAGGTAGGTGTAGATCGGCCCCATATGGTCAAAGGGGTTGAAGAACCGCACCACGTTTTCACGTAGCACCAGTTCCAGCCCGCTTTCGCCATAGGTGGGCGCGCCATACAGGTGGGACAGCACGAAGGGCAGCATATATACGGCCCCGGCAACCACCAGGGCGAGGAGCAAGCGCAGGTTCAGATGACGCTTCCAGCGTTGTTCACTTAGCAGATGAGGCAACAGCACCAGCCCTGGCAGGATAAAACCGATCAGCCCCTTGAGCAGCGAGGTCAGGGACAGCAACAGGAAAAACACACAGTACCGGCTCAGACGGGTGTCATCGGGGCCGCGCCAGTACCACCAGACTGCCGCCAGCAAGCCGAACACCGTAAGGATGTCCGCCGTGGCCACCCGCGCCCAGAATACAAAGTAGAAGGTCGTGGCCAGCATCCAGCCAGCGATCAGCCCGGTGCCCTTGCGAAACAACTGCTCGCCGAGCAGGTACACCAGCCACACGCTTAGCCAGGCGGCAATAACGGATGACAGGCGCAAGGACCAGTTGCCCAGGCCACCCATCAAGCTTGCGGTTGCCGTGATCAGCCAGTACGAGGGCAGGGGCTTGTCGTAGTAGGGCGAGCCTTTCAGATAAGGATCCAGGTAATCACCGCTCTGCAGCATCTGCAGGGCGATATTGGCCCAGCGGGTTTCCGGGCCCCAGAGCTCCCGTGAACCCAGGCCCAGCAACAAGAGCAGGGCAGATACGGCCAACAACACCAGCAAGCCTTTTTGCTCGCTGTTCCAGCGTTTGATCAGAGTCATTCAGGCTGAACCTTGGGAAAGATGAAAATCGCGAGATCACCGCGTTCGTAGCGCTTGCCACCCAGCGGCAGCAGCTCGACTTCGTGGGTTTCCAGTGCCGAATGAGCGCGCATGACCACGCCGACCGAGCCGCGTAAACGTGCCTCCTTCATCCAGCGATCGATGCTATCCATATCAACCTGACGCCCGGCTGAATCGGCATAACCCAAACCATATTTAAGCTCTCCGGTGCTGTTATAGAGCGTGATATCAGGCCGACCCAGGCGCCAGGACAGGGCCGATGCCGCGCCCAGGTCATTGCTGAGCAGCGTGCGGGCCTGACTCAGTTCCTGTACATGCTCGGCAATAAACTGATCGGGCATTTTGCTGTTGATGATCACTCCCGGCATCGCAGCGGGCAACAGCGCCACCAGCACACCCATGCCCATCGCAGGTGCTGCCCACAGCAGCAGCGGGCGTAGGGCTTGCAGGGCGTTGCTAAGCAGCCAGCCCAGCAACACGATATAGGCCAGAGACAGGCTGAACACCTCGGTGTTCTCATACACCGGGCGACTGAATTGCAGGTAAGCCAGTCCAACCAGGCCGGCAACCGCCAATAGCACATTCAACAGGCCGTTGATACGCAGGGTGCGGCCCTTTGCCTGTTCAATCCATGAAACCACGGCTCGGCCCATCAGCAGCGCCAAAGGCAGCAGGCACGGCATGATGTAGGTCGGCAGCTTGCCCTTGCTCATGCTGAAGATGGCCAGTGGCAGCAGCATCCACAACAGCAGAAAGCCGATCGCAGGTTGGCGCTTGTGTTTCCAGGCATCCATCAGGGTTTTCGGCAGCAAGGCCGCCCAGGGCAGGCTGGCGGCCAACAGGATCGGCAGGTAGAACCACCAGGGTTGGGTATGTTGTGCATCGGCCGCGCTGAAACGGCGTACGTGTTCGTTCCAGAAAAAAAACTGCCAGAAGTCCGGTTCCTGATGGTGGATCGCCAGCGCCCACGGCAGGCAGACAGCCACTGCGACAAGGATCGCCAACGGGCCATGGCTCAGCACTTCCTTGACGCGCCGCTGCCACAAGGCATAGGGAGCGGCGATCAACACGGGCAGTAACCAGGCCAGAAACCCCTTGGTCATAAAGCCCATGCCGCAGGCCACGCCCAGCACGGCCCAGGCACCGATGCGCGCGCGGCGGGTGGTGCTGTCAAAGGCATACCAGAGTGCTACCAGACTGAGGTTGACCCAGAAGGTGAACTGCGGGTCGAGGTTGGCATAGCCGGCTTGCCCGGCCACCAGTCCAAAACTCATATACAGCAGTGCGCTGGCAAAACGCTTGCGCGGGTCATGCCACAGGCGCCCGGCAATCAGCCATGCCAGCCAGACACTCAGCCCGGTACTCAGTGCCGAGGCGATCCGCACACCAAACAGGTTGTCACCGAATACAGCTTGCCCGATGGCGATCATCCAGTAACCGGCAACCGGCTTCTCGAAATAGCGCAAGCCCATAAAGTGTGGGGCTACCCAGTTGCCGCTATGGAGCATTTCCTGGCTGATCTGGGCATAGCGGGTTTCGTCAGGTATCCATAAGCCGTGGCTCATCAGCGGCAAAAGATAAAATACGACAAAAGCCAGGATCAAACCGGGTATTGCCCAGCGCTCAACACCTCGAGTGCGGGTATTGCAAGGTACAACGCCAGCCATGCTTTCCATCTGCGCGCCTGTTATCGACGTAAGTTATGGCCAGCACGTTAATCGGGAGGAAGTGGCGGAGAGGTGAAGCCTATGTGAAAAAAATGCGCGTCAAGCAGGGGTTACCCGATACACGCAACGGCGACTGCCTGTGATCATGTGTTCTGTTCGCTCAACCTGCCCCGAGTCCCCGATGGCCGCCTGAAACACTTGCAACTCTGCCCGGCAAAAGCCCTGGCATTGCTGCGCTGCAACACAGATCGGGCAGTGATTTTCGATGATCAGCCAGTTCTCGCCTTCAGCTTCCATGCTCGCCATATACCCGGCGCTGTCGCGTATGGCCACCAGCACCTGAACTTTCTCTTGCAGGTTTCGCCCTTGCTCACAGGCTGCAACGTATTCGCGGGTATTGGCCAGTTCCATGCTCTCGACCACTTTGTCGATCCCTTCATTGCCGTAGATCAGCTTGATTGAATCAATCAACTGCGCCGTGAGCTGCGCATGGGTATTGGGGAATCTGGCTTGAGCGGTATCGGTCAATACCCATTTTTGCGAAGGGCGCCCGGCCCCAACCGGCGGCATCAGGCAGCCAACGATCATGGCGCCGTCTACCAGCTTCTGAATCTGCTGGCGCGCAGCTTCCGGGGTGATATCGAGCATTGCCCCAAGATCCGCGGTTTTCAATGGCCCACGGGTTTTAAGCAGAAACAGGATCCGCTCGGCAGTGGCCCCGGTGTTGCGTGCAATATCAGGAGAGTCGGTCACGGGCATCGTACAAAGTCATCAGGGTAATGAGGTTTATCGGGGGATCATACCGCCTGGAGGATAAATAATTACCAAAGCATTTGCTTTTATAATAGGCTGATTGCATCGAAATGGAACTCAAGGAAGGGAAATGACAACGGCATCGGGATGGTCGGCATTGCTATGGGGCCGCAACGGGCTGCGATCGGTGGCACTGGCAGGCGGAGTGGCGTTGCATGCCATCAACGTGTATCTGGTGACAACCATTTTGCCCTCGGTGGTCAAGGATATCGGCGGGCTGGATTACTACGCCTGGAACACCACACTGTTTGTGGTGGCCTCGATCATTGGCTCGGTAGTGTCGGCCAAATGCCTGTCGGCCCTTGGCCCCAGGCTCGCGTATAGCCTCGCCGGGCTGGTCTTTGCGCTGGGTTGCGGGGTGTGCAGCAGCGCCCCTGACATGGCCGTGCTGGTGTTGGGGCGCACCATTCAAGGCCTTGGCGGCGGACTGTTGTTTGCCCTGCCGTATTCAATGATCCGACTGGTGTTCAACCAAACCCTGTGGCCAAGGGCAATGGCCCTGATTTCAGGAATGTGGGGCGCCGCGACCTTGATTGGCCCAGCCGTTGGCGGGGTGTTTGCGCAGTACGATGCCTGGCGTGCAGCATTCTGGGCACTGATCCCGGTGACCCTGCTGTTTATGCTGCTGGCCTGGGCCATGCTGCCCGGAAAAAGCGTCGAGGCATCACCTCGTCTGGTCTTGCCCTGGCTGCAACTGTTGCTGTTGACTGGCGTGGTGATGGCGATAGCCCTAGGCAGCATCAAGCCATCGCCGCTGTATAACGCGCTTGGGCTGGTGATCGGGCTGGTACTGCTGTATGCCGTGTACCGTGTTGAAAGCAGCGACAGGCACCGCATGTTGCCCAAGCACAGCCTGAGCCCTGGCAGTGCGCTGTTGCCGATATATCTGTCGATGAGCCTGATGGTCATTGGCATGACCAGCGAAGTGTTTGTACCGTACTTCTTGCAGGTTTTGCATCTGCAAACCCCGCTGGTGGCGGGCTATATTGCAGCGCTGATGGCGGCCGGCTGGACCCTTGGCGCCTTTTACAGCAGCGGCCTGGCGCTGGCATCTGCCAACCGGGCAATCTGCTGCGGCCCTGTATTTGTGGTGTCGGGGCTGGCACTGGCGGCTGTCTGTGTGCCGCAAAGCGGCAGTTCATTGATCAGCCTGACCGGCGTTTCCCTGGCAATGATCGGCGTCGGTACAGGGATCGGGCTGGCGTGGCCGCATCTGCTTACCCGAGTACTGGCCAATGTGCCTGACAGCGAAAAGGACATTGCCGGTGCGTCCATTACCACCGTGCAACTGATTGCCACGGCGATTGGCGCGGCACTGGCGGGGATGATTGCGAATATGGCCGGTTTATCCGCTACGGGTGGCGTGGAGGGTGCCGCCAATGCTGCCGCCTGGCTCTTTGGCCTGTATGCCGTGTTGTCTGCGTTGCTGTTTATAACGGTGCGACAGGTGATTGCCCATAGTGCAAAGCGCTGAATCCGCCAGAAATCATGCCTGTGTCGATTTGTCGCAGGCGTTGCTGCATCCCCCGGTTTTACAGGCTGCTGGCGCTGTAGTGCACCATTGAGGGGCGTGACTGCCGTGCGACAGCCTAGCGACAGTGGTAAATTCTGCGCCCATGCAACACGTCTACCCCACAGCAATCGTGCGCGCCAAGCCGGTCACTCCTGGCATCGGGCAGCGTACACACCTGCCTGATAATACGCAGGTTAAAGGCCTTTTCCGTTGGAAAAGGCCGCTTAAAGGAACCTGACATGAATGATTTACTGACTCGCCGCCGCGTAGTCACCGGTCTTGGCTTGCTCAGCCTGGGCTTGATCGCAGGTTGCGACCCTGGCAGCGGTTTGTCATACAAGTACGGCAAAGACCTCAGCAATGAAATCCTCGGGCGCAAGTTCAAGCTCAGGGATGCTCAAGGCAACGAGATGATGCTGGGCAGTTTTCGCGGGATGATGCCGATGATTTTCTTCGGCTTTACCCAGTGCCCGGCCGTGTGCCCGACCGCGCTGGCCCGTGCCGCCCAGGCGAAGAAAATGATGGGCCCCGACGGCGACCGCTTGCAGGTGGTGTTTATCACCCTGGACCCGGAGCGCGACAAGCCGGCGATGCTTGATGCCTATGTAAAAGCCTTTGACCCGAGCTTTATTGCCTTGTCCGGCACACTGGAAGAAACCGCGGCTACGGCCAAGGAATTCAAGGTGTTTTACGAGAAGATCCCTACCGGTGACTCTTACACCCTGTCTCACACCGCAACCAGTTTCGTTTTCGATTCCCGTGGTGTGTTGCGTCTTGGCCTGTCGCCTTCACTGTCAGCCAAGCAGTGTGCCGAAGACCTGCTCACCGTGATGTCAGTCTGCTAATCCTGTGCACTTTGGAATGAGCCAACCCTATGAAGCCTGTTAAGTATCTACTGTTGTCACTGCTGGGCATGAGCCTGCACGTTTCTGCGCAAACCGTTGTTGATGATGCCTGGGTGCGCGCCACCGTGGCCGGTCAGCCTTCGACCGGTGCCTTTATGCACATTACTTCGAGCACCGACAGCAAGCTGGTTGAAGTCCGTTCTCCGGTAGCCAAGACCGTACAGATCCACGAATCGAAGATGCAAAACGACGTGATGAGCATGCAGCCAGTGACATCGGTAGCGCTACCGGCGGGCAAGGGCGTGGCCATCGAACCTGAGGGCTACCATGTGATGCTGATTGACCTGGTCAATCAGGTCAAAGCCGGTGACCAGGTACCTTTGATCCTTATTGTTGAAGACAGCAAAGGGGTCAAGGAACAGATTGAGGTGAAGGCCGAGGCGCGTGCACTCAATAGCATGCCGATGCACCACGATCATGGTTCGATGCACTGATTCGCAGTTAAACGCCGTAGCAGCAGCCTCGTTCCTTCGGCAGCTGCTACGGTTGGTTTACCTAAAACCGGCCCGTCAGCGGGTATTCGACCGCCAGGCGTATCTGGTCCGCATCCAGTTCGGCCTGTGCGGTATTGCCGCGATGGACATTATGTCGCAATGACATGATGGTGCCCTTGGCTGCACCGCTCTGCACCACATAGCGCGCTTCGAGATCCCGTTCCCAGTGCTTCCCGCCTTTGCCATAGCCCAGGTACGCATAGCCGCCCCGCGGATCCACATGGCTGCCGTCAATCTGGCTACCTCGCACATACGCTGCGCTGAACACCAGCCCCGGCATACCCCAGGGTGTCATCGCCAGGTCGTAACGCGCTTGCCATGATTGTTCGTTAGGTGCGTTGAAGTCAGATAGCTGGACCGCATTGGTCAGGAAAATCGCGCCCCGTGTCACATAATCAAATGGCGTGTTGCCATGCACTTTCTGATAGCCCACGCTGAAACTGTGCGGGCCCTGGGCATAGGTGCTCAGCAAACTCCAGGTGGTGTTATCGATATTGCCCGACAGCGCCTTGCCTTCATCGGTTGTGCGGTACAGGTTGAGGTTCAGCGACAGCGAGCGGTTTTCATCCAGCGCGTGGCTGAAGACGGCGCCCAGGTAATGCTGGTTCCAGGTGTCTTCGTAGCGCGAGGTGTAAAGGCTGGCGCTGAGGTTTTTGCTCGGGGTATACACCAGCCCGGCCAGGTCGAATGCATTGCCTTTGGGGCCATTGGAATAATTGACCACAAAGCCCTGATTGTGGCTGCTGGCATTGCGGTCGGTGCTTTCGGTGAAATGCCCACCGACCATTTTAAGGGCATTGAACTCGTTGCTGGTGAGGAACACCCCCGTGGCCGTTTCCGGCAGCAAGCGGCTGTCGGATGAGCTGAACACCGGGGTCTTGACCCGCTGCTCACCCCAGGACAGCACCGTGTTGGACATACGCAGCTTGAGCGCCGCGCCACCTCGGCCGTAGTTGTCCTTGGGGTAGCCGTCGTTGTCCAGCCCAAGCAGGCGGGCCTTGCCGGCGCGACCGCCGCCACTGTCCAGCTTGAGGCCCATATAGGCGTGGGCATCCACCCCGACACCGATCAGGCCCTGGGTAAAGCCTGATTGCAGGGTGCCCATCAAGCCGTAGGCCCACTCTTCGCCATAGCCATTGCGATCGGAGCGCGATTTATAGGCATTGCGTGCGCCGCTGTTGCTGGCTCCGTGGCGATACTCACGGCTGTCGTAGACCGTACGGTTGACCACACTCCAGGTGCTGTCTTCAATAAAGCCCTTGGCTTGCTCCTGGGCCGACTCCGCCACGGCCAGGGGGCTGGCGAGGGCGATCAGGATCGCGGAGCGTGTACCCACGGCACTCATTTCGCCACCTGCTGCTGTTGCAGTGCAGCAGTCAAACGGTCCAGTGCGCGTTTGGGTAACGTGGCGGGCAGCACCGGGGGCTCGGTAGAAGGTTCGCCCACCTGAATCAGCATGACCATGCCCATGGCCAGGTGCGGGGTGCATTGAATGCCGTAGAGGCCGGGCACGCTGAAGGTTTGCTCTACCTCCTGGTTGATCTTGCCCTTGAACGGTTGCGCACCTTCAGGCAGCAGTCCGGGCAGTGTGGCCGCATTGTGGCCGCTTTGTGTGGGGATGAACCTGACCGTGTCGCCGGGGGCGATCTGCAGGTAATCCGGTTCATAGACCATACCGGCCGTGGCACTGCGGGTGAGCATTTTCACTTCGTGGGTTTGTGCCAGTGCCGAAGTACAGAGCAGGGCAGTGGTCAGCAGCAGGGTCAGGGATGAAATACGCATGGGTGGCTCTCTTAAATAGTATTCAAACGCACATACGCAGGATCTGCGCGCCGTCAAAAGGGTCAGTCAGGTAATGCGCCTGTACCCCGAATGTGCTCTGCAGCCGTTGCGGGGTCAGGACTTCAAGGGGTTTACCAAGCGCCATCAAGCGGCCACGTTCAAGAATCGCCAGGCGATCACAGCTCAGGGCCTGATTGAGGTCGTGCATGGCGATCAGGGTGGTCACGGGCAGGGCATGTATGGTTTTTAATATGGCCAGCTGATGCTGGATATCCAGATGATTGGCGGGCTCATCCAGCAACAGGATTTGCGGGCGCTGGGCCAGGGCCCGGGCGATATGCACGCGTTGTCGCTCACCACCCGAGAGCCCGCGCCAGGTACGGTTGCGCAGATGCGTAGCATCCACATCGGCCAGTGCCTGCTCGACAATGGCCGTGTCCCTGGCTGACCACGGGCTTAGCGCCGACAGCCAGGGTGTACGGCCCAGCGCGACGGCATCAAAAACGCCAATGCTGTCGTGGGTGTCGGCATGCTGCTCGACCACCGCCAGGGTTTGCGCAATGTTGCGCTGGCTCATTTTGCGCAGCGCTTGCCCGTGCAGTAAAACCTGGCCCTGGCCGGGCACCCGCAGGTTGGCCAGCAGCTTGAGCAATGTGGACTTGCCGGAGCCGTTGGGCCCGACTATCCCCAGGGTTTCGCCGCGCTGCACACTGAGGGTGATGCCCTGCAACAGCTGGGCATCACCCACGCGGTAACTCAGGTTGCTACAACTCAGTACCGTCATCGTGCATGTCTCCGGCCGATCAGGATCAGCGCAAATACGGGCGCGCCCACCAGGGCAGTGACCACGCCGACGGGAATCACCTGGCCTTTTATCAAGGTGCGTGACAGCACATCGGCGGCAATCAGGAACAAGGCCCCGCCCAGGGCGCTGACGGGCAGCAGGCGGCCATGCCCGGTACCGGCCAGCAAGCGCACGGCGTGGGGAATGACCAGCCCGACAAAACCGATGGAGCCTACAATCGACACCATCACCGCCGTCACCAGCGCCGCACAACTGATCAGCAATAGCTGCACCCGGCGCACCGGGATACCCAATGAGGCCGCTGAGTCCGCACCAAAGGTGAACGCATCCAGCGCCCGTCGATGCCACAGGCACACCGCCAGCCCCAGCACCGCAACAGGCACTGCCAGCCATACCGAAGGCCAGCGCACGCCACTGAGATTGCCCAGCAACCAGAACATGATCCCGCGAGCCTGCTCGGAACTGGCCGATTTGGTGATCAGGAAGGCAGTGATTGCGTTGAACAACTGAGAACCGGCAATGCCTGCCAGGATGATCTGGGCACTTACACCGGAGGGCCCGCTGGCCCGTGCCAGCAGAATAACCAGGGCAAAGGCGCAAATCGCCCCGGCAAAGGCCCCGGCCGACAGTGAAATGGCCCCGGCGCCCAGACCAAGCACCGCGACCACAACGGCACCTGTGGACGCTCCGGCAGAAATGCCCAGCAGGTAGGGGTCGGCCAGCGGGTTGCGCAGCAAGGACTGCAATACCACGCCGCAGATGGCCAGCCCCGCACCGCAGGCTGCGGCCACCAGGGCTCGGGTCAGGCGATAGTTCCAGACAATGCCTTCGTCGATCGGGTCCAGTGCATGCCCGGCGCCCCACAGTTTGTTGGCCAGTACCTGCAGCACCACATCGGGTGCGATCGGAGTTTCACCGATAGCGACCCCGGCGAGTACAGCCAGCAGCAGTGCTGTACAGGCGGCGAAGGCAGTGATCAACCGTGCAGTCATTTAGGCAGGTCGTGGCGGCTGATCGCAGTTGCGAGTGTTTCGATGCCGTCGAACAGGCGCAGGCTGGCCTGCATCCCGTGGGCATCGAGGACAATGATGCGGTTGTTTTTCACGGCATCCATATTGCGGGTTACCGGGTCGGTACGCAGGAATTCAAGTTTTTTCTCGACGTCATCCGCCGGGAAGCGTCGGCGATCCATGCGCGCGATGACCAAAAATGTCGGGTTGGCCTTGGCCAGGGTTTCCCAGCCGACAGTTGGCCATTCTTCATCGGACTCCACCACATTGCGCACGCCCAGGGTGTTGAGCATAAAGTCGGGGATACCCTTGCGCCCGGCAACATATGGGTCGATATCCATGTCCGCACTGGAGAACCAGAACAGCGCACTGGTGGCGCTCAGGTCCTTGCCCTTGAGCGAGGCAATGGATTTTTCCAGGCTCGCCTTGAGCTGGTTGTTCAGTTGTTCACCGCGCGCCTGCACATCGAAGATCTCTGCCAGCTGGCTGATGCTCTTGTAGACAGTGTCGATACTGAATGGCTGCATGCGCGTGCCGTCGGCGCCAACCAGGTTGTCTTTGCCCTCGCAGTCAGAAGGCATCAGGTAAGTCGGTATCTTCAGTTCGTGAAACTGCTCGCGGGTGCCCACCACACCCTGCGGCCCCACCATCCACTCCAGCTGCACGACCACCAGCTCCGGGCGTTTCCCAATGACGGCTTCAAAGCTCGGGTCATTGTCGGCCAGGCGCTCAACCTTGTCGTTCTGTGCCTGGTATTGCACGGGGACATCGTTGAACCACAAAGAAGTACCCACCAGCCTGTCACCAAGGCCCAGGGCATAGAGCATTTCGGTGCCGGCCTGGCCAATGGTTACCGCGCTTTTGGGGGCATGCTCAAACGTCAGCGGGGTGGCGCAGTTCTGCAGGGTCAGGGGGTATTGCGTGGGGGTCGCATGAGCCAGGGCCGGCAAGGCCAGCGTGACCATGAGCGTAACAACGCGGTGCAACAGCATGATGCAATCTCCATTTGATCGTACACGGGGCATAGGTGCACGGACGGGAATGCATCATCGGGTACTGCTGCAGCAACAGTACAAAGCAGGATGCCTCCCCGGACACCCCGCCGGTTAGTGTGTGGACTTTGCCGGCAGGTCTCCTGACTGATGGGTCATCGCTTGCTCCAGCCTTCCCGGGGGGTATCCCAGTGGCAATCTTGGAGCAGGCTCGTCATCTACAGTTGCGGGGGCAGTTCCGTTGGGTGCTGAAAAAGCACTGCGGATTCCCTTTTAACCCCCCGCTAGGGGGGACCGGCGGCGAGATGATAATCGATCCTGTTGGGCAAAGGGGGGCGCCGTCAGAATCAGAAATACTTGAGCCAGGTGATATCCCGCCGGCGGGCTTTCAAGTTGGCGAACCAGCGCACCGGCAAATACAACGAAATGGCCAGCAGCACGGCCGTTAACCACACCGCCCCGATACTGTCGAAACCGAAATAGTTGCCCTGATTCAAGCCAAACAGGGCAACACTGGCCAGGTACAGCACTTTGAGTGCATACAGATGCAACAGATAGAAAAACATCGGGGCTGCGCCAAAGACGGCCAGGGTGCTGATCCACTTGCGCTGTTGTGCCCGCTCAAACGTCAGCAACAGCAACAGGCCCACACCCAGGGTCAAGGCGAGAAACAACAGCGAAGGCGGGTATTTAGTGATATTGAAAAAACTCATCACGCTGTGCATGGCGGAGTCATGGCTTGCCCAGGGGGCTTCGCCATAGCCATTGAACAAACGCAGCAGCATAAAGCCGAGCAGGGCGCCACTGCCTGCCAGCAACAGATAGCGCTGGCGCAGGGCTGGCGGGGTGGAGCGGGTGAACCAGGGGCCCAGGCAATAACCCAGAGCAATCACGCCGATCCACGGCAACACCGGATAGGACGTGCGCATGCGCAAGCTGTCGCCCACTTCAATCCAGCCGCGATCATGCAATATCGCCCAGGGCACATGCATCATCGACCCCGCCGCAAAATTCAGGTTATCCAGCAGATTGTGCCCGGCGATGATTCCCAGGCCAAGTATCAGCAAGACCGGGCGTGGCAGCCACACCAGGGCGGCAAGGGCGATCATGCTGACGCCAATGGCCCAGATGACCTGCATGTAGATCACCGACGGCGGCAACTGGAAAGTCCAGGCGAAGTTGACCAGAGTGAACTCCAGCAGCACCAGAAACAGCCCGCGCTTGAACAGGAACGCCGAAACATCGCCTTTGCCCTGATACTTTTCGCCATACAGATACGCCGACAGACCGGTCAGCAAGACAAATACCGGCGCACACAGATGGGCCAGGGTACGGCTGAAGAATAGTGCAGGGTCGGTGATCTCGATATTCATCGGGTCGGCTACTTGCCGGTG
This sequence comes from Pseudomonas sp. TMW22080, assembly GCF_022496745.1. Classification (NCBI taxonomy): domain Bacteria; kingdom Pseudomonadati; phylum Pseudomonadota; class Gammaproteobacteria; order Pseudomonadales; family Pseudomonadaceae; genus Pseudomonas; species Pseudomonas sp. TMW22080. The sequence continues at coordinate 328,634 of NZ_SCFF01000001.1, read as the reverse complement.
CAGGAAGAATGTCTCGCGCACGTGGTCCAGCAGCATAAAGAGGATAACCAGGCCGCGCAGGGCATCGATGGACAGCAGGCGCTGATTCAAGGGGGGAGTAGGGAGGGTCATTGAAGGGTCGCTGGCAAGGGAATGTTATAAAGTACTGATACTGTATAACATTCCCTGTTTCCCTGTCACCCCTTTGAGAAACACTCTCAAAGCTGGATATGTCTAGCGCAGCACTTTCACCCAGGCCATCAGCAATGCCGAAGACAGCACCCCGGCCGTCATAAAGATATACGCCGCCCCCGGATTGCCGGTAAGGCCGATCAGGTAGCCCACGATCCAGGAGCCGACAAAGGCCCCCAGGGCGCCACAGGCATTGATCAGGCCAATGGCTCCGCCGAACACGTTCGAAGGAATAATCTCCGGTATCAGTGCGAAAAAAGGCCCATAAGGTGCGTAAAGTGCAGCGCCGGCAATAGTCAGCAAAGCAAACGACAACCAGAAATGTGAAGACCCGAGCAGGAACGAGCAGAAGAAGGCCAGCGCCCCCAGGGCCAGCAGCGGCCAGATGAAGGGTTTGCGCTGCTGGGTTTTGTCCGAAGCCCAGGACACAGCCAGCATCGTCGCTACCGCTGCGACATAAGGAACTGCGCTTAGCCAGCCAACTGTCACGATGTCCGCCGCCGCTGCCTGTTTGATAATGCTCGGCAGCCACATGATAAAACCGTACACGCCAATGCTCCACAGCGCATGCACACAGCACAACTGGATCACCACAGGGCTGGTAAACGCCTGACGGTAATTACGCACTTGTTGCATGCCTTTCTGTTCATCAGCCAGGGTCGCCGCCAGTCGGGCTTTTTCCTGTGGCGTCAACCAGTTCACCTGTTCAGGCCTGTCTCGCGCCATGCGCCACCAGACGAAGGCCCAGAGCACCGCTGGCGCGCCTTCAATGATGAACATTTCGCGCCAGCCCCAGGCCTGGATCAGGTAGCCGGACAGTACCGACATCCACAATACGGTCACCGGGTTGCCCAGCACCAGGAAGGTATTGGCCCACGAGCGCTCTTTGCGGGTGAACCAGTTGCTGATGAAAATCAGCATGGCCGGCATCACGGCCGCTTCGACAATGCCCAGGGAAACCCGAATAAACATCAGCATCGGGATATTGGTCACCAACCCCGTGGCCATGGCGCAAAAGCCCCACAGGATCAGGCTCCAGAACACCAGTTTGCGCACGCTGTACTTCTGCGCGTAGATCGCCCCCGGTACCTGGAAGAAAAAGTAACCGAGAAAAAACAGCGCACCGATCAGCGAGGACATGCCCTTGGTGATGCCCAGGTCCTGCTCGATGCCCGCCGCACTGGCAAAGCCGTAGTTGGCCCGGTCCAGGTAGGCCAGGCTGTAAGTAATGAATATCAGCGGGATCAGATACAGCCAGCGTTTGGTCGCGAAGCCCTGGGTCTTGACCTGCGCACTGCCGATCTCGCTCAAGGGCAGTGCTGGTTCTTTAAGCGTGCTCATGGGGTGTTCCTTGTTATTGTTTTTCAGGTGCGGGTCAAACAACGCTGGTCAGGCCCCCGTCCACAAACAGGGTTTGCCCGTTGATAAAGTCCGAAGCCGGCGAAGCCAGGAACACCGCGGCTCCGCACAGCTCATCAACCCGGCCCCAGCGGCCAGCCGGGGTGCGCTTGCACAGCCACTCGGAAAACTCCTGGTTATCGACCAAGGCGCGATTCATTTCGGTGGCAAAATAGCCCGGGGCCAGGCCATTGGCCTGGATGCCATGCCGTGCCCACTCGGCGCACATGCCTTTGGTGAGCATCTTCACTGCGCCTTTGGAGGCGGCATAAGGGGCGATGGTCGGGCGTGCCAGCTGGCTTTGCACCGAGCAGATATTGATGATCTTGCCGCGACCGCGGGCGATCATGTGCCGCGCAACAGCTTGGGAAACATGGAACACACCGTCCAGGTTGGTGCGCATCACGTCGTGCCAGTCGCTGGCGCTGAAGTCCTCCAGTGGCGCACGACGCTGGATGCCGGCGTTGTTGACCAGAATATCGATGGCCCCGACATCGCTCTCAAAGGTGTTGATCGCGGCTAGCAATTGCTCGCGGTCGGTCACATCGAAGGCCACGGATTCAGCCTTCAGCCCTTCGTCGCGCAGTTGAGCGGCCACGGCACGAGATTTATCGATATTGCGAGTGTTGATCACCACCGTTGCGCCAGCTGCGCCCAGGCCGCGGGCCAGTTCAAGCCCGATACCCTGGCCTGATCCGGTGATCAGGGCCCGACGCCCCTCAAGCTTGAAGCTGTTGATATTGAATGACATGCTGTTCTCCACAAATGGCCGTTTATTATTTTCAGCGGCCTTGTGGTTACTTCACCTCAAGCTATAAGTGCAGTCCAATCGTCATTGCTGATCTCGTGATCAATATTCTTGATTAAGATATTGGAACGTACTGCAGTGAGGGCTTGTCCATAAAGCCTGTACTCCCATACGTTGAGGTGAACATGCGCAGCTTGATTTCTGCATCAATAATGGCCGGTCTTTTGTGCGCCATGCCTTACGCAGCACAGGCTGATGACGACAAACCCGGGGACTGCAAGCCGGGGCAGATACTGGCTGAGTCCATGGACCTGAGCAGTTGCTATGGCAACGGCGACAAGGCGCCTGATCAATTCATCCGGGACGCGGAGGCGATCAAGGACTGGCACGCCCGGGGCCTGCCAAAACCTGATGAACATGAACAGTGGGTGCAAATCAGCGGCCACTATGTGCTGGTCAATCGCGTCAATGCGGTAATCAAGGAGATCCGCACCAAAGACGCCAGAGTCCTGAGTAAATAACGGCTGGATCCCGGACCAGTCAGCTCCCACCGATTGCGCTGCTGGCAATCAGGGTGGGAGCGAGCTTGCTCGCGATGATGTCACGCCGATCAGCTTTAACCCGCAGCGCGGCCATGGGCTGCCGTGGCCAGTTGCCCGGTGTCGACCCGTACGAAAATCGAATCGCCCACCGCCGTCAGCACATCCCCGGCATAGACCTCGCATATAATCCGCGTTTTACGCCCCACGTCGCCTTCCACCCGGGCCCGCAAGGTCAGCGGCACGCCCATGGGCGTCGGTTTGATAAATTTGACTCCCAGGTTGCCCGTGACGCAATTGATCCGCGGCAGGCTGGCCGCATCGCGCTGCTCCATGCGGTAGTGATAAGCCATGGCCGTCCAGTTCGAATGGCAGTCCACCAGCATGGCGATCATGCCGCCGTATACCAGTTCGGGCCAACCGCAATATTTGGGGTCCGGCAGGTGTTCGGCGATCACATGCACACCGTCTGCGTGCCAGTAACTCTTGATATGCAAGCCGTGAGGGTTGTGGCTGCCGCAGCCATAACAGACTCCATCGGGGGCTGCGGTGTCTTGCAGAGAGGTCGTTAGCCGGGACATATCATATTCATCCTCAAGGACCCGCCGACTTGTCGTGGCGGGCAATGTTCACAGCCAGCCGGGCTGTTGGAAAAGGTCTAAACCGGCGTCCGATTGCTGAGCAAAATCTTGCCGCTGGCCTCGGCAATCTGCTCGCCGCTCTGGTTGCTGCAATAGCCGCTGAGTACCGCAATACCGCCATTGCTGCGGGGTTTGTCGAGGGTTTCGGTAATGGTCCATTCGACACTCAGGGTGTCGCCTGCAAACACCGGAGCGATAAACCGGCAGTTATGCTCAAGGTAGGCCACGGCGGTGCCGTAGAAGTACATGCCGATGGAAGCAGACATGAAGGCGCTGGTCATTGGCCCATGCAGGATCGGTCGACCGAAACGGCTGCTGGCACAAAATTGGGCATCGCTGTGCAACGGGTTGAAGTCACCAAACATGCCGCAGGCACGGCTGATGTGTGACGCATCGATGGTCAGCGACTGGCCAAACGTTTCGCCCCGGGTAATTTCGTCGAAAGCCTTTCCTAGAAAATTCATGCTTGCAGCTCCATCGCAGTACGTTGTTCTTCCAGTTCGCGCAGGGCCTTGCGAATGATTTTGCCCGTCGTGGTCATGGGCAGTTCGTCGAGGAATTCAATTTCACGGGGGTACTCATGGGCGGCCAGTTGTGCGCGAACATGCGCCTGCAGCTCGCGTATGGTGTTGTTGCTGGCGGCGTAGCCGTGGTTGAGGACGACAAACGCCTTGACCACCTCGGTACGAATCGGATCTTTCTTCCCGATAGCCGCCGCCATTTTCACCGCCGGATGCTTGATCAGGCAGTCTTCGATGGGGGTCGGTCCGATGCGATAGCCTGCGCTGGTGATGACGTCATCGTTGCGTCCAAGGAAGAAGATATAGCCATCCTCATCCATCGAGCCCTTGTCGCCCGTCACCAGCCAGCCGTTGAGGTATTTCTCGGCAGTGGCCTGGCTGTTTTCCCAATAGCGCAGCATCTGGCTGCCGTTGGGCGTGGCCACGGCAATATGCCCTGAACCACCTGTGGGCACGGGCACGCCATAGTCGTCGACGATGGCCACGTCAAACCCCTCGACCGCGCGGCCAATGGCATGGGGGCGGTAGATCCCCTGGCTGGCGCAGGAGGACACCACCAGATTGCATTCGGTCTGGCCATAAAATTCATTGATGCGCACGCCCAGCGCCTGGTCGCCCCAGGCCAACAGTTCATCACCCAGTGACTCGCCACCACTGGCAACCGACCGCAGCGCGAGATGCCAGCGCTGTTGCGGGTTTTCGACAGGGCGTAACAGCTTGAGGGCGGTGGGCGGGAAGAAGACATTTTTAATCTGCAATGCTTCAATCAGGGCAAATACGTCTTCAGGTACAAACTTGTCAGCGCGGTGGGCCACCACCGGCACGCCGTGATACCAGGCAGGTAGCAGCACATCGAGCAACCCGCCAATCCATGCCCAGTCTGCCGGGGTCCACATCCGGTCACCGGGCTGGGGGAAGTCGTCGTGTGAATTGCGCACGCCGGGCAAATGCCCGAGCAACACGCGATGGGCATGCAAAGCGCCTTTAGGATGGCCGGTGGTGCCGGAGGTGTAGATGATCAGTGCCGGATCCTCGGCCGCCGTATCGAGGGTCTCGAACTGGTCACTGTGGCACTGCAGTTGCTCATGGTAATCAAGCACGTCATTACGATGCGCGGGTGCATCGATAACGTAGCACAGATGTAAGTGGGCAAGGCCGGCACGAATTCCGTCGATCTTCTGCAGGCCGCTGGCGTCGGTGATCAGCGCACGCATTGAACAGTTCGAAGCGCGATGTTCGATGGCGTCCGCACCGAACAGCTTGAACAGCGGAACCGCAATGGCGCCCAGCTTGTACAGCGCGATATGGGCGGTGCCGGCCTCCAGGCCTTGAGGGAGCATGATCCCGACCCTGTCACCTGCGTTGATACCTTGTGCGCGCAAACTGTTGGCCAGGCGGTTGGCCTGTTGTTGCATGGCCAAAAAGCTGTGGTATTGAACCGTGCCATCGGCATTTTTCTGGATGATCGCAATGCGTTCGGGGTCGTCAGCCCAGCGGTCACAGCAAGCCCGGGCAATATTGAAACGCTGCGAAGCATCCCGTTGCGGGTCGCTGGGAGAGAGAGGTGCCGTGTTCATGGTCGAGTCCTTGTTGTTATGCGCCATGGTCAGAAGCTGCCGAACGTTGAACCCAGCACCATGACCACCAGCAAGGCGGTCATGGGCACAACGGTCGTCATCATGAAAATTTGCGGGTAGGACTGGCGGTGCGTAAGGTTACAAATTGCCAGTAAGGTGATCACCGCGCCCGAGTGGGGCAGGGTGTCCAGGCCGCCGGCAGCAATGGTAGCGACCCGGTGAAACAGGTCGGGGCTGATGCCCGCGGCTTCGATCATGCGCAGATAGTCCGCGCCCAGGGTGCGGAAGGCGATGCTCAGGCCTCCGGACGAGGAGCCGGTAATGCCTGCCAGCACGTTCATGCTGAGCACGGCCGAAATCAGCGGATGCTCCGGCGAGACATTGAGGATGGTGTCCTTGATCAGCGCAAATCCGGCCATACCGGCGATCACCGCGCCATAGGCCACTTCCGAAGCTGTGTTGAAGATCGGCAGCAGGGCGCCGATGGTGCCCTTGTTGAGGGTGACCGTCAGGTTGTCCCAGCGGCGCCAGTTGAGCAGGATCACAAATACGATTGCGCACATCAGGGCCAACAGCACGGACCACAGCCCTATGACGCTCACCGGGTCGATATTGCCAAAGCGCTCTTCACGCAAAACGCTGAGGTCCAGGGCAGGCAGGATCCAGTAGCTGAACGCCGCGTTCAGGCCGATCACCACGATTATCGGCAGCAGGGCTACGAGCAGTCCGGGTTTTTTTATGCTGGCATTCGACGCAATTTCGTCGTCATGGGGGCCGTAGCCTTCACCCTTGGCCATGGCCTTGCGGGCTCGCGATTGCAGCATCCAGCTGCCCATCCACAGCATGACGATCGACGCGATGATGCCCAGGCCCGGGGCGGCGAAGGTGGTGGTGCCCAGATAAGCCGTGGGAATCGAGTTCTGTATCGACGGTGCGCCAGGCAGCGCGGTCATGGTGAAGGTAAAGGCCCCCAGCGCGATGGCCGCTGGCATATAGCGTTTTGGCGTGCCGGACTCACGAAAAATTGCCGCCCCGATCGGGTATACGGCAAAGGCCACCACAAACAGCGATACGCCACCGTAGGTCAACAGCGCACAGGCCAGCACTACGGTGAGAATTGCATGGCGATGGCCGAGTTTGCGCATAAACCAGTCAGCGATGGTATGCGCTGCTCCGGAGTCGGCGACCAGCTTGCCGAACAGGGCACCGAGTATGAACAGGGGGAAAAACTTGATCACATAGAGCCCCAGCTCCTTCATGAACAGCTGGGTAAAGGTGGGCATGATATCTGCGGCTGCCCCGCTGAGAAGAACGGCCAGCGCGGCCATCAACGGCGCCAGGATCAAAACCGTCACGCCCCGGTAGGCGAAAAACATCAACAACAGAAGGGATATCAGTATCGCCATCGTGCTCATGGGTGGCTCTCTTATAATTATTGTTTTGGCTTGTTTTTGTGCTTACGTTTACGTTTGCGTCAACCTAGAGCACGTATGCGACCCTGTCAACCTTGCTCCCTGTATTCATCCGCCGCGCGGATCTGTCGAGGGTCGTGCAGCCTGGAGGTGATGGCTGGAACCGATAAACATATACATCGCCGGCACCATGAACAGCGTCAGCAGGGTGCCGATAGACAGCCCGGCGAAGATCACCAGACCCATGTCATGGCGCCCTGCAGCCCCGGCACCGGAAGCCCAGACCAGCGGCACCACGCCCAGTACCATCGCGGCCGTGGTCATCAGGATCGGCCGCAGACGCACGCCGGCGGCTTCCTCAATGGCCTCACGCTTGCTGCGGCCTGCGCTTTGCAGTTCATTGGCAAATTGCACGATCAGGATCCCGTGCTTGGTGATCAGCCCCAGCAGCGTCACCAGGCCCACCTGGGTGTACACATTGATCGAGGCAAAGCCCATGGTAATAAAGGCCAGCGCACCAAACAGTGCCGGCGGCACCGAGAACAGAATGACCACCGGATCGCGGAAGCTTTCGAACTGGAAGGCCAGGGCCAGGTAGACGATTAATATCGAGAACAGCAGCAAGCCGACAAAGCCGCCGGACTCTTGCATGAACTGACGCGACTCGCCGGAAAAGTCCGAGGTGTAACCCGAGGGCGCAATATCGTTCAGGATAGTGTTGAGCCTGGCCAGCAACTCGCCCTGGGCCACACCGCTGACGCCCGAGAGGGTCGCCGAGTTCAACTGCTGGAAGTGATTGATCGACTCGGGTTGTGTCGAGGTCTCGATATGCGCCACCGTGCGCGCCGGGATCATCACACCGGCGGGCGTACGGATGTAGTAATCGAGAATCTGCTCGGGGTTGAGCCGGTCAACCTGCAGTACTTGCGGGATGACTTTGTATGAGCGCCCGGCGGTCGAGAAGTAATTGACGTAGTTGCCACCCAATGCAGCTGACAGGGCTGCGCCGACATCTGCCTGGGTCATGCCCAGTGCGGCAATTTTTTCCCGGTCGACCACCAGTCTGGCCTGCGGTTTGTCCAGTTTCAGGTCCATGTCGGCAAACCAGAACAAATGTTGCTTCTGGGCTTCGGCCATCACGGCCTGAGCCACTTCATTGAGGTTTTCTACCGAGTCTGTGGTGGTGATCACAAACTGCACCGGCAATCCCTGGGCGCCCGGTAACGAAGGCAATGGGAAGGCAGCGACGGTGGCCCCCGGCACCTGATTCCATTTTTGCTGAAGATCGAAGATCAGCTCGGCCTGGGAGCGTGTGCGTTCGCTCCAGGGCTTGAGCAAGACCCCGCCCAGGCCCTGATTGAGGGCGGGCAGCCCGGTCAGCTGGAACATCTGCGCGTATTCAGGCTCCTTGCTGGCGATCTGAAACGCCTGGTCGGCAATGCGCTCCATCTGTTGCGGTGCAGCTGTCGGCGGGCCTTTGATCATCATGAACACCAGCCCCTGGTCTTCGGTCGGTGACAGTTCGCTTTTGGCGGTCATGCCACTGGCGGCGACCAGTACAAACAGGACAAAGCCAAAGGTCACCAGCACCGGCCAGATATCCAGACCGGCTGACAAAACGCGATGGTAACGCCCGCGCAGCCAGTCAAAACACTGATCGAGCCGGCGCGCGAAGCGACCTTCATCCTGCCCGGGTTGCAACAGCCGGGAGGTCATCATCGGTGACAGCGTCAAGGCCACCACTGCCGATACCGTTACCGCACCGGCCAGGGAAAAACAGAACTCCTTGAACAGTGCCCCCGTCAAGCCGCTGCGCAGCCCGATCGGCACATAGGCGGCAATCAGCACCACCGTCATCGCGATGATCGGGCCGCCCAGTTCACGCGCCGCCATCAACGCGGCTTCAAATACACCTTTGCCTTGCTCCTTGATATGCCGGTCGACGTTTTCCACCACGATAATCGCGTCGTCCACCACCAGACCAATGGCCAGAACCAATGCAAGCAAGGTCAGCAGGTTGATCGAGTAACCCAGCAGGTACATGACAAAGAAGGTGCCGACCAGCGACAGCGGTATCGCCACCAGTGGCACTATCACCGCGCGGAATGAGCCGAGGAACAGGTAGATGACCACCGACACTATGACCATTGCTTCCACCAGGGTCTTGACCACCTCGACAATCGAAGTATTGATGAACGCTGTGGAGTCATAAACGATTTCGCCGCGCACGCCTGCAGGCAATTGCGCTTGCAGTTCGGGGAAGGCGTCGCGCACGCTGCTGGCAACGCTGAGGATATTGGCATTGGGCGCGGCTTTGATACCGACAAACACCGAACGTTTGCCGGAAAACGCCACGCTGCTGTCGTAGCTTTCTGCACCCAGGGTCACCGTGGCGACATCTTCCAGGTACACCAGGGCATCGTCGTTGTTCTTGATCACCAGCCGCTTGAATTCATCTACCGTGTGCAAGTCGGTTCCGGCCGTCAGGTCTACCGTGACCATTTGCCCGCGGGTTGAACCCACGGCAGACAGGTAGTTGTTGTTGGCCAGCGCCGCGACTACGTCCTGGGCGGTGACGTTATGGGCCGCCAGTTTGTCCGGGTCCAGCCAGGCACGCAGGGCGAACTGGCGCCCACCGAGGATTTCTGCGGTTTGCACGCCCTGGATCGAGTCGAGCTTGGGTTTGACCACCCGCACCAGATAATCGGTGATGTTATTGGTGGGCAGGGTGTCGCTGTAGAACCCCAGGTACATGGCATCCGTGGTTTGCCCCACCGCAACCGACAGCACCGGTTCCTGGGCCTGGGCCGGTAGCTGGTTCTTGACCGAGTTGACCTGGGTGTTGATCTCGGTCAGGGCCTTGCTGGCGTCGAAGTTCAGCCGCAGCGTGGCGGTAATGGTCGAGACCCCGGTAATACTCGACGAAGACAGATAATCGATGCCCTGGGCCTGGGCGATCGCCGACTCCAGTGGCTGGGTGATAAACCCGGCAACTGTGGCTGCATCGGCGCCGTAGTAGGCGGTGGTAATAGTGACCACCGCATTTTCGGTTCGCGGCCATTGGTTGACCGGCAATTCGAAGATCGAACGTAGCCCCAGGATCAGGATAAACAGCGAAACCACTACGGCCCAGACCGGGCGCTGGATAAAGGTATCGGTGAGCTTCATGGGTCACCTTTAATGTTCTTGAGGCGTTGGCGCCGCATCGTTGAGCGGCGCAGCACTGTTGTCGATCTGCACCGGCGAGCCATTTTTGAGTTTCATCTGACCACTGGTGATCAACAGATCGCCTTCCTTCACACCGGACAGGATGGCGACCTGATCGCCACGGGTCGGTCCGGTCTTGATAAAGGTCTGTTGTGCCGTGAGAACGTCTTCACCCTTGTCGTTCTTGCTCGACAGCGCGATAAAAACGGTGGTGCCGTAGGGGTTATAGGTGACGGCTGTCTGTGGCACGGTCAGGTAGCGCAGCACCGCCCCCGAGTCGACAACTGCGCGGGCAAACATGCCGGGCACCAGGTTTTTCCCGGGGTTGGCAACGCTGGCTTCGACCGTGACGTTACGCGTGGTCGGGTCGAAGCGGGTGTCTATGGTGCTGACGCGCCCCGTGAATGTCTGGTTGGAGAGGCCGTCGGCGGTCACCGATACTTTTTGGCCGACAGCAATGGCTTCCAGTTGGGTCTGGGGCACGTTGAAGTCGATATAGATGGGGTCGAAGGTTTGCAACGTGGCGATTTTGTCACCGGGGTTGAGGTATTGCCCGGGGTTGACAGCAGTAATGCCTATACGCCCGGCAAAGGGCGCACGAATGGTTTTTTGCGCCACCAGCGCCCGCTGCTGTTCTGCGGCGGCCAGTTTGGCTTTGAGGTCTGCGTTGTCGGTGTCCACTTGCGCCTGGGACACGGCGTTGACCGCCAGTTGTGCGCGGTCACGCTTGAGGACGATGGCGGCCAGGTCCGCCGTGGCTTCCAGCGAATGGAGCAGGGCGATGTCCGAATCAGCATTCAATTGAACCAGCAGCGCCTGTGCTGCCACTTCCTGGCCCGGTGTAAAACCGATGCTGCGCACAATGCCGCCCGCTTCGGTGGTCACATCGACCCCGCGCACGGCTTTTATCGAGCCCACGGCGGTCACCGTCGGCTGCCAGTCGTCGAACGGTACTTGCATGGCGGTGACGACGGCGGCGGGCAAGGGCTGCTTTGCCTGGTTAATCATGGCTGAGATCTGCGCGAACTTGACCCCGGCGATGATCGCGACAATCACCAGCACCACCCCGATCATGATAAGCATCGGCCGCCACAGCCTGCGCCTTGCAGTGGGTTGCGCGAGTGAGTCGTTGTTGACGTCAGCCATGGTTGTTCTCGCTGTTTCAATGGTATTCAGTCGAGCCGCGTGGGTTTGGCGGGCGCGGTCTTGTTGTGACTCGGCATGAGTTCTTGCCAGGTCGGCAAGCCGAATCGGTCAGGGCGGCCCTGGGGGTCAGGGTCGCTGCGGTTCCACCAGCCGCCGCCCAGAGCCTGGAACAGCGCTGCGGTATCGCTGTAGCGCACGGCCTGGGCCTGGACCCGGCTGAGCACGGTGTTCTGGTAGGTTTGCTGCGCCGTGAGCAGGTTGATATAAGCCACCGCTCCCAGGCGGTACTGCGCCTGCACCAGGGCAAGGCTGGCCTGGGCGGACTGCTCCGCAGCCACTTGCTGCTTGAGCGCCTCGGCATCGGCCTCCAGCGCCCTGAGCACGTTGGCCACATCCTGGAATGCGGCAAGCACCGTACCGCGGTACTGCGCCGCCGACTGGTCATATGCCGCAACCGCCGCCCGTTTTCGGTGTTCAAGCGCACCAGCATCGAACAGCGGTTGGGCAATTGCCCCGGCCAGGCTCCATACACCCGAGCCTGCGGAAAACAGCGTGCTGCCGCTGGCTACCGTGGAACCCAATGAACCGGTAATGCTGAACTGTGGCAACTGATTGGCCACCGCCACGCCAATATTGGCACTGGCCTCATGCAGTTGCGCCTGAGCGGAGCGCACATCCGGACGCTTTTCGACGATTGCCGAGGGCAGACTCACTGGCAATTCTTGCGGCAGATGCAGGGACGCCAGGTTGAAACGCTCGCCCTTGTCCTGATTGGGGAACCTGCCCAGGTAGGCCATCAACTGGTTCCGGGTTTGCGCCAACTGCTTTTGCAAGGGCGCCAGAGTAGCGCGGGTTTGCGCCAAGGCAGTTTGCTGGGTCAATACATCGGTATCGGCAATGGCACCGAGGCGCCGCTGCGCCTGCAGCAGGTCGAGCTGGTCGCTCTGTAGCTGGATGATTTGCCCGGTCGCCGCAATCTGATCGCGCAGGGACGCCAGGCTGACGGCGGTATTGACCACATTGGTGGATAGCGTGAGGTAGGTGGCCTCAAGCTGAAAACGCTGGTACTCGGCTTGCGCCGTGGACGACTCGATCTGCCGGCGCGTACCGCCGAAGACATCCGGCGCATAGGACACGCTCAGTGACGCGGAGCTGAGTGTGAGAATCGGCGACGACGCCGTACCGGATGTGGTCCCGGAGACTTTCTGGCGGGTTTTCGACAAATTGCCGTTCAGGACGGGAAACAAGGAAGCCTGATCGACATACACCTGCTCATTGGCCTGGCGCAATGCTGCTTGCGCGGCGCTGATATCCGGGTTGGCGCGCAAGGCCTCTTCCACCAGGGCGTTCAATTCCGGCGAGCGGAACAGTGTCCACCATTGCCCGGGTATATCCATGCCGGCAATCAGGCGTTGCGCAGCGCCGCCAGCGTCGATATCGGCCCGGGCGGTGGTCGTGAGGTTGTGCGTGGAGTAACCGGCATCCGCAGCAACTTCGGGACGAACAAAATCAGGCCCCAGGGTACAACCTGCGAGGGCAATGAACAGCAGACTCAGCGGCAAGCACCGTTGCATCCGACAGCCCTCCTGAAAGGGCAGGTAGTGACGGGATTCAAGTCACGTTGGCAGTTGGACTGAACGTTAATCCAAGCGCGGGACAACCGCAACCAGAGGAAACCTTCGCCATTGGCGGGGTGTACAGGTTACGGGGCCACTCTGACTTACTCGTCCACTTGGACGAGGCGCTTGCACGCAGGATCGGGCTAGCTTTCGATCAGGGTGTTGTGCGGGCCCTTGTTCAGTTGAGGAGGCATCAATGAGTTGTGCAATTTCTTGCGCTGATGGTCTGGCAGCCCTGTTGCTTGAGCAGAAAGCCGCGTTCAACGCTCAGGGCGCAGTCAGCGCTGCGCAGCGCCGGGCGCGAATCCAGCGGGTAATCGACATACTGGTGGACCACCACCTGGCGCTGGCCGAGGCGATGGATGCCGACTTTGGCGGTCGCCCCCGGGGGTTCTCATTGATGAACGATGTGCTGGGGGCACTGGGCTCGCTCAAGCACGCCCGGGACCACCTCGAAAGCTGGATGCAGGATGAACCGCGACAGGTCTTCAGCCCCTATGACCAGCTCGGTGCCCAGGCATGGGTGATGTACCAGCCCAAGGGCACCGTGGGCATTCTGGGGACCTGGAACGCGCCGCTGTACACACTGCTCAGCCCGCTGGCTTCGGCGCTGGCGGCAGGTAACCGGGCGATCCTCAAGCCCTCGGAGGTGGTACCGCGCACTGCCGCGCTGGTTGCCAGGCTGTTTGCCGAACTGTTCGACCCGCTGGAAGTGGGGGTGGTCACCGGCGGCGCCGACCTGGCCCAGGCTTTTACTGCGCAACCCTTTGATCACCTGGTGTTTACCGGCAGTACCGCCGTGGCCCGCTCGGTGATGGGTAATGCAGCGCAAAACCTGGTGCCGGTGACACTGGAACTGGGCGGTAAATCGCCAGTGATCGTTGCCCGCAGCGCGGATCTGGCCACGGCGGCCTTTCGCATTGCTCTGTCCAAGACCACCAACAGCGGTCAGGTCTGCATCAACCCGGACCTGGTCTACGTTGCCCGTGAGCAGCTTGAGGCGTTTATCAATGCCTTTGCTGGCGCTTACCGCGGGTTCATCCCCGAGGTAAGCGACAACCCGGATGTAGTTGCCGTGGTCAACCCACAACATCTGGCCCGGGTGGAAAATCTGGTTGACCAGGCCCGTCAAGCCGGTGCCCGGGTGATAAGCCTGCCCTATGCGCAAGCGGTCGATATGCAAAACCGTCGGCGTCCGTTGCAACTGGTTATCGACCCGCCTCAAGACAGCCTGATCATGCACGAAGAGATCTTCGGCCCGGCCATGGTCGTGCTGCCCTACGACGAGGTCGACCAGGTGATTGCGCATATCAATGACCGGCCACGGCCACTGGCCCTCTACTACTTTGGCAACGATGCCCTTGAACAGCGTCATGTGCTGGAGCACACCCTGTCCGGTGGCGTCACCCTCAATGACGTGATGATGCATGCCGCCTTGCATGATGCTCCGTTCGGCGGTATCGGCGGCTCGGGCATGGGCCATTACCACGGCCGTGAAGGGTTCCTTGAATTCAGCCACCTGCGCACCGTACTCAAGGCACCCGACCACGATCCGCGCGGCGAATGGGGCTTGCTGCCGCCTTATAGCGAGCATTTCGAGGCGGCAATGCTGGCGCAGATCACTCGGGATTGATCCTGGCAGACGGTTGTTTTGTTCGTCCATACAGACGAAGCGGCGGGGCGCAGACAGCCTTAGAGTGAGCCGCACACAAGCACGTTTTCTAACAGTCTGGAGGCGCGTCCCCATGTTTGTCGATCTCACCCCTGAACAGCATGCATTGCGACTCAAGGTCCGGGACTATTTCCAGAACCTGATGACTCCCGAGCTGCGCCAGCAGATGCGCGGTACCGAAGGTGGCGAGCTGTTTCGCCGCACCATCGCGCAAATCGGTCGCGATGGCTGGCTGGCGGTAGGCTGGCCCAAGGCCTATGGCGGGCAGGGTTATGGCCCGACCGAGCAATTGATTTTCTTTGAAGAAGCCAATATCGCCGGCGCGCCACTGCCATTCGTGACCATCAGTACCGTTGGCCCGGCGCTGATGGCCCACGGCTCGGCGTTGCAAAAGGATAAATTCCTGCCAGGGATCGCCGCCGGGGACATCAACTTCGCCATCGGTTACTCCGAAGCCAGTGCTGGCAGCGATCTGGCGGTACTGAAAACCACCGCCCGTGAAGATGCCGACGGTTTTGTGGTCAATGGCAGCAAGCTCTGGACCTCGGGCGCCGATGCGGCCGACTTCATCTGGCTGGCGGCCCGTACCGACCCCGAGCAGGCGCGTCACAAGGGCATTTCGATCCTGATTCTCGACACCCTTGCCCAAGGGTTTTCCAGCACCCTGATCCCGACCTCCGGCAACCCTACGGCGGCCACCTATTACGACAATGTGCGGGTGCCACGCAACATGCTGGTGGGTGAGCTGCATGGCGGCTGGAAACTGATTACGGCTCAGCTCAACCACGAACGCCTGGGCCTGGGGGCCTGGTCCGACAAAGTGGTCAGCCTGTTCAACCGCGTCTATCTGTGGGCACGTTGCGCCGATGAGCAGGGCCACCGCGCCACCGATGTGGCCTGGGTCAAGCGCGATCTGGCCGAGTGTTATGCCCGGCTTGAAGCGATGCGCCTGATCAATTTCCGGATTGCCGCCGACCTTGAACGCGACCGTGTGGACGTCGCACTGGCCTCGACCACCAAGGTCTACGGCTCGGAGTCGGCGATCGAGATCCTGCGCAAGCTGTCAGCCATCCTGGGTGCCAGTGGCCTGACCCGGGCCGGTTCGGCAGCGGCTTATCTGCTTGGCGAGCTGGAATATGAGGTGCGGGCATCGGTCAACCTGACCTTTGGCGGTGGCACCAATGAGATCCAGCGCGAGCTGATTGCCCAGTTCGGCCTGGGCATGCCGCGCACACAACGCTGAGTTACGCAGTGGCCCCAATATCGGAGATAAGGATGAACGATTTCAACAACGCAACCCTGCTGTCCAGTGCCGAACGCGCAGTTGTGCCACGGGAGCAGACGCAGGCAATTCTCGATTTGCGGGCCGCCGCCAGTGCCCGGATCAAACCGGCCGATCGCTACACCCTTGCCGATCGCCTCGAAGAGCAGGCGCAGCGTCACGGCGAACGGCCCTTTATCATTTATGGCGAACAGCGTCTCAGTTTCGCCCTGATCAATGCCCGCGCCGACCGTTTGGCCCATGTCCTGTATGCCCGCGGCCTGCGTCCGGGTGATGTCTGCGCCCTGGCGATGGAGAACCGCCCGGAGTTTTTCTGTTGCTGGTTCGCCCTGGCCAAGCTCGGCGTGGTGGCGGGTTTCGTCAATACCCAGGTCAGCGGCCGGCCACTGGTGCACGCGCTGCAGGCGATCGATGCCAAGGCCATGCTGGTCGGCGAAGAGGTGCTGGGCAATGTGCTTGCCACTCAAGGCTTGCCACCGCTGCCCTTATGGCTGGTAGCGGATACCGAGCAGCCATGGACCGGGGCCATGCCGTCACAGGTCGATACCGGACTGGCTCAAGCACTGGCCACAGCCCCCGCCATGCCATTCCCTCGTGATGTGCGCGCCGACCTGAGAGCCGAGAGCCCGTGCCTGCTGATCTTTACCTCGGGCACCACCGGCCTGCCGAAAGCGGCGCGCTATAGCCATATGCGCTGGATGTCGACCGGTGACATCATGGAAATCACCCTGCAAACCACCGCCCATGACGTGTTCTATTGCTGCTTGCCGCTGTATCACGGTGCAGCCGCCACGTCAGTGACGTCCACCGCGCTGAAAACCGGTGCAGCCATTGTGGTACGGCGCAAATTCAGTGTCCGTGAGTTCTGGAACGATGTGCGCAAGCATCATGTGAGCGTGTTCCAGTACATCGGTGAAATCTGCCGCTATCTGCTCAACCAGCCCGAGGTGGCCGGTGAACGTGACCACGGTCTGCGCTGCATGCTCGGCGCCGGGTTGACCCGCGAAAGCTGGCAGAACTGGCTGCGCCGTTTCGGGCCGATCCACGTGTTTGAAGGCTGGGGCTCCACCGAGTCCAACACCAATGTGGTCAATGTCGACAATTATCTGGGGGCTTGCGGCCGTGTGCCGTACTGGGAAAAGAGCAACTTGCGCCTGGTGCGCTATGACGTTGAAACCGACAGCCACCCACGGGACGAAAATGGCTTCTACCAGCTGTGCGAGGAGGGCGAGGTGGGTGAGGCCCTGGGTTTTATCATCAACCATCCCGACATCGGCGGCGGGCGTTTCGAGGGTTATACCTCAGCCGAGGCGACTGCCAGCAAGATTCGTCGCAATGTGTTCAGCCAGGGCGATGCCTACTGGAGTTCAGGTGACCTGCTGCGTTTTGACAAGGACGGCTACCTGTATTTTATCGACCGCATTGGCGACACTTTCCGCTGGAAAAGTGAAAACGTTTCCACCCTTGAGGTGGCGGCTGCGCTGGGCGACTTCGAAGGCCTTGAGCTGATCAACATTTATGGCGTGCAAGTACCCGGGCAGGAGGGGCGCGCCGGTATGGCGGCGGTGTTGATGCAGCCGGGCCGCCGCTTCGACCCGCAGGCGTTCTATGCATTGACCGAAACGCGCTTGCCGCGTTACGCCGCCCCGGTGTTCGTACGGGTATCGGCAGCGGCTGACCTGACCAGTACCTTCAAGTTGCGCAAGGTCGACCTGCAACGTCAGGGCTATGCCCCTGCAGCATTCAGCGACCCGCTGTTTATCCGTGATGACAGCAGCCGCAGCTATGTGCCGTACAGCGCACAGGTGCTGGAGCGCATTGGCCTGGCCGCTTTTGTCGGGGACACCAGCCAGTGACCGGTCGGCCTGCGGGGCAGGTCTTCTGCACGATGCCCCGCATACCGTTTACAGCGACTGTCGGTAAACCTCAGTCAGGCACGACATAACAATAACAACGGGCAGGGCCCAGGCGGTGTCCCGTGAGGAGAGGGCGATGGATAATAGCGGCTTGAGTGTTCAGACCCTGGCAGACATGGGCTTGAACCTGACCGAGTATGACAGCCTTATCGGCGAGTTTTACGACGGCTCGCTGGAGCCCAGGCTGATGGCCAAGACCCTGCGCCATGTGCGCAATCTGTACCAGGCCAACTATGTCATCCTGATCTTGCGCGTCCCCGAGCAGCCTGACCTGGGCCTGATGATCGTAGTGGGTGACATTGAGCGCGAAGGCGAGGTGAGTTACTGGGCCTACCCACAAGCGCTCACGCCATTCAACAACCCGCCAATGGACCGGGTATTCACTGTCGACGACCTGATGAGTGAGGAGCAGTGGACCCGCTCGGCTTACTTCAAGACCTATGGCACCGTGCACGACACCTACCACATCATGGCTGCCGATATTTCCACGCCTGATGGCGGCAAGCTGCGCTTTCGCATTACCCGGCCAAAATCCGCGCCCAACTTCAGTGCCAGCGAACGCAGCCTGTGTGGCATGTTCATACCGCATTTGCGCCGTGCCATGCATGTGCACAACCTGATCGACCGCAGCGAGTCGATGACCGAGCTGTACTCGCAGGCGATCAGTCGCCTGTCGGTGGCCACCATTGTGCTGGATCAACAGGGCAAGGTCCTGAGCCTGAACCCGATGGCCAGCGAACTGCTGGAGCAGGCAGACGGCCTCAAACTGGTTGGCGGACACCTTGAGGCGACTTACCCCAGCGACAATCGCGAACTGCAGCGCCTGGTCCGCAACGCCTTTACCCGTGACACCGGCAATGTGCAGGAAGGCACGCAGGCTGAAGCCATGTCAGTCTCCAGGCCCTCGGGGCAGATCAACCTGGGGGTGGTGGTCGAGGCCATTACGACCCAGGACTGGGCCGAGGGCAAAGGCACCCCAGGGGTGGTGGTATACATCCGCGACGCTGCAGGACGGTCCATGGCCAGCGAAACCCTGACCAAGCAGCTGTTCAACCTGACCCGGGCTGAAACCGCCCTGGCGATGGAACTGGCCAATGGCCTGTCCCTGGAAGAAGCCGCCGAGGCGTTGAATGTGCGTCGTAATACTGCAAGGGCACACCTGCGCTCGATTTTCTCGAAGACCGGTGTGCGCCGCCAGACCGAACTGGTGCGCATCATCCTCAACAGTGTGGTTGCCCTGGGCAAGCCAGGGCTGGCGTTATTGCCCGGCGCCAAGGCCAGCAGAAAAAAAACCGGATTGACGCAAAACAGTGCCTGAAAGCAGGCATTGTTAGTCCATGCGGAGGATGAGGACGGCATCGGGTTCGGTGAAAATCCAGCGGGCATAGGACCGGGGATTTTCACACGAGGACAATAACAATGACCAAACTCGCTGCAATCAATGTTGACAGTATTCTGGCACCTCGCTTTGGCCGGGGCTGGCATTGCCTGGGTGATGCGGCCGACTACCGTGATGGCCAGCTCCATACACTGAATATTTTCGGCACACGCTTGCTGGCGTTTGCCACGGCCAGTGGCGAGATCAGCGTGATCGATGCCCATTGCCCGCACATGGGCGCCGACCTGTCACAAGGCACCCTGGAAAACGACCGGGTTGTGTGCCCCTTTCACCATTGGCAATACGACGCCAGTGGCAAGTGCGTCGAGATTCCATATTGCAAGCGCATCCCGCCCAAGGCCAAAACCCGCCGCTGGTTGACCTGTGAAGAAAACAACCTGCTGTTCGTGTGGAACAACCCTGAGGGCAAGGCCCCGGCAGACAATGTGGTGATCCCGCATTTGCCGGAGCAGGACAGCGATGAATGGCTGCATGACTGGCACATGGACAAACTGGTCATCGAGACCAACCCCCGGGAACTGGTCGACAACCTCGCGGACGCCCAGCACTTCGGCCCGGTGCATGGCACGCCGACCAAGTACTTCGCGAATATTTTCGAAGGCCATATTGCCCAGCAGATTTTCCACGGCGACTCGGACCGGCTGGGCGGGGACCTGGTTGCCGAGTCTGCCTATTACGGCCCGGCGACGCATTTTACCCGCATGCGCGCAGTGTTCGAGGGCATGGAAATTCACTCGATCCTGCTCAACTGCCACGTCCCGATCGACGCCAACAGTTTCGAGCTGCGTTTTGGTTGCATGGTGAAAAAGATCCCGGGCTGGAGCGAAGAGCAGAGCAGGGCGCTGGCCCAGGATTATGTGCTGCGTAATCGCGATGCTTTCTATCAGGACGTGGTGATCTGGCAGCACAAGATCCGGGTCGACAAACCGGTGCTGGCTGAAGGTGATGGTCCGGTCTATCAACTGCGCGACTGGTACGCCCAGTTCTTTATGGACGAAGACAGCGTGCCGGCATCGACTGCCGGGCGCAGTGAAATCATCACCGTCGACCATCGCTGATCAACTCCGGGCAGGAACGCGCAATGAACATGAGTGGCCGCAAGACAATGGCGATCATGCTGGCCGCCAGCTTCGCCTCGACCATTGGCGGCTTGCCGTTCAATACCTTGCCGATCCTGCTTGGCTCGATGGTTGACAGCCTGGGCTTCAGTGTCGAACGGGTCGGCCTGCTGGGTGCCGTTTGTTTTGCCGGCTACCTGCTGGGCACCCTGATGGCCGTCGTGCTGATCGACCGTTTGAACTGGCGCTGGCTGACGCTGGGCTGCGCCACTGGCGCGGCTGCAGCGTACTGGATGACGTCATGGCTGCCCGCCACGGCGCAGTTGCCGTTGTGGGCGCTGATTGGCTTTTTTGCCGCACTCATGACCTGCCTGGGCATGCGTATCATGGGCGAAATGGCCAACAAAGAGCGCGCCCTGGGCTTGCGCCTGGGCATTGAATTGGGGTTGGTGGCAGCCGTGTTATTCGCGCTGCCTTCACTGGTCATCGCGTATTTCCACTACACCGGTGCCGTAGTAATGCTCGCAGCGATCATCCTGCTGCTGAGCCTCAGTGCCCTGGCATTGCCCAGGCGCGAGGACTTTATCGGAAGAGACACACCACCGCGGGATGGTTCGGTGTTGTCACGTTTTCAATTACCGCCAGCGGCTTATGCCGCGCTGGGGTTTTTCTTCCTGTTCGGCGCCGGGCAAATCGGCCTGTGGGCTTTCCTGGAGCGACTGGGCCATGGCCTGGCACTGCAACCGGGCGAACTGGGTATCGTTTTTGCCGTATTGAAACTGCTGGGAGGGGCCGCAGCACTAACTCTGGCCGCGGTCGGTGACCGCCTGGGCGTACGCGTGCCGCATCTCATCGTCATGCTGGTGCTGGGCACCGGGCTGTTGTTGCTGGGCAATGCCGAAGGCTTTGTGATGTATGCCGCGGGCGCATGGATCTGGGAAGTAGGTTTCACCTGGGGCTGCGTTTATCAGACAGCAGCAATTGCACGGCTGGACCGCAGTGGCCGCTCGATCATGCTGATCCCCGGCGCGTTTGCCTTGAGCTCCATGGCCGGGCCGGCACTGGCCGGGCAACTGGTGGGTCAGGGTTACACGATGCTGTTGTGGATAGCCGCTGCCTGTGCCGTGATTCCGGTACTGGCGTTCACCTGTTTGCTGGCCCGACGCTTGGATGGGGAGGGTGTTGCGGTCGAGCGGGTGGTGGTGGCGGTGTGAAACGCGATGATTGCTGGTTGGCGGCTTTGGCTGCAGCGGCTGTAAGCCTGTAATTTTCAGGCCCGTTGGTACCTATTCAGGTTAGAGTGCTCATCAATGAATCAATTGTTAAGTGAAGAATGAACCGTGCGCTGTTTGTTTCTCTGGATGGGCCCAAGGGCGCTGGAAAAACCACACTGCTGGAGGCCGTCACCAAAGCTCTGAGGGCAGACAACAAAAAGGTGATCCGGCTTTGCGAGAAAAAAAGCGATCCCTATCGAGGTGAAACAATGGCCCTCGTCAACAAACTCGTCAGAAATCCCGGCCGGGAATTAGAGTTGCGGGTTTGTGAACGCCTTGCTGACAGCCGTACCTGGATATCCCGGCACGTATTGGCTAAGCAGCCACCCGACAGCATCATCCTGATTGATCGCTGGTACCCCTCTGATGCCGCATTTCGCCGGATAATCCCGTTTGCAGAGATTCTGCAGTTGAACATTGAGCGAAACGTGCAAGTCCCGGACCTGCATGTCGGGGTTGTCACCGACCCTGATATTTCATGGGCGAGGGCAGCGGCCCGCTCGCGAGGGCTGAACAGTACGGTGATCCATAAGCTGGAAGAACATGTTGCCTGTACCCAGGCGTTCGAGCGGGCGATTGCAGATCACGGCTGGGTTTTATGCCGTAATGAAGGAACCATCGAAGACGCAACGATGCAGGTGATTTCGCAGATCCATAGAGTGCTTCGATAGCCCGGTATTCACCGAAAGCAACTATTTGCAGTTGCCTGCCTTTCGATATCCTGCTGCCTGAGCCTCAGATTCGGAGTCAAAGGTTACTTGGTTTTTCGCTGACACCTGGCCATAACCAGGGCACCCCATCGAGAGGTGGTAAAGCTGGCTTTTGCGGTTACCAATGATCGAACTCACGCCACTCGCGCTCGCCAGGACCGGCTGTGCGGGTACACGAGTGGTGTTGAGCAGGAATGGCACCGACTACCCCCTCACCGACGGTCTTGTACCCTTGCGTCCAGCGACGATCACCGGTTACGAAAGGATTGGAGTGCCCCATGATTGCTGCAATGCGGCGATCTCGCTCTTTCTCCCAGGGCGAAACCGGATATTGCTTGTCCCAGGCCATCAGCAGCTGTTGCTGCTGACGAGACATGTTCAGTTTATATCTGTCGAACATGTAAAAAGTTGTCCTCGCGACCAGGCCTTTGACCTCGTCACGCGGCTCCGCAGCACGTTGATTGAAATCAACCCGCGTCTTGCATTGCCCATATTGCGGCGCTACCCCGGTGGTCATGCCGTAGTTGAAATTACTACGGTCGCCGTTCACCTCGCCAACAGAGGGGTAGAGGTTGAACAGATCGGCTTCCATCGCCCGGAATACGGGATCGTCATCCACACAATGTTCTCGACCACCGTTCTTCCAGCATTGACGTTGGTTACCGAATGTCCAGGCAGGAACGATGTGCTCCCATTCAGTGCGTTGCGCGCGACTCTGTTGTTTCCTGGTTTGAAGGCCGCAAGACTCCGTATCAATACGGCCCCCCGACTTGCCTACCCATGTCCATTTGCAGCCGCAATACAGCTCGCCCATGGCACTGTTCGCCTGGTCGAGGTAGATCTTCTGCTTTGCGATGACCTTTGCTTCGGAAAATGTCGATGGAGGGCTTGAAAAGGCGGGGGTAATTACCGAGAGGGTCAGCGCTACTACAGAAAACAGTTTTTTCATTGGACAGCTTAAGCGATTGATAGGAAACACATTGTACTCGAACGCCTGCAGCTTTTAGCCCGGAATGTATCCGGAATATTGTGCAAAGGCGCCCAACCACAGCTGGGCGCCATTTGAATCAGCCAGTGTGGTGACTCTTTGCAAGGCCGTAGAAGGAGGTATTGATCCCTTCGAAGCGCGCTTTTAGCTGCAGCGCCAGATACAGCGAATAATGCCGCGACTGATGCAGGTTGCCACCGTGGAACCAGAGGTTTTCCTGCTGTGTCGGCTTCCACATGTTGCGCAGTTCGCCCTCGTAAGGGCCAGGATCATTCGTGGTGCCAGAACCCAGGCCCCAGCAGCGCCCGACTTTGTCAGCTACTTCCTGGGAAATCAGCTTTGCCGCCCAACCATTCATTGAGCCATAGCCTGTGGCGTAGACGATCAGATCTGCCGGTAGGCGGCTGCCATCGTTGAGTACGACGGCATCGGCTTCGATACATTCGACACCAAGGCCAGGTGCGCTCTTGAGCTTGATCGTGCCGTTAGCGATCAGTTCGCTGGCGCCGACATCGATGTAGTAACCCGAACCACGGCGTACATACTTCATGAAAAGGCCAGACTCATCGTCACCGAAATCGAGCATGAAACCAGCCTTGGCCAGGCGCTCGTAGAAGTCCTTGTCACGCTCCTTGATCGCCGCAAAGATGGGTTGATGAAAGCCTGGCATCACCTTGTACGGGATCGAGGCGAACAGCATGTCGGCCTTGTCCGTGGTCAAACCCGTCTCCAGGGCGTCTTCCGAGTAGAGCCCGCCGAAGACCAGCTCCATCAGACTGTCGGAACGCACGATGTGGGTGCTGGAGCGCTGCACCATAGTCACCTCGGCGCCGTTCTCCACCAGATCGGCGCAGATGTCGTGAGCCGAATTGTTCGCACCGATGACCACCGCGCGCTTGCCGCTCCAGGCGTCGCCACCGAGATGGCGGCTGGAATGATACTGCTGCCCATTGAAAACCTCGGCACCCTGATAACGTGGCACATTGGGTACGCCAGACATGCCGGTGGCGAGAATCAACTGGGTCGGTTGTAGCGTCACAGGTTCGCCATCACGCTGTACTTCAACCTTCCAGGTGCCACTTTGCTCGTCAAAGCTGGCGCTCACGCATTCCGTACGCGGCCAGTAATTGAGCTCCATGACTTTGCTGTACATTTCCAGCCAGTCGCCAATCTGGTCTTTTGGGGTGAAAACCGGCCAATGATCGGGGAAGGGCAGGTAAGGCATATGGTCGTACCAGACAGGGTCGTGCAGACATAGCGACTTGTAGCGACCACGCCACTGATCGCCGGGTCGGTCAGCCTTGTCGATGATCAGGGTAGGCACGCCCATTCGCTTGAGCCGCGCAGCGAGCCCCAGCCCCCCCTGACCGCCGCCAACGATCAGGCAATAGGGTTGAGTGGTGATCCCCAGCGATGCTTCTTCATCGCGGCGGCGCTCCAGCCAGTTGCGCTTGTCAGCGTGGGCGTGACCATGACTGGCACCCATCGGACGACGGCGACCACTGGGTTCTTCAAAACCTTTGAGCTCGCGCATGGCCGTCAGCAGCGTCCAGCACAAACCATCCTTCAGCCGCACATAGCCTTTACCTCGCGCCGCTTGTGTTTCCAGGCTGATCCAGCCTTCGAGTACACCGTTATTCAGCGCCGCTTCACCTTCCACTTTCCACCGCTCGGGGCGAGTCTGGTCGAGGCGTGTTTCAAGCAGGTCGCGAATGGCAGGTTTGCCTTCCAGGGTCACCAGGTTCCAACTGAAAAGCAGCAGGTCGCGCCAGTGACACTCGCTGGCAAACAATGCCAGCGTGCCGTCCAGATCACGCTGGGCGAGACGTTCGTTGAGGCTCTCGATCCAAGCGGCAAGCTGAGCCGTAGGCGTGTGCAGGGGGGTTTCGACAGCGATGTTCATGGGGGCTTCTCCCGATCTTGTTGTTTTAGTAACAACTTACCCAGAGCAAGGCCCGGGCCATCTCTATCAAAACCCCGTTGCAGAGCCGTTGCGGCAATACGGCTCAGATCTTGATCCGGATCTCTGTCACGTTTCTGGAAATGCTGATGACAGAGTGTCACCCGGTGCAAAAAGCGCTCGTTGCAATCTTTTCATATAAGCTGCCAACAGACCCGTGTCCTGACCGTAACGGAGAACAAGAATAATGAAGCCGGCCTTGATCAACGCCCATGCACAACAAGTGCTACAAGCCGTGCAGGGCACTGTCGCCAGCCACAGCCCTGGTGCTGACCTGGCCATTACACGCTCCTGGCGCCGCTGCCTGGACCAGTATCAGCTCGACCCTGCCAGTCGCCGCGCACCTAACGTGGTTGAGCATCCACGCTTGCAGGATCACCGCGCGCCACTGGAGCACATCATCGCCGTGGCGCATTGGCAGATGAGCAACTTGCACCAACAACTCGGGCGTGACGGCCATGTGGTACTACTCACCGATGCACGGGGTGTGGCCATCGACAGCGTGTTCAACGAATCCGAGCGAGCAGAGGTTCAGCGTTCCGGGTTGTGGCTCGGCTCGGTATGGAGTGAAGATTGTGAGGGCACCAACGGTGTCGGTACCTGCCTGGTCGAGCGACAGCACGTCACCATCCGCCGTGATGAGCATTTCCGTGGCAAGCACGTCGGACTTACCTGTTCGGCGAGCCCGATATTCGATGCGAGTGGAGAGCTGCTAGCCGTGCTCAACCTTTCATCCGTGAGGGATGACCACAGCCTTCAGCAACACTTCCAGGCCATGGCATTGACCAGCTTGTCAGCCAGGCTGATCGAGAGCTCGTTTTTCCTGGGGCATGACCCGCATCGCTACTTGCTGCGCTTGCACCCTGAGGCTGGTTTCGTCGGGCTGCTGGGTGAAGGTCTGCTCAGTTTCGACGAGAGTGCCCGTATCTGTTCAATCAATCATGCTGCGCTGGATCTGCTGGGCCTCAGCCGTGACCAGGTGGTTGGGCAGCCTCTGGCAATGCTGCTGGAAACACCTGTGGATCAGATAATGAGTCAGACCAGCGCTCAGACGAGTGTCTGTTGGCCAATGCGGCTGGTGGACGGGCGCCTGATCTACGGACAGTTGCGTGAACCCGTGCACCGATCGCCTTTGCTAACGCCGCCAGCGCCCATCATCAACGACGTGCATGTATGCCTGGAAGACCCGCGTCTGCAACGCGGCTTTGCCCGCGCATTACGGGTTTTGGAGCGAGACGTTCCCGTATTTTTACAGGGCGAAACCGGTACCGGCAAAGAAGCTTTTGCGGCAGCGCTGCATCGTGCCAGCTCCAGAGCGGGCCAGCCGTTTGTGGCGATCAATTGCGCGGCCATTCCGGAAACGCTGATCGAAAGCGAGCTGTTCGGCTATCGTGGTGGCAGCTTCACCGGCGCACGCAAGGACGGGATGATCGGTAAACTTGAGCAGGCCCATGGCGGCATTCTATTTCTCGATGAAATCGCCGATATGCCCCTGGCGCTTCAGACCCGACTGCTGCGAGTGCTGGAGGAGCGTCAGGT
This sequence comes from Pseudomonas sp. TMW22080, assembly GCF_022496745.1. Taxonomy (NCBI): domain Bacteria; kingdom Pseudomonadati; phylum Pseudomonadota; class Gammaproteobacteria; order Pseudomonadales; family Pseudomonadaceae; genus Pseudomonas; species Pseudomonas sp. TMW22080. The sequence continues at coordinate 301,857 of NZ_SCFF01000001.1, read as the reverse complement.
GATGCCGCTAGGTGGCGCGACAGCACGTCCGCTCGACGTACGCCTTATCAGTGCGAGTCACCAGGATCTGAACGCCGGTGTGGTCGGGGGGCGCTTTCGCGAAGATCTGTTTTATCGCATTGCCGGGTTCACCGTGCAGCTTCCACCGTTGCGTGAACGATCAGACAAGGGCAGTGTGCTCGACCTTCTGCTGCTCGAAGAGACAAAAGGTACAAGAATCCGGCTGGAGGCCGGCGTCAGAGAGCGCTTGCTGAGGCAACCCTGGCCGGGCAATGTCCGGCAGCTGCGTACGTGCCTGCGCACGCTGGTAGCGTTGTCATTGGAGGGGCGTGTCACTCTGGACGATTTGGCGGAGTTGCTGCCGGCAGTAGCAGTGCCAGTCGCGTTGGCCGAAGATCCGCTTGGCGTATCCGAACGGCAGACGCTACTGGCATTGATCGAGGCAGAACATTGGCATATCGCCCATGTTGCAGCCCGCCTGGGGATTAGCCGAAATACGCTCTATCGCAAATTGCGACACCACGGTATTGCACGGCCTGGATGAAAGGAAAGCGAAGTGCCGCGCTTCCTGTCTCTGTGTACCTGCACCGGGGATAGAAACGATAAATGTTCTCGAGCTTTCCCCTCGATCAGCGTTTTTAATTCGATCTATAGTCTCTGTTCCTGAAAATGCTTACGGAACGTTCGATATGAGGCTTAAATCTGCCAGGTCCAATACGCGTTTTACACCCAGTCATCATGTTGAACGTGAAGTACATGACCTGTGCACCTGTAGCTCGCCGGATATACAGGACTTTCACGCGAGAATGATGCTTGATCTGTCTCGACGTGACGTCTATAGCGGTATCAAACCCAAAGGTGCACAACTTTCTGCAGTGCGCGCATCGAGTGCCTCAGGACAAGGTACAAACGCTGAATCCAGCGCGAGCACGCTGTTGCTCAAGAATCTTCGCTTATTCAACGGTAGCGCTGTGCTTGACGATAACGTCTGCATCCTGATCAAGGATGGCGTGATCGACTCACTGCTACCCGCCAATACAGAGGTTGAAGGCGCCGTGGTTATCGATTGCGGGCGAAGAGTGGTGATGCCGGGATTGATTGATGCCCATTGGCACACTACGTTAGCGGGCATCACGCAACTTGACGCGATGAGCGCAGACCCGGGCTATATCCATTTAGTCGCCGCCCGCGAAGCAGAAAGCACCTTGATGCGCGGCTTTACGACGGTTCGCGATCCTGGAGGACCTTCGTTCGCATTGAAGCGTGCCATTGATGAGGGTGTTATTGCAGGGCCTCGTATTTATCCTTCCGGCGCAATGATTTCACAGACCTCTGGCCACGGTGATTTCAGGATGCGATCAGAGATTCCCCGCAGCTCACTCAGACCACTGAGCGTGACTGAGCAACTGGGTGCTGCAGCCATAGCTGATGGCGATGCCGAAGTGCTTCGACGGGCCAGAGAACAGCTTATGCTTGGGGCATCACAGCTAAAATTGATGGCAGGTGGCGGCGTTGCGTCTACGTATGACCATCTCGATAGCACCCAGTTTATGGAGTCAGAATTAAGAATGGCGGTTGAAGCCGCTGCCGATTGGGGCACCTATGTGATGGTGCATGCGTACACGCCCAGAAGTATCCAGCGTGCCATTCGCGCCGGTGTGAAATCGATCGAGCATGGCCAACTGGCGGATGAAGAAACCGCGCGCATGATGGCAGACAACGATATCTGGTGGAGTCTTCAGCCTTTTCTGCAAGATGAAGATGCCAATGTTTATACTGATCCTGTACGGCGTGAGCGCCAGCGCGTGGTGGCTGAGGGTACCGCGAGAGCCTATGAGTTTGCTCAGCGCTTCAATATAAAAACGGCCTGGGGGACTGATGTTTTATTTAATCCGCAAAAGACATCCACTCAGGGAAGACAGCTTGCAAAGTTGACCCGGTTTTACGCTGCACACGACGTCGTGAACATGGCGACAAAGATGAATGGGGAACTGTTGGGGCTGTCGGGAGCCCGCAATCCATATCCCGGTAAAATTGGCCGGATAGAAGCAGGTGCATTGGCTGATCTGTTGGTTGTCGAGGGAGATCCCACGGTGAGCCTGGGGTTTCTGGAGGCCCCGGATGCAACTCTCAGCATGATTATGAAAGGCGGGAAAATATATAAGAAGAACTTCTAATCATCCATCATAAACAGAGAGAGTCTTCATGATCACACTTCACCACCTCAACGCGTCCCGATCACTGCGTATTCTTTGGCTGCTTGAAGAAATGGGAGAGCCTTACACCCTGATTCGCTATCAGCGTGATCCTGCCACTCATCTCGCCCCGGCCTCACTGAAAGACATTCACCCGCTGGGCAAGTCACCGGTGATTGAGCTCGACGGACAGGTGCTGGTTGAATCCGGCGCCATCGTCGAATACTTGATTCGCCGCTTTGCGCCCCGGCTGGAGCCCGCGTTCAGCTCACCAGATTATCTTCAGTACCTGCAATGGATTCATTTTGCAGAAAGCTCGGCGATGGTGCCGGTGCTACTCAAGCTGTTCACCCAGTTTGAAATTAATGCAGGGACTCAACTCAAGTTCCTGGACGGCTATACCCGGACTGAGTTCGATAAAGTACTGGGGTTTCTGGACAGTGCGCTTGCGAACAGAACCTTCATTGTGGGGGACACATTGTCAGGGGCTGACTTCATGCTGGCTTTTGTTGCCATCACGGTGGTCGAGCAGATGAAGTTCGGGGCGCAGTACCCACATCTGCAGGCTTACCTGCAACGTCTGGCAGCACTGGACAGCTGGAAGCGAGCATTGAAGCTTGAGCATGAACTCGACGAATAGTTGAGAGGCGGCTGGTCATAGGGGGGACGGAGAAGAGACTCTGGCCCCAGGTAGGCACGCAGATGTAACGCAGACACCTTGGTATCTGCGCATATCATCGCGTAGTTTCGGGAATTTCCCTCTATGACGGCAGGATCAACCCAGCGAGCGGTCTGACAACTGACCATCCACCAGGCGGTGAAGGCCCAGAGGGTTGGCGTTTTTCAATGCGTCAGGCAACAGGTTGTCGGGGTAGTTCTGGAAACACACCGGGCGCAGGAAACGATCGATCGCCAAGGTGCCCACTGAAGTGCCCCTGGAATCGGAGGTGGCGGGGTACGGACCGCCATGGACCATCGAATCGCAGACTTCCACGCCGGTCGGGTAACCATTTAGCAGGATGCGTCCGACTTTCTGCTCCAGCAGCGCAGTCAATTCGCCAAACTGATCAATGTCAGACACTTCGCCGATCAAGGTGGCCGTCAGTTGGCCATGCAAGCTGTTTATCGCGGCGCTGAGCTGAGCCTGGTCCTCAACTTCAACCACCACAGTGCTTGGCCCGAAGACTTCATCCTGTAACACCTCATCCCCTTCAAGCAATAGGCTGACATCAGCCTTGAACAGCTGCGGCCAAGCCTGATTGCCCTGCTGCGCTTGCCCGGCCAGGCGCTGGATAGCGTCATGGGCAAGCAGCTTATCCAGGCCTTGGCCGTAGCTGCGCAATGTGCCGGGGTTAAGCATGGTCTGCGCGGGTTGCTCGCTGATCTGCCCGGCCAGCTGTTCAATAAAAGTCGTGAACGCAGCCGAGCGCAGGCCAATGACCAGCCCAGGATTGGTACAGAACTGCCCGCAACCCTGCACAACCGAGGCGGAAAGTTCGCGGGCGATAGTGGCGCCGCGTACGACAAGGGCCTGGGGCAGGACGATCACCGGGTTGATACTGGACATCTCGGCAAACACAGGGATAGGCCGCGGGCGTGCCGCCGCCATGTCACACAACGCGCGGCCGCCCTTGAGCGAGCCGGTAAAACCTACGGCATGAATCGCCGGATGCTTGACCAGTGCCTCACCAACGCCGGCGCCGTAGATCATGTTAAAGACTCCGGCAGGCATGCCGGTGCGTTCGGCGGCACGCATCAAGGCATCGGCGACCCATTCTGCAGTAGCCATGTGCCCGCTATGGGCCTTGAACACTACCGGGCAGCCGGCTGCCAACGCCGAGGCGGTGTCACCACCCGCTGTGGAGAACGCCAAAGGAAAGTTGCTGGCGCCAAACACCGCCACTGGCCCCAGGCCAATGCGGTACTGGCGCAAGTCGGGACGAGGCAGCGGAGTGCGATCCGGTAGTGCCTGATCGATGCGTGCGCCATAAAAATCACCACGGCGCAGCACCTTGGCGAACAAGCGCATTTGTCCGCTGGTGCGTCCACGCTCACCCAGAATACGACCCGCAGGCAATGCAGTTTCCCGGCAGACAACCGCCACGAAGTCATCATCCAGGGCATCCAGCTCATCGGCAATCGCGTCCAGGAACCTGGCGCGGCGTTCCGCACTCAACGCGCGGTATGCCGGGTATGCCGACGCGGCAGCTGTGGCTGCGTGGTCAACTTCCTCGGGGGTGGCCTGGTGAAAGTCGTAGGCGAGGGCCTCGCCGGTACTGGCGTCGACACTCTTGACGATGACGCTGCCCAGGGCGCTGCGTTGGCCACCGATGTAGTTGTGACCGAGAATCTGAGTCATTGAGGGTCTCCTTTAAAGTGTGCTCATGCCGCCGGGCGCGAACACCCCATCGACCGGGGTGATACCGTTGATCAATGGCGCGCCGAAATCGGCCTGGCTGATCTCGAAGCGGTCACCCGGCTGTGTGCGAATGCCGTCGGCGAACGACAAGGTCGCCGTGCCGAAAAAGTGGATGTGCACATCACCTGGACGCAGAAAATGGCTGTACTTGAAGTGATGATATTCAAGGTTTTCCAGACTGTGGCACATGTTGGCTTCGCCACTCAAAAACTCGTTTTCCCACAGCACCTCGTCATCGCGCAGGATCCGGCTGCAGCCCGACAAATGCTGGGGCAATGCACCGACCCGCAGTTCAGGGCCAAAAGAGCAGCTGCGCAATTTGGAATGAGCCAGGTACAGGTAGTTTTTGCGTTCCATCACGTGATCGGAGAATTCATTACCCACCGCGAAACCCAGTCGATAGGGTTTCGCGTCATGGCCGATGACATACAGGCCGCCGATTTCCGGCTCCTCGCCTGCGTCTTCGGCATACGGTGGCAGTGGGAATGCAGCTCCAGGCCGTACGACGATGCTGCCATCGCCCTTGTAGAACCATTCCGGTTGCACGCCCGCCTGACCGGCGGCGGGCTTTCCGCCTTCCACACCCCATTTGAAAATTTTCATGGTGTCGGTCAAAGCCGCTTCGTCACCAGCCTGCTGGTGCATTTTATCTCGCGCAGAGGCACTACCCAGGTGGGTCAGGCCCGTACCGCTAATCAGCATATGGGCCGGGTCCGGATGATCCAGAGGAGGCAGGATGCGCAACTCGGCCAATAACGCCGGGTAGTCATGGGCAATGCCCAGACCGCGCTGGTCGACCTGCTGTGCCAGGCTCACACCCGCTTCGATGGCGGCGAGGGCCAAATCACGCACGCTGTTGGCACCCAGCACTTCACGTACCAGATCACCGTCTACCAGGCCGACGCGGCGCTCACCGGTGTTGAGTTCAAATTGTACTAATCGCATATGAGGTGTCCCTTGATTAAAGATGAGTCGCCGCACGGGCGCTGGCGGCAAATTCGCTCGACTGCAGCACGTGTTTACGTTCGAGGGTGCGATACACCACGAGCGTCAGGAGTAGCCCGAACAGCATCACCCCGGACAGAAAGTACAAACCCGAGGCCAGGTTGCCGGTGTATTCCTTGAGCGCACCGATCACAAACGGTCCGATGTAGCCACCCAGGTTGCCCACCGAGTTGATCAGGGCAATGCCAGCTGCGGCACTGGCACCGGCGAAGAAGCGTCCCGGCAATGTCCAGAAGATGGCGGTACAGGAAAACAACGAGAACGCCACCAGGCTCAAGGCCGCCAGTTGCAGCATCGGAGCCGTCAGCCAGGCGCTGAAGAACAGGCCGGTGGCGCCCAGCACATAGAGCACTGCCAAGTGTCCATAGCGATCATTGAGGCGGTCGGAACTGCGAGGAATGATAAGCAAGCCGATAATGCCGAATACATAGGGCACTGAAGACACGAACCCGGTGCTCAGGTCACTGCCGCCAAACTGCTTTATCAACGTAGGCAGCCACAACCCCAGTCCGTAAATACTCAGGGTGACGGGCAGATAGAACAGGGCAAGCAGCAACACGCGCTTGTCTTTCAACGCATGCAACGGGTTGCCATGGCGGGTTTGGCCGTAAGCCTGCAAGTCCTTTTCCAGCTCGCCTTGCAGCCAGTCCTTCTCACCCTGATCCATCCACTTGACCTGCTGTGGACCGTCCGGCAAGTAACGCAGTACGGGCCAGGTCAACAGAATGGCGGGCATGCCGATCACAATGAACAGCCATTGCCAGCCATGCAGACCTAGAATGCCATCCATGCCAAGCAAGCCGCCGGACACGGGCCCGGTGATCATCATTGCGATAGGTTGCGACAGGATAAACAGGCCCAGGATCTTGCCGCGATGACGGACCGGGAACCATTGGGTGATGTAGTACAGCACGCCAGGAAAGAATCCCGCTTCGGCGACCCCCAACAGGAAGCGCATGACATAGAAGCTGTGCGGTCCCTGTACAAAGGCCATGCCAATGGTGATGGCGCCCCAGGTGACCATGATCCGCGCAAACCAGCGCCGGGCGCCGAAACGCTCGAGCATCAGGTTGCTGGGGATTTCCATCAGGAAATAACCAATGAAAAACAGCCCGGCGCCAAGGCCATAGGCTGCATCGCCAATGCCGATATCAGCGCCCATGTGCAGCTTGGCAAAGCCCACTGCCGAACGATCTACGTAAGCAATCAGGTACAGCAGGATCAGGAACGGAATGAGTTTAAGCGTAATGCGACGAATAAGCCGGAGTTCCTGGCTCATGAGACGGTCTCCCATTGTTTTTGTTATGGCACCTCTGGAGTGGCCTCAAGCGGGTTTTCGCCAGGATCAACTCTCAGTGAAAACGACTATATAGTATTACTATTTAACCAACAACTCTTCCACAATGGCTTTTTTACGGCTAATTTAGCGGCACGAAAAATAATTAGTCATACAATAAGAGCCCTCCATCATGTCAGACAAATTTCCTCCCCTGCGTTCTGCCCAATGGTTTGGCAGCGCTGATAAAAACGGTTTCATGTACCGCAGCTGGATGAAGAACCAGGGCATTGCCGATCATCAGTTCCAGGGCAAGCCCATCATCGGTATCTGCAACACCTGGTCGGAACTGACGCCTTGCAATGCTCACTTTCGGACCATCGCCGAGCACGTCAAACGCGGTGTCATTGAGGCCGGTGGCTTTCCGGTCGAGTTCCCGGTGTTTTCCAACGGCGAATCCAATCTGCGACCTACCGCCATGCTGACGCGCAATCTGGCGAGCATGGATGTGGAAGAAGCCATTCGCGGTAACCCGATCGATGGAGTGGTGCTATTGACCGGCTGCGACAAAACTACCCCGGCGCTGTTGATGGGCGCTGCCAGCTGTGACGTCCCGGCCATTGTGGTTACCGGTGGACCGATGCTGAACGGCAAGCACAAAGGCAAGGACATCGGCGCCGGCACCATCGTCTGGCAGATGCACGAGTCCTACAAAGCCGGCACCATCAGCCTCGACGAATTCCTCTCGGCCGAGGCCGGGATGTCGCGCTCGGCGGGCACCTGCAACACCATGGGCACGGCCTCGACTATGGCCTGCATGGCTGAAGCCCTGGGCACCTCGCTGCCTCATAACGCGGCCATCCCGGCGGTGGATTCGCGCCGCTACGTGCTGGCCCATATGTCGGGCATGCGTGCCGTCGAGATGGTCCGCGAGGATTTGCGCCTGTCCAAGGTGTTGACCCGGGAAGCCTTTGAAAATGCCATCAGGGTCAATGCCGCTATTGGCGGTTCGACCAACGCCGTGATTCACCTAAAGGCCATCGCCGGGCGGATAGGCGTGGATCTGGAGCTGGATGATTGGACCCGCATAGGGCAGGGCACCCCGACCCTGGTGGACTTGCAGCCTTCGGGACGCTTCCTGATGGAAGAGTTCTACTATGCCGGGGGCCTGCCGGCCGTGCTGCGGCGCCTGGGTGAGAACGGCCTGATTCCGAATCCGCAAGCGTTGACCGTCAACGGCAAAAGTTTGTGGGAGAACGTTAAAAACTCACCGATCTATGGTGACGACGAAGTCATCCGGGCAATCGATAACCCGCTGGTCGCCGACGGCGGGATCTGTGTATTGCGGGGCAACCTGGCGCCTCTGGGTGCGGTACTCAAGCCATCCGCTGCGACCCCGGCCCTGATGAAGCATCGCGGACAGGCCGTGGTATTCGAGAACTTCGACATGTACAAGGCCCGCATCAATGACCCTGAGCTGGCGGTCACTGCCGACTCGATTCTGGTGATGAAGAACTGTGGTCCAAAGGGTTACCCGGGCATGGCCGAAGTCGGCAACATGGGTCTACCCGCCAAGCTGCTGGCTCAGGGCGTGACCGATATGGTGCGCATTTCCGATGCCCGCATGAGCGGAACGGCGTACGGCACAGTGGTGCTGCACGTGGCTCCGGAAGCCGCAGCCGGCGGGCCACTGGCGGCCGTGCAGGAAGGTGACTGGATTGAACTGGATTGTGTCAGTGGACGCTTGCACCTGGATATCTCCGATGCCGAACTGACCGCCCGCCTGGCCGATATCGAACCGCCAAAAAACCTGTTGATTGGCGGCTATCGCCAACTCTACATCGACCATGTCATGCAGGCCGACCAAGGTTGCGATTTCGATTTTTTGGTGGGCTGCCGAGGATCGGAAGTACCTCGTCACTCCCACTAAGTTTCGACACCCGCAAAGCGAACCCGCATGACAATCAGAGCAGGCGCAATTCAACCCGCGCCTGCTATGATCCGCGCTTTCAACCGAAAGGATCGACCAGCGCCCCATGGATTATCGTCAGCCCTCCGACCGCAAAAGCATGCATACGCGCATCGTTCAGGAACTCGGCCTGCAGATTGTCTCCGGGCGCTTCAAATCCGACGACAAACTGCCGGCCGAAGCATTGCTCTGTACAGAATATGCGGTCAGCCGCCCGGTATTGCGCGAAGCCACCCGGGTCCTGGTTGCCAAAGGCCTGGTGTACTCCAAGCCGCGCGTGGGTACCGTGGTCAAACCGCGCCGCGAGTGGCACATGCTCGACCCTGATGTGTTGCACTGGTTGCTGCAGGCCTCACCCCAAAATGAATTTTTTGGCTTGCTGACCACTGTGCGCAGCATTATTGAGCCCGCGGTGGCAGCTCTCGCAGCCCAGCATGCAACTGCAGAAGATGTGGCATCGATTCATGAAGCCTACCAACGCATGGAAAGCGCTTCCAGCCCTGAAGAGCTACTGCAACCCGACCTGGACTTTCACAGCCGGATTGCCGACGCAACCCATAACGACTTACTGGCCAACTTGTGCAACATGCTGTCATTGGCCTTGCGCGAAGCCATGAAGCACTCCAACCGGCGACCCAACCTGCACGAGCTTGCACTGCCACGGCACAAGGCAATTTTGACCGCGATCGAAAGTCGCGACGCTTTGGGCGCGCGTCAGGCCACACTGGTACAGCTCGAAGACGCGCGCATGGCGCTGGATGTGGTGTTGAGCCAGGGCTGAGGGCGGTAGATACCAGCGAGCCTGGTTCGACCTGGAACGGCGCCCAACCAAGGGCCATGCGCTGTACTTGACTGCGCAAACTCGTAGCGTTGAGTGTTTTTACCCCGACAGCATTTGACCGAACCGATAGAGGTCGAGCAGGCCGCTGCCTGGGCGCCGATAGTGTCTTTTCATCAGGCCAGATTACAGTTTCCAGGGCAGGGCTGGATCGTCCTGGTTCAAACCCTGGACTTCACAAAGCTTCACATTTGCACGGCGGGAAAGCCGGGGGATATGGGTTAGCATCGCGGCGCAGCCTTGGGGCGCAAGCGTGGTAACAACAACGGCTTAAAACGGCTCATAACCGTTTGAAGACCGGGATCCCGGTAAAAAGGTCTCTTTATTGTGTCTAATGGCAACTCAAACCGTTGGTTAGTCCTCATGTCGGTCATTCTGGCTTTTATGCCGATTGTCCTGGATTACACCATTCTTCATGTCGCGGTTCCGTCACTGACCCTTGCGTTGCAAGCAACGGGCACCGAGATTCTGTGGATCATCGACATCTACCCGTTGTTGATGGCCAGCCTGCTGATTCCCATGGGCACGCTTGCGGACAGGGTCGGCCATCGCCGAATGCTGCTGGCCGGGCTGGGTATCTTCTGCGCAGGTTCGGTATTGGCCGCCTTTTCTCCCAATGTCGGATCGTTGATCGGGGCACGGGCGTTCATGGCCTTCGGCGGCGCCATGGTCATGCCCAGCGTCCTCGCGATTATTCGACAAACCTTTGAAGATCAGAGCGATCAAGCAGTAGCGCTGGGTATCTGGGGCGCTGTTGCCTCCACCGGAGCCGCCATCGGGCCCTTGGTCGGTGGTGCATTGCTTGAGCATTTCTGGTGGGGGTCGGTGTTCCTGATCAATGTGCCCGTGATGCTGCTGGTCATACCCTTAGTGATCGCCTACATCCCGCGACGAAGTGTGGTCGGCGATGGAAACTGGACCATTGGACAGTCCTTGATTCTGATCCTGGGTGTCATGGCAAGTGTTTACGCCCTCAAATCGGGCTTCAAAACCAACAGCTCTGTTTTCGTAACCGGTGCCTGTTTTGTCTTCGGAGCACTGATGCTTGTCTGGTTTGTACGCAAGCAGCTTCACACCACGACCCCGATGCTGGATCTGAGCCTTTTTTCCATTCCGGCGGTCAGCACCGGTATCGTCATGGCCCTGGTAACCATGGGTGCGCTTGCCGGGTTCGAATTGCTGCTGGCTCAAGAACTGCAGTTCGTCATGGGGCGTACCCCCCTGGAGGCCGGTATTTTCATGATGCCGCTGATGATTGCGGCTGCAATCGGTGGGCCTCTTGCCGGGGTCATCCTGAAGGCGATTGGCCTGCGGTGGGTTGCGAGTTGCTCGTTGCTGGTGTCCGCGGCAAGTCTGGTCGGGTTGGCCCAGATACACCTGGGCAGCGGCGGGGTAGCCATTATTGTGATGCTGGTGGCACTGGGGCTTTCCCTGAGCATTGGTTTGACCGCCTCGTCAGTGGCGATCATGAACAGTATTCCTATGGAGAAAGCGGGCTCTGCCGGAGCCCTTGAGGCCACGAGTTACGACCTTGGCACCGGATTGGGCATAACCGTTTTCGGTATTCTTCTCGTATCCACCTATGAAAAATCCATACAGCTGCCTGACGGCATTCCATCTGCCATGGCCGAGACAGCCGTCCGGTCTATTGGTGAAACGATGATTGCGGCCAAAACACTTGGAGGCATTCAAGGCCAGCAGCTTGCTGCAGCCGGGCAAAAAGCTTTTAGTGCCTCCCACAGCATGGTTTTACTGACGGCGGCTGCACTGGTCGGCGCATTGAGCCTGTTGGTCTGGTTTGTGTTGAAGCACCACAAAAGCAAATAGGGTCATGCCCGTGCAGGCAGTTGAAAAAACTTGCCTGCACGGGAACAAAAGCTCTTCTGTTTACCCAGGTCGGCAATTGGGTGATCTCCCGAGTGTGCAAGCAAATCGCCGATTGGCAGCGGGCAGGTGAGGAGGGCACTCAGGTGACGGTCAACGTCTCCTGCCAGCAGACAGCTGATGAGACCTTCTCTAGATTCTCAGGTGACGAATGAGATTAATTTGACGACTCCCAGTTCGAATCTGAAAAGCCAATCAATAACGGGTTGTGCCAAATTACAATAGCTGTAGCTGCAGTTAAATTGCTGTATTGCTGGCGTCAAGTGATAGTGAGTTTGCACGAATAAGGGAGTGACCAGCAAAGCAATAGCAACACCCGCCACTGCATAAACCCTTATCTTTAGCCAGCTACCACCAGCCAATCCAAATACTTCACCTATGAAAACCAAGATGCTTAAGATCAGACTGAAAATGGTCGTGGCCAACACAACAGGTACAACGACAGTATTATTTACTCTTCGCAAATCGTAGTGGGCAGTATCAAATTCCCTTACAAAGCCTTCATATATCCAGTTATCTTTGGGCAGCCCCCATGGTTGCTGCTTGACTTGCGCGTCAACAGCATCATTGAAGTACAGTGCCATAAGGTCTTTGCCTCTGGTCTTGTCCCCTGTCACGAAAAGGGGGTCCTCAACCAAATAAAACATATTGACACTGAATAGCTTCGACTCAATTGTGCGAATGTTATCGCCGGAATATTCAGGGATGAGTACGTTTTTATAGCCGTTATCGCGCCACGCAAGACGTTGCACATAATAGGTGGAAATAGCGCGCTTGGCGGCGGCGGGGTACTTCTCAACCAAAGAAGTGCCAATATGAGATACCACAGCATTCTGGACGCCCCCCAAAACAAATCCAGATATTATGGCGGTAGCGATGATTGAATACAGGGCCTTTTCCAAATTAAACTCAAATTTAGACGCTACATATGCGGCAATCACAGCGCCAAGAATCGAAAACGTAACAAAGCCACCCAAGTCTGATTTCTTGGACACTGACTGGCTCCAGTCATACATCCTTAGACTGAGCAATTCCTCGACGCCAGAGACAGCAGAGTGATCGCTAAGTGTGTGGATCAAGTGCAAATTAATAAACATACCGAAAAGTGCAGCAACTGAAATTATAATTTTTGGCAGGGTTTTGATCATGCAATCTCAATCCTTAGTGATCGACTTGACTAGCGTGCTTATGGGTTTAGTGATTCTAGCAAGATTTGGCAGGATTAATGGCGCTGTCGCGCTATCTCGATGACGGCGGCGTACCCATTTTGAAGGACGTCCTCATGCGCCTGTCGACTCAGCGGGCAAGTGAGATTGCGGAGCTGCTGCCGCATCATAGGGTGCCCCGATAACCAGGCAAGGTATTTGAGCAAATAGTAGTGGGCTAGAATGCCGAATGCATAGACCTCAAGGACGCGCGATGATATTGCAACACAGGCCAGTGAAGGCAGATGACATCAAAACTATCTGTAGCTTTCCCCTTAACGCTCAGGAACTGTTTTATATGTTCCCGAAAGCTCAATACCCCCTGACTGAAGCTCAGCTGTCTAACGCTATTACTCAACGATTCGACTCGACGGTTGTCGAAGCGGGGAATAGCGTCGTCGGTTTTGCTAACTTTTATCGGGCTGAAACGAGTGGAGTTTGCTGTATCGGCAATGTCATCGTTGCCCAAGAGGCACGAGGTAAAGGTGTGGCGACCTTCATCGTGGAGACGATGACTGCTCTGGCGTTCGACCGCTATGACGCCACAGAGGTGCAGATCTCGTGCTTCAATGAAAATACAGCAGGCTTGCTGCTATATCCAAAACTAGGCTTCTTGCCCTTTGCTGTCGAAGAGAGAAGTTCTCTGGATAGTCGTAGATCAGCACTCATCCATATGACCCGCAGCAGAGCGGCCCGACCATAGCCTCACCTTGAAAGCCCGGTTAATGCAGCTGCTTTAGGTATTCATCTCCCAACAGTCTCAATTGTGAGGCTCGGGGGTCTCTAGAGAATCCGCGGCTATTCAACGCCAGAATCGACTCGAAGTGGCAGACCAAGATGACGCCATCCAAATGAGCGTCTCGACTTTGGGCATAGGTATAGAAAGCCTGGACCGCAGGCAGATGTGCCGCCGCCGATGGTAAGCGCGGTGCCTGAGTTTGAGTCGGACGTAGATGAACAGAACGCGTATGGGCAACGGCTCCGGGTTAGCAGCGTGCACGAGCAGCGGAACACGCTGACCTGAAGAAAAGCGGCACTGAATCAGCTTCATCGGCAGCCACCTCATCGAAGTCTATGGTCCGTTGGGAGAGTGGACGTCAAAAGCGGATTCGTCGATTCAGTACCTTATGAACTTCATGAACATGATTTAACATAATATACATTATGCGAAACAGCGTATTGGAATGTCAGGGCCAGTGGAGGCTGCTTTTCAACAGGCACTCAGTCGTCCAAGTCCAGATCCTTCCTTACGTCCGCCGCTGAATGCACAGCTTCTTGACCTTGGCGGACATGCTGCAAAATCTCCATTGCTTCAATGCGCATTTTTGCGCGTGCAACAACGGCCATCGCTTCGGCAATATAAGCCGCGTCGCCAGTGTCGTTAGCATCAGCTAAAAAGATGTTTATGGTGTCAGTATCAACCAGCGAGTCTGCCGGATCGTAATCAGGAATTGGCTCTGTCATTTGAATACCTGGGGAAAAATATGAACCCAACACATGACCTCAAAAGTAAACGTTGGACAGTCACATGCCAAGACGCTGCCGACGACACTGGCGACATGATCGTGCCGTTGCCCGATGATCTGCTCAGCCAAATGGGCCTTGTCATTGGTGACACGTTGACCGTAGAAAAACAGCCTGACGGTTCGTTAACGCTGACCAATATTTCTCAAGCCACTCAAGGTTAATCAGCCATGAAAATAGAGAAAAGCTCTGGCAATGTTTACGCAGATATCGGCGTGGCCAACCCTGAACAGATGCTCAGGAAGGCCCTAATTGTTGCGCAAATCAGCCAGGTGATTACCTACTCAGAAGACCGAATCTCAAGGGCTGTGGGCATCTTGGGGCTCAGTGAAACAGAGCTGAAAGAGCTTCTACACGGACACTTTCATGACTATCGGGAGGCCGATCTGGTTGAATACCTTGAGAAACTCTACCAGGACAAGAGTTTCGCGGGCGCGAAACTGGGTGAATGAGAGGTCAATCCTGCTATTATCGACCTTATAAGATGATTAAGTTATAACTCTACTAAATGGTTGTTTAGTTTAGTTATAATAGGAGTTTTTGAATCTCAGAATAAAACGCCCGTCCCGCCCGGAAAGTATCCCTCTGAAAGCTGGCTGGCGAATCGACCTGATGCCCAGACCGAACAACGGCGAATCAAGCCGGTTCAAGCAGTTCTCCTCCCCCTGTTTCCCCTTCCGGACTGCTACTGGCGCATGGTGACATGCCCGCTCCGGCAGGGTCAGCGGATCAGGACTACCCTCCACTCGCCCGGATTTACGACTGGCTCCACTCTTAAGCCTGCCTATACCTCATGCCCGAAAGGCTTCAACTGCTGCTCAAACACCGCTACACCGTCCAGGTCGCGAAGGGTTACCGTGAGACTCTTGTCACGAGCATCAATGTTGACCTCGCCGAAGAACTGCAGCCCTGCCAGGGGCGAGATGTTCGGTTCAGTCGGTGCCTTCTCGAAGACCACCTGCGGGCCAAAGGTCATGTCCAGAGCACAAGACGGAAAACTGCCCGCATTTAAAGGTCCGGCGACAAATTCCCAGAACGGCTCAAATTGCTGGAACGCTGCTCGATCAGGATGATAGTGGTGAGCTGCACAGTAGTGCACATCGGCAGTTAGCCACACAACATCACGGACCTGTCGTTGGCGCAGGAAATCCAGTAACTCGGCAATCTCCATTTCTCGTCCCAACGGTTTGCCATTGTCGCCGTTGGCTATTGCCTCCCAGCGCGGTACTCCGGGCGACATTTCGCCATCCGCCACGGCCAGGCTAAGCGGCATATCGGCAGCGATCACTTTCCACTGGGCCGTTGAATGTGCCAGCGCCTGCTTGAGCCAGTCGAGTTGCGTACGCCCGAGAAACGCCGTCTGTGGGCCCGGGACAGCGGACAAGTTGGCGTCATTGCTCCCTCGGTAACTGCGCATGTCCAGCACAAAGAGCTCCAGTAAAGGTCCATAAGGGAGGCTCCGGTAGATGCGACCGCCCTTATCGCCAGGCTGAGGACGCATCGGGGAGTACTCGAGCCAGGCTTGCCGTGCCGGACTGAGCAGATCCCTGATGGCGGCACTGCCATAGCGTGAGTCAAGCTGTTTGCCTGACGACCAGTTGTTGGTCGTTTCATGGTCGTCCCACTGCCATATCTGCGGCACCTCGGCATTAAACCGCCGCACGTTCTCGTCCATCAGGTTGTATCGGTAGTTACCCCGGAAGTCGTCGACAGTCACCGCGACATGGCTTTTGGCTTCAGTGGTCAGGTTGCGCCAGACGCGACCATTTTCCACGACCTGTTGGGCCGGAACCGGGCCGTCTGCGTAGATAGTGTCGCCACTGTGCAAGAAAAAATCCGGCAAGCGTCGACGCATGGCGTCGTAGATGCGCATGCCGCCTATGTCAGGGTTGATGCCGAACCCTTGACCGACCGTATCACCACTCCATACAAAACGAATGTCCCGCGGCTGCCCTGGCACACTGCGCAGGTGCCCGAACCACGGTTCGCCCGCTGTTCCGGTGCGGGCGTCCTCGAACCAGGCGCGATAAAAGATAGATTGATCGGCGGGCAGCCCTCTGAGTTCCACCCGGGCGGTGTAGTCAGTGCCTGCATGTGCCTGCGCCGAAGCGGCGCGCCGGGGCTGAGCAAAAGTGCTGGTGGTGTCCCACTCAACCACCAGTTTGGCTGGCCGGTCACTACGGCTCCAGACCATCGCGCGGTCACCCAGTAGATCCCCGGATTGCACGCCATCTGTCATCTGGGGCCTGTCCTGGACATTCGCCAGAATAGCCGGCGCGAGGCTGGGCAACACAAGTCCCGCAGAAAGCGTTTGGATCAGGCTGCGACGGCGGACTGGAAACTGTGACATGGATGATCTTCTCGAGTGGAAGGAGTCACTATTTAAGCCCCTGCCAATGACAGCCATGTTTCAGAGCAGCACAGCCACGTGCCGGCTATGCTGGATGTCTGATGGCACTTTCAGGCAGTGCAGATTGCCAAGGCGGTTGCACTGCCCCTCTGTGTTTGGCTGTTGATCTTGAGGGACGCACCATGATCCGCCCCACTGAGCAAGGCCCGATCAATGCTTGCGATGCAGCGCAGAGAACCCGCCCCAGCAACTACCCCGAGCCCTTCGCGTCCCTGATGCAGGGCCGCACCAAACGGCCTCTGGGTGATCTGTTCAACTTGAAGAATTTTGGCGTCAACCTTGTACACCTGCCGCCAGGCAGTCTCTCCGCCCTTCATCACTCGCACTCATTACAGGACGAATTTATCTATGTCCTGGAGGGTCATCCGACCTTGTTCAGAGGTGATGAAAGCGTGCAACTGGCTCCGGGGATGATTGCGGGCTTCCCCGCCAAAGGGCTTGCCCACCATCTGGAGAATAAAACTGACACCCTCTGCGTGGTTCTTGAAGTAGGCGACCGTAGTGTCGGAGATAGCGTGACTTACCCGTCAGACGATATACAGGCGGTGACGGCAGTCGACGGCACATGGCACTTCGTCCATAAAGATGGCAGCCCCTATGGCTGAAGGGCATCTGCGCGCCCTTTGCCCTCCCCCTGACATCCCCTCTTATCGGACTCTCGACACTGACAATTTGTCGCAGGCCCGGGTTTTTGTTAAAGTTATAAAACTAACCGTTTAGTACATAACTGTTTCGGACGTTTCCCGGTCTGTCGACCTGGCCTGTTCAAGGCCTCGACGACGTGCAGAAACGCCGACACGTCTGCGCCTGCCTTGCAAGCCGCTACAGTTAAACGCTATGCCCTCCTCCCAACCGTTCATGCATCAATAGGGTCATGCACAATGAATAACGCTCAACCTTCGGCAGCCGCAAGCCGTTGGCCCATCTGGGTCGCCGCTTTAGGCGTGCTGGTTTTCGGTTTGCTCTATGTCGCCGGTGGCGGCTACCTTGCCACGCTCGGTGGCAGTCTGTACTTCCTGCTTGCAGGCCTGGGCATGGTCGCTTCGTCCGTGTTGCTGTTCAAGCGACGCCTGGCTGGTGCCTGGCTGTTTGCTGGCGTCATGCTCGCCAGTGTGATCTGGGCCCTGGCGGATGCCGGGCTGGTGTTCTGGCCGCTGGTATCACGTCTGTTTGCCCTGGCTGTGCTCAGCCTTGTCGTGGCGCTGGCTTACCCTTCGCTGCGCAAGGCCAATGGCCTGAGCGGCAACGCCGGTTATGCGCTGGGGGCAGTGCTGGCCGTGGCCATCGCCGCCGGCTTCTGGGGGATGTTCCAACCTCACGCCTCGATCGCACCGACCGGTGACGGCCCGGGCCTGACCAAGGTTGACCCGGCCAAAGCCCAGAAAGACTGGGCACACTACGGCAATGACGAAGGTGGCAGCCGCTTTGCTGCTCTGGATCAGATCAACCGTAGCAACGTGTCCAAGCTGGTACCGGCCTGGACCTACCAGACCGGCGATGTGGCCATCAGTGATGGCAATGGCGCAGAAGACCAGATGACCCCGCTGCAAGTTGGCGACAAAGTGTTTATCTGTACGCCACACAACAACCTGATCGCGCTGGACGCCGATACCGGTAAAGAGTTGTGGAAGAACAACATCAATGCCAAGGCCGCCGTCTGGCAGCGTTGCCGTGGCCTGGCGTACTTTGATGCCAGCGCCCCAGTCGCAGCACCCACCGATGGCAGCACCCCGGCCGCAGCCGTCACCGTTGCCCCGGGCGCGGCGTGCCAGCGTCGCCTGCTGACCAACACCATCGATGCCCGCTTGATTGCCGTCGATGCGGACACCGGCAAGTTCTGCCAGGACTTCGGCAGTAATGGCCAGGTCGATCTCAAGGCCGGCCTGGGCAATGTGCCCGATTCCTACTACCAGTTGTCGTCGGCACCGTTGATGGCAGGTACCACGGTGGTGGTTGGCGGTCGCGTGGCTGACAACGTCCAGACCGATATGCCAGGTGGCGTGATCCGTGGTTTCGACGTAGTGACCGGCGTCATGCGCTGGGCCTTCGACCCGGGCAACCCGCAGGACAAGCAAGCACCGGCAGAAGGCAAGACCTACGTTCGCAGCACGCCGAACAGTTGGGCACCGATGTCCTATGACCCGCTGATGAACACCGTATTCTTGCCGATGGGCAGCTCGTCCACCGACATCTATGGTGTCGAACGTACCGAGCTGAACCACAAGTACGGTGCATCGGTACTGGCACTGAACGCCACCACTGGTGAAGAAAAATGGGTGTATCAGACCGTCCACAATGACTTGTGGGACTTCGATCTGCCGATGCAGCCAAGCCTGATCGACTTCGCCAAAGCGGACGGCAGCAAGGTCCCGGCGGTAGTGATCGGCACCAAGGCCGGGCAGATTTTTGTCCTCGATCGCCACACCGGCCAGCCGCTGACCAAGGTTGAAGAAGTACCGGTCAAGGCCTCGAACATTCCGGACGAGCCCTACTCGCTGACCCAGCCAAAATCCGTGGGCATGCCACAGATTGGTGCGCAGACCCTGACTGAATCGGACATGTGGGGTGCAACCCCGTTTGATCAGATGCTGTGCCGTATTTCCTTCAAGAAGATGCGTTACGAAGGTCTGTACACCGCGCCGGGCACTGATGTGTCGTTGAGCTTCCCAGGTTCGCTGGGTGGCATGAACTGGGGCAGCCTGTCGACTGACCCGGTTCACGGCTTTATTTTCGTCAACGACATGCGCCTGGGCTTGTGGGTGCAGATGGTTCCGCAGCAAAAAGACGCCAAGGCCTCTTCTGGCGGTGAAGCGCTGAACACCGGCATGGGTGCCGTACCGCTCAAGGGCACGCCTTATGCGGTGAACAAAAACCGCTTCCTGTCGGTAGCCGGTATTCCGTGCCAGGCCCCGCCTTTCGGTACGCTGACCGCCATTGACATGAAGACTCAGAAGGTCGCCTGGCAAGTACCGGTCGGTACCGTGCAGGACACCGGCCCGATGGGGATCAAGATGGGTCTGCAACTGCCGATCGGCATGCCGACATTGGGCGGTACCCTGTCGACACAAGGTGGCCTGGTGTTCATCGCTGGCACTCAAGACTTCTACCTGCGCGCTTTTAACTCGGCCAACGGTGAAGAAGCCTGGAAAGCCCGTTTGCCTGTTGGCAGCCAGGGCGGTCCGATGACCTTTGTTTCGCCTAAAACCGGCAAGCAATACATCGTGATCACCGCTGGTGGTGCCCGTCAGTCGCCGGATCGCGGTGACTACGTGATCGCTTACGCACTGCCTGACAGCAACTAAGCACTGCCCTCCCCTGTGGGATCGGGCTTGCTCGCGATAGCAGCGCCTCGATCCTTCAGACAGACCGGGTTGCCTGCATCGCGGGCAAGCCCGACTCCCACACTGACCGCGCAAACCTTTTACTGTGGGAGCGGACTTGCTCGCGATGGCAGCGCCTATGTCCTTCAGACAGACCGGTTTACCTGCATCGCGGGCAAGCCCGGCTCCCACACTGACCGCGCTAACCTTTTACTATGGGAGCGGGCTTGCTCGCGATAGCAGCGCCTATGTCCTTCAGACAAACCGGGTTGCCTGCATCGCGGGCAAGCCCGACTCCCACACTGACCGCGCAAACCTTTTACTGTGGGAGCGGGCTTGCTCGCGATGGCAGCGCCTCGATCCTTCAGACAGACCGGGTTGTCTGCATCGCGGGCAAGCCCGACTCCCACACTGACCGCGCTAACTTTTTACTGTGGGAGCGGACTTGCTCGCGATGGCAGCGCCTATGTCCTTCAGACAGACCGGGTCGGCTGCATCGCGGGCAAGCCCGGCTCCCACACTGACCGCGCTAACTTTTTACTATGGGAGCGGGCTTGCTCGCGATAGCAGCGCCTCGACCCTTCAGACAGACCGGGTTGCCTGCATCGCGGGCAAGCCCGGCTCCCACAATGACCGCGCTAACCTTTTACTGTGGGAGCGGGCTTGCTCGCGATAGCAGCGCCTATGTCCTTCAGACAAACCGGGTTGCCTGCATCGCGGGCAAGCCCGACTCCCACACTGACCGCGCTAACTTTTTACTGTGGGAGCGGACTTGCTCGCGATAGCAGCGCCTCGGTTCTTCAGACAAACCGGGTTGCCTGCATCGCGGGCAAGCCCGGCTCCCACACTGACCGCGCTAACTTTTTACTGTGGGAGCGAGCTTGCTCGCGATAGCAGCGCCTCGGTCCTTCAGACAGACCGGGTTGCTTGCATCGCGGGCAAGCCCGGCTCCCACAATGACCGCGCTAACTTTTTACTGTGGGAGCGGATTTGCTCAGCAACACCCGCGTCACCCTCCGCTCTTCTACCTCGACTACGGTCAAGGTCCAGCCTTCCCACGTCAGCTTGTCGCCAATCATCGGCAGACGATCCAGTAAACTCATGACCATACCTGCAAGTGTCTGATAGTCATCCGTGGCCTTGGCTGCAAAGCCGATGTGCTGGCGAATCTGGCTCAGGTTCAAGGCGCCGCTGACCAGATAACCCTCCTCCTGGGCAACGATATTGGGCCCCTCTATCTCGCTGGCATCCGGCAGTTCACCAGCGATCGACTCGAGAATGTCAGTCATGGTCAGCAGGCCGATGAAGTCACCGAACTCGTTGATGACAAACGCAATGTGCGTCGACTCTTTACGCATCTGTTCCAGAGCGTTGAGAATCGTGAAGCTGTCCAGCAGATTGATGGCCTTGCGCGCCATCGCCTCCAGATCCGGTTCATGCCCCGCCAGCAGCTCCTTGAGCAGCTCCTTTTTATGCACAAAGCCCAAGGGTTCATCTACCCGGCCATCCCGGATCAGGGGCAGCCGGGAGTACGATGAATGCATCAGCTTTGTACGGATGGTCTCTGCCGAATCAGCCAGATCGATATGATCGATCTCGGCACGGGGCGTCATCACCGTGCGAATCGACCGTTCCGCCAGTTGCAATACGCCACTGATCATCACGCGCTCGCGTCGATGGAAGACGTTCTGCTGACTGCCACCGTCAAGCATGTCGGCAATCTCTTCGCCCACTTCATCAGCACTCAGGGTGCGTCCGCCAAGCAAGCGCATCACCGCATGGGCGGTGCGCTCGCGCATGGGCCGCAGGCCCTGCACGCTTTTCTTGCGGCGCGCACGGGCAATCTGGTTGAGTACTTCGATCAGGATCGAGAAGCCGATGGCGGCGTACAGATAACCTTTCGGGATATGAAAGCCCAGGCCCTCGGCAGTCAGGCTGAAGCCGATCATCATCAAGAAGCCCAGGCACAGCATGATCACCGTAGGGTGACTGTTGACGAAGTGGGTCAACGGTTTGCTGGCGATGATCATCAGGCCGATCGAGAACACCACGGCGATCATCATCACCGACAGATGTTCAACCATGCCTACCGCGGTAATCACTGCGTCCAGGGAAAACACCGCGTCGAGCACGACAATCTGCGCCACAATCGGCCAGAACATGGCATAGCCCAGCGCCGATGAGCGCTCGGCCACATGCCCTTCCAGGCGCTCATGCAACTCCATCGTGGCCTTGAACAACAGGAACAAGCCGCCGAACAGCATGATCAGGTCGCGCCCCGAGAACGCTTTGTCGAAGACTTCGAACAAAGGCTGCGTCAGCGTGACCATCCACGAGATGCTGGCCAGCAGGCCCAGGCGCATGACCAGGGCCAGCGTCAGGCCGATGACCCGGGCACGGTCGCGCTGCTCCGGCGGCAGTTTGTCGGCGAGGATGGCGATAAACACCAGGTTATCAATACCCAGTACCAGTTCCAGCACAATCAGGGTCAACAGGCCGAGCCAGGCCGTGGGATCTGCAATCCATTCCATAGGTATCAGTCAATCTCACGAAGGTGCTGGGTTAACGGCGAGCGCACACAGACAAGCGCAGCAGCAGAGGTGCTGGCGCTAAACAGAGGGCGGGGAATGGGTAACGCGTGCTCGATTGCGAGGATCAAGCCTGGGGCAAGCGCAGATTCAAAGCTGCGACTGGGTGGTTCCTGAAGGGTGTTCATACAAGCCTTTAGTGAATTGGGGATGCAATCCTACAGCGATTAAACTCATTTCCTGCTAGCGGACTTATTACAAAATTTAACAAGTTTTCCCTCCTCCGCCTTGCTCGACCTGACTGGCGAACCATTGCAGCACCGCCGGACACGCCGGATGCAAGTCTGCAGCAGGTTGCAGGCACAACGAATAGTTACCACCGGTTTTCAACGGCTCACCAAACGGAATCACCAGTGCCCCGCGTTGAATGGACTCCGCCGCAAGGGTCATGTCCGTGACCGCCACCCCCAAGCCACGCGCGGCAGCATCGAGGGCCAGCTCATCGAGATTGAACGGGATATGCCGATAGCTGTGCAGCGGCTTGCCGTCATTGGCAGCTAGCCAGTCGTGCCAGGCTTGCTGGTCGGCCGAGCGATGCAACAGCGCAAAGCGCAGCAGATCTTCCATCGACGCCAGCGGCCCCAGGCTGGGTGCACACACTGGCACCAGAGCCTCATCGAATAAAGCCATGCAAGCCGGGTCAGTGGAGGGTCGGGGCAAGTACAGGATGTAGGCATCGCTGTCGCTGGCCGGTTCGACAACCTCGGTGGCGACCGTTTCAATCGACAAGGCTATGTCCGGGTGCTGCAAGTAAAAGTCACTGAGTTTGGGCAGTAACCAGCGCACGGCCAGCGATACATGCATGCGGATACGGAACGGTCGCTTTTGCGGCGACAAACGATCTTCCAGCAGCTTTAACTGTTCAAGAATGCCGTGGGCACTGGCCAGCACCTGCTCACCTTCGACCGTCATACGCACGCTGCGACTGGTTCTGACAAACAGTGACACGCCAAAGTGAGCTTCCAGTTGCTGGATTTTCCGGCTGATAGCGCTTTGGGTCAGACACAGCGTTTGCGCCGCCTGTGTGAAGCTGCCCGATTCAGCCACCTCTACCAGTGCCTGCAAACCCTGCAATGAGGGTACGTGACGAACCTTATCCATGTGTTTTTTGCATCAATCAATGAATTAATAGCGTTGGTTATATCACTTGGTACCGCCTAAATTCCATCCATAACCAGCGCCAGCAACGGCCAGCCATGCAATTAGCGCATGTATTCAAAGGCCGGGCAGCCCCCTGACCGGCAAATGAGGTGAAACGTGAAGAATGAATGTGGCTGGATTGCCCTGGCAGGAAGCTCCCCCCTCCGTGATCACCTCAAAGGCGTCGAGAAAGCCGACTGGTTGATTATCGGTGCGGGCATTACCGGCCTCAGTGCGGCCCATTCCCTGGCGCAATTGCACCCGCAAGCTCGCATCCTGATTGTCGACAGGCAACGTGCAGCCCAAGGGGCATCGGCACGCAACTCCGGTTACGCGGTGGCCCATGAAAACCCGGCTGATGACGAGCTGATCGGCAAGAGCGGATTTGCCGGCTATGCCGTGGACTCGACAATCGGCCAGGCGGCCGGTGATGAAGTGCGCATGCGCATTGCGCGCCACGGCATCGACTGCGAGTACCGGGATTCGGGTTACTACTTCGCCGTCAACGACCCGGGCAAATTGACCCAGGTTGAGGCCAAGCTCAAGACCCTGCATGCAGTCGGCGCATCTGCACACTTTCTGGAAGGCGCGCAACTGGCGCAGACACTCGGCACCCGCCATTACCAGGCGGCCATCTGGTGCGGCAATGGCAATGCGTTGTTGCAGCCGGCGAAATACGTCAAGGGTCTGCTGGATGCCTTGCCGGCCAATGTCAGCCTTTTTGAAAACACCGACATCATCGGGCTTGAACGCCTGAGTGGCGGACGCATTCGGGCCAAGGGTATCCAGGGCAGCATTGAAGCCGCACAGGTACTGGTATGCCTGAATGCCTTTATCCCCCGCGCCGGGATCGACAACAGCGCAACCTTCCCGATGGAGCTCAGCGCCAGCCTCACCCGCCCCCTGACCGACAAGGAGTATCAGGCCATCGGCAGTGTCGAGCCCTGGGGCGTGCTGTCGACGAGGCCGCTGGGCGCCACGGTGCGACTGACTCCGGATCGGCGGGTAATGATCCGCAATACCGCGGAATACCGTACGCGCGATTTGTCCGGCAGTGACTTGTCACTGCGTCGAAAACACCATGCACTGGGCCTGCAACGTCGCTTCCCCGGGCTCGGTGAGCAAGACATCCGCTACACCTGGACCGGCCATCTGAGCGCTACCCGCAGTGGCCAGCCGTACTTTGCCAAGGTCGAGGAAGGCATCTATGCCGTGGCGGGCTGCAATGGCTCCGGGGTTGCCCGCGGCACGCTGTGGGGCCGTCTGCTCGCAGAGCTGGCCTGTGGCGCCAGCTCGCCCCTGCTGCAGTCGGTCATGGACAGAGCGCAGCCGGGCTGGTTGCCGCCACGGCCATTTTTTGACGTCGGTGCAGCGCTGCGCATGCGCATGGAAGCCCTCAGAGCCAAAACAGAAATCTGAACACCCTCACACCACAAAAGAATAAAAGCTCCTTGAAAAGGTGATTGAACATGAACATCAGCCCGGTTTCCCTTGCGGTCATGCTCGCCGCGTTTTCGGCCGTCAGCCACGCCGACGAGAGCGTGAATATTTCCAACTGGAACGGCTATATTGCCGACGACACCCTGACCACCTTCACCAAGGAAACAGGGATCAAGGCGACCTACGATATTCACGACAGCAACGAAGTGCTAGAATCCAAGTTGATGACCGGTAATACCGGCTATGACGTGGTCAGCCCTTCGAACCACTTTATGTCCCGCCTGATCAAGGCCGGTGCCATCCAGAAACTGGACAGGAGCCAGTTGCCAAACTGGAAGAACCTGGATCCGGTGTTAATGAACAAACTGGAAGCCAACGATCCCGGCAATCAGTACGGCTACCCCTACATGTGGGGCACGGCGGGGATCGGCTACAACGTCGAGAAGATCAAGGCGATTTTTGGTACCACGGATGTCACCCGCTCCTGGAGCCTGTTTTTCGATGAAAACAACATCAAAAAACTGAGCCAGTGCGGTGTGGCGATTATCGACAATCCGACGCAAGTGTTGCCGATCACTCTCAACTACCTGGGCTTGCCGCACCATAGTCATGAGCCTGAGGACTACAAGAAAGCCGAAGCGGCGCTGCTGAAAATACGACCTTATGTTCAGTATTTTCATGCATCCAAATACATCAGTGATCTGGCCAACGGCAATATCTGTGCGGTGATCGGCTTCAACGGTGATGTGGTACAGGCTGCGGCAAGTGCGCGGGAAGCCGGGAACGGGATCGACATTGCGTATTCGATCCCAAAGGAAGGTTCGACGTTATGGCTGGACATGGTGGTCATACCCAAGAGCGCGCCCCATGAAAAAAATGCCTACACCTACATGAACTACCTGCTGACCCCGCAAGTGATTGCCACTATCAGCAACCATATCCACTACGCCAACCCCAACCAGGCGGCAGACCCGTACCTGGCGCCGGACGTGAAACAGGACCCGGCGATCTACCCGTCCAGTGAAGTGATCGACACCCTGTTCACCGTGGAAGACCTGCCGGCCAAAATCGCCCGTCTGAGCACCCGTTTGTGGACCAAGCTCAAGACCAATACATGATATTCAATGGTGTGTGCTCGGCTGCCTTGGCCCGGCAACCAGCCACGCCAGCGTGCCCAGCAACGGCGCGAAGATGATAATGGCAATCCACATCAGCCGGCTGCTTGACCGTGCCCCGCTTTTCATCACCCCGCGGATTGCCCAGAGCTCCAGCAGCACCAGAATAATTGCCAGTACCACCCATATGGTTTCGATTTGCATGCGCGACCTCCTGTGGTTGTTAAACGTTAGGCGGGGAGATGGCGCGAGGGTTCATTAATTCTTAAAACCGCCAACCCTTGCGCTTACAACAGGAAGCGGTCGGTCACATTGCGCCGCTCGTTGTCATCGCGCACGTCATAGCTGACGGTGGTGGCAATGTTGGCGTGGTGCGCCAGCTTCTGTGCGATCGACACGTCGTACTCTTCAATCACCCGGGTAATGAACGAGCGACGAAAATCATGGGGCATGATGTCGACCCCTACCTGCCTGCCCCGCTGCTTGGCGATGTAATAGATCGCATGTTTGGTCAGGCGATCACGAGTGATGTGGTTGCCGCGGCGGATGCGATTGAACAAAAAGGTGTCATCACTGACCCCGTCCGGCAGGTTCGCCCGGCGGAATGCCAGCCACTCTTCCAGTTTTTCGAAAGCCCAGGCCGGTGCAAACTTGATCAGTTCCTTGTTGCCCTTGCCCAGCACCTGCAAGCTGCGCTGTTCTACATCGACCTGCCACAGGTCCATATTCACCGACTCGGACTTGCGCATCCCCGAGCCATACAGAATTGCGATGATCGCCGCGTCCCTGAGCCCTTGCGGACGGGGGTCTGCGGCACAGACGTCCATCAGCTCGCGAATCAGATTGCGCCGCAGGTTACGCCCCTTGACCAGCCGCGAACCGCCTCCCGCCTTGACTGCGCGTATCTTGAGCAAATGATCCTGAGTGATCAGGTTTTGTTGCCAGGCCTGATTCATCACGCCGCGAATGGCGTTGACATAGAGCGATGAGGTATTTGGCGCGTAACCGTCTTCACGCAACGCCGCCACCAGTGCGGTGATATGCCCCGGTTGCAGTTGATGCCAGGGGAATTCATCAATCGCCACGTCTTCAGCGCCCAGGCGGTCTGCCGCTTCCTGCAAGACATAACGCATGGTCTGGCGGCTGGACGGCGCCAGCCGCTGAAGATAAAGCGCCACAGGCGTTTGCACCGGGTTTAACACCAAGGAAGAAAGCGGCGGTAGCGGGGAGTCAATCGTAGACAAAACCAATCTCATTACAGGCAGAAACAGTTCGCAATATACCCCATGCGGCGGGGATTTCCGCGTTTAGCGCATTAACGCCAACCTACTCGCGAATTGCATGACCTGGGCGCGGCATACATGCATTCTGCACGAATAGAAACGTCAGCTTTAAAACTTAACTAATTGATTTTTATTAATTTTATATCGTCCGTTCAAGTTGGTACAGCTAATGCAATATTCACCCCTGAGGGTCGCATGCATAAAGGCCCATCCCTATCCGTGAAAGAGACAGGTGAGTGAATATGAATGCCATCGATTTGCTGTTGGAAGACCACAAACGAGTCAAGGCCATCTTGAGCCAGCTCAGCGACTCCACCGAGCGCGCCGTGAAAAAACGCACTGAACTGCTCAACAAACTGGAAATGGAAATTACTATCCACACCCGCCTTGAAGAGGAAATCCTCTACCCGGTCTTCAAGAAAGCCGGTGGTAAAGAGCAAGCCGTCATGTACCACGAAGCGAAGGAAGAACACCGCACTGTGGACTCCCTGGTATTGCCTGACCTTAAGAAAACTGCCCCCGATTCTCTGGAATTCTCCGGTCGTGCAAAGGTGGTCAAGGAACTCCTCGAGCACCATATCGAAGAAGAAGAAACCGAGATGTTTCACCAGGCCCGCAAGTTGCTCGGTAAAGCGGTGCTCGATGAGCTGGGAAAACAGATGGAAGCGATGAAAGCCGAATACAAAAAGTCCCTGAACAGCAAGCCCCTTGCGGCGTGATGGCACCAGCGCCCGGCAGGTTCAGCCCTGGGTAAAACCTCGCGCCAGCATCACTGCAACCCCTAGCAACATGCAGGCTGTAGCCCGTTGCAACAACACTTGTCGCGACGGGCTTTGCAGCACCCGGCGAATACGTTGACCGAAGTAACAATACAGGCAACCACTGGCAAACTGCAGCAGCAAAAAAGCCAGCCCCAGTACCGCCAGATCCAGCATTCGGGAATCACTGCCCTGCCCGGCGAACTGCGGGAATACGGCGCTGAACATGACGATGGTTTTCGGGTTGGAGAAACCGGTGAGCAGGCCCTTGCCAAAGCGCCCTGTAAAATCGTTGTGCAGTGTGTCGGGACTGTCCAGTTTCAACCCGGTGCTGGTCCACTGCCGGTACGCCAGGTACAGCAAGTACGTAACCCCCACATACTGGATCCCGCGACTGATTAACGGGTTGCCCTTGATCAGTTCGGCGAAGCCTACGGCAAATACAAGAATCGACACCAGATACGCTGCGCTGGCTCCCAGTTGTACCGGCATGGAACGCTTGAGCCCCTGCTGCATGCCGAACCCCATCAAGAGGAGGGTCATGGGCCCGGGGCTGAAGGTCATGGTGGCGCAAAACATCAGAAAATACAGAAATGAAGCGAGTGTCAGTTGCGTGGCCATGACGGTGGTTGAATCCAGAAATTACGGTCGCGCAGTCTAGGCAGGCCCTGCTGGCTATTGGCAGAGCAAGCACTGACAAACTTTACCGACCTTTACTGGTAGCATGACCGGTAAAGTACGAGGCCCTGCATGCACTTACCTACCGTTGCGTTTCAACCCGGCCTGTCCAAGGTCCAGCAGATTGTTGATGCCTTGAGCCAGGCCATTGATCAGGGTCTGCTCAACCCCGGCAGCAAACTGCCTTCGGCACGCGAGATGACTGCTCACTGGGGCGTCAGCAAATTCACCCTGATCGAAGCCCTGGATCGCTTGCGCGGGCAGGACAGAATCACATCCAGTCAGGGCCTGGGCTACTTTGTTGCGACGAAAACGCTGCAGAGCGGACGCGCCACTGCCCTTGACCTGCTGCCGCAAGACTTGCACAGCGTCTTGCGCCGCTCCCTGACCGGTGCCAGCGGTGCCCTGCGCCCCGGCAGCGGGCATTTACCGGAAAGCTGGCTGGAAGCCAGCGCCCTGCGTGGCAACATGCGCCAGCTCAGTCGCTCGCCAGCCCTGCGACTGACCGGTTATGGTGACCCGGCGGGCTATTTGCCGCTGCGTCAGGCCTTGCAGCAGAAACTGTTGAGCCAGGGGCTGAATGTGGGGGTCGAGCAGATCATCACCACGGCCAATACCGTGCTGGGGCTCGACATGCTGCTGCGCTTGCGCGTGCGCCCCGGCGATACCGTGCTGTTGGACATGCCCTGTTATTTCAATTTTCACGCCAACCTGGCCTTGCATGGCGTGCGCGTGATCACTGTGGAGCGCACTGCCCAAGGGCTGGACCTGCAAGCGCTGCAAACCCTGTTCAGCCAGCACCGGCCAACGCTTTACCTCACCACCGGGCTGCTGCATAACCCCACCGGGCACTCCTTCACACCCGGGCAGGCCTACGGACTGCTCGAGCTGGCCAAGCGTTATGAGTGCGCCATTATCGAAGATGATCTTTATGGCGACCTGCACCCAGAACCGCCCCCCCGACTGGTGGCGCTGGCAGGCGTGGAGCAAGTGACCTACCTGAGCGGTTTTTCGAAAACCCTCAGTGCCAACCTGCGGGTGAGCTTTGTCGTGGCCTCTGCGCAGATGGCCGCCGAGCTGACCCAGATGAAACTGATGTGCGGCGGGATTACTTCGGAAATGCTTGAGCAACTGGTGTGCTCGATGCTCAATGACGGCACTTATCACAAACACCGCAAGCGCGTGGTGCAAGGCCTGCAGGCCAGTGGTGCAAGGGTTTCGGGCTGGTTGCAGGGCCTGGGCTTCAGGTTGAGCGCGCCCTACGCCGGCGGCATGTTTATCTGGGCCACATTGCCTGCCGGGCTGGATGGCGAAACCCTCGCCCAGCAGGCGCTTGCCCGTGGCCTGGTGCTCGCGCCCGGGATCCTGTTCGGTTTTGATCCGCAACTGCGCCGCTGCATGCGCTTCAACGTCGCCCACACCGACACGCCTGCCGTCATGGCTGGCGTCGAGGCATTACTGGCTAACCCAACCTGAGCGGATCAACCAGCCCGGCAGCAATGGCCATGCCCACCAGATCGGGCAAATGCCGGGCCTGCATGCGCTTCATCACCCGGGAGCGATACAGGTCGATAGTCTTGGCACTCACCCCCAGCAGCGCGGCAATTTCACGGGTGGTGCAGCCCTTGACCAAAGGCATGAATACATCTTGCTCACGCGGTGTCAGGCTTTGCAGACGGGCCTCAAGTTCGGTCTGTTCCTGGCTGGCGCTTTGCTGCGCGGTATCGCCACTCAGGGCCTGCTGTACGCTGTCGAGCAACAACTGCTGGTTATAGGGCTTCTCGATAAAATCATGGGCACCGGCCTTGAAAGCCCGTACCACAATGGGCACATCGGCATGCCCGCTGACAAAGATCACCGGCATCCTGATCCCTCGTTCACGCAATGCCTGCTGAACATTCAGGCCGCCCATGGCCGGCATGCGGATATCCAGTACCACACAGGCACACAGGGTCGGGTCGCAAGCGTCAAGAAAGGCCTGCCCGCTTGTAAACGCCAGCGCATTGAGGCCCACGGACTCGAGCAACCAGACCGTCGAGTCGAGCATGCCCTGATCGTCATCCACCACATACACCACAGGCCGGGTTTGGGTTGTCATCGTTACTCTCTTGTCGTGTTGAGTGAAGCCATCAATGGCAGGCAGCAGCACATCAGCAAGCCGCTGGTTTGTGGTCGGGCATTGAGTTCACCGCCAAAGCCTTCGACGATGCTGCGGCTCATCGACAAACCCAGCCCGAGACCTTCTGCCTTGCTGGTGTAAAACGGTGTGAACAACTGCTCAAGCTCCCCGGCGCTTACCCCCGGCCCCTGATCCTGCACGCTGATTTGCAGGGTGGCGCCATCAAGGGTTTGAGCCTGCAGGATGATCCGCGAAAGCTGACCCGGTAGTTGCTCGTTGTTGGCATCTATGGCATTGCGCAACAGGTTGAGCAGCACCTGCTCCAGCAACACCCGGTCGGCGTATACCCATGGCAGGGACTCCGGCAACTGCAGCTCGATAGTGACATTTCGTTCCCCGGCCTCCCAGGCACACAGGCTGACGGCCTGGCGCGCCACCTCACTGATATCCAGCGCTTGCAGGTTACGCCGCCCCTTGCGCAAAAAACCGCGCAGGCGCTTGATCACTTGCGCGGCGTGATTGGCATGCAGGTTGATCCGCTCCAGTCCCTGGGCCACACGCTCGACTGCGGCAGGATTACTGTCCAGGCTTTGCAGGTAACGTTGGCTGGCATTGGCGTAATTGACCACTGCCGCCAGCGGTTGATTGATTTCGTGGGCAATCCCCGATGCCAGTTCGCCCAGTGTGACCAGGCGCGCGGTATGGGCCATTTCATCCTGATGATGGCGCTGCTGGGCTTCGCGCAGTTCACGCTCGCGCATATCCCGTGCCACCAGCGAGAAAAACCGCTCTCCGGCAGTCGAGCGATGAGCCAGCAGCAGTAACGACACCGGCACCGAAGGCTCGCCATTCAAGGGTAACAAAAGGGTCTCGTGACTCCACAAACCCTGCGCCTCTGCACTGTGCCAGCCGTTGCTCTCCAGGGTAGCCAAGACTTGCGCGGTCAAAAAATCAGCCAATGCGGGCATGCCTTCTGCGGGCAGCAGACCCAGCAGACGCCGTGCTGCCGGGTTGAGATACGACACCCCGCCAGCCGGGTCGATAAACAGCACCGGATCAGGGTTGGCTTCCACCACTTCAGCCAGACGCCGCTTGTTCTCTTCAGCCTGGACGCGGGCCGTGATATCCCGCGACACACTGACCACTTCGACGACCGCCCCGGTGTAGGTTTCACGAATTGCCCGGCTGGCTGTTTCAAACCAAAGGTAATGCCCTGCCTGATGGCGAATGCGGTAGGTCATGGTGTGATAGCCGTCGAGTTGCAGGGCATCACGGGCCTGACGCAGCGCCAGCTTCAGGTCGCGAGCATGAAACAGGCGCTGGGCCAGGGTCCCGCGCAGCGTTTCCGGCCAGTAGCCAAGCAGGGTCCAGGACGCCGGCGAGGCATCCAGAAAACGCCCGTCAGGCGTATGGCGCGAGATAAGGTCCGTGGTGTTTTCGGTAATCAGCCGGTACAGGCGTCGGGCTTTGGCCGCCTCTCGCCCGGCCAGCAGTTCTGTACTCGCTTCACGCCCGCGCGCCACAACGCATTGGCTGTCGGGATCGGGGATCAGGGTCCAGAGCCACACCTGCTGTGCACATTGCGCCTCTACCTGCTCGATAGCTCTGCTCTGCCTGAGGCAGGCGCGGACCAGCTCCGGCAGATTGCCCGGCAATAGAGCACTCGCATGACTCAACCCCTGGCCCGCCAGCAGGCGAATCAATGCGTCGTTGGCTGCAAGCGGCAAGCCATCTCTATCGAGCACTACAGAGGGTTGAGGGTCATGGGGCAGCAGCGCGGTCGGCATTTGGCATCCAGGGGTTGTACGGGTTTTTCTTTATATAGTACAACTACTATATTGCTTAGGTATTACTTCCATATCAAACCCGGAGTGAGCTATAAGTCAGACCGGACATAAAACTGACCCGCTCGCCATCGGCAGAGCAGGCAGCCATAGAGCTAACAATCAGCCACCGGAATGACCTTCATGTCGATTTTTGAGCACGGCCTTGAGCCGACTGCCGTAAACCATATTGCCCTGTCTCCGCTGAGTTTTATCGAACGTACAGCCAGCGTCTACCCCGATTACCCTGCCGTGATTCACGGCGCCATCCGCCGCACCTGGGCGCAGACCTACAGTCGTTGCCGCCGCCTGGCTTGTGCCCTGGCCGGGCGCGGGATTGGCCAGGGCGATACGGTAGCGGTAATGCTGCCCAATATCCCGGCGATGCTTGAAGCGCACTTTGCCGTGCCCATGATCGGCGCGGTGCTCAATGCCCTCAATGTTCGCCTCGATGCTGAAGCCATCGCCTTTATGCTCGCCCACGGCGAAGCCAAGGTGCTGATTGCCGATCGCGAGTTCCATGACGTAGTGCATGCGGCCGTGGCCATGCTCGATCACCCCCCGCTGATCATCGATGTGGATGACCCCGAATACGGTGAAGGCCAGCCGGTCAGCCAGTTGGACTATGAAGCGCTGCTGGCCGAAGGCGATCCCGAGTTTGATTGGCAATGGCCCGCAGATGAATGGCAGGCCATTGCCCTCAATTACACCTCCGGCACCACCGGCAACCCCAAGGGCGTGGTGTATCACCATCGCGGTGCTTACCTCAATTCCCTGGGCAACCAGATGGTCTGGGCCATCGGCAATCACCCGGTGTATTTGTGGACCTTGCCGATGTTCCACTGTAACGGCTGGTGCTACCCATGGATCATCACCGCGCTGGCTGGCGTGCATGTGTTCCTGCGCCGGGTTGACCCGCAAAAGATCCTCACGTTGATTCGCGAGCATCAGGTCACCCATCTGTGTGGTGCACCGATTGTGCTCAACGCCCTGGTCAATATGCCCGAGTCCGCCAAGGCTGCCATCGACCACCCGGTGCATGCGATGGTCGCAGGCGCTGCGCCACCGGCCAAGGTGATTGGTGCCGTGGAAGAAATGGGCATCAAGGTCACCCACGTCTATGGCCTGACCGAGGTGTATGGTCCGGTGACGATTTGTGCCTGGCATGAAAAGTGGGATGCGCAGCCTCTGGCCGAACGCGCACAGATCAAGTCCCGCCAGGGCGTGCGCTACCCGACGCTGGAAGGCGTGATGGTGGCCGACCCGAAAACCCTGGTACCGACGCCCCGTGACGGCGAGACCATGGGCGAGATTTTCATGCGCGGCAATACGGTAATGAAGGGCTATCTGAAGAACCCCAGCGCCACGGCCGAAGCCTTCGAAGGCGGCTGGTTCCACACCGGTGACCTTGCCGTGTGCCACCCGGACGGCTACGTCGAAATTCGCGACCGGCTCAAGGACATTATCATTTCCGGTGGCGAGAACATTTCCACCATCGAGGTCGAGGGTGTGCTCTACCGACACCCGGGCGTCATGGAGGCGGCCGTGGTGGCGCGGCCCTGTGAAAAGTGGGGTGAAACGCCTTGCGCCTTTATCACTCTCAAGGCCGATCATCAGCAGGTGCGCGAGGCCGAGATCATTGCCTTTTGCCGCGATCACCTGGCCGGGTTCAAAGTGCCCCGTACGGTGGTGTTCACCCTGCTGCCCAAGACCTCCACGGGCAAGATCCAGAAGTTCGTGCTGCGTGATATGGCCAAAGCACTGTAACTGCCCCCTATAGACCCACTGTGGGAGCGAGCTTGCTCGCGAAGGTGTCGCTTCGGTTACCCAGACAGGCCGCGGCGCCCAAATCGCGAGCAAGCCCGCTCCCACAGAATGCCTTCAGCTGCAAAAAACGAGGTTTTTCATGCCTGAATTCAACGCCCCCCTGCGCGATATGCGCTTTGTCCTGCACGAAGTCTTCGAAGCCCCCGCACTCTGGGCCAGGCTGCCAGCCCTGGCCGACCACGTCGACGCCGATACCGCCGACGCCATACTTGAGGAAGCCGCCAAGGTCACCGGCCAACTGATCGCCCCGCTCAACCGCAGTGGCGACGAAGAAGGCGCACACTGGCTGGCGGGCCAGGTCACCACACCTGAAGGCTTCAAGTCAGCCTACAACACCTACATCGAAGGCGGCTGGATAGGCCTGTCGGGCAATCCTGAATTTGGCGGCCTGGGCATGCCGAAAATGCTCGCCGTGCAATTTGAAGAAATGCTCTACGGCGCAAACTCCAGTTTTGCCCTTTATTCGGCGCTCACCAGCGGTGCTTGCCTTGCCATCGATGCCCACGCCAGCGAACCCCTCAAAAGCCGTTACCTGCCACCGATGTACGAAGGCCGCTGGGCCGGTTCCATGTGCCTGACCGAGGCCCATTCCGGCACCGATCTGGGGATTATCCGCACCCGCGCCGAACCGCAGTCTGACGGCAGTTTCAGCCTCAGCGGCAGCAAGATATTCATCACCGGCGGCGATCAGGACCTGACCGCAAACATCATCCATCTGGTGCTGGCCAAGCTGCCGGATGCGCCAGCGGGGCCCAGGGGCATTTCGTTGTTTCTGGTTCCCAAGGTGCTGGTAAATGACGATGGTTCACTCGGACAAGGCAATGCGGTGAGCTGCGGCTCCATCGAGCACAAGATGGGGATCAAGGCTTCGGCAACCTGCGTGATCAACTTTGACGGCGCACAGGGCTGGTTGATCGGTGAAGCCAATAAGGGCCTGGCCGCGATGTTTACCATGATGAACTACGAACGTCTGTCGATCGGCATCCAGGGCATTGGCTGCGCCGAGGCCTCCTACCAGAATGCCCGCAGCTATGCCCGCGAGCGCCTGCAAAGTCGTGCCCCGACCGGAGCCGTGGCACCGGAGAAGATTGCCGACCCGATTATCGTCCACCCCGATGTGCGACGCATGTTGCTGAGCATGAAGGCCATGACCGAAGGTGGACGGGCATTTGCCAGCTATGTGGGCCAGCAACTGGATCTGGCCAAGTTCTCTACCGAGCCGCAGGAGCATCAGCAAGCCACTGCGCTGGTAGCCTTGCTGACCCCAGTGGCCAAGGCCTTCTTTACCGATACCGGTTTCGACAGTTGCGTGCTGGGCCAGCAAGTCTTTGGTGGTCATGGCTATATCCGCGAATGGGGCCAGGAACAGCTGGTTCGCGATGTGCGCATTGCGCAGATTTATGAAGGCACCAACGGCATCCAGGCGCTGGATTTGCTGGGCCGAAAAGTGATCGCCAATGGCGGTGCAAGCCTGCGCCTGTTTACCGCACACATCCGTGACTTCGCGACCCGGCCCGGCAAGCCTTATGCCAGCGAACTGCTGGACGCAGTGCAGCGTCTTGAGGATGTCAGTGACTGGCTGCAGGCACGGGCCAGGGCCAACCCCAATGAAACAGGCGCCGCCTGCGTCGAATATCTGCACCTGTTCGGTTATGTGGCGTATGCCTGGCTATGGGCACGCATGGCCGATGTGGCGCAGCGCTCGCGGAGTACCGACCCCGGGTTTTATGACACCAAGCTGGCGACCGCACAGTTCTATTTCTCCCGCTTGTTGCCTCGCACACTGAGCCTGGAGCAAGGAATACGGGCTGGCAGCGAATCACTGCTCGAGATCGATGCCGCACATTTTTAAACGTCCGCCAATAAAAACGGCGGCCTGTTCAGGGCCGCCGCAGGCTGTTGCGCACTTGAACCGGGCCTAAACGCTCAGTTCGTCAAGCAACAACACTTCGCGATGCGCCAATAGATCGCCCACGGCATGGGCCATCGCCTGGTAGTGCGGGGTGGTTTTATGATGCTCGATCGCCTCCATGTCCGCCCAACCTTCAATAAAGACAAAACGCTCGGGGTCGGTACGATCCACGTGCAAGTCATAGAAACGGCAGCCCGGTTCGGCCCGTGAGCCTTCGACACAGGCGCGCAGTGCCTGCTCGACAGTTTTGCCATGACCAGGCTTGGCACGCAATGTGGCAACAATTTTGATGATTCGGGACATATCTACTTCCTGCAGCTTGCGGTGACTTAAGCGCTGAGGATCTGCGCGATTTTATCCTTGATCTGCAAGCGCTGCTCCTTGAGCGTGCGCAGTACATCATCAGGGACGCCTATGGCGTCGTTGGCTTCAGCTTCAACGACCTCGGCATCTTTTTCGCCGTACTGTACAAACAGCTGATTCAGATGCGGGTTTTCGCTGCGAAACTTGCTGACGGCCTCTTTAGTGAGCCCCAAGTCCTGTAACAAGTCGTGCTTGACTGGCATATCTGCACCTCATGGCTATTTCAGTGGCAGGTTCAGGTTCTGAGGGCGAACCTGATCACAATGGCTCTGTTCACAATGAACCCGCGTAAGCAATAGCACGCAATGGGACTCTCAGAAAGCCGGGCGCGTACTTTCCTCTCCCTTTAGCCGGTTTTCTCGCGAGCTTCACAGGTAAACACCCAGAGCTACAGCGCGAAGCCCTTGAATACAAGCGCCTCCAGCCATAGCGCCAATTTAATGACTAAAATCAATAGTGCGTTATTTTTTTGACATTTATTCGCTACAAGTCATGTATTTGGTAATTTTCCAGTGATAAGCTGCGCACTTTCTTACACGCATTCGAGTGTAGTACTACGCTTGTCCTAGACTGTGCAGACCGCACAGAACAAGAATAAATCAACAAGACGTCACGGGTTAGATGTTGACAGTCATTCTATTGGCGCCATAAAAGATCAAACCTGAAGGTAACAGGTGATGGCTGTTTTTGGATGGCAGTACCCGAACGCCTTAATACCTGTTTATCCCTGGGGGGGACGTTACGCTTGGTTCATATCAGTTTGGCCATAGGCGGATTGCCGGATCAACACATTGTGTTGCGCGCAGGCGGCTTGTATTGGGTCACGGTCGATCACTCCGCTGACGCAAAACTGCTTGCTCGGCAATTTCTTGAAAACATACCCGAAAGCGTGCCGGCAACCTTGATTGCCAGCACCGGCTACGCACAAGGCCTGGTCAACGACATGGCGCCCGATCGCGGGCCGGAAAAACTCAAGCTGTTCGAGATCGCACCAAGAGTCATCGTGGCTGGGCTGGCCACGTTGAACCGCGACCTTGCGCGCGCCGGTACCGCCCCTTCAAGCCAGATCCTGCTGGTGCTGCCTGCCAACAGTTGGGCTGAGACCACCACAGCGGTCCAATTGCAACGTTGGTTCGAGCGCATGCGTTCCTGGCTGCTGGAGCGCAACGCCACATTGCTGGTGATTACCCATGGCGAGTCAGCGCTGCTGCATGCGCAGTTGCTGCAACTCAATCAAACCCTCTCCGGTTTAAGTCGCTTGTACCGCTACAACGGCGACCTGCGCTATCAGTTGCACTTTTGGCACAGCGATCTGGGCGTTAGCGCCGGGCAGGAGTTCAAGTTGTCGGACCAGGACGCGACCTTGCGCCTGATCCCGCAAACCGAGGTCGATACCCAGCCCCGGGTAGCGGACGATCAGCACGTTTATCTTGCCGAGCGCTCCGTGCTGGAGGGTGCGCCGTCAATGTCCAAGCACTGGTACCTGTTCGAAAACCGTGATGCATTGCTCGAAGCAGCCCAGTCAGCCAGCGCCGCGACCGTAATTGTCGGCATCGACAACAGCTACCAGTTACTTGAGCTTGCACAGCAGTTGCACGACTTGCGCGAACATTGCGGGCCGCAGTTGAAGATCGTTGTGCGCGAAATGGAACCGTCGGTGCGCTACCGCGATGAACGTCTGTTGCTGGCCTGCGGGGCCAACCTGATCGTTCCCGACGGCACCCTGCTCTCACGTTTTCTGAGCATGATTGAGAGCATTCAGGGGCAGCGCTGGCAGTACACGCAGAGCATTGATTTCAAGACCCTTCTGGAACGTCAGCGCCCGCCGCAAATTCGCGGGCTGGTGAGCCCCCGTGATTTTTTCGAAGCCGTTGCGCAGATCTACCAGGACAGTTCGGGTGAGGTAACCCACCAGTTGATGAAGTTCGAACCGGTGCCCGGCATTGGTGAGGAACTGTTCCTCAATCAGATGTGCCTGCGTCGATTCGGCGACTTTGCCTGCCTGCTGGATGGCGAGCTTTACCTCTTTCTGTTTGCCTGCCGCGCTGACGGACTGGAACCGGCACTGGGCAATGTTTGCCGCCTGCCCTGGCGCGACATGTTCAGCCAGCGCCGCATGCTCAGCGGGTTGTCCGATCTGCCGGCTGACGCCTTTATGAAAGCTGGCGCCGTGCCTGCACACTTGCATATCCCCGTCGAGACCCATGCGACGCAAGCGGTATCTGCTACGGGTGAACGTGCGCCGTTAAATCCGCAAAGATTCACCCTGCCTATCAGTGAGCCACAGTCATGACGTTCCTTGAGCTAATCGATGTCATTGCATTGACCTGTGTGGTGACCGTACTGCTGACGCTGTTCTGGCAGCGCATGCGGATGTACTTGAAAAGTCATTTCGAGCAGTACCTCTCTCCCCGCTATTTGAAATCGTGCGGCGTTCGCCGTCGCATGCCAGCCAGCCCTGCTCAGAGAACGCCTGATGAGTCTGTTTAAGTCTGACGCACCGGCGCACAAAATTGCCGGATCCTGGAGCGGCCTGGGCGCCTGGAACCTGTATTTCCTGGCCAAGTTCCTGCTGGCCTGGACGGGGCATCTGAACATCCAGATTTTGCCCAACCTGATATTTGCTGCCGTTTTGCTGATTCCGATCGCCAACCCGGCGCTACGCCGTTTGCGCACCCTGATTGCCATTCCGGTGGCCGTGGCCCTTCTGTACCAGGACACCTGGTTCCCGCCCTTCAGCCGCCTGCTGGCACAACCCGGGGTGTTGAACTTTTCGTTCGACTATATCGTCGAGCTGCTGGGGCGTTTTATCGACTGGCAAGTGTGCGCCCTGTTGCTGTTGCTGTTTGTCGGCTACCTGTTCCTGAACCAGTGGCTGCGCCTGACCACCCTCACCCTGCTGGGCTTTGCCTGGTTGGGCATGGGCAATCTGCAGTGGCTGTTGCCACCTTCCGTGCAACCGCAAATGGCCGGCGCACAGACTGCCACGGGCGTGCCGACCGTCAGCGCAGGCGAGCCCGACGACGCGACGCTCAATGGCTACCTGGAGAAGTTCTATCTCAACGAATCCACGCGCAAGGTCGAGTTCAAGGAACCGGCAGTCAAGCCGCCCCCGTTCGATCTGCTGGTGATCAATATTTGTTCCATGGCCTGGGACGACCTGGATGCCGTGGGCTTGCGTGACAACCCGTTGTTCAGCCAGATGGACGTGATATTCGACAACTTCAACTCGGCCACCGCCTACAGCGGCCCCGCAGCCATTCGCTTGCTGCGCGCCAGTTGCGGTCAGACCTCCCATGCGCATCTGTACAAACAACCGGCGGATCAGTGCCTGTTGTTCGATGACTTGCGCAAGCTGGGCTTTTCCAATGAGCTGATGCTTAACCACACCGGTGAATTCGACGGTTTCCTGCAGGAAGTGCGTGAACAGGGCCAGTTGCCTCCTCCGGCTCTGGGTGTTGTACCCGCAGGCCTGCCGCGTACCTATGTCGGTTTTGACGGCTCGCCGATCTGGCGCGACCGTGATGTGCTGAGCAAGTGGTGGCAGCACCGCATGACTGAAGACTCACCCAATATGGCGCTGTTCTACAACACCACCAGCCTGCACGACGGTAACCGCCAGGTGCAGTCCGATGGCGGCACCCAGGCCGCTGACTACCGCAGCCGGGCGCAGATCCTTCTCGACGATCTTAATGCCTTCCTTAAAGAGCTGGAAAAAAGTGGCCGTCGCGTCGTGGTAGCCATCGTCCCTGAGCATGGCGCAGCGCTGCACGGTGACCGCATGCAGATAGCCGGCATGCGCGAAATCCCCAGTGACTCCATCACCCATGTACCGGTGGGTATCAAGCTGATCAATATGGGCGACAACGCGCAAACCCAGCCTATCCACGTCAGTGAACCCAGCAGCTACCTGGCCGTGGCAGAAATCATAGCTCGCCTGTACGCCGATCCGGCGCTGAGCAATGGCCAGACCGTGGACTGGTCCAGGCTGCTCACCGATCTGCCGAAAACCGCGAAAGTATCGGAAAACTCAGGGACCGTAGTACTCGACTACAACGGCAAACCTTATGTGCGAATCAAGGAGAACGGCGGATGGCTGCCTTACCCACAGCGGTTCAAATAAGCGCCGATATCCTTTCGCGCAAAGAACGGGCCGATGATATTGCCCGGCTTAAATCCATGATGGAGCTGCATGCCCTGGAATATGTCGATGTCTCGGCACATATGGAGCTGTTGCAGGCCTTTGAGCGCTGGCCGTTGCTGGCCTATCTAGAGGCGCAGTACAAGCAGCCCCCGTTGCTGGCCAAGGACACGGAGCAAACCCCATGATCAGCATGAGTTTGCGTGGCGTGCGGGGTGGCGTGGGCACCAGCTCAACCCTGGCGGCCCTGGGCCATGCGCTGCATGAGCTGGGGCAGAAAGTGCTGCTGGTGGACATGTGCCCGGAGAACTCCCTGGGCCTGCATTTCAATATGGACCTTGCCCCGCGTGAAGGCTGGGCGCGGGCGACCCTTGACCGGCAACCCTGGCACGAACACGCCTGGGTGGTAGAGCCAGGCCTGTGCGTGCTGCCCTATGGCCAATTGAAGCCGAGCGAGCTTTTTGCCCTCGATGCCCTGCTGATTGAACAGCCAAAGCTCTGGAGCCAGCGCCAGGCTGCGCTGGCGAACGCGTTTGACTGGATACTCTTCGACCTGCCGCAACGCTTGCCTGGGCATATGACCAACCCGCACTGCGCACTCTCGATGATGGTTACCAACGCCGATGCTGCCTGCCATGTGCTGTTGCAACCGCAGCTGACGCAGACCCCGCTGTTTCTGGTCAATCGCTTCGATGCCGCCAGCCAGTTGCAGCGCGATCTGCTGCTGATCTGGCAACAGCGTTATGCCCATGCACTGGTGCCAGTCAACCTGCATGCAGATGAAGCCATGGCCGAGGCCCTGGCCAGAAGCGAGCCTGCCGGGCTCTATGCGCCCTCCAGCCTGATTGCCCTGGACATTATCAGCCTGGCCAGTTGGTGCCTGCTGCGTGGCAGGAGGCTTGAATGATCAGGCGTTGGTTCCCCTATACACGATTGCGGCGGGAGCAGAACTGCACCCGTTTTACCGCCTTCACCCTGGCGCTGATTCAAGCGCTGGGCTGGATCTTCCTGCGCCTTGAATCACCCCGCTGGCAAGCCTTGCGCGAACAGCACCGGCGCCTGTATCCGCACCTGGCGGACAAGCCCTCGACCATCGGTGACCCGCTGCGCTACACGGTGCAAACCCTGTGGCTACTGCTGGTGCGAACGCCCAACCAGGACCAGATCGGCCGGCAACGCTTCCGCCAGCGCACGGCCAGCTTTTTCTCGGCCTTGCTGATGATCGTGCAACGGCCATGGAACCTGCTGTCCAATGCCTTTGCCCGCTTGCCCACCACCCTCAGCCCGCAAGTCACCAAAGGCTCGCACTGGTGGGACAACATTCAATGGCCGCTGCGCAAGGGCCTGTATATCGCCATGGGCGTACTGGCCCTGGCGTTGATTGTGCTGTGCATTACCGAACCGTTCGGTTTCCTTGCGCAACTGGTGTTTGTCATCTTGCTGTGGATGCTGGCCATGCTGGTCCGGCGCATGCCGGGGCGCTTCCCTACATTATTGCTGATCGTGCTCTCGGTCATCGTGTCGTGCCGTTATCTGTGGTGGCGCTATACCTCGACCCTGAACTGGAACGACACCTTCGATCTGGTCTGCGGCCTGACCTTGCTGGTGGCCGAAACCTATACCTGGCTGATCCTGTTGCTGGGTTATGTGCAAACCTCATGGCCGCTCAATCGCAAACCGGCACAGCTGCCGGCAGACACCGATCAGTGGCCGGTAGTGGATCTGCTGATTCCCACCTACAACGAAGAATTGTCGGTTACCCGTGGCACGGTGTATGCGGCGCTGGGTATCGACTGGCCGAAAGACAAGCTGCGCATCCATTTGCTCGATGACGGTAACCGCCCAAGTTTCAAGACCTTCGCCGAGGAAGTGGGTATCAACTACATCGCCCGCACCGACAACCGTCACGCCAAGGCGGGTAACCTCAACCATGCCCTGAAATTGCTCGACGGCGATCTGGTGGCGATTTTCGACTGCGACCACATGCCTGCCCGCTCCTTCCTGCAATTGACGGTTGGCTGGTTTCTGCGCGATCCGAAACTGGCGCTGGTGCAAACCCCGCACCACTTCCTCTCGCCGGATCCGTTCGAGCGCAACCTGGGTACTTTCCGTAACCGCCCCAACGAAGGCGAACTGTTCTACGGCCTGATCCAGGACGGCAACGACATGTGGAACGCCGCGTTCTTCTGCGGCTCCTGCGCCATACTGCGGCGTACCGCAATTGACTCCATCGGCGGTTTTGCTGTCGAAACCGTGACCGAAGATGCCCATACCGCCTTGCGTCTGCACCGCAATGGCTGGACCTCGGCCTATCTGCGTATTCCGCAGGCGGCGGGGCTGGCGACCGAAAGCCTGTCGGCGCATATCGGCCAGCGCATCCGTTGGGCGCGGGGCATGGTGCAGATTTTCCGCACTGACAACCCGCTGTTGGGCAAGGGCCTGACGATCTTCCAGCGCATCTGCTACACCAACGCCATGATGCACTTTCTGGTGGGACTGCCGCGGCTGGTGTTCCTCACTGCGCCCCTGGCATTCCTGTTCTTCCACGCTTACATCATCTACGCCCCGGCGGCGATGATCCTGTTGTACGTGCTGCCGCACATGATCCACGCCAGCCTGACCAACTCGCGGATGCAAGGCGCCTACCGCCAGACATTCTGGGGCGAGGTGTATGAAACCGTGCTGGCCTGGTACATCGCACGGCCGACCACGGTGGCCTTGTTCAGCCCGTCACGGGGCAAATTCAACGTCACGGCCAAGGGCGGCATGATTGAGGAAAACCAGTTCGACTGGCAGACCGCCAAGCCCTATCTGATTTTGTCGGTGTTGAACATCCTCGGCCTGGGCTTTGCCGTCTGGCGCCTGTTCTATGGTCCCAGGGATGAAATCTTCACGGTGATCGTCAGCGTCCTGTGGGTGATCTACAACCTGCTGATCATCGGGGCTGCGGTTGCAGTTGCCGCGGAAGTACGCCAGGTGCGCAACACCCACCGGGTACTCGCGCGCTTGCCGGGGGCGGTGAAACTGGCTGACGGGCACAGCTACCCTTGTGAGCTGGTGGACTACTCCGACGGTGGCGTCGGCCTGCAACTGAGCCAGGCTCTGCAATTGCCCGTCGGCACGCCGGTGTCACTGATTCTGCAACGCGGCAACCGCGAGTTTGTATTCACCGGCACCCTGACCCGTTCCAGCGAACGTTTTATTGGTCTCAGCTTTGCCCGGTTACCGGCCGAAGAAAAAATTGCCTTCGTGCAATGCACCTTTGGCCGCGCCGATGCCTGGCTTGATCACAACAGCGGTTTTGAAGCCGACAAGCCGATCCAGAGTCTCAAGGAGATCCTGGCCCTGGGCATCAAGGGTTATTACCGCCTGTATGAATACCTGCCGGCGTGGGTCCGCGTGTTGGCAAAACCTTTCCTGCACATCTTTCAGTGGCTGGGCAGCTTTTTGCCGCGCATGCCCACCTCCACCCCTCTTATTTCCCGGCCAGTGAGCAGATCATGAGTCGTATAACCAAAAAAACCATTTTCGCCAGCCTAGCGCTGATGACCTTCGCCTCACAGCTGATGTCGGCCCCCCTGCCTTTGCCGGGGAGCTCACCAGTGGCCGAAACGCTGCCAAAACCTGCATTTGCACAAACCGATCAGGTACTGCCAAGCTGGCCGGTGACCTATACCTTTGAGCAACTGG
Source organism: Pseudomonas sp. TMW22080 (assembly GCF_022496745.1). NCBI lineage: Bacteria > Pseudomonadati > Pseudomonadota > Gammaproteobacteria > Pseudomonadales > Pseudomonadaceae > Pseudomonas > Pseudomonas sp. TMW22080. The sequence goes on along the minus strand of NZ_SCFF01000001.1, from coordinate 256,935 downwards.
GGCGCCCCGGTGACTCCCTGCTGCTGGGTATCAACAGCGCCGACCAGGTGGAATTCGGCATGCGCCGGGACCGCATTGCCAGCGACGCCAGCCTGCAGCTGGAATACACGCCCTCGCCTTCGCTGATCCCGACGGTTTCCCATATCCGGGTTTACCTCAACGATGTGCTGATGGGCGTGCTGCCGATCGAGAAGGACCAGTTGGGGCGTAAAACCACGCAAAAGATGGCCCTTGATCCGCGACTGATTTCGGACTTCAACCGCGTACGCCTGGAGTTTGTCGGCCATTACACCGAATTCTGCGAAGACCCGGCCAACAGCACCCTGTGGGTCAATATCAGCCGTGGCAGCAGCATTACCCTGCAGGAACAGGCGCTGAGCCTGCAAAACGATCTGGCGTTTTTCCCGCTGCCGTTTTTCGACCCGCGCAACAGCGGCAAACTCGAACTGCCGTTTGTCTTCGCGGCCAACCCGACCCTGGGCGAACAGAAAGCCGCCGCGATTCTGGCTTCCTACTTCGGTAGCCAGTCCAACTGGCGCGGGGCCAATTTCCCGGTCGTGTTCGATACCCTGCCAGGCGTGCAAGACAAGGATGCCGTCCAGCCCACCGTGGTGTTTGCCACCAACGATCACCGCCCTGCATTTATGAGCGATCTGGAGAAATTCCCGGCCGTGACCGCGCCTGTGGTCGAAATGATCAACCACCCTGATGCGCCTTACAGCAAAATCCTGCTGGTCATGGGTCGCAACGAAGAAGACCTGGCTACAGCCGCCAAGGCCCTGGCCCTGGGCGGCAACCTGATGCGCGGTTCCCGTGTGACCATCGACAAGGTCCAGGAACTGCAACCGCGCAAACCCTACGATGCTCCGGCGTGGATGCGTACCGACCGCCCTGTGCGTTTTGCCGAACTGGTCAGTTACCCGCAACAACTGCAAGTCAGCGGGCTGGTGCCTCGCGCCATTACCCTGGACGTCAACCTGCCGCCTGACCTGTTTGTGTGGCGCAACCAGGGTATCCCGCTACGCACCCAGTACCGCTACACCGCGCCGTCGGCCAATGATGATTCGCGCTTGAATATCAGCCTCAATGACCAGTTCCTCACCAGCCTGCCATTGCTGCGCAAAGACACCAGCAACCTCGAAGAACTGCGCCTGTCGGTGCTGTCCAACGACTCAGCCAACGTCAATGACAAACTGATCGTGCCTTCGCTGAAAATTGGCGACCGTAACCGTCTGCGTTTCGACTTCAACTTTGCCAGCACCATGGGCAGTTCACAGAAAGATCGCTGCCAGACCATCCTGCCGGCCAACACCCAGGCAATTATCGATGAGGACTCCACCATCGATATGTCCGGCTACTACCACTACATCAGCATGCCGGACCTCAAGGCCTTTGCCCGCAGTGGTTTCCCGTTCAGCCGCATGGCCGACATGTCCGAATCCATCGTTGTCGTACCCAAAGACACCACACCGACACAAATCAGCACCCTGCTTGAAACCGTGGCCAGCATTTCTGCGCGTTCCGGCTACCCGGCGTTCGGCTTGCGCCTGACCGATGACTGGCAATCCGCCTCCAAGGAAGATGCCGACCTGCTGGTACTGGGACAAATGGCACCAGACCTGCGCGATAACCCGGACTTGAGCGTATTGCTGCAACGCCAGCGTGACATGCTGGTTCAGCCACATGGCACCACCGGTATTGATGCCAACATTCGTCGCACGCCGTCGACCGACGCACGCAACGTGCCAGCCAACAAGGTGGAAGTCACAGCGCAGGCCCCGATTGCAGCTATCCTGGGCATGCAGTCCCCGACCCATAACCAGCGCAGTGTCGTGGCAATGTTGGCCAATGACGATGCAGACTACAACTTGTTGCGCGAAGTCCTCGGTGACAGCGGCAAGCTGGACGCAGTAGCGGGCTCCGCGGCACTGATCCGCAGCAGCGGTGTTTACAGCCAACTGGTGGGTGACCAGTACTTTGTTGGCAACCTGCCATGGTACCTGTTGCTGTGGTACCAGCTCTCCGAGCACCCGGTGCTGCTCACCGTGCTGGCCGTGATCAGCGTTCTGCTCAGCGCCTTCCTGCTGTGGCGTGCCTTGAGCTGGGCGGCCAACCGTCGCCTGAACAAGCATGACTAAAGCCATGAAGCGACTGGCGGCACTTACCCTGAGCTCGACCCTGGGGCTATTGCCTCAGGTGGCGAGTGCGCAATCCTGTGACTGGCCCGCCTGGGACAGTTACAAGAAGGCCATGATGAGCAGCGACGGGCGCATTATCGATGGCTCGTCGGCGCAAATGATCACCACCTCGGAAGGTCAAAGCTACGGGTTGTTTTTTGCCTTGCTGGGCAACGACAAAAAGAGTTTTGCGAGGATTCTCGAGTGGACCCGCAATAACCTCGCCGGTGGCAGCCTTGAGGCTCATTTGCCAGCCTGGCAATGGGGTCTGGCAAAAAACGGTAAGTGGCAGATCCTGGACAGCAACAATGCCAGCGATGCCGATCTGTGGATCGCTTACAGCCTGCTCGAAGCCGGCCGGCTGTGGCAGTGGCCCGAGTATGTCGCGCTTGGGCAGAACATGCTCTGGCGCAGCGCTGCGCAAAGCCTGCGCAAGCTGCCCGGGCTGGGCCTGATGCTGTTGCCCGGGGATGTGGGTTTTGACAGCCCCAAGGGTTGGCGCCTGAACCCCAGCTATTTGCCACCGCAACTGTTGGCCCGTTTTTCGCGTATATCACCGATCTGGGCCGAACTGGCGAGCAACCAGCAACGCATGCTGATAGAGACTTCGCCCAAAGGCTTTGCCCCGGACTGGCTGCAGTGGAAAGCCGGTGGCGGTTGGGCACCGGACAGCAAGGAGGGTTCGCTGGGGGACTACGATGCCATTCGCGTCTACCTGTGGGTTGGCATGCTGGCCCAGGACGCGGCCGGTCGCCAGCCACTGCAACAACATTTTGCGCCCATGGCCAACCTCACCCAAACCCTGAGCTATGTGCCAGAAAGCGTCAATGCCGTTACCGGCAAATACACCGGCACGGGGCCGGTAGGGTTTTCCGCCGCCATGCTGCCGTTACTGTCCAGCCTGGACTCCCCCGCGCTGGCTGTTCAACAGGAACGGATCAAGCAACAGCCGCCTGCGGCCGATGCCTATTACAACCAGTCACTGCTGCTGTTCGGCCAGGGCTGGGATGAACAACGCTATCGCTTTGACAAGGATGGGCAGCTTTTACCTTCGTGGATCAAAACATGCCAAAAATAACAACGTGGGCGTTCCTGCTCGGTGGGTTGTCCACTGCAGCCATTGCACAGCCGAGCACGGTGCAGGAGCAGCAACAATGGCTGCTGGAGCAGGTTCGGATCGGCGAAGCCATGTACCGCGAAGACCTGGTGCGTGACTCTCTGGCACGGCTGCAATTGATCTCACCCAACAACCCGCAAGCGTTGGTAGCGTCGATACGCCAGGCATTGCTGGAGAAAAACCCGGAGCTGGCCAGGCAGCGTCTGGCCCAGTTGCAAAATGTTGCCCCTGATTCGGCGGCACTGCGTCAGGCCCAGAGCCTGATGAAGCTGCAAGACCCACAAAGCCAGAAAGACCTGCAACAGGCGCGCCTGTTTGCTGCGGCCGGTCGTCCTGAAGAAGCCGTGGCGATTTTCGAGCGACTGTTTGGCAATGCCCCGCCGGATTTTGCCACGGCACTGGAATACCTGCGCATCCGCAGCAATATCCAGGGCCAGCGTGCACAGGTCATCGAGCAACTGCGCAGCCTGGACAAACAGTACCCGGGCAACCCCGGCCTGCGTCAGACCCTGGCCGACCTGTTGTTCCGCGAAGACCGTGCACCAGAAGCCCTGATCGTCCTGCAGCAACTGGCCAAAGACCCGGTCGCCAGTAATGCTGCGGCTGAGCGTGAATACACCTACCTCAGCACATTGCCGGTGGATCGCACATCGGCGCAGGCCTGGCAGGGCTTTATTGCGCGCTATCCAAATTCGCCGCTGATTGGCGAGGCCAATAAAAACCTGCAAAAGCAGCAAAGCCTGCTGAATGACCCGGCATGGACCGCCGGCGCCCAGGGCAAGCAAATGATCGACCAGTCGCGCAGCCCGGCAGCCGCCGAAGGCCTGCTGCGCCGCGCTCTCAAACAATACCCCGACGACCCGACCCTTTACGGTGCCCTGGGCATGGCGCAGTTTCGCCAGGGCCGCTATGCCGAAGCCAACAGCAACTTTGCCACCGCTCGCAGCAAAGAACAGGACACATCCAATATCAGCAAGTGGCAAGACCTGATGGACGCCAGCCGCTACCGCATGCTGCTCAGTCAGGGCGACAAGGCCCTTGAACAAAATAACCCGGCAGCGGCGCGCACGGCCTTTACCCAGGCACGCAAGGCCAAGCCCGGCGATGCCGACCCACTCATAGGCCTGGCCAGCGTGGCCCAGGCCGAGCACGACGATATCCAGGCCGAAGCCTTGCTGTTGCAGGCCCGACGCCTTGAGCCCGGCAATGGCAGTGCGGTGCGTGGGCTGATGCGTCTGTACAGCGCGCAAGACCCGCAAAAGGCCAAGGCTTTCCTTGATCGCCTGCCGCCTGCCAGCCAGAAGGAATTTGCCAGCCTGCGCCAGAGCATCGAACTTGACGAACTGAACCGTCAGGCCGATGCCGCTACCGAGCGCAAGGACTGGCCGCAAGTGGTCGCCTTGCTCAGCAAAATCCGTAACCTCAGCCCCGATGAGCCTTGGGTCACTTATCGTCTGGCCAACGCCCAGCGCGAAATCAACCAGCCGGGCGCCGCTGATGACAGCTTCAAACAGCTGATGACTCGTCAGGATCGCAACCCTGAAGCGCTTTATGCCTACGCGTTGTACCTATCAAGTACCGAGCGCGATGCCAGTGCCTTGAGCGTTCTGGAACAACTGCCCAAGGCGCAATGGAGCGACTCCATGCGTGAGCTTGATACGCGGCTGCAACGCAATGTACTGGTGGCCCGGGCTGAAAGTCTGCGCGCCGCCGGGCAAGAGCCGCAAGCGATTGCCCTGTTGATGCAGAACTCGGACAACGACGATCTGATGACCATCGCTGGCTGGGCCCAGGAGCGTGGTGACTATGAACAGGCGCAAAACCTCTACAGCCAGGTGCTGAAAAAAGAACCGGGCAACATTGATGCGCGCCTGGGCCAGATCGAAACCCTGATTGCCAGCAAACAGCTGCCTTCGGCTCGTCAGCAACTGACACAGTTTACCCCTGCCCCCGGCACGCCATTGACCCCTTCACAGCAACGTCGGGTAGCCAATGCCTGGGCCGCCGTGGGTGAGCCTGAAAAGGCCCAGGCCATCTATGCCCAATTGTTGCAATCACCGCAGGCTGACCCGCTGATGTATCGCGACGCGGCGCGGCTGATGTCGGCCAGGGAGCCGCAAAAGGCACTGGACTACTATGCCAAAAGCATGGCCGCCGCAGGGCTGATTACCCCTGAGCAAGGCAACCCCCGGGACAATCGCGCCATGACCATGGCCAGTCGTGAAAAGGACGATGACGAGTGGCTGGCCCGTAGCTTGCGCAGTGATGTGGACGAACTCTACCAGCGGCAAAATCCGACAGTTCATCTGTATACCGACTACGGCTGGCGTTCGGACGATGCTTCCGCCGGCACTTCGGACACCGACACCCGAACCACCATCCTGCAACTGGACCTGCCGGTGGCCGATGGCAGCGGTTTTCTGCGCGCAGAACAGTTGAATATGGATGCAGGAAAATTCGATGCCGACCCGGACGGACTCGTGCGCGAGAACTACGGCACCTGTGCTGTGGAGGTCAATCGCAAGGGTACCAATGGCCCTGACTTCTCTGGCTGCGATGACCGCTCGCAATCGGTCAACGGCACGATGATGGCGGCGGGCTGGAAAAACGAGGTGTGGAACATCGATATCGGTCGTACACCGGATAACTTCAAGGTACCCAACTGGCTGGGCGGCGTGGCCTACAGCAGCAAGATCGGCTCACTGGGCTGGACCCTGACCGGTTCACGTCGCCCCCTGAGCAACTCGATCCTGTCCTATGCCGGGGCTACCGATCCCAACACCGGTGTCACCTGGGGCGGCGTCACGTCCAACGGTGTGACCTTGAGCCTGAGCCACGACGAAGGGGGCGTAGACGGTGTATGGGCCAGTTTCGGCCAGCACTGGTTGCGCGGCAAAAACGTCGAAGACAACCACAAGAGCACGGCCATGGCCGGTTATTACTACCGTCTGGTGGAGCGCGCCGACGAACGTTTGCGCACCGGTCTGACACTGATGTATTGGGGGTATGACAAGGACTCGAGTGAATACACTCTCGGCCAGGGCGGTTACTACAGCCCGCAGAAGTACTATTCGATTGGTGTGCCGCTGAACTACGCCTTCCGTACCGCCAACTGGTCGGTGGCATTGGAAAGCTCGGTGAGCTGGTCGTATGCGAAAACCGATGCCAATGACCTTTACCCGCTGGACGGACTGAACAGCAAACTGCTGCAGCGGCTCGATGATGCTGGCTACCAGCTTGCCGACGGTCTGGGGCAGACCTCGGGCGGCAGCAGCACTGGCATTGGTTACCGCGTACAGGGGCTGGTAGAGCGCAGGCTGTCGGATCATCTGGTACTGGGCGGCGGAGTGCTCTATCAGCACAGCGATGACTATGCCCCGAGCCGGGCGATGCTCTACCTGCGTTATACCTTCGACGTGTGGCAGGGCAACTTGCCGATGCCGGTGCAACCGTTGATTCCGTATGCCGATTTCAGGTAATTGGCAAATCAGTGTGGGAGCGGGCTTGCTCGCGATCGGAGCGACGCGGTTTAACAGATAGACCGCGCCGCCTGCATCGCGAGCAAGACCGCTCCCACAGTGAAAATCAGCGTTTTACCGGCGTGCGCATGGTCACAAACTCTTCAGCAGCCGTCGGGTGTACGCCGATGGTTTCGTCAAAGTGCTGTTTGGTCGCCCCGGCCTTCAAGGCAATCGCCAGTCCCTGCACGATCTCCCCCGCCTCCGGCCCGACCATATGGCAACCGAGCACCTTGTCGGTGTCGGCATCCACCACAAGCTTCATCAACGTACGCTCCTGGCACTCGGTGAGTGTCAGTTTCATCGGGCGAAAGCTGCTTTCGAAAATCTGCACCTTGTGTCCCGCCTCAATGGCCTGTTCTTCGCTCAAACCCACCGTGCCGATGTTAGGCAGGCTGAACACAGCCGTCGGGATCATTTGGTAATCCACCGGCCGATATTGCTGGGGCTTGAACAGGCGGCGCGCCACGGCCATGCCTTCGGCCAGCGCCACGGGCGTCAACTGCACGCGACCGATCACATCGCCAATGGCCAGGATCGATGGCTCGGCACTCTGGTACAGATCATCCACTTCGACAAAACCGCGCTTGTCGAGTTTGACCCCGGTGTTCTCCAGGCCCAGGTTATCGAGCATCGGCCGACGGCCCGTGGCGTAGAACACACAATCGGCGATCAGCTCGCGACCGTCCTTGAGTGTGGCTTTGAGGCTGCCATCGGCCTGCTTGTCGATCCGCTCGATATCGGCATTGAACTGTACGTCCATGCCGCGCTTGATCAGTTCTTCGTGCAAGTGCTTGCGCACTGCACCATCAAAACCGCGCAGGAACATCTCGCCACGATAGAGTAAGGACGTTTTCGCACCCAAACCGTGGAAAATCCCAGCAAACTCGACGGCGATATAGCCACCGCCCACCACCAGCACACGCTTGGGAAGCTCTTTGAGGAAGAATGCCTCGTTGGAACTGATTGCATGTTCATGGCCCGGGATGTCGGGAATCTGCGGCCAGCCGCCGGTGGCGATCAGGATATGTTTGGCGGTATGACGCTGACCGTTGATTTCAACTTCATTGGGGCCGGTTATTTTCGCGTGACCTTCGATCAGGGTCACACCGCTGTTGACCAGCAAGTTGCGATAAATACCGTTGAGACGATTGATCTCGCGGTCTTTGTTGGCGATCAGGGTCGCCCAGTCAAAGTCGGCCTCACCCAGGCTCCAGCCAAACCCCGAGGCTTGCTCGAAGTCTTCAGCAAAGTGCGCGCCGTACACCAGCAGCTTTTTCGGCACGCAGCCAACGTTCACGCAGGTACCGCCCAGATAGCGGCTTTCTGCTACAGCCACTTTTGCGCCAAAACCTGCGGCAAAACGTGCAGCACGCACGCCACCAGAACCCGCACCAATGACAAATAGATCAAATTCGTAGGCCATTTCTCTCTCCTAGGCAGGCCATCAGCATAATCGCTCCTGCGCGATTGACCAGCGCTGGAAGTTGCCGACAGCAAAAAAACGAAAAAGCCACCCGAGGGTGGCTTTCTCTTGAAGCGATCTACAACGGGCCGCTATCAGTAAGCTTTGCCGGTTTTGTAGAAGTTTTCGAAGCAGAAGTTGGTTGCTTCGATGTAGCCTTCGGCGCCACCGCAGTCAAAGCGCTTGCCCTTGAACTTGTAAGCAATCACGCAACCGTTTTGCGCCTGCTTCATCAGCGCGTCGGTGATCTGGATTTCACCGCCTTTGCCCGGTTCGGTCTGTTTGATCAGATCGAAGATATCCGGAGTCAGGATGTAACGGCCGATGATGGCCAGGTTGGAAGGTGCATCTTCCGGAGCTGGTTTTTCAACCATGTTGCGCACGCGGTAGAGGTCGTCACCAATCAGGTCGCCAGCGATCACGCCGTACTTGTTGGTTTCTGCCGGATCAACTTCCTGGATCGCGATGATGGTGCAGCGGTACTGATTGTACAGCTTGACCATTTGTGTCAGGACGCCGTCGCCTTCCAGGTTGACGCACAGGTCGTCTGCCAGAACCACGGCAAAGGGTTCGTCGCCGATCAGCGGGCGGCCAGTCAGAATTGCGTGGCCCAGGCCCTTCATTTCGGTTTGACGGGTGTACGAGAACGAGCATTCGCTCAGCAGGCGGCGGATACCGACCAGGTACTTCTCTTTATCAGTACCCTTGATCTGGTTTTCCAGCTCGTAGCTGATGTCAAAGTGGTCTTCCAGGGCGCGCTTGCCGCGGCCCGTCACGATGGAAATTTCAGTCAAGCCAGCGTCCAGTGCTTCTTCAACCCCGTACTGGATCAGTGGCTTGTTCACCACCGGCAGCATTTCTTTTGGCATGGCCTTGGTCGCTGGCAAAAAGCGAGTGCCGTAACCGGCTGCTGGGAACAAGCATTTCTTGATCATATGAGTCCTTTAAAGGGCTGTACGTTCCAAATTTGGCGCAGTCTAATCAGGCAGCATCGACGTTACAATGCTTCTCGATAGCAAACTGATGCCAACCTAGATAAATATTTAGCCCGTTAGTTCCTTTGCGATTGAATTTGATTGGCGCCCATCGTGTTTACCACTACCCGTGATGCCCTTGCGCTATTATCACGCCATTAATCCAGCCAATCAGGCAGCTTTTCGATGTCAGCAACAATCAGCGTTAACGGTTATGAGATCAAACCCGATGAATCGGGCCAATGGTGCGTGTTTGCTGCCTCGGGTGAAAACGTTGCCGGACCATTCAGCTCGCAACAGGCCGCAGCAGAAGTCGCCTCGGTATTTCAGGACCAACCTGAGCCAGCAGCCCGCCGCAGCAAAAAATAACAGCAACTCCACTTATGTGATGGTTACCCGGATGAAGAAAGTTCTGACACTGCTCGCATTGGTGACTCTGGGTGGGTGCGCGACGGCATCCAGCACTTACCTGGCCGATGGCAAACAAGGGTTGAGCATAGACTGTTCTGGCGAGGCCATGTCCTGGGCCAAGTGCTATGAGAAAGCCGAGGCCTCATGTGCCGGTACTGGCTATACCATCATTGCCACGGATGGTTCGCCTGCGCTTGCGCAAAGCGAGAAAACCCTGGGCGCAGATGTAGGTAATTTTAAAAGTCGCACTGTCGTAGTGGCCTGCAAGTAAGGGATACCGCTAAAGCGCATGACTTTAGCGGTAACTGCAATTACCGGGTGCCCTGGCCGACCAAAACGCCATTCACGGTTTGCCCATAAACGTTGACGCCGTCATTGGCATGGAACTTCAACCGGGTTTTTTCCACTGAACCTTCGACCAGTCGAGGGTCCTGTGGCCGTTCGTGGGTGTTGATGTACGCCGCCACATCCCAGGCCTGCTCGTCACTCAAGCTGTTGGCCTTGCCCAGTGGCATGTTGTGCTTGATAAACGATGCCGCGGTATTGATCCGGTGCATGCCGGCTCCCCAGTTGTAGGAATCTTTGCCCCACAATGGCGGCATCACATAGTCCTCCCCCACCTTTTGCCCCTGCCCGTTGTCACCATGACAGACGGCACATTGGTCCTTGTACAGCGCAGCACCACGGCTCAAGTTGTACCCAGCCTTGGGCTCGGGCACATCGGGATACCCTCGTCCCGGCAACTCAACCCCCGTAGGAGCCTTGGTCGACAACCAATAGGCATAGGTTGAGAGCGCCGTGATCTCGCGGCTATCGGCAGCCGGTGGCGTACCGCCATTCATGCTGAACTGAAAGCAGCCCTGCAGGCGTTCGGCAAAGGTATTGACCTTGTCGTTTTTCTTGCGGTACGCCGGGTACATGGGATACGCCCCCCACAGCGGGGCTGAGTTGGCCAGACGACCCTGATCAAGATGGCAGTTCGTACAGTTAAGGCCATTGCCGACAAACTTCGGGGCCTGGCGTTTGGTGTCAACAAACAGGGCATAGCCGTCCATCACCATTTTGCCGTAGGCGTTGTCGGGCAAATCGCTTTGTTGCGGCGGCTGAAAGTAGGTGATGTTATCGGCAGGTGCAGGCACCTTGATCTGCGACTGGTCTTCCATCGCAATGGGCGCTGCATGGACCGCGCTGCCAAAGAGGAAGGATGCCGCACAGGTTGATATCAGACGTTTCATGGTTTGACCTCCTTGTGCCCTACAGTGCTGAAATAGTCGGCAACCGCCTTGATTTCGTCTTCGCTCATGGCCTTGGCGATATGACCCATCAGGTCATTGGGATCGTTGCGCCGGGTGCCATCGCGCCAGGCATTGAGCTGCGCCGTCAGGTACAGCGCCGGTTGATTGGCCAGGGGCGGGAAGGCACTTCCCACCCCCACCCCACCCGGACCATGACAGCTGACGCACTCGGGTATCTGACGCTCCCAGGCGCCGCGCAAGGCCAACTTTTCTCCAGGGCCTGAAGGCATGGTGCTGCGGTTGATGGCAGGCACCGCAGGGGCCGGCATGGCGGCAATGCTGGCGGTGACCGCGGCAATTTCCTGGTCGCTCAGGGCCTTGGCCAGGGGTTGCATCACCGGGCTGACCCGTTTGCCACTTTGAAAGTCGTGCAGTTGCTTGCTCAGGTAATCGGCAGAAAGACCGGCTAATCGCGGAAACCCGGCAGGTGCCAGCCCCATGCCATCCGCACCGTGGCACGCCACGCAGGCCGTGGCACCCGGTTGGGCACCGCCCTGCAGGTAGATGTTGGGGGTCGGTTGTGCCTGGGTATTGCTCACGGCGAGCAGCATGAGGCTGCTCAATAGCGTTCGCTTGAGTGGAATCATGACCAGCTCCATTATTGTTATATGCTTAGGCCTATAAAATATAAGCCTGCAGATCCTAGGAGAATTCCTACACGGTCACAACATAGCTTTGGATCCGATCGCCAAATCGGGGGCGAAAAAAAACCTGACGTCGCGCAAGCAAACGTCAGGTGGGGTGTTGCAGCCATTTGACTGAGCTGAGGCGTCAGTCACCGGAAATGCAATGTGTGGCGGCTTTGCGAATATCGCCCGGGCGCACCGGCACATTGGACATGCTTTCGTACACCTTGATGCTGCTGCCGCCGGAGCGCTCTTCAATATCAATGACCGCCGTTGGATTGGAGGTCAGCTTTTGCGGGACGATGATCCGGAAACCGTCTTTATGCGGTTCAATCTGAGGTGCCCTGCGTGTGCTGGACAGTTGTTGCACCACACATTGAGCATAGGCGTCGGGCTTCTTGCCCGAAATCACACTCATGGTGGGCAGCGTCTGCTCAATATCGGTAACGGATGCACAGCCACCCAAGGCCAGCAACGCCGCTAATACGCCCCACTTCATAGACATTCTCCGTTAAAGACACTACGACAATGGATATGCGGAATTTCTCCCGGGCCATAGTGAATAAATACTCAATAGTGGCGGATTATCCACGTTTTACGTCAAACTCACCCGCATCACGGCATAATACTCGGCTTTAGCCCCCTGATAGGGCTGAAGCACATGCTATCGTGCTGATTATTCAGCAGATTCACGTTTTTGGAGACACCATGAAATTTATTCACCAGCGCGAGCACCTCAACGAAGACGACATCGTCGTCATCGAGTGCTCCCAGCCTTGCAACATCCGCCTGATGAGCGATGCGCACTTCCGCAGTTTTAAAAATGGTGGCCGCCACTCCTACCATGGCGGCGCCTTCAAGGACTTCCCGGCCCGCATCACCGCGCCGAGCACCGGTTTCTGGAACATCACCATCGATACCGTGACCAGCCGTGCCATCAGCGTAACCCGCAAGCCAAGCTTCAAGCCGACCATTAAAATCGTGCGTCGCTCAAGCTCCAAACTTCGCTAAACCCAAAGCAGGAATTACCGTGCAAACCACCAAGTACGTGATCAAGTACAAGCTCAACGGCGAGCGTCGTTTCGAGTTTGCCCAGCTCCAGTCGGGATCGGAACAAGAAGCTCGCGCAGCACTTGAAAAGATCCATGGCGATGCTGACGAAGTAATTACCGACATCAAGGCAAGCAAGGCACTTTAAGCCGTGGACTTGTTTGCCGAGCAGGACCTGCAGCAGCCCGCCCGTGTCGAGCGTATCAGCGACCAGGCGTTTGCGCTTCGCGGGTTTGCCTTGCCCAAGGCCAAGGAGCTGCTGGCAGCCCTTGATAGCGTTCTGCTGCAGGCACCCTTGCGCCAGATGCAGACGCCCGGTGGCTACACCATGTCCGCCCGACTGAGCAGTTGCGGTGCTCTGGGCTGGACCACTGACCGCGATGGTTACCATTACAGTCCGCTCGATCCGCTAAGTGCCCGACCCTGGCCAGCCATGCCCGGCGTCTTCCTGGCGCTGGCTGCAGCGGCGGCCAGCAGCGCAGGCTTTAGCGGTTTTGTCCCTGATTCCTGCTTGATCAATGCCTATGCGCCAGGCGCAAAAATGTCGCTGCATCAGGATAAAAACGAGCGCTGCCATACCGCACCGATTGTTTCCATTTCTCTGGGGCTGCCGGCGATTTTTCAGTTTGGCGGTTTCGAACGAAGTGACCCGACTCAACGAATAGCATTGTTTCACGGCGACATCATGGTCTGGGGCGGCGTTGACCGCCTGCGGTATCACGGAGTAATGCCCATCAAGCCCGGGCATCACTCACTGTTGGGCGAACAGCGGATCAATATCACCCTGCGTCAGGCAGGCTGAACCGCAGTTACCTGCTTCACTTCCCCCTTTCCTCGCACGCACGCTGACAAAGCGCTGTAAATATTTCTATATAGCGGATATCTTGCCAACGCCTGACACGGCCTAATAAAAACGGAGTTTTGCCATGAATGTTCGTGCCCGCCCCTTTATCCCTGCCGCGCTGGCTGTTCTGATCGGATGTACCGCATTCACTTCGGTCCAGGCCGATGAAGTGCAGGTTGCCGTGGCAGCCAACTTCACGGCGCCAATCCAGGCCATTGCCAGCGACTTTGAAAAAGACACCGGGCACAAGTTGATAGCGGCCTATGGCGCAACAGGCCAGTTCTATACCCAGATCAAGAACGGTGCACCATTCGAAGTGTTTCTGGCCGCAGATGACACCACCCCCGAGAGACTTGAAAAAGAAGGCGATACCGTTCCCGGTTCACGCTTCACCTACGCCATTGGCACCCTGGCGCTGTGGTCAGCCAAAGAGGGTTATATCGATGGCACCGACAAAGCGCTGCTGGCCAATCAGTACACGCATCTGTCGATCGCCAACCCCAAAGCCGCGCCCTACGGCCTGGCAGCAACGCAAGTGCTGGCCAAACTGGACCTGACTGACAAGGTCAAGAACAAGATCGTTGAAGGCCAGAACATTACCCAGGCCTACCAGTTCGTTTCCACGGGCAATGCCGAGCTGGGCTTTGTCGCCCTGTCGCAGATCTACAAAAACGGCAAAGTCAGCGACGGTTCGGCCTGGATTGTGCCCGAGGCGATGCACGACCCGATCCGGCAAGATGCCGTTATCCTCAAAAAAGGCGAAAACAACCCTGCTGCCAAGGCCCTTGCCGACTACCTTAAAGGTCCTAAGGCCACCGCCATTATCAAATCCTATGGTTACCACCTGTAAATGCCGCTCACGAGTGCTGACTTCGCAGCCATCTGGCTGACTCTGCAACTGGCGTCGCTGACCACCCTCATTTTGTTGCTGGTCGGCACTCCCATCGCCCTGTGGTTAGCGCACACCCGCTCGCGGTTGCGCGGCCCCATCGGGGCGATTGTGGCCCTGCCACTGGTTTTACCGCCCACTGTCATAGGTTTCTATCTGCTGCTGGCGATGGGGCCCAATGGTTATGTTGGCCAGCTCACCCAGTACCTGGGTCTGGGCACACTGACTTTCAGTTTCGCCGGGCTGGTGATCGGTTCGGTGATCTACTCCATGCCCTTTGTCGTGCAGCCTTTGCAGAATGCATTTACGGCCATTGGCCCCAGACCGCTTGAAGTCGCCGCGACTCTGCGGGCCAACCCGTGGGATACCTTCTTCAGCGTCATTGTACCTCTGGCCCGACCCGGCTTTATAACGGCCTCTATTTTAGGGTTTGCCCATACGGTCGGTGAGTTTGGCGTGGTACTGATGATCGGCGGCAATATCCCGGAAAAAACCCGTGTGGTCTCGGTGCAGATCTACGACCATGTCGAGGCACTGGAGTATGCTCAGGCACACTGGCTGGCAGGGGCGATGGTGGTGTTTTCCTTTCTGGTGCTGCTGGCGTTGTATTCAAGCCGCAAATCGCAAACCGGCTGGAGCTGAAGATGACGTCGCAGATCAACCTTCGGTTGCAGCACCGCTACCCCGGTTTTGCTCTCGACCTGGACCTGCAACTGCCGGGCAAGGGGGTCACCGCCCTCTACGGTCACTCCGGCTCGGGCAAGACCACCTGTCTGCGTTGTATCGCCGGTCTCGAACGGGCCAGCCAGGCCTATGTACAGGTCAATGATCACATCTGGCAAGACAGCCAGCGCAATCACTTCGTACCGGTGCACCAGCGGGCGCTGGGCTATATCTTTCAAGAAGCGAGCCTGTTCCCCCACCTGTCGGTGCGGGCCAATCTTGAATTCGGCCTCAAGCGCATTGCCCATCAGGAACGTCGAGTGGATCTTGCCCATGCCACCGAACTACTGGGCATCACCCACCTGTTGACGCGGGCGCCGCACAACTTGTCCGGCGGCGAACGCCAGCGGGTCGGTATCGCCCGGGCCTTGCTCACCAGCCCGCAACTGCTGTTGATGGACGAGCCCCTGGCCGCACTGGACAACCAGCGCAAAGGCGAAATACTGCCCTACCTTGAGCGCCTGCACGCCGAACTGGATATCCCCGTGCTCTACGTCAGTCATTCTCTGGACGAAGTTGCGCGCCTGGCCGATCATATTGTGTTGCTCAGCGAGGGCAAGGTACTGGCCAGCGGCCCTGTCAGTGAAACCCTTGCCAGGCTCGACCTGCCACTGGCGCGCGGGAATGATGCCGCAGTGGTGATTGAGGGCCGGGTCAGCGATTACAACCTAAACTACCAGCTGTTGACTCTGCACCTGCCCGGCAGCGCCCAGCAGCTGAGGGTTGCCCATGCCTCAATGGCCATCGGCCAGCCGTTGCGCGTCAAAGTGCAAGCCCGGGATATCAGCCTGACCCTGGCCCCGTCGGAGCACAGCAGCATCCTTAATAGCTTGCATGCAAGGGTGGTCAGCGAAACGGCCGCCGACAACCAGGCTCATGTGCTGATACGCCTGGATGCCGACGGCACTCCCCTGCTCGCCCGGATAACCCGTTACTCCCGGGACCAATTGGGCCTGCACCCCGGGCAATTACTATGGGCGCAGATCAAATCGGTGGCTGTTCTGGCCTGATGCCTTGCTTGCGCCGCTGGAGCAGGAAGCGCACGGTCGCAATCGTCAGCCCCGCCAACAGGCCCAGAACCAGTGCCAGAGCGACTATCAGGGCCTTTTTCGGCTTGATCGGATCAGTCGGCATCTGTGCCTTGCGATCAATACTGACCAACCCAAGCTGGCTCATATCCGTATTCAGGCGGCCAAGGCGCACGGCTTCGGCACGCAAGGGCTCGATGTCATTGAGGAATACATCCTCATTTGAGCGTTTACCAAGCATTTCGACCTGGCGATTGACCTCAAGCAATTGAATCTTTTTGCGGATCTGCGAGATACGGTTATCGGTAAAATCGTCCGTGGTTCGCTTGAGCAAGGCTGCACGCTCGGCCTCCAAGGCCTGGGACCCCATAAAGTACAAGGGGATACTTTGCGAAGTGATTTCGGTGCGCACCAGCCTGGCCGATGAGCCCTGCGCCGCATCAGCCATCGCCGACGGTGTGGTCGGACGGGTAATACCCAGGGATTTGGCAATGGCGATAGCTTCGTCAAGCTGCTGTATGCGCGCTTCCCGCTCGATTTTCAGCTGCAGGCGCAAGGCCTTCAGCTCATCCTCCAACTGCGCCTTTTGGAGGCTGTCAGTTTCAAGGAATGTGGCAATTTTTTCTTCTTTATCAGATGTATAGCTTGAGCGTGCGGCATTTATCTGGGCGTCCAGCTCTCTGAGCCGGTTACCAATAATAACCTTGAGGTCGGCACTGATTTGCTCGCGCTGCTTGGTGATCGCGTAGTCAACAAAACCATTGAGAATCGCAACCCCATCAAGGGAGGCCGGGTATGTTAGCTCCAGCTTGAGATAAGGATTATCTGAACTGGCCTTATTGGGCGCAGGCTGAACCAGATTGAATGCATCCCGGTTAAACACTTCGAAGCTTTGCTCCAGACTTCTGCCAGGTTGTACCAAAGGTTTGAACAAGTCCTGGTGGTCGCGAAAAAAACTCAACCGGTTTTCATAAGACTCAAGTGCCAGGCCAACTTTAAGCAAGGCATCAGCAGCAGGCAGGGTATAAACCTGGGAGCGGTTAAGGGCATCAAGCTCATTGATAGCTGCAGGGCGCAGCAGGCTGCTGGTTTGATAGACCTGTTGCGCAAACGACACATAGCCAAGTGCCATCAATCCGGCAATGACTACGGTGCCGCCAATCAGTTTTTTTTGTCGCCAAAAAGAATGGATCAAGTCAAAAAAATCGATCTCAGCGTCGACTTTACGTCCTTGTGGGTACTGATGAATAGTCAAATGAATGCACCTTGTAAATAAAGCTTAGTCAAGCTGGCTACTGAGGGCGTATCGATCACATGATGACGCAATGTGTTTGACAGGCAATTCCTAGAAAAATTCGCATCTTTATAAATCAAGCACATAGAACAACAAAAGCAAGTAATTAGAAAATGATATCCAACATCTTTATTAAAAATAGGATGCACCCTAGTTTCTAATGAGAATTGCCTCACAAAAAATAAAGGCAAAATAACAATGTGTCTGTGCCGTTTTCATCGAATCTCCACGCCAGGACGGCACAGCTTCCTGGACTGTGTAATTATTGCCGCCACAAGAAAGCACGCTTACGTGTGGGGTAATAATCAGAATGGATATTTTTCAGGCGATGCGGGTGTTTGTCCGCGTAGTCGAAACCGGCAGCTTTACCGCTGCGGCGCAGGCTCTGGGTTATTCAACGGCGCAAACCTCACGGTTGCTGTCAGAGCTTGAGTCCTCGCTGCAAGCACGGTTGCTGCAGCGCAGCACACGGCGCCTGGCCTTGACCGAGGTGGGTGCGCGTTACCTGGAACGCTGCCGGTTGATACTGAGCGAGATTGAAGATGCAAATGCTGAAGCAGCGGGGGCGCACTTGATCCCCCGTGGCCATTTGCGTGTGCAATCAACTACAGGCCTGGGGATCCAGCTACTGGCACCGCTGGTAGCCCGTTACACGGAGCTGTATCCGCAAGTCCATGTCGATCTCACACTGTCACAACGCCAGCCCGATCTGCTTGAGGAGGGCCATGATCTGGTGATTACCCTGTCGGCCCACCTGCCGGACTCGGAATTGATCGGCCAACCGCTGGGCAGCATTTTCAGTGTCATCAGTGCTGCGCCTTCCTACCTCGAGGGTCGGAACATCCCGAAGGTTCCTGAGGATCTGCACCAACACCGCTGCCTGCATCTGGTTGACCCATTGTTTACCGACAGCTGGACCTTTCGTGATGATGAGGGCGAGCAAGTCATCCGCCCCGGTAACGTATTTCAGGTCAACGTGGCCGAGGCCATGGCGAAGGCCGCCGAGGCCGGGCTTGGAATCTGCCTGCTGCCTGATTATGTGGCGGTGGGTTCTTACCAGCGCGGCTCACTGGTGCGCCTGCTGCCGCATTATCGGCTGCATGAAAAAAACATCTATGCACTCTACCCTTCCCGGCGATTTCTGGATGCCAAGGTCAAGACCTGGGTCGAGTTTTTGAAAGAGGAGATACCCAAAGTGCTTGAAAGACACCAGGCCATCGTCGATGACCCGGCGCACTGGGCTTAGACGACTTGAACCGCCGTACGCAGATGCTCGCGCAAGGCGATGGCGGTGCGATCAAACTCCAGTGGTGTCACTGAAATACCACCCTGGGTGACCACGCGGGTTTCGGTATCCAGCGCTTCCGGGTGCTGGTGGCGAGTGATGCTGAGCCAGTAATACTTGGCTTCGCGAAAGTCGGTACGCTCGATGGCTTCCACCCCGTCCATGCGACCGGCGCCCTGGCGGGTGATCTGGATCGGGCCGGCCTCATCGGCAGGCACGTCAGGGAAGTTGATGTTCAGGCACGCCGACTGCTCCCAGCCCTTGCCCAATAGTTGCCGGATAACACCAGGGGCCAGTGCACGGGCCGTTTCCCAGCGTACCGAGCTGCGGCGGGTAAAGTACTGGCTCAAGGCGATGGATGGAACGCCCATCAACAAGCCCGTCATGGCAGCACCCACGGTTCCTGAAAACAGGGTTTCAACCCCAAGGTTGGCACCTTTGTTGATGCCGGAGAGCAACAGCTGCGGGGGTTTATCCAACAACTGCTGCAAGGCCATCGCGACACAGTCTGCCGGTGTTCCTGAAACCGAAAAACGCCGCTCGCCACGTTTTGTGACGCGCAAGGGGTGGTGAATACTGATTGCCGTGGATATACCGCTCTGGTCATGGTCAGGCGCCACGACCCACACTTCGTCCGCCAACTCACGGGCCACCGCTTCCAGCACTGCAAGGCCTGGAGCGTCGATCCCGTCGTCGTTGGTGATCAAGATTCGTTCGAGTCGAGCGTCTGGCATGAGGGGGCTCCTTGAGTGGGATGAAGCAGCTGCAAGCTATCAGATAAAACTAGCTTGATGCTTGCAGCTTGCAACTATCCCTTAAATTCCCTGCAGGGCCAGATCCATCGCGAAATAAGTCAGGATCATGTCGGCACCGGCACGCTTGATCGACCCAAGGCTCTCGCGAACGACGCGGGCCTCGTCGATGGCCCCGGCCTGGGCGCCAAATTTGATCATCGCGTATTCGCCGCTCACCTGGTAAGCCGCCAATGGCAGATGCGAGGCCTGGCGGATATCGCGAATAATGTCCAGATAGGCACCGGCAGGCTTGACCATCAGCACATCTGCGCCTTCCTGCTCGTCCAGCAATGACTCACGGATTGCTTCACGGCGGTTCATCGGGTTCATCTGATAAGACTTGCGGTCGCCCTTGAGCGCGCTGCCCCCAGCTTCACGGAACGGGCCATAGAGGGCCGAGGCAAACTTGGTGGAGTACGCCATGATCGAGGTGTCGGTAAACCCTGCACCGTCCAGGGCGCTGCGGATGGCCTGCACCTGGCCGTCCATGGCCGCTGATGGCGAGATAAAGTCGGCACCGGCCGCTGCGGCGGCAACTGCCTGCTTGCCCAGGTTGATCAGGGTCGCGTCATTGTCGACGCCGTGGTCATGCATCACGCCGCAATGGCCGTGGGAGGTGTATTCACAAAAGCAGGTGTCGCTCATCACCACCATGTCCGGCGCGGCATCCTTGCTGATACGCACCATGCGCGACACCAGGCCATCTTCACGCATGGCATCGCTGCCGGTTGCGTCCAGATGATGGGAAACACCGAACAGCATCACCGACTTGATACCCGCACGGGCGTAACGCTCGATTTCACCGGCCAGTTTTGACTCGGGAATACGCATTACACCGGGCATGCTGGTGATCGGCACAAAATCGTCGATTTCTTCTTCGACAAAAATCGGCAGCACCAGATCATTCAGGCTGAATTCGGTTTCCTGAAACATGTCGCGAAGGGTCTGGGAGCGGCGCAGGCGGCGCGGACGTACAGCGGGGAACTGGTTAGGCATCATGGTTCCTGATGGGCAGATTCAAAAAACAGACGAGCCTTGGCTCAATGGCGCAACAAATACAGGATTGATCCTGCAATTGCAAAACATCCGCCCGGCCTGCGGCCGGTGGTCGCGGGGTGTTTCTTGAGGGAAATGCCGGGGCTGACAGCTACACCTCATTACCTGTATCGCGAGCAAGCCCGCGCACAGGCCAGGGCAATCGGTCATATGCTTGAACATTTCGTTAAAAAGCGTAACATTGCCGACCATGATACTCGAACAGCTCAAAGCCCTGGGCAATGACACTCGCATGCAAATGATGGAGTGGCTCAAAGACCCGCTCAGCAATTTCCCGCCTCAGGATCACGGTGATCCTGCCATCGGCGTGTGCGTGACCCATCTGCAGCACAAGGCCGGGTTGTCGCCTTCTACTGCTTCGGCGCATTTGGCTATCTTGCAGCGCGCCGGCTTCGTCCTGACCACCCGCATCGGCAAGTGGACCTACTACCGACGCAATGAACAGGCGATCGATGACTTTGCGGCTAGGCTGAAAATCGAGTTGTAATTTTTAATTATACATTTCGTTATTTCGCGCAATGTAAAAATATGAGGAAGCCCCATGAGCACCAAAGCAATTTTCGTCCAACCTGGCGGCGGTTATGACAATGTAGTGGTTGGCAGCAGTGAAGCGCGCGCCCCCGGGAACGGCGAAATCACTGTACGTTTGCACGCCAACTCACTGAACTACCATGATTTTGCTGTCGTAAGCGGCATGTGGGGTCCGAGCGAAAATCGCATCCCCATGGCCGATGGCGCTGGCGAAGTAATTGCCGTTGGCGCCGATGTCAGCGAATTCAAGGTGGGAGATTCGGTGGTCAGCACCTTCTTCCCGGACTGGATCGACGGCACCCCTCTGGTTGAAGGTTTTGTTACCGTACCCGGTGATGGCATCGACGGTTATGCCCGCGAGCAGGTAACCACCAAAGCCACGTCCTTCACCCTGGCACCCACCCGCTGGAGCCATGCCGAAGCGTCAACCCTGACTACAGCCGGCCTGACCGCATGGCGCGCATTGATGGCCGACGATTCGCTCAAGCCGGGCGACACGGTATTGGTGCAAGGCACCGGCGGTGTTTCGATTTTCGCCCTGCAGTTCGCCAAGATGGCCGGTGCAACGGTCATTGCCACCTCCTCCAGCGATGAAAAACTGGAGCGCCTCAAAGCGCTGGGCGCAGACCACGTGATCAACTACCGCAAGGACACCCACTGGGGTGAAACCGCCCTGGCCCTCACCGGCGGGCGCGGTGTTGACCACATTATTGAAGTCGGCGGCCCTGCGACACTTGAACAGTCGATGATTGCCATCCGTGTGGCCGGGCATATCTCGATCATCGGCATCCTCAGCGGCGTTAGCGGCGCAATGAACTTTGTCCCGATGCTGGTCAAGCAAGCCCGCCTGCAAGGCGTGCTGGTCGGTAGCCGCAGCCAGCAGCAAGACATGATTCGCGCCATCAATGCCAACGGCATGCGCCCTGTAATAGATCGCCACTTCCCCCTGACGGACATTGTCGAGGCTTTCAAGTACCAGGAAACCAACCAGCATTTCGGCAAGATCATTCTGGACATCTAACCGCGACATCGCCGATGGCGCATTGACAGTGCGTCATCGGCTTCTCTAGATTCAGGCTTTTGCCCAGAGAGCCGAGTCTGATGAGCCTTGAATCCGTACGCGCATTTTTTCACGCCAACGCCCCTGACCTGCACATTATCGAATTGGCCACCAGCACCGCGACGGTCGCTCTGGCGGCCGAGGCCCATGGGGTGGAACCTGGTCAAATCGCCAAAACCCTGGCCTTTCGCGTCGGCGAACGCAACGTTCTGCTGGTGGCCCGCGGCGATGCACGTATCGATAACAAAAAAATCAAGGATGCCCTGGGCAGCAAAGCCAAAATGCTCGATGCCGAAACCGTCGTTGCCTTGACCAGCCATCCGGTGGGGGGTGTTTGCCCATTCGGCTTGGCCACCGATCTTGCCGTGTACTGCGATATTTCCCTGCAAAGCTTTAGCGAAGTCATGCCTGCAGCCGGGGCCACGCATACGGCGGTGAAAATTTGCCCGACACGCATGGCGGATCTGGTTAACGCGCAATGGGTCGATGTGTGTCAGCCCCTACCTGCCGCCTGAATTCCAGGAAAAGGCTCTGGAACGGGCATCTGCGCGAGGTTGATTGTCTGACAATGTAGAAAATACAGTTGCGATCGATTATCATCCGCTGTTCGCGCAGCATCCTGCAACCGTCTATCAACATAACTAAAACGTCGCAGGGTGCTGTTTCAAGGGAACGACCTGAGGCGCTCATGCACCGCTTTACTTTCAGCAAATCATTGATTTGCGCAACACTGGGGATCGTCAGCCTGCCGTCTTACGCGGCATTGCAACCGGCGTCAGAGGCTGCTCTGGCTGGCGAAACAGCAAAAAACTGCCATTTCAACAAAGACACCAGCACCGACTGCACTACCACGTACCGCTATACCATCCTGACCAACAATGGCCGCGAGATGCTGTCGCGCATCGACTTCAGCTTCCCCGAAACGGATCGGCTGGAGATCATTGACGCCCAGTCGACACAACCCGGTGGCAAACCGGTCGCGCTGGCCCCCTCGCAAATCGATACGCGCATGGCCCCCAACCCCGACCAGGGTTTTCAGCGAGCGCGGCAAACATCGATCGCTTTCCCCAACCTGCGCATCGGCACCCGTATCATGTACACCGTGCGTGAGCATACGGTGGCGAAACCGCTGATGGAGCACTTCCACTACCCGATGATGTTCGGCCCTGCCCCCGTGCGCTCGGATGCCTTCAAAAGCACGTTCACCGCTGAGCAGCCGATGGTCTGGCGCAGTGAGTTGATGGAGGACTTTACCTTCAACCCCTCTTCCGACAACAAGACCCTGGTGATCGAGCAGCAAAAACCGCGCTTCGTGAACTACATCAACGAAGCCGGCAACGCCTATATCCGCCAGATGCCACGGGTTGAAATCGCCAGTTCCAGCCAAGTGCAGGATCACTTCGGCAACCTCGCCGCGCGGTATCAGCAAATCCTCGGCGCCAGCCTGCCTGCGGGCGCCGCCAAGGTTGTTTCGGGCCTCAAGGGTTTGCCTGCCGCCGGGCGAGTGTCAGGCGTGATGCAGTACATCCACGAGCAATACCGTTATATGGGTGACTGGCGCGCCACAGATCGTGGCTATGTACCCTTTACCTTGAGCGAGATCGAAGAGCGCGGTTACGGCGATTGCAAAGACCTGTCCGTATTGCTGACTGCGATGTTGAAGGCCAGCGACATAAACGCGCAAACCGCCTGGGTCAGCCGTGGCAGCAACCCGCTTGGCCTGTTGCTGCCTGGCACAGGCGCAGCCAATCACGCCATCGTCAAGGCTCAAGTCAACGGCCAGGTCTGGTGGCTGGACCCTACCAACCCGGTGTTTATGCCGGGGCGCAGCATGCCCGATATCCAGAATCGCTGGGCACTGGTCATCGATGCCGAAGGCAGGGTGTACCAGGATCATATTCCGGAAGAACAGCCGAGCCTGAGCATGGGCGTGAAGAAGTTCGAACACTTCAATCGTGATGGCCAGGCCCGCACCACGGCTGAAGTACAGATGGGGCAAATGACGCTGATGCAGCTCAGCTACGCCGACACAGACTCCGGGGTTAGTGCCACCGACCTGAACCTGTGCAACCATTTCGGCAAGGAAATCGGCGACTGCAAGATCAGTCGCGAGAAAACCGGCTTTGTCGTACCCGAGCGTTACAAGGTGCAGGCCACGCTGACCAACCTTCGGCCACTGGAAAACCTCTCCGGGCAGCAGGTATACAAACCCGCCTTTGCGAGCGAGCGCTGGGACAGCCTGATGAACTATCGCCGCACCGGTCAGCTGGCGGATTTGTACATGGCCGATCCGGAGACAGTCACCTACGACATCACCCTGTCAGGGGCCGAGGTTGGCAAGGAGATCAAGACCTGCAAGGTGAACTCGCCGTGGTTTGATATGGAGCTGAGCAGCAAGCGCAGCAAAGAGGAGTACCGTTACCTGTACTCCATGACGCAAAAGCACAGCTGGTTGAGCCATGACGAAATCATGAGCGCGCCATTCGAAGCAATGCTCCAGCAAGCCCGTGCCTGCAACGAAAACATGCAGCAAGTGGTGCAACTGGTCACCCGCA
The DNA here is from genome assembly GCF_022496745.1 of Pseudomonas sp. TMW22080. Taxonomy (NCBI): domain Bacteria; kingdom Pseudomonadati; phylum Pseudomonadota; class Gammaproteobacteria; order Pseudomonadales; family Pseudomonadaceae; genus Pseudomonas; species Pseudomonas sp. TMW22080. The sequence goes on along the minus strand of NZ_SCFF01000001.1, from coordinate 232,243 downwards.
GCTGAGTGCTTTGCGCTGAGCCACAAAAAAGCCCGACCCCATTGCGGGGTCGGGCTTTTTATTGGCTTAGGCGATGGCGGTATCGACCAGTACCTGCGCTTCCTCAACCAGACGGCTGAGGTGCTCGTCGCCGATAAAGCTCTCGGCGTAGATCTTGTAGATATCTTCAGTGCCCGAAGGGCGTGCAGCAAACCAGCCGTTTTCAGTCATGACCTTGAGCCCGCCGATGGCCTGATTGTTGCCCGGTGCATGGCTGAGGATTTGAGTGATCGGCTCACCTGCCAGCGTGGTCGACTTGACCTGCCCGGGCGACAGCTTGCCCAACAGCGCTTTTTGCTGCGGGGTGGCCTTGGCATCGACACGGGTGGAGAATGGCTGGCCCAGCTCTTCGGTCATTTCCTGGTACAGCTGGGAAGGGTCGCGACCGGTACGCGCCGTCATTTCAGCAGCCAGCAACGACGGAATCAGGCCGTCCTTGTCGGTCGACCAGACGCTGCCGTCCAGACGCAAGAACGAGGCGCCGGCACTTTCTTCGCCGCCAAACCCCAGCGAGCCTTCAAACAGACCATCGGCAAACCACTTGAAGCCTACCGGCACTTCATACAGGCGACGATCCAGACGCGCGGCTACCCGGTCAATCAGGCCGCTGCTAACCACGGTTTTGCCCACGGCGGCATCGGCGCGCCATTGCGGCCGGTTGCGGAACAGGTAGTCGATGGACACAGCCAGGTAGTTGTTCGGGGCCAAAAGACCACCCGATGGCGTAACAATGCCGTGACGGTCGTGATCCGGGTCACAGGCAAACGCCACGTCAAAGCGTTCTTTCAGGCCGATCAGGCCCTGCATGGCGTAGCTGGAAGACGGGTCCATGCGGATCCGGCCATCCCAGTCCACGCACATAAAGCGGAACGTCGGGTCGACCGAGGTGTTCACCACGTCCAGATCAAGGCCGTAGTGTTCGCCGATCGCCGACCAGTAGCGCACACCTGCGCCACCCAGCGGATCTACGCCCAGGCGCAGATTGGCGCCGCGCAGGGTGTCCATGTCGATCACGTTTTTCAGATCGGCAACATAGGTATTCAAGTAATCATGACGATGGGTAGTGCTGGCTTTAAGGGCCTGCTCGTAGCTGATGCGCTTGACCCCGGCCAGCCGGGCCGCGAGCAGTTCATTGGCCTTGGCTTCAATCCACTTGGTGACATCGGTATCAGCCGGGCCGCCATTGGGCGGGTTGTACTTGAAACCGCCGCTTTCTGGCGGGTTGTGTGAAGGCGTAATCACCACGCCATCAGCCAGCCCGCTGGTGCGGCAACGGTTGTAGCAAATGATTGCGTGGGAAATCGCTGGCGTCGGGGTGTATTCGTCGTCAGCGGCTATCATGGTTTCGACGCCATTGGCGGCAAATACTTCCAGAGCACTGGCGCCGGCAGGGGTAGACAGCGCATGGGTGTCGATACCGACAAACAGCGGCCCGTTGATTCCCTTCATTTGACGATACAGGCAAATGGCCTGGCTGATAGCAAGTACATGCCACTCATTGAAGCTCAGTTCAAATGAACTGCCGCGGTGCCCTGAAGTACCAAAGGCGACACGCTGGGTCGTGATGGCTGCATCGGGTTGACCGGTGTAATAAGCGGTCACCAGTCGCGGAATATCGACCAGCAACTGAGCCGGGGCCGGCTTGCCCGCAAGAGGACTGAGTGTCATGCAAAACCTCGGTAAATTAATGATTCGCAGGAAAAAAAGCAGTTTACTGGCTGTTCGACCCTGGTGCGAAGTAATCTATCCGTACCCGGTGGCCGAACGGGCACTTTAATCGACTGTTAGTTGTCTGAAGTTGATCCCGGGCAGGTTGTTTAATTCAACTGTAGGTATATTTTTAGCTCTGAAATAAGGAAAGCACCATGAAATCACTGGTGATCAGCGCAGCCGTATTACTGTCTTTGAGTACGCTGTGCAGCGTGGCCAACGCCGCCAAACTGGAAGATGTCGCTCCCTATCCAAAAGCCGAAGCAGGCTTTAGCCGTCAGGTCATTCATTTGCCCAAGCAAAAGAATGAAGACGACTACAAGGTACAGATCATCGCGGGCAAGACCCTGCAGGTTGACTGCAACCAGCAGCGTCTTGGCGGTAAGCTGGAAGAAAAAACTCTCAAGGGTTGGGGCTACCCGATGTATCGCCTGAACAAGGTCAGCGGGCCCATGAGCACAATGATGGCTTGCCCTGAAGGCAAGGCGCACCCCGAGTTTGTGCCGGTGGTCGGTGAAGGCTTTATGCTGCGTTACAACAGCAAACTGCCGATCGTGGTGTATGTGCCCAAGGATATTGAAGTGCGCTACCGTATCTGGTCGGCCTCCAAGCAGATCAAGCAGGCTGTGAGCGAGTAAGCGCTTTTATTTTTCATTGTGAGAGCTGGCTTGCCTGCGATGCAGACGACGCGGCTGAACGGTCAGACCGCGTTGATGCCATCGCGGGCAAGCCCGCTCCCACATTGATGAGTGTTATTGCAACCCCACGCGATACAGCACGCCGTCATCCTCATCGGTCAATACATATAAATAGCCATCAGGGCCTTGGCGCACATCGCGGATACGGGCATTGAGATCGCCGAGCATGCGCTCTTCATGCACCACCTTGTCACCGCTCAGTTGCAGGCGTATCAGATCCTTGTCTGCCAGGGCGCCAATAAACAGACTGTGCTGCCAGGGTTTGAAGCGATCTGAATCATAAAAAGCCATGCCGCTGATACCCGGGGATTTTTCCCATATGTGGTGCGGAACCACAGTGCCTTCGACGATTTTGCCCTGAGCTTCCGGAATCGGCTTGGAAGAGTAGTCAATCCCGTGGGTTGCCAGCGGCCAACCGTAGTTTTTACCGCGCTCGATCAGGTTGATTTCGTCGCCCCCCTTTGGCCCGTGCTCGTGGGTCCACAGGGTCCCGGTCCAGGGATTCAGCGCCGCGCCTTGCTGATTGCGATGGCCGTATGACCAGATTTCCGGCCTTACCCCCTGCTGCCCTGTGAAAGGGTTGTCCTTGGGCACACGCCCGTCAGGGTAAATGCGCGCAATCTTGCCTTGCAGCTTGTCCAGATCCTGTGAGGTCGGACGCTGGTTGTTTTCCCCAAGGGCGATAAACAAGTAGCCATCGCGATCGAACACCAGCCGTGAGCCGAAGTGGTTACCGGTAGAGAGCTTCGGCTGCTGGCGAAAGATCACTTCAAAGTTGCTCAATCGGGTCAAATCATCCGACAAGCGCCCACGGCCCACCGTGGTACCGGCCTTGCCGTCTGCACCACCTTCGGCGTACGACAGATACACCAACCGGTCTTCACCGAAGCTGGGCGACAACACCACATCGAGCAGGCCACCCTGCCCCTTGGCCCACACTTGCGGCACACCTGAAAGCGGTGCGGACAATTTACCGTCAGGGCTCACAACTCGCAGATTGCCCGCCCGCTCGGTAATCAGCATGCCTTGCCTGTCGGGCAAAAAGGCCAGTGCCCAAGGATGATCGAGCCCTTCGACCACCGGCGTGACGGTAACGGCCCCGGACTCGGAAACAAACGTATTCTGCCCATCGGCATGGGCCGTGAACGCCATACCGAGCAGCGAAGTGGCACACATTGTGGCCAGCAGGGTTTTTCTCAACATCAACTATTCCTTGTTCGTTTAAGGTTTGTCCCGCGGCTGCAATGAGGGTGCGGTCGGCTTGATTGTCGGTGGCACTGGCGGGTTACGCGGGTAACCATTGCCTATTTTGCCGCTATCAATGCCCTGGGGCTGCACCGCAGGCGCAATACCCGGGCCACTTGCCCCCGGCACGGAAGCACCGGTGCCCTGACGGCTGTTGGGGTTGATACGGCGGATGGGGTTGTTAACGGGCGGGGTGTTGGTGATCGGGGTGTTTTGCGCCAGCTGCTGATACTGAGCCGGCAAAGGTTCTGAAAGGGGTTGCGCCTGTAGCTGGGTGGCGAGTACACCCCCCAGCAGCAGGAATGCAAAACTGGTTCTGAACGTGTTCATCACGCCCTCCGTTTTTGATCGACCTTGAACCTTTGAGGGCCCTGCGCGTAACAGGTTCGATTGCAAGGTGTACAAAACGTGTCAGCTATCGGTTTCAGGGCCGATCACAATCACCGTCGAGTCTCTGGCTTGCGCCAGCAATGCCTCGCGGCAAACCTGATAACAATCTTCGATATGGCCATTGCCCACCAGTTTCATCACACCAAAACTGATGGTTGCCGCCACGGCCTGCCCCACAAAAGGGACAAAGCGAACCACGGATTTGGTCGCCACTTTGGTGCCCATCTTGCGGACCAGGGACATGACCAGCGTACGGCTGATGAATTTGCCGATCACTTCACTGCCAATACCACTGACTGCCACCACGATCAGGCGCTTGGAACGTGAGTCCATCTGTTCGATCTGATGTGGGGTAAGGCCGAACTTGCTGTTGATGGCCGGCAGCATTTCAACCAGCAACGCGACATCCGTACCGATATCAAGCCCCGGGATGGGGATCGCAGCCGCACCTGCCGAGACGGCCGAACGCTTGGTGACCATGGAACGGCACTCGTCACGAATACGGTCAAGCTCAGCTAATGACTTGATTAACATAGGGTTCCCCGACAGATAGAGATAAAAAAAGCCTAGTCTACTACGCCCTTTTGACCAGTAAGGCAGGCCTGTCTTTATGTAGAGGGGTTACAGCGCAGGAAATTCACAACGGCGAGGAGGTTATTGGCCGCATACGGGCCAGGATTGCACCGCAGAGGCCTGTACTCGCGTGAAGTACAGGCCGGGTTTGGGTTAAACGTCTTTTTTGACTTTTGCCCACTCAGCCTTGAGCTTGGAGACGAAGGATTCTTTAGGGGTTTCCTTGCAGGCCGTTACCACCAAAGGAGTGATTTTGGCGATACCGTCTACATCCAGCACCGCATCTTCAACTTTGCCCTGTTTGTTGATGGCTTCGCCCAGGCCAACGGCGGTCGGCTGGAAGCTCTCATCCACGGCCAGGAAATCCGCGCACGTCCATTTTGCGACGGGTTGTTTGGTTTCAGCTTGTGCAAGTGTGGAAAGTGCCGCCAAACCCACAACGCCAACTAACAAAATGTGCTTTTTCATATGCCAATATCCCTATTATCAACGATTAAGTAACATTAGTTCTGCCGCAAACAACATAGTAGTGGATGGTGTATCTGTCTATTGTTGCGACAGAATCACCTTCATTGCCTTCTCCTTGGCTGCGTTCCCGAACACCTCGTAAGCCTGGAGGATGTCTGTGAGCGCAAAGCGGTGCGTAATCAGCTTGCCCGCATCGATTTTTCCGGACTGCACGGTTTTCAGGAGCAGAGGGGTGGTATTGGTATTGACCAGCCCGGTTGAAATGGTGACGTTCTGGATCCACAATTTTTCAAGGTGCAACTCGACACTTTTGCCATGTACGCCCACGTTGGCGATGCTGCCGCCCGGGGCTATCACTGATTGGCAGGTGTCAAACGAGGCAGGAATACCCACCGCTTCAATCGCAACATCCACCCCGACGCCATGGGTCAGCTCAAAAATACGTTCAACCGCGTTTTGCGTATTGATATCGATGATATCCGTGGCCCCAAAACGCTTGGCGACCTCAAGCCGGTTTGTATCACCATCCACCATGATCAATTGGGCCGGCGAGTAAAATTGCGCGGTCAACAGCGCTGCCATACCAACCGGCCCTGCCCCCACGATCACTACACTGTCGCCGGGCTTGACCTTGCCCGCGAGCACGCCAATTTCAAAACCGGTGGGCAAGATGTCACTGAGCATCACCAGGGCTTCTTCATCCGCCCCGGCGGGAACTGGGTACAGACTGTTATCTGCGTGGGGAATGCGTACTTTTTCGGCCTGGGTTCCGTTAATCAAGTGCCCCAGAATCCAGCCTCCATCCGCACAGTGGGAATACATCTGACGTCGACAATTGGCGCAGCTGCCACACGAGGTGATGCAGGATATCAATACATGATCGCCGGGCTTGAAATTGCGCACGGCCGAGCCGACCGCTTCAACCACCCCCACACCTTCATGCCCCAAAACCGTGCCGCGGGTCACTTCGGGAACATCGCCCTTGAGAATGTGCAGGTCGGTGCCGCAAATGGTGGTGTGCAGGATGCGCACAATGGCATCGGTCGGCTTGTCGATGACCGGATCGGGGATCTCGGCCCAGGCTTTTTCGCCGGGCCCCTGGTAGGTGAGCGCTTTCATGATGGCCTTCCTTTACCTGATCAAAAATCATCCGTGGCTGCCACTCAGGTACCCCTGTCTGGCAGCCGCCAAAATCACTGATGCAGTTAAGCAGCCTTTTTCTGCTGCGCCCTTGCCACAGGTCACAAAAAGGGTTTTCGGACTAACGGTGCGGGTGCACGGTAAATGACACCAGTTTCACTACAATGGGCCGCACCACCAGGATGCACAGGAACGCAACCGGCATTGCCAGCTGATAAGCATGCAGCGCATTGCTCAGGTAATCTTCCTCAATGCCGGAGTTGGCTGCGGTGATTACCAACGACATCAGAAAGGCCATGATCGTCGACATGTAGAAAGCAAAGACATAAGGCGTAGCTCGCGCGGAGAGCTTCATGCGCTTCGACGAAAGTACGGCGCTGGATGTTTTGGAGGTCATAAAAGGCCTTTTTTGAGCATGTAATAAAGAGATGACGCACCTTAGCAAGATCAAAAACGGTCAACTAGACGTTCTAGGACACTTACTTTATAAAGAAAATCTTACGAATAACCTGTAGAGCCCCTCATGAATCTGCTCGCGGCGATTGCCAGCTTTATTAAAGTGGTCGAAACGGGGTCCATCGTGGGCGCGGCAAAAAATCTGGGGCTCAGTGCCGCCGCCGTCAGCCAGACCATCAACCGCCTGGAGGAGCACCTTGGCGCTCGGTTGCTGCACCGCACCACGCGCAGTATGGCGCTGACAGAAAGCGGTGCGTTGTACTACGCAAGAGTCAGACGCGTCGCTGCAGACCTTGAGTCTGCACAAATGGCCATCAGCGCTGGCGAGACAGAACTGCAAGGGCGTTTGTGCATTGCATCGACCTCCGCGTTCGGCCGCCATGTACTGGCTCCCTTGATTGCCGGTTTTGCGGCACGCCACCCGCGCCTGCGCCTTGAACTGTGCACCACTGACGGCAAAATAAACCATATCCAGGACGGTATTGACCTGAGCCTGCGGATCAAGCCGCAGCTGGAAGAAGGCATTGTTGCGCGAAAGATCGCTTCAGTACCTTTTGTGGTGTGCGCCTCCCCTGCCTATCTGGAGCGGGCCGGTATCCCGCGCAGCCCTGAAGATCTTCAGAGGCATGCCTGCCTGGCCTTTCGCTACCCGCTTGACGGGCGCTTGTTGCGCTGGGGGTTTTTCCGCGAGGGGGAGCATTACTATGTAGCGCTGAACTTCACGGCTATCAGTGACGATATCGACGCACTGACCCAAATGGCCATTTACGGTGCCGGGATTGCCCGCCTGGCAGAGTTCGTGGCTGCCCCCCATGTCGATTCAGGCCGGCTGATTGCACTGCTCAAACACAGTCACGACTCGAGCCAGTCTTGCGTCGAGCCACTGGATATTTATGCCTGCGTACAGGATCGCTCTGCCCTGACGGCCAAGGTCAAAGCGTTCATGGATTATTTGACGGAGAACCTGGACAAGAGATGGCTTAGTGCTACTACCCCAATAACAACCGCCAACTTGCACTCACTTTCAGCTGCGCACTAAAAAAGTGCAAAACTCGTTTAGATGACCATCTAAATTTAATACATTCGAAACAATTTAGTGCAGCTAAAACTTGAGCATGGCGACATTCCTTGCCAGAAAAACACCCTCATACGGAGTAGTCCATTTATCCAAAAGTGCTGATACACTCAAAATATAAAATCTTTCAAGGATGAATAAGATGAGTACTGTAACTAAGCGCGGCTGGAAATGGGCTTATCGCAAGATGCGCGACCTGCACTGCACGCGGCCTTCGGCCTTCTACCGAGCGACCTTGTACGTACTGCGCGGCGATACGGGGACCTTTATGTGTGAACTCACCCGTAAAAAAATCCGCATCAGCCGCTGATGCTGCCCACTTTATAAACTTGCAGCATTGCTTACTAACACTGCAATTCAGGGCATGGCTTTTAAATTGTTCATCCCTACAAATCAAAGGCATTGATTGTCTCTTTGAATGATTGACCTCTGCACGAACTTCGCCCGACTACCGGGGCTTGCAGTTCCAAGGTGTGCACAAAGCACCCTATGAGTGACGCTGCCCACCATGATTGAATATGGGCCTTTCGCAAGATGCGCCGCTCATTCACATCGGCTTTCTACAGGGCAACCCTGTAGGCCATACGCGGAAATACCGGCAGATTTGCCTGCAAAAAAACCCTATGCAAATTCGTATTTGCCGCTGACGGCTTCTCATAGCCTCCATTAAAAGCAGGCTTCTCACGGGCCAGGCGAAATCCTTGGGCCGCTTGCGCTTCAAAGAGAGGTACCTGTCATACCAAACCAGGGTTTTGTGCAGTCAGCCAGCAAACACACTGAATCAGATGCCCGGTGCCATACAACTGTAGCCATACCTATGAGACAATACGCTCAATGTCCGGTTTGAATCCCGCCTTCATTTCCCAGCAGCTTGGCCATAGCGTCCAAATGTTGCTGTCAACGTATGCGCATTGGTTCGACTCAAGCTCAGATTGGAGCGAGCTGGAAAAGCTCCAAATTGGTCCCATATGGGTACCGGCTGAAACCAGCGAACTCTAAGCTATTGATAGGTAAAGTAATTGATCTCCACAGCAAATATCACGATGCAGTTCGGCGCAAAGCCGCTATTCGAGAACGTTTCAGTAAAATTTGGCGCCGGTAACCGCTACGGCCTGATCGGTGCCAACGGTTGCGGCAAGTCCACCTTCATGAAGATCCTCGGTGATGACCTTGAGCCGTCCGGCGGCCAGGTCATGCTGGAGCCGAACGTGCGTCTGGGTAAATTGCGCCAGGACCAGTTCGCCTACGAAGAATTCACCGTGATCGATACCGTGATCATGGGTCACGAAGAGCTGTGGAAGGTCAAGGCCGAGCGCGATCGCATTTATTCGCTGCCGGAAATGACTGAAGAAGACGGCATGGCCGTAGCCGAACTCGAAACCGAGTTCGCTGAAATGGACGGTTACACCGCCGAATCCCGTGCCGGCGAGCTGTTGCTGGGCTTGGGTATCGGTATCGAGCAGCATTTCGGCCCGATGAGCGAAGTGTCGCCAGGCTGGAAACTGCGCGTATTGCTGGCTCAGGCGCTGTTCTCCGATCCTGAAGTACTGCTGCTCGACGAACCCACCAACCACCTGGATATCAACACCATCCGCTGGCTGGAAAACATTCTGACCCAGCGCAACAGCCTGATGATCATCATCTCCCACGACCGTCACTTCCTGAACAGCGTGTGCACCCACATGGCTGACCTGGACTACGGCGAGTTGCGTCTGTTCCCGGGCAACTATGATGAGTACATGACCGTCGCGACCCAGTCGCGCGAGCAACTGCTGTCGGAAAACGCCAAGAAGAAAGCGCAGATCAACGAACTGCAAGCGTTCGTCAGCCGCTTCTCGGCCAACGCCTCGAAATCCAAGCAGGCCAGCTCCCGCGCCAAGGCAATCGACAAGATCACCCTGGCCGAGGTCAAGCCTTCGAGCCGTGTCAGCCCGTTCATTCGCTTCGAGCAGAACAAGAAGCTGCACCGTCAGGCTGTGATTGTCGAGCAAATGGCCAAAGGCTTTGATGGCAAGACTCTGTTCAAGGACTTCAGCTTCACCGTTGAAGCCGGCGAGCGCGTTGCGATCATTGGCCCGAACGGTATTGGCAAAACCACCCTGCTGCGCACCCTGGTCAACGAACTGACCCCGGATGCCGGTACGGTGAAGTGGACTGAAGCCGCCGAACTGGGCTACTACGCCCAGGATCACGCTCACGATTTCGAAGACGACATGACCCTGTTCGACTGGATGGGCCAATGGACCCAGGGCGAACAAATGGTGCGCGGTACTTTGGGCCGCATGCTGTTTTCCAACGATGACATCCTCAAGTCGGTCAAGGTTATTTCCGGTGGTGAGCAAGGTCGCATGCTGTTCGGCAAGTTGATCCTGCAAAAGGCCAACGTGCTGGTCATGGACGAACCGACCAACCACTTGGACATGGAATCCATCGAGGCGCTGAACCTGGCACTCGAGAACTACCCGGGCACCCTGGTATTCGTCAGCCATGACCGTGAGTTCGTATCCTCCCTGGCCACTCGTATTATCGAGCTGAGCCCAAGCGGCGTGATCGACTTCAGCGGCACCTACGATGACTACCTGCGCAGCCAGGGCGTTACGTTCTGATTCAGGCACTGCCTGATCAGCTATAACGAAAACCCCGTCCTGGTGATGGGGTTTTTCGTTTCTGGCCTTTAGCCACTCGCGTGAGGCCTGATACAGCGCAGCGCCTTTATCGCGAGCAAGCCCGCTCCCACAGGCTGTGTGCGTGGGCCAATATTACCGTTAGCCTGCTTTCTTTTATCCCGGGGCCGCGCCATCATGTCGGTTACCGATCGCCAGCCGGACTCCCCGCTAATGCCCGCGCAACACCCTTCCCCTGCAAGCTCCCTGTCGATCACCCTGCAGATCCTGTCGATCGTGTTCTACACCTTTATTGCCTTTATCTGTATTGGCTTGCCGATAGCCGTTTTGCCGAGCTATGTGCATGACCAACTGGGCTTCAGTGCGATCGTCGCAGGGCTGGCCATTGCGTCGCAGTATCTGGCCACCCTGCTGAGCCGCCCCTCAGCCGGGCGACTGGTCGACAGCATCGGCACCAAGCCCGCCATCGTGTATGGCTTGACCGGCATCGCCATCAGCGGCGTGCTCACGTCCCTGGCCGTAGCGCTGCAAGACTGGCCACTGCTGAGCCTGGGCGTTTTGATTGTCGGCCGGGTATTTCTCGGCATTGCCCAGGGCCTGATCGGTGTCGGCACCATCACCTGGGGCATTGCCCAGGTGGGATCTCAACATACCGCCAGGGCTATCGGCTGGAATGGCATTGCGTCCTATGGCGCGATCGCCATTGGCGCGCCTCTGGGCGTGGTGATGGTCGACCGGCTGGGCTTTGCCATGCTGGGTGTAACCCTGTTGCTGCTGGCGCTGGCAGCCTTGGGGCTGATTCGCAAAAAACCGGCAATCCCGGCGGTCGCTGGCGTGCGCCTGCCCTTTTGGTCAGTGTTTGGTCTGATTGCTCCCTATGGCATCAGCCTGACCCTGGCCTCTATTGGCTATGGCACGCTGACCACCTTTATCACCCTGTTTTATATTGACCAGGGCTGGGACGGGGCTGCGTATTGCCTGTCAGTATTTGGTGTGTGTTTTATCCTGGGCCGCCTGATCTTTACCAACAGCATCAGCCGCTTTGGTGGCTACAACGTGGCGATTGCCTGCATGAGCATCGAAACGCTGGGGCTGGTCATGCTGTGGCTGGCACCCAGCACCGCATTTGCCCTGGCAGGGGCAGGGTTGACCGGCTTTGGCTTGTCCCTGGTGTACCCGGCCCTGGGTGTCGAAGCGGTCAAGCAAGTGCCTGTTTCCAGCCGCGGCGCCGGGCTAAGTGCCTATGCCGTGTTTTTTGACCTGGCTCTGGCCATCGCGGGGCCGATCATGGGGGTTATTGCGCTGAACATGGGGTACCCGTGGATATTCTTCAGTGCAGCGGTGATGTGCATTCTGGGATTACTGTTGAGCGTTTGGTTGTCAAACCGAAAAACGCGTTAAAACTTCTTCTGACATGGCGAACTGATTACGCTCAGTAATAATCGGAAAAAGTTAAATCGTTTAGCCATCATTGTGCGAAGAGCACTTAGGGATATTATTTTCTGCGCTGTAATACCAATTATTTTGGATAACACTGCAGAGTATCATATGAAAAAGTATCTAACGATAATGGCAGTACCTTTTTTGTTCATGGGCCTGCAAGCAACAGCCCACGCGGAGTCCAAAGATTTTTATGACTTCCCGCCGGGATGGCCGTGCTGCCCGTTCAGTGATGCGAACCTTAAAACCAATATTCAGCCAATGAAAAATGCCACTGACACGTTACTGCAAATTCAGGGCGTAACTTTCGACTGGAAGGACGGTGACCGTAAAGATATCGGCGTTCTTGCCCAAAACGTACAAAAAGTTTATCCGCAGTTGGTGCGCGAGGATAACAATCAGTTACGCGTCGACTACGAGAAACTTGTCGCCCCCCTGATCGAATCAGTGCGCGAAATGGATGCGCGTATCAAACAACTTGAAGCCGCGCAAAAATAGAACTAACAGTGGCGTGCGCCCAACCGGCCAACAGGGCAAGTCTGGTGGTCGGTTGAAGCGGTTCTGCCCTGTGCTGCAGGTTCCAGGACCTTGCTGAAAAACCTCCCCGCCTCATAAATCAGGTCACGATGGATGTCTTCTCGATCAACCCCTTGAGCATCCGTGCATAAACCGGGCATAACCGCCATTTGCTCGTCGCTGCAGGGCGCCATGAAGACGAAGTGCCCGGCACCGGGGATCATCTTGAACTCAGGTTCCACGGGCAGCTTGCGCGCCAGGGCATCGGCATTCTTATCGGGAAATACCAACTGATCGTTGTCACCGCTGTACAGCAGCACAGGCACATTCACATCAGCCAGGGTTTGCCGGCCGAACATCAGGCTCAAAGGCGCCATCAGCAACAGGGCTTTTACGCGAGGGTCCGAGACAGCTACCAAGTCATCACGATCGGCGATCAACTCGCCCTTGGTAGTACAGGCATCACGGTCTTCAGGGCGTTCCTGGCAATAGCGGCGCAGTCGATCCAGGTCAGGCTGGGCGCCGGCCAGGATCAACGCCGTTTCGCCCCCTGCCGAGTAACCGATGACCCCTGCTTGATCGTCTTGCACATAGGGTGACAAATCGTGATCGGCCAGAGTCGCGCTGAGTGCAGCAGATATTTGCATCGGCCGCCCATAAAGGTTACTCAGTGTGCCCAGACGGCTGTGATCCTTGTAATTGTCGCCAGGGTGCAGCACGGCGACTACTACAAACCCCTTGCGCGCCAATGAGGTGGCCAGGTCATGCAACGCCAGTGGCGTGCCGGTGTTTCCATGGGATAGCATCAGCAGCGGATAACGGCCCATGGCGATTTTCGCGCCTTCGGTGGCTTGCACTTCGTAGCTGCCCATCTTGCTGACGCCTTCGGGATCCGTGGAAGGATAAAAGGCAATGGCGCGCATGGGCTGATCGTCCAGCGGATCGAGAAAGCTCAGGCGATGAAAACCCACGCTCCAGGGGTATACGGGCTCAGCTTGCACCATGACAGGGCAACCTGCGATCAACAACACCAGTACCGCACACAGACGCATCATGGAGGCTCACCTTCAACGGTGCATTGCTCGACAGCATCACACTCTGCACAACCCGGGCCAGACGCAAAAAACTCCGTACCCCGATCCTTTTACAAAGACCAGAATACAGAGTTTAGACAGTGCTGCGCCTGAGATTGCTTACGCTGCGCTGAACAGATCCTGCTTGATATGCGCATGTGCATCGCTCATGGCTTTGCTGCGTACCTCGTCGCCATAGGCCAGGCCGTGGGCGCGGACAAATTCGACGTCGGTAATGCCCATGAAGCCCAGCATCACTTTCAAGTAATCTTCGTGAGCTACGCCGGTTTCCTGACCCGCATGCAGGCCACCGGAGGTCGATACCACTACTACTTTCTTGTTGCCGCACAGCCCTACAGGGCCGGCTTCGGTATAACGAAAGGTCTGGCCAGCAACTGCGATGCGGTCAATCCAGGCCTTGAGCTGGGTTGGAATGGTGAAATTGTACATCGGCGCTGCAATCACCACCGCGTCAGCCGCGAGAAACTGGGCCAGGGTGTCAGCACTCAACTGGGCTTCGTGTTTTTGTGCCGCATCACGCAGCTCGGCCGGAGTACCGGCAGCCACCAGGGTGGCGGCCGAGAAATGTTCAATGGCTTCAGCGGCCAGGTCGCGGTAGCTGACCTCTACTTGTGGATCAGCAGCCTGCCATGCCTTGACCACTTCGCTGCTCAACTGACGGGATGCCGAGTTGTCGCCCAGAATGCTCGAATCGATATGCAACAGTTTCATGGTGATCTCCAGATGATGACCGCCTCTGGGCGATCTCGATGGAGGGATACTACCAATGAAAGCAATCGACGATAAGTTGGCCATTATGCGATAGTTCGTCCCACCTGCAGGACAGTGAGCACGCCATGCAAGACCTTAACGACCTTTACTATTTCGCCAAGGTGGTCGAATCCGGTGGCTTCGCTGCTGCCGGACGATTGCTGGGCATCCCCAAGTCACGTCTGTCGCGGCGCGTGGCCGAACTTGAAGAGCGTCTGGGCGCCCGCTTGCTGCAGCGCACCACACGTCAGCTCAAGCTGACCGCTGTGGGCGAGCGTTATCTGCGCCATTGCCAGGCCATGTTGCTGGAAGCCGAAATGGCCGACGAAGCCGTTGCCAGCATGTCCAGCGAGCCACGCGGCCCCTTGCGTGTGTCGTGCCCCGTGGGGCTGGCCCATGAATTTATGCCCGGGGTGATCAGTTCCTTTCTGCAGGCCTATCCCCTGGTGCAGCTGGAGGTCAACCTGCTCAACCGTCGCGTCGATCTGGTCACCGACGGCATCGATGTGGCCTTACGGGTGCGTGAAGAAGGCGATGAAGACCCGTCGCTGGTCACACGGCGCCTGCGTCAGGCCCGCACCGTGATGGTAGCCACCCCCGAGTTTGCCCGTAATTGGCCGGTTGATAGCCCTGAAGACCTGAAAAAAATCCCGCTGCTGGGCGCGCTCGAGGCCGATCGCATGGTTCACTTGCGCATGCTCGATGAGCACGGCAAGGGTTGCAACCTGGTGCTTGAAGCACGCCTGGGGGTTGACGATTTTATCGTGCGCAAAGCTTGCACCTTGGCCGGCCTGGGTTTCACCGTGTTACCCATGATGTATTGCGAGCAGGAGCTGCAAGACGGCCAGCTTGTTCAACTATTGCCCAAATGGACCCTGCCCGGTGGCTGGCTGCACGCTGTGTACCCCCACAGACGCGGGGTGATACCGGCCGTGCGGGCCTGGATCGACCACCTGGTTGAGTCATTCGAAAGCTGTGGAGACAAACTGCTATGACCGCAATGACCAAACAGGATGTAGCCGAATTCTGCCGAAACCTGCCGGGCGCTCAGGAAGCAGTGAAATGGGGTGGGGTCGAGGTTTTTTTTATCGACGACAGCAAGATGTTTGCCCTGTTCAACCTCAACAGCAACGGGCTTTCGTTCAAGGTCGAGAAAGAACTGTTTCTGGGCTACATCGATCGGCCGGGTATACGCCCGTCGCCTTATCTGGCGCGAGCGTACTGGATCAATATGCAAGCACCTTATCCGATGGGCGCTGAAGAGCTGCAGGACCTGTTGCGCCGTTCCCACCAACTGGTGGTGGGAAAACTGGCGAAAAAACGTCAGATCGGTTTACTGCTGTAACCGCAACAACTGGAGAAACGACCTGTTCAGGAACAGGACGTCGATCCATACCACCTGATGCACAGCCACAATCAACCAGAACAACAGCTGATAAGACAATTTGCGGGTTTTGTGGCGAAACATTTGTTGCGCCACCAGTGCCCCTGGCCAACCGCCCAGCAGCTCAACCCCGTGCAATACTTTCTCCGGCGTGCGCCACTGGCCAGCCGCTGCCTGTTGCTTGTCGTAGCGGTACAGGCCGAACGCCAGCAGGCTGGCCACTGCATAGGCCAGCAACGGCAGCGGGCTGCCCCCGGTGAGCAACACGCTCACCGAGCCACCCATCGGCAAGGCGCACAGCACTAGCAATACCAGCAACTTGAGCTTCAAGCCACGCACCGGTGCGCCGTTATGCCCATTCCTCACGCTGCAGCTGCCGTCCAGTCAATCCAGCCGAACTGCCAGGTGGCCAGGATCAACAGGCCAAAACCAATACGATACCAGGCAAAAACGGCATAGCTGTGATTGGAAATAAACTTCAGCAAGGCGCGTACTGCGATCATGGCGAAGATAAACGAGGTGACAAAACCGATCGCGAAGACTGGCAGGTCGTCAGGCTGGAACAGATGACGGTACTTGTAGCCGGAGTAAACCGCAGCACCGACCATGGTCGGCATGGCCAGGAAGAATGAGAACTCGGTGGCCGCCTTGCGCGACAGACCAAACAGCAGGCCGCCGATAATGGTCGAACCCGAGCGCGAAGTGCCGGGAATCATCGCCAGACACTGGGCAAAGCCGATTTTCACCGCGTCTTTCCAGGTCATGTCGTCCACGGTTTCAGCGCGAATCACATGCTGGCGGCGCTCGGCCCACAGCATGATTACCCCGCCAATCACCAGGGCCGTGGCCACGGTAATCGGGTTGAACAGGTACTCGTGGATCACATCGGCAAAAATCACCCCCAGCACCACCGCCGGCATCACCGCGATAATCAGGTTGGTGGTGAAACGACGTGCCTCGGGCTTGGTGGGCAAACCAACGACAACATCGATGATCTTGCGGCGAAACTCCCAGACCACAGCCAAAATCGCACCCAGCTGGATGATGATGTTGAATGCCATCGCCCGCTCGCCGCCAAAGTTGAGCAAGTCGGCCACAATAATCTGGTGGCCCGTACTCGAGATCGGCAAAAACTCCGTCAAGCCTTCAACGACGCCCAAAATCAACGCCTGAGCGGCAGTCCAAAGATCCATTATTCCCCCATAAAGCCCTGCCTCATGCAGAGCTGATTAGTCTTGATTAAGGTGTTGCAGCCACGGCTCCGGAGCAGGACAAAAGTGCGACATGCGCCCCGACGCGCTGTGAAAAAACTGTCAGAAATCAATAAAGATGAAGCTTTGCCAATTTCGGCCGAGATCCTATCAGACACGTTCCACTTTCGCTGCTATGACATGAGCTCGGTCTCGTCTGACAGGCAAGTCTGAAAAAAGTTGTTCTGTGAATCACCACAAGAAGAAAAACCAGGAGTGAGCCTTTATGAATACCCTGCGCGGGTTATCCATCAGCCGACGTTTATGGCTGATCTTGATTGTGGCCATGGCCATGCTGCTGGCGTTGGGATTGCTGATGCTAAAACAGATACATGACGATTTGTATGAAGGTAAAGCCCAGAAAACCCGGCACGTGGTACAAGCGGCCAGCGGGGTACTCAACTATTACCAGGGCCTGGAAGCTGCCGGCAGCTTGAGCCGTAAAGCCGCGCAACAGCAGGCGCTGACCGTGATCAGCCAGCTGCGCTATGACCACGATGATTATTTCTGGATCAATGACCTGCGCCCTTATATGGTCATGCACCCCACCAACCCCAAACTCGATGGCAAAGACCTGTCGGCCATCAAGGACCCGGACGGCTTTGCGATTTTCAACGAGATGGCCAGCCTGGCCAAAAGCAAAGGTTCGGGCATGGTGGACTACCGCTGGCCAAAACCGGGCGCCGAAGCGCCTGTGCAAAAAACCTCTTATGTACAACTGTTCGAGCCGTGGGGCTGGGTAATAGGCTCGGGCGTGTATATCGACGACATGCAGGCCGAGTTCCGCGCTCAAGCCTGGAAAGCCAGTTGGGCTGGCCTTGGCATCGCGTTGATCATGGCGCTGCTGGTGACCCTGATTGCTCGCAGCATCGTGCGACCGCTGCAAGAGGCCGTGCAGGCCATGGCCAATATCGCCAGTGGTGAAAGCGACCTGACCCGAAGCCTGGATACCCACGGCCGTGATGAGGTCACTTTACTGGCCCATCATTTCAATGCCTTTACCGCCAAGCTGCGCAATGTGATCAGCCATTTACAGGCCACTGCCACGGCACTCGACCAGTCCTCCACGGAACTGGGCAGTGACGCCAGCGCCGCGCAACAGCGCAGCCAGCAGCAAGCCCTGCAAATGGATCAGGTGGCCACGGCGATCAACGAAGTCACCTGCGCCGTGCAAGATGTGGCGAAAAACGCCGAGCACGCGGCCAGCGAAATGCGCGGTGCGCAGTCACAAGCCGAGCTTGGACAGCAGAATATCGATACCAGCCTGGAACAGATCGGCCAGCTGTCTGCCACCATCCATCAGGCCGTCGAGGTGATCCGCACCCTGGCCACGCAAAGCAGCGAAATTGGCAGCGTGCTTGAAGTGATCCGCTCGATTGCCGAGCAAACCAACCTGCTGGCCCTCAACGCTGCGATCGAAGCAGCCCGCGCCGGTGAGCAGGGTCGGGGTTTTGCGGTGGTGGCGGACGAGGTTCGACTACTGGCCCAGCGCACGCAAAAATCCACGGCCGAAATCCAGACCATGATCGAAGGCCTGCAAAAACACTCGGAAGCCGCCGTCAACGTGATCGGCAGCAGCAGTCGCGCCTCCCAGCTGACCATCGAACAGGCCACCCAGGCCGGGCAGAGCCTGACCAGCATCGGCCAGGCCCTGAGCAACCTCAACGACCTCAATGCCTCGATAGCCAGCGCTACCCTGCAACAGGCCCATGTCGTGGAAGACATCAACCTGAATGTGACCCAGGCCGCCGAACTGTCCCAAGGCACCGCCCTGGCGGCAGAGCAATCAAGCGCTGCCAGTGCCCACCTCAAGGAGCTCAGCGTGCAGCTCAATGGGCTGTTACGTCAGTTTAAGGTTTAGAGGCAACCGCAAGCGGCAAGTGACAAGCAGCACGCTTGAAGCTTGCCCCTTGCAACTCGCCGTCAGGCGATGACAATGTCCGTGCTCGCCAGGGAGGCCAGCCCTACACCCACCAGGGTCACCGAGTCGCTGCCAAAGCTGAGCACGGTGTCATGCCCCGTCGCGCTGGCATGGGCCCGGTAGTCCGCGTTGTAGCCACCATCCACCCCCAGGAATACCAACTTGTCACTGGGCTGGTAGCCCAGCAGCGTGTCGTTGCCAAAATGGCCGCTGAACACAAAGGTGTTATTACCGCCTGCCGACTCCAGCAAGTCATTGCCTGCGCCGCCAACAAACACCGTATTGCCGTGCAAACCGATCAAGTGATCGTTGCCGCCCTGCCCCAGCAGCCAGTCACCCTGCTCACCGGCCGTGAGGGTACTGTCCGCAGCCCCTGCCTTGACCGAGTGAGTGTAATCAGTGCGGTCTTTGCCGGCCCACAGCCCCTGATCATCAACTCGATGGCTGACTTCGCGGTGGGTCAGGCCCAGCCAGGCGGGCTCTTCGGTTATCAGGAAACTGATATCACGGGCAATAGTGATCCCGCCGTGGCTATCGCGCACATACAAGGCGCCCTGCCCGTCATTGACCACATCCACGCCGCTCAACGATTTTTGCAAGTCCAGCGTATTGACGCCTTTGCCACCCAGAATGATGTTGTAGCCGCCACTGTCACGGAAGGTGTCATTGCCGTCGCGACCTTCCAGGAAGTCATTGCCGCGTCCCCCTTGAATCAAGTCATTACCGTCGCTGCCTATGATAAAGGTGCTGCCCTTGTGCGGTTCGGCGTTGCGATTGAGGTCCTGCACCCAGGTGTTTTCCCGTGCCGGACTGGACAAGTTGGCGACCACAATGGTCGAGTCCTTTTCGGTCAGGTCATAAAACGCCGAGTCGAAAATCCGCGTCATGCCGCTTTCATAGCCACTGGGCAAGTGGGTGATCCAGGTCGAAATATTGGCAATCGAAAAGGGCATCAGATTCCACGCCGTGGAAGCGTAGTGATCATTGAAACTGACAATATTGTTGGTGGCGGATGGCTGATGCGCGTCATGCACGCCCAGCGACGACAGATTGAAATCCGAACCATTGAGGGCACGGAACACCGGGTCGTTCTCGTAGCCGATATTGAGCACGTTGTCGGTGCTTTCGCTCTGGGTGGGTGAAGCAAAGGCTATGTACTTTGAGTCGCGATAAAACCCCGCCCAATGATCGCCACTCAGGTCTGCCAGGCTGTTGACGGCCAGGCCGCCAAGGCTGTGGCCACTGACCAGTACGTCGCTGCCGCTCAACCCTTGCGCGCTGGCAAAGGTCGCCACTTTGCCCAGGAGCATGTCAAACGCGTTGGCGCTGTAGTTTTTAGCGTAATCGGCAGGCCCGATCGCTGCCAGCAAATCGCTGATGGCATCGCCGATGGAATCGCTAATCAGCGACTCACGCGGTCCGCTGGTGCCGCGAAAACCGATACCGATGGAAGTCAGTTGGCCATCGGCTGCGTACTTGCCGAGGATCTCCACCTGGGCAGTGCCGTAGCCGGCTTTTTCACCAAAAAAAGTCCCGCGCTGATCGACTTTGCCTGTGTAGCCCAACTGTTCTGCACTGATAGGGGTCCACCCGGCTTTTTCGACCGCCTCGCGGGCAAGCTTTTCCGAATCGGGGTTCCAGGGAATCCCCGGCACTACCCCTTGGGCATCGGTACCGCCGAGCAAGGCCTTGACCAGTGTGGCAGGCAGCCCGGTGCCAAGGCCATGTTGCTGGTAACCCACGGCAAAGCCGTTGTCCAGGTTGTGATAGCTGTACAGCATGATTGCCATCGCATCCTTGAACTGTGTTGCCGATACGCTGGAACCCACATCCTTGTAGTCAAACACTGCCATGGTTTTTCTCTCTTCGTTGATCAAATCAATATGCTTGCCCCGGCGCGATAAACGCTTCATCGACCCGTGCCAGGTCCTGTGCGCCCAGGGTGCCTGCGTAAAAATGCAGCTTGGTCCAGGCCAGCAGATAGTCGTAACGGGTTTGCGCAAGGTCACGCCGCGTGCTGTACAGCTGCTGCTCGGCGTTTAGCGCATCGAGATTGACCCGCTCCCCGCCCAGAATGCTCTGACGGGTCGATACGACCAGCGCCTCGGCTGAAATCAGCGCTTTTTGATAAGCCCGTAGTTTGCTCACGCCCGACTGGCAGGCATTGAACTGGCGTCGCAGTTCGATAAGGGTTTCACGGGTTTTGCCTTCCAGCTCGTACTCCACTTGGGCCAGATTGCTGCTGGCTTGACGCACCGAGGCCGACACCCCGCCCCCTGCATACAGCGGCACACTGATTTCAATGCCGATGGTGTTGGTGTCGTAGCGCTGGTTGTAGGTGTTGCCACTGTCGGATTCCATCTTTCGCACGCTGGCATAGGCATTGAGTTTGGGCAGATGCCCTGCCCGGTTGCGCTCAACTTCGTACCTTGCCACTTCCAGCGCCTCACGCTGCGACGCCAGTATCGGATTACTCTCCAGTGCCATTTCATGCCAGCTCGAGAAACTCCCCGGTTCCAGCGGCAATGAGCTGAAACTGCGGGTCAATGGCGTCAGCTCATCGATATCCAGGGTGGCCACGCCAATCAACGCGCCCAGCTCGCGCAAGGCCGCATCCTGTTCGTCATGGGCCTGGATTTCCTCGGCAGTGGCCAGCTCGTAACGCGACTCGGCTTCAAGAATGTCGGTGCGGGTGCCCTCGCCCTGGCGAAACATGTGCTCGTTTTGCCGAAACTGCTGCTCATAGGCTTTTTTCTTGGCCCGGGCATTGTCGATCTGGTCTTGCGCAAACAACGCCTGGGTGTAATGGGTCAGCACCCGCACCAGCAGTTCCTGACTTTTGCTGCGAAATGTCTCATCGGCAAACAGCGACTGGGCCACACCTTTACGATAATTGGCGTACGCCTCGTAATCGATCAATGGCTGCTGCAAGGTCAAGGTCGAGCCATAACTGTTGTAGTTACGGTCGTCGTGGGTATTGCCACGCTCATTCAAATAGGTGGCCTGGGAGTTATTGCGGCCTTTGTTGTAGTTGTACGAGAGTTTGGGCAGCAGCCCGGCACGACCAATATTGCGACTCTCCAGGCCCGCGTCCCGCGCCTTGATCGCGGCGAGGAACTCGGGATCATTGCGCAAGGCCTGTTCATATACCTGAAACGGCCCCAGTGCCTGTGCGCTGGCTGCGAGGCCCGCCCACAGCGCGAGGCCCAGGCCCAACATCGAAGCTGTTTTCATAAATGGCAGCATCCTAGCGCTCAGTCAACGCAGACCCTGCGCGATCCAGCAGCGGTTTAAACAGGTAATTGAGCAGCGAACGCTCGCCCGTGCGTACAAACATCTCGGCCGGCATGCCAGGTTTAATCACCAACCCGTTGAGTTTCTCCAGCGCCTGATCACTCACCGAACTGCGCAGCACGTAGTACGGCATGCCGGTTTTTTCATCGAGCAACTGGTCGGCGGAAACCAGGTTGACCTGCCCCGACACACGCGGTGTGCTGCTTTGATTGAATGCCGTAAACAGAATATCCACTGGCAACTGGCTGCCCACCCTGTCCACCAGATGCACCGGCAAGCGTCCCTCGACCTCAAGGCGTGTGCCCTGCGGCACGATCTCCAGCAGGGTTTCGCCCGCCCGCACCACCGCGCCTTCGGTATGCACGCTGAGGTTGACTGCGATGCCATCAGCTGGCGCAGAGATTTCACTGTGCTGCAGGTCAAACCCGGCCGAAGTCAGTTGCTGCTCCAGGGTCAGGGTTTTGAGCTGGGCATCGGCCAGTTGGCTACGCACTTCCTTCTGATATTCATCGATGTGCTGCGCCAGTTTGAGCCGCGACTCCACAATACCCTGCTCGATACGCCCGCTTTCACCGGCGTTCTGCGCCAGATCCTGCTGCACCTGTGACAGCTGCCGCTCGTATTCCATCAGGCGATTGCGCGGGATATAACCTTTTTCAGCCAGGGGGCGCAGGTTGCTCAACTG
Organism: Pseudomonas sp. TMW22080; assembly: GCF_022496745.1. Classification (NCBI taxonomy): domain Bacteria; kingdom Pseudomonadati; phylum Pseudomonadota; class Gammaproteobacteria; order Pseudomonadales; family Pseudomonadaceae; genus Pseudomonas; species Pseudomonas sp. TMW22080. The sequence continues at coordinate 209,491 of NZ_SCFF01000001.1, read as the reverse complement.
CTGGCGCAGGGAGTCGGCCTGCGCTATTTGATCGCTGCGCGCACGACGCATACCGTCCAGTTGCCGGGTTGCGCCTTCGACACTGGCCTTGAGCCCGGCCTGTTCACGGGCAAAGGCTTCGCGCCGGCTACTGAACAACTGCTGCTGCCCCTCCAGTACCAGGGCAAGCCGTGGGTCAGGGTCCAGACTCAATTCCGGCGCAAAACTCACCCGTGCCAGGTTGTCACGCTCGCTTTGCCAGCGCGCCTGGCTGGCCCAGGCCATGCGGTACTGCGCGCGCAAGGATTGCACGTCAGCTTCAACCTGGGTCTGGTCCAGCCGAAACAATACCTCGCCCTGAAGTACTGTCTGGCCCTCGCGCACCAGAATCTGGCTCATCACCCCGGCCCCCAACGACTGCACTGCCTTGCGCTTGCCCGAGACCACCACCGTACCCTGTACCGGTATGCCTTCGTCCAGCGGTGCAAGGCTGGCCCAGAGAAAAAAGCTGCCCGCCCCGACCAGGGTCAGCACCCAGCCTGCCCGCACGTAAAATCCCGCCCCGCGCTCGCGCACGGGTGGTTGATTGTGGTCATTCATCAATCCAGCGTCCTTGCTCATGCTTCAGCACTCTGACGGTTGATACTGGCCGCCTGCGGCGCGGCGTGTTGCTGCTGGGCCCCGGACAAGGCTTTGAGCACCTCGGCACTTGGCCCGAACACCTGGCAACGACCTTCATTGAGTACCAGCAGTTTGTCGGCCTGGGCCAGCGACGCCGAACGGTGCGTCACCAGCACCACGGTGCAGCCCTGCGCCTTGAGGTGAGCAATGGCCCGGGTCAGGGCTGCGTCACCGACGGCATCGAGGTTGGAGTTGGGTTCATCCAGCACCACCAGCCGCGGATTGCCATACAAGGCACGCGCCAGAGCGACCCGCTGCTTTTGCCCGCCCGACAGGCCGCTGCCCTCGTCACCCAGAACCGTGTCGTAACCTTGCGCCAAACGCAAAATCATCTCGTGAACCCCGGCCTGCTGCGCCGCAGCGACCACCTGCCGGGGATCTGCCTCACGAAAGCGGGCGATATTCTCGGCAATGCTGCCGCTGAACAGCTCGATGTCCTGGGGCAGGTAGCCGATATGTGGGCCCAATTGATCGCGGTTCCACTGGTGAATGTCCGCGCCATCCAAGCGCACCGTGCCCGCCAGCGTCGGCCAGACGCCTACCAGTACCCGCGCCAGGGTCGACTTGCCCGAACCCGACGCACCCAGCACACCGAGCACCTCGCCGGCATTGAGGCTAAAGCTGACCTGATGCAAGGTGGGCAGGCGCTGTCCCGGCGGTGCCGCACTGACCTGTTCAAAGCTCACCTGACCCATGGGGGCTGGCAGCTGCATGTTGTCTTCACTGGGCGGATGCTCGCGCAACAGACTGTCCAGGCGTTGATAGGCCAACTTTGCCGAGCTCCATTGCTTCCAGACAGCGATCAACTGATCGATGGGGCTCAGCACACGGCCCATCAAAATCGAACCGGCAATCATCATGCCCGCGCTCATATCACCGTTGATCACCAGCAAGGCACCCAGGCCGAGCACCAGTGACTGCAGGCACAAGCGCAAGGTTTTACTCACCGAACCAATCACTGCGCCGGTGTCACTGGCCTTGTTTTGCTCGGCCAGAAATCGCGAATGCAGGTTAAACCAGCGTTGACGCAACACACCCAGCATGCCCATGGCCTGAATGGTCTCGGCATTGTGCAGGTGGCTGGTAGCCAATTGGCTGGATTGTTGGGAGTACAGGCTGGCCTGGCTCAGGGGCTTGCGCGTCATCACCTCATTGATGCACGCCAGGGCTATGAGCAGCAGTGCCCCAGCCGTCGCCATAAGACCGAGCCAGGGACTGAACAGAAAGATCACGCACAAATAGACGGGAAACCACGGAGCATCAAAGAAGGCGAACAGCGCCGGACCGGTGACAAACTGGCGGATCAGGGTCAAATCCCCCAATGCCTGCCCGGCGTGGGCCTGGCCGCTGAACAGGTTGCGCTCGAACGCGGCGCGGTACACCTGTTGGTTGAACCTGCGCTCCAGCTGGCTGCCGATGCGGATCACAATAAAACTGCGGACCGTTTCAAGCATCCCGATAAAGATGAAAAAACCCACCACCATGAATGACAGCATGGCCAGCGTTGTTGTGTTCTGTGACGACAGTACCCGGTCATACACCTGGAGCATGTAAATCGATGGCACCAGCATCAATATATTGATCAGGGCAGTAAAGCAGCCCACGCTGACCAGAATGCTCTTATAGTCAGCCAGTGCATGTATCAACGGCGCAACGGTGCTATTTTTCAATCGCCTCATGAATCGTCCTTGATCGATAAGTACGGCTTTCGCACATAAATAAAACTGACAGGCGCACTTGCGCCGCTCCTAACAGGGGGCGCCCAGCCTCGCGCGATTGAAGTTACAATTTCAGTACAACTTAATGATTGCCACGCACCATCACCAACACTGTTTCGGGTTTGATCTTTGCTTCATAGTGACCGGGCTCAATCCGGTTCATATGCACCAGTGCTGTTCCATCCTCGCCCATCAGAAACAGACCGTCCGGTGTTGGTGACCAACTTTTTGGCACTTCGCCCAACCATGTTTTCAAACACTTCACTTGCGCACTGAAGGTTTTATGTTCGGCAATCAACTGCACCTTGCAGGCCTCTTTTGCATCGCCCTGCAGGTAAAACGTCCAACTGCCCGCCAGTTGTGCGGGGCTCATCAACAGCAAGGAATTGGCCATGGCGCTCTCTGTGGTAAAAGTCAGCAGTGCGGCGATACACCCCACTGCCCTGAATAAACGGTATGCCAAATGACTCATGATTTCAGGCTTCCTGGCAGAGGGCAGCGCTTGCGCGCTGCCCGTGTACCGGCAGGCTTAGACAACGATGTCGTAAGTTGCCACTTGGCCAACAGTGTTCACCAGGAAGTCGGCAACGGCATGACCGCTGAAATCGACCGCAAAGTGGCCCAGGTTGCTGGCCGTGTCATAGCTGACAATCGCTTCACCGGCACGGCCGGTAAAGGCCTCGACAAAGTTAAGCCCGGCCAGCTTGGTGATGGCCGATACATCAATTTTGTCGATACCGGACTGGAAGTCCATGATGATATCGGCTGCACCCGGCGCAGAGTCAGACACCGCGCCAAACACAAACACATCTGAACCCGTACCGCCCCACAAGGTATCAGCACCGCCGCCGCCATAGATAATGTCGTTGCCGGCGCCGCCCTTGAGCACATTGTCAGCGCTGTTGCCGATCAGCAGATCGTTGCCCGAACCGCCAATGGCGTTTTCCACGGTGACGCCTTGGGCAATCGACACGTTGCCGGTCATGCCGCCAACATCGGAGAACGAGCCTGCAGTCAGGTTGATCTTCTGGTTCTGGCTAAAGCCGGAGAAGTCCAGGGTGTCGTTGCCGCCACCGTCCCACACCGAGAAAATCAGCTTGGAACTGGCAGACGTCGCGCTGTAGAAATCACGATCGGCGGTGGAGTTGAAACCATAGACCGTATCGCCAGCGCGGGTTTCGAGGTTGGCGCCATAGAGTTTCTGCACCGCCGCAATATCATCCAGCAATGGCGCAGAGGCGTAAGCACCTTCGCCACTATTGGTGAAATGCTGGCCGGTGTTGCTTTCACTCCAGTAGCTCATAACACTGTAGGCACGGGTGTCTTCGCCATACACCGCATCCCGGTAGGTCGGGTTGCCATTGCCGGCGTTGTAGTCACCCGGGTGCGACAGGCCCAGTGTATGGCCGATTTCATGGGTCAGGGTCTGGCGACCATAGTTGCCTTCACCCGGGGTCTTGTTGACCTCATAGTCCTTGTTGATCAAGTACCACGACTCACCCTTGCGCGAACTGCTGGGTAGATAGGCAAACGCCGCACCGCCGTTACTTGCACTGAAATTGGCAAAGGTCATGTGGCCATCACCGCCACGGACTGCAGCGCCTTCAGTGAAGGTCACCTTGGCCACATCGGCCCAGGATTCCAGCGACAGCTTGGCCTGCTCTTTCTGCAGCGAGGAGAACTGGCTGAAAGTGCCCAGGCCACGGGTCGCGTAACCCACCGGCGGTGCCGTGAGGAACGTGTAGGTAAGGTTGATCACACCGTCGCCGTTGAGGTCGTGCCAACTGGCGCCGGAGCGCGTGAGCTGATCGGCGGCCTGGTCGGTAGTGAGCGAAGGTTTGCCATTGACCAGATGATCACCACGATCATAGAAATGGCTGAAGTTATCAATCTGAGTGAAGGCAGAACTGCTGGCGCTTGCCGCTTGTACCTGGCCAACGGACAGTGCCGCTTTCTCTTTAAGTTTCGACATGTAAACATTTCCTTGTTTAGCAGTAGAAAGTTTATTGACAGACCACGACGACCCCTTGGCGAGATCGTCCTATCACTCGCCGTTTATGGCGGAGCAAAACTGACACAACCTGAAATATTTAGTCCAGTACTTTTTTACGGCTTATTTGCGCAAACGGCGCAAGTTCCCGGAAACATTGAATACTTGACCGGCAGTATTTTTTTATCCGTTATCGGCCACTAACTGACTGCCTGGTCTAATTATAAAAAGTTAAATTAAACGGCTTCCCGCTCGTCTCTAACCTGGGCCGAAAGCAGATTGATATAACACTCGTCATATAACTTTATCGCCACGGCAACTTCTCGATTTTTATATGTGCAACGTCGCTAACTGACAAGTTTGCGTCGCAACTAGCAAGTTGCCTGATCGCTGTAGCCGCTGAGGAGCGAAGCGAGGCTGCGATCGGGCGCGAAGCGCTCGTAAAACCGGCAATTTCGGTATGCTTGAGAGGTCGAGCGGCCTGGTTTTACGACTGCTGCGCAGCCGATCGCAGCCTCGCTTCGCGCCTCAGCGGCTACAGGTCCGGGTATCCCTAAAACCATTGTCACTTGACGTCATCAGGGTATTTGGGTTTCCATGAAACCGGTTTCAGCGCCCACCCGCGAAATCGCCTGCGATAACACCAATAAAAGGTTTCAGGCCGTGAACAGTTTTTCCGCAGCTCAACGCTCCCGCGTAACCATGCTCGATGTTGCCCAGCGCGCCGGCGTCTCCAAGGCCAGCGTGTCACGCTTTATCGGCGAAGACCGCGCCTTGCTCTCCGTAGCCATCGCCGAACGGATCGAGCGCGCCATCAATGACCTGGGCTATCGCCCAAATCAAATGGCCCGTGGCCTGAAACGCGGACGCACACGGCTGATCGGCATGCTGGTGGCCGATATCCGCAACCCCTACTCCATTGCCGTCATGCACGGCGTCGAAACCGCCTGCCGTCTGCACGGCTACAACCTGGTGGTGTGCAATACCGACCGTAATGACGAGCAAGAGCGTCAGCATCTGGCAGCGCTACGCTCCTACAATATCGAAGGATTGATCCTTAACACCCTTGGCCATGACCCTGACGCACTGCAAGAACTGCATCAGGAAATGCCCATCGTGCTGATCGACCGCAAAGTCGAGCAACTGCATACCGATCTGGTCGGCCTCGATAACGCTGACGCGGTGCGCATGGCTGTGGAGCATCTTGAGCAGCAGGGCTATCGCGATGTGCTGATGGTCAGTGAGCCGGTCGATGGCACCAGTTCGCGAATCGAGCGCATCGACAGTTTTACCCGCCAGTTGGCCGCGCGCCCTGCCCTGCACGGCGCCGTAGTAAAAACCGGTACAGGCCTTCGCGCTGCCATCCAGTCCTTCATGCAAGCACCCGGCCACGGCCCCAAGGCCATATTTTGTGCCAACGGCCTGGCTGCGCTGGCTTGTACCCAAGTGCTGCGCGACTTGAATTGCCGCTTGTTTGAAGACGTGGGCCTGATTGCCCTGGATGACCTGGAATGGTTCCCGCTGGTGGGTAACGGCATCACTGCCCTGGCCCAGCCTACGCAACAGATCGGTGCCAGCGCTTTTGACTGCCTGCTTAAACGCCTGGGCGGTGACAAATCTGCACCCCTGGCACTGGATTTTGCCCCTCAATTGATTGTTCGCGGCTCAACCCGATCACCCATGACTGCCTGACACTTTACCGGCTGACAACCTTGACCCGGTTACCGGCCGTTTGATGCACAACAAAATGAAACCGGTTTCAGAGAATAATGACAATGACTACATTTCCCGTTTCCATCAGTTTGTCGAGCTACGGTGCCGATCTGGTTCGCCAGCGCGGCCAGGCCAGCTTTATTGAAGTGTTGGCCAACGCCGGTGTGTCACGCATCGAACTGCGCGAAGAACTGCTGACCACAGAAGATCCGACCACATTCAGCCAGGCCGTGCAGGATAACGGGCTTGAATGCGTGTTCTCATCGCCACTGGAACTGTGGGAAGCCGGGCAGTCGCGGCCCAATACCCAACTGCTGGCCACCTTGCAGCGCGCCCACGCTTTCGGCGCCCAATGGCTGAAAGTGTCACTGGGCTATTTCACCGAACACTGTGACCTGCAAAACCTCGCTGCCCTGCTCAACCAGCAACCTGTACGACTGCTGGTAGAAAACGACCAGACCTCCTACGGCGGGCGCATTGAGCCCATGCAGCGTTTTTTCGATCAGGTTGAACAACAGCAAGCGCCAATCAGCATGACCTTCGATATCGGCAACTGGCACTGGCAGGATCAGTCAGCCAGTACCGCAGCCCGCCTGCTGGGCCGCTACGTCACCTATCTGCACTGCAAAGGCGTGAGCCGTCGCCCGGACGGCAAACTGGTCGCCACACCGCCAACCGACACCGACCTGCAGCACTGGCAGCACCTGATGACCCATATGCCCCACGGTCTGACCCGGGCCATCGAATATCCGCTGCAGGGCTCGGATCTGGACGGCTTGACCCAGGAACACGTCGCCGTACTGGCGCGCTTGAGCCAAAAACAACAGGAGTTGAGCCATGTCTAAGGTCGATGTGCTGTCGTTTGGCGAAACCATGGCCATGCTGGTGGCTGAAGAAACTGGCGATCTGGCCCTGGTCGAACGGTTCCACAAACGCATCGCCGGGGCGGACAGCAACGTGGCCATTGGCCTTGCGCGACTGGGCTTCAATGTCGCCTGGTTGAGCCGAGTGGGCGCAGACTCCCTGGGGCGCTTTGTACGCCATGCACTGCAAGCCGAAGGGCTGAACTGCCAGTACGTGACCACTGATACGCAACATCCCACGGGCTTTCAGTTCAAATCCCGCGTTGACGACGGCAGCGACCCACAGGTGGAGTACTTCCGCCGCGGTTCGGCCGCCAGCCATATGGACCGCTCCGTGCTCAACCCGCAGTTGTTCGGCGCCCGCCACCTGCACGCCACCGGCATACCGCCTGCGCTGTCGGCCAGCTGCAATGAACTGTCCTTTGAGCTGATGAAGTCGATGCGCGCAGCAGGTAACAGTGTGTCGTTCGATCCGAATCTGCGCCCATCGTTGTGGGCCAGCGAACAACAGATGATTCGCGACATCAATGCGCTTGCTGCCCACGCCGACTGGGTTCTGCCGGGCTTGAGTGAGGGCCGGCTACTGACAGGTTTTGAAGACCCGTCCGATATCGCCGCCTTCTATCTCGATCAGGGTGCTGAAGCCGTGATTATCAAACTGGGGGCCAAAGGCGCGTTTTATCGCACCGCCCAGGTTGAGCAGTTTGTCCCGGCTGTGCCGGTGGCCAACGTTATCGACACCGTGGGTGCCGGTGATGGCTTTGCCGTCGGGGTAGTCAGTGCCTTGCTGGAAAATCTCGGTTTTGCCGAGGCCGTACAGCGCGGCAACTGGATTGGCAGTCGCGCCGTACAGAGCCGCGGCGATATGGAAGGCCTGCCCACCCGCGACGAATTGAACCACTACAACGCGCTGCACGCGCCTCTTGAAACACCGCTATCTGCTTGACCTGTCACCTGCTGCGAAAAAACAAAAACAAGCTCAGGAGCACCCTCTATGCAATCCCTAAAACTCGCCGCCCGTCGTTGGTGGTACATCATGCCGATCGTGTTTATCACCTACAGCCTGGCGTACCTTGACCGTGCCAACTACGGTTTCGCAGCTGCCTCAGGAATGGCCGAAGACCTGAACATCACTCCCGGGCTGTCGTCGTTGCTGGGCGCGCTGTTCTTTCTTGGCTATTTCTTCTTCCAGGTACCCGGGGCGATCTACGCCCAGAGAAACAGTGTGAAAAAGCTGATTTTTGTCAGCCTGATCCTCTGGGGCAGCCTGGCCACATTGACCGGCGTGGTGTCCAACGCCTACTGGCTGATTGTTATCCGTTTTACCCTCGGAGTGGTTGAAGCCGCCGTAATGCCGGCCATGCTGGTGTACCTGTGCCACTGGTTCACCCGTGCCGAACGCTCGCGGGCCAACACCTTCCTGATCCTGGGCAACCCGGTGACCATGTTGTGGATGTCAGTGGTATCGGGTTATCTGGTGCAGCATTACAGCTGGCGCTGGATGTTTATCGTCGAAGGTCTGCCTGCAGTGCTTTGGGCCTTTATCTGGTGGCGCCTGGCCGATGACCGTCCAAGCGAAGCCAAATGGCTGAGCAATCAGGAGAAACAAGACCTGCAAAGCGCACTGGATGCCGAGCAAGTGGGCCTCAAGCCGGTGAAAAACTACGCTGCAGCGTTCCGTACGCCCGCCGTTATCCTGCTGGCCTTGCAGTTTTTCTGCTGGAGCATCGGCGTCTACGGCTTTGTCCTGTGGCTGCCTTCGATTCTCAAGCAAGGCGCGCAGATGGACATGATCGAAGCTGGCTGGCTCTCGGCCCTGCCCTATCTGGCAGCCGTGATTGCGATGCTGGTGGTGTCCTGGGGCTCGGACAAAATGCAAAAGCGCAAACGCTTCGTCTGGCCACCGCTGCTGATCGCGTCTGTGGCGTTCTACGCTTCCTACATGCTGGGCGCTGAACACTTTTGGTGGTCCTACGCACTCCTGGTCATTGCCGGGGGCTGCATGTACGCCCCTTATGGTCCGTTTTTCGCCATCATTCCGGAAATCCTGCCCTCCAACGTGGCCGGTGGTGCCATGGCGCTGATCAACAGCATGGGCGCACTGGGTTCGTTTGCCGGTTCGTACCTGGTGGGTTACCTGAACAGCTCCACCGGCTCGACGGGCGCATCGTTTCTGTTGATGAGTGGCGCGCTGATGATTTCGGTACTGCTGACCCTCATGCTCAAACCCGCTGCCAAAGACCCTGCTGCGCCGCAACACAGCACCTCGCAACGTCTGGCCCACTCTTGAATTCAATGTCGGTGAATCCCTTGAAAAAGAATGTAGTGCTCTACAAAGAACTGTCCCCGGAACTGATGCAGCGCCTGCAAGCCCAGGCCGATGTCACGCTGATCAAGAAGCTTGACGCCGCAGGCATGGACCAACTGCGTGCCGCCCTGCCCCGGGCGCAAGGCATTCTGGGCGCAAGCCTGAAGCTGGATGCGCAACTGCTGGACCTGGCACCGAACCTTGAAGCAGTCGCCAGTGTGTCGGTGGGTGTCGACAACTACGACATCGACTATATGACCGAGCGCAAGATCCAGCTCACCAACACCCCTGACGTGCTCACCGAAACCACTGCAGACACCGGCTTTGCCCTGGTCCTGGCCAGCGCCCGGCGGGTGGTTGAACTGGCCAACATGGTGCGCAACGGTCAATGGCAGAAAAACGTCGGCCCCGAGCATTTCGGCACCGACGTTCACGGCAAGACCCTGGGTATTATCGGCATGGGCCGTATCGGCGAAGCCCTGGCCCAGCGCGGCCATTTTGGCTTCGGCATGCCGGTGATTTACCACAGCAACTCGCCCAAACCCGCAGTAGAGGCGCGTTTCAATGCGCAGTACCGCAGCCTCGACGAGCTGCTGCAAGAAGCCGACTTTATCTGCCTGACCTTGCCCCTGACCGCACAAACCGAGGGTTTGATCGGCGCCGAGCAATTTGCCCTGATGCGCCGCGAGAGCATTTTTATCAATATCTCCCGAGGCAAAGTGGTGGACGAAGCGGCGCTGATCAACGCCCTGCAACAAGGTCAGATCCGCGCTGCCGGGCTGGATGTGTTCGAGCGCGAACCGCTGGAACTGACCTCGCCCTTGCTGAAGCTGGATAACGTGGTGGCCACGCCACATATCGGTTCGGCCACCTTCGAAACCCGCGAGGCCATGGCCCGTTGCGCGGTCGAAAACCTGCTGGCGGCATTGGCCGGTGAACGCCCGGCCAATCTGGTCAACCCGCAAGCATTGCGCTAGTTACTTGCCGCTTTTGATATTGGTCCAGATACGCGTGCGTACCCGGTCAATATTCAGCGGCATGGCCTCCAGGGCAAACAGCTTGTCCATCATGGCGGGGGTTGGATAGACCTTGGTGTCAGCCTTGATTTCAGGGCTGACCAAGGCATCGGCCTGCTCGTTGCCATTGGCGTAGTGCACGTAGTTGGTGATCCCGGCCATTACATCCGGGCGCAGCAGGTAGTTCATAAAGCTGTAAGCAGCTTTTTCGTCAGGTGCATCGGCGGGCATGGCAACCATGTCAAACCAGATGGCGGCACCTTCCCTGGGAATCGAATAACCGATTTCGACGCCATTTCCGGCCTCTTTAGCGCGGGTTTCGGCCTGCAAGATATCGCCAGAGAAGCCTACGGCCACGCAAATATTGCCGTTGGCCAGGTCGCTGGTGTACTTCGATGAGTGAAAGTAGCTGATATAAGGTCGGACCTTGAGCAGCATCTCTTCAGCTTTCTTGTAGTCAGCCGGGTTTTTGCTGTGATGGGGCAACCCCAGGTAGTTGAGTGCCGCTGGCAAGATCTCCGGGCCATTATCCAGAATCGCCACGCCGCAGGATTTGAGTTTCTCCATATTCTCGGGCTTGAAGATCAGATCCCAGGAATCCACCGGCGCGTCATCCCCCAGCACGGCTTTTACTTTGGCGATGTTATAGCCAATGCCGGTGCTGCCCCACAGGTAAGGAAAACCATGTTCGTTGCCCGGATCATTGACCTGCAGTGCCTTGAGCAGCACCGGGTTGAGATTCTTCCAGTTTGGCAACTGGCTCTTGTCGAGCTTCTTCAGCGCCTTGCCCTGGATCTGCCGCGCCATAAAGTGGTTGGACGGAAACACCACGTCATAACCGGATGAGCCCGTCATCAACTTGCCGTCCAGCGTTTCGTTGCTGTCAAACAGGTCATAGCTGAAAGCAATGCCGGTATCGCGCTGAAAGTTCTTCATCGTGTCAGGGGCAATGTAATCCGACCAGTTATAGACTTTTACGGTTTCACCGGCCTGACACAAGGTAGTGGCCAGCATCAGGGGCAACAGGCTTATACGGATCATGATTCGATTCCTTGCATGTTTTGGGCAGCTGTTTTTATAGGCAGGTTTCGGCGATCAAAGGATCAATACATAGGTCTTGCGCACGGTTTCCTGGATATCCCAGATACCGGTGCTGTTGGCAGGCAACATCAGTGCATCGCCCGCTTCTATGGTCAGGGTTTCACCGTTGTCCGGAGTAAAGGTGCAGCGGCCTTGAATGAAGTGGCAGAACTCCTGCTCCATGATCTGCCGGCGCCATCGGCCCGGGGTGCATTCCCAGATACCGGTTTCGACGCCGTCGTTACGCTCCACGCAGGTCACCGAGGTCACCGCCACCGGTGTGCCGAGGGGCGCGGCCACGGGGAAAGACTCCTGCAACGTCACCTGGGCGGTGTTTTTGAACTGGGTAATGCTCATGGCGTGCTTCCTGTTGAACGCAAATGTCGGATTACTTCATAAAGCCTTCCATCACCCCGGCCAGGCGGCGGGCAAATTGCCGACGCCAAGGCGGGCTGTTGGCGTTGGCCAGGGTTTTGTCTTCGTACACAAAGCTGCGAATGATTGCGTTGTAGCCCAGCCAGCGGCACGGCTCTGGCTCCCAGCTCTTCAGCGCACCCAACCCGCCTTCGGTCAAGACCCAGGGCTGGCGGACTTCGAGGGTGTCGCGCTGCAGGATCAGGTCGGCCAGGGTGCGCCCGCCCAGATGGCTGGCCCCCACGCCCTCGCCACCGTAGCCGCCGGCCAGGGCAATGCCCTGCTGCCGATCACACAGCATGTGCGGCTGAAAACGTCGCGACATCCCCAGGTTGCCACCCCATGCATGGCTGATTTCAACGTTTTTCAGTTGCGGGAACAGTTCGCTGAACAAATAGCGACGCAGTTCGATTTCATCGCGGCTGAGGTCAAAGCTCTCACGCAGGCGCCCGCCAAACTGATATCCGCCCCGGGCACCAAATACCAGGCGGTTGTCGGCCGTGCGCTGGCCGTAAGTGACCTGACGGCTGCTCTCACTGAAGGCCTGGCCCTTGCACAGGCCAATCTCGTCCCACGTGGCTTGAGGCAATGGCTCTGTTGCCACGATCAGACTCTGTACCGGCAGTTGATAGCGGCCCAAAGGCGCCAGGGTGTTGGCATAACCTTCCACGGCAGGCACCACCCAGCGGCTGCGCACCTGCGCCCTGGCCGTGCGTAGGAACCCTGCCTGCCACCCGGATACCGGGCTTTGTTCGTAGATCTGTACACCCATGCGCTCAACGGCGCGGGCCAAACCACGCACCAGTTTGGCCGGGTGAAGGGTGGCGATGTGCGGTGTGAAAATCCCGCCATAAGGCCGGTTGATGCGGATCTGTTGCGCCAGTTCGGTCGGGGTGAGCCAGCGGTAGTCGGATTCGTTCAGGCCTTCGGCATGCAGGCTGGCCAGATAACTGCGCAAGCTGGTCTCCTGCTCCGGGTAGCGCGCCGCGCAATACAAGGCGCCCCCTTTACGGTAATCGCAGTCGATACCCTCACGATCGATAACATTCTTCACTTCATCAGGAATACCGTGCAACAAGCCGAAGGATTCCCGGCGTTGTTCCCCAGGCAACCCTGCAAGCAAGCGGTCTTCGCCCAGCAGGTTGCCCATCAGCCAGCCGCCGTTGCGTCCGGAGGCACCAAAGCCCGCTGTTTGTGCCTCGACGATGGCAATGCTCAGTTCAGGCGCATGGCGCTTGAGGTAGTACGCGGTCCACAGCCCGGTATATCCGGCGCCGATGATAGCGACATCGACATCCAGATCGTGCTCAAGGGACGGTCGGGGTGCGAGTTCCTCCCCAAGCTGGTCCATCCACAAACTGATTGAGCACCATGCTGGCATTGCCGACTCCACACCGATCCAGGAATGGCTCGATCCTAGTCGCAGGCATCAGGGCGCGTCTTGCGTGCGTGCCCGCAAAGAAATTTGTTTGGCATAGGCTTTGGGCGATTGCCCGGTGTGCTGGCGAAAACAGCTGTAAAACGCCGAAATCGAGTTGAAGCCTGCTGCAAAGGCCATTTCATCAACCTTGACCGGAGTAGCAGCTACGTCCATCGCCGCCAGAACATGGCGCAGGCGCGCCTGATTCACATAGCGGTAAAAGCTTTGTCCGAGCACCTGATTAAGCAGATACGACATTTGATTGCGCGTATAACCGCAGGCCCTGGCTACCTGCTGCAGGTCGAGTTCAGGGTCAAGAAAGGGTTGCTGGCGTTCAAAGTAGGTTTGCAGGTCTTGCGCCATAAAGCTCAGCTGACGGGCCGACAGCCCCAGACGGCTCACCGCCGGGCGCAACGAGCCCTGCCGGGCCGGGCTGGCCGCCGCTTCATGCACCAGCGAGGCGTACTCATTGACTTGCCAGATGAGCCCGTCGCGCACGGTAATCGCCTCACTGGCGCGAAATGACACCAGACCCTGGCTGCCGCGCAAAGTCATGCGGTATTGAATAAACGCGGTATTGCCATCCAGACGGATGCGATCACTGTGCTCAAGGGCTTCATCCGGTTCTCTGGGCATGGACGACTGCACATAATCGCGCAGTTCATTGAACACCATGACCCGATTCTGGAAGAAGTCGTTGTAGGTCACATCGGGGTGATACAACGCCATTACCCCGTCCAGATCCCGATGCTTCCAGCACAGGTGGTAACGCAGCACGGTTTCGCCGGTGGCGCGGGTATTTTCGGGACCGTCGTCTGGAGCTGGCATGGGGGGCTCGAAGGTAAAAAAACACAGAGTGCCGAGTTTGCCCATGGGCTTCAATGGGTACTGGCTGCGGATAAATAACCTAAGTGCATGATTCACATCAAAGTACGGGCAAACAACCGGGTTGCGGGAAAAATAAGGCTTAGCAGCAACTCTCCCGGGTGGTAGGTTTGATCACGAAATACTTGAAAACCTATGCGGTCAGAAACAACCGCCCCTTATCTTGAGCTAAAGGAATTGCTCTATGTACCCCATGGACAACATCAACAAAGTCACCTTCCCCAATGCCTGCCAACTGATGCGCTGGCATTTCCACCCGATGGGCTTCGAGGCAACCATGGACGCACCAGGCAGCATGGTCGCCCGCTTGTTTGACCGTGCCAGTGGTGAAACCGTGATTACCGTCGCCGGTATCCCCTGCTCGGCGGTCATGACCCCCGGTCAAGTGGGGCGCCTCATTCAATGCGTAGAAGACGAACTCGAGAGTTTTGTGCCGCCGCTGGCATGGCAGGCACAGGCCTGATTTTGCAGCGCCTGTAGATGCTCTGTGGCAGATCAGTACCCTCTCCGTGCGGGAGAGGGTTGGGCTAAGGGGCTTTTGACTGCGTATCAATCCCCTGATGCTGTACCTTCACGTCGCGGATCGGCACCACCAACCCAGCCGTTGTTGTCACGCACAATAATCTGCGTGCCACTGGTCATTTCGATCAGCGCCACCTTGTGCCCGCGGTCTTGTAACTGTTGCACCAGCGCCGGGCTGAACCGGCCAGCCTCAAGCTCAGTGTCCACATTGCGGCTGCCAAAGTTGGGCAGGCTGATTGCGTCCTGGGGGTTCAGCTTCCAGTCCAGCAGGCCAACCACCGACTTGTTGACGTACTCGATGATTTGCGAGCCACCCGGTGAACCAATAGTTGCGACCAATTCGCCACTTTTGCGTTCGAACACCAGGGTCGGGGCCATTGAAGAGCGCGGGCGCTTGCCCGGCTCGATGCGGTTGGCCACCGGCTTGCCGTTTTCTTCGGGAATAAACGAGAAGTCGGTGAGCTGATTGTTAAGGATAAAACCCTGGGTCATTACGTGTGAACCAAACGCAGCCTCAACCGAAGTGGTCATGGCGATCGCCCCGCCCTGGTCATCGACAGCGGATATGTGGGAGGTCGAAATGCGCAGTGGCGAGCGATCAGGAGCCAGGGCAAGGTTAATGCCTGCCGGAACACCGGCCTCGGCACGGCCCATGCTCTTGTCACCGATCAGAGCGGCCCGCGTCCTGAAATAGGCTTTATCCGTCAGCCCTTTCACATTGACTGGTACGAAGTCGCTGTCCGCCAGGTACTGTGCCCTGTCAGCGTAAGCCAGGCGCTCGGCTTCTGCGATCAGGTGTACCGCTGAAGGCGAAGGCTCAAGACCTGCACCGGAGCTGCTCGGTACGGGGGGCATGCTGGCGAGATCGAGGGCCGGGGATTTATCTTGCAGGGCCTCAAGAATCCCCAGGGTCTGCAACACCGCGACACCGCCCGAAGACGGTGGTGGCATACCGCAGACTTGCCACTGCTTGTAGTCCGCACACACCGGTGTGCGCTCCCTGGCCTGGTAACCACTGATATCCGCCAGGGACAGGGTCCCGGCACGAGGGTGGGATCGAACGTTGTCGACCATCGCCTGCGCGACGGCCCCCTGGTAAAACCCATCGGCGCCACGGCTGGCAATTGTTTGCAAGGTGCGTGCAAGTTCCGGGTTTTTCAGCAAGGTGCCAACCGGCAACGCTTGCCCTTGAGGTGTAAGGAAATACCGGGCCATTTCCGCCGAGCCGGCGATAAACCTGTCGGCGGCGATTTGCGTATGCAAGCGCTGGGAAACAGGAAAACCTTCGCTGGCCAGTTTGATTGCCGGTAGGAACAGATCACTCCAGGGCAGTTTGCCATGCTGCTGATGGGCCATTTCCAGCGCCCTGAGCACCCCGGGCACGCCGACTGAACGTCCGCCTATCTGGGCCTCGGAGAAAGGCATCGGTTGACCTTCTGCCCCCATGAACATCCCCGGGGTGGCACCAGCCGGAGCAGTTTCGCGGCCATCATAGGCCTGCACCCGCTTGCCGTCCCAGTACAGAATAAACGCACCGCCGCCCAGGCCACTGGACTGGGG
This sequence comes from Pseudomonas sp. TMW22080, assembly GCF_022496745.1. Taxonomy (NCBI): domain Bacteria; kingdom Pseudomonadati; phylum Pseudomonadota; class Gammaproteobacteria; order Pseudomonadales; family Pseudomonadaceae; genus Pseudomonas; species Pseudomonas sp. TMW22080. Next base: position 193,342 of record NZ_SCFF01000001.1, on the reverse strand, counting down.
TTCAACCAGTGCAAGTACGGCTTGCATAGCGATTGCTGCATCGATTGCCGAGCCGCCCTTGCGCAGTATTTGCTGCCCCGCCTCAGTGGCCAGCGGGTTGGCTGCAGCAGCCATATGCCGGGTGGCGTGTACCGGGGCCATATCGGTACGCAAACCCGAGGCTATTTCGGGCGCAGGTGGCAACTCGGAGGGCTTGTGCAGCTCGGACTCCCCGGTACTGCATCCGGCCGTCCACAGGGCCAGGGCTGACAAGGCGAATACGCGCAGACTGTTGTTTTTGGCAAACAGGAGATCAATCAAAAGGTATTCCTTCAATTATTGTCAGTGAGTCGCAAGTCCTGAAAGAACGCCTTGCCCTGGGGCACACGGTCCGAGGCCCTGGGGATATTCGGACCCTGGGCATCCTGGTTTTCCACATACCAGTAACAATGCTTCACTGCCCGGGTAATACCGACATAGGCCAGACGCAGGATTTCATCTTTCTGGGCATTGTCATACGGCTCGGGGTCACCCTCCTTACCCAGACCGGCCATGCGGTAAACCTGGTTCTTATAAGGTGAGGTTGTCAGATGCTGACAATCCCCCAGCAGGAAAACAGCATCCGCCTGCAAGCCCTTGGAGCTGTGATAGGTCAGCTGCTTAAGCCTGCGATCTTCCGGCGCCAACCTCGAATCAACATTAACTACTGACTGAATATCCTTTTCTATCATTAACTTATCGCTGCTTTTTCGAAACAACATCAAGATACTGTCCCCGGCGTTGTAATGCTCGATCAACTGCGCGGCCAACCCCTGGTCATCGCGATGCAGCACATTGACCGGGACTGCCACCTTGGGCTCACCGCTGGCCTTGGCCCGCTTGCCGGCAATGGACGGCGCGGCACGCACGATATGTTCTGCGGCATCGATGATGTGTTGATGGCTGCGAAAGTTGTCACTGAGCATCACCCGGGTGGTGGCAGGTGACGGAAATTCCTTGTTGAACTCCATGAAGTATTTGGGCGAACTGCCCCGCCAGCCGTAGATCGATTGCCAGTCATCGCCCACACACAACAACGATGAACGCTGGGCTCCACGGCCTACATGCATGGCCGGGCCACGGCTGCGGATCTCGCGCAAGCTGGCGCGTAGCCAGGACACGATCTGTGGTGAGACATCCTGAAACTCATCAATCATCAAATGCGACAACGGCCGCAGTTGCTCATGGCTGAGCAGCTTGAAGTTCTGCGGGGTGTTCTCGCCAAACAGGGAGAACATGCGGTTATAGGTCATCACCGGCGGGGTCTGTGCCAGCAGGTGGTCTTCCAGCGCCCGCCAGAACAGGCTCAAGGCCTCAAAAAAGAAACGGTCCGGATCATCCTTGGCAAAGCGCATATCGCCCACTGCGGCGGCCACGTCCAGCCCCAGGTTTTCAATAAAACTGGCGGCGGCGACAAAACTGTCGAGCAAAGGCGCCGAGCCCAACTCACCTTTGAGCTTGTAATCAAAGCCGGGGCCTGCGCTGGCATCCCCAGCGAGGGCACTGACTACACGCTTCGCAGATTCGTAGTTTTCCAGCCATATCAATGGCTTGCTGCAAAAAGCTTGAAACAGGGTGCGCTTGACTGCCCACTCGGCGCGCACGCTGAGCTTGGCACCGGGGCGGCAGATCTGCGGGTTTTCACGGGGATCGAAGCCCAGTACCACCCAGGCATCCAGCTCGGCAATATAGCCGTGGCAATGGAACTGCGCGCCATTGATCTCGATGGTTTCGCGGTTGGGCTCAATGCCTTTGATCGGCCAGGCGCCGGCGGCAAACCAGAGGTCTTCCAGGGTGTCGCAGAGTTCTTCGTCGCGCCTGGCGGCCAATTCGGTCACCGCCATGCGTTTTTGCACATCAGGATGGTCGCGCTCCAGCTCCTTGAGCTGCAAGGCATGCAGTCGCAGTGGTGCGAGGGTCTGACGGAAGCGCTCATCGCGGTTATATAGCCCGTGATAACAGGCATTCAGTTGCTGACGCTGGGCATCGTTGATCCGCAGGTCAAACGGGTTGCTGTCGATCTCGTCGTCGTTGAGCAGGCTGCGGCTATTCAGGGTCTCGAAGGCCTGTAACTGGCTATAGCCGGGCAAGCTGCGCACCATGGGCAAAATCCGCGAGTGAAAGGTACGCACCACATCCCGGGCTTCCTTGAGCGACAGATTGCGCCCCCACAAGGCGAAGATTTCCTGCAGCTTCTTGATAAAGTCCTTGCGCGACTCCCGGGTAAAGGTCACCACGGTCATCGAATCGAGTTCAAAGCCCAGGTAATGGGTCAGTAGCAGAATGCGCAACACCAGCGAGGTCGACTTGCCGGCTCCGGCGCCTGCAACCACCGAGGTCGACGGGGTATCACTGAAGATCATCTTCCACTGTGCGGCACTGGGCTGGGCATGCTCGGGCAGGTTGGCAGCCACGTCGGCCTTGATCAGCTTTTTCAGTTCCGGGCCCAGCGGCAGGCGCCAGTCATCGAACAGATTCTCGTCGATCCCGGGAGCACGCAGCTCCTGCGGGCGCATATCGCTGATAAACAGCACCTGGCGACCCTCTTCGAGCCCTTCGGCATGCCCCTCCTTGAAACCGTAATCCACCCCGGCACTGTGCCCGCTGCGGAACCCGTCTGCCTGGCCCTGCAGCCAGGACGGCGCATGTTGCGCGCGCAAACGGCTCAAGCCACTGCCAAACACACGCGCGGCAAGGCGCTTGAGCAAGGGCAATTGGGTAATGGGGGCAAGGTCTTCAGGCAGTTCGGGATTGTGTTGCGGCACGCTGACTCCAGGGTGTGAGGCTGTCCGGGTGGAGGGGCTATGGTCACCCCATTGCGCGCCGATTTCTAGCTAATTGCTTGGGCATCAGCCGTTTAGAGCCTGTATTAAAGGTAAATAGCGATTGACTGGCTTGCTAATGCATCTAGTAAACCGATTGGTTTAACGCATTTTTTCAGCTTTTTATCGATATGTTGCTGATGGAGAATCACCTCATCGCCAACCGGTCAACCCTTGGCACCCTTCTCAGGAGAAGCATCATGCTTGAACTCAGACCTTTCAATACGCTGGGCGGAGCAAACCACGGCTGGCTGGACGCCCATCATCACTTTTCGTTTGCCGAATACTACGACCCGCAGCGGATGAACTGGGGCAACCTGCGGGTCTGGAATGACGACGTGATCGCCCCCGGCACCGGCTTCCCGAAACACCCGCACCGCGACATGGAAATCATCACTTATGTCCGCGAAGGTGCTATCAGCCACGAAGACAATCTGGGCAACAAGGGTCGTACCGAAGCCGGTGATGTACAGGTGATGAGCGCCGGTACCGGGATTGCGCATAGCGAATACAACCTGGAGTCCACACCGACCCGGATCTTCCAGATCTGGATCGTACCCAACCAGCAGGGTGATGCTCCGGCGTGGGGCGCCAAGCCTTTTCCCAAGGGCGGCCGTGAGGGTTTTGTGACCCTGGCCAGCGGCAAGGATGGCGACCCTGAAAGCCTGCGCATTCGTGCCGATGCGCGACTGGTAGCGGCGAACCTGAAGGCCGGGGAAACCGCCGAGTACCGTCTGGACAACGGCCGGCGAGCCTACCTGGTGCCTGCCACCGGGGTGATTGAAGTCAATGGCCTGCAGGCCAGCGCACGGGACGGTGTGGCCATTGTCGATGAGACCGTGCTACGGGTCACCGCGATTGAAGACAGCGAGATTGTGCTGGTGGATGTGGCCTGATTCGCCTGTTGCGGCGGTCGACCAGCCTGTTAGAAGCAAGAGTGCGCTGCGTAATCTACTGTCGCCGCTGCCGAGGAGCGCAGCCTTCGTTGCCGGCAGCGGCGACAGGATCGTGGCAGGCTTTGCGCCTTTAACATCAGCCGTTTCGTACGACGTTTCGCTTTCATTCCAATGAAACATCCTAGAAAATCTTGCTCGCTTGCGCCGCCTAAAATCGGGGAATAGTCTCGTCCCATCGCTGCAAAATCAGCGGTCGGGTTTAGTAGCCCGGTTTTAGTGTTTGGCGCAAGGCGCCACCTCCGTGAGGCGCTTTTTACGGCCTGCGTTTTATGGTGGCCGTGCGCAGGGTGCCCTCGGGCACACCGGTTCCCAAACACGCCGGTCTACTAACCTGTGCACGGCTGCCACCCATTCGTTTAGTAGCTAAAAGTGGCAGCTTCCTTAACGTGTTTGGAGTTAAGCCATGAAAAAGATCACCCCCGACCCACCCGTTTTACCCCTCGATGCTGCTGACGGTAACGACCCGTTGCTGGACCGTGCCGCCACCGACCGTGCGCTCAATTTCTACCTGCAAGGCCATAGGCCCGTTCGCGCTTCGGGCACGGCCCTGTTTGCCATCCCGTCCAGTGTCAATTCAGAAGCGGCCCTGGCCCAGGCGTCAGACTTGTTGCGCTGTGCGGGTGCCTGCGCGAATGAGGCGGGGAATGGTTTGAGCGGCCCTGCGCGCGACCTGGTGTTGTCGACCCTGCACCTGGTGGAGCTGGCCAAGGGGTATGTCGACAAGTCGCTGGACACGCTGGTAACGCACTAAAGCAGCACGCGCCTGATTGGCGACAGGCGCGTTATTTCTTTCAGTGTGTTTGCTCCTCCGGGATCTATGGCCACGGGTTTGCAGCCCTCAAACCTGCAATAGCGGTGAGCAGCCACAACTGCTCAAGGTCAAAAAAGACCCCGGTGGGTATGGGGCAGCAAAACTTGATTGGGAGCGGGTTTTAGCTTCTTATCGATTCGCTCTGAACTTATCAGAGTCGTTATATCTAAATAGCCGTAAACATTTTTATCTACGTCATGGAGACATTCACGAATGCTTACCGCAAAACTGCTGCGTCACACCTGTGCCCTGGCGCTGTTCGGCGCACCATTGGCAGTGATGGCAGCCCCAAGCACTGACCCGCTCTTCACCGTCGGTTTACTGGGCTCCTACACCAAGTTCAAATTCGAAGGTGGTAGCAAATCCGACAAGGAGGATATGGGCCAGGCCGGTGTGTTCGCCAACTTTGGCAACAAGATGACCGCCGAATCCGGTTTCATCTACCAGATCGGTGGTGAAGCCAAATACAGCAAGAAAAACGACAACAAGCTCAAGGAAGCCCAGGCCGACCTCGACCTTGGCTGGCGCGCAGCGCTGGATGCCCGCAACTTCGTCGACGTTATCGTCGGTGGCGGTTACAGCTGGACCCGTTTCGAACCTGAAATCAACGACCTGGACACAACGTTGACCTTCAAATCGCCGTTTGCCAAGGCCGCACTGGGTTACAACCACCAGTTCGACACCTCGACCCTGCGTGTAGAAGTAGGCGCCCGTCACGCTATGGATGGTCGCGCACGGCTGAAAGTCGACGGCTTCGGCAGCGGCAACGTCGACATGAAAGACCGCACCAACCCCTACGCTGAAGTTTCGCTGCTGATGAACCAGAACGGTGATATGCCGATCAATGCAGGCGTGTACTACACCCGTACGGAGTACAAAATCGACGAAGATTCGCCAATTGCCGACAACACCAAACTCAAGCGTGACGAGTTCGGCGTGAAGGTCGGCCTGGCATTCTGATCGCTTCTGGCAGGTCCCTTCAGCTGTCGGGGCCTGCATCGGCCGCATCGCCGCGGCTGCCCTTGCCTGATTCAGGCATCACTCAATGAGCCTTTTGCTGCGGAAAATCTATTTAGCTTCCTGCAAATAGAGGACGCTATGCCGTTATCGAACTTTATGCCTGGTAAGCCGTCAAATTCTGCACAGGCAGGATTCTTACTCTCCTGCATACATCTCTTGATCACTTTCGATTCAGGTGAATGACATGCGTATTACATTACCCGCCCTGGTGCTGGGCATCGTGATTTCGCAGGGAGCAATGGCTGCCGGGGATGGATCTGCCGCGGTCGGAGGCGGTGTTGGCGGCGCACTGGGCAATATTGTCGGTCAACAGCTGGGCGGCTCTTCAGGAGCGGCCATCGGTGCAGGTGTGGGCGCCGCTGCCGGTAGTGCAGTGGGTGCACCCAGAGGCAGTAAAACCGAAGCCGCCATCGGTGGCGGCGTCGGTGGCGCTGGCGGCTCGCTTATCGGCGGTCAACTGGGCGGTTCCACCGGCTCTACCATTGGTGCCGGGCTGGGTGGCGCAGTAGGTGGTGCAGTGGGCAATAACCTTGGCGACGACGGCGACAGACACAGCTCCGGCGGCAAGGGTAAGCACAAGCACAAACATAAGCACCGTTGACTTTCCAGTGTCCAATGGCCAAGAGCCCGACTTCGTGTCGGGCTTTTTTATTCGATATCTGGCGGCCCGCCTTTAGAAGTCAATGGTCGCGGACAACTCAAAGGTACGCGGCGCACCCAGGCCCAGGCTGGACAACAGCGGCGTCCCCCAATAGGCCTTGTTGGTCACGTTGTTCACACTCCCACGCAACGTCACCGGTTGGCTGGCCACCCGGGTGCTGTAGCGTGTGCCCAGGTCGTAGACCGTGTAGCCCGGTATCGACTGGGTATTATCGGCGCTGATGTATTGCTTGGACACCGAGGTGGCGTTGGCCGTCAGTGTCAGGCCTTCGATGACCGGGGTGTCCCATTCCACACCCAGCTTGCCCTGCAGCCGGGGCTGGCCAATGGCGGTCTTGCCCTCGTTGGTGCCGCCCTGGGCCTTGGTGATTTTCGGGTCGACATGGGCCACACCGCCCATCAGGCGTACGTCGTGCAGCGGCGAGCCGAAAAAGCCCCACTCGACCCCTCGGTTACGCTGCTCGCCGCCAAAGGAAAAGATATTGGTATCCGGGTCCAGGTAGCTGCTGGGGCGGGTAATTTCATACAGGCTCAGGGTGTGGGTGAAGTCACCGAGGTCTACCTTGAGGCCTACTTCCTTCTGCTTGGACTTGTAGGGGGCGAACACGTCACCGAAGTTTTTCGCCGTCATCGGTGCCGCCGCGCCCTCGCTCAGGCCTTCGATGTAGTTGGCATACACCGACACCTGGTCGGTGATCTTGACCAGCAGTGCCGCTGCCGGGGTGGTGGCGCCTTCGTCATAGCGGTTGGTGCGTGCGCCGGTGGATGTGCTGAAGCTGTCGGTCAGCACTTGCTGGCGACGTACACCCAGGGTCAGTTGCACCCGGTCTTCGAGAACCGACAGTGTATCGGCCAGGCCATAGCTGGTCAGGCGGCTCTTGGTATGGGCAATGTACGGGAAGCTCTTGGCCGCAGCTGGCCCCCACTGTGGGTGGTAGATGTTGGTGACCCAGTCCGCGCCCGGCACCGAGCGGCGCCCGTAGTCCTTTTGAGTGTCGCCGTAGTGTGTGGCATTGAGGGTCCATTGATGCTTGATCGCGCCAGTGTGCAGGTTGCCCTTGAGGCCGACCTCGCCGGAGGTTTTCTCCAGGTCCATTTTCAACTGGCCCATGGAGGTCTTGAAGTCACCCGCGTCGTTGAACACCGTCGCCATCATGGTGCCGCTGTACTCGTAATGGGTTGTGCTCATGCCATACGCCGCATAAGCCATCAGGTTGTCGCTCAGGTCGAACTCACCGCGCACGATGGCCCCCCGGTCCGTGGTTTGCACATAGGCCCAGTCAGGGTTGAGCAGGGTGTCGGCCTTGGGCGGTTTGGGCACGGCCACGCCGGAAGCCAGGTTGATACCGCGGTTCTGCCCGCGCACACGGTCTTCACTTTGATACAGGTCGGCAGACAGCCGCACGCGTTCACCGCGCCAGTCCAGGCCCAGGGACGTGAGCTCGGCTTTCTGCCGCTGGTGGTTGATTGCGCCGTCACCGTCACGGTACACACCGTTGAAGCGTACGCCGAATTGCTGGTCTTCACCGAATCGCCGGCCCACATCGAGATGGCCACCGAACTGCGCATCGGACATATAGGTGCCCGTCAGCCGTGTCAGCGGTTCGTCGCCCGCCCGTTTGGGTACCAGGTTGACCGCCCCTCCGACCGAGCCTCCCGGCGGCATGCCATTGAGCAAGGCCGACGGGCCCTTGAGCACTTCGATACGCTCATACATTTCCGGTGAAATCCGGTAATACGGGGCCACCCCAAACAGCCCGCCCATCATCACGTCGCTGATATTGCTGGCGAAGCCACGGATAGAGTAGTTCTCACTGAAGGTCCCGGTCAGGCCGTTGCTGAACACCGAGGGATCGGTCGCGGCAATCACCTGGGTGATGTTCTGTGCCTGACGGTCGGCAATGTACTGCTCCGTATAGCTGATGGTACTGAACGGGGTTTCCATAAAGTCCTTGTTGCCCAGCAGCCCAACCCGGCTGCCATAGGCCACCTGCCCGCCTGCGTAACCGGGCGGCAAGTCGGCCGGGGTGGCCATATGGCCCTCAACCATCGTGGCAGGCAGCGTTGATGCGCCGGGTTCTTTCTCGTCGGGGATGGTCTCGGCATGGGCTGCCAGGCTTGTCATGGCCAGCGTCAGCAACACGGCATGTACCGCCGTGGCGGTACGGTTCAGGGCAAAAACTGCGCGCGGGGGCGCAATGCGGGTAGGAAAATGACAGTGACTCACGTGAAGACTCCGTTGGACTGGCAGGGAATGGTTTTTGTTAATCTGAATCTAAGGAATGGTTTTAATGAGAATCGTTATATGGCCAGAAAAATGCCTGGCAGCCGCCTTCAGGCGTTAGCCCTGATAGCCCTTGATGACATCGTCGATTACCAGTTTCAGGGCGGTCGGACTGGCACCTGTGACGTACCAGGCCTGGGGATCGACAACGATCACCCGGCCGTTTTTCCAGGCGTTGGTCTGGCGCAGCAACGGGTTGCCCAGGCTCTCGATAGCCATTGCCGGGCGGTGTTCCATTACCGCCGTACGGTCCACGATGTAGATGATGTCGGGGTTGGCCTGCTGGATAAATTCGCTGGATACCGGTTGCCCATGCAGCCCCGCCTCTGCCGTAGGGCTGGCGGGTTTGACACCCAGGCCGGTGAAAATAAAGCCGTAGCGCGACTGCACGCCGAAGGAGCTGAACGCGCCGTTGTTATGCAGCACCACCAGCGCTTTTTCAGGGCGCCCGCGGGTGATGCCTCTCGCCTCCTCGACTTTCGCGTCCAGTGCCCGGGCTTTTTCCTCCGCGAGCCCCTGTTTGGCGAACATCTGCCCCAGGGTCAGCAGGTGCTGCCTGATCACCTCGATATGGCGGGTCTCGCTGTCACGATAATCGACATCGAAATGAACGGTCGCGGCCATCTCGCTCAAGGCTTGATAGTGGTTGGCCTGCAGTGAGGTGATCAGGATCAGGTCCGGCCTGGCGGCATGTACCCGTTCCAGGTTGGGCTGCACAATCGACCCCAGATCCTCGACACCCGGTGCATCCCGATAGCGGGCGAGAAAGTGCGGGATGAAATCCTTGGGCATGCCCGCCACGGGGACACCCAGTTGATCGAGGAAGTCGACTTCATTCATGTCCAGTGCAACCACCCGCTGCGGTACACGTTCAATGACCGTGGTGCCCAACTGGTGTTGCACCGTAAGCGGCGCAAAAGGCGTCTGCACGGCTTGCACAGCGGTGGCGGCCCGTGGGGGCTCTGCCGGTTTGTCATTGCAGCCCTGCACTGCCACGGCCGCGCCGAGCAGCAGGGCCAACGGCCATAACCGATCTTTGTTGTGGATCATCATTTCGCGTCTCTTTCCAGGGGGTTGAAGTAGTTGCACAAGCGACCGCGCGGGCTGTGGGTGATCTCGAAGTCCAGCCCGTAGAGTTCGCCCAGCCGCGCTTCGGTGATCACCTCGTCAACGCTGCCGGCGCAATGCACCGCGCCCGCCTTCATCGCAACGAAGTGATCGCAGTAGCTGGCGGCAAAGTTGATGTCATGCACCACCAGAATCACCGTGCGCCCCTGTTCGTCGCACAAGCGGCGCAGCGCCCGCATAATCTGTACGGCGTGCTTGATATCGAGGTTGTTCAGCGGCTCATCGAGCAGCAGGCAATCGGTTTGCTGGGCGATGGTCATGGCCAGAAAGGCCATCTGCCGCTGCCCGCCGCTGAGTTCGTCGAGGTAGGCATGGCGCAGCGCTTGCAGCGACAGAAAGGCGATGGCCTCGTCGATGATCCGTTGATCTTCGCCGGTCAACACACCACGGCTGTATGGGAAGCGCCCGAAGGCAACCAGTTCCTCCACCCGAAGGCGCAGGTTGAAGTCCGGTGACTGGCGCAAAGTGGCCACGCGCCTGGCGTAATCGCCAATCGCGATACCCGCGACCCCACGCCCCTCGATGCGTACTTCACCGGCCGTGGGCTCCATCAGCCGCGCTATCATCATCAACAGCGTGGTTTTGCCCGCGCCGTTGGGGCCGATCAGCGCCGTCAGTTGCCGGGGCGGGAAACTCGCGTCGACACCGCGTAGTACGGTCTTGCTGCCATAGGTTTTATGGATGTCGTGAACAGTGATCATGGAGCTCCTCGGGTACGCACCATCAACACCAGGAAATACCCGCCGCAGACCAGGTTGACGAGAATGCCGACGGTGGTTTTGTAGTTGAAGACATGCTCGACCAGCAGTTGCGCAACGATGAAAATGCCGATGGCAATCACGCTGCCCAGCGCCAGCGTGACCCGGTGCCTGAAGGTGCGGGCCAGCGCATAGGTGATGTTCGCCACGAAGATGCCCATAAATGCCGTGGGCCCCAGCAGGCTGGTTGAGACCGCCACCAGTGCCGCAATCAGCGCCAGGTGCAGGCGCACGCTGCGCCGGTAATCGACCCCCAGGGACATGGCCTGGTCGCGCCCCAGCGCCAGCACATCGAGGGTTGCCAAGGTTCTGCTGCCCACCAGGCACACGGCGCCCACCAGCAGCCCCGCAATCAGCAACTGCTGCGGCTGGACGCGGTTGAACGAAGCCAGGCTGAAACCCTGCAAAACCGAAAACTCGCCGGGGCTGACCTTGAGCTGGACAAACTGGGTGAACGTGCCTATCACCATCGTCAGCACCAGCCCGACCAACAGCAGGAAATACACGTTGCTCTTGCCGTTGCGCAGCAGGTAACGATGGATAAGCCACGAGTAGCCAAGCAACAGCAGCACAGACACCAGAAAGTTGCCGTTACTGCCCAGTAACACCGCACTGCCGGTGCCCAGCAACAACACCAGCAAGGCTTGCAACAGCAGGTAAATGGCCTCGTAGCCCATGATTGCCGGGGTCAGTATCCGGTTGCCGGTGAGGGTCTGGAACGTGATCGACGACCAGGCGATGCACACACCGCCAATCACCATGGCCATAAGCCGGGCGATCCGCTTGGGGATTACATAATCAAAATCCATGCCCGACCCCAACAACACGAAGGTCAGCGCCAGGGCCGCCACCAGAACCCATACCCCATGCCGGGGTTGCAGACGCCTCATCGGTGCCTCCAGATGATCAGTGCCAGGAACAGCACACCGCCCACGCTGCCTGCCATCAAGCCGATGGGCACTTCAAACGGGTAAATCAGCAGCCGTCCGAGGATGTCGCACACCAGCAGCATTGACGCGCCGCCCAGGGCAACGATGGGCAGCGTACGGCCCAGGTGGTCGCCATAACGCAGCGCCACCAGGTTGGGAATGACCAGTCCGACAAAAGGAATCGCCCCTACCGTGATGACCGTGGCTGATACTGTGACCGCCACCAGCAGCAAGCCCAGGGCAACGTTTGCCGAGTAGTTCAGGCCCAGGCTTGTAGCCATGCCCTCACCCATGCCCAGCACGGTGAAACGGTGGGCATACAGATAGGCCAGGGCAACAATCGGCAAGATCAGGTAGATGATCTCGTAGCTGCCCTGCACCACCCTGGAAAAGTCGCCCAGCAGCCAGCCCTGCATGCTTTGCATGATGTTGTGGTGGTAGGCGTAGAACTCGGCAATGGCGCTCAGCACGCCGCCATACATCAGGCCGATGACCGGCACCAGCACCGTGTTTTTGAATCGGATCCGGCGGATGATCACGACAAATATCAACCCCGAGGCGAAGCAAAACACCAGCGCAAACAGCATGCGCCCTGTCATGCCGGCGCCGGGCACCGCAGCCAGCGATACCAGGATGCCGAGCCTGGCCGCATCCAGCCCGCCCGAAGTGCCTGGCTCGACGAACTTGTTGTGCACGATGTGTTGCAGGATCACCCCGCACACTGCCAGGCCAGCCCCGGTCAGCACCAGCGCCGCCAGGCGCGGCAAGCGGCTGGCCGTGAGCGTCAGCCAGGCATCGCCCGACAAGGACCACAGCTGCGACCACTCCAGTTGCCGGGCCCCCACCAGCAGTGATGTGACGCAGAGCATGGCAAATACCCCTAGCCATCGTGCCCGCATCATTGCAGCTCACTGCCGCTTGCCACCCGCCAACCCTTGGCAGCCCGACGCTGTTCAAGAAACTTCGCGTAACGCCCCTTGGCGGCAAGCAATGCCGCGGGCGTGCCCTGCTCGGCCACCCGGCCTTGATCGAGCACCACGATCCGGTCGGCCATCGACACCGTAGACAGTTGATGCGCAATGACCACCAGCGTGCGCTGCCCGCGCAACCTGGCCAGTGTCCGGGCGATCACGTGCTGATTCTCGGCATCCAGCGCCGCAGTGGCTTCATCCACCAGCAAGATGGCCGCCTCCTTGATCAGTGCGCGTGCAATTGCAATACGCTGGCGCTCACCGCCCGACAGCCGTGCACCACCCTCGCCCACCGGTGTGTCGAGGCCTTGCGGCAAGCGCCCGATAAGTTCGCCAAGCCCGGCCTGCTGCGCCGCCTCGAGGATTTCGTCAGCATTGGCGGTGGGGTTGCCGATGCGGATGTTGTCGGCAATGCTGCCCTGAAACAGGTAACAGTCCTGGAATATCTGACTGATCTGACCCGCCAACTGGCTGTCGGACATGTGCCGCACATCCACACCACCCACGAGCACGCACCCTTCGCGCGCATCGAAAAACCGTGCGATCAGCCGTACCAGCGTGGTCTTGCCCGAGCCCGAAGCACCGATCAACGCTGTCATGCTGCCCGGCTCAATACGCAGGCTGACATCATGCAGCACATCGGGTTGATCGGGCGCGTAAGCCATGCTCACTGCGCGCAACTCTATAGAGCCATCCCGTGGCGGTTGTGGCTGATCCGGCTCCGGCAAGGGCCGGGCGGCAAAGATGGCCTGCACCGCGTCAAGTTGACCGCTGGCACTGCGCAGGATCTCGGCATAACCGGCCACGTCCAGCAACGGCTCGATATAGCGGCTGCTCAACAACAGCGCAACGACTACCGCAATCACCGAAGCGTTATCCCGCGTGTCGCCCATCAGGCCGTTAAGCCACAAGGCGGCTGCGATCAACAGGGCCGCAAAGATCACCTGCACGACCCAGGTATTGAGTACCACCGAAAGCGATGACTGATAGATCAGGCGCAGCCCGGACTGGCGCTGGCGCTCGAGCGCCTGTTCCAGCAACTGCGTCCCGCCCCCTTCGCCATTGAACGCGCGCAGTACCGATTGCGCCTGGGCAAACTCGACCATGCGCTGGCTGGCATCCGCGAAGTGCCGCTGGAAAGCCCGGTCAGTACGCTGCCCCAGGCGCGCGCTCAACAGCAGCGCCCCTGCCAGTACCGCAAGCCCCAGCAGCGCAATCAGCCCCAGTGGCCAATGCACGGCAAACAGTGCGGCGACGATCACCAAAGGCGTCACCGCGCCACTGATCACAGGGGTGAAAACGTGCGCTGGCAACTGCGCCACCGCCATCATGCCCTGGGTAATTACATGCCCCAGATGGCCGGTGTTCTGCGTCGTAAACCAGCCCAGGGGCAATCGCGCCACATGGTCGCCGATGCGCTGGCGCGCCCCCTGCAAAAGGGCCACGCCCACCGCGACACCGGCGCGCTCCACCCGGCGCCGGCAGGCCCAGCACACAGCCATGCCGGCAAGCGTCAACAGCAGCCACAATGCTGCACCTCGTAGATCGTTAGCGAGCAAATGCCCCAGCACCGGTACCAGGGTGGTGAGTGTCAGCCCGCTGAGCAAACCATAAAACACTGCCATCCCGACATAACGATGCAGCACGGACGCGTCGTCGCCCAACAGTTCTACCAAGGGTTTCAGCATGACGGCACCGCCAGTTCTGCAGAGAATGAGTAGTCGCCCTGCGCCCACAGCCGGGCATAAAGGCCCTTGCGGGCAAGCAGTTCGCCGTGGGTGCCCTGCTCGTGAATCGTGCCGTTGTCGAGCACGATGATCTGGTCGGCGTGCATCACGGTGTCGAGCCGGTGCGCGATGACCAGCAAGGTGCGGCCGCCGGCAAAACGCGAGAGTGCATCCTGGATGGCCACTTCACTTTCGGCATCCGCCGCCGCCGTGGCCTCGTCGAGCACCAGCACGGGCGGATCGAGCAACACGGCACGGGCGATGCTCACCCGCTGCAACTCACCGCCGGAAAACTGCGCATCCTCACCCACCACCGAGTCATAGCCACGCGGCAGGGCAACAATGCGCGCATGGATATTGGCCGTGCGCGCAGCATCCTCAATCTGCTGGCGGGTGGCCGTTGGTCTGCCCAGGGCAATGTTGTCGTGCACACTGGCGTGGATCAGCCGCACCTCCTGCAATACAAAACCGATATGCCGGTACAGGGTTGCCGTCTCAATCTGACGCAGATCCACACCCCCCAGGGTGATGCGCCCTTGCGTCGGGTCAAAAAAACGCAGCAGCAGGCGCGCCAGGGTTGACTTGCCGGCGCCGGAGCACCCCACCACAGCGGTGGTCGTGCCGGGTTTGAGAACCAGGTTGATGTCCGCCAGCCCCCGGCCCGCGCTTTCATAGCAGTAGCCAACGTGCTCAAAACCAATTTCGCTGCCCCTGGGCATCTCCTGCATGCCCGGTGCCGGTTGCTCCAGCACCGGTGTATCGAGCAGGGCCTGCACACGCCGGGCCGCACCCACTGCATTGTTGAGGTCATGGGTGATGTAGTGCAGCAACAGCAAGGGGCCACACAGGCCCGGAGTCACCAGGGCGAACGGCAGCACATCCAGCGCAGCGATCCAGCCCAGTGCCACGAACAGGGTGCCGAACGCCAGCACGCCGCCCAGCACCGTGACCGGCGCGATCATTGCGTTGGCATTGGCCATCGAACCCACCAGCGGGCGAGTGAAACCGACAAAAGCCCGGGCGAAGGCATCGACGGCCTCACGGTAACTGCCGTGTGCCTTGCCCACAGCCCCGAACGACTTCACTACCGGGATGCCATTGACGAACTCGACCACGGCATTGTCGATACGCCCCATGCCCTCGACAAACGCCTGCATGTTGCTCTCGCTGGCTTTCATGGCGCGGGTAAAAAACAGGAAGAACCCCGGGAACGGCAGGATCGAGACAATTGCCATGCGCCAGTCCATTACAAACAGGTAGACCAGCGAGAACACAATGGCGCCGACCGCTCGCCCCACGGTGGTGTAGAAATGCGCCGTCAGACTGTGCAGGGTATTGATGTCATCCTGCATCGCCTGCTTGACCTCACCCGAGCCCCGGCTGGTGAACCAGCCCAAGGGCACGCGGCTCAGGCGCTGCACAATGGCCAGGCGCAGGTGGTGGGTAATACGGTTATCCGCCAGATGGGCCAGCAGCTCCCCGGTGGATATCAACAACATGCCCGCGCACAGACTCGCCACGCCGATACCTACTGCCCGCCACACCTCATGAGCAGTGATTGCGTTGTCACCCAGAACCAGCCCGGCGACATGCGCAATACCTGCCAGCGGTACCAGCGTCAGCATGGCGCCAACGCCCGCAAGCAGGGCGGCAATCAGCAGCCGCCCACGAATCGGGTGAAGCACCTGGCTGACAGGGCCACGCATCTTGGGTGTGGCCGCAGCCGTGTGAGGAGTTTCCATGCCAGTCAAACATCCGCAATGTCATAAGAATGGAAGGCCACTGGCATTCCGGTTAAGCGCAAACAAGGGGGGTGTATGCGCAACTGATAGTGGCTCGCAAATGAGAACCTTAATTAGTTGCATGACTATAAACTAATTTGCGAAATGCTGACAAGACAGCTACAAGACACTCCTCACCGATCAAGGAACGGCCATGAACGCCTCACAACCACCCGCGACCCGCGGGCGCCCTCGCACCATCACCCGCGAGCGCATCGTCGAAGCAGGCATCGAGATCGGCCTGCCGGGTATCACTTTTGTCGGCGTTGCTGCCGCTTTGGGGGTCAGTCATATGGCGCTGTACAAGCATGTTGCCAATCTGGAGGCGCTGAAGAATCTGATCGCCGAAGAGATCTTCACCCGCTGGCAGATACCGCGGGTCGACGCCGATCAGCGTGGTGAACTCAAGGACTACCTGACGGTGTTTGCCACCTCGGTGCGCCTGTTTGTAAAGGCCCACCCCGGCTTGACGCCCTACGTGATTCGCCGCTTGGCGGCGACCCAACCGATGCTCGCCAAGATCGACGAGCATCAGAGCCATATCGCCCAGGTCTACGGCATTACCAAGGCGCAGGCCCGCTGGCTGCTGGCAACCGTGGCCTTCCACGGAATTGCCGTAGCCGACACGGTGTATTCAGTCACCGGCCAGCCCGTTGAAGAAGCCCAGCGCCTGGCCGAAGAAATCGAGATGGAGGCCGAGCTGGACCGCGGCATGCGTGCACTGATCGTTGGCGCACTGGTGCTCATGGATGAAGAGGAATTCCAGGCAAAGCCATAGGTTTGACATCATGTAAATCAATAACTTGCATATGACTGTTCATGTAAATCATTTTGTTTGAGCCGTCATTGCCAGGGAACTACTGAGCGAAATCGAGTCCAATCAGGTTCATGTCGTTCAGGATCTAGATGATGAAAACGCAGGCACACCGATGAGCAGTAAAACCAACCACGGCTGGGCCTGGGCGTACCACAAGATTCGCGGCCTGCAATGCACACGGGTGACATCGGCCTACAGGGCCACCCTTTATGTGCTGCGTGGCGATACAGGCACCTTCCACAGCGATGCCAGTTGGCAAAAAAACCGCATCCGGCGCTAGTATGCAGCCATTACTTATGGCGCAATTTTTGACATGTCCAAGAAGCAAACCGCAGAAAACCCGGCAGCTACGGCAGCTGGCATAGAACAATCGATCCAGGCCCTCAACAAAATGGCCGAACGCCTGTGGGGTGATGGCCGCGAAGCCGAGGCCAAGGCCCTGATCGACGCGCTTGATGCTCTAAATCGGGCGCTGGACCGGATCCGGATTGGCGAAATCGGCCGGGCGGCGACGCTTCACTGATGCCGATACTGGCCAAGAGCCATTAAAGCCGGTGAAAAATCTGAGGCGTTGCGGTATAGATAGCGTTCATCCCCAGAATATGGACATTCAATGAACGCTTCCAAACTCTCGTCTGCGCTGTACTGTGCCGTGGCCATTTCACTGTTGAGCGGCTGCGCGGCCTCGGTTAAAAGCGGTGGCAGCCCCATGCTGCCGATCCAGGCAACAGCCAAGCAAAACCTGCGCGTCAACTTTGAAGGCAACAGCAAGGTTCAACAGAACGAGGACTGGCCCCTGCTGAAGCAAGAATGGAAGGAGGCCTTGCATGCCGAAGCCTCTGCAGAGGGCTACCGCCTTGCTGAGTCCCAACTGCTCAGCCTTGATGGAAAAGACGGTGTGGGCATCAAGATCAATGTAAGCAACTTCCGCTACATCACGCCGGGTGCACGGTATGGCGCAGGCATCATGGTGGGGAATGCCTGGGTCAACTCAAGTGCAGACTTCACCGACCTGAAGACCGGCCAGTTGCTGGGGACCCGGACCTACGATACGTCATCATCGGCCTGGGAAGGCGTCATGTCGGCCATGACCCAGGAGCAGGTCGAAGCCATCGCCCGGCAAATCATTGCCGATATCAAAAGCGCCAAGGCCTATTGACCTTTTGCCCCGCAAGCGGGCCCTTGTACCTCAAGGGCCAGTAGCACAGCGCTTTTTATCACCCCCGGTTTCAACACCGGCGCCACCGATATCACCCTGCAAGTGATACAGGGCGCACTTTGCGACTAGGCTGCATACGGAACAGACCTCCAATAAGAACAATCGAGTGTCGTGAGCCGCCATGAACATTCTCTACGATGAACGCGTCGACGGCGTCCTGCCGGACGTCGATAAAGCCGTATTACTGCGCACCCTGCGCACACGCTTGCCAAACCTAGAAGTCCTGCATCAGCGTGAAGAACTCAAGCCCTACGAATGCGACGGGCTTAGCGCCTATCGCACCACGCCCCTGCTGGTAGTGCTGCCACGCCAACTTGACGAGGTACAGGGCGTGTTGCGCATCTGCCATGAGTTGCGCGTGCCGGTGGTCGCACGCGGGGCCGGTACCGGTTTGTCCGCAGGGGCATTGCCCCTGGAAAAAGGCGTGCTGCTGGTAATGGCGCGCTTCAACTCTATCCTTCATATCGACCCCGACGCCCGCACTGCACGGGTTCAGCCCGGTGTGCGCAACCTGGCCATTTCCCAGGCAGCGGCGCCGTATGACCTGTACTACGCGCCGGATCCGTCCTCGCAGATTGCCTGCTCGATCGGTGGCAACGTCGCTGAAAACGCCGGTGGCGTGCATTGCCTCAAGTACGGTTTGACCGTGCACAACCTGCTAAAGATCGAAATACTGACCGTTGACGGCGAGCACCTGACCCTGGGGGCGGATGCCCTCGACTCCCCCGGTTTCGATCTGTTGGCACTGTTTACCGGTTCCGAAGGCATGCTCGGGGTCATTACCGAGGTCACGGTCAAACTGTTGCCCAAACCGCAAACCGCCAAAGTGCTGCTGGCAGCCTTCGACTCGGTTGAAAAAGCCGGTCGCGCCGTGGCGGACATCATCGCCGCCGGCATCATACCCGCAGGACTGGAGATGATGGACAATCTGGCCATCCGCGCCGCCGAAGATTTTATTCATGCCGGTTACCCGGTCGAGGCCCACGCCATCTTGTTGTGCGAACTCGACGGCGTCGAAGCCGATGTACATGACGATTGCGCGCGCGTGCGCCAGGTGCTTGAACGGGCTGGCGCCAGCTCCGTGCGCCAGGCCAGGGACGAAGCTGAGCGGGTGCGCTTCTGGGCCGGGCGCAAGAACGCTTTTCCCGCCGTAGGTCGCCTTGCGCCGGATTACTACTGCATGGACGGCACCATTCCGCGCCGTGAGTTGCCCGGCGTACTGCAGGCCATTGCCGGATTATCGACCCACTACAACCTGAGAGTGGCCAATGTGTTTCATGCCGGTGACGGCAATATGCACCCGCTTATTCTGTTCGATGCCAATCAGCCCGGGGAACTTGAGCGCGCCGAAGCCCTGGGCGGCCAGATCCTTGAGCTCTGCGTCAAGGTCGGTGGCAGCATTACCGGCGAACACGGCGTAGGCCGCGAGAAGATCAATCAGATGTGCGCGCAGTTCAACAGCGATGAACTGATCCTGTTTCATGCCGTCAAGGCCGCCTTCGACCCCGGCGGCTTGCTCAACCCCGGCAAGAACATCCCCACCCTGCATCGCTGCGCCGAGTTGGGCGCCATGCACGTGCATATGGGGCAACTGCCCTTCCCCGAACTGGAGCGGTTCTGATGCGCAGTGCAGACAATGTCGATACCAGCGCCCTGTTGCTGGAGCAGGTCAATCAGGCGCTGCAATACGCCACCCCGCTACGTATCCAGGGCGCCAACAGCAAAGCCTTCCTTGGCCGCAGCGTGGCCGGTGAAGTGCTCGACACCCGCGGCCATCGGGGCATTGTCAGCTATGACCCCACCGAGCTGGTGATCACCGCACGCTGCGGTACGCCTCTGATGGAGCTGGCGCAGGCGCTGGATAAAGCCGGGCAAATGCTGGCCTGCGAACCGCCCTCTTTCGGTGCCGCCACGGTCGGCGGCATGGTTGCCAGCGGCCTGTCGGGGCCGCGCCGGCCCTGGTCAGGTTCGCTCAGGGACTTTGTCCTCGGCACCCGGGTGATCACCGGGCACGGCAAGCATTTGCGTTTTGGCGGCGAAGTCATGAAAAACGTCGCTGGCTATGACCTGTCCCGTTTGATGGCCGGCAGCTACGGCGCACTGGGAGTCATCACCGAAGTGTCACTCAAGGTGCTGCCCAAGCCGCGGCAATCCCTGAGTATCAGCCTGGAACTGGACACGGCGCGAGCCCTGCTGCGCCTCGCCGAATGGGGCCGGCAACCGCTGCCGATCAGCGCTGCCTGCCACGATGGCCAGCGCCTGCACCTGCGCCTGGAGGGTGGCGAAGGCTCGGTGATGGCGGCTCACGAACGCCTGGGCGGCGAGCGCCTGGACGCTTCGTTCTGGACACGGCTCAACGAACACCAATTGCGCTTCTTCGATGAGGGCCAGCCCCTCTGGCGCCTGTCCTTGCCCAACAACACCCCGGAACTTGAGCTGCCCGGTGAGCAGTTGATCGATTGGGGCGGTGCCCAGCGCTGGCTCAAGTCGGATGCTGAGGCGAGCTTTATCCGCACGGTCGTAACCGAGGTCGGCGGCCATGCCACCTGCTACAGCCACGGTCTTGTCGACAGCCCGTTCCAGCCGTTACCGGAGGCTCTGATGCGCTACCAGCGTAGCCTCAAACAACAACTCGACCCGCAGGGTATTTTCAACCCCGGGCGCCTGTACGCGGAGCTTTGAACCATGCAGACCACGTTGAGCGAACAGGCCCGCCAATTGCCCCGTGCCGGGGAGGCTGAACGCATCCTGCGCAGTTGCGTGCACTGTGGTTTCTGTAACGCCACCTGTCCGACCTATCAGTTGCTCGGTGATGAACTGGACGGCCCGAGGGGGCGTATTTACCTGATCAAACAGGTACTGGAAGGCAATCAGGTGACGGAGAAAACCCGACAGCATCTGGACCGTTGCCTGTCTTGCCGCAATTGCGAAACCACCTGCCCCTCAGGCGTCGACTACCACAACCTGCTGGACATTGGCCGGGCAATGGTTGACGCCCAGGTACCCAGATCGCTCGGGCAACGCTTGCTGCGTCAAGGGCTGCGCAGCGTCATACCGAATGCGGGCCGGTTCAGGTGGCTACTGCGCAGTGGTCAGATCTTGCGCCCCTGGCTGCCCGCACGCCTGCAAGACAAACTGCCAGGCCAGGTCCCCGCGCCCGGGCTGCGACCGACCACCCGCCATGCCCGGCAAGTACTGCTGCTCGAAGGCTGCGTGCAACCGAGCTTGTCACCCAACACCAACGCAGCAGCTACCCGAGTGCTGGACCGATTGGGCATCAGCGTGATTCCTGCCCGAGAAGCCGCTTGCTGCGGTGCAGTGGACTACCACCTGGACGCCCAGGCCGCAGGACTTGATCGCGCCCGGCGCAATATCGATGCCTGGTGGCCGGGGATTGAACAAGGGGCCGAAGCAATCGTGCAAACCGCCAGCGGCTGCGGTGCCTTTATCAAGGATTACGGCCACCTGCTCGGCAACGACCCGGCCTATGCCGAAAAAGCTGCCAAGGTCAGTGCGCTGGCCAGGGATCTGGTTGAAGTGCTGCGCGACGAGCCACTGCACACCCTCGGTGTGCACAGCAATCAACGGCTGGCGTTCCACTGCCCCTGCACCTTGCAGCACGGGCAAAAACTCGGCGGCGCGGTTGAAGGCATTCTCACCCGGTTGGGGTTCAACCTGACCGCGGTGCCCGACAGCCACTTGTGCTGCGGCTCGGCAGGCACTTATTCGCTGACCCAGCCCGAACTGTCCCGGCAACTGCGCGACAACAAACTCAACGCACTGGAAAGCGCGCACCCCGAGGTTATTGTCACGGCCAATATCGGCTGCCAGGCACACCTCGACAGTGCAGGCAGAACCCCGGTGCGGCACTGGATCGAGCTGGTCGAGGCGGCGTTGCCCTAGCCTGAAATTGCCCCATAAAAATCCGCCATGTGCTGCCACATCGCAATCGGGTTGGAATACATCGGGAAGTGGCCGCAAGCCGGGATCTGCCCCAGGCGTACGCCGTGAGCCGCGATATGCGGCAGGTAGGACAGTGACGCGTTCTGGTCGCCAAACATAAACATCTTCGGGCACGGCAAGCCGAGAAACTTGCCCATCAGGTTGGCGTTATCGGACAGCTCGACCATCGATTCGAAAATCCCCCGCACCGCTTGCACACGCACCTTGTGCCTCAGGTTCGCGGCATACAGGGCACTGGCATAGGCCGGGGCATGGCGGGCACGCTCGATAAAGGCCGTAAAAAACAGCTCAGGATCATCACTCGGGCAGTCGATGATCTGACGGCTGAGAAAGCAGTCCTCGGGGGCAATATTGCCTTCGATATCGACAAAACTGAGTACCCGCTGCGGGAACTGATGGGCCAGCATCAGGGCGGTCAACCCGCCCATGGAATGGCCCACCAGATGGAAGCGTTCGATGCCGAAATGCTCGAGCACTTGCAGCGCCGTTTGCTGCAAAAAAGGGATGGAAACCCGGGCAAGATCACTGCACCCGCTGTCACCACACCCCGGCGCATCGTAGGCCAGAAAGGCATGCCCGGCGAACTCCGCACGCAGCGCGATATCGGCATAGTCTTCCTTGCTCGAACCGAAGCCATGCAGAAAGACAATCGGTGCCAGTTCCCCTTCTCGGTGAAGAGCGGCAATAGTCAAGTCCACACCCTCTACCTCCAGCGGCACTTGGGTATGGGCAAAGGTTGCGGGTACGGGCACGGGCATGACTCCTGAAGCGTTAAGGCGGCGGACCAATGTCAGGCACATCGGCCCTGGTGTAAATGCCTAAGACCAGAAGGTTTACATAGGCCAAACCTATCAAAAACATCATGCCTTGGCGCTTAAACGAGCAATGATCGCCTCTATCAGCGGGTTCGACCGATTGGCATTCCATGCCACGGCAGTGGTCACCACGTTGAGCTTTTCGCTCAGTGCACGGAATACCACATTGGCGGGAGCCAGCTTTTTCAAGGACGCAGGCACCAGCGCAATGCCCTGGCCATAGCTGACAAAGGCGATTTGCGAGGCCACGGAACGCACTTCGTGCAACACCCGCGGGGAAAAACCGCTTGCCCGGCAGGTGGCAATCAGATTGTCGAAATACACCGGGCTGACCTTGCGCGAAAACATCACCAGAGGCTCATTGGACAGGCTGGCCAGGCTGATGCGCGTGCGCGCTGCCAGCGGGTGATCACTGGGCAGGGCCAGCATCAGGCGGTCCTCCAGCAGCGGCAGTGACTGGATTGAGTCCCCCAGATCACCGTCCAGACGGGCAAACGCCAGATCAATATCCCCCGCCTCCAGCGCCGGCACCGCTTCGACGCTGTCAATTTCCCGCACCGAGACGGTCAAGTGCGGGTAATCCTCCTTCAACCGCTCGATCAGGCCCGGCAGTACATCAAACATGGCCGTGGAAATTGCGCCAATGGTCAGCATCCCCGACTGCCCCGCCAGCGCTTCATCCACGGCCAGCTCCAGACGCTCCAACTGCTCGGCGAACTTGCGTACGGCCGGCAGAATTGCCGCCCCCACCGGCGTCAGCTTGGCACCGCGCCGCGAGCGCTCGAACAGTTTGACCTTGAGCGCTTGCTCCAGCACCTGGATCTGCTCGCTCAGCGGCGGCTGGGACATGCCTAGGCGCTTGGCGGCGCGGCCGAAGTTCTGCTCTTCGGCGACGGCCAGAAAGAGCCAGAGGTGACGGATCAGACGGAAATTGATCATGGTTTTTCCATAGGTTTAACGTATCCAAAGCTTACGTGAACAGGAATATACCTATCAAACAGCCTCGCCGACACTGAGCACCTACACCACCACTGAGGCTGCGCGATGACGCTCAAAAGCACGACCGACATGACTGTACTCCAGCGTCTGGCGGCACTGGACAGTAATACCGTGTCCGATGCGCTGGATTTTCTTGGTCTGGCAGGGGCCACTGTGGGGCTGCGGCCGCTGTGGAACTGCCCGCCGATCGTTGGCCGTGCCAGTACCGTACTGTTGGCCGCAAAGACCGACACGGTGCCCAGCGCCCACCTGATCACCCCGGTGGTCGAACACATCAACACGGATGATCGGGTGCTGGTGATCGCCGGCGGTATCGAGGGCATCTCTTGCTGGGGCGATATCCTTGCCAATGCGGCGCTCGCCAAACAGGTGCGAGGCACCATCATTGACGGTTGCAGCCGCGATATTGATGGCAGTGCGGCAATCGGTTATCCGGTTTACGGCCGTGGCGTCACCATGATCAGTGCGCGCAATCGCGTGATGCAGATAGCGGCCGCCGTGACCATCGAAGTCGCCGGGGTCAATGTCAGCGAAGACGACTATGTGATCGCCGACAACTGCGGCACGGTGTTTGTGCCCCAGGCCCATATCGCTCAGGTCGTCGATCTTGGCGAACGTATCGCCCGGCGTCAGCAAGTCATGCTCGACGCAGTACGCAGCGGTCGCTCCGTAGCCGAAGTCATGCATGACAGCCAGTTTGAAGCCATCCGCACGGAGCACGTCTGATGAACCCTGAAGATCAAGCACTGGTCGCCCTGTTTGAGGGCCTGGACACGCCGGGGGTTTCCGATGCCCTGGACAAGCTCGGCCTGCCCGGCCAATGCCTGGGCGTGATGCCGCTGGGCAACTACAGCACGGTTATTGTCGGGCCGGCATTCACAGTGCAGTACGTCCCGGCCAGCGTGCCTGCCGGGACCGTGGGCGACTTTATCGAGCAAGTTCTGCCCGGTGACGTAGTGGTGATCGACAATGCCGGGCGCACCGACTGCACCGTATGGGGCGACATCATGACCCAGTACGCCGGCAGCCGAAACATCGCTGCCACGGTTATCGACGGTGTTTGCCGTGACGTGAACAAGGCGCTGGGAGACGGTTATCCGATCTTCAGCAAGGGCCGCTTTATGCGCACCGGCAAGGACCGTGTCCAGGTGCAGTCGATCAACCAGCCCGTTTCCATTGGCACCGCCCGCGTCTGTGCCCGTGACATCGTGGTGGCCGACGCCAATGGCGTAGTGATCGTACCCCGCGCCCATGCCGCACAAGTGGCCGCCTGTGCGCGGCAGATTGAAACCGTCGAAGCGCAAATCCGTACCTTGATCAGTCAAGGCCAGACCCTTGCAAGCGCCCGCGCTGCACTGGGCTACCACAGCCTGCAGAGGAAAGCCTGATGAGCACACTCGCCCTGCCCCTGAACTACCACGAACGGGCCAGAATCCTCGGCAGTTCGACCCTGTATGAGGCATCGCACCTGGCCTGTGCCGTGGACAGCGGCATCCGCCCGATCTGGGATGGCGCCTTTATCGCCGCGCCGGCGTACCCGCTGCAATGCGCTCCTGGCGATAACCTGGCCCTGCACCTGGCCCTTGAACAAGTGCCCCGCGGCAGTGTGCTGGTAGTGGGTACCGGTAATTTTATTGCCGGTTACTGGGGCGAAGTCCTTACCGTTGCGGCACAGGCAGCCGGTGTGGTCGGCCTGGTCATCGACGGCGGGGTACGTGATATCGCGGCCTTGAAGGCGCGCCGGTTTCCGGTATTTGCCCGCGGCATCTCGGTCAGAGGCACCGTCAAGGCCAGCGCCACCTCGGTAGGTCAGGCTTTCAATTTCAACGGCGCAGAGGTGGCGCCGGGGGATCTGCTGGTGGCTGACGATGATGGTGTGATCATCATCCCCAAGGCACATGCCGCACGTACCTTCGCCGAAGGCGAATCCCGTGCCGACAAGGAAGCTCATATGATGCAGGCTCTGACTGAAGGCCGCTCCACGCTCGAACTGATGAACCTGACTCACTGGAGACACCGCCCATGAGCAGCGATATCCAGCGGCTCAACCGGCACCTGGCAAGCGCCCTGCCCTCGGCCACCTATCGGATCATCGACCGTGTTGCAGAGCGCCGCGCCCAAGGCGCCACGATCATTTCACTGTGCGCTGGCGAACCGGACTTCGATACGCCCGAGCCTGTGCGCGACGCTGCAATCCGCGCCATAGGCCAGGGCCACACCCGCTACACCCAGGTCGCTGGCGCACGTTCACTGCGAGAAGCGGTGGCGGCCAAATTCCGTGGTGAAAACGGCCTGGATGTCGGCTGGCAGGACACCCTGGTCTGCAACGGTGGCAAACAGGTGATCTACAATGCCCTGGCCGCGACCCTCAATGAGGGAGATCAGGTCATCATACCGGCGCCTTACTGGGTCAGTTATCCCGAGATGGTTCAGTTATGCGGCGCACAAAGCTGCTTCGTGACCTGCCACGCAGCGTCCGGTTTCAAGCTGACCGCAGCGGCACTGGCAGCGGCAATCACCCCGCAAACGCGCTGGCTGATCCTCAACTCGCCCTCCAACCCGACGGGGGCGGTGTACAGCCGCGACGAACTGGCGGCACTGGCCGATGTGCTGCTGGCCCATCCTCATGTATTGATCCTGGCGGATGATATCTACGAACACCTGATCTTCGATGGTCAGCTGTTCCATACCCTGGCCCAGGTTGAACCACGCCTGGCAGCGCGCACCCTGACCATGAACGGCGTGTCCAAGGCCTACGCCATGACCGGCTGGCGTATCGGTTTTGCCACAGGCCCGCGCTGGCTGTTGCAAGCCATGGAAACATTGCAAGGCCAGCAGACTTCGGGAGCCGGCTCAATCTCGCAGCAGGCCGCTCTCGCCGCTCTGGAAGGCCCCAAGGACTTTATCCACAGCAGCCGTATCGCGTTCCAGAAGCGCCGCGATCTGATGGTCGACCAGCTCAATAGCATACCGGGCCTTGAATGCACCAGCCCGGCAGGCGCCTTCTACGCGTTCGCCTGCTGCGCCGGACTGATCGGCCGCACCTCGCCCGCAGGCAGGGTGCTGTCCACCGATGAAGACGTGGCCCTGGCCCTGCTCGACGAAGCCGGTGTAGCCGTGGTGCATGGCAGCGCCTTTGGCCTGGGGCCCTATATCCGTATTGCCTATGCCCTGGATGACGCCGTGTTGCGCCGGGCCTGCGAGGCGATCAGGAGGTTTTGCATGGCTGTGCGTTGACGTGCAGCAGGATTGGCCGGCCCCGGAAAACATTAAATTCAATTAAACGCATGGCTTGATTTGAAACTCACACATCAACCAGGCCTGCGAGCACTTAACGCACACAGCCGGCAAATAAACCTGAAGCACCTGACCAGGTACCTTTCATCGCAAGGCATCAGCGCATCCATCACCGCAGCCGCCACCGATAGACTGATGAAACTTGACCATGGCAATCAACCGATCAGTGCGACTCTTACCCAGTCGCAGTTCGATACTGCGCTTCGCATCCTGTTGATCCAGCCATTCTTTTATATTCGACTGCCCAAGGCGATAGCGTATTTCAGCAATGCGCTCTGCCCGGGATGAAGATTCATGGGCACGGGCCAGGTAGAGCCCCTCATCGGTGAGCTGTTTATAGGCCGACAGTGCGTTCTCAACATCCTGCAGCGCATCAAGCAACTGTTTTTTGTATAACTCGATACTCTCCTGGTACGTTGCTTCGGCGATTTCAACTTGCAACTTGCCTTTATTGAACTCAAAAAACGGAAGCAGTAAATCTGCCGTAAAAAAACCCACCGGATTTCGCAGAATATTTGACAGTTCGCGTGTCCCTCCTCCAGTGATACCTGCCGTAAGATTCACTGCCGGATAGAGGTTTCTTTGCTGGATCTCAATATTGCTGAAATGAGCGCGCAACCTGAGTTCAGCAGCCCTCATGTCGGGTCGCTGGCTCAGAATGTGGGCAGGTATCTCCGACCGTAGCGCTGTAGACGGTTGAGTCGGAACTGGACGAATCTTGATCGTGTCATCCCATCCCATAGGCGACGCCAATAAAACCAACAAGGCATTGCGGCTTTCTTCACGCTGTTGAAGCCGCCCTGTTTTATCGGCCAGCAGTACACTTAACTGTTGCTCTGCCTGAATCGACTGAAGACGCCCCTCCTGCCCAACGGATTCACCCAGGCGTGCCAGCTCAAGGATTGAACGGGCGCTGGCAATGCTGGTGTCGTTAATTTCAATGCTTTCATTCAAAAACGCTAATCGCCAGTACAGCTCCATTGTTGTACCGATCAGTTGCATCGCGATGTGCTCACGATCCTCCCGGGTCGCCATGGCTTCCCAGGCCGAGATATCGCGAGCCTTTGCAAGACGCCCCCATAAATCCAGCTCGTAGCTCAAGGAGAATGTGCTGGTAAAAGCCTTTTGTTCCGAACTTCCTCTGTTCAGTTCCTTGCTACTGCTCAGTTTGAATCCACTTGATACACCTGGTGTTAAATTCGTCCTGACAATACCCGCTTGTGCCTCTGCCTTTTTGACCCTGTATGCAGCCGCTGCCAGGTTATTATTATTGCGCAGTACACGTTCCACCAGAGCGTCCAGGTCAGGGTCCTGAAATGAGCGCCACCAATGCTGTGTCTGCTTTATATCTTTACCCTCAGGTAATGCATTACGCCATTTTGCAGGCAGCGCCAGTTGTGATTTGACAGCGTTCACATCGGGCAGATGAGTGCTACAACCTGCCAACAGCATCACGCTACAAAACACAGCAGGGTAATATCTAGTAATCACAATGATATTCTCAAGAACATTGGAGCGCAGTGTTGACTGCGTCCAGCAAGGCATCGACTTCATGTTGAATGATTACGATGGCAAACCCATTGACTTACGCCCGGGACAAAGCCTCGACAGGATCCAGCCTGGCGGCATTTCGAGCAGGTATATAACCAAATACAAGACCAATAACGGTAGAACTTGCAAACGCTACCATGAACGACCAATAAGAAAATTTAAGCGGAAAATCAGTTTGTAATCCGCCTAAAATTTCCCCGGCAAGCAGGGCTAGCAAAAACCCAAAACCACCGCCAAATATGCACAGCAAACAGGATTCGCTGAGAAACTGCTGCATGATATCTCGTCGACGGGCACCGAACGCCATACGAACGCCTACTTCATAGGTTCGCTCTGCTACTGAGTAAAGCATCATATTCATCAAGCCAATTCCTCCAACCAGGAGAGAAATCGATGCGACCGATATGCTCAGCACGTTCAAGACTCTGGTAGCACTGGTCACCGACCGGAGTATTGAGTCTGCAGAACTTGTGAAAAAGTCTTTGCTGCCGCGTTTGAGTTCCAAAAGACGATTGATATTACTTTCGGCCAGTTCGTTTGAAATCCCGTCAGCCACGCGCACTACAATGCTCTCAAGAAATGGCTGGCCCGAAATACGTGACATCAACGTGGTATAAGGCATATACATCTGCAGAACAGGCGCCTCACCAAATGAAGACGGTGTATTCTTGATAACCGCTATGACGATTGCCGGCATCGGGCCTACCAATATGACTTTTCCAATCGGGTCCTCCCAGCTCGGGAAAAGTCTTTTGCGCATATTTTCATCAATGACTGCAACTTGCGCCTGCCGTTTAACATCATCACTGGAAAAAAAAGTACCTTGCGCAAATACCTCGCCTCTCACCCTGGCAAACGCTTCACCGACACCCAATACCTGAGCTGAAAGGTTGGCGTTTTTTGATGTAATGGTGGCTGTCGCAGAGGTGACCGGGGAGATGCTGTCAACGTAGGGAAGTGATCGCAGATAGTCCACATCAGATTCACTCAGCGCTTTGTTTGAACCCTTGTAGATATCACCCCAGTCCTTTCCGGAGTAAATATCGATGGTGTCAGCACCCAGGGCGCTGATCTCTTGAACTATACGGTCGCGCGCCCCCTCACCCAGGGCAATAACCGATGAAACCGCAGCAATGCCGATGACGATTCCCAGTACCGTCAATCCCGCATGCAAGGGCTTTCTGACCAGCCACGAAAAAGCAATTTTAATTGCCTCCACCCAGCCTGACAGCATGTTTATCGAGGAGCCCTGTGCAGGTTTCAACCCGGGCCCCCCTCGCGGCCCTGCCGTTGACGAGGCAGGGTGATTGCCTGTATCCGAAGAGATGCATCCATCCTGAATATGAATCAGCCGCTGCGCATATGAAGCGATGTCATTATTGTGCGTAACAATAATGACGGTATGCCCTTTTGCATTCAGTTCACATAAGGCGGCCATCACCTCCTCACCGCTCTTGGTATCCAGCGCACCGGTCGGCTCATCGGCCAATATGATGTCGCCGCCATTCATCAGTGCACGCGCAATGCTGACACGCTGTTGCTGCCCACCTGACAACTGTCCCGGAAAGAAGTGCAAGCGGTCACTCAACCCAAGACTGCTCAACAGCATTTGCGCGCGTGCACGCAGTGTTTTCTTCTCCCCTTCGACATAAAGGCCTGGAGACAAAACGTTTTCTTCAGCATTCAGGTGGCCCAGCAAATGGTAGCGCTGGAATACGAATCCGAAAGTGCCTCTGCGCAAATCTGCCAACTCATTATTCGTCAGACGGGTCACACTCCGCCCGTGCAGGATGTATTGCCCTTGCGAAGGCGGGACAAGGCACCCCAGAATATTGAGAAGGGTCGACTTTCCCGAGCCCGATGTCCCGACAATTGCAACCATCTCACCTGCACGGATATTCAGGTTGACGTCTCGTAAAGCCTCTGTAGATGAATGACCATTGAAATAGCTCCTGCTGACATTTATCAATTGGATTAATGGCGCGGATAAGCTCAGGTTTTCCTCTGGCAGGTTGCCAGGCTTTACGGCATCCTTCGTGGGCCGAGTTCGAAACTTTATTTTCCTGAGACATTCCATACACTACCCGACAAATAAATATTAACAATGACTCCCACAGCACAACATCAATCAACGCCTATTCGATAATGACATTGTCGCCTAGCTCAAGCCCCGACTTAACCTGCACATGCGTATTGTTTCGCAGACCGATCGCAATGGATCTTGCAACCACTTCTTTCTGCTCCGTCAATATACGCACTTCATAAAGATTGCCCGCAGACTGCTTTTTTCCGAGAGCGGCCAAAGGAATTGCCATCACCTGGCCAACGCTTTCCTGAGTGATTTTAACGTTGGCTGTCATCAAAGGCTTGAGCAGACGATCAGGGTTATCAACTTCAAACGTAGCATTGTAGTAAACAGGAACATTGGACGTTGCATTGGGCTTTGAGAGTTCTTTGCTGTCAGTAACGACGGACTCCGGCAGAAGTTCAACGGCAAGAATGTTCGATTCGAAAGACAGCTCCGGTGCACCGGTCACGGTAAAAACAACCTTTTGCCCCTCCTGCACTCGTACAATATCCGACTCGGATATTCTGGCCTTGACTGTCATCCTGTCCATATTGCCCATAATCAGAATGGTCGGTGATGTCTGGGCGGACACAATTGTCTGGCCCTCCTTAGTCACAATAGCGATGATTTCGCCATCGGCAGGCGCCTTGATTTTCGTATACCCGAGATTAGCCACTGCGCTATCCATCTCGATTTGAGCCAAATGAATCTGGCTTTTTAGAACGAAGACTTCAGCCCGGGCATTTTCCAGCTCCACCTCGGCTTGCTCAAGGTCTCTTTTTGCGCTGGCATCTGCCTGGTACAGCGCTTGCTGGCGGGTAAATACCCTCTCTGCGCGCTGGCGCGCTTTTTCCCTGGCCTTTTGCTGTGCCAGTACAAGATCGCGGCTGGCTTTCGCCTTGCTCAAGGCATTTTCCTGAAGCTCCGGATCAATCTCCACTAATACCTGGCCTTTTTTGACCTTGTCACCCAGTCGCACATGGATTGTTTTAACTTGACCATTAACCTGCGCGCCGACATCGACCAAGCCCGTTGCGACTATCGGGCCTGTTGCCAAAACCAGACTTTCCATGTCGATTTTCGTTACTGGCGCAACGATATGGCTCACTTCATCAGACCGATCAAACAACCCATAAAATGCAAAAGAAGATAATGCGACCAGCCCGACAACAAAAACAATCCATTTAAATCGCATAAGTGAGCAACCAATACAATGCAACTGTGTTTATCATCTTTAATCCTGACCTTGCCTGATAGCAGGCACGTACCGGCATCTGCTTTTTTGACTTTTCTTGATAGTCTTGATAGCCCGCCACTCTTGCAATTAAAACCAGTGCCTGTTCGGCAATGGGTATAACAGGGCAACACCATTAGTACAGCATCAGTACTAACATTCAACTGCCAGGAGCAAGCGCAAGAATAACCCCACTATTAATTCAGGGTTTTCCTACCTTGATTTTTTTGAGTCTTCAACAAGCAAACCAGCAGCACACGACAGCCCAGTGTTCTGAGCAGGCCATATGTTTGAACTTCACACACCGGATCTCCACTTTGCGCGTACAGTTCATTGCCCACAGTTCTGCACAATCAACGGCCGTATTTATCGGCACGAAACCTGCCAAAGCTGATCCACCCGCGTCGTATAACTCTGGCTCATCATCTCCCGGCGCATCCCCCAGTCGGGTTTGCCCGGCACGCTGGCGGCCCGTAACGTGCCCCTGCCCCAGCGGCCATTGATGGCATCCAGTACCGCCATCACCCGTGAAGCTTCTGCCGGTTGATTGACGGCAAACAGATCGTCGGAAAACTCCCCCGGCTGGCGCAGGTCGAGCAACAACACTTCGGCCTTGCTGTATCTGAAACCGGGCTGAAACACATGCTCCAGAGCATCCACCGCTGCTCTGGTGAGTAACCGCACATCATCGGTAGGATAGGGCAAGGTCACCACCACGCCCTTGGCGTACTTCGCCTCGTCCGGGTTGAACATGCCGGTACGAATGCTGACCCGGACTTTTTGGCAGTACGACTTTTGTGCCCTGAGTTTTTCCGAGGCACGCATCATATAGGTGGCTACGGCCTCCTTGATCGGTGCCAGCTCGGTCAGGCGCTTGCCAAACATACGGCTGCAGCAGATCTCCTGCTTGGGCGGGTCGGGCTCGTCCAGGGCCAGGCAGGATGTACCGTTCAATTCACGGGCCGTTTTTTCGATCACCACGCTGAATTTTTTGCGCAGCGACCACGGGTCCGCTTTGGCCAGATCCATCGCTGTGCGAATCCCCATACCTTCAAGATGCGCGGTCATGCGTCGGCCAACGCCCCAGACCTCCGACACCGCGGTATTGCGCAGTACCCAGTCACGTTCATGATCGCCACACAGGTTCACCACGCCCCCCGTGTGGGCCTGCAAGCGCTTGGCGGTGTGATTCGCCAGCTTGGCCAGGGTCTTGGTATGCGCGATGCCGACCCCCACCGGAATGCCCGTGCATTGCAGGATGCGACTGCGCAACTGACGGCCCATGGCGGTGGCGTCAACGATACCGCTCAGGTCGGCAAAGGACTCGTCGATGCTGTAGACCTCGACAGCCGGCAACATCGCCTCGATCAGGCTCATGACACGCTCGCTCATGTCGCCATACAACGCATAGTTGGACGAGAACGCCACAATCCCCAGTTGCTCGAGCCGATCCTTGATCTGGAAATACGGCTCGCCCATTTTCACGTGAGGCTTGGCGTCATAACTGCGGGCGATCACGCAGCCGTCGTTGTTGCTCAGCACCACAATGGGCACCTTGGCCAGGTCGGGCCTGAACACACGCTCACAGCTGGCGTAAAAACTGTTGCAATCGATCAGGGCAAAAACCGGCGCAGGCTTAGTGGCCATGGCTGCGCACGGTATAGGTAATCACGCCCCAGACTGTCAGTTCATCACCTTCGAGTACATACCGGTCCGGATACTTCGGGTTTTCGGATTGCAGCACAACACTCTTGCCACGCAGGCACAGGCGTTTGCATATCGGCTCGTTATTGAGCAGCGCCACCACCACATGGCCATGCCCGGGCTCGATAGCACGGTCCACCACCGCCAGATCCCCGGAAAAAATCCCCACTCCCTGCATGCTGTCGCCGTCGATGCGCACCAGATACACATGGGGCGCACGGATACCGAGCAGTTCATCGAGGGAAATTTCCTTCTCGATATGATCCGCCGCCGGTGACGGAAACCCCGCGGGGACTTTGAAGGAGCAAAGTGGCAGGCGAACGCCATCTTCAGCAATGGGACCCAGGGAAGTGAAGCTCATGACGCACGCCTTACGATAACTGTATGAACATACAGTAAACTGCGTAGGATCATTCTGGTCAATTTTTCTGACAGATATTTCGACGAGAGGAGTGTGTAGCCGATTTCAGGGGCTGTCTGGAGTCACAACCCAGCACATCGTCTGCAACCTGATAGAGGGATGACTTGCCAAGGGTTCCCATTCATCCCTGAACCTGAACCCTTGCTTCAGGTAGAAGCTGGCAGCTCTTGCGTTGTCCGGGGCTACCTCGAGATAAACGTACTCATGCCCACCCTGCAGCGCCCGGGCCTTGACTGCGCCAACCAGCCGGGCGGCCACATCGGCGCCGCGCACGCCGGGCTCGACCCACATGCCGATCAAGTTATAGCGCCGGTTTTCGCTCACCCCGGCACCGATCATGCCCACCGCCTTGCTGTCCTCGATGGCCAGCCAGAATTGCGTCCCCGCCCCTGAATCAGCGCGCTCTTGCCACTGCTCGTCGGTGTAACTGGCCGCCGTTTGATAGCTCACGCCAAATGCCGTCGGGGCCTCCAGAAGCGCTGCCAGGCGAACCTGCTTCAACAGCATCCAGTCACTGGCTTGCGTCAATCGAATGTGCATACCCTTCCCTGCTACGTCCGTGATTTTTCAAAACGAACATCACCTTCAGGCAAATTCGCCACCGCCTGCCAGCCAAGGTGCCGATAAAAACCGCTGGCACGGCTGTTTTCAGCGGTCTCCAGCCAAATCGTGGGGTGATGCTGAAACAGAAACGCCTCGGCCTTCGCCATCAGTCTGCGACCCAGCCCGAGCCCCTCGAATTCGGCCAGGACAAATGCGGCAAAGACACAGCCATCCTCGGCATCGGCCATGGCAAACCCCACCGTAACACCCTCGACCTCGGCCACCCAGATACAGGGAGCGGCTTCCATCGCCTGACCTATGGCGTCGGGGGTAATGCCCATTTCAGTTAACTGTTGGTGAGAAAGAGGGTTCTCCCTGACGCGGGTACGGATGACAAAAATTGTCGGGATATCTGCCTGATTGGCAAGTCTTATGGCTATGTTCATAAATTCAGGGCTCCATCCCTTGCAGCTTGCGCTTCAGGCGCTTGAGGTAGCTGTTGACAATAAGTTTGTGCGCCGGCCCCACCGGCAGCAATAACGAAGAAATCCCGTCTCGGGTTCGAAACGCCAGGCGCATCAGCGGCCCCTGCCCGGCCGTCATCAGGTTCCAGGCTTGCAGCGCCGTGATCTGCACAGGCAGCAGCACCGATCTGCTGTCATGGTAATCAAGCTCGGGCAGCGGACGCAGGGTATGAACAGATGCACGGGTCACTAACGGTTATCTCCCTGATAAAAGTTAAATAATGCCACTGAAGCCCTAGCGCCCCGGCTGCCATTGCGGGTAGACCGCAAGGTCTTCATGTTCAAGCCATGGGACATCATGCTCAGCCCAGATATGGTATTGCGGGCGATCGCCCGGGTCCTCGTCCAGGGTCGCAACACGAACAATCACAGCCGCGGCTGTGTCACGTTCAGCCACAAGGTGACAACCGCACAGCGAGCAAAAGCGCCGCAGCTTGCCGGGGGAAGACTCGTAGTTGCTGAGCTTTTCCTGCCCCCTCGTCCAATGGAAGTGCTCACGCAAAACACCGGCCGTGGTGACAAACGCAGCAGCATGGGTTTTGCGGCACGACTGGCAATGACAATGGCTTACAGGCAGGTCGATACGATCAATTTCATAGCCAACGGCACCGCAGGCGCAACTTCCCTTCATCACAGGCTCCTTTGTTCAGTACGGTATTTATCGTCGCCTTGCGGCTTGCTGGCAATGATATCGAAGCGGTGCCAGGCGATGTCCCCCTGCAAACTGGCACCCGGTTGCTCGAATTCGCGCAACAGATGCAGCTCAAGATTACCGCACAGCAAGCGCGCCTGCGCTTCGGTCTGAAAGGTCATATGGGCAAGTGCCGCCCAGCCGTGCCGCTCGCCAAACAGATGGCCGACAAATACACCACCCGGTTCAAGCGCCGCAGTAACAAGCCGCCAAAGGGTTTCAAAATATTCTGGCCGACAGAACGGCAAGGCGAGACCGGCATGGATCAATCTGGATGCAGGTAACTGCGTCAGCTGTTCAAAATCGCAGGCCAGGGTCGCCAGCCGCCCACCGCTGAAACCTTGTGACAATGCAGATGTTCGCGCAATGGCGCCGGCTTCGCGGTCAATGGCCAGTACGTCCCAGCCTGCGGCCAGCAATTGCCGGGTTTCCATTCCGGCCCCACAACCCAGGTCCACGGCCTGACGTGAACCCTCATTCGCGCTGATCAGGTTCAAGGCCCTACTCAGCAAGGGCGATTGCCCGCGCTGTTCACTTGCCTGGTAATAGGCTTCCCAGTCACTCAACTCAAGTTCCTTCTTGATCATTACGCCTGTCACAGGCCATCTCAAAAACAGATGGATCCATCTGAATTCAGCACTACGAGTGTGTACCCAAGGCTGCCTAAGATAAGTCATAACTCCCTGATAATGCCGCCCGTTTTACGCGGTGCACAACAACCGGAGATTGTCTGATGACCCATCCTGCTGCCTGCGAACACCCGCCCCTGGCCGAATCCTTGCGCGAGGAGCTGGGCCAATTGCTCGGCACCCGCTTCTCCACCTCGGCCAGCGTGCGCGAGCACCACGGCAGCGATATTTCCGCACTAGACCCCATGCCGCCGGATGCCGTGGCCTATGCCAACAGCCTTGAGGATATCGTCAGTATCAGCAGCGCCTGTTATCGCCACGATACGCCGATGATCGCCTATGGCAGCGGCACCTCGCTGGAAGGCTGGCTGCAAGCCTCCCACGGTGGCGTCAGCATTGATGTCTCGGGCATGAACCAGGTGCTTGCCATTCGCGTTGACGATATGGACGCCACTGTACAACCGGGGGTGACCCGCAAACAGTTGAATGCGGCGTTGCACGGCACCGGGCTGTTTTTCCCTATCGACCCCGGGGCCGATGCGTCACTGGGCGGCATGGCGGCGACCCGTGCTTCCGGGACCAACGCCGTGCGCTACGGCACCATGCGCGAAAACGTACTGGCCATGACGGCAGTGTTGGCCGACGGCCGGGTGATCAACACCGGCGGGCGGGCGCGCAAGTCTTCCGCCGGCTATGACTTGACCCATTTACTGGTCGGCTCGGGCGGGACGCTGGCGACCATCGCCGAACTGACCGTCAAGTTGCACCCGATTCCTGAAGCCATTTCAGCTGCCGTGTGCCGCTTTCCCAGCGTGGATCTGGCCGTACGCGCCGTGATCCAGATCATCCAGCTCGGTGTGCCGGTCGCCCGCATTGAACTGCTCGATGCCTTGACCATGCGCGCCCTCAACGCCTACAGCAGCACGCAGTTGCGCGAGGCGCCGTCGCTGCTCTTTGAACTGCATGGCTCTGAAGCCGGCGTGAAAGAACAGATCGAGACCGTGCGCATGGTTGCCGATGAACATCAGGGCATGGACTTCGAGTGGGCTGTGCATCCGGAGGATCGCAGCCGTCTGTGGCAGGCCCGGCATGACGGCTACTTCGCCGCCCTCGCCCTGCGCCCCGGTTGCCGCGCCCTGACCACCGATGCCGTAGTACCGATTTCACGACTGGCCGAGTGCATTGAAGCGACGGCAGCGGACCTTGCGCAAAACGGCTTTCTCGCACCGATTTTCGGTCATGTGGGCGATGGTAACTTCCATGCCGTGATCCTGGTCGACCCGCACAACCCCGACGAAATCGAACGCGCCGAAGGCGTGGCCCATCGCCTGGCCGAGCGGGCCATTGCCCTGCAGGGCAGTTGCACCGGCGAGCACGGCATCGGCTTGACCAAACAGCACTTCATGGCCGTTGAACACGGGCAAAACGCCGTGGACGTCATGCAGTCGATCAAGGCGGCGCTCGACCCGAAACAGCTGATGAACCCCGGCAAGATATTCCCTCGAGGGCGCTCTGCAGGCTGACCCGCGGTACCATCACCGGCCCGCATATCCGAGTCCTGCAGGAAGCACCGCAATGGAAATCCGCCAGATCAAATACTTTGTCGCCGTGATCGATTGCGGCAGCCTGTCCAAAGCCGCCCGCCAGGTGCATGTGGCGCAATCGGCCTTGAGCAAGCAGATGTCGGCGCTGGAGGACGATCTGGGGGTTCAGCTGTTCCATCGCAGCCACAACGGCGTAGTCGCCAGCGAGGCCGGCAAGGTCTTCTACGAATACGCCCAGGGCATGCTCAAGCATCTGAGCGATGCCCGGGCTGCCGTCAGCAGCAGCCCCGACTCGGTCAGTGGCTCGATTATCGTGGCGCTGCCGCAAAGCGTCGCCACCCTCCTTGCCATGCCGCTGATGCGCGCCGTGGCCGCCCGTTACCCGCAGGTGGCATTCCATCTCAACGAAGAGCTGACCGGCAACGTCATGGACCAGTTACTGCACGGGCGCATTGACCTGGCCCTGTTCAGCGCCATCGACCTGCCCCCGCAAGTGTTGTTCAGCGCATTGATCGAAGAAGATTTTTACCTGATCCACCGTGCCGATGCCGCCGACGCCCCCGCTGCCGGTGAAGTTTGCCTGGCGCAGGCGCTGGCCCGGCCGCTGGTATTTCCCAGTCAGGCCCACGGTCACTGCACCCGCACGCTGGTCGAGCACGCGGTAAAACAGCACGGGCTGGCCGTGGGCGAAATCGTCATGGAGGTCAACTCCGTGCATATCCTCAAAAGCGCGGTCGAGGCCGGTATCGGTCACACCATCATGCCGTTGAACCTGGCCGTGCGTGAAATCGATGACGGTCGGCTGGTGGCCCACCGCATTGCCGCTGACGGCTTGACCCGAACCCTGGGTATCTGCAGTTGCGCTTCGATGCCCGCCAGCCATCTTAAAACCCTGATCAGTGAGTTGATCCGCGAAGTCGTGCACGCCATGTGCGCGTGCGGCGAATGGCCGGGAGGCCGTGCGCGCTGATCGGTGATTGCACACCTGCCCCTACAACAACAAAAAAGAGGCTCCAGATGAACACCCTACCGCCACCCCCTGCTGACATGCCGGACCATGCACTGCATTCGGCCTACCGCAAAACCGCCTGGCGAGTCATTCCGTTGCTGATGGTCTGTTATCTGGTCGCCTACCTGGACCGGGTCAATGTGGGCTTTGCCAAACTGCAGATGCTTGATGACCTCAAGTTCAGCGAGGCGGTGTACGGGCTCGGTGCCGGGGTGTTTTTTGTCGGCTACCTGATGTTCGAAATCCCCAGCAATATCGCCCTGCACAGGTTTGGCGCCCGGCGCTGGATCGCGCGGATCATGATGACCTGGGGCCTGTTGTCAGCGGCCATGATGTTTGTCGAAACCCCCATGAGCTTCTACCTGCTGCGCTTTTTGATCGGCATTGCCGAAGCAGGCTTTTTCCCGGGGATTATTTTCTATCTCACCACCTGGTTTCCGAGCCATCGCCGGGGCGTGATGATTTCACTGTTTATCGCCGCCCTGCCGATCTCCAGCATGCTGGGCTCGCTGATTTCCGGCTTGATCATGCAGACCCTCGATGGCGTGGCAGGGTACGCCGGCTGGCAATGGCTGTTCGTGATCGAAGGCTTGCCGGCGGTGGCCCTGGGCGCCGCCGTGTTCTTTCTGCTGCGCGACCGGATTGCCGACGCCCGCTGGCTCAGCGCCGAAGAAAAACGCGGCATGCAGGCGGCGCTGGATCGCGAAACCCGTGCCAAATCCCACCACTCCGTACGCGATGGTCTGCTCAACCCGAAAATCTGGCTGCTGGGGGCGGTGTACTTTTGCCTGGTGCTGGGCCAGTACGTGATCAGTTTCTGGATGCCGACCATTATCCGCAACAGCGGTGTCGCCGAACCCTGGGCCATTGGCGTGTTGAGTGCTATTCCCTATTCCGTGGCCGCGGTGAGCATGGTGCTGGTAGGACGCAGCAGCGACCGTGTTCGCGAGTATCGCTGGCACCTGGCAATCTG
The DNA here is from genome assembly GCF_022496745.1 of Pseudomonas sp. TMW22080. Taxonomy (NCBI): domain Bacteria; kingdom Pseudomonadati; phylum Pseudomonadota; class Gammaproteobacteria; order Pseudomonadales; family Pseudomonadaceae; genus Pseudomonas; species Pseudomonas sp. TMW22080. The sequence continues at coordinate 153,476 of NZ_SCFF01000001.1, read as the reverse complement.
CGCCTTTATCGGCGCTGGCGGGGTGGTATTTGGCACCCTGTTCGGCGCCAGCCTGTGGCTGTCAATGATCGGCCTGACCGTCGGCACAGCAGCTATGATCAGCAGCTTGCCGGTGTTCTGGGGCATGCCTACCGCGGTGGTGGGCGGTGCAGCCGCCGCTGCGGGGATCGCGCTGATCAACTCCCTGGGCAATGTCGCCGGATTTTTCAGCACCATTGTGGTCGGCTGGTTGACGCAGTTGACCGGCAACACCCAGGCGGCAATGTACTTTATGGCCGCCGCGCTGGTGCTCGGCGGGCTGCTGGGCCTGAGTGTGTCACGCACGCGCAGTGACCCGGTTGTTGAGATCAAGGCAGTGGCCTGACAGGTGCCTTCACCATGCTGGCCCGACACGGCCCGGCCCCTGATGGGAAGGAAAATGCGGCAACACGTGCTCTGCCAGCTCCTGTATGACCTCTGCCGCAGGCCGCGCCGAAAACTGGATACCCAGGGCCGCATGGTTGACCCCTGCTGCTTGCCATTCACCCAGCAGGTCAATCAGGCCATTGCGCCCGGTGCGCAACACATAACCGCCCTGTAAAGAGGTGCGGGGATAATCGGGGTCATCAACCAGGTCGAGCCATTCATTGGTCATGTGCGGCCTGAACCCGCCGTCCGGGATCAACTGGCGCCAGGCCCGGATCTTTTCGCCCAGGCGTTGCGGCCCTGCGCGGTCGTGGGTCGATTCGGGAAAGGTCAGCCAGCCATCGGCATGCTCGCCAATCCAGGCCAGTGACTGACGGGATGAACCGGTGACCATCAGGGGGATGGCTCCCGCCACGGGCCGGGGCAGAAATTCGGCTCCGGCCATGTGCCCCAGTGCCGAATCGATAACCGGCGCACGGGCCTGCATCAGTTGGCGGAAATACGTCACGCTCTGGGCAAACCGCTCACCCCGCCGGGCGTGCTCCAGACCATAGGCGGGAAACTCAATGGCCCGGTCTCCCGAGGCGATACCCATGACCAGGCGCCCGTTCGACAACTGATCGATGGTGGCGCTGGCCTTGGCCAGATCAATGGGATGGCGCAACGAAAAGATTGCACTGCCGGTTGCCAGCGCAATTGAGCGGGTGTGAGCCGCCAGAAACGCCAGGTAGGTAAAGGGATCGAATACTTGCCCCGCATCACCGAAGGCAGGATCGAACAGCGGTACGTCGCGCACCCAGACTGCGGCAAAACCATATCGGTCGATGTCGCGAACCCGCTCGCCCTGCCCGGCCAGTACCGCCATGTCGCCCTTGTAAAAGCGCAATGGCAGAAATATCCCGAGGGTCAGCTGATTGGCCGCGAACATGCGCCGATAACCGCGGTGGCTGGCAAATGCGGGCGACGACTGGCCTGTGGCCTGATCTGTAGTGTTCATATTGATCCCCTGGTTCAAGCGCCGGTGGCGCGAGTAGGCAGAGCGATGCCGCGCTGCACGGCGGGTCTGGCGCAAATGCGCTGGTACCAGGCGCTCAGGTGCTTATAGGCGCTGAAATCGAAGTCGATGACCTGCGCAATATGGGTCCAGCCAAACTGGGCAATATCGGCAATCGAGTACTCGTCACCGGCCAGATAGGGGTGCTCGGCCAGGCGGTTGTCCAGGGTGGTAAAGGCTTCATCCATCAAGCGCCGATAGCGCGAAATGGCCTGGGGAATTTTGTCTGCGGCAAACAGCTCGAAGTGAACGCGCTGGCCCATCACAGGCCCCACGCTGGCAGCATGAAACATCAGCCACTGGATGGCTTCCCAGCGTTTGGCGGGTTCTACAGGCAAGAGCTGACCACTGATATCAGCCAGATACAGGAGGATGGCTGCCGATTCAAACAGCGTGATGCCGTTGCTTTCGTCGACCAGCACCGGGATACGCCCGTGCGGGTTGAGGCGCAAAAACGCCGGGCTGCGGTTCTCGCCCTGGTCAATGTTTACGTGCCGCAGGTGGTAGGTTAAACCGAGTTCCTCCAGGGCAATGGTGATCTTGAAACCATTGGGCGAGCTGTCGGTATACAACGTGATCATGGGGTTCATGCAGGGCGTCCGGTTAGATATAGTTTTACTAAACTTGCACAGCATCTCTAAACTCGGAACATCATCGCTTTCGCTGTGTGTCAGCGGAAACGATCATTTCTGCACACCAGATTCAGGAAAACTAAAGCCTATGGCAGCTTCACTGCCCCTTCTCGCCTTGCGAGCATTTGTCGAAGTAGGCCAGCAAGGCAGCATCAAGGCGGCCGCGCAAACGCTGAATGTCACCTCAGGTGCCGTCAGCCAGCAGATCCGCCTGCTGGAAGACCGGGTCGGCATGCCGCTGTTTACCCGCGAACGCAGCGGCTTGCGGCTTACAGAGGCTGGCGCAGCTGTGCACCCCACCCTGCAGCAAGCCTTCGGGGCAATCGAAAAAGCCATGCAGTCACTGCACGAAAGTACGACTCGCCAGACCCTGACGATCAGCACGGTGGCAACCTTTGCCGCCTCATGGCTGGTACCGCGCCTGGGACGATTCAACCGCCTGCATCCGGATATCGAGGTGCGGGTGGAGGCCACTTCCACGCTGGTGGACATGCACCGCGGGCGTGTCGATATTGCCTTGCGCCATGGGCTTGGGGTCTATCCCGGCCTGCACGTGACCCGTTTGATGGCGCCTGTGCTGATCCCCGTCGCCAGCCCCGCCCTGCTGGCTGGCAACCCGGGGCCGGCACAGCCGCAGGACTGCCTCGACTTCCCCCTGCTGCATGACGCTGACCGTGCCGACTGGCTGTTGTGGCTCAGCGCCCATGGCGTGGGCAAAGACCCGCGCGCCGAACGCGGGACAGCTTTTGAGGACGATTTTTTATTGATCCGCGCAGCCGAAGCAGGCCAGGGGCTGGCCTTGGTGCCCCAGGAGTACGCAACCGAAGAAATCGCTGCAGGCCGCCTGGTACAAGTCATGGACAAGCCCTGGCCGGCGCGCTTTGCCTACTACGCCGTAACGCGGGTGGAGGCAATGCAACGGGATGAGGTCAGGGCATTTATGCACTGGATCATGCAAGAGGCCGGGGGTAAGTAACAATCACCAGCCCCTCGTCTGCATCCGGGGAACGAAAGTAGGTGGTGATCAGATCAAACTCGGCATCCGATGCGGCAAAGTCATGCTCGGCAAGCTGGTTGCGTACATGCAGGCGCGCACGGCAGGTGTCGTCGTCCACAGCGAGATAATGCAGGCAGTGCGGCACACGCGCGGTTTCTGCCAGGCCGAGCAACCATTCACGGCCGGCAATGGTATTGGCAGGAAAATCCAGCACCACATCCACACCGGACTCCAGCAGGTCGATCACCAGAGGCCCCAGCACACCGCGAATCCTCAGGCTGTAGGCTGCGTAATCGGTTACCGAATTGATCGCACCGGGATAAAGCGATGAGAGCCATTTATCTTCGCTCAGCAATATCGCGCTGTGCTCCACCGCAAGCGTTCTGGCCAGGGTTGATTTGCCTGATGCGATCTTGCCGCACATCAGATGCAGTGTCGCAGTGACCATGGGACGCTTCCTTGAGTGCGGACATTGGATGATGCCCAGCGCTGGCAGTGAACGCAATTGCCAATAAAACCAGCCAAGGGTGAACGAAAAACAGCCCGGTCTGCACCTGAACTTCAGGGGTACAGACCGAACCGTACAACAGCGTCCGCGCGCGGCCAGTCAGTTTTTGTTTAGCAGGCCGCCAAGCAGACCACCCAGCCCGCCGGAAGCACTTGCGCCACCCGAGGTGCCGGTGTTTGTCTGGGTACCGGTCGTGCCGCCCAGGCTGCCAAGCAAGCCAGTACTGCCACCCAGTAAACCACCTGTGCCGCCGGTGTTTGTCTGAGTACCGGTTGAACCTGTGGCCGTGCCCAGCCCGCCCAGCAAACCGCCCAGCCCGCCGGTAGTTGTGCTTGTGCCGGTGCCGGTGGTTGTCGTCGGGTTCAGGTAACCGCCGGATTTATCCAGTGCCCCACCCACACCGCCTAGCACACCGCCCACCACATTGGTGAGCGGATTCTTGCCGGTATCGACTACCTTGTCACCCAGCCCGCCGACCACGCCGCCAACCTTCGTCAACAACCCGTCCACCGGCTGCCCCAACCCGGTGGTGGTGCCTACCTTGCCTGTGACGTTTTCCACCATTGAGATCACGGGGACCACGACCTTGTCATTCAAACCACCGGTAGCCTTGCCCAATTGCCCGCTGGTCACATTGGTGGTCAGTGTGTTGCCAAGCATGGTGACGGTGGTGCCGACCTTGTCCACCAGCCCGCCCGCGGTGCCGGTGACCTTGCCCACTACGCCGCCTACCAGCGGGATCTGACTGATCGGTGTGTTGTCGACCAGAGCGCTGACACCTGTGCCGAGAGACGAAACGCCTTTACCCACATCGCTGACGCCATTGGTAACACCAGCCACGGTAATGCCCAGCGAGTTTTTGTCAGTGCCCAGCGAGCCCAGGCCATTGGTCACGCCATCGGTAATGGAAGTTACGGCATTACCGGTGTTGACCACCAACCCGCCTGCTGCGCCGACCACAGGAACGGTGGTCAGGGTGGTGCCCACGCCGCTGACCAGGGTGCCGACACCGCCCAGTCCGGTGCCGACTTCACCGGCGACCTGCCCCGTGACCAGAGGCGGGGTAACTGCCGGGTTAGGCGGATTGGTTGGATTGGTTGGATCAGTCGGATCAGTTGGATCTGTCGGTGTAGTGGGATCAGTTGGCGTGGTCGGATTGGTCGGCGGCGTCGGCGTGCTTGCGCTGTCACTGCTGTGATGCCCGCCACCACCACTGTGGCAGCCCGCCAGGCTGGCGCTCATGACCAACAACAGGGCCGTGCTTGTTTTCAACCAGAGTTGGGTGTTCATAATCAGCTCCCTTGAATCTGTCATGCCTGAGTTCGAAAGCTCCCAGCACTCGCATCAGAGGGAGTTTCCATCCTGGGGAACATGACAACGCCACGGGCTCGAACCCACAACTCACTCCTTGGTATTAATACTCTCTATAAGGCTGCCGCGACTCGACTTAAGGACTAATGCTCAGGTTATAAAAAGCGCTGCATATCAACTTGCACAGGGCTTTTTCACGCAATGGCCGCAGCGCACCCTACTTAAGTGGTAAGCACAATTAACAAGACCGACCCCAGCATCAGCATTCCTTGATCTGCTCCCACAGGCGGGCGACCTGCTCGGCGCTGTCGGCCCTGATTCGGGCCAGATCCAGGGGGTAGTCCACCCCGGGATTCTCGACAAACCGCGTTGCCGTGAACTGACCATTGCTGGCCCGCAGAATATAGCCGCTGTCCTGGCACTGAGCCGAGGCCAGAAAGATCACACCGGGGGTCACCCACTGGGGCTTGAGGTTGTCCGGTTCGCCGTTAACGCCCCACATCCGGGTCTTGGCCACCGGCGCTACTGCGTTTACCAGGATGCCATCGGCGGCACCCTCCCTGCTCAGGGCATTCATGATGCCCAATTGTGCCATCTTGCCGGCGGCGTAGGCGGTCAGGCCCGGCTGGGCATAGGGCTGGTACATGGCCCGGTCCGAAGAGGTCAGCACCACCCGCGCCGCCGATGATTGGCGCAAGTGCGGCCAGGCATGTTTGCACAGCCAGATCGGGCTATACACATTGATCCCCAGCGCGCGCTCGACAAACTCAGGCTGCGCTTCTTCAATAGCCTGGTAACCGACCCAGCCCGCGTTGTGGATCACAATATCCAGCCGCCCGAACGCTTCGACGGCCGTTTCGACCAACTGCCGGCAACCCGTCTCGCTGACCAACTCACCGTGATGACCGATCACACTGTAGCCCTGGGCTGCCAGCGCTTGCGCGGCGTCATGGGCAACGGATGCATCTGCTGCTGCGCCTTGCCTGTCTGCGCCAATATCACTGATCAGCACATGGGCGCCCAGCCGTGCCAGCTCCCTGGCATAACTCAAGCCCAGGCCCCGGCCAGCACCCGTTACAATTGCGGTTTTGCCGTTAAAGTCCATAAGGATGCCCTCTTGATTGATACTTCACCGTAACAATCAAAAGGCGCGTTGTTTAATACCGTTCAACAGGCCCGTTGATACCCGCTGCCTATCAGCCCCTCTGTGAGAGCGGCGGTGTTCGCAGATAACCCCGTTCAAAGGAAGGAACACTGCACATGATCGAAACCCGACTGCTCCGTCAGTTCATCGCGGTGGCTGAGGAACTGCATTTCCACAAGGCCGCCGTGCGCCTGCACATGGCCCAGCCACCCCTGAGCCAGGCGATCAGCCGACTGGAAGACAAGCTGGGGTTAGCCCTGTTCACCCGCAGCAGGCGCGAGGTCAAGCTGACGCCCGCAGGCCAGGCCTTTTTGCAGGCGGCCTGTCGCACACTCAAGGAACTGGAACAGGGGGTGGAGTACGCCCGCCAGGTGGCGCAAGGGGTAGCCGGTGTGCTCACTGTCAGCGCGGTGTCTATCGCGTACTACGAGCCGTTGCTCAACAGCCTCAGGCAGTTTCGCCAAACCTTTCCCCAGGTCCAGCTGGTGATCAAGGAAATGCCTTCCTCCAGCCAGGCCGAGGCGCTGCTGGCTGCCGAGACCGATATCGCCTTTATGCGCAAACTGCCCTTCATCGCAGCCGACATCGAATCGCGCCTGTTGCTCGACGAGGCCATTGTCATGGCCCTGCCCCTGGATCATCCCAAGGCGCAGTCAGGGCCCATCGAGCTGCGCGATTTTGCTGACGAAGACTTTGTCTTTACTCCACAAGCCCTGGGCAGCGGCTATCACGGCCAGTTGATCGGCCTGTGCGAAAACGCCGGGTTCTACCCCAGGGTGGTTCAGGAGGCCGCACAGCTGCATACCCTGATCGGCCTGGTAAGTTGCGGTTTTGGCGTGGCCCTGGTGCCGCAATCCCTCGCCGGCTCGACGCTGCGCGACAAGGTAGCGTTCCGCCCGATCCGGCCGCTGACAGGCGCTGCCAACCCGACCATCGGCCTGTACATGAACTGGCATGCCCATAACCCGTCACCGCTGATACAGCACTTTATTGCCATGCTCGATGGCAACACTCAACCCTGAACAGGCTCAGCGAACCCCTTCAAGTACACTTGCTGGCATGACTGCGCCGCATGAGTCGAGACTCAAGCCAGCAGTTCGCTGATCCATCTGACCTGTCGGGCAATTTCCTCCACCCGGGCTTCGGGCACGGCCTGGCGCGCCAGGGCAAGATTGCTCAGAACCTTGCGTTTTTCACCCAGCATACGTTGCCACTTACCCAGAAACAGCGGGCTGCGCGCCTGCATCTGGAAGGGGCCAAAGTACAATTGCTCGGCGGTATAGCTCACCGGTCCGATGCGTTCGGCGACGATGATTTCGTAGTAAAAACGGTTTTCCCGCAGCAGTTCTTCGCAAAGGATGTGGTAGTGGTTTTCCATCAGCCATTGCCGTAAAGGCTGCTCGCCGCCGTTGGGTTGCAGGATCAGGCGCTCCCGTCCGCTCAGGTGTGCCTTGCCACTTGCAAGAATATCGCGGATGGTCTCGCCGCCCATGCCGCAGATGCTGATCGCCGTAATCTCGTCCTGCGGCCTGATCGCTGCCAGGCCACTGGCATGGCGCACGCTAATGTGTTGCTCGAAGCCGTTTTCGCGCACGGTACGCCGGGCCGCCTGAAAGGGCGTCAGGGCCACCTCGCCCGCCACGGCGGCGGCAATGGCCCCCCGACGCAGCAACGCCACCGGCAGGTAGCCGTGGTCCGAGCCGATATCGGCCAGCCGCGCACCTGCCGGCATATGGGCTGCCACGCGCTCCAGACGCATGGACAATGTGTGTTCGTTCAACTGCTGTTCCTTTTCACCACGGATGCCCGCCAGTGTGGGGGGCGGCACATGATGCGCGGTGAGCAGGCCCGGGTAAAGCACCGGCACACGCTGCCCCTGTGGGAGCGGGCTTGCTCGCGATACCGCCGGCAAGCCCGGCTCCCAGCTTTACCGGGCACGTCTTGCGGGGGATCAAGGTTGATATTACATATGGATATCCGTATATTCGAATTTCCATATGTATAGACAGAGAGTCACCATGCTCAGTCCCGCCGCACTGTTCAAATGCCTGTCCGATGAAACCCGCGCCAGGGCCACCTTGCTGATCGCCCGTGAGGGCGAGCTCTGTGTATGCGAACTGGTCTGTGCCCTGGATGAAAGCCAACCGAAAGTTTCCCGCCATCTGGCCCAGCTTCGAGGCTGCGGGTTGCTGCTCGACCGCCGCCAGGGGCAGTGGGTGTATTACCGTCTCAACCCGCAACTGCCGGACTGGGTGCGCAGCGTTCTTGAAACCACCCTGCTGGCCAACACCGAGTGGCTTGCGCACGACAGTGCCCGGCTCACTGCCATGGGCGAACGCCCGCTCAACACCACTGCCTGCTGCTGAGACGTCCGATGCTTATCGCCTTCGCAATTTTTTTGGTCACTCTGGTTCTGGTCATCTGGCAGCCCAAGGGCCTGGGGGTGGGCTGGAGTGCCTCACTGGGTGCGGTTGTGGCACTGCTTGCGGGGGCGGTATCACTGCACGATATTGCCCAAGTGTGGGCCATTGTATGGAATGCCACGGCCACTTTTATCGCCGTGATCATCATCAGCCTGTTGCTCGACGAAGCAGGTTTCTTTCAGTGGGCGGCCCTGCATGTGGCCCGCTGGGCCAAGGGTGATGGCCGGCGCCTGTTTGTGTTTACCGTGCTGCTGGGGGCCGGTGTATCGGCACTGTTTGCCAATGACGGCGCGGCACTGATCCTGACCCCCATCGTGATCTCGATACTGCTCGCCTTGCGCTTTTCTGCCGCCTCAACCCTGGCGTTTGTCATGGCCGCAGGCTTTATTGCCGATACTGCCAGCCTGCCGCTGGTGGTGTCGAACCTGGTCAATATTGTCTCGGCCGACTACTTCGGCCTGGGTTTCAGCGCCTATGCCGCGGTCATGGTACCGGTCAACTGCGTTGCAGTCGCCGCCACGCTGCTGGTGTTGTACGGGTTTTTCCGCCGCGATATTCCACGCCACTATTGTCTTGATGAGCTGCCCGAACCACGAAAGGCCATACGCGACCCGTTGACGTTTGCTGTCGGCTGGGGGGTTCTGGTCTTGCTGCTCACAGGCCTGTTTGCACTGGAACCACTGGGCATTCCAGTCAGCGCGATTGCTGCAGTGTGCGCCGCCCTGCTATTCGCTGTGGCTGCGCGCAGCCACGTCATTTCAACGCGACGGGTGTTGCGCGAAGCTCCCTGGCAGGTGGTGACGTTCTCACTGGGCATGTACCTGGTGGTGTACGGGCTGAAAAATGCCGGGCTGACCCACCACCTGACGCTGGTTCTCAATCAGTTGGCCGAGTCCGGCCTTTGGGCCGCCACCCTGGGCACCGGGGTGCTCGCCGCACTGCTGTCTTCGGTGATGAACAATATGCCCGGGGTCTTGCTCGGCGCGCTGTCAATCCAGGCCAGTGATGCCAGCGGGGTGATCCGCGAGGCGATGATCTACGCCAATGTCATCGGCTCCGACCTGGGCCCGAAAATCACCCCCATCGGCAGTCTGGCCACCCTTCTGTGGTTGCATGTGCTGGCACGCAAGGGCATTCGCATCACCTGGGGTTACTACTTCAAGGTGGGGCTGATCCTGACCCTGCCGATTCTGCTTGTCACCCTGTCTGCCCTGGCTTTGCGCCTGAGCCTTTAATACCACCGCAAAGAGCAACTACCATGCGTGTTCTGTTTATGTGTACCGCCAATAGCTGTCGCAGCATTCTGTCCGAAGCCATGTTCAACCATCTGGCGCCGCCAGGGTTCCAGGCCATCAGTGCGGGCAGTTTTCCCCGGGGGCAGGTGTTGCCCCGCAGCCTGCTCACCCTGCAAGAAGCCGGTATCGGCATAGACGGCCTGAGCAGCAAGGGCAATGACGCCTACGAAGACAACCCGCCGGATATTGTCATCACCGTCTGCGACAAGGCCGCCGCTGAGGCGTGCCCGGTGTATTTCGGCCCGGCCATCAAAGCCCACTGGGGGTTGGCAGACCCTTCAGAGGTCAAGGGTGACGAGGCGACCGTAACCGCCGCGTTCCACGCCACCCTGGCGCATATCGAAACGCGCTGCCGGGCCTTTTTCGCCCTGCCCTTTACCCGGCTTGAGCCCGCGGCACTTAAACGCGAACTCGACCGTATCAGCACCCTGTAACCGGAGCCACCATGAGCGACACACTGCCCAATCTCGACACCACATTGATTTCTGCCAAAACCGTGCAACCCGCTAGCCCGCACAAACCACGCATCCTGTTGTTATACGGTTCGACGCGGGAACGCTCGTTCAGCCGCCTGCTGGTAGAGGAAGCGGCCAGATTGCTCGAACACTTTGGCGCCCAGACTCGGATCTTCAATCCCTCGGGCCTGCCGCTGCCCGATGACGCCCCGAATGATCACCCCAAAGTCCAGGAACTGCTGGAACTGATGCAGTGGTCTGAAGGGCAAGTGTGGTGCTCGCCGGAACGGCATGGCGCGATGTCAGCTGTGTTCAAGGCGCAAATCGACTGGGTGCCTCTGGCATTGGGCGCGGTACGCCCGACTCAGGGCAAAACCCTCGCGGTGATGCAGGTGTGCGGCGGCTCCCAGTCATTTAATGTGGTCAACCAGTTACGCGTGCTGGGTCGCTGGATGCGCATGTTCACCATCCCCAACCAATCTTCGGTGCCCAAGGCCTATCTGGAGTTTGACCAGCACAACCGCATGAAACCGTCTGCGCTGTATGACCGCGTGGTCGATGTCATGGAGGAACTGGTGAAGTTCACCGTATTGCTGCGCGATCGCCCGGACCTGGTTGACCGGTATTCCGAACGCAAGGAGTCGGCGCAAGAACTGAGCCAGCGGGTCAATCAGCGCTCAATTTGAACAGTGGCTGTTGTTGAAGAAGTCGACGCGCGCCTCGACTTCTTCAACCTGGTCATTTACAGATGCCTGAACACCGCAGCCGCGATCACCCCTGCGGCAATTGCCGGCAGCGGCTTCTTGAGCAGCAGCATCACTGCTGCGGTGGTCAGCAAGGCCAGCCGTGCGCCGTTATCGCCGTTGAGGGCCAGGGGCGCGAGCAAGGCGACCAGCACCGAGCCCGACATGGCGCTGATAAATTGCTGCACCCGGTAGTTGATGGGCACGAAGGACATCACGAAAACGCCCCCCAAACGCGTAATCAACGTGACCACAGCCATAATCAGAACAATGATGAAGGTGCCGTAACCGGCGGTATCGATGCTCATTTTTTCTTCTCCATCCACACCGCACCCAACACCCCGCCCGCCAATGCGCCGACCACCACATGGCTGTTTTCAGGCAAATAGCGGTACGCCAACAGCGACGAGGCGCCCGCCACGCACCAGATAATCAGCATGCGCAGGTTTTTTTGCCCGCCGATTACCATCGCCAGCAGAAAACAGCCCATCACCATGTCCAGGCCCAGGCTGACCGGGTCCTCAATTGCGCTGCCGAAGTACACGCCCAGCCAACTGCCCAGCACCCAGGCCGCCCACAGGGCTATGCCACCGCCCAGGATCAGGCCGATGCCCGATTTGCCGCTGTTGAATGCCTGCATCGACATTGCCCAGTTGGCATCCGAGATCACCATCATCACCCCGTAGCGCTTGGCCGCAGGCAGCTCGCGCAGCCAGGGATACAAGGTCGCACCCATCAGCAGATGGCGGGCATTGATGGCAAACACCGTGACGATCAGGGGCACAACCGGGACCTGCGCCCCCCAGAGATCAAGGGCACCAAACTGCGAGGCCCCGGCAAATACCAAAGCGCTCATCAACAAACTGGCGCTGTTGTCCAGACCGGTCTGCGCGGCAGCCAGACCGAAGGCCACACCGAACACCACCACAAACATGGAAATGGGCAACAGCTGCTTGAAACCATCCCCTACCTCGGCCCAGTTCAGCTCGACCACGCTTTTATCACTGCTCGACAACACACCACCCCTTCTGCGCTACGCCACACTGTTTTTATGCCCGCATTATGCGGGGCTGAATCTAATGCACAACAGTGCGCAGGTGTGAAAGGTGTCGCAATGTCAGGGTTGGCGCGGCGTTTTCAGACAGGCCCGGCTATTTGTGCCCGGGTTGCGTACGAACCCCTCGACCACGATATACAGCAGCGGGCCGATGGCGACGAAGACCGCGGTCAGCAGCAGGTACGGCAGCACACTGGCCAGCGAGCGGCCTTTACCGCGTGCATCGCGGTACATCCACACGCAAGCCAGCGCCGCCATCAGGTACAGGTCGATCACCACTTGAGCCGTGTCCGGGCTGGCCATCAGTTCCAGTCCGAAAGCTGCAAGGGACTGGTGGGCGGTCAACATCGTGAAGATTGTGTAAGCAGAGAACCCGAGCAACGCGGCAAGGGCGAGACAGGATTTTTTCATTAGCATTTCCGAATCGACGAAGTGGACAAGGCTCCAGTTAGTGATACTTTTCCCCCACCGGCAATGACCTCACAGGTCATGGACTCAGCCTTTTGCCCCTGCCAGAGTTTATGGATGAACAACCTGACCTTTCCCCGCATCAACACCCCGACAACCGCTGGCCCGCAGCTGCGTCTGCTGCGCCGTCAGGCCGGTATGAGCCAGCTGGAGCTGGCCTTGATCACGGGTATTTCCCAACGCCATTTGAGCTGCATCGAAACCGGGCGCGCCAAACCCGGCCCCGGCACCTTGCATAACCTGCTGATGGCCCTCGAGGTACCGCTGGAGCAGTGCAACAGCCTGTTTCTGGCCTCGGGTTATGCGCCGCGCTACGAGACAACGCCGCTCTCTTCGCCGGCCATGGAGGCCGTACGTGAGGCCATCAGCCATGTGTTGCACGCCAACAACCCCGCCCCGGCGATTGTGTTGGGCAGCCACTGGCAGGTGCTGGATGCCAACGCCAGCACCGCAGCCCTGTTCAGCCTGGTCGGACTGCCCGCAGACGCGGCCCGGGACTTGAACCTGCTGACCACACTGCTGCAACCCGGCGGCCTGGGTGATTACCTGATCAACCCCGAAGAAATAAGAACCCTGGCCTGGCAACGGGCGACACGCGAGGCCCTGTCCAACCCCGTACTGGCCAGTCTTATGCAAACCCTCAGCGCCCCGGACACCCTCGCGGCCCTGCCCCGGGAACTGCCGCCACTGGTCTTGACCCGCATTGCCTGCGCCCATGGCGAGCTGAACTTCATGTCCACCTTCACCACATTCGGCATGCCGCTCGATATCACCGTAACCTCAATGCGTATCGAGCATCTGATCCCGGCGGATGCACAAACCTGGCAGATCATGACAGCGGCTTATGAGCGCTCACGGGGCTGAAAATCCGTCAGTCCTGGCAAAAACGGATGCGGTTGCCAAACGGGTCATGAACCTCCAGCACCCGCCCCCAGCCCTGCTGGACAATTTGCGGGCGGCCATAACCATAGCGCTTGGCCATTAGCTCATCGTGCAGCAGCTCGATATTGTCCATGGGTACGAATACCGTGGAGCCGGGGCTGGCATCGCCATGATGCTCGGAAAGATGCAGTTGCAAGCCGCTGCGGCTGATGCCCAGATAGAGCGGCAAACCTGCTTCGAAGCGGTGCTCGAACTCAACGCTGAAACCCAGGAAATCCAGATAGAACTCCCGGGCCTTGGCCTCATCAAACATCCGCAATATCGGAATCGGCCTGTCGAAGCTAATTGCCGGCGCAGCACTCTGCACAGGCAGCCGTGCGCTGGCCGTATTCCAGTCCTTGTAACCCAGTTGCCTGGCAACCAGTTCAAGGGCGATGGCATGGGTGACTTCCAGATTGCGCGCCTGCAGCGAGGTTCGCAGGCTCTTGGCCATCTGTTTGGCTTGCTCGATTGACAGCATCAGTGCTCCCGGGGGCGAAGGCTTTTGGTGCTCGCGTTGCCAAACCTCGACCGTCAAGAGAGAGGGGAAAAGGCAGATAATCATGCTTTCACCTTCCCATGGGGAGCGAGCGGCGGGCAGCATCGGCCAGTGCCGATAGTACACAAGCCCTGCACCGGGTTACAGCCTCAACGCCCCTGCATGACATATGCTTGAAAGCACCTTTAGCGATCACTCAGGCAAACCCATGGGCTCGACTTTCTATTCAAGCTGGACATTCTGGGCATTACTTTCGGCGGTGTTCGCTGCCATGACGGCGATTTTCGGCAAAATTGGCATTACCGGCATCAACTCCGATTTCGCCACCTTACTGCGTACCGTCGTCGTGCTGGTGAGCCTGGCACTGATCCTCTACGCAACCGGCCAGTATCAGTCGCTGGGCTCGATTTCGGCGCGCAGCTATGTGTTTCTGGTGCTCTCGGGGCTGGCCACCGGGGCCTCGTGGATCTGCTATTACCGAGCCCTGCAACTGGGCCAGGCGTCACTGGTGGCGCCGGTGGACAAACTCAGCGTGGTGATCGTGGCCGTGCTGGGCGTGACGCTGCTGGGTGAAAAGCTCGATATTCGCCAATGGGCGGGGATCAGCCTGATTACCGTGGGTGTGGTGTTGCTGGCGTGGCGGCGATAGGTGCCCTTTGGCACCACGACACTTTCAGACAGATACGCGGCCCGGGGAGTGACTTTTCCTGCAAGCCAATCCTAGTATTGCCGCGCGTCACCCTGCCGCAAAAAAAATAACGTATGGAAACTCAGCAAATGCCCTTCACCCGTACCCTTCTTGCCCTGTCTTTGGGCATGGCTTTAATGCACAACCCGGCCTTCGCCGCCCCGCCGCTGTCGATGGTCGATGGCGTTGCCCAGGTCAATACACAGGACAGCAACGCCTGGGTCGAGATCAACAGAGCCGCGTTCGTCCACAACATTGGCGTGTTGCAAGCGACTGTGGGCGACAAATCGAAAATCTGCGCCGTGCTCAAGGCCGATGCCTACGGCCACGGCATCGGCCTGCTGATGCCTTCAATCATCGCTACCGGTGTGCCTTGCGTTGGCGTGGCGAGCAATGAAGAGGCTCGCGTGGTACGTGAAAGCGGCTTCAAGGGCCAACTGATCCGTGTGCGTACGGCAGCACTCAGCGAGCTGGAAGCGGCGCTGCCGTACAATATGGAAGAGTTGGTAGGCAACCTTGATTTCGCCGTCAAGGCCAGCCTGATTGCCGAAAAACACGGCCGTCCGCTGGTGGTGCACCTGGGCCTGAACTCCAGCGGCATGAGCCGCAACGGCGTGGAAATGACCACCGCCGAGGGCCGCCGCGACGCGGTCGCCATCACCAAGGTGCCGAACCTGGAAGTGCGCGCGATCATGACCCACTTCGCGGTAGAAGACGCCGACGATGTGCGTGCAGGGCTCAAGGCGTTCAACGAGCAGGCGCAATGGCTGATCAATGTTGCAGAACTCGATCGCAGCAAAATCACCCTGCATGCGGCCAACTCGTTCGCCACCCTGGAAGTGCCGGAATCGCATCTGGACATGGTTCGCCCGGGCGGTGCGTTGTTCGGCGACACGGTGCCGTCGCACACCGACTACAAGCGCGTGATGCAATTCAAGTCCCATGTCGCCTCGGTCAACAGCTACCCCAAGGGCAACACCGTGGGCTATGACCGCACCTGGACGCTGGGGCGCGACTCGAAACTGGCCAATGTCACCGTGGGTTACTCCGACGGTTACCGCCGTGCCTTTACCAACAAGGGTATCGTGCTGATCAACGGCCATCGCGTGCCGGTGGTGGGCAAGGTGTCGATGAATACGCTGATGGTCGATGTTACTGACGCGCCGGATGTCAAAAGCGGCGACGAAGTGGTGTTGTTCGGGCAACAGGGCAAGGCCGAAATCAGCCAGGCGGAAGTTGAAGACATCAACGGTGCATTGCTGGCCGACCTGTATACGGTGTGGGGCAACTCCAACCCGAAGGTCCTGGTCGAGAAGTAGGGCCTGCATAGAGCTTGTAGAGACTCTGTTGCAGGTCAAGCCCTAGTGTGGGAGCGAGCCTGCTCGCGAACGACTTCGCGAGCAGGCTCGCTCCCACATCTGACACAGCGCGAAACATTCCCGAGCATACGTTAATGAGAAGCGCTATCATTGCGATCCTTGTCAGTGTCTGCTCCGGGATTGCAATCGATGCTCACGTCCTCCCCTTCCTCACGCCGTGCCGTGGGTGAACTCTATGTTCAGCATCACGGCTGGGTGGTGCAGTTGCTGCGCCGCAAGCTGGGCAATCAGGAGCAGGCTCTGGATCTGGCCCAGGACACGTTTGTGCGCATGCTGCGTACCGACACACCCGCGCCGCTGCGCGAACCCCGGGCCTATCTCACCACCATTGCCAGCCGCCTGTGCGGCCAATACTTCCGTCGTCAGGCGCTGGAGCGGGCCTATATGGAGTCCCTGGCGCTCCTGGAGCCGCAGCTTGTGCCCTCCCCGGAATCTCGCCTGCTGGTGTTGGAGGCACTGGACGCCGTCGGCCAGGTGCTCGATGGCCTGGGCGCAAAAGTGCGGGAGATTTTTTTACTGTCGCAACTGGACGGCCTGACCTACCCGCAGATCGCCGAACGCATGGGCCTGACCGTCAACGTGGTGCAAAAAGCCATGCTCAAGGCTTACCGACACTGCTACAGCGCGGTCTACACCGGGTGAGTCTGTTCGAGCCCACCAACACCCAGCGCCTCGACCAGGATGTGGTCGAGCAAGCCTTGCAGTGGATGGTCACCGTGCAATCGGGCGTCAGCACCGAGGCCGAGCTTCTGGCCTGCCAGCATTGGCGCGCGCAATCCGCGCAACATGAACTGGCCTGGCAGCGCCTCACCGGGCTTAATACCGACATTCGCGACAGCACCCGCATGCTGCCTGCCGCCGGTGCCCGGACGTTGCTGCGCTCGCGCAATGCCCCGGGCAGACGCACGCTGCTCAAGGGCTTTGCCGGCCTGGGCGTGATGCTGGCCACCGGCTATGGGGTGCGGGAACGGGTGCTGCTGCCAGAGCTGTTCAGTGACTATCGCACCGCCACCGGCGAGCGGCGCCAGTTAACTCTGGCAGAGGGTGTCGACCTGACCCTCGACACCCACACCGCCCTCGATACCCGCACCACCGCCGCTGGCACGGAACTGTTCCTGAGCCTGGGCCGCGTGCTGGTCAGCGCTGGCGATATCAGGCTCAGCACCGCCAATGGCCAGGTGCTGCCCGCGCCCCGCTCACGCCTGGTGATCAGCCACAACCTGCCGTGGCAGGCAGGCACCCAGGTCCAGGTGCTGAGCGGCAGTGCATCGATCAAGCTGGCACGGGGCGACAGCTTGAGTCTGGATGCCGGCCAGCAGGTAACGTTCGACAGCCAGACAGACAGCACACCGCGCCCGGTCACGGTCGGTGCCGATGCCTGGGTCAACGGCCTGCTGATCGCCGAACGCATGCCACTGGGCCAGGTGATTGCCCAGCTCAACCTCTACCGCCGTGGCGTGGTGCGCTGCGACCCGCAAGTCGCGGCATTGCGGGTGTCGGGATCGTTCTCCATCGACCGCCCCGATGCCAGCCTCGACCTGCTCACGCGGGTGCTGCCAATCCGCGTGCAGCGAGTGTTTGGCTACTGGGCCAACGTGGTCGCGGCCTGAAAATAATTATTTTCAATACCGCCGGCAGTTTTTCTTATCTGGTGCATCAAGTTCAGGGAAGACGCTGATTAACAGCGCAACGCCGACCCTTTTCACACATGGACAGTCTTTATGCACAGCCGACTTACCCCCCTCGCCGGTGCCTTGCGCACCTTTGTATTCGGTTTATCCATTGCCACGGCCAGCCAAGGCGCATTCGCAGCCTCAGGCAGCGAGCATGCCTACAGCATTGCGCCGGGCAGCCTGGACGCGGTGCTGGGCAGTTTTGGCCAACAGTCCGGGGTGATGATCGCGGTGGATTCGAGCCTGACAACCGGTATGCGCAGCAGTGGCTTGAGCGGCAACTTTGCCGTCGACGAAGGCCTGCAACGGCTGCTCGCCCCGCTGGGCCTGCAGGCGATCACTGACGGCGACGGTTACCGGGTTGTTGCCAGACCAGCGCAAGGCAACGGTGAACTGCAATTGCAGGCCACCCAGGTTACCTCCAACCAGCTTGGGACCATCACCGAAGGCAGCGGCTCGTATACCCCCGGCACCATCGCCACGGCCACACGCATGGTACTGACGCCACGGCAAACGCCGCAGTCGATCACCGTGATTACCCGCCAGCATATGGATGATTTCGGCCTCAACTCCATCGACGAGGTGATGCGCCATACCCCTGGCATCACCGTCTCGACCTTCGACAGCGAGCGCACCAACTACTATGCCCGCGGTTTCTCGGTGGAGAACTTCCAGTACGACGGCATTCCCACCCTGCGCAACTCGGCGTACTCCTCGGGCCAGACCCTGAGTGACATGGCCATCTACGACCGCGTGGAAATCCTCAAGGGCGCCACGGGCCTCTTGACCGGTGCCGGAGCCCCGGGGGCAACGATCAACCTGATCCGCAAAAAACCGACCCGCGAATTCAAGGCCAGCATCGATGTCGGTGCCGGCAGTTGGGATAACTACCGCACCCAGGTTGACGTCAGCGGCCCGCTGACCGACAGCGGCAACATTCGCGGCCGTGCCGTGGCGGCCTACCAGGACAAGCACTCGTTCATGGACCGCTATGAGCGCAAGACCGGGGTCTATTTCGGCACCCTCGAAGCCGACCTTAGCGATGACACCCTCCTGACCCTGGGCTTTGATTACCAGAACAACGACCCCCACGCCTCGGGCTGGTCGGGCAGCCGCCCGCTGTTCGACCGCAACGGCGAGCGTATCGACGTCAAGCGCTCGTACAACAACGGCGCCAACTGGAGCCGTTGGGAGCAGACCACCCAGAGCGTGTTCGCGACCCTGGAGCACAGCTTCGCCAACGGCTGGGTCGGCAAGGGCCAATTGACCCATCAGGTCAACAGCTACGATGCGCCGCTGGGTTCGGTCATGAGCGGCCCCTTCCCGGCCACCGGCCTGTCGTCGATCTATGCCAACAAATTCACCGGGAACACCCGCACCGACGCCGCCGATGCCTACTTCAGCGGCCCCTTCAGCCTGGCTGGCCGCGAGCATGAACTGGTGATCGGCGCATCGGCCTCCAGCGCCCACTGGCAAGGCAAGGACTACGGCAACCCGACCTTCCTCAGCGCCAACGTCATTGATTTCTGGAACTTCGACGGCAAGACCACCGAGCCGGACTGGGGCGCACCGACCCAATACAACGACACCACCACACGCCAGACCGCAGGCTACATCAGCGCACGCTTCAACCTGACCGACGACCTTAACCTGCTGTTGGGCACACGGCTGGCCAACTACTGGCTGACCGGGGATTACCACACCACCGAGACCGGCCGCCTCGTGCCTTACGTGGGTGTTACCTACGACCTGAACGACAACTTCACCGCGTATGCCAGCTATACCGACATTTTCATGCCGCAAACCTACAACCGCGATCGCAACAACAAAGTGCTTGAGCCCGATGAAGGCAAAAACTACGAAGTGGGAATCAAGGGCGAGTTTTATGGCGGCAGGTTGAACACCAGCCTGGCCTATTTCGAGGTACATGAAAGCAACCGCGCCGAACCGGACGCCGAGTACAACGCCGATCCGACCAACCCGTCGATCCTCTATGCATCAGTCGGCACCAAGGCCAAGGCCAAGGGCTTCGAAGCCGAGATGTCCGGCGAACTGGCACCGGGCTGGCAGGCCCAGGCCGGCTTTACTCACAAGGTCATTCGCGGCAGCGACGACGAAAAAATCTCGACCTGGGAGCCCGAAGACCAGTTGAGCCTCTACACCACCTATAAATTCAAGGGGCCGCTGGACCGCTTGACCATCGGTGGCGGCGCGCGCTGGCAGAACCGCAGCTGGCAGAACATCTACAACCGCGCCAAGGACCAGTACCAGGACTTCAGCCAGGACGCTTACTGGCTGGTCGATGCAATGGCCAGGTACCAGGTCAGCGAGCACCTGTCCACCACACTCAACGTCAACAACCTGTTCGACAAGCAGTACTACACCAATATCGGCTTCTACAACACGGCGTATTACGGTGACCCGCGCAATGTAATGGTCAATACCCGCTGGGATTTCTAAGGCGCATTCTTTGCGCCCGCTGGACACTCAAGCACTGACCCAGCGCTACTCGAGATCTCCCAATGGAATAATCTGCGCGCTGCCATGGCGCACTCCGCGCTCGGCCATCACCTGGCGCGTCAGTTGCGCCACCTCGCCGACCGTGCCCTTGAGCACCGAGACTTCCATGCACTTGCCCTGGTCCAGATGCACATGCAGCGTCGACAGGGTCAGGTCATGGTGCTCGTGAAAGGCCGTGTTCAGACGCTTGGACAGCTCCCGGGTGGCGTGGTCATAGACGTAACTCAAGGTTGCCACGCAGGCACTTTGCGGGTCGCCCTGCTCCGGTTCCAGCAGGCCGGCGCGCAACAGATCGCGGATGGCCTCGGAGCGCCCCTGGTAGCCGTGGGTGCCAACGCGCTCATCAATTTCGGCCAATAAAGCATCGTCCAGCGAAATAGTGACCCTCTGCATCTAATCGGCCTCGCAGTTATGAACTTTTGACATAGACTTCATACCCAGCATCTGATCAGGCCACTGGCCATCAACTGAGGGAGAAGCAGTGTGAAGCAGTCATGGACTAAAAAACAGCTGACCTTATGGATGATTGGAGCCTGCCTGAGCGCAGGCTTGTCGACTGCATGGGCGGGCGATGCGGCCCCCACACTGACCTACTCGTGGCCAACCAATGCCGGGCCGCTGGACCCTCGCGGCTATTCGCCGAACCAGATGTATGCCCAGGCCATGGTCTATGAACCGCTGGTGCGCTACACCGCCCAAGGCACTCTGGAACCCTGGCTGGCCACGTCATGGACAGTGTCAGCAGATGGCAAGACCTACACCTTCACCCTGCGCGACGGTGTGACCTTCAGTGACGGCAGTTCGTTCAACGCAGCCGCAGCCAAGGCCAACCTCGACGCGGTGCTCGCCAACAGCAAGCGCCATCAGTGGATGGAGCTGGTCTCCACCCTGGAGCGTGTCGAAGCACCGGACGAGCACACCCTGGTGCTGGTGCTTAAACACCCCTACTACCCGACCCTGATGGAACTGGCGCAGGTTCGCCCGTTGCGCTTTGCCGCCCCCGAGGCAAAGCCCGGCGTGCCGGTGGGCACCGGCCCCTGGGTACTGACGCAAACCCGCCGTGGCGAGTTCGACCGCTTCGAGCGCAACCCGCACTACTGGGGGCCCAAACCGGGCTATGGTTCGGTACTGGTGAAAGTCATCTCCGACCCGGACAGCCGCGCCATTGCCCTGCAAACCGGTGAAATCGATCTGATTCAGGGTGCCGACGGCGAAATCTCCCCCGGCACCTTTGTGCGCCTGCGCGATTCGGGTTTCAAAACGGCCATATCCGCACCGCTGGCCACCCGTACCGTGGCAATGAATACCGGCCTGGCTCCGACCAATGAACTGGCCGTGCGCCAGGCGATCAATCAGGCCGTGGACAAGGACACTATCATTGCCAAGGTGCTGCATGGCCAGGAGCCGCGGGCCGATGCGCTGTTCGCCAGCAACATGCCGTATGCCGACCTGGGCCTCAAGGCACTGCCCTACGACCCCGAACAGGCCAAAAAAAACCTGGAAGCGGCAGGCTGGAAAGTCCCTGAAGGCAAACGCATTCGTGAAAAAAACGGCCAGCCGCTAAGTATCGAACTGGTGTTTCTGGGCCCCAGTGCCCTGCAAAAAAACCTCGCCGAAATCATTCAGGGCGAACTGGCCAAGGTCGGCATCGACGTCAAGTTGCGCGCCGAAGAAGACGGTGCCCTGGTGCAGCGCCAGCGCGAGGGCAAGTTCGGCATGATCTTCGCCGATACCTGGGGCGCTCCCTATGACCCGCACTCGTTTGTCAGCTCCATGCGCTACGCCGGACACGCCGACTACATGGCCCAGCTCGGCCTGCCGATGAAGGCGGCCATCGACCGGAAAATCGCCGAAGTACTGGGCGAAACCGACGAGGGCAAGCGCGCTGACGATTACCGCGAGATCCTCACCACACTGCACGATCAGGCCGTGTACCTGCCGATCTCACACCTGACGGCCATCAGTGTCAGCGGAAAAAACGTCGACAATGTTCAATTCGGCAGCACGCTGTTTGATGTGCCGTTCGAAGTGATGCACCCCACCACAGGGAAGCCATAAACCATGCTGCGCTATATTATCCTGCGGCTTGTGCTGCTGATCCCGGTGCTGCTGGGGGTGTCACTGATCGTCTTTGTCCTGCTGCACCTGGGCAATGGCGACCCGGCCCTGGACTACCTGCGCCTGTCGCAGATCCCTCCAACCGACGCCGCGCTGGCCGAGGCACGCCACGCACTGGGCCTGGACCGGCCACTGCCCGAGCAGTACCTCACCTGGCTGTGGAACGCCGTGCACCTGGACTTCGGCACCTCCTATATCACCGGGCGCCCGGTGCTCGATGACATCCTCTATTACCTGCCCGCCACCCTTCAGCTGGGTGGTCTGGCGCTGCTTGCCACGCTGGTAATGAGCATTCCGCTGGGTCTGGCGGCGGCCCGCTGGAAAGGTCGCTGGCCCGACCAGGTGGTGCGTTTCATCACCTTTATCGGTGTTTCCATGCCCAATTTCTGGTTGGCTTTTTTGCTGATTGCATTGTTCTCGCTGTGGCTGGGCTGGCTGCCGCCGATGGGCCGTGGTGGTCCGCAGCATCTGCTGATGCCGGTTCTGGCGATTGCCCTGATGTCGATGTCGATCAACGCCCGCCTGCTGCGCGCCAGCCTGCTGGATGTGCGTGAGCATCGACACGTGTTTTATGCCCGGGCCCGTGGCCTGAACGAAAAGCGTGTATGGCGCGACCATATCCTGCGCAATGCCTGGATGCCGCTGGTAACCGCTACCGGCATGCACATTGGCGAGTTGCTCGGGGGTGCCCTGGTGATCGAAACCATCTTCGCCTGGCCCGGCGTTGGCCGCTTCGCGGTCAGCGCCGTGCTCAACCGCGACTTCCCGGTGATGCAATGCTTCACCCTGCTGCTGACCACACTGCTGGTGCTGTGCAATCTGGTGGTGGACATCTGCTACGCCTGGCTAGACCCGCGCACACGTTTCTCGGGGGTGATGGCATGAGCGCAATAGCGGCGGTCTATACCGGCAAAAAATACGGCGCGCGCATCGGCTACGGGCTGGTCGCCCTGCTGTTGCTGATGGCGCTGTTCGGCCTCTGGCTGGCGCCTTACGACGCCACCCTGGTGAATCTGGACGAGCGTCTGCTGCCCGCCAGTACCAGCCATTGGCTGGGCACCGACCACCTGGGGCGCGACGTGCTCTCGCGCCTGATCGTTGGTACGCAACTGTCCCTGGGCAGCGTGGTGCTGGTGCTGGGTCTGGTACTGGTGCTGGGCGTGGTGATTGGCGGTATCGCCGGGATAGTCGGCGGCAAGCTCGACATGTTCCTGATGCGCCTGTGCGACATGTTCCTGACCTTCCCCACCCTGGTGCTGGCGTTTTTCCTGATCGCCTTGCTGGGTACCGGCCTGACCAATGTGATCATCGCCATTGCGCTGTCCCACTGGGCCTGGTATGCGCGGATGGTTCGCGGCATGGTGCTGGCCCAGCGTAACCGGGATTATGTGCTGGCTTCACGACTGGCCGGTGCCTCGCGCCTGACCCGGCTGCGCCAGCATGTGATGCCCAACGTCGTGGGGCAACTGCTGGTGCTGGCGTCGATGGACATTGGCCACATGATGCTGCACGTCTCGGGCTTGTCCTTTCTGGGTCTGGGCGTCAGCCCGCCAACCCCCGAGTGGGGCGTGATGATCAACGATGCCAAGGAGTTTATCTGGACCCAGCCGCAGTTGCTGCTGTGGCCGGGCCTGATGATCTTTATCTCGGTGATGGCCTTCAACCTGCTGGGCGACGCCTTGCGCGACCGCCTTGACCCCAGCGTACTGGCGGAGATCAAGGAATGAAACACACATTGGTGATTCGCGACCTGACCCTCAAACACCGGCAACGCACCCTGGTCGACCGGGCCGAACTGACCCTCAGGGCCGGCCAGGTGCATGCGCTGGTCGGTGCCAGCGGTTCAGGAAAATCGCTAACCAGCCTGGGCATCCTCGACTTGTTGCCTCCTGGCGTACACAGCAGCGGCGCCACCCTGTTGCTGGATGGCCAGGTGGTGGATGCTGCGCAATTACGTGGGCGCGAAGTGGCATTGGTGCTGCAGAACCCGCGCAGCGCCTTCAACCCGGTACGCTCACTGCGCCAGCATGCCCTTGAAACCCTCCAGACCCGCGACCTGCAAGGTGCCGAGGCCGAGCAGCTGATTCAGAGCACCTTGCAGGAAGTGGGCCTGCACGATGCTCAACGGGTGCTCGACTCATTTGCCTTTCAACTGAGCGGCGGCATGCTGCAACGGATGATGATCGCCCTGGCCCTGCTCGCCGACAGCCGTTTTTTGCTGGCTGACGAACCTACCAGCGATCTGGATGTTGTGGCGCAGGCACGTTTTCTCGACCTGCTGGAACGGCTGGTAGCGCAGCGCAACCTTGGCGTGCTGCTGATCACCCATGACATGGGCGTGGTGGCGCGCTGCGCCGATCAGGTCAGCGTCATGGCCCACGGCCGTATTGTCGAACAGGCCGATGTTCACCGGCTGTTCAATTCACCGCAAAGCCAGGAAGCACGCACGCTGCTGGCAGCACACCACTCATTGACAATGGAGAGCTGCGCGCCATGAGTTTTATTCAGGTACGCGACCTTGAGCACGGTTACAGCGCTGGCGGGCTGTTCAGCAAACGGCATCGGGTACAGGTGCTGAGCGGCTTGAATCTGGACCTGCACGAAGGTCAAAGCCTTGGCCTGCTGGGAGGTAGCGGCAGCGGTAAAAGCACCTTGGCACGCCTGCTGATGGGGCTGGAAAGCGCCGACCAGGGCAGCATTGTGTTCAAGGGTCAGCCTCCATTTTTACAGCGTGTGCAGATGGTCTTTCAGGATGCCCTCAGCGCTTTCAATCCCCAGCGCAGCATTGGCTGGAGCATTGCCGAGCCTTTGCGCCATCTTTCAGACATGGACGCCTCGGCGTGCAGGGCCCGGGTTGAGCAATTGCTCCAGCAAGTCCAGCTTGAGGCCCGTGACATCGACAAGCTCCCGGCACAACTGAGCGGCGGGCAACTGCAGCGCGCCGGTATTGCCCGGGCCATGGCGATCGGCCCGCAGCTGATTATCCTCGACGAAGCCCTGTCCAACCTTGACCGGGTGCTGCAAGTGCAGATTCTGGATTTGCTCGCACAGGTACGGCGCGAGTCGGGCACCGGTTTTTTGCTGATCACCCATGACCTGAGCCTGGTGCAGCGTTTTTGCCAACGGGTGGTAGTACTGGCAGACGGCAAGCTGGTGGAAGACCTGCCGGTCACGGCGCAGATGCGCTTTACTCACCCGGCTGCGCGAACCTTGCAGGAGGCGGTGTTGCCGGCGATGCCCAGGGCCAGGAGCGTTCGTGAGCCGCAGTTGCAGGCCTGAAACGGCTAACACCCACAAACCGTAGCAGTTGCCTCGTTCCTTCGACAGCGGCTACAGGAAACTGCAACTGTGGGAGCGAGCCTGCTCGCGAAGGTCGTTCGCGAGCAGGCTCGCTCCCACAATAGGGCTTGACCTGTAACAGAGTATCGACAAAGTTTTGCTTCACGTTCCGCTTTTAACCTTGCTCCACACCCGCGTGCGCACCCGTTCAAGCTTGAGCGGCAACGGCTCCAGCGGGAACAAAGTGGTCATGACTTTCTCGTCAGGGTAGATATCCGGGTTGTCGCGCAACGACGGGTCCATCAGTGGCCTGGCGTCCTGGTTCGCATTGGGATATTTGAGGTAGGTCGAAGTCCGGGCTATCACCTGCGGGCGCAGCATGTAGTCGATAAAGGCCAGCCCCTGCTGCGGGTTGGGCGCGTCGTTGAGCAACACCAGGCTCTCAACCCAGATCGGCGCCCCTTCACGGGGGATGCTGTAGCGGATGTTGCGCCCATTGCCGGCCACCTGCGAGGCGGTTTTGGCGTCTTGCACCCCGCCTGCCCAACCCAGCACCACGCAGACGTTGCCATTGGCCAGGTCGGTAATGAATTTCGACGAGTCAAAATAGCGGATATAAGGACGTAACGTCAGCAGCAACGCTTCGGCCTTGGCATAGTCCCGGGGGTCGCTGCTGTTGTGTGGCAAGCCGAGGTAGTGCAACGCAATTGGAATGATTTCACCGGGGGCATCGAGCATGGCTACACCGCACTGGCTCAATTTGCTCAGGTTCTCGGGCTTGAAGATCAGGTCCCAGGAATCCACCGGCGCATCCGGCCCAAGTATCGCCCTGACCTTGTCGACGTCATAACCCACCCCGGTAGTGCCCCACAAATACGGCACGGCATAACGATTGCCGGGGTCATTGCTCTGCATCTTGGCAAGGATGGCCGGGTCCAGGTGTGCGAGGTTGGGCAACTGCCCCCGATCGAGTTCCTTGAGCACCCCGGCCTTGATCAGGTTGGGTAGCAGGTCACCGGTGGCCACAACCACGTCATACCCGCTGCGACCGGCCATCAGCTTGCTTTGCATCACATCGCTGTTGTCGAACACGTCGTACATCGAGGCTGTGCCGGTTTCGGCCTGGAAGTTTTTCATCGTGTCCGGAGCGATAAAGTCGTACCAGTTGTAGATATTCACCTGAGGTTCGGCGGCGTGAACCAGGCTGCAACCCAATAGCGCAGCCAGGGCAATAACCGTCGTGTTTTTAGTCTTCATTGGCTGGCTCCGATCAACAGTTCGCGACGCCCATCCGGGTGTTCGAGCTGTTCACCCGACAGCAGCAAGCGACGATCCTTGAGGTAGTCGTAGTCTCGCCGGGCAGCCTTGAGCTGATCCAGATCCAGCGCTACAACATGGCGAATCTCATCGCGCCCGGCCTCGAGCAACACCCGCCCGAACGGATCGACCGCCATGCTGCCACCCGCGAACACCAGCCCGTCATCCCCGCTACCGACGCGATTGACCATCACCGCAAACGCCTGGTTCTCCTGGGCACGGGCCATGATCGAGGTACGATGCACCGGGCCGTAGGGGTCCATATTGCCGTTGGTGACAATGATCAGTTCAGCCCCCAGTTGCGCCAGTGCTCGGCCGGTTTCCGGCAGTTCAATGTCATAACAGATCAGCAGGCCAACCCGCACACCCTGCCAAAGCACGGTGGTAAAACGGTCGCCGGGGGTAAAGTCGCCGCGTTCACTTGGCCACAAATGGGTCTTGCGGTACTGCAAGGCGATCCCCTCGGGCGTGACCAGTACCGAGGTGTTATAGAAGGTGCCGTGATGATTTTCCGCCAGCCCCACCACCACACTGACTCCACGTTCGCGTACGGCCTGCAATACCGCACCCAGGGTCGGGCCGGTCAATGGCTCCGCCACCTGCGCCAGTTGCTGGCCGCCGACAAAGCCGGTCAGGTGGGTCTCCGGGAATACCAGCAGCGCAGTATCGTCAGCGCAGCTGGCGATGGCGCTCAATGTACGCGACAGGTTATAAGCGGTGTCGCCGTCACGGCCTGCCAGTTGCACCAGTTCAATGTTCATCTCGGATCCTTGCAGGGTGGGATGAGCCGAGTATGGTGCGCGGCACCGCGCCAATAAATGACTTCGATGGGGTAACACCCGGTGGGTAGTGAGATGAATCTGACCTTGCAGGATGTGGCCTGGCATGACGCGATGGGCCGCGTGATCGAAACCCTGGACCGGCCCAATTTCTGGACTGCGCTGGTACGTTTGCTGGGCCGCTATGTACCCGTGGACAACTGGGTGGTGCTGATCTACAGCGCTGGCAAGCCACAGGTTCTGGCCGAGTCCCCCGGTGCAGACGGTGGCATGGATTCGCTGTTCCAGGACTACCTCAAGGGGCTTTACCTGCTGGACCCGTTTTATATCGCCAACCGTGAAGCACCGCAAAGCGGCTTGTTCCGCCTGCAGGACGTGGCCCCCGAATGCTTTGAACAGACCGACTACTACCAGCGTTATTTCCGCCTGAATATCGTTACCGACGAGGTGCATATCAATGTGCAACTCGACAATCAACGCACCCTGAGCCTGTCACTGGGCAGCCAGTGCCGTTTCAGCCTGGAACAGAGTGCATTGCTGGGGTTGGTGCAGCCGTGGGTGGCCGCCTTGATGCGCCAGCGCCTGGTTTTTGAGCGCGACCCCAAGGAGGCACCGGAGCTCACGCCCAACTGGCAAAGCCGCCTTGAAGCGGCTGCCGAGCAGTTGACCTCGCCGTTGACCGCACGCGAAATGGAAGTCGCCCTGTTGCTGCTAAGTGGTTGTTCGAACAAGGAAATCGCCCGAAAACTGGCAATTTCTGCGGAGACCGTCAAGGTCCATCGCAAGCACATGTACGGCAAGTTGGGAATCAAGTCACAGTCCGAACTGTTCTCGCTGTTTTTGCAGGCTCAAGAATAAAAAGCGCTTAACGTGGCAGCGCCTCGCAGTGTAAGTTTGGAAATGTTTTGTTTCACTTACTTCATGTTTCCATCCAACGACCTGTACAGGAACGCCCTGCAAAATGGACTTTTCACTTAAACAACTGGCCGCTGCAACCATGATGATGGCCAGCCTCGCTGCGTTCAGCACTGCAGCCCACGCCACCATCACCCCGCAACAGAGTGCTGTCATCCTCAAGACGTTCAGCGACACCCATGTCACTGACTTCCGTCAGTTTCTGGGGGCGTTGGCCAAGAGTGAGCTGGCGCAAAAAGATAATCTCGGCCCGACCATCAGCGCCTTTCTCGACAACAAGGCACTGGCCCCCGAGCAACAGAACGAGATCTATCGCCTGCTGGGCCTGTATACCCGGCTCAAATACGGCAAGGCGGCTACCGACACCCTGCGTGAACTGGTGGCCATCCCCACCGTCAACCTGGACGACGTACCCCAGTACGAGAACCCGCAATTTCTCAAGATCGCCGACAAGATCAAGGATCTGGCCAAGGCCTTTAACCTGAACTTTCGCAATATCGACAACCGTGTCTATGAAGTCTCCCTCGAAGGCAGTGGCGATGAAGTGGTCGGTATTCATGCCCACGCCGACGTAGTGCCGGTAACCCCGGAAAACTGGGTACTCAAGGACGGCACCCAACTCGACCCGTTCAAGGTCACACTGATCGGTGACCGTATGTACGGGCGCGGTACGGAGGATGACAAAAACGGCATCGTGGTGGCGATGTACGCCATGAAAGTCATCAAGGAAGAACAACTGCCACTGGCCAGGAACTTCAAGTTGCTGATCGACACCACCGAAGAAACCAGCGGTGATGCCATTCCTTATTACTTCGAACACAACCCGGTGCCCAACTACAACCTGGCGCTGGATGGCGGCTACCCGGTGGTGATTGCCGAAAAAGGCTACGGCACCGTTATGGCCACCTTTGCCCGGCGCAAGGGCGAAGGCCAGGGCGCCGAAATCGCCTCGCTGACCGGCGGCATGGCGACCAACCAGATCCCGTCGACGTCGGTAGCAACCCTGGTGACCGACAAACCCGCCGAGCTGGCGGCCAGCCTGAACAAGGCCGGTGCAGAATATGCCAAACGCAATGGCGGTGATTTCGAGGTCAATGCCAAGGTGGTTGGCAAGGATGTCGTGCTGACCGTAACCGGGGTTTCTGCCCACTCCTCAGAGCCCGAGTCGGGGGTCAACCCGGTGGCACGGATGCTCGACTTTATCAGTAGCGTCGACGGCCCTATCGCCCTCAAGCACAACCACATTACCGACGCAGCGCACTATGCTGCCGACAACTGGGGCCTGGACTACAAGGGCGGCAAGCTGGGGGTCGGTTTTGCCGATGACTTTATGGGGCCGCTGACCACCTCACTGACCTTTGTGGGGCTGGACGACAAAGCGCTCAAGCT
Organism: Pseudomonas sp. TMW22080; assembly: GCF_022496745.1. Taxonomy (NCBI): domain Bacteria; kingdom Pseudomonadati; phylum Pseudomonadota; class Gammaproteobacteria; order Pseudomonadales; family Pseudomonadaceae; genus Pseudomonas; species Pseudomonas sp. TMW22080. The sequence continues at coordinate 123,507 of NZ_SCFF01000001.1, read as the reverse complement.
GGCGGTCAACCTGCGCGTGCCCAAGGGCAAGTCGCCGGAGGCGCTGAAAGCGCAGATTGCCGAGAAGCTGACAGCCTGGAGCAAGAGTCAGCAGGTACCGGTGAGTTTCGAGTACTCGATTGCCGAGCCGATGTACCGTAACCCCGAGGGTGAGTGGGTCAAGGCGCTGTTGGCGGTAGCCAGCGAAAACCTGGGCATGGAGCACACGTACGGTACTTCGGCGGGTGCAACCTCGGTGCATGAACTGCCTAATGGCGTGCAATTCGGCCTGGCCATGCCGGATGTGAAATACACCGGGCATACCGATAACGAATTCAAGACCGTGGAGCAGTTCATGCTGGACCTGCAGATCGTCACCGAGATGATGGCCCGGGTGGGGCAGTTGCCGAAACTGTAAGGGCAAATCCCCGTAGCAGCTGCCGAGGAACGCAGCCTCGTTCCTACGGCAGCTGCTACGCAAGGTTGAGGCAGCCCTCAGGAGGCTTTCCAGCCCACCTGCTGCAACGCTGCCAGCAACCGTTCGGGCTTGAGCGCCAGCACGGTATTGCCACATCCGCTCAGGTCATCCGCACCGAGCATGGCATTGAGTATCGCCTCCTCTACCGCATCCGCAGCCGCCACAAACAGCGCCGAGATGTAATCGTTGTTGACCATCTGCAATGCCGTGGTCGGCTCACCCGGGTGGCCGAAGTTGGCCACCGGCAAATTGCTGTTGCCCACCGCAAAGGCAATAAAAATATCACCGCTGGAGTCTTCAGTGCCGCCGCCCACTCGCGCCAGCCCGACACTGGCACGCTGCGCCAGACGGGTACACTGGTGCGGCAACAACGGCGCATCGGTGGCGATGGTTATCACGATCGAACCCATGCCCGGCACGCCCACATTTTTCTCGCTCTTAAACGGGGACGGTACGTCATCCAGCACGGTCCCCACCGGGTAACCCCCCACCCGCAAGGCTTCGCGCACACCATAGTTGGCTTGCACCAGCGCACCGACGGTCCAGCCCCCCTGCTCCGGGCTCAACACTCGCGAGGATGTGCCAATGCCACCCTTGAACTCGTGACAGATCATCCCTGTGCCACCGCCCACATTGCCCTCCTGCACAGGGCCTGTCCTGGCATCCTGCAGGGCAAGTTGCACATGCTCGGCCGTGACATGCTGACCCCAGATATCGTTCAGCGTGCCGTCGTAGGTTTCCAGCACCACCGGCATGCACCAGTAGGTGTGCTGCTTGCCCAGCTCACGTTCGGCTGCCACCAGCGCATCGCGCACCACGCCAACACTGTGGGTATTGGTATAGGCAATCGGCGAGGTCAGCAAACCGGCTTCGCGAATCCACTCCAGCCCCGTGGCGTCGCCGTTGCCATTGAGCACATGCACGCCGGCGAAGCAGGGTTGCAGGTGGGTGGCTCCCGCACGCGGCTCAATCACGGTGACACCGGAATGGATGGAAACATCGCCGTTTTCAACGTTGAGGGTGTGATGACCCACTCGCACACCCGGTACGTCGGTGATGGCGTTGTACGCCCCCGGGGTGCCCGAACCGATGGTGATGCCAAGCTCACGGATACGCATGGTGCTTTCTCGTCGTTCGATTAAGTGCAGCCAGTGTAAGAACCTGGCCGGCACTTGACGATAACCCCCATGCACTACCTCCGAGGGGTTACTTGTCCGACTTGATACTGGTCCACACCCGGGTGCGCACGCGCTCCATTTTTTGCGGCAACGGTTGCACCACATACAGCGACTTGAGCGCCTCGCTGGTCGGGGTCAGGTTGGGGTTACCGGTGATGTCCTTGTTGATCAGTGCCAGCGAGTCCTTGTTGGCATTGGGGTAACCCAGAAAATCACTGATCCCGGCAATGACCTTGGGCTCCAGCAGGTGGTTGAGAAATTCGTGGGCCTCTTCGACATTTTTTGCACTTTTAGGGATGGCGAAGGTGTCAAACCAGATCGGTGCGCCCTCCTTGGGCAAGCGCCAGTCCACCACCACGCCGTTGCCCGACTCTTTGGCGCGGTTGCCAAACTGGTAGAAGCTGCCGGAATAACCAATGGCCACGCAGATGTCACCATTGGCGATATCCGTCATGTACTTGGCCGAGTTGAAGTAGGTCACGTAGGGGCGGACCTTGAGCATCAGCGCCTTGGCTTTTTCATAATCGGCGGGGTTCTGGCTGTTGGGGTCCAGCCCTAGATAGTGCAGGGCCAAGGGCAGGATTTCCGAAGGTGAATCGAGCATCGCCACGCCGCAGGATTTGAGTTTGGCCATGTTTTCGGGTTTGAACACCAGGTCCCAGCTGTCCACCGGCGCATCCTCACCCAGCGCAGCCTTGACCTTGGCCGGGTTGAAACCGATCAGCACCGTACCGTACATGTAGGGCACAGCGTACTGATTGCCAGGGTCATTGGTGTCCAGCAGCTTGAGCAGCGCCGGGTCCTGGTGCTGCCAGTTGGGCAGCTTGCTCTTGTCCAGCTTCTGGAACACCCCGGCCTTGATCTGGGTATCGAGGAACTGGTTGGACGGCACCACCAGGTCATAGCCCGAATTGCCGGTGAGGAGTTTGGCTTCCAGGGCTTCGTTGGTGTCGAAGGAGTCCCAGGTGACCTTGATGCCGGTCTGTCTGGCGAAGTCCTTGGGCACGGACGGCAGGATATAGTCCGCCCAGTTATACACCCGCAGCTCGCGCTGTTCGGCCTGTACGGCACTGGCCAGCAGCGTCAGCCCACAAACAGTGGCGCTCATCAAGCGTTTCAGAGTGTCCATGGCTCAGTTCCCCGGATTCGGCGTGAGATCGATCGTTGTTATGTTCTGTACACGGCAGCGGCCTGCAAAAGGCCAAGGGCAAGGACGAAGTGGTTTGTTGTTATTGAGTGACGGGGTTGATTCTTGCCGAGAGCCCGGCGCGATCACAGAGGGAGGCAGGCCAAAAGGGGACAGTTATGGCCATTGTCGATGTCCGGTTCTATGTCCGGAAAAGCCCCCCTCACCCCGGCCCTGGAGGCCAGAGTGAGGGCGAGCGCACAGGTGGCCCGTTACATGAATCCCGCCCGCAACTCATTCTTCGCCACCTTGTTCGACGCATTCACCGGCAGCGCGTCATGGAAGCGCACCACACGCGGTACCTTGTAATTGGCCATATGTTCACGCGCCCACTGGATCAATCCTGCCTCATCCAGTTGCACACCATGACGCAACACCACGCACGCACACCCTACCTCGCCCATACGCGCGTCGGGTATACCGATTACCGCCACCTGGGCAATGCCCGGATGCTCCATCAGACCGGCTTCTATCTCAGCCGGGTAACAGTTGAAACCACCGACGATAAACATGTCTTTAAGCCGGTCGGTGATGCGCAGATTGCCCGCGGCATCCTGCTGGCCTATATCCCCGGTGTGCAACCAGCCTTCACTGTCGATGGTTTCAGCGGTGGCCTGCGGGTCTTCAAAGTAGCCCTGCATCACATGAAAACCGCGCAGGCAGATCTCCCCCGTGCTGCCCGCCGGTAAAGCCCGGTTTTGCGGGTCACGAATGCTCACCTCGGTGCCCGGAATCGCCCGGCCACTGGTGCTGGCGATGATCGTCGCCGAGTCAGCAGGGTCGCAAATAGTGGCCAAGCCGCCGCATTCGGTCAGGCCATAGGCCGTGGTCACCACCGCAAAGCCCAGTTCGCTGCGCATGCGCTCGATCAGGATCGGCGGCACCGTCGCCGCGCCGGTCACGGCAATGCGCAGGCTCGACAGGTCGGTTTCCGCCAGCTTGGGATGGGCCAGCATCGACAGGTACAGGGTCGGCGGCCCCGGCAACACGGTGATGCGCTCTGCGGCAATGCGCTGGAACACCGCTTCGGCGTCGAACACCGGGTGCGGCAGGATGGTCGCCCCCGCCAGCAAGCAGGTCAGCCACCCCGCCTTGTAGCCAAAGGCATGAAAAAACGGGTTGATCACCAGATAACGGTCACCGGCCTGTAAACCGATCACCGACACGTATTCGCTAAAGGCCCGAATCGTTTGACCATGGGCGCTCATCACGCCCTTGGGCTTGCCGGTGGTACCGGAGGTAAACAGCAGGTCGCTGAGGTCATCGCTATTCACGCTGGCTGCACGCAACAGCGCGGCAGACTCGCTGGTGGCCGCGCCAATGGCCACAAAACCGTCCCAGTCCAGGCCGGCGGAACTGGCCGCCGTGGTTTCGCCCAGCAACACCAGGCACTTGAGGCTGGCCGGTCGATAGGGCGCGAGCAAAGCCAGGTAATCGGTGCCCAGAAAACTCGGCTGCACAAACAGCAGACGGCTGCCGCTGCGCAGCAAGATATCGGCCGCTTCAGGGCCTTTCATCCGGGTGTTGATCGGCACCATGACCGCCCCCGCGCAATGAATGCCCAGCGCGGCAATGATCCAGTCCCGGCCGTTGGGTGCCCAGATCGCTACCCGATCGCCCTTGCCAATGCCCTGAGCCATCAGGCTGCGGGTTACGCCCAGGGCCAGGCGCGGCAGTTCGCTGTAGTCGATGCATTGGCCATGTTCTTCAATGGCCGTGCGCCCGGCATGCTGCACCGAGGCGTTGAACAGCAGTTGCGGGATCGAGCGCGGCAGGCTCTGTTGCAGGCTGGAAGTCATCGGTCACTCGTCTGGCAGGTTATTCGGGAAAGCACACGCGCAGCTGTTCGCTGCTGGGCACCGATTGGCACGCCAGCACCCAGCCGTCATTGAGTTCTTGTGGGTCCAGGGCATCATTGCGCAGCATTTCGACACTGCCGCGCTCAACCGTACACATGCAGGTTGCGCAGGAACCCACCAGGCAGGAGCTGGGCGGTTTCAGGCCGGCGCGATGCATGGCATTGAGCAGGGTTTCGCCTTCTGCACAGGGCACTTCGTACTCCTCCCCGTCCAGGCGCACCGACAGCTGGCTGCCGATCACATCGGTGTTGACCGGTGCCGGAGCGGCCACACTGCCCTCTTCCGGCAGCGAGACAAAACGCTCGACGTGGATGTGCCCGTGCTCCATGCCGATGTCGTGCAAGGCGCTGACGGCCGCATCCATAAACGGGCCGGGGCCACAGATATAAGCCTGGGCATGCACAAAAGGCTGTGCCATCTGCGCCAGTTGTGCCACCGCCGGTATGCCCTGGACCGAGTCCAGCCAGTGGATCACTTGCAATCGTTGCGGGTGGGCGCTGGCCAGGGCTTTAAGCTCGGCGGCAAAGATCACCGACGCTTCATCGCGATTGGCGTAAATCAGCAGGATCCGGCCTGTGCCGGCAATCAGCGCCGATCGCAGGATCGACAGCACCGGTGTGACCCCGCTACCACCGCCAAACAGCACAAAGTCATTGTCAAAATGCCGCGGTACAAATACCCCGGCCGGCGCCAGCACTTCCAGCTGGTCGCCCTCACGCAACTGCTCACACAGCCAGTTGGAGGCACGACCGTCACGTACTTGCTTGATGGTGACGCGCAGGGGCTCGTCCTCCAGCGGGGTGCTGGAGAGCGAATAACAGCGCGGCAACCAGCCGCCTTCAAAGGGCACGCGCAGGGTCAGAAACTGCCCTGACTTATAGGTGAACTGCTCACGCAAGGCCGCAGGGACATCGAACACCAGGGAACGGGAGTCCGCGGTTTCAGTCACAATTTGCGCTACGCGCAGGGAGAAATACGCCGGTTGGCTCATATCAGATACTCATCACAAACTGGCCGCTGTCGATCCGCAGCTCGATACCACTGATAGCGCGGGACTCGTCACTGGCCAAAAACAGCACGCTGGCGGCGACATCTTCGGGCAGGCACATGCGTCCCATGGGGTCGGCATCGATGGTCAGGCTCCACGGGTCGAGCCCGGCGGGCAAGCCCGCGGTGGTCATCGGTGTGAGGATGCCGTCAGGGTGCAGGGAATTGCAGCGAATGCGGTATTTGCGCCGACGGCACAACACCGCCACGGTACGCGACAGGGCGGCGACGGCGCCTTTGGAGGCGCTGTAGGCAACGTAATCATCGCGTCCGGCCACCGCCGCAATCGAAGACATGTTGATAATGGAGCCGCCCTCGCTTTCCTTCATCAGGCTTATGGCGGCGCGACAACCCAGGAAGACACTGTCGGAGTTGATGCGCTGCACCCGTTGCCAATCACTATAGGCGGTATTTTCAATATCGCCCTTGAGCAGGATCCCGGCGTTGTTGAACAGGATATCCAGCCGCCCGTGGTGCTCGCGAACGGTGTCGATCACCCGCGCCCAATCTGCTTCGCTGCCCGCGTCATGCTCAATAAACAATGCTTGCGCACCGATCTCTTCAGCCAGGGCCAGGCCACCCGCCACATCGATATCGCTGATCACCACACGGGCACCTTCACGGGCGAGCAGCAGCGCCGTTGCCCTGCCCACGCCACTGGCCCCACCGGTAATCAACGCCACCTTGCCTGCAACACGTGCGCTCATAAGGTCACCCTTGCACTGTCTGTGGGAGCGAGCCTGCTCGCGATTGTTGTGCCAGGCTCGTTCCTGCCTGAGGCGGCAAGGCCGGCACGGCGCCCCGAAAACACGCAGTCGGCCAGGGACAAGCCACTGATATACAGGTGCGACGCCACACCGATGGCGGTGCGCCCGGCGCTGAACAGGCCGGCAATCGGCTGGCCATCGGTATCGAGTACAGCGCCGTTGCTTTCATCAACTTTAAGCCCGCCCAGGGTCAGCGCCCCCAGCGGAAAGATCGGGTTACCGACGCTGATATCGCAAGCGTAAAACGGCCCCTTATCCAACACCTGGCGGCTGCCTTCAGACTTGCCGAAAGCATCCGGCCCATCGCCCCGGGCACCGGCGTTGTAAGCGCGCAGGGCACCACTCAGCTCCCCCGCCTGCATGCCGCAAACGCTGGCCAACCGGTCCGGGTTGTCACCCTTGCGCACCTTGAGCAGCATCAAGGCCAGTGCCGGCAGGCTCTGGAACCACCAATAGCCACCGAACAGCGCCTGACGGATTGCCTGTTTGCGCAAACGCGCATCCAGCACCAGCCACGCCTGCCCGCCCTGCTCATCGCACAGCGGCTGGCCAAGGGTGGCGCCGTAGACTTCTTCGTTGCAAAAACGCTGGCCATTGCTGTTGACCACAATGCCCTTGGGCCAGCAGTGCGGCGGGTTGATAAAGCGCCAGGCCGACACCCGGCTCAACCGCTCGCTTCGGGCCCCCACCGACTGCCCCAGCAGCAGACCGCTGCCATCGCAACCGGTAGCGCCCACCTTGAAATTGCGCCTGAAGTTGGGCGCATGATCGCGAATCAGCCCGCGGTTGAAGATAAAGCCCCCGGTGCTGAGGATAACCGCGCGGCGCGCCCGGATCAGCAACGGCTGGCCATGGTCACGCTCCAGCTGGCTAACTTTGAGGCGCAGGCGGTCGCAGTAACCGGGGGCGAAGTTTTGCAGGCGCTCGGCCCGTGCCGCCAGGCGTGCATGCAAGCGCGCTTCGCGGCTGCCCTCGGGCAGGCTGCAGAACTCGGCACCCACCACCCGCCCGCTGGCATCCACCACCAGCCGACGTGCCGCCGATTGCAACAGCGGCTGCACCCCGGCCCGCAGACACGCGGCTTTGAGGTGTCCATACAGCACCGCGCCACACTGGCCCTTGCCCACCGTACGATGGCCGCGGGGGGCCGGGGGCCGGGTGCCGGCATGGGAAGGCACCAGCTCATTGCCCGAGTAATACAAAAAATGGCCATCGGACGGGTAAGAGGTCTTCCCTCCCGGCGGTACGCTATGGGCATAACGCGCGCCGTGGCTTTCAAGCCAGTCAAGATTGCTGACACTGTCATCGCAGAATTTTTGCAGGGTTGCGTCGCTGACCACGCCCTGGGTTTCGTGCTTGAGGTAGTCAAACATCGCTTGGGTGCTGTCGGTGTAACCCGCGGCCTGTTGATGCCGGGTGCCGCCACCGGCGTAAACCACACCACCACTTTTGGCACTGGCGCCGCCGCCGGTAAAGCGGTCGGCCACGATCACCCTGGCGCCATTGCTGCTGGCCTCCAGTGCGGCGCAGGCACCCGCCGCCCCCCAACCGATGACCAGCACGTCACAGGTGTCATGCCAGTCCCCTGCACTCAGGCGCTCGGCCTGCAAGGGCGCGAGAATTTTGCTGTTGCTGGACGTATGCTGCGCTCGGCTCATGACAGTGCCCGCACCTTGCTGCTGGCCGTAGCCGGCACGCTGCTGGCGATATGATTGGCGGCGATATAACCAAAGGTCATGGCCGGGCCCAGGGTGCCACCGGCGCCCGGGTAGCTGGTGCCCATCACCGATGCCGAGCAATTGCCGATCGCATACAGGCCGGGGATCGGCTGGCCGTCCTCACGCACCACCTGGGCATGCTGGTTGGTCAGTAACCCGCCCTTGGTACCGATATCACCGGCATCCAGGCGCATGGCGTAGTACGGCCCCTTGCGCAACGGCGCCAGGCACGGGTTGGGTTTGATATTACTGTCGCCGTAGTAGCGATCGAAGACGTTGCCGCCGCGATCGAAGTCCAGGTCGACACCCGTTTGGGCGTAGCCGTTGACCTTCTGCACGGTGCTGTCCAGCCCCTGCGCATCCACGCCGATCTGCATGGCCAGGGCTTCAAGGCTGTCGGCCTTCCAGTACACGGTGTTGAGCCACTCCTTGCGCAGCCGGCTGTCGGGCATCACCTGGGCCGGCATCAACGGGCCCATGGCGTAGTGGAAGCGAAAGTGCCCGTCGAAGATCACCCACGAAGGCACTGATCGGCCATCAGTCTTGCGATTGTCCTGATACATGGCGTCGACGAACTCCAGGTACGGCGCCGCTTCGTTGACGAAGCGCTGACCCAGGCTGTTGACCACAATAGCCCCCGGGAACGCCCGTTCGGCAAACACCCCGCGGGGTTTTTCTTCGCCGGGTACGGCAATGGTCGGCGCCCACCAGGCCCAGTCCATCAGCGCGGTGGCCGCGCCAATGTGCATGCCGGCCTCAAGCGCTGCCCCGGTATTGTTGCCCGGTGGCGTGGCGCTCCAGCTGGCACGGGTCGGCTGCGGCAGGAACTTCTCACGCAGCGTCTGGTTCTGTTCGAAACCGCCGGAGCCGAAAATCACGGCGCGACGGGCCTTGAGTTCAAGCACCTTGCCGCCGGTGGCGACCTTGATGCCGCACACCCGGTCACCGTCGAGCACCACATCCTGAAAGTCGGTGTTGAGCCACAGCGGCACGTTGCGGTCCATCAGTGAACGACGCAACGACGCCACCAGCGAACTGCCCAACGCAGCGCGGCGGTCGTACTTGCTTTTGCGCCGCCATTTGAAGTCGAGCTTGTAGCGCGCCATCAACTTGAAGATCAGCCATTGCCAGCCAAAGCTGCGCGCCATGGCCTTGTGCGCATCGCGGGCCGTCCAGGCAATGCGCCCCATCAACAGGGTGGAGGGTGAAGGCTTGCGCAGGTTGGGCAGCTCTTCGGCCAGCAGGCTGGTGTCGAACAGCTCCGGGTCCAGGGTGCGACCACCCGGCAAGGCGCCGGGCAGTTGCGGGTAGTAATCGGGGTATTTGTCGGCCACCGCATAACGCACGTGGCTGTTGGCAGTGAGCCTTTTGATCATCGGCGCGGCGTGATCCAGATACGCCTTCAGGCGCACCGGGTCGCCATGCTCGCCGGTGGCCGCCTTGAGGTACTGCATCGACAGCTCGGGGCTGTCCTGCCCGCCGAGCGCGGCAAAGTAGTGGTTGTTGGGGATCCAGATACCGCCACCGGAAATCGCCGAAGTGCCACCGTATTTATCGCTTTTTTCGACAATCAGGACCGACAGGCCCTGATCAGCCGCAAACAGGGCTGAGGTCATGGCGCCGGCGCCGGAGCCGACAACAATTACGTCATAGCTGGACTGAGACTGATCGTGAGCCGTCATTATTGTTATGCCTTGCGCTGAGGTCAGAGGTGTTTTGCCGGATGTAGATCAGCCGATCACACAAACGGGTCCGCGTTGGGCAGGCCCAATTGCACCAGGCCGTAACTGCGCCGGTAAGCCGCCTCGTTATTGGCGATATGCCCGCGAGCCTGATGCAGGTCACGGAAGAAGCGCGCCACCGGGTTGGTGTTGTACAAGCCCGATGCGGCCATGCAGCGCAGCAGGTCACTGACCCGGTCGGCGCACACATTGGTTACATGGGAGGACTGGTAGCGATACAGCAAGCGGGTTTCCACATCCGGGTATTCCCCGGCGGCGGCCAGCGCCATCAGGTTGGCGTAGTTGCGCATCAGCACCAGTTTGAGCGAGTCGACGGTGATGATGGCTTCGGCCACGGCAGCCTGGGCGGCCGGGTCTTCGGCGGTTTTGGCGCCATGCTTGCCGATGTGCTTGGCCGCGTTGTCACGGAACTCGTTGATCGCGCCTTGCAGGGCGCCGAGGGCCGAGGTAGAGACGGCACGGGCAAACACCTGGGCAAACGGGATGGCGTACATCGGGTTGGTGTTGACCAGCCGCCCCGGTGTGGCTTCGATGCCGTAATTGTTGGTGCGTTGTACTCGATGGGCCGGAACAAAAGCGTCTTCAACGACGATATCGTGGCTGCCGCTGCCGCGCAGCCCCAACACGTCCCAGTTCTGCTCGATACGGTAGTCGCTGGCCGGGATCAGGAAGGTGCCGTGTTCGGTAGGGCCGGTTTCATCTTGCGGCACGATGCCGCCAAGCAGACACCACTGCGCATGCTGGCTGCCACTGGAGAAGCCCCAGCGCCCGCTGACCTGATAGCCGCCCTTGACCGGCGTGACCTTGGCCACGGGCATATAGGTCGAGGCCACCAGCACCGAGCTGTCCTCGCCCCACACATCACGCTGCGCCTCTACCGGGTAACGCGCCAGTTGCCACGGATGCACACCCACTACGCCATAAACCCAGGCGGTGGACATGCAGCCTTCCGCCAGGGTCATCTGGATTTCAAAAAAGGTGCGCAAGTCGATTTCATGGCCGCCCCACTTTTTCGGTTGCAGGGCACGAAACAGCCCGGCTTCCTGCATTTCGCGAACGGTTTCGTCAGGTAGCTTGCAGTCCTTGTCCGCCTGGGCTGAACGGCTTTTAAGCGCAGGTATCAAATTGCGCGCGCGTTGCAGCAGCTCAAGCTCAATCGGACTTTTCTCTCGTATCTGATCCATCCGTGTGTTCTCCGTCAGTCTCTCGCTGCGCGAATGCGCGGGCGGTGTGTGACGAATAATCCCGCCAGCGGGGTTGTGGATCATCGTCAAAGCGGACTAGTCGGGATATCGGGATATCGGGTGAAGGCTGGCCCTCACCCCAACCCTCTGCCAAAGGCAGAGGGAGCTAGCCGCAGGGTAAACGCCAATCAATCCCCTCTCCCTGAGGGAGAGGGTCAGGGCGCTTTTTAAACCACCGGCAACTTCGCAAAAGGCCGATCCTGCTCGATCTGCGCGCCCAAACGCAGCAACACGTCTTCACCGCCCAATGGCGCGGTGAACATCATGCCGATGGGCAGGCCGTTGTCGCTCATGCCCACCGGCAACGACAGCGCCGGCTGCCCGCTGACGTTGGCCAACACGGTAAAGGCCGCGCTGCCCATGGCGTTGTGGGCATAGCTGTCCCACGGCTGGTTCAGGCTCAGCAGGCCCAGGTCCGGGGTAATGTTGGCCGTTACCGGCGACAGGATCACGTCGTACTTCTGGAACTGCTCTTCCATATAACCGCCAATACTTTCGAACGACTGCCGCGCCCGGTACAGACCCTCTCCAGTGACTTTTTGGGCATTGCCCAGTACCACCTGGGTGATGCGTTCATATTCATCGGCCGTGGCGCTACGCCCCAGCACTTGCTCGCGATCGTGCACCATGGTCAGCAAGGCATCGCCAACCACCGAGCCGTGGGCTCCGAACAACTGCCGTGGGTCGATGCTCAGGCGCAATTCTTCAACTTCATGGCCCTGGGCGGCCAGGCGTTTGGCAGTGTCGTCCAGCACCCTGACCACCGCCGGGTCCAGCGGCGAGCCGGTCAACGAGTCACGCACCACACCGATACGCAGACGGCCCGGTGCAGTGCGCAGCTCTTCAACGTAAGGACGTACCAGCGGTTTTGCCCAATACGGGCTGCCCGCCTCATGTCCCTGCCCCACGTCCATAAACAGCGCCATATCGCGCATATTGCGCGACACCACGTTGCCCACGCTGGCACCGAACCAACCCTCGTACTTGCCCGGGCCGCTTGGTGTGCGGTAACGCGTCGGCTTGAGCCCGACCAGCCCGCAATAAGACGCCGGAATGCGGATCGAGCCGCCGCCGTCGGTGGCATGGGCCACCGGCACAATACCTGCGGCAACCGCCGAAGCAGCTCCGCCGGACGAGCCGCCGGCGCTTTTGGCCAGGTTCCAGGGGTTGCGGGTCTGGCCCCACAGCAGGGATTCGGTGGTGGTGGTCAGGCCGAATTCCGGGCAGGTGGTCTTGCCAAACGGCACGGCCCCGGCTGCCTGATAGCGGTCAATCAGGGTACTGGTGTGGGGCGCTGGTGGCGCGTCCTTGTACAACCTGCTGCCATTGGTGGTGCGGGTACCTTGCAGGTAGGTGTTGAGGTCCTTGATCAGGATCGGCACCCCGGCCAGTGCGCCGGTATTCGCAGTCCCGCTGGCACTGCGGGCCTTGAGCAGTGCCTGGGCGTAGTCGTCATGGCGCATATTGACGGCATTGACCTTGGGGTTGACGGCATCACAGCGGGCCATGGCCGCTGCCAGCAGAGCGTGCGGGCTGAGTTCGCCCTTTTGTACGGCGCGGGCCATGTCGGTGGCATCCATTGCCAGATACTCGGCGGGCGAAATGGCGGTGCCTTCAGCGGCATTGGCAAAACGCCCCAGCAGCCCGGCACCCACGGCCAGGGCGCCCGCTTTGAGGACGTGGCGACGGGGCCAGCCAGTGGATTGTTCAGGTGTTTCGGCAGGGTTTTGCAAGGTCTATCTCCAGAGCAAATCTTGTTTTTATTTAAAGAGCAACGCCCCTTGTGGGAGCGAGCCTGCTCGCTCCCACAAGGGCATTTCGGGTTTCAGTCGGCGGTGACCATCGCCTGCATGGAGGGTAAAAAGTGCTCGCCATAAGGCGGCAACAGGCCCCACTCGCGGCGCGGGTCGTGGGCCGCAGCCTTGTACACGGTGCGCATATGGCTGAACTCCAGGAAGCCTTCGCGGCCGTGGTAATGGCCCATGCCCGAGGCGCCAATACCGCCAAAAGGCGCATCGTGCAAAGCCGCATGCATCATCACGTCGTTGATGCTGACCCCACCGGAAATCGTGTTTTGCAGCACATGACGCTGCTCTTCTTCACTTTGCCCGAAGTAGTACAGCGCCAGCGGGCGCTCGCGTGAATGGATATCGGCCAGCGCACGGTCAAGCTGCTCATAGGGCAACAGCACCAGTGCCGGACCGAAAATTTCTTCTTGCAGGATCAGGCTGTCGCGGGGCGGATTGATCACCACCTGCAACGGGCGCCTGCGTGTGAGCGCGTCAACCTCAAGAGCCCGAGGGAAGCGCTCGACACGCGCGCCACGCTGGCGGGCGTCCTGCACATAGCCTTCGATACGCTGCAGATGCCGGTCGTTGACCACCGCAACCACGTCAGGATTGGCGTCGGTGGCGGGCAACAGCTCACTGTAGGCCGCGCCCAGCAGGCCAAGGAAATCTTCCATCTGTTCGCGGGGCACATACACCACGTCCGGGTTGATGCAGATTTGCCCGCCGTTATTGGCCTTGGCCACGGCAATGCTGAAGGCCGCCTTGGCCAGATCGGCGCTGCGGGAAATAATCACTGGCGACTTGCCGCCCAGCTCCAGGGTCAACGGCACCAGGTGTTGCGCCGCATTGCGCATCACCGAGCGCGCAACCGCAGTGCTGCCGGTAAACACCAGATGGTCGAAGGCTTGCGCAGTAAACACTTGCGCCAGTTCGGCGTCGCCGGTGACCACGGCGATTTCCAGCGGATCGAACAGCTCGGCAAAAGCCCCGACAAGCACATCGGCGGTACGCGGCACCACTTCAGAGGGCTTGAGAATCGCCCGGTTACCCGCCGCCAGCACGCAGGCCAGGGGGCTGAGCAAGGTGAACAGCGGCGCATTCCAGGTGCCGAGAATGCCGATACTGCCCTTGGGCTGGTGCATCACCCAGGCCTTGGCGCCCAACTGGTCATAGGGCGCAAACACCTGGCGCGGCTCGTCTGCAACCCAGTGCTCGAGATGGTCGCGGGCGTATTTGAGCGAGGCCAGGGAACCCAGCACGTCATTCATCAACGAAAAGCCCTGGGGCCTGCCGCCAAAGTCGGCATCCATGGCCTCGACCAGCGGCTGCTGGAAGCGCACCAGCAACTCAATCACCCGCTGGATGCGCTCCCGACGCAGCTCGGCACTGACGTGGCCTGCGCCGACAAAGGCTTTTTTCTGCGCCGCCAACAGGCTGGTCAGCTGTTCTGGAGCAGTGCTGCTGAACGTCATGGATAAGTCCTCTGATACACCGGTTCGATCAACCGACGCTAGCGAACTGCGCCCCGCAATGCCTCGTCCGATCGGACGATAATCGGCCATATCCGTTAGTCCATTAAGACGATGTAGCCCCCGCAAGCCAGGGGAATACTGCCAGCACGAAAATTCAATCCATGAGGTTCGTCATGGCAGTGCAAAGCAGTTTTGACCCGCAGGCATTCCGTACCGCGCTGGGCACCTTCACCACCGGGGTGACGATCATCACCACCCAGGCCGAAGATGGCTCGCCCATTGGCATTACGGCCAACAGTTTCAACTCGGTATCGCTCAACCCGCCGCTGGTGCTGTGGAGCCTGGCCAAGTCCGCCCGCAGCCTGCCGGTATTCAGTGCCGGTTCGCACTGGAACGTGCATGTGCTGTCGACAGAGCAGGAGCCGCTTTCGGGGCGCTTTGCCATGCAGGGCGAGAACAAGTTTGCCGAAATCGAACTCGATAACGGCATCAGCCCCGCGCCGCTGTTGCAGGACTGCACCGCGAGGTTTCAGTGCCGCACGGCTTTTCAGTATGAAGGCGGCGACCATGTGATATTCGTCGGGGAAGTACTCGCCTTCGATCACAGTGACCGTGCACCGCTGGCCTTTCAAAGTGGCCAATATGCCCTGGCAACACGCAAGCCGCGCAGCGAGCTGCGCCTGGCAACCACCCCGCCACCGCCGGAATGCAGTTACACCGAAGACCTGCTCGGTTACTTGCTGGGCCGCGCCCATTATCAGCTGCTCGACGCCCTGCATCGCCTGCTGAGCAACCAGCAGCTGGACGAACATGCCTTTTTTATCCTGTCAGTGCTGTGTATTCGCGACAACCTGACCCTGGATGAAATCAATCACTTCGTCAGCTATACCGGGCATGTGGTAAGCGTGGCAAGCATGCGCTTTCTTGAAAAGCAGAACCTGGTCGCCCTCGAAGGCAGCCAGCAGGCGCCACGCTATGTGCTGACCGCCACCGGCCGCGAGGCCTCGCTGCAACAGGTGGCGCTGGCCAAGGCGGTGGAAGAGAACGTGTCGGCCCGTCTCGCTCCCGGTGATGCCCAGGCGCTCAAGGTGCTGCTCAAGCGCCTGATTGCCGCCAGTGATCCCGGCTTGCCCGACCTGTGGGCGCCCCGCTAGCTTTGTACCTAAAAAGGAAAAGGACTTTTATGAATATTATTCAGCGCTTCAACCTGACCGGCAGCGTGGCAGTGATCACCGGCGGCGGGCGCGGCATCGGGCGCGGCATCGCCCTGGCCTATGCTGAAGCAGGCGCCGACGTGGTTCTGGCCGCCCGCACCTTGGCCGACGTTGAAGCCGTAGCCGAAGAAGTACGCAGCCTCGGCCGTCGGGCCCTGGCCCTGAGCTGCGACGTCAATGACAGCGAACAGCGCAGCGCTCTGGTCACCCAGGCCCGCGAGCAGATGGGCCGCATCACCCACCTGGTAAACAATGCTGGCGGCGCCGGCCCCAACGATCCGCTGACCCTGAGCGTGGAGCGTTTTGAAGAAATCATGCGCTTCAACGTGTCTTCGGCCTATCACCTGAGCCAGCTGTGCGTGCCGCATATGCGCGAAGCCGGCAGCGGCAACATCATCAATATCACCTCGGGCGCGGCGCGTTATGCGCAAACCCAATTCAGCGCCTACGGCACCGCCAAGGCCGCGCTGAGCCATATGACCCGCCTGCTGGCCCAGGACTTTGCACCGCAGGTACGGGTCAACGGCATTGCTCCCGGCCCGGTACTGACTGCCGCCCTCAATGGCGTGCTGCCGGTGGCCATGCGCGACGGCATGATCAAGGCCACGCCGCTGCAAAGCCTGGGCGAAGTTGAAGATATCGCGGCTGCAGCGCTGTACCTGGCCAGCCCGGCTTCACGCTGGGTCACCGGCAAGATCCTGGAAGTAGACGGCGGCGCCGAATCGAGCGTCTGGCCGGGTTGAGCCACCATCAAACCGTGGGAGCGAGCCTGCTCGCGAAGAAGTTTCGCGAGCAGGCTCGCTCCCACAAGAGGATTTTCTGCATAGCCTCCCGAGAGCCAATTTATGGACACACAGTTGATTGAAGCCCTGGGCGACGAGTTGTTTCACGCCCTGCTGGAGCGGCGCAGCCTTGAGCCATTGACCGCCCGCTACCCGGATTTGACCCTGGACACCGCCTACCGCATTTCCCTGCGTTTCTTGCAACGCCGCCAGGCGCTGGGCGAGCAGGTGGTCGGCAAAAAAATTGGCGTTACCAGCCGTGCCGTGCAGGACATGCTTGATGTGCACCAGCCCGATTTCGGCTTCTTGACCGACCGCATGCAAGTCGCCGACAACAGCGATGTGAGCTTTGCCGCCCACCACCTGGTGCAGCCACGGGCTGAAGGCGAAATCGCCTTTATCCTCGGCGAAGACCTGCACGGCCCCGGCATCACCGCCGAAGACGTAATGGCAGCCAGCCAATGGGTGGTGCCGTGTTTCGAAATTGTCGACTCACGCATTGCCGACTGGAAAATCCGCATTCAGGACACCGTGGCCGACAACGCTTCCTGCGGTGTGTTCGCCCTGGGCGAACAGCGCATCAACCCGCGCGAGCTGGATCTGGCCAAGGTCGAGTTGCACTTGCTGAAAAACGGCCAGCCTGCCGGTCATGGTTTTGGCTCGGCGGTACAGGGCCACCCCTGCGAGGCCGTGGCCTGGCTGGCCAATACCCTGGGCAAGTTCGACATCCCGTTTCGCAAGGGCGAAATCATCCTTTCCGGCGCACTGGCGCCGCTGGTTCCGGTACAACCCGGCGATGAGGTCAGCCTGACTCTCAGCGGCCTGGGCTCTGCCAACCTGCGCTTTGTGCCCTAACCCCCCTTCGAGACCTTAGCCATGAGCAAAAAGATCAAATGTGCCCTGATCGGGCCGGGCAATATCGGCACCGATCTGCTTTACAAGCTGCTGCGCAGCGAAGTGCTGGAGCCTGTGTGGATGGTGGGCATCGATGCCACCTCCGAAGGCCTGAGCCGCGCCCGCGAGATGGGCCTGAAGACCACCAGTGACGGGGTCGACGGTCTGTTGCCGCACGTGCTGGCAGACAATATCCAGATCGCCTTCGATGCCACCTCGGCTTATGTCCATGCTGAAAACAGCCGCAAGCTCAACGAGCTGGGCGTGCTGATGATCGACCTGACACCGGCTGCCATTGGCCCGTATTGCGTACCGCCGGTCAACCTCAAGGCCAACCTCAAGCGCGGCGCCATGAACGTCAATATGGTCACCTGCGGCGGCCAGGCCACCATTCCGCTGGTGGCGGCCGTGTCCAGCGTCCAGCCGGTGGCTTACGCCGAAATCGTCGCTACTGCCGCGTCAAAATCGGTGGGCCCGGGCACGCGCAAGAATATCGACGAATTCACCCGCACCACGGCCAGTGCCATCGAGCAGGTGGGCGGGGCGAAAAAGGGCAAGGCGATCATTATCGTCAACCCCGCCGAGCCGCCGCTGATCATGCGCGATACCGTGCATTGCCTGACTGAAACCGAACCGGATCAAGCCGCTATCAGCCTGGCCATCGCCAGCATGATCGAGCAGGTGCAGCAGTATGTGCCCGGCTACAAGCTGGTCAACGGCCCGGTGTTTGACGGCAACCGGGTCTCGATTTTCATGGAGGTCGAAGGCCTGGGCGACTACTTGCCCAAGTACGCCGGCAACCTGGACATCATGACCGCCGCGGCCGCCCGCACCGCCGAGATGTTCGCCGAGGAAATCCTCAAGGGCGAGCTGCAACTCAAGGCATCAGCCCCCCAACCTGCCCTCGCTTAAGGAGCCGATCATGGATCTTCGCGGCAAAAAAATTACCGTGCATGACATGTGCCTGCGCGACGGCATGCACCCCAAGCGTCACCAGATCAGCCTGCAGCAGATGAAAGACATCGCCTGCGGCCTGGACGCAGCCGGCGTGCCGCTGATTGAGGTCACCCATGGCGACGGCCTGGGTGGCAGCTCGGTGAACTACGGCTTCCCGGCGCACACCGATGAGCAGTACCTGTCGGCCGTGATCCCGATGATGAAAAAGGCCAGGGTGTCAGCCCTGCTGCTGCCGGGTATCGGCACCGTGGACCATCTGCAAATGGCCCATGAACTGGGGGTCAATACCATCCGCGTGGCGACCCATTGCACCGAGGCGGACGTGTCCGAGCAACACATCTCCTATGCCCGCAAGCTGGGCATGGACACCGTGGGTTTCTTGATGATGGCCCATATGAACAGTCCCGAGGGGCTGGTCAAACAGGGCAAGTTGATGGAGAGCTTCGGCGCCAACTGCGTCTACCTCACCGATTCGGCCGGCTACATGCTGCCACACGATATCAAGGCGCGGGTTGCAGCCCTGCGTGCGGCCCTGCACCCGGACACCGAGATCGGCTTTCACGGCCATCACAACCTGTCGATGGGCGTGTCCAACTCCATCGCGGCCATCGAGGCCGGAGCCACCCGCATCGACGCTGCGGCGGCCGGGCTCGGCGCGGGCGCGGGGAATACGCCGATGGAAATCCTGGTGGCCGTGTGCGACCGCATGGGCATAGAAACCGGGGTCAGTGTGTTTGGCATTCAGGACGTGGCCGAGGATCTGGTGGTGCCGATCATGGACTTCCCGATCCGCAGCGACCGCGATGCCCTGACCATGGGCTACGCCGGGGTGTATGGCTCGTTCCTGCTGTTTGCCAAGCGCGCCGAGAAAAAGTACGGCGTGCCAGCACGGGAGATTCTGGTGGAGATGGGTCGCCGCGGCATGGTTGGCGGCCAGGAAGACATGATCGAAGACACCGCCATGACCCTGGCGCGCCAGCGGGCCTGAGGCGTCGCACCTTGACGGAGGCGCTGACCGGGTCAGCGCCTTCGGCGTTTTTACCTCACAGGAAACCCACCATGTCCAACACTCATGTCGGCTGGCGCAGCCATGCTTTGCTGTTATTGCTGGCAGCGGTGTTTGCCGACAACTTTGTCGGGCGCCAGATTCTGGCAGTGATGATTGAGCCGATCAAAGCCGAGTTCGGCGTCAGTGACACAGCGATGGGGCTGATTTCCGGCCTGGCCTTTGCCGCGGTATTCGCCCTGCTTGCCCTGCCTGCCGGTCGCCTGGCCGACCGTATGGTACGCACCCGCTTATTGGCCATCGCCTGTTTGCTGTGGGCCGTGGCAACCATGTTGTGCGGGCTGGCAGTGAGCTTCTGGATGCTCGCCCTGGCACGCATGGCTGTGGCGGTGAGCGAGTCGCCGACCACCTCGACATCGATGTCGATCATTGCCGACCTCTACCCGCCCCATCGCCGATCGTTTGCCATCAGCTGCTTCACGGCGGCACCGACCTTCTCCGCAGTGATCGGCCTCAGCCTTGGCGCCTGGGTGGTTGAGCACTATGGCTGGCGCACCGCGTTTATCGTGATCGGCATGCCGGCGCTGATGTTCTCCACGCTGCTGGCCTTTGTGGTGAAGGACCCGGCGCGTGGCCGCTGGGACCTGGCCAGCGCCCACGCGGCTCACCCCCTGCAGAGCATGGGCAGCGAGGCACGCAAACTCTGGGCCCTGCCCGCTTACCGTTGCCTGGTGATGGCGGGGGGTTTGACCACCCTGGGCTCATATGCAATCGGCATGTGGAACACCAGCTTTCTGGTGCGCTCCCACGGTTTGTCACTGCAACATGCCGGGGTGCTGGCGGGTTTTATCTGTGGCGGCTTTGCCGGGATCGGCGCCTTGTTCAGCGGCTGGCTGAGTGACCACCTGACCCGGCGCAACCCGCACTGGCAAGTGGGCATTCCGGTCATAGGGCATGTGACAGCGCTCAGTGCGCTGTTCGCCTACCTGCTGTGGCCAAACACAGTGTGGCTGCAGGTGGGCAGCGTACCGGTGCCCAGTGCGATGCTGCTGTGCGCGCTCTACAGCTTTTTTTCGGTGTGGTGGGTCGCGCCGTCGTTCAATCTGATCACCCAACTGGTCCCGGCCAACCGCCGGGGTACGGCGATGGCCTTGCAGACCATTATTTCGACCCTGCTGGGGATTGGCCTGGGGCCGTTGCTGGCCGGTTTGCTCAGCGATGCCCTGCAGCCGGCTTTCGGTATTGAATCGCTGCGCTATGCATTACTGCTGGTAAGCCTGCCGGTGGCAGGTGCAATCATGTTGCTGATTCGCACCGCCAGCCATGCCGGGCAAAATTGCTATAGGCATGTAGAGCGGGCGGCATAATCGTCGATAAATTTGCGTGTCAGCTCATACGACGTCAGCTCGGCCATGCGCCCGGGGCTCAGGGGGAAAGCCTGGCCCGCCCACAGGTTGATAAAGTCGCCGCTGTCAGCCCCGGATTTGGCCTTGAGCGGCAGCAGCACACCACCGGCCAACGGAAAAGCCGGGGCCTGGGGATTGAGCGGGCCCAGTTCGCGCATGACCCGATTGACGATGCCCCGTGCTGGCCGCCCGGTAAACAGATTGGTCAGCGCGGTATCACTGGCCTGAGCCTCGCGCAACGCACGGTGATGAGCCCTGGCCAGCTTTGCTTCAGGGCAAAACAGGTAAGCAGTGCCGATTTGCACGGCACTGGCGCCAAGTGCAAACGCCGCCGCGATCCCTCGCGCATCGGCGATGCCGCCTGCAGCAATCACCGGCACTGACACGGCATCGACGATTTGCGGCACCAGAGCGAAGGTGCCGATTTGCGTGGTCAGCTCACGATGCAGGAACATCGCCCGATGACCGCCCGCTTCATAGCCCATGGCGATAATTGCGTCACAGCCGTGGTGTTCCAGCCATTGCGCCTCGTCAACCGTCGTGGCCGAACTGAGCACCCTGGCCCCACAGGCCTTGACCCTGGCCACCAGCTCCGGTGCCGGCAGGGCAAAGTGAAAACTCACCACTTCGGGGCGCAATTCCTCGACCAGGGCGCAGGTGGCTTCATCGAAAGGCGCGCGGCTGGATATCGGAGTGGGCGCGTCATAATCGGCGCCGAGCTCGCTGTAATAGGCCTTGAACAGCGACTTCCACTGCTCGATGGCAGCCTCGTCGTACTCCGGAGGCTGATGGCAGAAAAAGTTCAGGTTGAGCGGCTGGTCGCAGGCAGCCCGAAAGGTTGCCACCTCGCTGCGGATGGCCTCCAGGCTCAACGTGGCACAGGCCAGTGAGGCCAGCCCCCCGGCCTGTGCCACGCCGATCATGATATCGGCGCCAGCGCCCAGCATCGGTGCCTGAATCAGGGGGTGGGCGATACCCAGCAGATCGGTGAAACGCGAATCGGGCCAGCAGCTCATGGGGGCTCTCAGGGTCGACAATCGGGAGCTGGATACTAGTGGCTCGCCTGCAGATGAGGCAAGTTGCCCAAGACTATGTAGCAGCTGACGAGCGGAGCGAGGCTGCGTTCGTCAGCTGCTACGAAAGTCCGCAATGGCCGAATTATTTTTTGCTGGCCAGTGCCGCAATCAATGCCGGGTCATGATTGTAGATATCCGGTGCATAGGTCACCTTGCCGTCCTTGTTTGCCTGGGCGGTCCAGTAAGTCATCAGGATCGGTGTCGGGTTCGACAGCCTGAACTCATGGGTCAGCCCGGTACCCAACAGCTCCTCGCTACGGACTTTTTCGGCAGGTGTCACCAGCAAGTCACGCAGCTGGAACACCGCTTCAACCCGCACGCAACCCGAACTGAAAGCGCGTGGCCCCTTGCTGAACAAGGCCTGGCTAGGGGTGTCGTGGAGGTACACCGAGAACGGATTGGGGAAGCGGATGGCAATTCGGCCCAACGGGTTCCTCGGCCCCGCGCCCTGGCGCAGCAGGATGTTGCCCGGTCGATCCCAGTCGATATCCTGAGCCGCCAGCGGCTGGCCGTTGCTGTCCACAATCTGCAGGTCCTGACGGCTGAGGAAAGACGGGTCGCGACGGATCTGCGGCAGTTTGTCTTCACGAAAGATGGTCGGCGGAATGGTCCAGGTCGGGTTGAGCGTAAGGCGATTGACCCGGGACTTGAGCAGCGGGGTCTGGCGCTCGGCACGACCGACCTGGGTGCGTGTCTGCCACACCGGCACACCGTTGCGGTACACGGTCAGTTGCGCTGCGGGCACATTGACCAGCAGGATATCGGGCTCCAGATCCTGGGCTATCCAGCGAAAGCGCTCCAGATTGATGCGCAGCTGTTCGCGCCGCTCACGGGGGCTGATATTCAGTTCTTTCAAGGTGCCCGCACCGACGACTCCATCAGCCTGCAAGGAGTGATCGAGCTGAAAGCTCTTCACCGCTGCCACCAGCTCATTGCTGTAATGATGATCGACCGTCAACGGCATCGCGTTGAGATAGCCTTCACTGACCAGCCGCCGGGCCAGCTCGGGCACCCGCGCATCCTCAGCCCCCGGACGCAGCAACGGCCCGCTGGCCAGTGGTTGCCATTGTGGCAAGGGTTGCTGACGCTGGCGGGCATAGACCCGACGCAGGTTTTGATACAGCTCGTTTTGCGGGCGCGCCTGTTCAAAAGCCCGGGGCAAGTCCGCCAGGCCCGGTCCGGCAAAGGCCAGGATGCGGGCCTGGCGGTCTTGTGCAACCTCACTGGCATGCCATACCGGCTCGAACCGCGACTGCTGCAGGCGACCATAGTGCAGGTCCTGCAAGGCTTGCAGATACTGCTGGCTGATCCCGATATCGGCACACAGATCACCAGCGACAGGCAGTTTGTAGGTGTCGGGGTCCAGACCGTCATCCGCCAACTGCGCAAGCTCCCCTTGCAGGGCGCTCAAACGGCCATTGACCGACCATACCGGCTGGTCATTCTGCCCCTGATAAAACCCCTGCAGCATTCGCAGCATCGGTGCATTGACCCGTGGCGCCAGGACCGGACAGGCTTGCGGCAGTTGGCTGAGCGCTTGTTGTACCGGGCTTGTGGTGTCTGCCTGTAGGGGATCGGCTACAGCGACCAGTGGCACAGTCAGCAAGGCAATGCTCAAGTAAAATGCGCGTTTTTTGAACAACTGCTTTACTCCAATTATGGGCCGTCATCTTTAACTTCAGCTCAATCAGCGGTCACGGCAAACCCACAGGCTAGCAGTTAAAACCCAAGCGCCAAGTTATCGGCGCAGCATTACTGGTCTGACTACATCGAGAATACGCAAATCATGCTCAACTTTTTACGCCGTTTTTGCTTTGCAGCCATCGCCTTAAGCGCAACCTGCACTACTGCCTACGCTGCTAATCCGCTCTTGCTCAACAAGCTCAGCCATGCCGCCCCGGAACTCAACCCCCAGGCCCTGAAAAGCGCCCTCAGCGCCATGCAGTGTGCGGTCAATAACGGAGCCAAACAGGCTCGGCATCTGGCGGTAATCGACTTCTCGCAACCTTCAACCGCTCGCCGTCTCTGGATCTTTGACCTGACCCGCAAGACATTGGTTCTGCGTGATCTGGTGGCCCACGGAAAACAATCCGGCGAGAACTTCGCCACCAGTTTCTCCAATACCGAAGGCAGCAACCAGTCCAGTCTCGGCCTGTTCAGCACCCAGGAAAGCTATGTGGGCAGCCATGGTTACTCATTGCGCATGGACGGCCTTGAGCCCGGCATCAATGACCAGGCCCGTGAACGGGCGATCGTGATCCACCCCGCCAATTACGTGAACCCGCTGTGGAGCAAAACCCAGGGCCGCATCGGCCGCAGCCTCGGCTGCCCGGCGGTCCGCCCGCAAGTGGCGCGTCAGGTCGTAGATAAACTCAAAAATGGCCAGTTCATGTTTGCCTGGTACCCCGACCAGCAATGGCTGCAATCCTCGGCCTACCTCAACTGCCAGCCACGTCAGGTGGCGAGCATCATGTCGGCCAGGCATGAGGTCGCACACGGGGGTTGAAAGCGCGGCGGCAATACCTGTAGATAGTGCGCACATGTTCCAGGAGTTTCATCATGCCCGCGCCGCAACAGGCTGCCTTCACCTACCGCGCCATGACCCGGGCCGACTTGCCCGCCGCCCACAGGTTGTCCGCGCAACTGAACTGGCCCCATCGCCTGGAAGACTGGGCGTTGTTGCACCGGTTGTGCAAAGGCTTTGTGGCCTGCGAAGGTGAGCGCTTGATCGGCACGGCGTTCGCCTGCCCACAAGGTGCGTTTGCAACCATTGGCCTGGTGGTGGTCAGCCCCGATTATCAGGGCCAGGGTGTTGGCCGCCGATTGATGGAGCTGGCGCTCGAGGCCTGCAAGCCGGCCACGGCGATCCTCAATGCCTCGGCGGCAGGCGCACCGCTGTATCTGAGCCAGGGCTTTATCGAGTTCGGCACCCTCGAGCAGCGCCAGGGCCCGGCACAATGTATGGCCCTTGAACCGCTGGCCGCAGACGAACACTGCCGCAGCCTCAACGCAGAGGATCAGGCACGGCAACTGGCACTGGCCAACGCTGGCAGCGGGCTGGATCGCAGTGCCATTTTCGCCCATCTGCACGACACTATCGAACACACGGCCGGTATCGAGTGCGGTGGCCAGTTACAGGCGTTTGCCCTGTTGCGCCGCGCCGGAAAGGGCCATTGCATTGGCCCGGTGATTGCCCAAAATCCCCGGCAGGCCAGGCACCTGATCGCCACCCTGCTCTCACGGATCCCTGGCCAGTTTGTGCGTATCGATGTGCCACATAACAGCGGTCTGTGTGAATGGCTGACGCGGGCCGGCCTGGGCCCAGTAGACCGGGTGAGCCAAATGGCCCTCGGCACACCCCCGCAATCCACTGAAGGTGTTCATCAGTACGCACTGCTTTCACAGGCAATGGGTTGAGCTGCAGAAACGCGCAGGACTGATCCGCCACAAACCGGATGGGCAAGAAAAAGACAGTGGTATTAATTGGTATGGGATGGGTGACTAGCGAGGTTGCGTCAGGCCGAACGGCGTTGACGCTGTGCTTGGAGACTCTTGCCCGATGCTGGACAAGATCTGAAAAATGGCAGGGGCGGCTGGATTTGAACCAACGCATGGCAGGATCAAAACCTGCTGCCTTACCGCTTGGCGACGCCCCTGTAGTTGTTGCGATGAATGCCTGGCATTCATTTAACGTCCTTGCAGCTTGCGAATGTTGCCAATCGCCGTGAACCTGTAAGGGTTCGCTGTGAGAACGAGCGCAAATATACCCGCACTCTGAGGATATGGGAAGCACTTTTTAAATAAATTTATTCAAAAACAGCCACTTAGTGATAAACACTGGCACATTGCCCCGGCTGGCCGGGCTTTTCCCGGGTCTAGGCGAGGGATAAGCCCGGAGTTTCAGGCACTGATCGACACAACGGCGTCACATCAATCAAAGGCACCATTGAGAATCTCATAAACCAACCCGGTGGCAATGGAGACCAGAATCAACTCCGTGCCCACCTGCTGCCATTCGTACCCCTCGTAATGAGGCAGCCTGCTGGCCAGTCGGCCATCCAGCTTTTTGGCAATACCCGGCGGCAGCGGCTTGCCCCGCGCCAGATTCTTCTGGATGCCGGGCGGCAGCGCCTGGCTTCGGCTCCAGTAATCTCTATGCCCGTGAATGATTTCAAGCGTGGCTGCACGATTGATACTCGGGCCATGCGCCCTGTCGTCAGCGCCTGACTTTTTACCTTTATTGCCCTGGCCACCTTGCTTGCCATGATCCTGGTCATAGTGCTGACCGCCTTTGTCATTGCCTTTACCGTTCCCGTTACCTGGATCGGCCGAGGCAGTGACCGGGCCACAAACAAGCGCAACACACGTAATGGCTGTAATCAGTGAACGAGGCGTTAACATGGTCGAGGACTCAGAATAAGGGTGGTCCTCTGACTATAGACGACAGCTTAAGTTCGTCAGGGCATCAAGCTGCCACCCAGTGCTGCTTCAGCTCTGCTCAGGTGCGAACCAGCCCATGGTGATATCCGCGATCAGACTGCCATCGGGTAGGCGTATACGCTTTTCAAGACGACCTTCTTCCACAAAGCCGAACTTCAAATAAAGGTGCCTCGCACGGCGATTGACCTCACGCACCCGCAGTTCGACTTTTACCAGCCCCGGGCGATCCCCGGCCCACTGCAACAAGCGCGTCATCAACACATGGCCGATACCCTGCCCCACATAGTCGGGATGCACAACGATAGTCAGGCTCATAACGTGCTTAAAGGCCTCAAGCCCCATTGGCTCAAGCAAAGCATGCCCGACAATCTGGTCATTCCATTCAACCACCAGGTAAAGGCCATCATCCTTCAGGGCAATAATTTTTCGCTCAAAGGCTGCAGTGTTAAACTCACTTGGCCGCGAGACAAGCAAACCGGGGGTTTTGGCCGTTTCACGCTCGGCATTGCAGAGCTGCGTCGCATCCGTTAGTTGCGCATGACGAATGACCAGGTTTTCCAAGCGATAGCTCCCTATAAACTGTTCTGAGTAGGTCAACTGCTTGCGCTCGAAAACACGCAATTCCTGATTAACTTACGCCCCCTTACAGCGCACACAAATCTGCGCGGTCTGCATTTCCCTCCGCCCTCAGCCCTTCAAGCAATAACTGTTCCCGTTGATCAATCCTCGTAGAGCAAGGCGTTCTTGCGATGTGTTTTGTAGCACTCCCGTGGTACAAACAGCAGTAATACGTGACATTGAATACCCTGACGCGTCAGGCATTGAGCGAGCTTCTGGCACATCACGCCTGGACTATTGGTAAAAGCTGCGCGGTGAGGTGTTCAATTGCATTGCCCCGAACTGAAATTGGCCATGCTTGGTACATAGGCCTACTGATCCACCTTGAAGGTGCACCCCATGCCCGCCCCTACTGCTCGCCCCGACCTTGTTTATACATACCCGACCCACCTGCGCGCTCAGGTCGAGGCCGCCCCGCGAGCACCCGGGGTGTATTTCTTTTACGCTGCTGGCGAGTCCATGCCGCTCTATATCGGTAAAAGCATCGATATACGCAGCCGACTGCTTTCCCACCTGCGCGCGCCGGAAGAAGCCCGAATGCTGCGCCAGACACAACGGATCGAGTACCAGCAAACCGCAGGAGAAATCGGTGCCCTGCTGTTGGAGTCCCGCCTGATCAAAGAACTGCAACCCTTGAAGAACAAGCGACTTCGTCGTCAACAGCGTCTGTGCTCATTGCGGATTGTCGACGGGGTACTGGAAATCATCGACACCACCACCATCTGCGACGGGCCACAGTTGTACGGGCTTTTCCGTAACCGGCGGATGGCCACCGAAGCCCTGATGCAGATTGCGGACGAGCACCGGCTCTGCCACACCCTGCTGGGCCTGGATAAATCAACGGGACGGGGCTGCTTTCGGGCTCAGATAGGCAAGTGCGCCGGTGCCTGCAAAGGGGCAGAAAGCCCTAAGGCGCATACCCAACGCTTGTTGAGTGCCTTGGAACGCTGGGCCGTGCATCACTGGCCCTATCCAGGCGCAATCGCATTGCACGAGCAGCATGGCGAGATCGAGGAGTACCACGTCGTGGACAGCTGGCGCTATATCGGCACCTATACCTGCGAGTCTGAAGCCAGACTGGCCCCCAGACTGACAGGGCAGGCATTCGATGCCGACTGCTACAAAATTCTGGTGCGGCCCGTCTTGCTCGAGAGCACGGCAATCATCATGCTTTGATTGCGAACGTGCCGATCCAGGATAACTGCCTCGAGCTTTTTGACTGCCTTAATGTGCCGCTGAATGACTGGCCCATCTCTTCCACTCGCTTGGCAAGCTGGACGTAACCCTACAGCCAACACACGTTCACATGACTGACGGTGTGTGCTTCAGTCCGTCGACTGCATCCCGTATTTGCCGCACCCGATCTGTAACAGACATGTCCCCTTCAAGCTTTAAGACCGTACAGGTAAGCGCAGACAGCCATTCCTGATGCCTGGCCAGGCTACGTCCAGGGACGCCCCCCTCATCGTACTGAGCTGCCCAAGCCAGAAACTCCGGCTTTGCTTGACCGAAGCGTTTTACCTCTCGACGTTCTAGCCTCTCCAATCTGAGTTCAACCGGAAGATAAAGGAACACCACAAGATCAAATTCGCTCTCAAGCGGTTGACCCCAGCCCATTACTGATCCGGCAACCACTGCACGGTCATGAGAGCGCATTTCATGTAGCAAGCGCTCTCCTCGTAGCGTTTTGTCTGCCAGATGCAGATAGGGCGGGTTACTGGGCAGCCACAAAAAATCATCTGCTTCCAGGTGAGTTGCGCTCAGTTCCTTAGCTAAAGCATCCGCCAAGGTCGTGGTGCCGGTACCTGCCGCGCCTGTGATCAAGATGTAACGTGCCGTTTCTTTTGTCATTTCGTTTCAGCCACTCTAAAACTTTGCCATCTCCGATAACTTAACAGTGCCCCACTGATGTGGCAGCCGAGCAAGAACATCCTCGAGACATCGAGCCAGTGGTGGCCAGCGCCTGCAAATGTGGGTCGGTTAGCTACGACCTGACTTTGAACGTCGCTATGCACCAAATGACGTGCGGGCAGTCATCAAATCTCTAGAGCCCTGCAATCAGATCCTGTTTTGTCAACTGAGCAAGCCTGGGCGAGCACTTGGTAACGACTCTGTACAAATCCGTTATCAGACGCTGAGGAGTCAATCAGACTTAAATTTAGCTCGCCACCCAACTGGCTGAACAAAGGAATTCCTTTGCCCAACAACACTGGAATGCGTGTAATAGTGATCTCGTTGATCAATCCCGCAGCGAGGAAAGCCTGGATGGTCTGACCTCCGTCAATATAGAGATGCTTCAGACCTTGAGCCGCGAGCTGCGCCACGATAAGTAGCGGATCGCCGGCCAATACATCGAAGGACTCAGACGACTTTACCCCCCGACCGCAAAACTTGTATCAGTTGCTCGGCGGCGAGGGTTTCGACGGTGCCTTCACGGGTGCCTGCGCCGAAAACAGCGCAACAGGCCGATGTGTCGCCGTCGCAGATACGGTAAACGGCAATGACGCTGCCAGGCCCGCACCCTGTGTGTCCGCATAGGGTAAAACCACCGTCGATCGAACCCCGCATTAAACCCAGGCCGTATCCCGGTGTAATCCATGGGCGACCTGGAATCGAACCACCCAATGCCTTTGCTATCTGCATGTCCTGGAGCAAGCCTGTGGGGAGCAGATGCCCAGCGAAAAGTCGGTCGAGGAAGAGTGCGGCTTGCGAAATGGGGCCGATTAACAAGCCGTGATACACCCAGCCGGGGTCATAATTTGATGTATTTCCAAGGTGGGTATCTTGTAAGTCTGCTGGCGTTTTAGCGAAGCGAACCCTCGAGAGCCCCAAAGGCGTCAGTGCGTATCGACCCACTGCCTCTTCAAGCGACAAGTCAGTCAGTTGTTCAATTAGCTTGCCTATTAGAAGGTAACCCACATTGGAATAGCGCCATCCAGTTCCGGGGGTATATCGAAGCCGAGCGCCATCAAGGCGCTGCATCATTTCGTCTGCTGACCATGCAGCCTCATGGTTGGCAACGGCGGCGTGATAATCTGCAAGTTCACCATAATCGGCGAGCCCTGCCTCATGCCTAAGCAGTTGGCGCAACGTGAATGGCTGATCAGGTATCGGGGTGTCCAGTCCGATCCGCCCATCACGTACTAATGACAGGGCGGTTACAGCCAGGATGGTCTTCGTAAAGCTCCACCAAGGCACCACCAGTTCTGATTGATCCGACGTTGGTTGCTGACCATTTGATACCAGTGAACTCAGCATTGACTTCCTTGTATTGTTGGGCAGCTTGTCAGCTACCTAGGGAGGCTCCGATCAACTTGCCGCGATTTTAGAAAAGTACCCAATATACCCAGAGATCAATAACGCGCCTGCCGCCAACCAGGCGCGTGCTGCATCAGTGCATCGCCACACCGTCCAGCGATTTATCGACATACGCCCTGGCCAGCTCCACCAGATGCATGACCGACAACACCCGGTCGCGCGCGAGCCCGCACAAACCATCCCCCGCCTCACTCGCCGAAGCAACCGCACAGCGCAACAAGTCTGACGCTTGGGCCAAAGCCGCTTCTGAATTGACACTGTCCGGGATGGCAAATATAGCCGTGCTTATGGGGCGAGCAGGCTTATGGTCGTGCAGGTAATAATCGAGCGCACGCCTGACGGCCGCACGGTCCAGCGACTGTGAATCGCACTGTTCAGCATCTTGCAGGGTCAATGAGGGGGGATCGGGGACAACTTTTTTCATTGTGATGACTCCTGGTACATAAAAAGGAGCTGTCACCTATCGCTACTAAACGACTGGGTGGCAGCCGTACGCAGGTTAGTAGACCGGTGTACCAGGAAACCGGCGCGCCACAAGGGCGCCCTGCGCACGGCCACCATAAAACGAAGGCCAAAAAAAGCGCCTCGCTAAGGTGGCGCATTGCGCCTGGTAACACCGGGCTACTAAACCCGACCGCTGATTTTGCAGCGATGGGCCGAGACTATTCCCCGATTTGAGCAGGCGCAAGCGAACGGGATTCTCTCGGATGATTCGCGAGATGGAAAGCGAAACGTCGTACGAAACTCCTGAATATCTCTCGGTAAGCTCACCTCCAATGTTCAACGGCCCTACAAAGGATGAATGTCCAGGAATGAAGCCCACTCGACAAACTGGCATTCGCCAACATCTGAATAAATCCCTACACAGATTCACCAGCACCGTCAGGAAGCGGCTGACCGCATCCCAACGTGGAAATGAGCCGCACAAGGACTCGTAGCCTCACTGGGAGCATTTCGCATGCATGATGGCCCCACCTCTTGATGTCTGCAAAACAGTGATGAGAGATGACCTTGTATTTATATCAAAACAGATATAATGTTTATCTCGCAGGCGTGGATTCGCACACGCGAATCCGTAGGTGAGACGAGCAACATGCCTGTTCGATTTTTGACCAGAGAGGAAGCGACCGATGACTACTTTCAGATGCATAAAATGTTTGATAAGACGGAGGTGCAGCGATGCCCAACCGAGAAATGAAGGAAATCATGTGGGTTGGAAGTAGCTTGCAAGACCTGCGGGACTTCCCTGAAGTGCCTAGGAAGCGAGCAGGTTTTCAGCTAGAACTACTGCAGGAAGGGGAAGAGCCTGACGACTTCAAGCCAATGAAATCCGTTGGCAAGGGTGTTCAGGAAATCCGGATTGCATGTGATGATGGGGCTTTTCGCGTGTTTTATGTGGTCAATCGGCCGGAAGCAATCTATGTGTTGCATGCCTTCCGCAAGACAACTCAAAAGACGGAAAAGCGTGATTTGGATCTGGGTAGAACCCGATACAAATCGCTGGGTTGAGCGTAGGGTGGCGTGGCGATCCCCTTTACCAACGGTGAAGGGGTAAAGCCCTAGCTATGACCCGACTCAAAAAAAGTACACCTGTCACTTTTTTAAAAGAACTTGTAGCAAAACAGTTGTCCAAAAATTAGTAAGCAAGTGATTGATCAGAGGAAAAGTGTATGTCAAACGAACGCCCTACCAGTGTCTGGGATGCGTTGGTTGATACGCCAGAAGAAGCCGAGAACCTGCGTGTCCGTTCTCAGTTGATGCGAGCCATCAGGCGGGTAGTGAAAACCTGGGATGTATCGCAAAAAGAAGCGGCCCAGCGGCTGCATATCACTCAGCCAAGGCTGAATGATTTGCTCAAGGGGAAAATTGAAAAATTTTCTCTGGATGCTTTGGTGAATATGTTGGCCAGTGCAGATCTGGAACTCGAAGTTCGCATCAGTAACAAGGCAGCCTGATTTTCAGGTGGTGGTTCAAGCAAGCAAAAAGGCTGGCCATGATGTGGCTGGCCTTTTTTCGCTTTAATGGCACCCAAGGACGAAAATAAGCTATCGCAGGTAGTTTGCAGAGACACCGGTGCGTTTGTCTGAAGCTACAAGAAACCTCTGTTCTCATCAGCCACTTGGGTGTGCAGCTTTAGAACCCGTATACGCTGTATACACTCAAGAGTGAGGATTCCATCATGGCACCGCCCGTGTTGTCATTCTGTGTTGAAGAGGCGCTCGTGGAGCAGCTCGACCAGTTGTCCCAAGCCACCGACCGCGACCGTTAGTACCACCTCAAACGTGCGTTGGCCCGCTACGTCGAGGCTGAGTCCTGGCATATATAGGTAGAGAGCAGATTTTTGCGAGCGACTGCTATCCGACCCAAAGCAGCCCTTGATATCCATTTATTGTCGCCATAGGGTGTTGGCATTCATGGAGGATTCTGACTGATGGCACGCATAGGTTTACTACTGAGCCCCGGTTTTGCTGACTGGGAATATGCTTTTATAGCTGGAACTGCGTCCCCATTTTACGGGATCGACGTCAGGTTTTTCGCTTTTGCTCCGGGACAGATCCACTCGCAGGGCGGGCTGCCTGTAACGATCGATAGTAACTTGCAACAATGCCTGGACTGGAAACCGGATGTTGTGGTCGTTATCGGGGGAATGGTCTGGGAACGTGCAGAAGCACCGGATATTCGAGACTTTCTTCATGCCAGTCGTTCAAGTGGAGCGACGATTGCCGGTATCTGTGGGGGAACTCTGGCACTTGCGAGGGCCGGGCTTCTCGACAAGACTCCACATACCTCAAACAGTGCTAATTTCTTACAAGAGAATGCTGCAGGTTATGAAGGTCACGGGTTTTATCGAAACAGTCCGATAGCGGTGATTGCAGACCGCATCATAACCGCTCCAGGCCCTGCCCCCGTTAGCTTCACCTGCGCAGTATTCGAAGGTGCCGGGCTATCTTCAGAGAGTATTTCCCAGTTCAGATCAATGTTGGCAGCGGAACATAAGTGACCGTTTGGCGCTGCAAAACAGCGCTCAGGTTATGTTGTTCGAGTGGCTGCATCTGTCCGATTGCTGCCTGTTGCAAAGTCCCGCAATCGACCCAAAGCTGCCAGGCCGTCTGTTATCGGGCGAAGATCTGGCTCTCTTGGTAGACTTGCAACCCATCGCAAAACAGGCGTACTTGTGCCGTGTAACTGATGCTGCCGTCAGTACGCTTGCGTGCTCGGATAGTGGCCATGATCGCCTGGTACAATTGTTGTTTTGATTGGTAAATTGTACCAGTCGACTTCAAAATACGCCCTTTTACCCCCTAAAAACGCTGCAAAAACGTAGAGCACAATGGTACAGAATATTGCTTTAAAGCCAGTAAACACAGGGGCTGCGCTGTCTCGGCGGTTTTCTGTTGCACCCATGATGGACTGGACAGATCGCCACTGTCGGTTTTTTCTGCGTCTGCTATCCAAAAACGCCTTGCTGTACACCGAAATGGTCACTACGGGTGCGCTGATCAATGGTGATGCCGAGCGCTTCTTGCGTCATGACGCGTCTGAGCATCCGCTGGCCTTGCAACTGGGAGGGAGTGTTCCGGCTGACTTGGCCGTTTGCGCACGCATGGCTCAGGATGCAGGGTATGACGAGGTGAACCTGAATGTCGGCTGCCCCAGCGATCGGGTGCAGAACAATATGATCGGCGCCTGCCTGATGGCGCATCCGACGCTGGTGGCCGATAGTGTCAAGGCCATGCGCGATGCGGTCGCTATCCCTGTCACGGTCAAGCATCGTATCGGCATCAACGGCCGCGATAGCTATGCACAACTGTGCGATTTCGTCGGTACGGTTCGTGATGCAGGCTGCACCAGTTTCACCGTGCATGCGCGTATTGCCATTCTCGAAGGGCTGTCGCCTAAAGAAAACCGCGATATCCCGCCTCTGCGCTATGACGTTGCCGCGCAGTTGAAAACCGATTTCCCTGAACTGGAGATCATTCTCAACGGCGGGATCAAGACCCTCGAGCAATGCCAGGAACATTTACAGGTGTTTGATGGTGTGATGCTCGGCCGCGAGGCCTATCACAACCCGTATATTCTGGCCGAGGTCGATCAACGTCTGTTTGGCAGTTCTGCCCCTGTCATTTCGCGGGTAGAGGCGCTCACGCTGTTGCGGCCTTATATCGCAGCGCATATAGCCGCGGGTGGTTCAATGCACCATATCACGCGTCATATTTTGGGGCTGGGCCAGGGGTTCCCTGGCGCCAGGCGCTTTCGTCAACTGCTGTCGGTGGATATCCATAAGGCCAAGGACCCGTTGGCATTACTGGATCAGGCCGCAGAACTGCTGGTAGGCCGCTGAAACCAGCGCAATAGCGCCGGCGCAAGGTACACAAAGGCCTGCATGAGACTTCTCATGCAGGCCTTTGTTTTTTTGCACCACTATTGCGTTACTTCGACACAGGCATAACTGTCGGCATTGTCGATATCGCCCTTGCCCGCGTAACGGGCGACCTGCGGCCAGGCACATAGCGGGCGGGTGCGCACAACCTTGCCGTCTTCAATTTTCGAAGCGACGATGCGCTGCGGTGCTACGCCGTGCTCCACCCAATTGTCGATAATGGCCAACTTGTCAAAGGTGTCGCAGCCCGCACCGCCGTAACAATGGCCCATGCCCGGGATCAGAAACAGCCGGGCCGAGGCCCGGGCCGCCTTGCCCGAATCGCGCAGCAGTGACTGGTAGTAGTCGATCAGCTCCTGGCCGTTATGAAAATCGTTCCAGCCCACATAAAGCAGTAGCTTTGCCCCCCGGTCGAAAAATGCCGTGAGGTTGGAGTCAACGTGCAACAAGGGCCCGAGCCTGTTCACAGCCTCATTCACGGTCTTGTCCCAGTCCATGGTCGTCCAGTCCCAGTCCGGATCCTGGAAAGCCGCGTACTTGAACAGGTCCAGGGCCACCGGGAACGCTTGGCCATCGACAAAATCACCGAGCAGGTTTTCATTGCCCTTGGCCACGCCAGGAAAGATCACTTCCCCGGTACGCGGGTTGATCGGCCCTCGATAGAGCTGCTGCATCAGCTCTACCTGCCCCGCCGTCAGGCAGTCGGCTGTCTCGGTGCCTTTGCACTGCAATTGTTCAGGCTCAAAATCGCAATGCTGCGGGTCGTCGATAAACCCCTGCTTGAGGCCAATGGGCGTGGCGCAGGCCTTGAGCGCCGCCTTGCTGACCATCTCGAGCTTGGCCTTGGTCATGTTCACATCGCGGTGGCGACCGAGCAACCAGCCGGGCCAGAGCTGGGCGGCATTGAACTTGACCAGCGGGTTGGGCGGCGCACCGGCGACGATACCATCGTAGTCATCGGGAAAGCGCCTGGCTTCGATCAGACCTTCAAGGCCGCCCAGCGAACAGCCTATCCAGTACGCCCGGCTGGCCGGTTTTCCGTAGTAGGCCTTGATCAGTTCCTTGGCATGTACCGTCATCAAGTGGTCGGCGCGCCAGGCATAGTCGATCAGTTTTTCCGGGTGCCCCAGGGCGAACTGCCCGCCCTTGCCTTCTTCAGTACTGCTGTCGTGTCCGGTATCGGTCGCTGCCGTGGCGTAGCCCTGCTCAAGCCCGGCGAGCATGGCCGGGTACATCATCGCGCCGCCCCAGCCAAAACTGCCGACACCCAGTAACTTGCCGTTCCAGCCATTGAGCGGCAACCAGACTTCGATCTTGATATCTGAATCGCTGCTGGGCTTGAGTGTGGCAGCAACCCTGCAAAAGGCCGGGTTTGGCCCGACTGCGGGGCGCCCTGCCGGGTTCATGCCGGAGAAACTCGCCAATCGGGTCAGCGGGTTTTGCGGCATTGGGTACTGCCCGGGGGCAATGGCCTCGGCCACGGTGATGGTCGCATCGGGCAAGGCCCTGGCGGCCAGGGCGCTGCAGGTGTCTTCGGCACGGGCTTGCGCTGCCATAGCCAGAGCCAGCAGGCCTATGGCGACGGCCCTGCGGGAAGTTGAACGGGGTTGTTTCATAGGGGTATCCCTGCCTTTGGATCACGCTCGAGAACAAACACTGCACGCAACCGGATCAGTGAATGCGCCACCACGACCTTAGTTGCATCGTGAAGAAGTTCAAGGCACCGCGTAGTCCACCTGATGCCTGGCAATGCGTGAGTCAGCCAATTCCCGGCGCACCCGCAAGTGCTCCGGATGCGTGGCGTAGGCTGCTAATGCTTCGTTCGAGTCGAACTCGCTGTAGAGCACGACATCACAGGCATAATCGATACGACTGATATCAACCCCGACCTCGATTTTCAGCAGTCCCGGTATCCGCCCGGCGAGCCCTTCAAATAGCGCCTTGAGCAGCAGGCACGCCTGGCGATTACTTTCCGGTGTGTCTCCTGCCAGGTTCCACATCACAATATGCTTGATCATTGTTGTCTACCTTGAGTGTCATCCATACCCGCCCCATCAACCCTTGTTTTTCTGGTAAACATCCACGAACACTGCCGCCAGCAACACCGCGCCCTTGATCATTTGCTGGTAATCGATACCGATGCCCATGATCGACATGCCGTTGTTCAACACACCCATGATAAAGGCCCCGATGACCACCCCTACCACCTTGCCCACGCCTCCGGATGCCGAGGCACCGCCGATAAACACCGCAGCGATCACATCCAGTTCAAAGCCGGTGCCACCGCGTGGCGTAGCACTGTTGAGGCGGGCCACGAAGATCAGCCCGGCCACTGCCGCCAGCACGCCCATATTGACGAAGGCGAAGAAAGTCACCCGTGAAGTGTTGATCCCCGACAGCCTGGCGGCCTTGAGATTGCCCCCGACGGCGTATATCCAGCGACCGATCACTGTGCGGTTCATGATGAAGGTGTACACCCCGATCAGCACGCTCATGATCACCAGTACCGTGGGGATTCCGCGGTAAGTGGAGAGCAGATAACAGAAGTACACGAGCAGCCCGGCTACCAGGCCATTTTTCAGTGCGAACATGGCCATGGGCGTTACATTGCCGCCGCTTTTGCGGGTGCGGGCACGGCTGCGGTATTCGATCAGAAAAAACAGTGCGGCCGCGGCAATGCCCAGCAACAACGAGGTGACGCGCAGGTTTTCATGGACAAAAACATCGGGAATAAAGCCCGAGCTGATGGCCGAAAATACTGCAGGAAACGGCCCTATGGATTGCCCCTGGGTAATCGCAATCGTGGCACCGCGAAAGATCAGCATGCCGGCCAGGGTCACGATAAACGACGGCATGCCCCACACCGCGACCCAGTAGCCCTGCCCCGCACCGATCAAGGCACCGGTGAGCAGGCAGATCACTGTGACGGTGAAAAAATCCAGCCGGTACTGGACCATCAGCACCGCAGCAATCGCGCCGATCACGCCGACCACCGAGCCGACCGACAAGTCGATATGCCCACACACGATCACCATCAACATGCCCAACGCCATGACCACGATATAACTGTTTTGCAGCAACAGGTTGGTCAGGTTCAGGGGCTGCATCAACGCGCCGCCCGTGGCTACCTGAAAGAACACCATGATCACGATCAGCGACAGCAGCAGGCCATATTCACGGGCGCCGCGCTTGAAGGTTGTCAGGGCATTGGGTTTGGCTGAGAGAGGCAGACTGACTTCGCTCACTGGATCACCTCGTTGTTCATGATTGCGTGCATGATTTTTTCCTGCGATGCCTCGGCGATTGCAAACTCGCCCACAAAGCGGCCTTCGTTCATCACATAGATACGGTCACAAGTGCCAAGCAGCTCGGGCATTTCCGAAGAAATCATCACCACCCCCCGGCCTTCGCTGACCACCTGATTGACCACCCCGTAGATCTCGTACTTGGCACCCACGTCGATACCGCGAGTAGGCTCATCGAGGATCAACACCCTGGGATCGGAGAACAGCCACTTGGCCAATACAACTTTTTGCTGGTTGCCACCGGAGAGCTTTTCCACCGACTGGGTGACGTCCGCGCTGCGAATGCGCAGACGTGAGCGGTAGTCGACGGCCACCGCGGTCTCGGCCAGTTCATTCATCACCCAGCGCCTGGACACTGCGGCCAGATTGGCCATGGAGGTGTTGCGAGTGATGCTTTCTCCCAGCACCAGCCCTGCGCCCTTGCGGTCCTCGGTGGCATAGGCCAGGCCTTGATCGATGGCCTTGCGCACAGTCCCCAGGTCGACTTCCTGCCCCTCCAACAGGGCCTTGCCGCGAATATTGACCCCCCATGCCCCCCCGAATACGCTCATGGCGAACTCTGTACGCCCGGCCCCCATCAAACCGGCAATCCCTACCACCTCGCCACGGCGCACATGGAAGTTAATGTTACGAATCCGGTCCCGCCCAGGGCATTGCGGATCACCCACCGACCAGCCCTGGACCTGGAACAGAATCTCTCCGATGTCGGCCACTCGCACGGGGTAACGATCCGACAGTTCGCGGCCGACCATGGAACGGACAACCCGCCCCTCATCAATACCCCCGGTACGGCAATCGATAACGTCGACGGTACTGCCGTCACGGATCACGGTGATCTCGTCTGCGATCCGGCCAATCTCGTTGAGCTTGTGCGAAATGATGATCGAGGTGATGCCACGGCTCTTCAGCTCCAGCATCAGTTTGAGCAAGGTATCGCTGTCCTTCTCATTCAGGCTGGCCGTCGGTTCGTCGAGGATCAGCAGACGCACGTCCTTGGCCAGCGCCTTGGCAATCTCGACCATTTGCTGCTGGCCGATACCGAGGTTGCCCACCAACGTTTGCGGCTGCGCATCAAGACCGATCCGCGCCAGCAATTCACGGGCGCGCCGGTGGGCCAGGTCCCAGTCGATAACGCCACAACGGGAAATCTCATTGCCCAGAAACAGGTTTTCGGTGATCGACAGCATGGGCACCAGCGCCAGTTCCTGGTGAATGATGCAGATCCCGAGCGCCTCGCTGTCGCGCAGGCCCTGAAAGCTTCTGGGCGAACCATCGAAGTGAATTTCACCCTCGAAACTGCCGTGGGGATAAACGCCGCTGAGAATTTTCATCAACGTCGATTTGCCCGCACCATTTTCCCCGCAAATCGCGTGGATCTCGCCGCTGCCCACTTTCAGGTTGACCCCGCTCAAGGCCTTGACGGGGCCGAAGCACTTGCGGATGTTGCGCATGTCGAGAATCGTTTGGCTCATTTTCTCTCTCCTGCCTCACGGCTGGCCGCAGACAACGCAATCAACTAGTGCAGCTGCTCAAGGGTGTAGAAGCGTGTGTCATCAACCAGTACCTTCTGCCAGTTCTGGCTGTCGACCAGTTGTGGGGTCAGCAGTTGGGTGGGAACGATCATCGAACCGTTGTCATAAGAAGTGGTGTCGTTGACTGCCACCGGCCTGGCGCTCAGCTCAGCGTCCATCATCTGTGCTGCAGCTTGCGCCAGCGCACGGGTGTCCTTGAAAATCGTGGAACTCTGGTCGCCGCGAATGATCGACTTGATACTGGAGATTTCCGCATCCTGACCGGTGACGATCGGCATCGCCAACTTGCCGCTGCCGTAGCCCACGCCACGCAGGGATGACACCACGCCATTGGCGACCTGGTCATTCATTGCCAGAACCGCATCCAGATGGGCAGTGCTGTAGAACGCGCTGAGCAGGTTATCCATGCGCGCCTGGGCCAGGGCACCGTCCCAGTTGAGGGTGGCGACCTTGTCCATGTCTTGCTGGCCGCTGCGCACCACCAGTTGGCCGCTGTCGATATACGGCTTGATTTGCGACATCACGCCGGCATACACCACATGGGCATTGTTGTCGTCGGTTGAGCCGGCAAAGATCTCCAGATTGAACGGCCCCTTACCCTGCTTGAGCGCCAGCGAGTCCACGATCGACTGCCCTTGCAATACACCGGTGCGATAGTTGTCGAAAGTGACGTAGTAATCGAAGTCTTTGGAGTTACGGATCAGACGGTCATAGGAAATGATCTTGATTCCTTTCGCCCGCGCCTGCTTGAGCACATCAGCCATCGTGGTGCCGTCGATAGGCGCGATAATCAGACCCTTGACGCCCTTGACCATCATGTTTTCGATTTGCGACAACTGGGTCGGTGCTTCGTACTGGGCATATTGCAGGTCAGTGTCATAACCCAGCTTTTTCAGTGAGTCGACAATGTTGCTGCCATCTGAAACCCACCGCGCCTCAGCCTTTGAGGGCATGGCGATACCGATGGTGCCTTTGTCACTGCTCTCGTTTTTAGAACAGGCACTGACGGCCAGGCCCAGTATCACGGCGCCAACAAGCTTGATGATCGTGTGCATATCGTCCTCTCTGTTTTTTGTTGTTGTCTTTTTCAGGGACGCAGCACCCCATGCGGCTCAATAAATTGAGCCGCAAGGCACATCGCGTACCGGGACTGCGGTGATTTACAAGGCCAGGTGGACTTCCTGACCGTTCGCATCAGCGGACTCGAACAAGGCTTCGAGGATCACGTTGATGTCATGCGCCTGCGAGGCAGGCACCGTCGAAGGACTGCCGGTGCGCAGCGACCGGGTGAAGGCTGCGGCCTCGCGGTCGAAGTACACCGGGTTGCCGATTTCGGCGATTTCCGGGGAATACACGGTTTTGCGCACCGCCCAGATTTCAGGGAAGCTGTTTTCGTTCCAGTGTGTCCAACCTTGCTGATGGCCATTTTTGCCATCGTGGTAGAGTTTGTACGAGGCCGGCATCGGCGTGGAATGCATCACGCCATGAGTACCATAGGCCGTGATGTCCCAGCTCTCGGTCCAGGGCATCGGATCCCAGGACATAAAGTCGATGGTGATCAGCTTGTCATCGTAATTGAGCACTGCGCCCACGGCGTCCTCACGAGCCGATTCACTCATCTGGCCAGCAAACTTGCTGATCCGCGCATTCACCGAGCGCGGCTTGCCGAAATGCAGCAGGATGCGGTCGATGGTGTGGCAACCGATCACATAAAAAGCCCCCCCGCGATCGCCCGGTTGCTTCATATGATTGGTGTCGGCCTCGTCATGGGAGCAACCGGCGTGGGCGCGAACTTGAAGTACCTTGCCGATTTCACCGCTTTGCAGCACTTGCTGCATCTTTTCCACCGATGGCGCGTAACGCCAGCAATAGCCCACCTGAAACAGGCCGCCCGTGCGTTCGACCGCATCGACAATACGCCGTGTGTCCTGGGTACCACGGCCCGCTGGCTTCTCGCACAGCACCGCCTTGCCGGCCTCGAGTGCTGCAATCGTCCACTCGGCCATCAGGTAGCTTTTGGGGTGCACCAGTACCACATGCACATTGGGATCCGCGAGGATTTCTTCCATGCTGCGGGCCTGCAGACCCAGCGCATCACAGAACGGTGCGAGCAGCGGGCTATCGTCGTAAGCCCCCAAAAACTGCACGTCGGCCATGCGTTTGAACGCCTTTACCCGACCCGACGTATGCGGGTGTGTGATCCCCAGGCAAGCCACGCCAATGGTGGTACCACTATCAAGTGTGTAGGGCATAACGGTTCTCCTGCGGTTCTGATCCAGACATCCGATTCAACGAGGCAGCGTCAGAGCCTGACCGCACACCCGGTCTTGACCGACTCAAGGGCAGCATCGGCCAGCTGCAGCGCCTTGAGCCCGTCCTGGACGGTGATCGGCATCTGTTTTTTGTGCACCAGTGCATCGATATAAGCGTCCAGCTCGGACTTGTAGGCTTGCTGATAACGCTCAAGGAAGAAGTTCAGCAACGGCTCGCGGGCGTCGGTTGCGTCCCGGCTCCAACGGCGAATGGTGGTCGGGCGCAAGTTATCCATCTGCAGCATGCCGGTCGAGCCAAACACTTCGATACGCTGGTCGTAGCCGTACACAGCCTGGCGGCAGTTGTTGATATGGCACTGCTTGCCGGAGGCCGTTTGCATCTGCACCATCGCGGTGTCGTAGTCGTCGTACTTTTCCATCAGCGCGGGATCGATCAGGCGGCTGGCGATTGCAGTCAGCTCAAACGGTTCTTCGCCCAGCAACCAACGGCCGATATCAAGGTCATGGATGGTCATGTCACGGAAAATGCCACCCGAATGCTGGATGTAGTCTTCCGGAGCGAGGCCCGGGTCACGGCTGCTGATGATCACCTGACGCACTTCGCCGATATCACCGGCGTCAATGGCCGCACGCATCTGGGCAAAGGTACTTTCGAAGCGGCGGTTGAAGGCCAACATCACACGGCCATTCAGGCGCTCGACTTCCGCAACTGCCGCCAGGCTCTTGGCCATGTCCAGGTCGATCGGCTTTTCGCACAACACCGCCTTACCCAGACGTACGGCACGCAGCATCAGGTTGATATGGGTGTGGGTCGGGGTGCCGATAACGATGGCGTCAACATCGGCCCGATCAATCGCGGCTTCACAATCAGTCATGGCTTGCGCGCCAAGCTCGTCGGCCAGACTGGCTGCGGCGTCGGCAAATGGGTCAGCGACAACGACCAATGTTGCGAATTTGCTGGCTGCCACATTGGCCGCGTGAATTTTGCCGATACGACCGGCGCCGAGAACTGCGATACCCACCATATTTTTCTCTCCTGAAAACGCTGTTGTTCGTTGTTGTAGCCAAGAAGAAGGTAAAGGTTTAACTCAGGCATCAAGCCGGGAACTTGATGTTTTCAAACTGTGTGATTGTCGTGTCAAAGGCCCTTTTGGCTGCGACTTCCAACGGCAGCTTGCGCAACTGGGCACTGATCAACTCCACGCCCCACGGCCCGCGATAGCCGACATTGACGACCTGCTGGATAAACTCGGGTACATCCAGGTCGCCCTCGCCGCAGAGCTTGCGGTGATGAGTCGAGTCGTTGAGCAATGACTCGACCACCGCATTGCTGGCGTCGTCCAGCTCGATGGACTTGATCAGTTCCAGGGGGATTTTGCCTATCTCGTCGAAACTCATGCCGCCTCGCGCAACATGCCAGGTATCGACCAGCAAACCACCATTGGGGCGCACGCCTTCAGTTACCGCAATGGCACGATCAATGGTGTTTACACTGGAAAATGGCAAAAACTCGATCACCACGTTGACACCACAGGGCCCGGCCCGG
The DNA here is from genome assembly GCF_022496745.1 of Pseudomonas sp. TMW22080. Lineage (NCBI taxonomy): Bacteria > Pseudomonadati > Pseudomonadota > Gammaproteobacteria > Pseudomonadales > Pseudomonadaceae > Pseudomonas > Pseudomonas sp. TMW22080. Next base: position 80,299 of record NZ_SCFF01000001.1, on the reverse strand, counting down.
TCGCACAGCACGGCAAAAGCATCACGCATACGTGAAATATCAGGTGCACCTTGTTCAAACAGGCCGCCAGCAACCTTGAGGCTGCGCGCGCCAAGCTCGCCAGCGATGTCCAGCAACTCGTCACGAACCCTGTCCGAATCCGCACGCAGCTGGCCATCAAGGTGCCAGTCGGTGAGGAACTCGACCTCCAGATGCTTGATGCCGTTGTCCTGAAAAATGGAGCGCATGGCAGGGAGTCCCAGTTTGGCGACGTTATGTACGAGGTCGGCGTGCACCAGCCCCATGCCGCGCCAGCCTGCCCGTGCCGCAGCCTCGGCACGGGACTGCAACGAGAAAGGGCTGATTTCGCTGGGAGCACCCGGGTAGGTGTCACCCGCAAGGGTCCAGTAAGCAGCAAGCAATTCAACAGATTTGTCGGGCATGACGATCACTTTTATAGGGTGTTGAATAATGAATGGTCGATGGATCAGGCCGGATTAAGAACGAAGTCCCAGGTCACAGCCAAAAACGGTACTTGCAAGCCATGGCGTTGGGCCGTGGCCTCATCGGTTTGCGTGGTGAACTCGGCGATCAGTTCCTTTTTCACGCCGAACACCGTGTCTTCGTGCAGATACGGGCAATCGGGAGTGAAAATATGGGTAATGACCTGATCGAAGCCCGGGGCCGTGACGATAAAGTGCAAATGCGCGGCGCGGTGGGGGTGGCGTCCCAGCTTGCCCAGCAGCTTGCCCACCGGGCCGTCGGCCGGGATCGGGTAGTGCCGGGGCTTGACCGTGCGAAAGGCGTAGTAGCCATCCTCGTCGGAGGTAAACAGCCCGCGCAGGTTGTAGTCCGGCTGCAGGCCTTTTTGTTGCACGTCATAGAAGCCGTCGTCGTTGGTTTGCCAGATGTCCAGGGTGGCCCCGGCAACTGGCTTGCCAGCCGTATCGAGTACCCTGCCGCTAACCAGCGTTGGTTCGCCCTTGCCGTCCAGACAGATATTGGCGCCGTTTTCGTAGCGTGGCGCATCAGCCACATAGAACGGTCCAAGGATGGTGTTGGGCGTAGCACCCTTGGGCCGACGGTGGTTGATCGCGTCCACCAGCATAGTGGCACCCAGCACGTCCGACAGCAGGATGTATTCCTGGCGCCAGTCGGTGCACATCTGCCCGGTACCGGTGAGAAACTCGATGGCCTTGAACCACTCATCGTGGGTCGGTTCAATTTCCTTGATTGCCGCATGCAGATGCCGGGTCAACACCGTCATCACTTCACGAAGGCGCGGGCTGGCCTGGTCGCTGATGCGGGCATTGACGATTTCGGCAGAGCGTTCTTCTTCGAAGAGCCCGCCAACCGGAAGCTCGGTAGCCGAGTACGCAGTCATGGCGTAGTGTCCTTGAATATTATTATTGAATTCGGATAGTCGTTTCACAGTCGGGTCAACAGGCGTTGACGCGGGTAGCGGCCGCTCGCCACTTGCGCCCGCTCAGGCGCTGCTCCATGAACTGCTCGATCTGTTCCAGGGTCATGCCTTTGGTCTCCGGCAGCCACAGGGTGCAGAAGATGATCGAGCCAATATTGATCACGGCGAAGAGGAAGAAAGTCATGCCGCCCATCTCGCTGAGCAACACCGGAAACAGGAAGGCGACGATGGCGTTGAACACCCAGAACGTAGCGACCGCAATACCGTTCATCAAACCCCGGACGTGGTTGGGAAACAGTTCCGACATCAGCAACCAGTACACGGGGCCGATGCACATCTGCATAAAGAACAGGAACACCAGTACACCGGACAGGGCCATGTAACTCTGCATCAGGGAGTGCGGCATAAAGTTGATCACGATACCGAGGAAGATTTGCGCCAGTACCACCACAATCAGTCCCATCAACAGCATCGAGCGACGCCCCATGCGATTGATCAGCCACATGCCAATCAAGGCCGCAATCACCGAGACCACACCATTGCCGATGGTTGCAATCAACGCCGCATGGGTGCCCATGCCGGTTTCCTTGAGAATCATCGGTGTGAAATAGACAAAGGCATTGACCCCGGTGAACTGCAGGACAAAGCCCAGGGCGATACCAATGCCCAGCAACTTGAGCAACCAAGGTTCTTTCAATGCACTGAGGCCAGTGCCATGGTGTTGCTCCTTGGCATGCTGCTCGACGATTTCTTTCAGCTCGCCGTCCACCTCAGCCTGCGTGTCGCGGATGCCCTCAAGGATGGATTTCGCCTCATCAACCCGACCTTTACCCACCAGCCAGCGGGGCGATGCCGGCACGAATCGCATACCGACATAGAGCAATACGGCCGGGATCAGCGAAATTGACAGCATGAAACGCCACGTCAGGGGGCTGTCGAACAAGTGCGCCAGACTCGCACTGGCGATGTAGGCCAGGCACTGCCCGGAAACAATCATGACCTCGCTCTGACATACCAGCCTCCCACGATGACGCGGCGCGGCCAGTTCGGCGATCAGGACCGGAACGGTGGCAGAAGCACCGCCGACAGCAATGCCCAGCATGAAGCGAGTGGCAACCATGGTCCATAGTGTCGGCGCCACGGCGGTGCCCAGCGCGGCCAGTGCAAAGAGCACCGCCAGCGCCTTGAGTACGCCCAGGCGGCCATAACGGTCAGACAAATGGCCGGCAAACAAGGCACCAAAGGCTCCGCCAAAAATCAGCGCCGAGGCGACCAGGCCTTCGGATACGGGATTGAGCCCCAGGCCACCCTGGCTGGCATCGAGGGCCATGAAAGGTAATGCACCGGAGATGACCCCAGTGTCGTAGCCAAACGCCAGCGAACCCATGGTTGTAATGGCCGCGATACGCCAGAGTATTTTCGACGACGCACGCGCCGCGGTTGGGTGATTCGACATGAGGTCAACCTTTATTGAATTTATGTGTTCGCTCAGTGGGGGTGAGACTACTGCGATTGAATCGGAAAACAAATGTCTGTTCGGCAAATGTGTTTTCCGCTAGGTGGAAAACAGCAAACTGCAATACCAAGCGTTACCTGATCTGCAGCCACATCCCCATTTCATCCACGCGCGGGCGCACAGCCACCTGCGGTGGCCGTGTGTAACGTGAGAAATTAGCTGGAGGGAAGAAAAACTGCGTTAACGCGTCCAGTAACGCTCATGTTCGTGTTTGTTGAAGTCAGCCAACAGAAACTCAATAAACACGCGCAACTTGGCAGGCATATAACGGCGGCTTTGAAAGGCCATATTGATGGTCAGCCTTGGCAAATCCCAATCGTCCAGTATGGGAATCAATCTCCCGGCGACCAGATCGGCATTAATGATGTATTTGGGCTGTACCAGAATGCCGCCACCCGCCAGAGCGGCAGCACGAACAATCTGCCCGTCATTGGTTTCCAGAATCGGCTCGGCCTTGAAAGCCACCTCCTCCCGGCCCTTGCTGAAACGCATGACCCGGGGCTGGTTGGCATGGCTGTAAATCAGCAGATCATGACCCGCAAGCTCTTCAATGGTCCGGGGCGTGCCCATGCGCTGCAGGTAACCGGGCGACGCGGCTAGCACGCGGCGTGTCTCGGCCAGGCGGCGGATGGTGATATTGGAGTCCGGCTCGAATTCCTTGGTTCGAATCGCCAGATCGATCTCACTGTCGATAATGTCGAAATAGCGGTTTTCCCCGAGCACCTTCAGCGTGATGTGCGGGTACAACTTGCGAAAAGCCGGAATCAACGGTGCGATATGCAACATGCAGAACGAAATCGATGCTGTAACCGTTAGCGTGCCCATCGGCTGCACCAAGGATTCGCTGAGCGAGGCCTCGGCTTCCTTCAATTCGCCCAGCAGGCTTTTACAACTGGCGTAGAACTGATGTCCAAGATTGGTCAGGGCTAGGCGTCGGGTATTGCGGTCGATCAAGCGCACATTGAGCCGTTGTTCCAGTGCCACCAGATGTCGGCTGGCGGCTGCATTGGACAAGCCCAGAATCTCTGCGGCTTTGGTCAAAGTACCCACTTCTGCGGTTAATACAAAAAGTTCCAGCTCAGTCAGTCGATCCAAGGCGTACTCCCTTTTTATTTTTTCATATATGAAATAAAGAATTCCAAATACGGCCTTTTATTACATTCCTTGGAACTATAACGTGCGGCGCTATGGCCTGAGAAGCCAGTCCGCCGCCATGACAAAAATGGTCAGGCGCTGACAGGCAGGAAATTGTCTGGGAGTCGAAATGCGCAATTTGGACGAAATGACCATCACCCAGGCGGTGCTGGCCAACAACAGCAGAATCGGTGATGACCGTTTATGCGAAATCATGACCAGCCTGGTGCAAAACCTGCACGCCTTTGCCCGAGATATAAAGCTGACGGAAACAGAGTGGCAATGGGGCATTGATTTTTTGGGCCGGATGGGTGAAGCCAACACAACCGGCCACCCACAATTTGCACTGCTATCACATGTACTGGGGATATCTACCCTGGTACTTGCGCAAAACAACAGAAAGCCTGCCGGCTGTACCGAAACGGCGGCGTTCAATACTGTGTCTGAACAACCGCCTTTGTTACTCGATCTTGGCGCGGACCTCAGCACGAATCCGCTTGCCCCCAAAGGCTATGTGCAGGGTTCTGTTCTGGATACCGCAGGCAGCCCAGTTCCACATGCGTCGCTGGAAATCAATCCGGGCTCTGACGAAGCCCCGGGCCGGGTTCTGCTGCAAGCCGATGAGCAAGGTCGCTATCACTTTTGCACGACGCTGCCAGACCACCAGTGCATCCGTGAGGACAGCCCGGTGGGTCAGATACTAGGCGCCCTGAACCGCCCTGCCTGGCGCCCGGCACAACTTGAGTTCACTGTTCGCGCCGCCGGTTATCAACGCCTGACAACCCGGGTTTTCCGTCAGAGCGACCCCTATCTGGAAGCTGATCCGCTTTTCGCTGTGCGCTCAGCGCTAGTCGCGCAATGGCAATGGCATGCCGCCGGGACAACCCCTGTGGGCACGCTCAGCAGCGATCCGTTTTACACCCTGGCGTTCGATTTCGTTCTGGCGAAAAACTGAGCCCTGCAACTGCGTTGTCATTTACCGTTTGAGGTCAGCATGCACTGCGATTCAGTCATTACCGCTTTGATCCGTTCACTGGAAAGCCAGCGCTATCAGGCGATGCTACAGGGAGACCTTGTCACCTTCCAGCGCCTGGCTCACCCCGCTCTGGTCTATGTGCACTCCAATGGTGTGAAAGACGATCTCACCGCCTATTTGAACAAATGCCGCAACGGGCTTTACCTCTACCAGCGCATTGACCACAGCGTGCACGAAGTGCGCGTGTGCGGCGATATCACCTTGGTATTTGGGCAAATGTCTGCCGATATTGTGTCCCACGGCGTGGCCAAAAATCTGAATAACCTGACGCTCAGCGTCTGGCTCAAGTCGCAAGGCCAATGGCAGTTGACTGCTTATCATCCCACGCCTGTCATTGCGCGCCCAGTCACCCCCCCTGCTTTCACTCAAGGAGACCTGCCCCATGTCAACGCTCCCATTTATCTATAACGGCCAACCGTCACGCGTCATATTCGGCAAGGGTTCACTTCAACAACTGGAGGCGGAAATTGATCTACTGGGCGCCAGGCAGGCGCTGATCCTCTGTACCCCGGAGCAACGCGCCCAGGCAGAACGGGTTGCGGATCTGCTCGGTAGCAGGGCCGCAGCCATCTTCGACAAGGCGGTGATGCATGTTCCTGTCGAAACCGCCCGTGAAGCCCGCGAAGTGGCACGCAGGCTGGGCGCAGACTGCGCCGTGGCCATCGGCGGCGGCTCTACTACTGGTCTGGGCAAGGCTATTGCACTGGACTCCGGCCTGCCGATTCTGGCCATTCCGACCACCTATGCCGGTTCCGAAATGACCCCTGTGTTCGGCCTCACCGAAAACGGTCTCAAGCGCACCGGCAAAGACCCGCGAGTGCTGCCGAAAACCGTGATCTACGACCCCGAACTGACGGTCAGTCTGCCCGTCGAGATGTCGATCACCAGCGGCATGAATGCCATCGCCCACGCAGCGGAGGGCCTCTACGCCCAGGATGGCAACCCGGTAATGTCATTAATGGCCGAAGAAGGCATCCGCGCCCTGGCCGCAGGTATGAAGAACATTCATCATAACCCGGCCGACCTGGATGCACGGGGTGACTGTCTGTATGGCGCCTGGCTGTGTGGCACGGTACTGGGCAACGTCGGCATGGCACTGCATCACAAGTTGTGCCACACCCTGGGTGGCAGCTTCAACCTGCCTCACGCCCAGACCCACACCATCGTGCTCCCCCATGCCATTGCCTACAACCAGTCGGCGGCACCCGGCTTGTCACGCATTTGCCGGGCCCTGGGTGTCGACCATTGCAGCCCGGCGGCGGCGCTGTTCGACCTTTCCAGCTCACTGGGTGCGCCGACCCGCCTCAAGGACCTGGGCCTGAGCGAAGCCGATCTGGATCGTGCCACCGATATCGCCCTCTCCAACCCTTACTGGAACCCTCGCCCGATCGAAGCTGCGGCCATTCGCCAACTGCTACAGGACGCCTACGAGGGGGTTCGACCACAGTAACCGTCCCGGGGAGCGACCGCCAGATCACTCCCGCGTGCAAGGCCGCAGGCACCCCATGGCCATGGCCACCAGGCTGTCGAGCAGCGCCCTGGATTCAAGCTGGTCTGGCATGTCTTCCAGTACCGAGCGGATAACACTGCGCAGCCCCTGCCCGAGCAGGTAAGCGGCCATGGCCGGGTGTTGCGTGGATATTTCATCCTCATACAACTGCAGCAGCGGCAACCAGGTCGCTTCGATAAATTCCCCGGTGGTGGTATATGGCCCGCGCCACATGCCCAGGTGCAAGGCCGAGTGATAGCGCAAATGAAACACCTTGTTCAGCCTGAACAAGCGTGTTTCGACGCGAATGATGTTGGCCAGAATTTGTTCCAGCGCCGACTTCAGGGGCACGCCAATCAACTTTTCCCGCACCTTCAGCAACTGCTCGGACTCTTCGTCGAGCACACGCTCGTACAGCAAAGCCACGATGGCGTCCTTGCTGGGAAAATACTGGTAGATCGAGCCGACCGCGACACCAGATACCTCGGCGATGCGGGCGATCGTCAGCGCCGCCTCTCCTGCTTCATCCAGAATCTGCAGGCAGGCTTGCTCAACAGCATCGACCAGTGCCCGTGAGCGGGATTGCACCGGCCGCTTGCGCAGCGCAGGCATCAGACCCTTTGTATTGTCATCGGCTGGCTTGCTCATGGGAACCCGAGCGGAGTATTTACTGCTGTTCTTAATTTCAGATATTTTCCTTTTATATCAGTAGGTTAAATACGCAATCAGATGCCCGCAGAATGCGAATATCTCAACCCTGATGACGTCAGTATGATCTTTGGAGACGCTCGGACATCGTCCAAACGTGTAGTGATACGCCCTCTATAAGATCGGATATTTCAGCCTGCCGGGAGATTGCCCATGCCTTCACCACTCACCCTCCAGCCCCTTGGCCCACACCTGGGCGCCGAAGTGCTTGACCTGGATCCTGCCACTGTTTTTCAGCCGCAAACCCTGGCGGCACTGGAAGCCGCGCTGGTCAAACATGAAGCCCTGGTACTGCACGCCCCATGGCTACAGCCAGAACAACACCTGGCCATTGCACGATATTTCGGCGAGCCCGAAGTTCACACGTTCTATCCCAACCTGGGCGCAGGCTTTGAACAGATCACCGTGATCGACTCCAGGCTGGGTGACCGGGCGGATATGTGGCACCACGACGAGAGCTTCCTGCCCGACCCGCCGATTGTCACCATGACCCACGCCCAGATCCTTCCCCCCTGTGGCGGCGATACGTGCTGGATCAGCATGACCACGGCCTATGACAGCCTGTCCGGGCGTATGCAGCACTACCTCGACGGGCTCAGCGCCTGGCACGACATGAACGGGCCCATGACGGCAGCGCTGCGCCAGAGCGTCGTCAGCCATGAGCGCTATGCCGAGGTCGTGCAGATGAACCGCCGCCACCTGCACCCGCTGGTGATCCAGCACCCGGTGTCCGGTCGCAAAGCCCTGTATCTGAGCCCGACCTACACCACCCATATCGAAGGTATGGCCCCCTCTGAAAGCGACGCGATCCTGGACTATCTCCACGCGCACTGCCAGCACGTGCAATTCGGGTTTCGCCATCGCTGGCGTGTCGGTGACATGGTGCTCTGGGACAACCGAAGCGTGTTGCACAACGCCATTCTGGACTACCAACCCCATCAACGGCGCATGCAGCGCACCTCGGTATTCGCCCGCGAACCCTTGCAGGCGTGAGTTCTGAAGGAACATTCACGGATCACAACCGCTGCAGAGGAGCACACCAGAATGATGAACGATGAACTTAATCACGACCTCCTGGCCCGCTACATTCCCAGGCCAGGCCGGTATGCACTGTTGCCCGAACTGACTGCGCACCAACGCGTGGCGCTGCTGTGCCGGGTGCTGTATCGAGAGGGTTATAACGACCATATTGCCGGTCATGTCACCGTCAAGCAGGACGATGGCACCTATTTGGCCAACCCCTGGGAGCTCACCTGGGGCGAAGTAACCGCCTCGGACATCCTGCGCCTCGACCAGACCGGCAAGGTCATCGAAGGCGAATGGAACATCACCCCGGCGATCAACCTGCATATGGATTTACATGCCGCGCGCCATGATGTTGAGGTGGTCATCCATAACCACCCGCGCTGGGCAGGCGTCTGGTCAGCCGCGGGGCGCATCCCGCCGGTTTACGACCAGACCTCCGCCCTGGTTGATAGCGACCCGGTGCTCTACGACGAATATCGCGGTACCGTCGAGGACACCGTCCTCGGCCGCGCCGTAGTGACGGCACTGGGAGCCCAGAAATGGGCCATGCTCGCCAACCACGGTGTGCTAGTGGTCGCCAATGGCATTCGCCAGGCCCATTTGCGCGCGATCACACTGGAGTGGCGCAGCCGCCTGGCCTGGCATGTCGAGGCACTCGGTGGCGGCGCGCCGCTCCCTGCCCATGTCGCCCTCGCCACTGGAGAGCGCACCGATGCCAACGGTTTCCCGTTTCTGTGGGAAGCCATGGCACGGGAAGAAATCCGCCGCGACCCGACTGTTCTGGAGTAATTAACCCCGCAAATTATGGAATTCAACTCCGCAATGTTTGGAATCCAGGGCCGATTATCCGGGATCAATATCACCGTATATTGACCCGGACTGGCGCCACGCAGCGCCCCACACCGGAGGTCCCTGCCCTATGAGTATTCTGTTTTCTCCATACACCTTGTCGGGAATGGAACTGAACAATCGTGTCGTGATGGCGCCCATGACCCGTGCCCGCGCCTTGAACGATATTCCTGACGAGTTGACGGTGCTGTACTACCGCCAGCGTGCAAGCGCCGGCCTGATCATCAGCGAAGGTGTGCCGGTTTCCATCCAGGGCCGCGGCTATCTGTTCAACCCCGGCCTTTATAATCAGGAACAAGTGGAAGGCTGGAAGCACGTCACCCGGGCCGGGCATGAGGACGGCGGCAAGATCTTCGCCCAGCTCTGGCATGTCGGCCGGGTATCCCACACCACGCTGCAACCGGACGGCGGTGCGCCGGTGTCATCCAGCAACAAGGTGGCGGCCAACTCAATGACCTATGCCTATGACGAGCACGGTCAACCGGGCCCGATCCAGGCCAGCCAGCCGCGCGCGCTGTCGACCGAAGAAGTCGGAGCGATCAAAAATGACTTTGTTCAGGCTGCCCGCCGGGCTGTCGAGGCGGGGTTTGACGGGGTCGAAATTCATGGCGCCAACGGCTACCTGTTCGAGCAGTTTATCAATCCGTGTGTAAACGATCGTACCGACCGTTATGGCGGCTCAATCGAAAACCGCATTCGCCTGCTGCTGGAAACCATTGATGCGGTTGCCGACGCCATTGGGCGTGGCAAGGTTGGCGTGCGTATCTCGCCGTTTGGCCGCCTGTTCGACATGGCGCCGTTTGATGACGAAGCCCAGACCTGGGTCGCGGTGGCTCACGCCATTCATCAACGCGACATTGCCTACGTGCACTTGAGCGATCAATTAACCATTGGCGCCGAGCGCATGCCCGAAGGCTTTGCGCAGACTTTTCGCGAGTCGTATCAAGGCACACTGATTGCCGCTGGCGGCTTTGATCGCGAGTCGGCGCAAGCCGCACTGGAATCAGGCGCCCTGGACCTGGTCGCGTTTGGGCGGCCTTTTATTGCCAACCCGGATCTGGTGGAGCGGATGAAAAATAACTGGCCGATTGCAACCCCGGACCGCGCCACGTTCTACGGCAACAGCGGCGAAAAAGGCTATGTCGATTACCCCTTCCACTCGCCGAACCTGTAACGGTATTCAGCTGCAGCGCTTCACGTCATGGAGCTTGAGGCGCTGCATTCATGAACCCTGGGGGTTGGGCACGCCCTGATCCGGGCGAAAAATCCCGGCATCGCGTCGGGCCAGTGCCAGCAGTTCATCGACGACCATTCTGATCTTGGGCTGTATGTAGCGCGTGCGTGGCCAGATCACGTGAATAGGCATCTCGGCACCGGCATATTGCTCAAGTACGGGCACCAGCAACCCCTGCTGGATAGGCGTCTGCACCAGCCAGGTGGGCAGTTGGGCCAGGCCGCCCCCGGCCAGTGTCATGTCCAGCAACATTTCACCGTCTCCCATCTCATGCTTGACCCGCACGTCGTGCTCGTTGGTCTGCCCCTTTTCATCCACCAGCATCCAGCTTTTGCGAGTGCCGTTGCGCCAGCCGACAATGCAGTCATGCTGCAGGAGATCAGCCGGTGCCTGGGGCGTGCCATGCCTGTGCAGGTATTCGCGGGTTGCGCAAATCAACAGGCTCTGGCTGCCCAGCCTGCGGGCCACTATTTCAGCGTCATCCTTCAATGAACCGATTCGGACCACAAGATCGATGCCCTCATTGACGATATCCACCAGCCGCTCACTGAAGCTGATGGAGAGATCGAGCTGCTGGTATCGCACCGCCATATCGATCAAGGTCGGCAAAATATGTCGGCGACCAAAGGCCGCCGGCAGATCGATCCGCAACCGACCGACAGGTTCCTGTTGGCCGGTGGTCAAAAAGCCCTGGGTCTCGGCCAGTTCATCCATTACCCGCAGGCAGCTGGCCAGATAGGCCTCACCCTCGCTGGTGAGGTTCAGGCGCCGGGTGGTGCGATGCAAAAGCTTAACGCCAAGGCGCGCCTCCAGGCGAGTCACGCTCTTGCCAACGGCGGAACTGGTCACGCCAAGCTCCAGGGCTGCCGCTGTAAAGCTCAGTGACTGGGCCGCAGACACAAACTCACGAATACCGTCAAATGGGTTGCCCGTCATTGTGGCGTCCAAGGCTAAAGTTTAAGGATCTGCAGCTGCACAATAGCAAAGCCATGCAGTAATAGAGGGGTAAAACCCCGAGGCTTACCTTCTGCGCAAACAAAAATGCGCCCTGGATAAAGGCGCATCGTTCATGCTCAATCCTCGGAGCCGGCCCTGGATCAGGCTGCACGCTCAGGCCAGACCACTTCAAGGCGGGTATGGGTGATGCGCCACTCGCCATCGATACGCTGGTACGTGTCGGCGTACAGCCCGAGCAACAGTAGCGGGTTCGGATCGGGCTTGGATGCGGTCTCGAAATCAATCAGGTAGCAACGCCCTTGCGCGGTATCGGGCCCGGTCAACTTGATCCAGTGGTTGGCGATCGCATGCAGAAACGGATAACTGCCCTGGTGGTCGCGATCGAAGAGTTTGAAGGCATCATTGAGGCCACTGCGGATGGCATCTATACCCGTCATTTTGCCGACCGTAACCTCCACCACCGCATCTGCCGAGAACACTTCGTCAAGGGCGTCGATAGTGTTGCTGTCCAGGTGATGTGCATAGAGGGTTCTGAGATTGCGAATCTCTTCGCGATCAAGCAACGCTTTGAGTTTGGTATCCATAACCTGTGACCTCTGTAGTAACTGGCTTGCCTGTGAAGGCGCTGGGCTGCTCAGGACAATCAGCTCCTGACCTGTAAAACCTCTACTTTAGTCATGTTCCAGCACAAGATAATCACCCACAAATTCCAAACATTCTGGAATCACAGGATCAAATTGTTTCACTCTCACTCAACTGGCCGCGTTTTGAAGGGCTCGTTCACCAGCCTGCTCATCGTTAGCAAGCGTCTGGCACAGATCCAGCAGCTGGCATTGCAGCAATTTGCCCGCATGGCTCAGAGCGTTTTGCCCATACAACGCCAGAAATACCCCCTGGATATCCGGCAGGCCGCTGCCGGCATCAATCACCCTGTGTTCCGGGCTGATCACCCGCAACGGCAACAAGCTGATACCCAGGCCCGCCGCCACGGCGGCACAGACACTGGCCAGACTTGCGCTGGAGTAGTTGATGCGCCAGCGCCATCCCCCCACTTCAAGGTGATGGAGCATTTCATTGCGGTACAAACCGCCCACCGGAAACGCCACCAGCGGCAAGGGCTCGCGCCCCAGTGCGGGCGCTGAACGGCTGTCGACCCAACACATGGGTTCGGGCCAGCAAGCCAGGCAATCATCGCCCTGCCCCATCTGCTTGACCAATAACAGGTCGAATTCATTCTGGCGATAAAGCCGCATCAGTTCAGGCCCCAACCCGCTGGTGACTTCCAGGCGCACTCCCGGGTGCTCCAGGCCGAACCGCGAAAGGATCGGCATCAAGCGCTCGGCAGCAAAGTCTTCAGGCACGCCGAGGCGCAACACCCCCTCACTGGCCTGGTTGAACAGCACATCGCGGGCTTCCTGATCAAGCGCCAGAATGCGCCGCGCATAGGCCAGCAGGCGCTCACCTTCAGGGGTGGCAATCACCCGGCGCTGTTCGCGGTCGAGCAGCTTGCAGCCAAGGCTGTCCTCCAGACGGCGGATCTGCTGGCTGACCGTCGACTGGGTGAGATGCAGACGCTGCGCCGCCCGGGTGAAATTGGCGCAGTCCACCACCGCGACAAAACTGCGTAACAGTATGGGATCAAGCATCCGCCTCACCATTCACATTGCCACTTAAAGGCATGGCTATATTTAATTTCAGAATACCTGCTGCGCTGACCATACTGGCTTTTCACGGGATGTAAAAGAGGGCTCAACCATGGGCAGCCTGACACGCAAATGCGGCCTGCTGACGGTCGCGCTGTTGATAATGGGAGCGGTGATGGCAAGCGACAAGACACTCCTCAATGCCGTCAGCGACGGCGAACTGGACAGGGTCCAGCAACTGATCAGTGAAGGCACGGACCTCAACGTACAGGCGCTGGATGGCAGCAGCGCGCTGCTGCTGGCAACCCGATCGAACCAGATCGAAATCGCCCGGGCCTTGATCCAGGCCGGGGCCGACGTCAACCAGAAGAACCTGATGCGTGACAGCCCCTATCTGTTGGCAGGCGCCAGTGGGCGTAACGAAATCCTGCAAATGACCCTGGCTCACGGTGCCGATCTGCAGAGTACCAACCGCTATGGCGGCACCGCCCTGATCCCGGCATGCGAGCGCGGACATGTTGAAACGGTACGCCTGCTGATCGCAGCAGGGGTTGATCTGAACCATGTCAATCGCCTGGGCTGGACCTGCCTGATGGAAGCCATCGTGCTCTCCGACGGCGGCCCGGCGCATCAGCAGATCATCACCCAGCTGATCAATGCCGGTGCCGACCTGAACCTGCCGGACAGCGACGGCCACACCCCCCTGCAACAAGCGCAGCAGCGCGGCCAGGGCGTGACCGCACAATTGCTGCGTGATGCCGGCGCGCACTGAATCACACCCTGGAGTTGTTATGCATAGCGATGAGTTTTACCTGCAACGCGCCGTGGCCCTGGCCGCCAGCAACGTTGCCGGCGGTGGCCGGCCTTTTGCTGCGCTACTGGTCAAAGACGACCAGGTGATCGTTGAGGCCGTCAACACCCTCCATATCAGCCAGGATCCGACTGCGCACGCAGAACTCTTGGCCATACGGGCTGCCAGCCAGCAACTGGGCCCGCGCCTGGAGGGTTGCGTGATCTATGCCAGTGGCCAGCCTTGCCCCATGTGCCTGAGTGCCATGCAACTGTGTGGCGTAACCCGAGTGGTGTATGCCGCCAGCAACCAGCAAGGGGAACCCTTCGGGCTGTCTACGGCAGCGATTTATCAGCAACTGGCGCTGCCGTTGAGCGAACAGAAACTGGCGATACAACACATACCCCAACCGGCCATGGTCGAGATCTACAGTGACTGGAAAGCCTGCCATGAGCCTGGATAAACACCCTGCGCGGGTGTTCGCCAATTGGGCATTGCTGGTGGTGCTGGGGCTTAACCTGCGTCCGCTGCTCAGCTCCATCAGCCCGCTGTTGCTTGAGATACGTCATGACACGGGCATGAGTTTCCAGAGCAGTGCCTGGCTGACCAGCCTGCCAGTGATCTGCATGGGTCTGGTGGCCTTGCTCGGCGTACGCCTGCAGGCAGGCCTGGGTGAGCGCCGTGGCGTGGCCCTGGGCTTGTCGATGATCCTGGGCGCCTGCCTGTGGCGCTTGTCTGCCGATCGGGCAGAAACCCTGATGGCCACGGCCTTGTTGGGCGGTGCCGGGGTTGCGCTGATCCAGGTGCTGGTTCCGGCGCTGATCAAGCGCCAGTTTGCGCAGCGGGTTGCGCTGGCTTTAGGGGTGTACTCCGCCTCCCTTATGGCCGGCGGCGGCCTGGCTGCACTCGTCAGCCCGCTGGTGGCCGGCCATTTTGGCCATTGGCAGGCCGGACTGGGGATTTGGCTTGCGCCTGCTCTGGTCGCACTGGTGCTGTGGGGCTTATTGCCCTTTGCCAGCGCTGCCCGAACGGCGGGCGAGCCAGCCATGCGCCCGTGGCGCAACCGGCGCGCGTGGTTACTGGCGCTGTACTTCGGCCTCGTCAACTGTGGCTATATGAGCATGGTGGCGTGGTTGCCCGCCTACTATTTGCAGATGGGCTGGAGTGCAGCACAAAGCGGCTCGCTTCTGGCGTTCATGACCATTTTTCAGGTACTGGCTGCGCTGGTGATGCCTGCGCTGGCCCACCGCAGCACGGACAGGCGCCCGCTCTTGGCGGTCAGCCTGGGAGCGCAGGCACTGGGCTATAGCGGACTGGTCATGTGGCCGCTGGAATCGCCGTATGTGTGGGTGGCCTTGATTGGTTTTGGCCTGGGTGCCTGTTTCGCCCTGAGCCTGATCCTGACCCTGGACCATTGCCGCAAACCCAGCGAAGCCGCTCAGCTTGCAGGGTTCGTGCAAGGCGCGGGATTTCTTGTCAATGCGGTATCGCCATGGCTGACGGGTTGGCTTCGCGAACTCACGGGGAGTTTTGTTACTGCCT
This sequence comes from Pseudomonas sp. TMW22080, assembly GCF_022496745.1. Lineage (NCBI taxonomy): Bacteria > Pseudomonadati > Pseudomonadota > Gammaproteobacteria > Pseudomonadales > Pseudomonadaceae > Pseudomonas > Pseudomonas sp. TMW22080. Next base: position 64,973 of record NZ_SCFF01000001.1, on the reverse strand, counting down.
GGTGGGTTCTGGTTGTGGCGGTTGTTGCAATGCTGCTACTGACGCGGATTTTCAGCCCGCAGAGTAATATACGCTGTGGCGGAATCATTCAAGCAGCTGCCTGAAATGCAATCAAAACGAGGGTCTGTCGTCACAATAGTTTTTGCTGGATTTCAATTACAGACTGGATAGCATTTTCCGTCCATCCTCGTTTACCCATTTGACCGGCAATTTTTTGACTCGATTGCTATAGATATTCCTTTTGCACCCTCTTAACTATAACTATTTTAAGTTTTTCAACTGCCTGATTCAACAGAAACATAAATTCTTCAAGCTCAAAACTCCAAGTCCCGTCTTTAGCAGACGGTTATATTTCTATCTCAACTGATCTTCCAGGCTCGTGGGATACTTCAGCTAGTTTATCAGCGTCCATCCAGATTTCGAATACTAAATTTTCTCGATCTGGAGGGCTGCTCATCAAAGAGGATAGATGTGTCATGGCTTCGGTGGTTCCAGCAGACCAATAAATCCCCCACTAGCATCGTAGCGAAGCCCCCTTCCGTCGGGAGCAACTACATCTATAGCTTTCCCAAACCTCCCGGAGTCTTTGTAGGTTACGGTCGACGCGGGATTACTCAGAATATCATCAGCTATTTTTTGACCTTGAGCATTGATTTCGGAAGGACTGCCTTTGACGCTAGCAAGGATACATGCCTCTTTGCCCCCATCAACTCACAGAGATAAGGCTCAGCCCCTCACTGATCACTATTTCCTCTGGGATCTCATCATAGATAAAAAGCTCATCTCCTAAGTTTAAAATGGATAGGCAAAAACCGTTATCAAACGAAAGAGCAACGCCCACCACTATGTCTTCTGCTAAGGACTGCACAAGTGATGCTGACACCAACCTCCTTCCTACAACATCGGAGAAATAAAGCTCACCAGAGATACAAAAAATATCTTGCCTACCGTATTCACCTAAATCGCAGTTTGAAATCGGACTCAAAGAAAAACAGAGAGACGCACCATCAGGCCCTCCATAGAGCTTCCCAAATTCAGACTGTTCGAATAGAAGGCCAACCTCTTGAGGGGCAGAATCCCTCTCGAAACAGAAAACATGGAATAGAGCATTTACTGACAGTAATTTCTTCCCGAGCACTGTTAACATCCAGGTAATCATAAGCTCAGGAGAGTTCATTACCTGACGCCCTCCTTCAATGCACTCTGTACAGATGGATTCAGAGCTACCCCATCCTTCAGTATAGTAACGAACGTTCCATCAGGCTTGGTAACAACCACATCATTACCCTTAACTCTGAAAAACACATCACCTCGTGCGCCATTTACACCTTGCCCAGCAAAAGTCCCGGGGATTACCTTTTCAGGATTACCTCCAACGTCATAAATTTTATCGAGTACCATTTTACGATCTCTTGGGCTAGCCGCGTTGCCGCCAAAATCCTCAACGTGCTTACCGAGTTTTGCACCAACTAAACTATTAGTTTATGCAGTGAAATTTTACTATCTGAAAATTTAACCACACCTTTTGTAACTGACAGACACTCATCAGACTCAGTCACGCTAAGACCGCAGCCTCCGAAACCCAAATAAACGCCAACACGGACTTCGCCTACATCACTTATCCTATACTCATATACCGGCAATAATTTCAACCCCGGGTATTTATCGACCCCACTTAGTGACTTGATTGGATACGCAAACTCATCATTTATCTCAGACAGCTTCAGCAATTCCAGATCTGAATCCAGCTTTAAAAAACTTTGACACTCCCTCGCTAACTGTTAATGAGACCCAGCCTGAATCACACAACTTAAAAAATATCAAGAACTCACAAAACAGATCACCAACCATAAAAAATGAGCGGACTCTGACATCGCGCAACACCTCATTGATCAGCACCGTCTTTATGCCCTCCACACCAAGCATGCTTTGTTAGCGCTCTAGCAGCTTTAGTCAAGCCTTCTTTGTTGATAGGTTCACCCGTCGTAGCGATCAGTACGTTACTAGTGCGTCCACCGAAATTCTGGAGAGCAATTGCCGATCCTTTTGCACCAAAAAAATCTTATAGCATTAAGTATTACCTAAATAAACGGCCCCGTCCGAGAACTCCATCAGCCAAGGCTCAGTTGATAACGAACAAAATGCATTCAAGATGCGGCCATCAGACAATTTGAAAAATGGATCGATTGGCTGAGAATCAATAAGCCAACCCACCTCAATAATAGACAAACCTAAAAGATCAGAAACATGGTCAAGGGCGTCGTCATCCCAACAACCGAAAAGCAGTTCCCGCCCCTTAGAAACGCGCCACGCGCTCTCAGTCCGAAAGCTCCAGTCCGCCGAAAAAAGCATCAAAGTATCGCCATCCCAAAATACTCTTTCAATTTTAATAGGCAACACAAGAGCCACGGCTTGCAACAATTCACTCATCTTTTAGTCCACTTGCTCAATATGCGTACGCTTTCTAATCCACTGCTTCCGCTCAGCCTTCGATAAACCTTGCGGGGGCTGCGGCGGATTTCCAGTAGTAGGGTCAACAGGTCCGCCATTAGCGTTCTCGAATGACGCGCGCCGAGGACTCCGACCATCCGCCTGCATCACCCGAACTCGCGAACCATCAGGCAAGATGTATTGAGTTCCGACCACATTTCCGCTGGTCGGAGAAACTACTGGTTTTGTTGGGTACCCTGCTGTTTCAAAATTAGCAATCATCTTAGACTGACTTTTAGGAAGATTCACTCCAGAGATATGACTAATTGACCCCACATTTGCTTTTGCACCAACACCCGCAGCAGCCTTACCAGCCGCCAATTTGGCAAGAACCGCCTCAACAACAACCTTGGCGCCCTTACCTGCCGGCATCAACAGCATAGCAGCATCAAGCTCGGGCGCTATGGTTGTAATCCCTTTGCCTGCCAAATCTGACAAACGCTGGGTAGCCGATTTTATACCTGACTCAGTACTGGACAACGCACCCATTTCTTTCGAATGCGCGCTGGTTTGCTCCTGGCCGTATTGCCGCCATTGCTCATACACCACGCCTTGACCATGCAAGACTGACGCATTGAACAGCGTTGAGTCATTGAACTGTTTTTCGGTTGCTCTGAACGCGAAGGCTTTCTCGCCATTGGCAACAATTTGGCTTCCATCGCCCCACTTCAGAGGGATTTTCTGTGCCGCCAGTTGCCCAATAATCCCTTTGGCAATATTCAGGTCATCGATAAAATTTCGGGACTGCGGATCATTGCCTGTGGATTGCGCAACCAAACCGCTCAAACGGGCTTCATCAGCAGCATCCAGGGCGCCACCCGCAGCAATCATCAACAAATCCAGCCAAAGGGCACTGGATCTTGGCGCTCCCAGGGTTTTGTAAAGCTCTTCGGCCTTTTTCTCCAGAACCGGAATTTCTTGTTGCTTATGCAGCTGCCTATTGAAGGCTTCCACACCAAACCCTGCCCCACCTGCCACCACAGCCTCGCCGGGCCCACTTCCAGCCCCCGCAGAGGCTCCAACGCCTGTCGCAATCAATGCAGCTATAGCATCTTGTTCCTGACGAGACAGCCCACTGTCTTTCAGCGCCTGACCCACCGATGGCATCAACGCCGCAGAGGCTCCAGCTCCCAGAGCACCCGCCTGCGCATTGCCGCTGGACAAACCTATTGCCGCACCCGCCAACGCATGCAGCAAGACACGAGCTGCACCGCCTTCATCCCAGGCTGCCTTTACTGCACTGTCCGTAGATTTATCTCTTTGCGCGGTAGCGAAATCACCGATTTTTTTAAAAATCTCACTGGATGATACGTTCGCAACAACACCCACAGCCGTACTGCCCGTTGCCCCTCCCAGGCCCGCCGCGATCAGGCCCGATGCAATATTGGCCATCAGCCGTTTATCGCCCCCGACCTGCCAGCTCCTGGCGTCATCCAGCGCAAGCGCAGCCGCTTGTTGTTGCTCTGGGGTAGTTGCCTCATTGGCCTGTTTGGTTGCCGCATCAGCCTTGGCTTTGGCCACGCTATTAATTACGCTGCTGGACAGCTGCGCCGAGCTTTGAATCAGGTCGATGCGTGCTTGCATGGCCTTTTCATCAGGCCGATCCAGATGCTGATTGGCGTTCACGGTGTCGCGGTTCAACTCCACCAGGTCATTGCCGCCATCGGGGTTGCGCACGGTGATGGTGCCTTCACTGATGGCGCTTTGGGTTTTACTCTTCTCAGAGTCCTTGAGAAACACCGGCAGCGTGCCGCCAGCGACCGAGCGGGCATCCACCCCGCCCCCTGCCAAGGCCCCGGAATAGCTCAAACTCCCGGCCTGACTTGTTATGGCGCTTTTATTTTTGATGTCACTGACCAACAGGCGATCAGTGCTGAGATGGTTTTTGTCAGCCGGCGCATCGCTGGCAATCACGGCGCCTAGAAGCGCGGTGGTTTTTCCGACGTTGATTTCGTAACCACCTGTGCCCGCAGACAGGCCCGTCTGATCGGTCACAGCCTGATAATCGCTGTTCATTTTGCTGCCAGCGATATTGGCCGAAGCGGATACCGGAGCGCCCACACAAAACGGGGGCACACAAATGCTCCCGCCCACGCCACCGCTGGTTTGCCTGTTCTTCTGGCGGGCTTCACCCTGACGTGAAGCCATGCTCAGAATGCCACTGATATCAGCCTTGATGGCATCCGCCCGCATTTGAGCACCGGCCAACGCAGTGTCCTGGCCGCTTTTGAGCACCAGCAGTCCAGTGTCTAACGTGCTGTTGACCTGGCTGACTTCCCGCCCTTTACCCATGCCCTTGGCCAGTTGTGCGCCAACGTCGAGGGTGAAACCCGTTTGTTCACCCACATTGAAGCTGACACCCATACTGGTTTTGTCGTTTTTACTTTGGTTGTCCCAGCTTTTCCGGTCTTGGGCGCTTTCCAGGGTGATGTCATGCTCTGCCCGCAACAGGGTGTCTCTAGCCTTGAGGCTGCTGCCAATGACATGAATATCGCCCTGGGTGTCGGGGGCATTGCCTGTTGCCACAATGGCCAGACTGCCGCCACTGTTGAGGGTGGATTGCCTGGCTGTTTCAGCGTTGTACTCACTGCTGCTTTTCTTGTTAGTGGAGCCCAGTTCGGTACCGATTTTTATCAGCGCGCCACCGCTATTGGCAGGCTTACCTTCTGACACATTCGCGGCACTGGCATCCATATTGCCTGCGGCGTTGTAAGCAGACAGCAACGCCTGCGCGCCCTTGACTGCCTTGAGACGGCTGTCGTCAGCCTGCTGCGAAGCCCGCACGTCGTTACGAATGCTGGTTACCGTATCGACCACCATGCCACCCACAACCCGCCCCACGCCCATACTCCTGGAGCTGTCTCGAGTGGTCTGGTGCGCGGTTTCAGTACCCGCGGCGATGGTGACATTGGAACCGCTCAGGCCCATGTCCTGGGTACTGACCAATTCACTGGATATCACCTTCAACTCACGACCCGCAGTCAGGGTCACGTCACCGACGCTGGAGCCCAGGGTGCTGCCCTGCAAGGTGCTCTCCTGTGCAGTGCCGTTGTGCTTTTGGCCACTGTTGGAGAGATGCAGGTTGCCGCTAATATCGTCCAACCCAAGGTTGTTCCCGGTCAGCACACCTGTGAGGTCGCGCTTTTTCTCCTTGCGCATCTCAGTTCGCGAAAACGTGTTGATTGCCGCATCAACAGTCAGGTCACGCCCGGCTTGAACAGTAAGGTCATCGGTGCTGACCAGCGCCGAACCCGTGACTTTTACGTCTCGCCTGGCAGCCACATTGACCGTGTCACCCGAGACAATGCTTCCTACAGCTGTCGTGCTGGCTTCACTGACCTGACGCTTGGCCTTGCTCGAGTTCAGGCCACCCCAACTGCTTTTACTTTGACTGTTCTCGTGGCGCACACTGCTGGAATCACTGGCGGCGAGGATCTGAATATTGTTGCCCGCAAGCAGCTTGGCAGCACCTTGCTTTGCATTGACCGCACTGACTTGCAAGAGCAGGTCATCACCCGCCACCAAGGTGCTGTTACCCCCCGAGGTGACCAGACTGCCAACGTTAGTGAGGGTGTCGGTTTCGTTCAGGCGGAAGGATTTTCCGGACGAGCTTTTTTTGCTCTTGCTATAGAAGCTGTAATCCAGTTCCTCTGCGGACTTGAGCTCAAGGCTTGCGCCAGCCACCAGGTATGCTTCACCGCCCGCCTCCACCCGACTGCCAATTACCGCCATATCCTGCCCGGCACTCAGCGTCACATCGCCACCGGCCTTGACCACGCTCGAGACCTGGCTGACGCGATCGTCCCGGGTTTTGACTTTTTTGGTGTTGAGCGCGCTGTGCTGCTCGTTTGCAGCCGAGGCCAGGGTCAGGTCGCCCGATGCGGCCATGGCCAGGTCGCGGGTGGCTGCAATCTGGCTGGCGATAGCGCTGATATCCCGCGCGGCAACAATCTGGAAGTCGCGACCCGCTTCAATGACAGAGCCATATTGGGTGACGCTCTCGCCACGCGACAGTGTGCCGGCAACCTGGCTGTTGCGTTGTTCTGTGGCAATAAGGTTGACGTCACGACCTGCCTTGATGGTGGTGTCTGCGCCGCTTTTGATTACGCTACCAACACTGTGGACGTCGCGGCCCGCGTGCAGAGACAGGTTGTTCGCCGCTTCAATGCGAGCGGCGCTGTCCATGAAGTCGGTGCGTTCGCTGCGATAGCCGTTGCTGCTGTTATGACGGATAACGGTGCGCTCATTGAGTAGATCACCCTTGCTGGCCGTTAGGCTGATATCGCGCCCGGCAAGGATGCCGCCCGCCTTGTTGCTCAGGTTATTGCCCGTCAGCAGGTCGAGGCGGTTGCCGGCGTCGATCAGGCCGCTGTTGATCAGGTGGTTACCTGCGTTGGCTGACAGGTTTTCTGTGGCCCGCAAGGTGCCGACGTTTTTGAGGTCTTGACCTGTGATCAGGTTGACGTTGTTTCCGGCAATCAATGCGCCATTAGGGGCCAGGCGTTTGTTCGCCTGGGCCATGTACAACACCGGAACCAGCACTTGCTGGTTGTTGATCGTGGTGTTTTCCAACCAGACGATATCGTGGGTCAGGGCCACGATCTGTTCGCTTGTCAGGGTGATACCCACCGAGAGGTTGAGCGCCTGCTTGCTGGCGACAGCATTGTCCATCAGGTATTTAAACGTCGCCGCATCGCTGGTTTGGCCGTCGATAAAACGCTGGCCAGTACGGGCGGTGAGGGCTTGCTGAATCAGGCGCTGTTCATAAAAGCCGTCACCCAGGCGCTTCTGGCTTTGGTCCGGCTCGTAACCCAACTTCGCCAGCAGGTAGTCCGAGCCCATAAATTGTTTGAGGTGGGTCAGAGCCGGGTTGGTTTCGATCAGGTATTTGTGCGGGCTGGTTACAACGTTTGTGTCAGGCAAGCCCTGAACACGGTTGATGGTCAGGCCGTCAATCGCTGTTGCAGAACCTGCTGCACCTGAGAGGTCGACCGGTAGGGAGGGAGAGTGAACGGCCGACACAGTGCTGCTGCCCTGCCCGCTCAGGCGAAACAGGCCGTTCTGGCCCTCAGGCAAGCTGAAGCCGGGCAGCTCTACCGGGTTCACTTGTTGCTGGGCCACATCCGCTGGCAATTGGGCGTTGATGTGGATCGGTGTGGAGTAGCCACTTCCCGCGCCCGTGTCGGTTGGCGTACGGCCGGCAGCGACATAACCGTAGTACGGCCGGATCACGCTGTTGTTAAGGCTTTGCCCGGCACTGAGGTTGACGTCGCCCCCGGCTTGGATCACAGCGTCATGGGCCTGCCCGTCGATGTTTTGGGTGCGGGTGGTGTGCGATAGCTTGCCACCGCCCAGCAGGCCAATAAAGTAACTCAGGTCAGACTCAACGGTGGCCGAGGGTGTGGGGCTGTTTTTGGCATTGAAATTGGCAGCCGCCGGGATGGCCGCAAAAATCTGTGTGACATAGTTCCAGTACGTGCGGGTGGTGGTGATCTCCTGCGCTTGCACGCCCAGGTTGTTAAGGGTCTCTGCGGTGGCCGTCACGTTGCCTGTGGCGGCAATGGTGCTGCTGTGGTTATTGAGCGTCCCGGCGTGGATCTGGAGGTCCGCGCCACTGCCCAAGAGCGAAGCCGCTGTGCTTCGGGTAACGTTCAGGCGATCGATTTCATCGATTTGCCACAGGCCGTTTCGCCGCCCTTTACGACGAAAGTCACACCCGGCACCAGGTATCAAGTTGCAATCGAGCTCAGTGATGGTCACCGAGCTTTTTTCCTGGGCCGTGTATTCCAGCACATCCCGCACGTTATTCACGGTCATGGCGCGGATGCTCAGGTTCTGCGCGCTTTCAACCGTGCCGGAGCGGTTGTCCAGCAAATCGGCCTGGTTGTGATCTGTATCTTTGGCGATCAGCACATCGCCCAGGCCATAGACCGTCGCATAGGCATTGGTGAAGGTGGTGGACAGCAGCTGCATGTCACCGCCGCTGAAAATCAGACCATCGCGATTGAGTGCTGTGTCGGCAGTGAGCACAAGGTTCGCGCCAGCCCCCAGTGTGCCGGTGTTGGACACCTCATTGGCAATGAGGTTGAGGTCGGTCGCAGACGTCATCCGCCCGGCGTTGTTCAACTGTCCTGCCACTGTGACCCGGGTGCCGTCACCACCGGCCAGGGTGGCGGTTTCGCTGAAGTGCAGTTGCGCGGCGCGCAGATCCAGGGATCCGAGGCTGCTCAGCCGACCACTGGCCGAATAAGTACCCTCCAGGTTGATACTCAGAGTGCCGTCACTGGCGAGCAAACCGTTGTTGGACCAGTTCCCGCCTGCGCCAACAAAACTGTTGGATGCCAGTAACTGGCCGCCCGCAACTTGATTGAGGCTGTTGACGTTGACTGTCAGGCGCGCGGCCTGAATCACGCTGCTGTTGGTCCAGCTGTCCTGGTTGAGGGTCAGGCCACCTCGACTCACCAGACTGCCGCCAACGTTGTCGAGGATCGACGGATCAATGGCGAAAGTGCCGCTGCCGGAATGCAGTACCTTGCCACCCGCGTTCTGGAAGCTGCCCGCGAGTAACGTCAACTCAGTATTGGCGCTTTCCAGGGTGCCGTTGCGGTTGTCCAGCAGCCCGCCAATCTGGAACAAGGTATCGCCGCTGGTACCCAGCGTACGCAACTGCCCCGTCCGGTTATCCACGCTGGCGGCGCTGACACTCAGGGTTCCTGTGCTTTCGATAAGGCCTTTATGGTTATTCAGGGCGTCACTCAGATCGAGGCTGACGTGCTCTGCTGCCACACGCCCACCTGTTTCGCCGCTGTTGTCGAAGGCGTAGCCGGTTATTGTCAGCAGACGCTTGACGTAGAGATTGCCGTCGCGATTGTCAAAAGCGTCGGTGGTCACGAGGGCATCGCCCACTTGCGCTGAGATTTTCCCGCCGACGTTATCGATACTGCCCGCGATCAGATTCAGACGCAGGCCCTGGATGATCCCTGCCACACCGTTGCGCAGTACACCGACTACGCGAGCATTGAGGGCTTGCTTGAGGCTGCCAAGCTCACCACCACGGTTATCCAGGTTGGCGGCCTTGATCGCCAAATCACCGTTTTGGGCAATCAGTTTGCCACCCTGATTGTCGATATTTTCAGTAATGTCCAGTTCTAAGCCGGTCTTGCCTTGCACCTTGCCCTTGGCGTTGTCCAGGCGGCTAGCGGTAAGTTTGAGCTCGCCGTCCTGGCTGTAGATCAGGCCGTCATTGCTGTTTTGCACCAGGCCACTGACGCTAATGTCCAACTTGCCATCTGCCGCGACTGTGCCGCGATTGCGGTTGTCCAGGCCAGCGGTCATCAAGCTCAGCACGCTTCTGCTGACCAGCTCACCGCCCTGGTTGTCGATCTGCGCCGCCCGCTGGATCAATAGCGGGCCACCGCTGGACAGCTTGCCGCGGGTGTTGGTCAAGGTGCCAGGCAGGTCGAGGGTTGTGGCGGCGGCACCTTTGATACTGCCAGCACTGTTGTCGAGATCACGTGCACTCAGATACAGAGCCGCACCACTGTCAATCACCCCGCCCTCGGCGTTGTTCAGCCAACCACTGATATCAAGGGTTTGGGCGCCAGCACTGGTTATATTGCCCTGACCGCTGTTGTCCAGGTTGGCCGCTGTGACGGTCAGGTTTTTTTGGCTGACCAGAATACCTGTACCGCTATTGAGAAGGCTGGAGCTGAGATGGGCATCAAGGTTGCCGTAAAGGCTGGACAGTTTGCCGCTGTTGCGATTGTCGAGCGTTGTACCGGTGGCATTCAAGCCCTGCCAGCCGGAGATCAGCCCGCCCTGATTGAGCAGGTTGTCACCATTGATGACCAACAGGTTGTTGCTGATCAGCTTGCCGCCCGTATTATCAAGGTTGCGGACACTCAGGCTAAGGGTTTGCGTAGTGGAAATCTCGCCGCCACGGTTGTTCAGGTCACGCAGGTGCTTGAGGGTCAAAGGGCCTGCTGTGGTGATCAGGCCGCCCATATTGTTGAGATCGCCTGTGGCAGTACCCAAGTCGAGCGTGATGGCCTTGCCCTGCAGCGAACCCTTTTCGTTGTTCAACCCACCACTGCTGATAGCAAGTTGGCCTGCGCTGGAAATGCTGCCCAGGTGGTTGGACAACTCAGTCGCAGAGAGGCTTAACCCGCCGTCACTGCTGATCAGGCCCAAGGTGTTTGCCACGCCGGCACTAAGCTCAAGACGGCTGTGTTTTTCGCTGGTAAGCCTACCGCCCGTGTTGTCCAGGCGAAAACCCGTCAACGACAAACCAGCCTGGCTCGACACTTCGCCTTCACGGTTATCGATATCGGCCACATCAAGCGTCAGCCCTTGAGCGCCGCCGACCAGGCCTTTATGACGGTTGTCCAGGATATTACTGCTCAGTTGGACGGCACCTTGGCCGATCAGTTGACCTTGCTGGTTGTTTAGATCCTGCACTTGAACCTTGAGGTTCTGCTTGCCGGAAATCCGGCCGCTGCTGTTATCGAGGCGGGTTGCAGTTACGCTTGCGTTGCCGTCGGCTATCACTACGCCACTGTAGTTATGCAATGTGCCATCAACGGCCAGGCGCATCTCACCCTGACTGCTGAGCATGCCAGTGCGGTTGTCCAGGCTGCCGATCCGGGCGTCGATGCTGCTGGCTGAAACCAGACCTTGGCTGTTAAGAAACCGATCAGTTTTGAGGTCGAGACTGGCGCTACTCAGAATCCGCCCTTTGTTCTGGTTATCCAGAGTGTCTGCACGGATGCTGGCGGCCTGTTTGGCGCTCAGCGTGCCACCCTGATTGCTCAGGATTTGGGCGCTAGCTGTCAGGTGACGACTGGCAATGATGCTGGCGTTTGTGTTCGCAAGCGTTTTTGCGTCGATGTACACATCGCCATGACTGTTGCGGGAATGGTCGGCATTGACCCCGGCCTCGATAATGCCGCGATTGGTCAACTGCGCGCCGCTGGAGAGCTTGATGCTGTCACGTGCGATAAGGTTTTTACGGCTGCTCAGGTCGCCTTGAGCCTGCATATCCAGTGTGCTGCCAGCATAGATCGCCTCTTGGGCATCGAGACTTCCAGCCTTGCCTGTGATCGCACTGCTGGCCGTGACTTGAGCCATACGCAAATGCCCATTGGCATCGAGCTGTATATCCCCGCCACTGGCCGCCAGCGTGCCATCCAGCTTGACCCCGACACCGGCCTCGGTACCCACCAGCCTGATGGCGCCCGCATACATTCCGCCCAAGGCGCTGGAGTCAATTGCCAACTGCGGCTTGGCGCTGCCGTCATCCGCGCGCGCAGTGGCGTGCAGGGTCCGGGCATTGACGTCGTTGCGACCGGCAATCACCGTCAAGTGACGCGCATTGATCTGGGCGTTGATCTTCGCCGAGCGGGTGATGATGTCGAAGCGATCGATATTACTGGCGTTCAAACCCTGACCGTCAATGGTCACCGTACCGCCATCAACCTGATAACGATCCAGACGACCATTATCAAACAGGGGTTTGCCCGTGCTAAGCGTGACACTGGGAGTATTGATAAAACCGCAGCCATTACAGGTAATACCGTAGGGGTTGGCCACGATCACCTTGGCCGACTGCCCCGCCACTTCGGTATAACCGCGCAACTGGCTGGGACTGCCGCCGTTGACTTCGTTGAGGATGATATGGGCGGCGTTGCCCTGCAGGTTCGGGTTGCCTAGGATGATGCCGCCCAGTTGGGTCGACTGGGTACGGTCAATGCCGTTGTTGAGGATCAGGCCATTGGCACCGACGTTGTAGTCATTGAACTGGTTATGCGACAGACCGCTGCCATTGGGTGCAGCAATATTGACGATCGGAACGCCATTACCCGCCGCTCCCAGGCTGGTGCCTGGCCCGCTGACAACGATGCCTTCGGCCTGCACCAGCAGTGGTTGCCAGAACAGCGCATTGGCCAAAATAAAGGCCAGGCCACGTTTAGGCATGCCCAGGAAAGATTCCCGGGCATGGAGTGCTGCTGAAGACTGGCGGGCCAAGAAGGCTGAATGCCGATCATCCCTGTCGGTTTCTGGGGATAACAAACCCAGCTTGGCCAGGCTGCCCGGTACAACCGGAATTAATGACCTCATCCCGAGATAACATCCAAACATGCTTACTCCATCCGTGATTCGCCAAACTTGATGAGTGAGGCAAAGTCTTTTCAACGAGACAATTCGCAGGCAAAAGCCTTGGCGCGTCTCCGGGTGGGGTAAGTCTTGGATATGTTTGAATGAAAAGAGTTAGGACGCTTCCGATATCAATAGCGAAACGTCTCTTCAGAGCAGCTGACTGTCACTGCCATAAATTTGATCTGTCGTAGCACGCCCTAGGGTTTGAGCCAGATATGCGCCGCAATAAATGCGAAACATATCTGGCCCTACTCTGCTTCAGATCACTGGAGTGATATTGCGTAAACCCGCAGATCAGAAACGATAGGTGATCGAAGTACCAAAACCGCTCGCGCTGTTTTTGTAGGTAGAGCTGTACGCGCCCTTGGAAGCCGAGCTGTCGTTGACCTTGGTACTGTCTTCCCACAGGTAGGAGTACGCCAGGTCGATCGTCATGTTACTCACCGGCGTCCAGCCAGCGCCGAAGCTGATGGCGGTACGGTCACCGGTGGGGATACGCGGCGAACGGTTGCTGTTGTTGGTCGGCGACTCATCGACTGACAAGCCCGTGCGCAACACCCATTGCGGATTCAACTGATACGCGACGCCAATGGCGTGGGCCCAGGTGTCGTGCCAGTTCTGCTCCTCGGTAATGGTGCTCAACGAGCCGCCAAGACGCGGGCTGACATCACTGTTCTGAGCGGTAATGTCCTTGAGGCGGCTCCAGCGGGTCCAGGTGCTCCCCGCATACAGAGTCCAGTCGTCATTGAGCTGGTGAGTGACCGAGAAGTCCACGGACTCCGGCGTGTCCAGGTCCAGCTTGGCATCGTAGCTCTGGCCGCTGAGGCCCAGCAGGCTGAAGGTACCGCCAGTGACCTTGGTAGTGCCCTTGAGGTTGTAACTGACCTTGGAGTGATACGTCAGGCCCACACGGGTGCTGTCAGTGGCCTGTACCAGGATACCGGCGTTGAAACCGATGGCCGTGTCATCGCCGCTGATCTTCACCTTGCCGTCGTTACTGCCCGGGGTAAGGGCATTTGGCACTTGTGAAGTCAGTTCACCGTCAATGCGGTTGATGGTCGGACCAAACCCGATCGACACCTTGTCATTGAAGGCATAGCTGACCGTAGGCTGGAACGTCATGACTTGAATCTTGCTTTTATTGGCGAAGTAGCGGCCGGCGAAACCACTGCCATAGTCCGTAATCAAACCAAACGGCACATAGAAACCGACACCGAAAGCCCAGTGTTCATCAATCGGCTTGACGTAATAACCCATTGGCACCGCAGTCAACGGCACCATATCGCCGTCTTCCTTGCCGCCAAAGGTACTGCGGGTATGGCTGATATCGGTTTTCGCCACAAGCAAGGCAGCACCTGCACTCACCTGCTCCTGTTTCAGGCGCGCCATGCCCGCAGGGTTGCCGTATACGGTACTGGCATCATCGGCAGAGGACGAGCGGCCGGCGAAGCCAGTGCCCATGCCGCTGATACTTTGTTCATTGATTGCAAGACCGCTGGCAAGTAGCTGAGACGACGCAAGTGCAACGGCAAGACCGAGGGTGGTCTTGAAGAATAGTTTTTTCATTATTAGAGGTCCAGTGATCAACGGGGCGCAAACTACCAATATTCCTGATCCGTTGCCAGAGCCTGTTATATAGAAATCAATTGCCTTGTAGGACAATACAACAAGAGCGCGCCGTTATTCAGCGGGCGAATACCCGCTGATGGGCAGAGCTGATCAACTGATTGATTTCGCTAACATATTAAAGCGCTAAAGATCATTAAACATGATGCACTAAACATGAAATCGCAATCTGCTGTCCGGGAGCTGATGGCGCCGGACTTGAGTGAAGTGGGTCGCTGGCGGGGCAAGTGCGCTTTTCTTGAAAGAGCTGCGAACTTTAAATAAACCCATATTCAACGTCTCAATCAAACAGGCCAGGGAATAGCAAACGGTTGGGCATTTAATAGATCAATACGCTGTGTCGGGCGCACATCATTTTCAGCCCCCGGCTTCAGAAGAGCGATTCAGCATCCCCGAATAAAACGCCAGAAACGAAAAAAGGACCCGAAGGTCCTTTGTTCTGCCCTTGCGAATCCGATTGAATTCACTGGGCCATGTTTGGAGCGGGAAACGAGACTCGAACTCGCGACCCCGACCTTGGCAAGGTCGTGCTCTACCAACTGAGCTATTCCCGCTTGGTGATGCGCATTCTATAGAAATCTAATAACGCGTCAAGCCTTTGTTTTAAAAAGTTTTATTTATTTTACCGAGGTGGTCTTCAGATGCGGCCAGGCAGCCCGCAAATACTGGAGCATCGACCACAGGGTCAGACCGGCAGCTACCAACAGCAACCCGTACCCTACCAATACCCAGAAGCTGAAGTCCGACGGATTGGCCAGCAGTATGACCAGAGCGAGCATTTGCGCTGCGGTTTTCCATTTGCCCATGTTCGAGACCGCTACCTGGGCCCGTGCCCCCAGCTCCGCCATCCACTCGCGCAACGCGGAGATGACGATCTCACGGCCAATAATCACCGCCGCCGGCAAGGTCAGCCACACGTTGTGATGCTCTTGCACCAGCAACACCAAAGCCACAGCCACCATCAACTTGTCGGCCACCGGATCCAGAAAGGCACCAAAAGGCGTGCTCTGCTCCAGCCGGCGGGCCAGGTAGCCGTCAAGCCAGTCGGTCGCCGCCGCAAAGGCGAAGACTGAGCTGGCGGCTGCATAACTCCAGCTGTAAGGCAGGTAAAACAACAAAATGAAGAAAGGAATAAGTAGAACGCGTAGTACGGTGATCAAATTAGGGATATTCATCGGCACAACTGGCTACGAGGTGAGGTGGCATTCTACTCGCTGTGCAGGTTTGCATAAATCAACTCAGCGAGCTTTTTACTGATCCCGGGTGCTTTGGCGATCTCCTCGATGCTTGCACGAGATAGCTCCTGTAAGCCACCAAAATGTTTCAATAAATCTCGGCGGCGGGTCGGCCCTACCCCTGCAATGCCTTCCAGCGTTGAGGTTCGACGGGTTTTTCCGCGTCGCGCCCGATGCCCGGTAATTGCAAAGCGGTGGGCTTCGTCACGGATTTGCTGGATCAGATGCAAGGCCGGCGAGTCACCCTTGAGGGTGAATTCATGGGCCGCATCATTCAGGTAAAGCGTTTCAAAACCAGCCTTGCGCGTCGTACCTTTGGCCACGCCAAGCAAAATCAGGTCGGGTACTGCCAATTCATTCAGCACATCACGGGCCATCGACATCTGCCCCTTGCCACCGTCGACCAGAAGAATGTCCGGCAGTTTGCCCTCTCCCTCCTTGAGTCGACTGAAGCGCCGCATCAGTGCCTGGTGCATGGCCGCATAGTCGTCGCCAGGCGTGACACCTTCAATGTTAAAGCGCCGGTAGTCGGACTTGATCGGCCCCTCGGGGCCAAACACCACGCAGGACGCCACAGTGGCCTCGCCGCTGGAGTGGCTGATGTCATAGCACTCCAGGCGCTGCGGAATCTCGTCGAGTTTCAATACCTGGGCCAAGGCTTCAAAACGCGCCGCCACATGCAGGCGATTGGTCAGGCGGGCCATCAGCGCTTGCTCGGCGTTGGTGACCGCCAACTGCTGCCAGCGCGCCCGGGTGCCACGCACACGATAGCTGATCGCCAGCTCTCGGCCACGCAGCTCGGCGATTGCATCGATAATCGCCCCGAAGCTCTCATGCTCCACGTTGACGATCAACTCGCTGGGCAGGTCGCGCTCGGGGCTGCTGATGTAGTACTGGCCAAGAAAGGCCGCCATGACTTCGGCGACATCTTCCTCAATACCTACCTGAGGGAAAAAATTCTTGCTGCCCAGCACACGCCCGCCGCGCACGTTGATCAGGTGCACACAGGCGCCGCCCGGGTTGACGAAAGCGGCAATCACGTCCACGTCGCCGTTACCGCCCTCCATGCTTTGCTGGTCCTGAACCCGGCGCAGCAAGGAAATCTGGTCACGCACCTCAGCGGCACGCTCGAAGTCCAGCGTGCTGGCAGCCTGTTCCATGGCTGCGTTCAACTCATCGGTCAGGGCACTGCTACGCCCTTCAAGGAACATGATCGAATGGCGTACGTCCTCGGCATATTCCTGCGGGTCAACCAGGCCGACGCAAGGCGCCTTGCAACGCTTGATCTGGTACTGCAAGCAAGGTCGCGTTCTGTTTTTGAAGTAGCTGTCGTCGCACTGACGCACCAGAAAAGTCTTCTGCAGGATACTCAGACTTTCACGGATGGCGCCGGCGCTGGGGTAAGGCCCGAAATACTTGCCTTTCAGTTTTTTGGCACCGCGGTGAATACTCAGCCGCGGGTATTGACCATCCGACAAAAACACATAGGGATAGGACTTGTCGTCGCGCAACAGGATGTTGTACGGCGGACGCCACTCTTTGATAAGCGTCTGCTCAAGCAACAGCGCTTCGGTTTCGTTGGCGGTAATAGTGGTTTCAATTTGCGCAATACGCGCAACCAGTGCAGCCGTCTTGGGCGCCAGGCCGGTTTTGCGAAAATAGCTGGCCAGGCGTTTTTTCAGGTGCTTGGCCTTGCCCACATAGAGAAGCCGCGCATCGCTGTCGAACATGCGATACACGCCGGGTCGACCACTGCAGGTCGAAAGAAATGCACTTGCATCAAACACGTCTGTCATCTCTAACCAGCATCAACCATGCCGTGACGAACGGCCAGCAAGGCCAGCTCAACATCGCTCTTGACCGAGAGCTTCTCGTAAATACGGTAGCGATAGGTGTTTACCGTCTTGGGCGACAAACAAAGCTTGTCAGAAATAACCTGAACCTTCTGACAGCCAACAATCATCAGGGTGATCTGGATTTCGCGCTCGGACAAGGCATCGAAGGGAGAGTCGCTGGCAGGCTGAAAAGATTTGAGCGCCAGTTGCTGTGCCACTTGCGGACTGATATAGCGCTGGCCTGCGAACACCTGGCGAATTGCCTGAACCATTTCAGCCAGACCGGCACCTTTGGTCATGTAACCCGCCGCGCCTGCTTGCAGCAAGCGCGTAGGAAAAGGGTCTTCTTCACACACGGTCACAGCGACAACCTTGATATCCGGGTGGCTGCGCATCATCTTGCGAGTAGCCTCAAGACCACCAATGCCAGGCATTTTGACATCCATCAGGACCACATCCGGCTTCAATTCACGAGCCTTGAGCAACGACTCTTCGCCGGACTCGGCCTGACCGACCACCTGCAGACCTTCGATATCGGCCAGCATTCGTGTGATCCCTGTACGCACAAGATCGTGGTCATCGACCACTAGAACCCGAATCAAGTCGACACCTCGCAAATTGGTCTTGGTTGATTGCCGACACCTTAGCAAAAACTAAAGCACCAACCTATCGACTTGCGTCAACTATCCCTGCCAAAGCATTAAATCCTTTTAAACATTCATTCCTTGACGGGATCTACCTCCTTAGGATCACGGCGTTCCTTTGCCGCTTGAGGTGCCGATAATTCTGCCAGGGTAGTGGTGAGGCGGCGAATGGCGTCCTGATCCTCCTTGTGCAGCACCCTGTAACTGATCAGCACCTTCTCTTCAAGATGACTCAAATTATCGAGCAGGGTCGGGGTTGGACTGCCGGTCAACACGTAAAGCACGTCAACACCCCGGGCAGCAACGCGCGACAAGTAATCTGCCTTGGGTGCGCGGTCACCATTTTCATATTTGCCCTGGGCATTAGCCTCGACACCACCGATTTCGCCAAAAGTTTTTTGCGACAAACCTAGCCGCTCTCGCTCCTGCCGCAAGCGCAAACCAATTCCACTCATTTGGATGTAGGATCCCATTTTAAACACCCACAAGGATGGTATAATCGATAAATATTAAACAACTTTGAACGGTTTTGAACTATGACCGGAATTCGTACCGCTGCACAAGCCAAGGCATGGCTGGAACACCAGGGAAAGTCCGTTCAAGAGTTCGCTCGGGAACATGGCATAGACCCGGCTACCACTTATCAAGTGCTCGCCGGGCGCAAAAAGGGGAAACGTGGTGAAGCCCACAAGGTAGCGGTTCTTCTGGGCATGAAGGACGGGATCATTCCGTCCCAGGGCACGCATCTGACAGAAGCTAAGGATGATGAGTTAGCTTGAGTATGCGCCTAATCGGGCGACAGGCCCGATTTAGTGTTTATACTGGCTCAGAGGCCCGATTACAGGGCTCTGCGCCCTGCCCCGGCATTGCACACGTGCAGGCCAATAGTGATCGTGGGAGTTCCAGATAGTATTTTCTTATTGAATCTGCCCGTTCGCCTCGCGTAAGCTGCAAACCATCAATCGGAGACCACCCATGTTGCATCACGCCACCACCGCCATCTGCATGACCATACGCCAATCGCGTCTGGCTGCTGCTGTGTGCGCGAACAACATGAACTCCACAGCACGATTTTATTTTGGGTATTGGTTTAGCCACTGGCGCGCCTGATACCCACACGGCGCCCACTACTTAGGGGTCGCCTGACAGAGAATTCTCACCCCCGGTCGGCTTCCCGACCGGGGGTTTTGTTTTTTTGGCACCTGACACTTTCTTGAATTGAGGATTTACCCCATGAACTACGCCACTTATTACCGTTTCGACCTTTGCACTGCATGGCGATTTATCAGCCGCCGTTCGGGACAGCCTGCCGCCTCCGAACGGACCCACATTGGTGGCACGCACGTACTTACAGCCAGTCTGGCCAATTGTCGAACACCCCACTAGGGCTGAGCGCGCGGGACAACCCGCCGCCTGCCCAGGAAGCCCGAACCATGAACGCATCCGTATCCGCCCTGCCAACCGTACACGCCGTATCTGCCCCGGTGACGACCCGTCGCCTGCCCACGGCAGCACAACTCAAACAGCAACTGCCCCTCAGCGATGCCCTGCGCGTCCAGATCAGCAGCCAGCGCCAGGCCATTCGCGCCATCCTTGACGGTGAAGATTCCCGTTTACTGGTGGTGGTCGGCCCTTGCTCCATCCACGATCCCGTCGCCGCCCTGGAATACGCCAGCAACCTGGCTGCCCTCGCCCATGATGTGCGCGACGACATGCTGCTGGTAATGCGTGCTTACATTGAAAAACCGCGCACCACCGTGGGCTGGAAAGGCCTGGCCTACGACCCGCACCTGGACGGCAGCGATGACATGGCCCACGGCCTGACCCTTTCGCGCGAATTGATGCTGGAGATGCTGCGCATGGGCCTGCCGGTCGCCACCGAGCTGTTGCAACCCATCGCCGCCGGCTACTTCGACGACTTGCTGGGCTGGGTAGCTATTGGCGCCCGCACCACGGAATCGCAAATCCACCGCGAAATGGCCAGCGGGCTTGATTTGCCGGTGGGCTTCAAGAACGGCACCGACGGCGGCGTGGCCATTGCCTGCGACGCCATGCGTTCCGCCGCCCACAGCCATCGTCACTTCGGCATCGACAGCCAGGGCCACCCGGCAATCGTCGAGACCCGTGGCAATCCCGACACCCATCTGGTGTTGCGCGGCGGCCACAGCGGTCCCAACTACGACCGCGCCAACGTCGCCAAGGCTCGTGCAGGGCTTGAGAAGTCCGCCATCCCGGCCCGCATGATGGTCGATTGCAGCCACGCCAACAGTGGCAAAGACCCGCTGCGCCAGCCGCAAGTCTTCAATGATGTGCTTGAACAACGTCTTGCCGGCGATCACTCGCTGATCGGCATGATGCTCGAAAGCCATCTGTTCGAAGGCTGCCAGTCCCTGGGTGCAAACATGCGCTACGGGGTCTCGGTGACCGATGGCTGCCTGGGCTGGGACGCGACCGAGCAACTGCTGCGTAACGCCGCACATCAGTTGCAAACACAGCGCCACACCGCCAAGGCCATCGCCTGACAGACGCGTTCGGCAAACCGCAGCGCAACCAGGGACAATGCCTACGGTTGCGCGAAGCCGGTATCGACTAAGGTGTTTTTATGGTTCAAAAACACCTGGAAAATAGCCCATGGACGACTCAGCCAATACCAAGTATCCGATATTACTGGTACACGGCCTCTTCGGTTTCGGCCGCATAGGCCCATTCAACTACTTCAAAGGCATCAAGCAAGCGCTCGGCGGATCGGGCGCCCGGGTTTTCGTACCGATCATCTCGGCCGCCAACAACAACGAGACCCGGGGCGAGCAGCTGCTTGAATACATACGCGGGGTTTGCTCGCGCACCGGGGCAACACGGGTCAACCTGATCGGCCACAGCCAGGGTGCCCTGACAGCCCGCTATGCGGCAGCCGTGGCCCCCCTTCTGATCGCCTCCGTCACCTCCGTCAGCGGACCGAATCATGGCTCCGAAGCAGCAGACCGCTTGCGCCAGGCCTTCGTGCCCGGATCGCTCCCCGAAACCGTCGCCGCCGCCCTGACCACCTCGTTTTCCAGTTTCCTGTCCGCGATCACCGGCCATCGGCAATTACCGCAACACGCCCTTGAAGCCCTCAACGCGCTGACCACCGAAGGCGTTGCCGCCTTCAACCTGAAATACCCCCAGGGCCTGCCCGCCACATGGGGCGGCATGGGCCCCGAGCAGGTCAATGACGTTCTTTATTACTCATGGAGCGGCATCATCAAGGGCTCACGGTTGTCGGAGTCGCTAAATCTGCTCGACCCTCTACACAATGCCTGCCGCATCTTTGGCAGTTTCTTTACCCGCGAGAGCAAACAGAACGACGGGCTGGTCGGACGTTTCAGCTCGCATCTGGGCCATGTGATCGGCTCGGACTATGCAATGGACCACTTGGACACCATCAATCACCTGGCCAGAATGAACCGCACACGCATTGACCCTGTCGCCCATTACCTCGATCACGCCAGACGACTAAAGGCAGCGGGAGCATAAGCCCACCGGCAAACCCGCAACGAAATATAGCTAAGCGCACTTTTTGCCGAGAAAAACCCTACTGAATCCGGTAGGCTCGGCACTTTCTTGAAAGGAGTACACCCTCATGGCCAAAGCCACTGCCCGTCATATCCTGGTTGCCACCGAAGACAAGTGCAACGAACTGAAAGCCCAAATCGAAGGCGGCGCTGATTTCGCCGAAGTTGCCAAGGCCAATTCTTCTTGCCCGTCCAGCCGTCAGGGCGGCGATCTGGGCTCTTTCGGCCCGGGCCAAATGGTTAAAGAATTCGACACTGTCGTGTTCAGCGCGCCAATCAACGTGGTGCAAGGCCCGGTTAAAACCCAGTTTGGCTACCACCTGCTGGAAGTCACCAGCCGCCAGGACTGATCCTCTGCGCGCTGCGTGAAGACGGCCCGCCTTTTGGCGGGTCGTTTCGTTTGGGCAACGGCAAATCCCCGTGCTACGTTTCCTCATTCACGAATCCGTCGTGACTCATCCGAGGAATTGATCATGAGCCTTACAGGTAAAACTGCATTGGTTACCGGCTCCACCAGCGGCATCGGCCTGGGTATCGCATTGAGCCTGGCCAAGGCCGGAGCCAACCTGATCCTCAACGGTTTTGGCGATCCGGCCAAAGTGATTGCCGAAGTCGAACAGTTCGGCGTCAGGGTAGGTCACCACCCCGCAGATGTCAGCGACCCGGCGCAGATCGCCGACATGATCGATTATGCCGAACGCGAATTCGGCGGCATCGACATCCTGGTCAACAATGCAGGCATTCAGCATGTAGCCAGCGTCGAAGAGTTCCCGGTAGAGCGCTGGGATTCGATCATCGCCATTAACCTGTCCAGCGTGTTCCACAGCACCCGCCTCACCCTGCCCGGCATGCGCAAGCGCGGCTGGGGGCGCATCGTCAATATTGCCTCGGTTCATGGCCTGGTGGGCTCGGTCGGCAAGGCCGCCTATGTCGCCGCCAAGCACGGGGTAATCGGCCTGAGCAAAGTGGTGGGCCTGGAAACCGCCACCAGCAATATCACCTGCAACGCCATTTGCCCGGGCTGGGTGCTGACGCCGCTGGTGCAAAAACAGATTGATCAGCGCATCAGCCAGGGCATTGACCCCTATCAGGCGCAGCACGACCTGTTGGCCGAAAAACAACCTTCGCTGGAATTCGTCACCCCGCCGCAACTGGGCGAGCTGGTGCTGTTTTTATGCAGTGAGGCTGGCAGTCAGGTACGGGGCGCGGCATGGAATGTCGATGGTGGCTGGCTGGCGCAATAAGATCGCGCATTGCTGCACGCCCAATATGCAAAAATGCACAGCAACCCTGCACTTATCAGGGTTGTAATGGGCAAATTTGCACTGTTAGCATCGGTTATCGTTCACCCGTGAACCCCCTTAAAAATAATATAAAGCAGGGAGTTAGTGATGACTGCTCAGGTTTCCTCCTCACCGACACCGGATATCGCGCAGCTGCAAAGCACCGTTCTGGCCGAGGTCCGCAACCATATTGGCCACCTGACCCTGAACCGCCCAGGCGGACTCAATGCCATCAATCTTGAAATGGTCCGCAGCCTCCAGCAGCAACTCGATGCCTGGGTCGAAGACCCGCAAGTCAAGGCCGTGGTACTGCGTGGCGCGGGCGAAAAAGCCTTCTGCGCGGGCGGAGATATACGCTCGCTGTACGACAGCTATCAAAACAACGACACCCTGCATACCCTGTTCTTTGAAGAGGAATATGCCCTCGACCTGACCCTGCACCGCTACCCCAAACCCGTTGTGGCCTTGATGGACGGCTTCGTTCTCGGCGGCGGCATGGGCCTGGTGCAAGGCGCGGATCTGCGCCTGGTTACCGAGCGCAGCAAATTGGCGATGCCGGAAGTGGGCATCGGTTATTTTCCTGACGTTGGCGGTAGCTACTTCCTGACCCGAACGCCAGGTCAGTTGGGCACTTACCTGGGCGTCAGCGGGGTCCAAATCCGCGCTGCCGATGCCTTGTACTGCGGGCTTGCTGACGGCTATCTGGAAAGCACCGCACTGCCTGAACTGGACAAGGGCCTCGACAGCCTCAACTGGCAAAAATCCCCTATCGATGACCTGACCGCGCTGGTAGCCCGATTCGCCGTAACCGTATTGCCCGACCCACCGCTGGCCAGGTTGCGCCCGCTGATTGACAGCGTTTTCGCCCAGGTCGACATGCCACGGATTATCGCTCATCTGCGCGCTGTCATAGCCCCGGAAACTCGCGACTGGGCCAATGAAACCGCCGACTTGTTGCAAACCCGCTCGCCGCTGGCGATGGCCGTGACCCTAGAAATGCTGCGCCGTGGCCGAGCGCTGCCCCTTGAGCAATGCTTCGCCCTGGAACTGCACCTGGATCGCCAGTGGTTTGATCGCGGCGACCTGATGGAAGGCGTGCGTGCATTGATTATCGACAAGGACAAGAAACCGCAGTGGAACTCGCCCAGCCTGGATGCACTGGATCCAGCCCATGTCGCCAGTTTCTTCACCGCATTCAACGCCAAGGGAGCCTGAGCCATGCAAGACATCGAACTGAGCGAAGAACAAGTGATGATCCGCGACATGGCTCGCGACTTTGCCCGGCGTGAAATCGCCCCCCATGCCCAGGCCTGGGAAAAAGCCGGCTGGATCGACGACGCGCTGGTGGCCAAGCTTGGCGAACTGGGGTTGCTGGGCATGGTGGTGCCGGAGGAATGGGGCGGCACCTATGTCGACTACGTCGCCTACGCCCTGGCCGTGGAAGAAATCTCAGCGGGCGATGCCGCTACCGGCGCCCTGATGAGCATCCACAATTCGGTGGGCTGCGGGCCGATACTGAAATACGGCAGCGAGGCACAAAAACAGACCTGGCTGGCGGAGCTGGCCAGCGGCCAGACCATCGCCTGCTTCTGTCTGACCGAACCCCAGGCCGGCTCCGAAGCCCATAACCTGCGCACCCGCGCCGAGTTGCGTGACGGTCAATGGGTGATTACCGGTGCCAAGCAGTTTGTCAGCAATGGCAAGCGCGCCAAACTGGCCATTGTCTTTGCGGTAACCGACCCTGATCTGGGCAAAAAAGGCATTTCGGCGTTTTTGGTACCCACCGCCACCCCCGGTTTTATTGTCGACCGCACCGAACACAAAATGGGCATCCGCGCCTCGGACACCTGCGCGGTAACCCTCAACAGCTGCAGCGTGCCTGAAGCCAATATGCTCGGCGAGCGCGGCAAGGGGCTGGCCATTGCCCTGGCCAACCTGGAAGGCGGGCGAATCGGCATTGGCGCCCAGGCATTGGGCATCGCCCGTGCGGCCTTCGAGGCAGCACTGGGTTACGCCCGTGACCGGGTGCAATTTGACAAGGCGATCATTGAGCACCAGAGCGTGGCCAATATGCTCGCCGACATGCAGACCCGCATCAATGCGGCACGCCTGCTGATCCTGCATGCGGCGCGCCTGCGCAGCGCGGGCAAGCCCTGTCTGTCAGAAGCTTCGCAAGCCAAACTGTTTGCTTCGGAAATGGCCGAGTATGTGTGTTCCAAAGCCATCCAGATCCACGGTGGCTATGGCTACCTTGAAGACTATCCGGTGGAGCGCTACTACCGCGATGCGCGGATTACCCAGATTTATGAAGGGTCGAGCGAGATTCAGCGCATGGTGATTGCGCGGGAGCTGAAGAATTACCTGCTTTAGAAACTGGCTCAAAACCAGTGGGAGCGGGCTTGCTCGCGATGCAGGCGGCTCGGTGCTTCTCACACACCGAGTTGAGGCTATCGCGAGCAAGCCCGCTCCCACATAGAGGCATGTGCAGTTATTGGTTCTTGAACTGCGCCTCGCGTTTTTCAACAAACGCCGCCATGCCTTCTTTCTGATCCTGTGTGGCGAACAAGGCGTGGAATACCCGACGCTCGAAACGCACACCTTCAGCCAGGTTCACCTCAAAGGCACGGTTGACGCATTCCTTGGTCTGCATCAGCACCGGCAGGGACTTTTTGGCAATGGTGGCCGCTACCTTCAGCGCTTCGTCGAGCAATTCATCCACCGGCACCACACGGGCCACCAACCCCGAACGTTCCGCCTCTTCTGCGCCTATCAAACGCCCACTCAGGCACATTTCCATGGCCTTGGCCTTGCCCACCGCACGGGTAAGGCGCTGTGTGCCGCCCATGCCCGGCAACACCCCCAGGTTGATTTCAGGCTGGCCGAATTTGGCGTTGTCCCCGGCCAGAATAAAGTCACACATCATTGCCAGTTCACAACCGCCACCCAGGGCAAAACCCGCGACTGCAGCAATAATCGGCTTGCGCCTGGCCGCCACACGGTCGCTGTCGGAAAACAGGTCATCAAGATAAATTTGCGGGTAGCTCAGGTCGGCCATCTCCTTGATGTCCGCACCGGCAGCAAAGGATTTCTTCGAGCCGGTGATAACGATACAGCCAATCCCGTTATCAGCTTCCAGCCTGTCCAGCGCGTGGTTTACTTCGCGGATCAATTGCGCATTCAGAGCATTCAGCGCCTGGGGGCGGTTCAGGGTAATCAGGCCCACTTGCCCATGGATGTCCAACAGAATGGTTTCGTAGCTCATCGCTAATGTCCTCGATTCAAAGATTGCGCGAAATGACCATGCGCTGAATATCACTGGTGCCTTCATAGATCTGGCACACCCGCACATCGCGGTAGATCCGTTCCAGCGGGAAGTCGCTCAAATAGCCATAACCGCCCAGGGTTTGCAACGCCTTGGAGCACACGCGCTCGGCCATTTCCGATGCAAACAGCTTGGCTTGCGAGGCCTCGACCAGCGCCGATTGCCCACTGTCACGCAGTGCCGCAGCGTAATGGACCATCTGCCGGGCGACGGCGATTTCCGTCGACATATCGGCCAGGCGAAACGCCACCGCCTGATGTTCCACCAGGGGCTGGCCAAAGGTCACGCGTTCGCGGGCATAGTCGCGGGCCGCTTCAAAGGCTGCACGGGCCATGCCTACGGCTTGTGCGGCAATACCGATGCGCCCGCCTTCCAGGTTGCCCAGGGCAATCTTGTAGCCTTGCCCCTCTTCGCCCAGGCGGTTGGCCACCGGTATCTTCAGGTCAGTAAACAGAATCTGGCAGGTGTCCGATGCATGCTGCCCCAGTTTGTCTTCAACCCGGGCCACGCTGTAACCCGGAGTATCCGTGGGTACGATAAACGCGGTAATGCCACGCTTGCCCGCCGCCGGGTCCGTCACCGCAAACACGATCACCACTCCGGCGTTTTGCCCTGAGGTAATGAACTGCTTGCAGCCATTGAGAATGTAATGATCGCCTTCGCGGCGGGCTCGGGTTTTCAGGTCACTGGCATCGGAGCCGGCCTGCGGCTCGGTGAGGGCAAACGCGCCGAGCATTTCACCGCTGGCCAGGGGGATCAGAAATTGCTGTTTTTGCGCCTCGCTGCCGTATTTGAGAATCGGCACGCAACCCACCGAGTTATGCACGCTCATGATCGTGGAGCACGAGCCGTCACCGGCGGCGACTTCTTCAAGGGCCATGGCATACGCCTGATAACCCGTGTCACAACCGCCCCACTCCTCGGGCACCAGCATGCCGAAAAAACCCAATTGAGCCATCTCGGCAATTGCCTCACGAGGAAACCGATGCTGCTTGTCCCACTCGGCGGCAAAGGGCTTCAGGCGCTCTTGGGCAAACTCTCGGGCTGCTTCGCGTATTTGTAATTGTTCGGGTGTAGGCAGCATACAAAATCCTTAATACAGACATTCCACGGCAATGGCCGTGGCTTCACCGCCGCCGATGCAGATGGCGGCAACACCGCGTGTAGCCTTTTGCTGGCGCAATGCCGAGAGCAAAGTCACCAGTATTCGCGCACCCGAAGCCCCAATCGGATGCCCCAGGGCACAGGCGCCGCCGTAGATATTGACCTTGCTGTGGGGGATATCCAGCTCGGTCATGGTTACCAGGCTGACCACAGCGAACGCTTCGTTGATTTCAAACAGATCGACCTGGTTCAGATCCCAGCCAGTGCTGCTCATCAGGCGCTTGATTGCCCCCACCGGTGCAGTCGGAAACAACCCCGGCTCATCGGCAAAGGCGGCGTGGCCGTGGATAACCGCCAACGGCTTGAGGCCACGTCTTTGCGCTTCGCTGCGACGCATCAGTACCAGCGCCGCCGCACCGTCGGAAATCGAGCTGGAGTTGGCCGCCGTCACCGTACCGCCCTCGCGGAACGCCGGTTTCAGGGTTGGAATTTTTGCCAGATTGGCCTTGGGCGGCTGCTCGTCATCACTGATCAGGCGCTGCTCTTTACCCACGGTCACCTGCACCGGGACGATCTCGCTGCTAAAACTGCCGTCCTTGATGGCCTGCTGCGCACGGGTCAGGGAGGCCACGGCAAAGGCATCCTGAGCTTCACGGGTAAAACCGTGATTCTGGGCGCAGTCTTCGGCAAAAGTCCCCATCAGACGGCCACGGTCATAGGCGTCTTCCAGGCCGTCAAGGAACATGTGATCCAGCACCCGGCCATGGCCCATGCGGTAACCGCTGCGGGCGCGATCAAGCAGGTACGGCGCATTGGACATGCTCTCCATGCCCCCTGCCACCACCACATCGGCACTGCCGGCCAGCAGCCTGTCGTGCCCAAGAATGGCCGCTTCCATGCCCGAGCCGCACATCTTGTTCAGTGTGGTGCAACGGGTACCCTTGTCCAGCCCGGCCCCCAGGGCGGCCTGACGGGCAGGTGCCTGGCCGATGCCTGCCGACAGCACACAGCCAAACAACACTTCTTGCACACCATCGGCAGCAACACCCGCGCGTTCAACCGCTGCACGGATCGCCGCAGCGCCCAGTTGCGGCGCGGTCAGGCCCTTGAAGTCCCCCTGAAAGCCGCCCATGGGCGTACGCGCAGCACTTACGATTACAACCGGATCATTGCTGATTGTCATATCTCACCTCTTATTTCGCGGCCATGCGCAAGGCACCGTCGAGTCGGATCACCTCACCATTGAGCATGCTGTTTTCAATAATGTGACGCACCAGCGAGGCGTACTCGTCAGGCTTGCCCAAGCGTGGTGGAAATGGCACACCGGCGGCCAGCGATGCACGCACTTCAGGCGTCATGCCAGCCATCATCGGGGTTTCAAAAATACCCGGGGCGATGGTCATTACCCGAATGCCGAAGCGTGCCAGTTCACGGGCTGCAGGCAAGGTCAGGCTGGCAATCGCGCCCTTGGATGCTGCATAAGCTGCCTGACCGATCTGACCGTCGAATGCCGCGACCGAAGCCGTGTTGATGATCACCCCGCGCTCGCCCTCGGCATCGGCAGTGGTTTCGGCAATCGCCGCTGCAGCCAGACGCAACATGTTGAAGCTGCCAATCAGGTTGACGTTGATCACCTGGCTGAATGAGTCCAGCCCATGGGGGCCGTTTTTACCGAGGATCTTTTCACCGCGCACAATGCCGGCACAGTTGACCAGCCCGTTGACCGCGCCAAAGGCGGCCACTGTAGCGGCCACGGCCGCCTGGGCGGCATCTGCCTGGCTGATGTCCGCCACAGCGCTGCGCGCCTGCTCGCCCAACGCCAGGGCCTGGGCGGCCACTGCTTCGGCGTTCAGGTCCACCAGCATCACTTTGGCACCTGCCTTGACCAGCATGTGCGCCGTGGCGGCACCCAGCCCCGATGCACCACCGGTGACGATAAAAACCTTGTTTTCGATTTGCATGATGATT
Organism: Pseudomonas sp. TMW22080; assembly: GCF_022496745.1. NCBI lineage: Bacteria > Pseudomonadati > Pseudomonadota > Gammaproteobacteria > Pseudomonadales > Pseudomonadaceae > Pseudomonas > Pseudomonas sp. TMW22080. Next base: position 35,760 of record NZ_SCFF01000001.1, on the reverse strand, counting down.
CCTGAAAGTTAGACGCTGGCGCTTGCGGCCAGCTCAGCCTTGGCGATTTCCTGATTGCGCAAAATAAAGCGCTGCAACTTGCCGCTGGGTGTTTTCGGCAATTCGCTGACAAATTCGATTTCACGGGGGTAAGCGTGGGCAGCCAGCCGTTGACGCACGTGCAGGCGCAGGGTTTCAGCCAGTTGTGCATCCCCCAGATACTGAGGGTTCAACACCACAAAGGCTTTGACCAGCTCGGTGCGTTCACGGTCCGGCTTGCCCACCACGGCGGCCTCTACCACCGCCGGGTGTTCGATCAGGGCGCTTTCCACATCAAAAGGCCCGACGCGGTAACCGGACGTGGTAATCACGTCGTCGCTGCGCCCGACAAAACTGATGCTGCCGTCCGGGTTCAGCTCCACGGTATCGCCACTCAGGTAATAGTTGCCGACAAAAGCCTTGGTCTTGAAGCCTTCGTAGCCACCAAACCAGCACATCGGCGACTGGCTGCGATCAACCGCCAGAATCCCTGGCTGGCCAACGGGCAGCTCCTGATGATTGTCATCGAGCACCACGATGCGGTGGCCCGGCGAGGCAAAACCGGCGGCGCCCATATGCACCGGATGATCGAGCCCGTGATGGTTGCACAGCACCATGCCGACTTCGGTCTGGCCATAGTGGTCGTGGATGGTGACGTTGAGTTCATCGGCAAACCAGCGGATGACTTCGGGGTTGAGCGGCTCCCCGGCACTGCTGACCACGCGCAACTGGCCCTTGATCTTGCTGGCGAAGGCGTCACCGGCCGCAATCAACAGGCGATAGGCGGTGGGCGAACCGGTCAGGTTGGTAATACCGTATTTCCTGATGACCCGGCAGGTACTTTCGACCGTGAACGGGCCGTCGTACAGGGTGATCGGGTGGCCCATCGACAGTGGCCCGGTGATGCCGAAATAAATGCCATAGGCCCAGCCCGGATCTGCCAGGTTCCAGAACGAATCCTCGGGGCGCAGCCCCACTGCATCACGGGTGTAGCTCTGGAATGCAACGATGGCCTTGAGCGGTACCAGCAGCGGCTTGGCCGGGCCGGTAGTGCCCGAGGTAAACATCAGCAGGAACGGATCTTCACCGCTCAGCATCACCGGCTCGCAGTTAGCCGGGTAGTTGTCCAGCTCTGCCCAGAAACTGAAGTCGCCACGTACCAGACCCTGCCCCTTGGCTCCTGCCACGGTGACAATGGCCGGACAGTCATTGACCTCGTCCAACTTGACGCGGTTGACCGCATCGGTGACCACCAGCACGGCCCCCGAGCTGTTAAGCCGGTGTTCAATGGCCTTTGGCCCGAATGCAGTGAACAGGGGCTGGTAGATGGCACCAATGCGCCAGGCGGCGAATGCGACGATCAACAACTCGACATTGCGTGGCAGCAAACCTGCCACCTTGTCGCCCTGCTTGACACCCTGGGCGAGGAGAAAATTGGCAAAGCGCGCGGCCTGCTCCTGCAACTGAGTGAAGGTATAAGTCGCGCTGCTGGCATCGCGCCCCTCCCAGAACAACGCAATGCGGCCCGGCAAGGCATGACGGTCGCAGCACTCGACACAGGCATTGATCGCTGCCAGATGGCCATCCAGCGCACCGGCTACCGTGCGTTGGTAGTCAAAATCAGTCATCGAACTCAGATAGTCGCGCATCAGCAGAATCCCTCGGTCTTTATTTTTAGGATGGGAACCGTGAAAAATCCTGCTGATAATCGCCCTGCGAAGGCTCTGCAACAATGGTCAAAACACTCAAGCTGGGTGACTGCTTTGGCCAATGCCTACGAGCTTCTTGCGCTGATGAGAACCGCATGGCATTCAGCCAGTCACTTATCTATATTTGAGCCTCATAAGGAGATGCCCGTGACCACTGACAACCGCCAAAACAGGATCGACAACATCGAATTCAACGTCCATGACATCGCGCGCAGCAAAGCCTTTTATGGCGCCGTATTCGGCTGGACCTTCACCGACTTTGGCCCCACCTACAGCGAATTCAGCGATGGGCGCCTGAGCGGCGGCTTCACCACTGGCGAACCTGTACGCCCCGGTGGCCCGCTGATCATTCTGTACGCCGACGACCTGGCCCAGGCTCAGCAAGCCATCAGCGCTGCCGGAGGTCGCATCAGCCGACCTGAATTCAAGTTTCCCGGCGGCAGCCGCTTCCACTTCACCGACCTGGATGGCTACGAACTGGCCGTGTGGTCGCAGGCATAATTAATCACTCCCCTTCGACACAACCCTCCCCCTCCCCCGGCAATGACGTGTTGCATTACCGGGGTCTGCCGCTGCGCCGCAATTGCGCCTATGTAATAAAACCTGCACAACCTTGCGATCCATCCTAATTGCCCTCGCTACACCGCAGCCCTAGCTTTGCCACGGCCACCTTCAATCACATTGAATGTGGGTCTGCACTGACGAACAGCCGTGCTTGGCGGTTAAAAATAATTGACCAAAGGGTAGCTTCAAAGCTACATTTCAAATGCTAGAGATAAGACACTACCTCAGCGAAACAGGTAACGACCCTTACCAGCAGTGGCTGGACCACTTAAAGGATCGCACGGCCAAGGCACGCATCACCGTGCGGGTCAACCGGCTTTCAGCGGGCGCTTTTGGTGATTGCAAAGCCCTGTGCCAGGGCGTATGGGAATTGCGTATAGATCACGGACCAGGCTATCGGCTGTATTACGCTCGGGACGGCAAAAAACTGGTGTTGCTGCTGCTGGGTGGCGACAAGCGCCAGCAACAGGCCGATATCGAAAAAGCCGTGCGCTGCTGGAACGAGTATCAGAAGAGGAAGCCATGAACAAAACCAAGAATCACGACGAATCCGTTATCGAGATGATCCGCCAGGATCCCGAATTTGCCATTGAATACCTGCGTATCGCCATTGATGAGCTCGATGAAGAAGGTGGCCAGGCCAGCTTTCTGACCGCGTTGCGCCATGTTGTCGAAGCACGGGGCGGCATGGCACAAATAGCCGAAAAGGCCGGGCTTTCCCGCGAAAGCCTGTACCGCGCCCTTTCGCCCAAGGGCAACCCGACACTGCGCACCATGCGTCAGGTCGTCCATGCCACCGGAATGACGTTTGCCTCACTGACCTGAGCCCATGAAAAAGCCCCGCAGGCGTTACACCGACGGGGCTTTTACCTGCAACCCTGCTGTTTACCTCCCCATCGCCCGCGCCGCATCAGCGGTGTACTGGTCAGGGGTGAACTTGCCTTCGTTGAGGATCGGGCCTTTCTTGGCTTCGTTGGTCATGCCGTAGCCGGTGTACTGCCCCGAGTTCAAGTCCATGAAGAACTGTGAACCGGCCTGCCAGCCACTCATGTCCGGGTGGTAGTAGTAGTTGATCATGGCGTGTTTCCACAACTGGCCACGCGCGTCGTAGTTGTCCGCCAGCACCGAGTTCCAGGTGTCTTCGTCGAGGAACAGTACACGCTTGCCGTATACGTGGCGGTAGCCTTCCTTGAGGTCGGCTTCAACCACCCACACCCGGCGCAGCTCATAACGCATCAAGTCCGGATTGGGGTGATTGGGCGTCAGCATGTCAGCGTATTTCACCGTACCTGCGTTGGGCTTGTAGGCGTTGGCCGGGATGTAGATTTCGCGCTTGCCCAGCAGCTTCCAGTTGTAGCGCTCCGGCGAGCCGTTATACAAACGGTCTTCGTCCACAGTCATGGTGCCATTGGTACCGATCATCGGCTGGTCGTAGCCGTAGCCTGGCAACAGTCGCACACGACGGGTCGAAGGGCTGTAGCTCCAGGCCTGGCGCGGGTCGGTGGCGAAGTTGTAGGGTTCGTGGGAGATGCTCAGCGTGCCGTTGTCACGGGTCGGCTTGAGGGTCATGTTGTTGCTCATGGCCTGGAGCTTGTTTTCAGTCCTGGGTTCTACCGTAGGCGAGTTGGCCATGGCCAGGTTACGGGCATAGGCACGGCCCCAGCCAATGCTGCCGTTGGGCAGCACGGAGGCCAGGTCACTGGTTTTTTCTTCGGTCCAGGCACGGGCCGGCAGTTGGTGGTTCCACAGCGCTTCCATGCCGTTTTTAGGAATCGGGAACGGCACTTGTCCCAGCCCTTCAAAGCCCATGCCATCATTGACCAGCTTGGCGTTCAAGGCGTTGTTCATGACCCGCTGGCACACGTAATCCGGGTAGCGGTAGTCACGGTGACCGGTGTAGATGTTCATCTTGTAGGTGGTCGGATAACGCTTGAGCAGCGCCTTCTGGCCTTCGGTCAGTTTGTCTTCGTACTGGGCCATGTTCTGCGCGGTAATCACCAGAATCGGCTTCTCCGCAGCGTAGGGGTCAACCGGCTGGTCGCCGGAAAACTTCACATGGTTCCAACCCGGCACTTCGCCCAGGTACTTGCCGGTATACGCAGGGATGGTGCCCGCGGCGTTACCCGCCTGCTCTGCCCCTACACAGGTCAGCTCCTTGCCCAGTTTGGCCGCTTCTGCGGGCGATACCTGAGCAGATGCCGTGCCGATGGCGACCACGTTGACGGCCATGGCGGCTGCGAGCATTACGCCTGTTCTTGTTATTTTCATGTATTGCCTCCTACGCGAATAAGGCTTGCTGGGGGTGTGCATCCATTCTTCGCCAATCAGCGGCGAGCACATCGTCCACAGAGACTACTCAGGCCGTTACCAGCAGTTCCTTGAGCACACTTTTTAGCGTCTTGCCCGAGGCATTGCGGGCAAAGGGTGTGTGCTGCACATGGATCTGCGCCGGCACCTTGTAGCTGGCCAGGCGCTGGGCGATAAAACTGCGCACGGCTTCGCTGCCTGGGGTTGCATCCGGCTCGCCCCGCACCACCAGAAACACCACTTCACCCAGCACATCATCAGGTACGGCAAATGCTGCCGCTTCAATCACCCCGGGCATTTCACAGGCACAGGACTCAACTTCGGCAGCAGCTATTTTCTCGCCGCCGCGATTGATCAGATCCTTGGCGCGATCCGTGATGTAGAGGAAGCCTTCGTCATCCAGCAAGCCGATATCGCCGGTGTCGAGCCAGCCATCGCACAGGGTCCGCGCACTGGCTTCGGGCAGGTTCCAGTATTCGCTCATCAGGGTTGGCGAGCGCATCCAGATCAGCCCGCTGACCCCGGCCGGCACGGGGCGATCCGGGCTGTCACCGATACGCACATCGACAATCGGCAAAGGCCACCCGGCCGATGCCGGTTTGTAGACGAACTGGTCGCCACCATGGGCCGCACAGATGCCATTACTTTCGGTCAGGCCATAGCCGCTGCCACCGATTGCTTCGGGCTTGCGCCGGGTCAGGTTGTCCAGCAGGCTGCTGGAGGGTGCCGCACCGCCCAGGCCCAGCCCGAACAGGCTCGCAGTGTCGGAGCTGCCAAAACGTGGCGAAGCCAGCAGTTGCTGCATCATCACCGGCGCACCGTTGAACTGGGTGCATTGTTCGTCACGTATCAGGTCGAGGGCTTTTTCCACGTCCCACTTGTACATCAGCAGCAAGCGCCGCCCACTGCGCAAGGCCAGCAGAAACTGGGCATGCAGGCCACTGACATGGAACAGCGGCACCGCCATCAGGGTGGCGGGAGCATAGCCGCTATTGATTACCACACTGATGCGTTCCGGCGAACTGACCGCACAGAATGCCCCCTGGAACTCCAGGGCGACCAGCGCCTGGCAGACTGCGCCATGGGTCGACAACACGCCCTTGGCCAGGCTGGTGGTGCCCGAGGTGTAGAGGATCATCGCCGGATCACTGGCACTGACCGACTGTACCGGCACGCTCAGCGCCGGGGCTGCCAGCAGGTCCTCCAGCCGATGGCAATGCTCCTCCAGCGGCACGCCTGCGCGCAGCCCCGCCACCACGGTTGCCAGCCCCTGCTGGCGCAGGTCATTGGCGAGCAACTGCAAGCGTGGCTCGTCGCACAGCAACAGGGATGCGCCGCTGTCCTGCAGACCGTGGAACAGTTCGTCACGCAGCCCCCAGCTGTTGAGCGGTACACACACCGCACCGCAACGCTGGATGGCGGCAAACGCCACCAGCCAGGCGGGCTGATTGCGCATGGCAATGGCCACGCGATCACCCTTGCGCAAGCCAAAGGTCTCGACCAGTTGCCCCGCCAGGCGATCCACCTGATCGAAAAACTGGCTGAATGTCAGGCGCTGCTGCTCCCACACCAGAAACTCTCGGTCACCGTGGATGCGCCCGCTATCAATCGCGGCCCAGACGCTGGCGGCGGTATGACGAAAAAATTTCGGCCCGCCATCGGCGGGTGTCTGTACTTCAAAAGGCGAGCCGGCACCAATCAGTTGCTGCCAGGCGCTCTGCCATTGTTCAAGTTTCATCTTGTTATTCTCCTGACTCGAACTGCCCGCTACAGGCTCAAGCGTGCGCCAGCTCCAGGGCTCCATAACGCTCGCAGTGATAATCGGCATCGCCAAGGGTTGCCTGGGCCACCCGAATACGCTTGAGAAACAGGCCCACATCCAGCTCGTCGGTGACGCCGATGCCGCCGTGCATCTGCACCGCCTCGTTGACCACCTTGATCGCCGTCTGCCCGGCCTTCCACTTGGCCAGACTGGCCAGGCGCTGACGCTCGGCCTCGCTCAGGCTGCTGTCGTCCAGCGCCGCCAGACCGGCCATCACGGCGCTGCGTGCCAGCGCCAGATCCACATACAACTGCGCCGCGCGATGTTGCAGGGACTGGAAGGTGCCTATCGCCACATCAAACTGCACACGGGTCTTGAGGTAGTCGAGGGTCAGTTCAAACAGCTTTTCAGACATGCCCAGCATCTCGGCAGCCAGACACACGCGGCCGCGATCCAGGGCGATATTCAAGGCCGGCATGGCAGACCCGGCGGCACCCAGCAAGGCATCAGCCCCGACCTGTACCTGATCCAGCTGCAAGCGCGCATGGTTGCGCGAGTCAATCAGCGGCAACGGGCTGACGGTCAGGCCCGGGGCATCTGCCGGCAGCAGAAACAGACTGATGCCTGCCGTGCCGGTGCGTGCCGCCACCAGATAAGCGTCGGCCCCCACCCCGTCGATAACGAAATATTTATCTCCGCTCAGGCTGTAGCCGTCGCCATTGGCCACAGCTTGCAACGCCACTTTCGCCGGGTTGTGCCGTGGCTGTTCGTCCAGCGCCAGCGCCACCCGCTGCCCCCCGCTGATGGTCGCCGACAGCCAGCGGTCCTGCTGCTGTGCATTGCCTTGCAGGTGCAGCAGCGATCCGCTGAGCACCACACTCGAAAGCAACGGCGTGGCACTGAGATTACAACCGATGGCTTCAAAAATCGGCCCCAGGCCCATGCAGCCAAAATCCAGCCCGCCGAGGTTTTCCGGGAAAGGAATTGCACTCCAGCCCAACGCCACCGCGTCTTGCCACAGTAGCGGGTCAAAGCCGTCCACCTGCGCTTCATCCCGCAAGGCGCGCTGACGGGACACCGGGCTGCGCGCGGCGAGAAACTCGCCGGCGCTGTCGGCCAGCAGTCGTTGATCTTCGTTGTAAAGCAGGTTCATGGTGAGTTTCCTTACTTCACGTCAGGCAGGCCCAGGACCCGCTTGGCAATAACGTTGAGCTGCACTTCCGACGAGCCGCCAGAGATGGTCAGGGCGAAGCTGTTCAACCAGCCGCGGGTGATTGCCTGTTGCTGGGGGCTGAAAGCATCCGGGTCCCAGCCCAGTCCCTGATAGCCCATGACATCGAGCAGCACTTCGAACTTGTCGCGCTCCTGTTCGGTGTGCACCAGCTTCATGATCGACATCAGCCCGCTGACGTCCTGCCCGACGCGGGCGGCTTCGCCCATGCGCTGCACGGTCAGGTTGTAGCTGTGCTCGTTCATGGCCGTGGCCACCGCTCGTGCAACCAGTGCCGACTCGCTCTGGCCGGTGGCCTCGGGCAAGTACTGTTTGACCAGGGGCAACAAATGAAAATGGGTCGGCAAGCTGAACTCGCCAAACTTGGACATGGCCTTGCGTTCGTGTTGCAACAGACGCTTGGCCAGGTTCCAGCCGCCGTGCAGCGGCCCGATCAACTGGCTTTTCGGAACTTTGACGCCATCGAAAAACACCTGACAGAACGCCGACTTGCCGCTGATCAAATCAATCGGCGCAACGCTGACTCCGGGGCTCTTCATGTCCAGTACGATCAGGCTGATGCCCGTGTGCTTGCTGGCCTTGGCATCGGTGCGCACCAGAGCGTACATCCAGTCCGACTTGTCGCCGTAGGAGGTCCAGATTTTGCTGCCATCGACCACAAAGTGATCGCCGGCATCCCGGGCCGATGTTTTCAGGCTGGCCAGATCAGAACCAGCATTGGGCTCGGAGAAGCCCTGGCACCAGCGCACCTCTCCACGGGTCATGGGTGCCAGCAGCTGTTTTTTCTGCTCTTCGGTACCGAACTCCAGCAGCACCGGGCCCAGCATCCAGATGCCCAGGTTGATTTGCGGCGGGCGGCATTTGAGGCGGCGCAGCTCGCTTTCGAGCACGGCGTTGTACTCCGCACTCAGCCCGGCGCCACCGTATTCAACGGGCCACTCGGGGCAGAACCAGCCTTTGTCGCGCATGCGCTCGAACCACAATTGCGCATCTTCACTGGGGAACTCCATCTTGCGGGCCCCCCACACCATTTCGCCTTCAGGGATGGCCTTGCGTTGCGATGGCGGGCAATTGGCCTCAAGCCAGCTGCGGGTCTGTTCTCTGAACTGGTCAATCGCGTTCATGTTGTTTCACCTTTCGGTTCTTGTAGCCGCTGACGAGGTACGAGGCTGCGACGGGATGAGCAGCAGCCCCGGTGATCTGCAGGGCCTGCGCCCCTTGTCGCAGCCTCGTACCTCGCCAGCGGCTACAGGTTTTCGGCAATGTTTAACGCTGGGTACGCGGCATGCCCAAACCGAACTGGGCGATCAGCTCGCGCTGGATTTCATTGGTGCCACCGCCAAAGGTCAGGGTCACTGAAGCACGCACTTCGTACTCCAGTTCGCCGTGCAGCAGCGCCGCCGGTGAACCGCTGCGTATCAAGCCCGCGGCACCGACCATGTTGCTCAGGACTCGCAATATCTCGATCCCCGACTCCGAGCCGTAGACCTTGGTGGTCGACGCCAGCGCCACGTCCATGCGGTCGCGCTCGAGGTCGGCGGCAATGCGCAGGTTGATCAGGCGCATGGCTTCCAGCCGCGCGTAGCACTGCGCCAGTCCCGCACGCACCCAGGCCTTGTCGGTGGCACGCACGCCACGTTCATCGGCTGCATTGGCCCACTTCAAGACCCGGCCAAACAGCCCCACGACCTTGTCCGACCAGGCGCCCAGGCCCAGACGCTCGTGGTTAAGTTGTGCCGTGATGAGTTTCCAGCCGCCATTCAACTCGCCCACCAGCATGTCGGTGGGCACCCGCACGTTGTCGTAGTAGGTGGCCGCCGTCGGGATGCTGGTGGTCGGGATCACCGTGCTGGCAAAGCCCGGCGCGCGGGTGTCGAGAATCAGGATCGACACGCCTTTGTGCCGCGGCCGCTCGGCGTCGGTGCGCGCCGCCAGCCAGATGTAGTCAGCCGACTCCGCACCCGAGGTCCAGAGCTTGTTGCCGTTGACCACGAACGCGTCGCCTTCGAGGCGCGCCGTGGTTTTCAGCGCAGCCAGATCGCTGCCTGCATCCGGCTCGGAGTAGCCGATGGCGAAGATGATTTCCCCTGCCGCGATACCCGGCAAAAACCGCGCCTTTTGCTGCTCGGTGCCGTGGGCCATCAACGCCGGCCCCACGGTGCTGATGGTTACGAACGGCAACGGCGCACCGGCGATATTGGCCTCTTCAAAGAAAATAAACTGCTCGGTAGGGCCATAGCCCTGGCCGCCGTGTTCCTTGGGCCAACCCACCGCCAGCCAGCCGTCACGGCCCATCTGGCGGATGGTGTCGCGGTACAGCTGGCCGCCCTCTTTGCCGCGCAATTGCTCACGCAACTGCGGGGTCATCAGGTTCTGGAAGTAGTCCCGCACCTTCAAACGCAGGGCATGTTGTTCTGGCGTCAGGTCGACGAACATTCAGGCTGCTCCCAGAATCAGGCCGCTGGTTGGCACACCGGTGCCGGCCGTCACCAGTACGTTCTCGACATTGTCGACCTGGTTGACCGAGCTGCCGCGCACCTGCCGCACCGCTTCGGCCACGCCGTTCATGCCGTGGATATAAGCCTCGCCCAGTTGCCCGCCATGGGTATTGATCGGGAATTTGCCGCCACGGGCATGGTGCCCGGCGCGAATAAACTCCTTGGCCTCACCGCGTTCGCACAGGCCGAATTCTTCCAGTTGCGGCAGTACAAACGGGGTGAAGTGGTCATAAATGATCGCCGTTTGCAGCGCCTCGGGGCCAAGTCCCGACTGGCGATACAGCTCTTTGGCGACAACGCCCATTTCCGGCAGTCCGGTGATGTCGTCGCGGTAGAACGAGGTCATGATCTGCTGGCCCGAGGTAATGCCCTGGGAACCGGCCTTGATCATCACCGGCTTCTGGCGCAAGTCCCTGGCGCGCTCGGCCGAGGTGATCACCATCGCCACCGCACCGTCGGATTCCTGGCAGCAATCGAGCAGGTGCAGCGGCTCGCAGATCCAGCGCGAAGCCTGGTGTTCTTCCAGGGTGATCGGCTTGCCGTAGAAAAACGCCTGGGGGTTGGTGGCGGCAAAATCCCGTACGGCTACCGCTACGCGGCCAAAGTCTTCGGAGGTGGCCCCGTAGGTATGCATGTAGCGCTGGGCAAACATCCCGACCCAGGATGCCGGCGTGTGCAGGCCGTGGGGCATATACCAGCCGTAGTTGACGTTCTCGAACGTCGGGGTCGAGGCAAAGCCGTAGCTGCCGCTGCCGAAGCGATACCACGAGCGCTCGTTCATGGCACGGTACACCACCACCACTTTGGCCACACCGGTGGCCACGGCCATGGCTGCGTGCATGATCGGCCCGCAGGCAGCACCGCCGCCGTGGGGTACCTGGGAGAAGAACTTGACGTCCTTGCACCCCAGCAACCGGGCGATTTCATATTCCGGCACTTTATCCACCGAGTACGAGCTGAAGCCCTCGACCTCGGAAGGGTCAATACCGGCGTCTTTCAACGCAGCCAGAGTGGCCTCCAGCGCCAGACGCAGTTCGGTGCGCCCGGAGTTTTTCGAAAATTCGGTCGCGCCCAGGCCAACAATGGCCGCGCTGCCGGAAAGTGACGATTGCGTCATGAGTACTGTCTCCGCGATCAGGGCAGAACCAGCGCGACCGTACCGGTCACGTGGTTACCCATGGAATTTTTGCCGCTGAGGGTGATTTCCACCGTGCGGGTAGTGGCATCCTGACGGGTGACCGCGCCATTGAAGGTCATGCTGTCGCCGGGATAATTCGGCGCGCCAAGCTTGATCTTCAGCGAGGCAAAACGCGCCTCGGGGCCGGCCCAGTCTTCGATATAGCGTTGCACCAGGCCGTTGGTGGTGAGGATATTCATGAAGATATGTGGCGAGCCCAACTCCCGCGCCGCCTCTACATCATGGTGGCCGGGGAAATAGTCGCGGGTGGCGATGGCACCACCGGCGATCAGGCCCACGGTGATCGGGATCGCCAGTTCCGGCAGGGTTTCGCCGGGGCGCACGTCGTCAAAGCGCTTGGTGTTCTGCAAGGTCATATTTCCATCCCAGCTTGTCGTTATGGCTCAGCCAGTCGCCGAGGCGTTCAAGGCATGCTGCCGATCCACCCAGGGCACAACCCAGGGCGCGGCTCCAGTAGAGGAAGCGGTGTATCGGGTAGGTCAGGTCGACACCTATGCCGCCATGTACGTGCTGGGCGTTGTGCCCAATCAGATGCCCCGCTTCACAGGCTTGCCAGGCTGTGGCCAGTGCTTCGCTGGGCGCCGGCAAACCGGCGTCCAGGCGGTAGCACAACTGCCACAGGGTGCTGCGCAGCGCTTCGAGGGCGATATGGGCGTTGGCCATGCTCATTTGCACCGCCTGAAAACTGCCAATGCTGCGTTCGAACTGGCGCCGCTCGGTGACGTATTCCACGGTGCGGCGGATCTGCTCGGCACTGACGCCCAGCTGCAGCGCCGCCAGTGCCGCGATGCTGCGCGGCTCCAGCCAGTCCAGCGCGGCTGGCGGGAGCAGGCACTCGGCGCGGATCAGCAGCCCGTCGATATGTACATCGGCAATGGCCTCACCATGGGTCATGCGCCCGGGCACGTGAGTGATCGCCTTGTCGCCCAGCTCGACCAGCGCCAACCGCGGCTGCCCGTCAACACTGACCAGCAGCAATGCCGCCTGCGATTGCTCGGCCAGCGCCAGAGCGCCAACACGGCCTTTGACACGCCAGCCACCGTCAGTCTCTACCCCGTGCAATTGAATGCCATGGGCGTTGAACAGGCCGCTCAAATCCAGGGTCAGCAATGCCCTGCCCGCGGCGGCCTCCTCAGCCCACGCCTGCAATGACGGATCGGCAAACTGCGCGACAGTGGCAGCCGCCAGTTGATGGCGCCACAGCGGCACCTGCCCCAACGCACGGCCCTGAGCCTGTAACACCAGCATCAATTCGGTCATGCCCAGGCCGCTGCCACCCTGTGCTTCAGGGATGGCCAGGGCTTGCAGGCCGGTTTCCACGCACAGTTCCCACAGCGGCTGCATATAGGCCTGCTCACTGGTATCGAACTGGCGCAGGCGGTCATCGGTGCAATAGTCGGCAAACACGCTGCCGGCCATTTCGGCAATGGCGCCCTGGTCTTCGCTAATGTCGAAATCCATGCTGGCTCCCTTACTCGACCACAGGTCGGAATAGCGGCAAGGTCAACTCGCCATCGAAGGTCTGGAACTCAAGCTGCAAGGGCTGGCCAATACGCAGGTCCTCGCGCTTGGCGCCTGCAAGCCCCGCCACCAGACGCACGCCCTCCTCCAGCTCGATCAGGCCGATCGGGTTGGGATGGTCGAACGGGGCAACTTCGGGGTAATGCATGATCACAAACGAATACAGGCTGGCGCGGCCGCTGGCCTGCACACTGTCCCAATCAAACGAGTGGCATTCGATGCACACCGGCGCCGGCGGATGACGCAAGGTCTGGCACTGGGTGCAGCGCTGGATCAGCAGCTTGCCGGCGTCACAGCCTTCCCAGAAAAACCGCGTGTCATCGCTCATGCCCGGCTTCGGCCGTTTGACCACCGCAGCCGCTTCGGCCTTGGCCGGAGCGGCCTCGACCGCATGGTTGTTGGCCGGGCGAAACTTGAATACGCGAAACAGCAACTGGCCAACGGCCTCGTCGCCACTTTTGTGTTCAACGAAGTAGTCCATCACCAGGGTGACAAAGAAGCCGGTGCCCAGACCGGTGGTTTTTTCGTCGCCCACCGAGTCAAGCCGCGTGGTGTAGTAGAGCTTTTCACCCGGACGCAGGTTGCGCTCGAAGGTCAGTTCGGAGTTGACCGCGACCACCGACGGATAACCGTAGGACTCAATCAGCTTGAGCACTTCATAGGGGTTTTCGGTGGTCGAGCCGGGCGCATAGTTGTTTATGTGAAAACCTTCCATGCACCACACCTGCAACATCGCAGGCGGCGCCACCAGCCCGTCCTGGGCGCTGTTGGCGGCAAAGGCCGGGTCGGTGTAAAGCGGGTTGTCGACGCCCATGATCTCGCACCACTGGCGGATCATCGGGGCGTTGACTTCGTCCCAGGCGTAGACGCGACCATATTCACGCCCCACCAGGGCGCGCACGTCGGTTAGCAATTGAGAATCAGCCAAGTTCGTCTCCTGCGTGTCAAGTGCAGCAACCGGGTGGTCGCCGCTGAAGGTCGTCAGTGCGCAGCGCTCAAAAAAGCCGGGCGTTCGCCGCCGCCGTGCAACAACAGGTTGCAGCCGCTGGCATAGCCGGCCAGGGGTGATGCGATAAACAGGCAGGCGTTGCCGATGTCTTCGGGCAGCGCCATGCGCCCGGCCGGGATCCCGGCGCTGACCGCCGCGATGCCTTGTTCGTCGCCAAAATGCAGATGGGCCTGCTCGGTGCGTACCAGCCCCGGACTGACCGCCACTACCCGCACCCTGGGTGCCCACTCCACGGCCAACGACTGCACCAAAGCCAGCACCCCGGCCTTCGCCGCGCCATACGCGGCGGTGCCCGGCGATGCGCGCAAGGCACTGATACTGCCGATAAACACGATGCAACCACCCTCGTCCTGTTGCTGCATCAGGGCATTGGCCTGCTGGGCAACGTTCAGCGGGGCGATCAGGTTGAGACGGATAATGCTTTCGTGAAAACGCGGCGAGACGCTGGCCGCATCGGCCGGCGGGCTGCCGCCGGCATTGTTGATGAGCACATCGAGGCAGCCGAAATCGGCGCGAATGCCTTCGAACAGTGCCTGGAGCGAGTCCGGGTCGCGCACATCGCAGGCCATGAACACCGCCTGTGCCGACCCCGCCCGCGGCAACACCTCGGGGGTTGTCCTGCCACACACGATCACCCGTGCCCCGGCTTGCAGAAAGCTGCGGGCGATTCCGGCGCCGATGCCTTTGGTGCCGCCGGTGACCAGCACCACCTTGGCGCTGTAATCCAGCCCTGAGAGTTGACCCATGACATGCTCCTTTTCTACTGATGGAGCCACTCTAGGGGCAATCCGGGGGCTGCTCGTCGTCTGAACGGACGATGAATCACGACCGGGTGAACGCAACAATCCAGCGCATGCTGTGGTGACAGCCCCCGTCAATGAGGAACCCCATGACAGATCCATCTGCCGCGCCGGTACTACTTGAATTCCCGAGCCCGGGCGTGGCCCTGCTGCGTCTGAACCGCCCCCAGGCCACCAACGCCCTGAGCCTTGAGCTGCAAGCGCTGCTGTCGCGTCACTTCACCGAGCTGGCCGAGAACCCGAACGTGCGCTGCATCCTGTTGACCGGTGGCGACAAAGTGTTTGCCGCCGGTGGCGATATCAACAGCATGGCCGGAGTCGGCCCGATCGATATTTACCAGCGTCATACCGAACGGCTGTGGGCACCCATCCAGCATTGCCCCAAGCCGGTGATTGCGGCGGTGTGCGGCTATGCCTATGGCGGTGGCTGCGAACTGGCGATGCTGGCGGACATCATCGTGGCCGGGCGCAGCGCCAAATTTTGCCAGCCGGAAATTCGCATCGGCATCATGCCGGGTATCGGCGGCACTCAACGGCTGGTGCGGGCGGTCGGCAAGGCCAAGGCGATGCGCATGGCCCTGACCGGGCAGCCGATTACCGCTGAAGAGGCCTGGATTTCGGGACTGGTGAGCAACGTTGTGGACGATGCCGAGGTCCAGGCCTATGCCCTGGAGATGGCGCAGCTGATCGCCGCCATGCCGCCGCTGGCAGCAGAACAGATCAAAGAAGTGATTTTGGCCGGGGTTGACGGGCCACTGGAAACGGGCCTGGCGCTGGAGCGCAAAGCCAATGCACTGCTGTTTGCCTCCAGGGATCAAAAAGAAGGCATGCAGGCGTTTATCGAAAAACGGGCGGCTCGCTTTGAGGGCAATTAAGTCATTTCAAACAAAAGCCCCCCCAACCCCCTGACTGCGGGAGAGGGTCGGGGGGGGTATTACAGCGACGCCAATCGCTCAGCCAATGCCTTGGCCTGCAAGGCAACATCGGTTACCGCGGTACTTTCCCACCACATGCCGCGCAATGGCGGGCCCATCGCAAACAACCGCTGTGCGGGCTCGGCCTGCGCATTCAAAACCGCCCCGCCCGCATCGGCGGCAATGCCCAGCCCCAGATTGCCGGGCCGTATCAACCCGCGCTGCAACAGCTGGCGTGGCAAGGGTTTATCCACCCGGCGCCAGTCGTACTCGATGCCGGTGGAGTTGATCAGGCCATCACCCTCAATCCATACCGCTTCGGATTGCCCGCGATAACGCAGCCGGATCCGTGGCCCTGAGCTATCAACCCCTTGCAGCGACGCCGCATGGATGGTCAGCCGCCCTTCCTCGAGCAGACGCTGCAACAAGGCATCACCCTGAGGCGGCGAACGGTGATGATGGCTCTCCCACCAGGGCCGCACATGGCGTACAAACTGACGGCGCTGGGTATCATCGGCCTGACTCCAGAGCCTGGCGATATGCACCCGCACGGTGTCCAGCGGTGCCTGCCAGTCGATCCCGAGGGACTGGGCCAGGGCACATTGGCGGCGCAGTTCACGCAGCAGCTGCAAAGGACTGCGAAGGTCCGGGGCCAGGCTGAGAAAATCTTCCCATACCGGTGGCTGGCGTCGCACATGGGGCAACAGACCATGCCGGGAAAAAACCTCGATCGGCCCTCGGTGTCCCGCCTGGTTCAGGGACTCAAGGGCATCCACCATGGTCAGCCCCGAGCCGATAATCAGTACCCGGGCATCCACCGGCAGCGCACGCAAAGCCTGGACATCCCAAGGGTCCAGCGCTGCCGCGTTGAGGCCACTGGACTGGCGCTGCGCCGTGCGGGCCGCCGGGAACATGCCGGTGGCCAGGACCGCAACACCGGCCTGCCACTGGCTACCGTCCTTGAGTGTGGCGATAACACCCTGCCCCGGGGTTTGCAGATCGATCACTTCATCACGCACATGGCTCAGGCTTGAGCCCTGCGCTGCGCCGATGGCCTGTGCTTCGGCCAAACGCTGGCGGGCATACACACCAAACAGCCCTCGCGGCGGGAACAGCTCGGCAACCGGCACCTGCTGCACCCCGGACTCGGGCCAGCCACCCCCGGCGATATGAGCCTGCAGCCAGCGGGTCAGGTCGTCGGCATCATCCGGTTCGACGCTCATGCGCGCGGCATTGCCGTTAAGGGTATGGCCCAGCTCGGTGGCGCTGTAGGCCTCGCCCCGGCCCAGTTCGGCCCGGGGTTCCAGCACCACGATATGCCGGGCACCCGGCAAGCGCAGCAGTTGCATGGCCAGCAAGGTACCGCTCAGGCCACCGCCAACAATCAGAATATCGGCCGTGCGGATGGCAGGGGTTGCCTGTCCGCTTGGCACATCACTTGAGGTCATTCACTCGTTCCTGGATTTATTGAGCGCTGAACGCAGAGTCAGTCACTGACCCTGCCTGTGTCCAGCCCCTGGTTTCAAGCAGGCTCTGTTGCGCGGCTGCGGTTGAGTTCGCCCAGGTTGCGGTAGCCCGCCCCCGGATGCCCGTGTGCCAGACGCGGACCTTCGCCAAACAGCTTCTCGCGCAGGGTGCCCGGCGCGTAGTCCTTCTTGTACACGCCGCGCTTTTGCAGTTCCGGCACCAACAGCTCGACGGCATCGATAAAGGTCTCGTGGGTGATGGCGTAAGCCAGGTTGAAACCGTCCACATCGGTCTCGGCCACCCATTCTTCGAGCAGGTCAGCCACGGTTTCCGGGCTGCCGACAAACAGCGGGCCAAAGCCGCCGATGCCCACCCAGTCGGCCAGGGCATTGGGGGTCCAGACAGTGTTGGGGTCCGCCGTGGAAAAGGTCTCGACCGCCGACTGAATGGCATTGGTGTGCACATGTTTGAGCGGCTCGTCAGGCTTGAACTGACTGAAATCAATGCCGGTCCAGCCGCTGATCAGGGCCATTGCGCCTTCGTAGCTGACGTAGCTTTTGTATTCTTCGAACTTGGCCTTGGCCAGGGCATCGGTCTCGCCGAGGATCACTGTCTGCAGATTGAAAATCAGGATTTTGGCAGGGTCTCGTCCGGCTTCGGCCGCACGGCGGCGGATATCGGCGACGGTTTTTTTCAACAGCAACTTGGACGGCGCCGCGACAAACACGCACTCGGCCTGCTCGGCGGCAAACTGCTTGCCCCGGCCGGACGCCCCTGCCTGATAGAGCACCGGAGTGCGCTGCGGCGAGGGTTCACAGAGGTGAATGCCCGGCACCTGGAAATGTTTGCCGTAGTGGTGGATTTCATGAATTTTGCTCGGGTCGCTGAACACCCGTCGCTCGCGGTCGCGCAGGATGGCGCCCTCTTCCCAGCTGCCTTCCCAGAGCTTGTAGCAAACTTCCAGATATTCCTGAGCATAGTCATAGCGCGCATCGTGCTCGGTCAGCGCTTGCTGCCCGATGTTCCTGGCGCCGCTTTCCAGATACGAAGTGACAATATTCCACCCTGCACGGCCTTTGGTCAGATGGTCAAGGGTCGACAGCCGACGGGCGAACGGGTACGGATGCTCAAACGACAATGAGGCGGTCAGGCCAAACCCCAGGTGCTCGGTCACCAGCGCCATCGGCGGGATCAGTTGCAGCGGGTCATTGACCGGCACCTGCACGCCCTGGCGGATCGCCGCATCGCCATTGCCGCGATACACGTCATAGATTCCCAGCACATCGGCGATAAACAGTCCGTCGAACTTGCCACGCTCAAGGATCCTGGCCAGGTCTGTCCAGTATTCAAGGTCCTTGTACTGCCACGAGCGATCACGGGGGTGGGCCCACAAGCCCGGGGATTGATGACCGACACAGTTCATATCGAAGGCATTGAGACGGATTTCACGGGACATCTAATTACTCCACAGCAAGGCTTTTGAAAGCGCTATTGCACAGGCCGTGCCGGACATGCCCCAGCCTTGCGAGTACGAGCCTGCTTGCCCGCGCAAGGATTCTTGGTGCTCATTGCTGTGCGATTTGCGTACAACCTGATTGTTAACTGTTGCTCAGCAGTCAGTTGCCAAGGCCTGACTCCCGGTTTTGCGGGCTCGTCGCCTGCGGCACAAACCCTGCAACCCCCCACGACAGGAACCTTCCATTTCAGGAGAACTGCCATGACCGCATCACCTCTGTCCGTGGGCACCGACTACGAGACCCTGGCCAATCGTTTTCGCCCGCTGTTTCGCAAAATCGCCGCCGGCACGCTTGAACGCGAACAGGCCCGCGAGTTGCCCCATGAACCTATCCGCTGGCTCAAGCAGGCAGGTTTTGGCGCAGTGCGGGTGCCGATTGAATACGGCGGCTCCGGAGCGTCCATCGGCCAATTGTTCCAGTTACTGATCGAGCTGGCCGAGGCCGACTCCAATATCCCGCAAGCCCTGCGCGGCCATTTTGCCTTTGTCGAAGACCGTCTCAACGCTTCGCCAAGCCCGGAACGCGGGGCATGGTTCGCACGTTTTGTGGCGGGCGAGCTGGTGGGCAATGGCTGGACTGAAGTGGGCGCGGTAAAACTGGGGGAAATCCTCACCAGGATCACCCCCCACGGCGACAAGTACCTCCTCAACGGCGCCAAGTACTACAGTACCGGCAGCCTCTTTGCCGACTGGATAGATGTCTATGCCCAGCGTTCGGACAACGGCGCCGATGTGATTGCCCTGGTGCATGCCCATCACCCCGGCGTCACCCAGAGCGATGACTGGGACGGCTTTGGCCAGCGCACCACGGGCAGCGGCACCTCGGTGTATGTTGACGTGCCGCTGAGCGCCGAACACGTAATCCCCTTCGAAACACGTTTCAAATACCAGACCGCTTTTTACCAACTGGTGCTGCTGGCCGTACTCGCGGGTATTGGTCGTGCGGTGGAGCGCGATATTGCGCAAGAAGTGCGTGAACGCAAGCGGGTGTTCAGCCACGGCAATGCCGAGACCGCCAGTGGCGATGCGCAAATCCTGCAAGTGGTCGGGCAGATATCGGCTCAGGTCTACGCAGCCGAGGCGCTGACCCTACGCTCGGCCGAACCGCTGCAGAGGGCCTATGTCGCACGCCTGGCCGAGGACATTGAGGCCGAGCGCCTGGCCAATATCGACGCCGAAATCGAGACTTCCAAAGCCCAGGTAGTGGTGTCGGAATTGATTCTGCGGGCCACCAGCGATCTGTTCAATGCGCTGGGAGCCTCCGGGGTCAGCGTCAGCAAGGCGCTGGATCGCCATTGGCGCAATGCTCGCACTGCGGCCTCCCACAACCCGTGGATCTACAAGGCGCGGATTGTCGGGGACTGGGCGGTTAACGGTACTGCGCCGCTGTATGTTTGGCAGATCGGCAATAGCCTCAAAGCAGGCTAGACAGCGGTGTGGCCGCGGGCCTCGCGATGCAGACAGCGCGGGGCATTCGCACCAGCACAGGGCTGCCACCGCAGGCAAACCAGCCCCTTCAGGCTTACTGCTGCGCCTGCAATCGCCGACTGCCAAAACTGAACGCCAGCACCAGCAAAATCAGCGCCCCGGTCGCCACCTGTTGCCAATAGAAATTCCAGCCGATCAACAGCAACCCATTGGCAATCACATTGATAAACAACACCCCCAGCAACGTGCCGGGGATGTTGGCGCGTCCGTTGCGACTCAAGGTAGTGCCCATAAACACTGCACCGATGGCATTGATCAAAAACGCATTGCCCGACATCGGTACATAAGCATTGACCGTGGAACTGAGCACAACCCCGGCCACGGCACAGGCCAGCGCGCTGGCAATAAACACCTTGAGGCTGATCTGGCGGATCGACAGGCCCGAATATCGCGCCAGTTGCACCTGAGTGCCAACCGCGAGAATTTCTCGCCCCAACCGCCCTCGGGCCAGAATCACCCCGTATACCGTCGCCACACCCAGCACCAGCCACAAAGGCAAGGGCACACCCAACCATGACATCGCGCTAAGCCCCGGCAACAGGTTCTGCGCGATATAGATCGGCTGCCCACCCTCGGACAGCAACTGCTGAACACTGGTGCCGATAAACAAGGTGCCCAGTGTCGCCAGAAATGGCGTGATGCCAAGACCCGCGATCAGCCCCGCATTAAAGCCCCCCACCAGCGCCCCGGCCAGCAGGGCGCCGGGGATGGCAACGGGCAGGCCATGACCGCCATTTAGCAGCACGACAAAAGCCAGGCTGGCGAAATCCGCCGCGGTGCCCACCGACAGGTCGATCCCCCCTGCCGCCACAGCCCAGGTCATGCCAATGGCAACAATCGCCAACAGCACGAAGTTGTTCAGCAGCAGGCTGCTCAAATTGCCCAGGGTCAAAAATCCCGGCGCAGCCACAGCGAAAAAAACCACGATCACAACGATCAAGAGCGGCAGAATACCGCGCAGCAGGCGGGATATAAGCACCGCGGATACCGGCGTTGCAGCGAGCGTAGTCATTGTCCACCCTCCTCTTTGCGCAAGGCACTGGACATGGCCACCACCAATAGAATCAGCACCCCCTGCACACCGTTGACCCAGAAGCTGGCGATGTTCAGCAGTTGGAAACCGTTAATCAAGAAACCCAGCAGCAACGTTGCCAACAAGGTGCCGGGGATATTCGCCACCAGCCGCCGGGAGAACACCACACCGAGAAAAGCAATGGCCACAACCGACAGCAGCATGTCCCCGGAACCGGTGGTGCTGCCGCTGAAAAATGCCGCCGAACAAAATGCTGCAACCGCTGCACACAGCCCGGCAATCAGGTAGCTGGAAAACACATAGCGGCCTACGCCCAGCCCGGCCGCCCGCGCCGCCTGGGGGTATTCGCCCACCGCATACAGGCGCAAGCCATAAGGGCTGTGCTGAATCAACAAGCCCAGCAGCAAGGCAACCCCCAGCAACACCCAGGCCAGTACGGGTACCCGCAGCCATTCACCAGTGGCCAGGATGTCGAGCAAGGCCGAGTCGGTGGGCAGCACGCTGTTTTGGGTCAGCACCAGCTCCAGCCCGGCAATCAGGTTCATGCTCGCCAGGGTGGCGAGCAGCGGCGGCAGACGCAGCACCACTACGGTAAAACCGTTCAGGGCACCCACCGCCAGCCCGCAGAGCAAGGTCAGGCCAATTGCTTGCGCGGCGTTCAGCCCCGCATTGTTCAGGCTGCTGTAGACCGCTGCACAGAGGCCCAGATTGGCCGCCAGCGACAGGTCAAGGCCACCCGAAACCACATTGGAACCACCACCAATCACCACACAGGTAAGGCCGAAGGCGAGAATGCCGAGGATCGCCGACTGGGCAAACACGTTGGCGATATTGCCCGGGCTGAGGAAGTTTGGCGCACTCACGGCGAACACCGCCAGGATCAGCAAAAGCGCCAGCAGTGAGCCGCGCCTCAGAAGTAGCAAGCCAAGCCGTCGGGACAGCGGTTGGACGAGGATTTCAGACGAAGGCATGTGCAGGCTCCCGCTCGCATTCAAGGGCCACAGTGGCTAATTCCCGCGCCCCCGTGGCACAGGCCAGCAAACGATCGCTGTCGACCTCACGGGCATCGAATTCACCGGCCAGCGCACCACGGTGCATCACCAGAATCCGGTCACTAATGCCAATCAGCTCCGGTAAATCAGAAGACAGCACCAGCACCGCCGCACCTTGCTTGGCCAAGCGGCCGATCAGGCGATAGATCTCGACCTTGGCGCCGATATCGATGCCGACACTGGGTTCGTCGAGCAGATACACCGCACAGCCCTTCCCTAGCCATTTACCCAGCGCGACTTTTTGCTGATTGCCGCCACTCAACTGCGAGACCCTGGCGTCATGTCCGGCGGTCTTGATCCCCAGTTCGGCAATCAGCCGATCGCTTTCCCGAACCTGTGCCGCAGAACTCAACAGCCCCCAGCGACTAAAGCGCGACAACCCGGCCAGGGTCAGGTTTTCCATGACCGAAAGCAGTGGTGCAACCCCGTGGCTGCGGCGTTCTTCGGGCACCAGCGCGATACCTTTGCGCACCGCATCGCGGGGCGACTTGAGGCGCGTAAGGCGTCCCTGCAAATGCACGCTGCCCTGCTCGGGCTGCACCAGACCAAACAAAGTCTTGAGCAGTTCCTTGGCACCAGAACCCACCAGCCCGGTCAGCCCCAACACTTCACCTTTGCGCAGGCTCAAGTGGATATCGCGATACGCCAGACCAGCACTGAGCCCCTTCAGTTCGAGCACCACCTCACCCGGCGTTACCACGGCCTTGGGGTACATCTCGCCGACCTCGCGATTGACCATCAACCGGGCAATCTGCGCGGTTGAAGTGCTGCGTGGATCGACCACGGCCACGGCACGACCATTGCGCAACACGGTGACCCGGTCGCACAGGCTTTGGATTTCTTGCAGATAATGGGAGATGTACACAATCGTCAGACCCTGATCGCGCAGACTGCGGATAATGGCCAGCAACTGGTCAACCTCGCGCTTGACCAGTGACACGCTGGGCTCGTCGAACACCAGGACTTTCGGCTTGGCCAGCAAGGCCCGGGTAATTTGCAGAATCTGTCGCCGGGCGCTGTCCAGCTCGCTGACCAGCGCCCCGGCGGGGAACTCCAGGTCGAAATACTCACGCAACAACCGTGCGGCCTCGCGGTCCTGGGCACGCCGGCGGATAAAAGGCCCGCGCCTGAGTTCGCGGCCGAAGAACAGCGCTTCACCTACGGTAAAACTGGCGGGCAACAAGCGTTCCTGGTGAATGAAATGCACGCCCAGCGCCTCGATCTGCCGCGGGCTCAACACCGCAAAAGACTGCCCGTCCACTGCCAGGGTGCCACTGTCGGCCCGATGGATACCTGCCAGCACTTTGATCAGGGTTGATTTACCGGCACCGTTTTCACCGACCAGCCCGTGAATGGAGCCTTGCTCGACGCGCAGATCAACGCCATCCAGCGCCCGGGTGGCCCCGAAAGACTTGGTGATGCCCTGCAAATGCAGGGCGGGAGACGTCACTGATCGCCTCGCAGCTTTTGCACCTGCTCAAGGTTCGCAGCAGTAGTCAGCAGGGTCGGCACCTGGGTTTCCCTGGGCAGGTCATGTTGCCCGGCCAGATAGCGCGCCACGTTTTGCACAGCGGTTTTGCCGATCAAAGCCGGTTGCTGGGCTATCACCGCACCGACCGGCGAGTCGCTGCGTTTGAGCAACTCCAGCACTTCGGGCGTGCCATCGACGCCATAGGTCTTGATCTCCGTACGCCCGGCATCCACCAACGCCTTGCTCGCGCCCAATTGCGGAATATCCCAGGCAGACCAGATCGCGGTTACGCTGCCCTTGGGGTATTTGTTGAGCAGTGCACTGACCTGACTGTAGGCGTCCTGCACGGTATTGGGGATCACATCACGCAGTTCGGGATCAATGATTTTCAGCTCGGGATGATCCTTGAGCGCCAGTTTGAGCTGGTCATAGCGGATCGCACACACCGGCACCCCGTAAAAGCCGTTGAACACCAGAATATTGCCCTTGGCGCCACTGTCGGCTACCAACTGGTCGGCCAGATGCTTGCCGGTGGCGACGTTGTCCGATGTGGTGTTATTGAGGCTGTATTGCGACGGCGCATCAATCGTAAACAGAGGAATGCCGGCCTTGCTGATACGCTTGAGCCAGGGATCGATCACGCTCAGGGTGCCCAGGGTCTGGATCACCGCATCGGGTTTCTGGGTGACCACGGTTTGCAGTTGGGTCACCAGGTTTTTATCGTTGCGCCCGGCATCCAGGGTGATCGGTGTGCCGCCCAGGCGCCTGACTTCGGCAACCTGGGCGTCGAAGGCTTTGACATCAAAGTAGTGACTGGTGCCGGTCATGCTGATGGCAATGCGTTTGCCGGCCAGGGAAGGCACATCGTTGTCGTCGGCATGGGCCAGTGTGCCCAGCCCGACGCTGACCACCGCCAGCGCCATGGCCTGCCAGAAGCGTGTAGGGAAAAAGTGCGGTTTGCGCGAGGTGGCTGCAGGCATGACAGTGTTCCTGAAGGGTATTTCCAGGAGCTTTGCACAGACCATGCCGCAGCCCTTTGAGCCAGTGGCGCCGGCGGGCAGCGCTGTGGCACGGTTCCCAGAGCTGCCTGTTTGCCAACAGTCTGTCGGACCACTGTTGCCGGGCAAACACTTGCAGACCGGCACGGGTTCTCAGGCCGCGCTGCAGCCTGCTGTCAAACCTGCTGCAAGGCCCGCGGGCGATGGCTGCGCTGTTCGGCAGCAGGCGCGACGGCCTGTTGCAACTGGAAGTCAAACCTCAACTCGGCATAACGCCCGGCAACACCACGGGCACCGTCGTCGCGAAACTGCACTTCACCTACCAGGCCGTCGCGGGTGGCATAGGCAAAGTCGTCCCACAGGTACTTGTCCCCGGACAGGTTGATCTGGGTGGTCAGGTGACGGTGACCGGGAGCCGAGATAAAGAAGTGCACGTGGGCCGGACGCTGGCCGTGACGGCCCAGTTGGTCAAGGCATTCCTGGGTCGGTCCCTGCGGGTCGCAGCCATAGCCCGAGGGCACGATGCTGCGGGCACGGTAGCGGCCCTGGGCATCGGTGATGATACGTCGGCGCAGATTGTACTCGGACTGGCTCTGGTCAAAGAACGAGTAGGTACCCTTGGTGTTGGCGTGCCATAGATCAACCGTGGCACCGGCCAGCGGTTGGCCCGAAAGATCGTACACCTGCCCTTCGAGGAACATCACGGTGGCAACGCCCTCCTCGCTGCCGTCGTCCATCCGCGCCAGCCCTTCGCACACCGGGGCACCGGCCACATACAGCGGGCCTTCGATGGTACGCGGGGTGCCGCCAGTCTGACCGGCCTGCTCGTCCTTGGCGTCCTGCAACAGGTCGATAAAATGCTCGATGCCCAGCCCGGCCACCAGCAGCCCGGCTTCCGAGCGGCCGCCCAGGCGGTTGAGATAGTCCACGGACTTCCAGAATTCATCTTCAGTGATGTCCAGGTCTTCGATGATTCTGGCGCTGTCCTGCAAGATGCGCAGGATGATGCTTTTCAGGCGCGGGTTGCCGTTATCGCTGGAAAAACCTGCGGCTTCCTTGAAGAAGCGCTGGATGACTTCGGTGTGGGAAATTTTCACGGTCATGGGGCTCACCTCATCTTGTTCTTGTGCAAGGGATAGAAAGCGTTAGCGGTCGTCGCTGTGGATCGAGGACGGGTGGCGGCACAGCCCTTCAATCTCGATATCCATGTAGGGAAAGAGCGGCAATTGCAGCAGGGTGTCATGCAGTTCTTCGACACTGGCCACGTCGAACACGCTGTAGTTGGCGTAGTGCCCGGCGATGCGCCACAGATGGCGCCAGGTGCCTTCCTGCTGCAGCCGTTGAGCCAGTTGCTTTTCGTCGGCTTTGAGTTTTGCGGCCTTGGTCGGGTCCATGTCCAGGGGCAGATTTACGGTCATTTTTACGTGGAAAAGCATGGGGCTCTCCTTGAAGAAATAGGGGAAGTGGCTGTGGGAGCGGGCTTGCTCGCGATAGCATCAGCGCGGATGCACCGAGTCGTCTGCATCGCGAGCAAGCCCGCTGCCACAGGGGTTTTTCAGAGTGTCAGCGGCTAAAACGGGCCAGGCGCTCTTCGTCCAGCGTCAGGCCCAGGCCTGGAGTGCGCGGGATATGCAGCTCAAAATCACGGTACTGCGGCGCCTCGGTGACGATGTCTTCGGTCAGCAGCAGTGGCCCGAACAGCTCGGTGCCCCAGGTCAGTTGCTTGAGGGTGAGGAAAACATGGGCCGAGGCCAGGGTGCCCACCGAGCCTTCAAGCATGGTGCCGCCATACAGGGCGATACCGGCGGCCTCGGCGATATGAGCAGTGCGCAGCACTGCACGGGGCCCGCCGTTTTTCGCGATCTTGAGGGCAAATACACTGGCCGCACCGTCCGCCGCCAGACTGAAGGCGTCCTCGACACTTTCGATGGATTCGTCGGCCATGATCGGCGCCGGGCTGCGCAGATTCAGACGCACCTGCCCTGAACGATTAGCCCGGGAAATCGGCTGTTCGATCAGGTCGATACCGTGGTCACCGAGCACCTGGCAACCACGAATGGCCTGGGACTCGTCCCAATACTGGTTGACGTCAACCCGCACACTGGCGCGCTCACCCAGGGCCTTTTTGATCGCCAGCACATGTTTGAGGTCCTGCTCCAGCGGGTTGGCACCGATCTTCAATTTGAAGATGCGGTGGCGTCGCAGGTCGAGCATCTGCTCGGCTTCGGCAATGTCACGGGCAGTGTCACCGCTGGCCAGGGTCCAGGCCACTTCCAGACTGTCGCGCACGCGCCCGCCCAGCAACTCGCTGACCGCCAG
The DNA here is from genome assembly GCF_022496745.1 of Pseudomonas sp. TMW22080. Taxonomy (NCBI): domain Bacteria; kingdom Pseudomonadati; phylum Pseudomonadota; class Gammaproteobacteria; order Pseudomonadales; family Pseudomonadaceae; genus Pseudomonas; species Pseudomonas sp. TMW22080. Next base: position 8,885 of record NZ_SCFF01000001.1, on the reverse strand, counting down.
CCCCAGGCGCTTGCCCTGGGCGTCGAGCAACGCGCTTTCGATACCCGATTTGGCAAAGGTATTGCCCTTGGCAATCTTGTCCAGGCTGTGCATGGCGGCGTTGATATTGGCCGCTGGCTTGCCCACCAGCATCGGTGCCAGATGCGCATCGATATTGGCCTTGATGCTTTCCGGGCTTTCGTAACCGTAGGCCAGGCCGCCGATGGTAGTGGCTTCACCGACACCTTCGATACCGTCGCTGCAACGCAGGCGCACAATCACCAGGGTCTGTTTGCGCATGGTGTGCATGGCCAGCGTATGCGGGCGGATGGTGGGCAGGTCGACGATCAGGGTCGTCAGGCTTTCAATCAGAATTTGGCTCATGGCAGTTGTCCTTTTTTATCAGAGAAGTCAGCCGAGGTCGCCGCCACCCACCGGCAGGGTTACGCCGGTGATATAGGAGGCTTCGTCGCTAGCCAGAAACAGGATCGCGCCGACCTGCTCATCGAGGCTGGCGTAACGTTTCATCAGGCTGCTGTCGAGGGTCTGGTCAACGATTTGCCGGTACCAGACTTGCTCCTCGGGGCTTTGCTCGTTCTCATTGCGCGCAATCCGCCGCGGTGGTGCCTCAGTGCCCCCAGGGGCAGTGGCGTTGACACGAATCCCGCGCTGGGCATTCTCGAACGCCAGGCAGGCAGTCAATGCATTCACGCCGCCCTTGGCCGCGCCGTAAGGAACGCGGTTGACGCTGCGGGTGGCGATTGAAGAAACATTCACAATCGCCCCGCTGCCCTGTTCGAGCATGTAGGGCAGCGCCGCATGGCAGCACCACAGAGTGGGGAACAGCGAGCGACGAACTTCGGCCTCGATTTCCTCGGCCCGGTAATGCTCGAACGGTTTGGCCCAGATGGTGCCGCCCACGTTGTTGACCAGCACATCGAGGCGGCCAAAGGTATTCACCGCTGCAGCCATCACCCGCACACAATCGGTGTATTGCTCCAGATCTGCAGTCAGGGCCAGCACGCCTTCGCCCTGCAGCTCAAAGACCAGCTCGGAACGGTCCACCGCAATCACTTGCGCGCCCTCGCCCAGCAGACGCTCGCACACGCGACGGCCAATGCCCTGGGCGGCGCCGGTAACCAGCGCGACCTTGTTGTGGAATCGGTTGTTCATGGCTAGCTCCAATCAAAGTGTCAGGCCGCAGCGGCAAACTTCTCGTAGTAGAAATTGGCCGGGGTAATGCCCTGCTCGCGGATATACAGGTTGACCGCTTCCACCATCGGCGGCGGGCCGCACAGGTACACATCGACGTCGCCCTGGTTGAGGTGGCCCGGCTCGATATGCTGGGTCACATAGCCCTTGAGCGGGTGCTGGCTCTGCGGGTTGGCCACGCAGGCGCTGAAGCTGAAATTGGCGATGCGCTCACTCAGGGCATGCAGGCGATCCAGCTCCACCAGATCGAAGTCGTTGCTCACGCCGTAGATCAGATGAACCGGGTAGGCACTACCCTGCTCGGCGATTTTTTCCAGCATCGCGGTGAACGGCGCCAGCCCGGTACCACCTGCCAGCAACAACAAGGGCCGCTGGATCTGACGCAGGTAAAAGCTGCCCAAAGGGCCCGCCAGGGTCATGCTGTCGCCAGCCTTGGCGATGCCTGTCAAAAAGCTGCTCATCAGCCCGCCCGGGACATTGCGGATCAGGAAGCTGACCTCGCCATCCTTTTGCAGGGTGCTGAAGGAATAGGCCCGGCTCTGCCCGCTGCCGGGTACCTGCAGGTTGACATACTGGCCCGGCAAAAACGCCAGACTGCCCAGGGACTCGCCCTTTATCGACAGAGCGATGGTGCTCTCGGACAACTGCTGCACATTGCTGATAACGGCATCAAAACTGGCCTGCTGGGTCTTGCACAAGGTCGAAGAAGCAGGCACCCGCAATACGCAGTCGCTGGCGGCGCGCATCTGGCAGGTCAGCACATAGCCCTGCCCGGCCTCCTCTGCGCTGAGGGCGTCTTCGATATAGTCCTCGCCCAGCTCGTAGCGGCCAGCTTCGGCAAAGCACTTGCAGGTACCGCAGGCACCGTCGCGGCAGTCCAGCGGGATATTGATGCCCTGGCGGTAAGCGGCGTCAGCGACGGTTTCCTGGCCATTGGTCTCGATAAAACGGGTAACTCCGTCTTCGAAGTTGAGGGCAATTTGAAAACTCATAATGTACCTCGCAGGCAATGCCCGGCCCGGGCACCCACAGGCACTCCCAGGCACGCATCACAGCCTTGATCAGATGTGGTAGATGTCGATGACCTGACGCACGTAGTCATTCTTGAGCACGACTTTCTTGGCCTTGATCAGCGGCTGTGGGCCGCGCATGTCGAGGGTGTAAAAGCTGGTGCCGAAGTAGCTGTCGGTGGTCTTGTAGCGAAAGCTGAGGGTGTGCCAGTTAAAACGCACTTGGCACAGGCCGTCGGCCTGGTCGACGATCTCGATATTGCTCAGGTTGTGCGAAGTGCGGGTGTCGGGCACGGTCGCGCTGGAGCGCTCGGTCTTGATGCGGAACACGCGATCTTCCAGGCCACCGCGGCTGCCGTACCAGATCAGCGAGATTTCGCTTTGCGGGTCTTCGGTAAGGCGGTCGTTGTCATCCCAGCACGGCATCCAGAAACTGGCATCGGCGGCGTACAGCTCAAGCCACTGATCCCACTGGCCGTCGTCCAGGTAACGCGCTTCGCGGTACAGAAAATCCCGCACAATGGGGTAAAGGCTGTTCATTGCACAGCCTCCACGGGGATCAGCGCGGGCTCGCCGCCAGCCGCCTTGAGCATGGTTTGCTGCCAGTATTTATGTTGCAGCACAAACAGGCCTTCGTCTTCGGTACGCACCCCGGACAACAGCGGCTTGAGGTCGATTTCTGCGGCGGCGGCATCGGCGCCTTCGACCCAGTGTTCGGCCCCGCGGGACATGTCATTCCAGCCGCGACCTGCACCGTAACCGGTCTGGCAGGAGCGGAACTCTTCCAGATCGTCCGGAGTGGCCATGCCGCTGACGTTGAAGAAATCTTCGTACTGACGGATGCGCTTGGTGCGCGCCTCACTGCTTTCGCCTTTGGGCGCGATGCAGTAGATGGTGATCTCGGTCTGATTCACGGAGATGGGCCGGGCAATGCGGATTTGCGAGCTGAACTGGTCCATCAGGTACACATTGGGGTACAGGCACAGGTTGCGCGAGTTCTCGATCATCCAGTCGGCACGGGCCTGGCCGAAATCACGGGCCAGTTCGTCGCGGCGCTCGTAGGCCGGACGATCTTCGGGGTTGGCCCAGCGAGTCCAGAGCAGCAGATGGCCATGGTCGAAGGAGTAGAAACCGCCGCCGCCCTTGGCCCAGCTGCCGGCGCTCATGGTTTTGATTTCTTCACCCGCTTCACGCAGGGTGCGCTGGTTTTGCGTGGCCGCGTAGTTCCAGTGCACGGAGCTGACGTGATAGCCATCGGCGCCGTTTTCGGCGGTCAGTTTCCAGTTGCCTTCGTAGATATAGGAACTGGCACCGCGCAGCACCTCCAGGCCATCGGCGGACTGGTCGACGATCATGTCGATGATCTTGGCGGATTCACCCAGATGCTCGGCCAGGGATTTCACATCGGGGTTGAGGCTGCCAAACAGAAAGCCGCGATAGGACTCGAAGCGGGCCACTTTGGTCAAATCATGGGAGCCTTCGCAGTTGAAGCCTTCGGGGTAACCGGCGGCACCCGGATCCTTGACCTTGAGCAGCTTGCCGCTGTTGTTGAAGGTCCAGCCGTGAAACGGACAGGTATAGCTGGCGCGGTTGCCGGTTTTGTGCCGGCACAGCATGGCGCCGCGATGGCTGCAGGCGTTGAGAAAGGCGTTGAGTTCACCGGCCTTGTTACGCGCGATAAAAATCGGCTGGCGGCCCATGGTGGTGGTCAGGAAGTCGTTGACGTTGGGGATCTGGCTCTCGTGGGCGAGGTAGATCCAGTTGCCCTCGAAGATATGGGTCATTTCGAGTTCAAAGAGGTCGGGGTCGGTGAACATCTCACGCTTGCAGCGGTAGATACCCTTGTCTTTGTCGTCTTCCAGCATGGCATTCAAGTAATCGATACCCAGGGACATGGCCAGGGCCTCCGTTGTTATTATCCAGGCCGGGTCAGGTTAGGGAGTCGATGTCCGGGGCACTATCCGTTTACTGCGGATCGTTATCCGGTTAGTGCAGGCAAGACGGGTATTTCAGTGGGAGCGGGCTTGCTCGCGATCCAGGCAGCGCGGTGTTCCGCTGACACCGCAGCGATCCCATCGCGAGCAAGCCCGCTCCCACAAAAGCCGTTGCTCAGTGCCGGCGCTTGAAGGTGCTTGAAGGCAGCTCGCCGTACTGCAAACGGTAGCTTTCGGAAAAACGGCCCAAGTGCATAAAACCGTAATCGAGCGCCAGCTCTGTGAGGCTGCGTACCGTGCAGCTCGGGTCGTTCAGGCAGGCATGAATCCGCGCAAGTTTGCGCTGGCGAATGTACTGCAAGGGCGTCACGCCCAACTGGCGCTCAAACAGGCTGTACAACGAGCGCTGGCTGATACAGGCCTGTGCTGCCAGGTCTTCACCGTTGAGTTCCTGTTTGAGATTGCGCTCGATGTAATCGAGTATGCGCTCAAGACCGGCACTGGCTGATGCCAGGTTTTCACGGCTGATATTGGTCTGCATCAGGGTCAACAGCTTGCTGCCGACAATCTGCGTGTAGTGCTCCTGCACCCGCAGCAGCGGATCGCTGGCCTCGGACTCCTGGCACACCATGCCCAGCAAACCGATAAAGCCCTCCAGCTCATCGAGCCGGTAGTGATTGCGCATAAAGCGCACACCGCCTGACGGCCGCCGCCAACGCTGATCGTCGCACACCGATTCGAGCAATTTGGCCGGTATTTTGAGGATGAACTTTTCGCAATCCTGAGAGTAAGTCAAATCGACCGGATCATCCGGATTGATCACCAGCAACTCCCCCGGCACCAGGTGCTGCTCGCGGTTCGGGCCGCGCCACAGGCAATTGCCGCTGAGCAGCACCTGCAAGTGAAAGATGGTTTCCAGTGCGGGCGAGGTCACGCGCACACTGCCGCCATAACTGATGCGGCACAGATCAAGCTCGGCGAATTTACGGTGATTGAGGCTGGCCAGCGGCCGGGTGGTTCTGGAAAGGCCGATGCAGTGCTGGCCAACATGCTGGTTTACATAGTCGGACACGGCATGTGGGTCGGCGTGTCGGAACACGCTACTGCGTTCACTCAGCAGGCGGCTATCCATCGGCAAGGTACTCGGTGTTGTCATTATTATGGGTGTTGTCTGCGCCAGAGTAAGCACGACGGCAATGGCAGGGCAATTGGACACTCGGCTAATGGGCGGTAATCGAACGCTTTTAGCCCGGCGGTTGCGCCGCCTGTGCGAAAAACTGGCTTACCCTGAGCGCCCTAAAAACAACAAACAAGAGACCTTCAATGCTGCCCCGCCTTCGCCATGCCCCTTTGTACCTCGCACTGTTGAGCACGCTGACCAGCACCGGCCATGCGGCTGACCTGAGCTGGGTCGACCCCGCCGTCGCGACGGTCAATGAGCAGGTAATCTCCCTGCGCCACACCCTCCACCAGAACCCGGAGATGGGCAATCAGGAATTCAAGACCGCCGCCCTGGTCGCCGAGCAACTCAAAAGCCTGGGCTTACAGGTGCGCACCCAAGTGGGCAAGACCGGTGTAGTGGCCGTGCTCAAGGGTGGCCTGCCTGGCCCGGTGATGGCCCTGCGCGCCGATATGGACGCCCTGCCGGTCAAGGAAATGACCGGCCTGCCCTGGGCCAGCACGGCCACGGGAGTGCGCCTGGGCAAAACCGTACCGGTGATGCACGCCTGCGGCCATGACACCCACACCGCCATGCTGCTGGGTGCAGCCAGAGTGCTGGCCGAGCATCGCGATCAGGTCGCCGGCACCGTGGTATTCCTGTTCCAGCCCGCTGAAGAAGGCGCGGCAGACCTGGACGAATTCGAAACCGAAACCCTGGTGGGTGCCCAGGCGATGATCCGCGACGGCGCCCTGGACTCCCCCAAGGTCGAAGCCATATTCGGCGTGCATGTGATGGCGGGTTACCCCACCGGTCATCTGTATTACAAGGCCGGTACCGTGCTCAATAGCAGCGACGGTTTTCGCATCATCGTCAAAGGCCAGCAAACCCATGGCTCGGCCCCCTGGAGCGGCGTCGACCCGGTAGTAGCCAGCGCAGGCATTATCAACGGCCTGCAAACCCTGGTCAGCCGCCGGGCTGATCTGACCCAGGGGATGGGCGTGATCAGTGTTGGCACCGTCAATGCCGGTTCTGCAGCCAATATCATTCCCGAAAGCGTGGAAATGACCGGCACCATCCGCAGCAACAGCGCGGCAGTGCGCGACACCCTGCTGAAAAAGATGCCACCCCTGGTGCAAGGCATTGCCAGTGCCTACGAGACCGAAGCCAGCCTGCTGCTGGTCAATCATGCGCCGGTCACCAGCAACGACCCGCAATTGACCGCAGCCATGGTCCCGGCACTGGAACTGGCTGCGCCAGGCAAGGTGCAGTTGCTGCCGGCGTCCCTGTCGCCCAGCGAAGACTTCTCCTACTACGCCGAAAAAGTCCCGGGCTTGTTCGTATTTTTGGGCGCTACGCCTGAAGGGCAGGACATGAGCAAGGTCGCGAACAACCACAGCCCCTACTTCACCGCCGACGATGCCACCCTGGCCACGGGCGTGAAGGCTCATGTGCAATTTGTGATGAATTACCCTGGGCGGGTGCGCAACAGCAACTGAGTAGGGCTCGCCTACCTTGAACTGCCGAAATAACGGGGGTATCGGCTACGGTTGGGGCATTTATCGGGGATGACCGGCATGCTGAAAATCGACCCGCCAGTCACATATGTAGTGCCATAAAATAATCACTACATAAGTATTGACGGCTCGATTTTCCCCCAGCATTATGCAGACGTCTTCCCCACCGGAAGCGCTGGAAAGGGTTGTTGCAAGCATGCTCGACGAGCTGTCGGGCTGTTCCGGGATAGGTACTGCCCACAAGGCAGAATTGATGAAGCTGACCTGGCTTGATCGTCCGCGTCAAAGACGACAGGGGCTAGCGAAACGTCCTCAAGAAGCTTGTGGCTGATGCGTCATGTCACTCAGGCATCCTGGTTCACGCTGCTCTCCTTCGCTTTACGCTCTGTATGTAGTGCCGGGTTTTACTACTACATATGACGAACTCAAGACAGATCTGCTTTGGATGGACACTACGTAGCGCTGCATGTGCAGTTGCGCGAATCAATTAGACAGATCAACGAGTAGTCAAGGAGTTAGCCATGAACCTGAATAACCAACCGACTGTTAACGAGCTGGCTCGACTCTTCGCCGCCCAGAAAGACACGCTGAACGACCATATCCTGTGGATCAGCGAAGCCGGCGATGTACGTATCGATCCCGTGACGTCGTGCAAGGAAGAAACCAGATTCGAGGAGGAACGTCCACAAATGCGCGCCCACCTCAAAATGTACCGCCGTGGCCAAGGCTACGTGGGCAAGAAGGCTGCGGCCGATAGCGACTATATGGCGCGCGTGCTGCAAACCCTGACCCTGACCTGGCAAAAGGCTCAAACCGAGCCTGCCCTGGTAAAAGTTAACAGCTACAGCTGATAAGCCGGGCCGTACAAAAAAGCCCCGGATAATCTCCGGGGCTTTTTCAATTTCAAACTTGCGGGGTTTTAATGCATGTTTCCGTACCATGGCCACCGCCATTGTAGTCGGGCGCATAGTATGACTTGTGCAGCGTGGTAGTGTATTGCCCCTTGCTGTCCTGGTCACGGGTAATGGTCGCAAGCCCGATGCCTCGATCCGTGGCGGCCTCCTGGCTGTCATTGGCAAAATACATTGCCAATTGCTGACCCTGGGCGGCGGCGTAGCCTGAATAAGTGGCCTTGTCGCCTCCAAGATCCACTTCAAGCGTGAAGGTATAAGCGCCGAAGTTCTGGCTGAAGTTGCTGGATTTCTCATTCACTTTGACACTCAGGTCGCCCTTGAAGGCCCCGTCATGACTGTCAAACCCTGTGCATTTATAGTTGCCGGTTATATACAGCGGATCATTGACTGCCGTATCGGCCAGTGCAGAACCGGTAAACGCCAAACTAAGCGCAACCACAAGAGTATTCATTACATTCCTGGAGAAGTTACCCGACATAGTCTTACCCTCGATACAACGTAATTAAGGATGGGATATTACCGTCGGGAATCTACACTCGAACTTGTACTTGCATCTATAGAACTACAAAACGGATTGTGGCAAAAGTTGTGCTGCAAGCAGATGGCTTTATTCCTGCGGGAGCGGGCGAACCCGCCCCCTACAGAAGTTAGATCGCCTGCTCCAGCTCAGGTACCGCTTCGAACAAGTCCGCTACCAGGCCGTAATCGGCCACCTGGAAGATCGGCGCTTCTTCGTCCTTGTTGATCGCAACGATCACCTTGGAATCTTTCATCCCGGCCAGATGCTGGATCGCGCCGGAAATACCGACCGCAATGTACAGCTGTGGCGCAACGATTTTGCCGGTCTGGCCGACCTGCATGTCGTTGGGTACAAAACCCGCGTCAACTGCAGCACGGGATGCACCCACACCAGCGCCCAGCTTGTCGGCCAGCGCATACAGGTACTTGAAATTGTCACCGTTCTGCATGCCACGACCGCCCGAGACGACGATTTTGGCAGCGGTCAGTTCCGGGCGGTCCGATTTGGCCAGCGCTTCGCCAACAAACGACGAAGTGCCTGCATCGTGAACCGCTGCAACCGCTTCAACCGCTGCCGAACCACCTTGCGCAGCAACCGGGTCGAAACCGGTGGCGCGTACGGTGATCACTTTGACCGGCGC